>CALNYB010000031.1:0-254452 GCA_942490675.1 Cyanobacteriota bacterium | reverse complement strand
TAAAGTTTAGATGGTGGTATCTTTGAAGCAGGCAAAGAAGTTACAACATGACGCATTTGTGAGCCTTTACTACCATAACAAACTTTGGTAATAACTCTTCTACTTCGACTCCATGATGTTTGTGTTTTATAGCAAAGGGAACGATACCAAGTAGCTTCGGGAACTAATTTTTTCGCTTCTGATAATTCTTCATCGGTCGAAAAAAATGTCGACCTTATTTTAGTAACAGGTTCAAGTCTTGACTCATAATCAGCCTTAGCTTTCTCAATAATATCGGAAGCTCTTAATTGTAATTGATTATTAGTTCCCATAGCTAAAATATAATCAAGTCTTGGCTGTTCTTCGCACCAGACCATAATCTCTTCGCGAGAATAAGCACTATCTTCTCTAATGCGCGATATGAGTATCTGACCATTTTTCTCTAATTAATCCAATTATTCTTTTTAATTCTGGTAGGGCTTCTCCTGACTTTTCACGGGATCTTTTTCGGTTCTCAGGCGATCGCCAAATTTCCATTCTCCAAGCCTAATTCTTTCGTCATTCATTATCATTAACTATAGATTATTGAGAATTAGGCTTGGAGAGAAACCCTTATTTGAAGGGGCTTTCAGAGATGCCGTGAAAAGTCAGGTCATCCGTTACATCCATGTCTAAAACAATTTCTCTAGGTGGCTTTTTATAAGATGCTAGAAATATCTCAACAAAAGCTTTTTCAATTGCTTTGGGGTTAGGTTCTATTCTATGGTAACGACTTTCTTTCTGATTGATAATTGTTTCAGGACAATATTCTAGTCGATTAATTGTACTTTTTCCTGCCAATCCAGTTTTTTTTGAATTAATAAAATCTAGCTTATCTAAGGCAATTGCTAAGGCTGGGTCGTAGCGTAATTTATCATGGTCATTAACATCTTCATAGCCCAATCCGATGCCATAAACTCTTTGTCTAATAACTGATTACTGAATATTCTAATAAGATGAGTCGATAATCTCGAAAACATTTAGCAAATTTCTCTGTTATTTTCAGTTTTTATCTAATTCTGCCATAAGACAATTCCTGCATCTGAGGTAATTCTCTCTCCAGTAAAATAGCTATTACTTTTCTTCCTTTTAGACTTCCAAAGTTAAATTGACTGGGGCATAATGGGTCGAACTAGGAGTCATTAAATAAATAAATTAAAATTACTTTTGTTCTTAGATTATACCTTATTTGTGTCTATTATTTTAGTCATATTTATCGATACAATAAATATATTTGCTCGATATTTATGCTAAGTAAATTGCTTTTTCTTTAAAGTTTAATTGATTTTGATACTGACTGGAACTCAAACCACAGACTGTTGTTTCACAGCAGGGAGTTAACACCAGGGTTAAACATTGATGCAGTAAAACTTCTGGCAAAGAGCGATCGCACTTTTTGTGAGAAATAGCGGGATAGACTTCCTGATCTAATTTCTTTTGCCACTAGCAAGCTGACGGAATATCCTAATAATCTAGCGATCAAAGTTCCTGGTGATAGTAGCCAAGAACCAATAATCAGCATTCAATCATTTTTGAAAAGATATCGTCTTGATGAACTGAAAACCGAATATCTGCAACCTAATTATACTTTCGACCTCGATACCAAAAAAGTTCTACAACATCGCAGTGCTAATGTTCCTCTAGAAAGCCTTCGTTCCTTAGCTTTTATTATTGAAGATTCTGAACCAGTTTATTATCCTGTGATTTTAGAAGAAAGTTCTGATGAATATGAATTTGTCATTCAAAGTTTAAATAGCACTACTTTCCCCGTCTTAGAAATTCGCTATCAAGGTGAAGCAGTATTTAGGGATCCGCGTAACAATCCTCAACAGGGTCACATTCGCCTGATCTGGAATCATCAAAACCAACCTGCGGGGAGATATGAACTTTATTTAGAAAATAGTGAAGGAGTAAGTCGGACTTTTCCTTTTAAACACGATCCAAATTGGTTTTAAATTCCCATGGTAATAAGTTTCTTTAGTAATTTATGGTCTTATCTTATAGGAATTAAAAGAAGTCATCAAATTACTGCGATATTAACGGCTTTAATCTGGATTATATTGTTTTTATTGCTGATTGTTTTCAAGGGAAGCTACATTTTTGAAGGACAGATAATAGTCAGAGAAATGAGTTTTACTTTTGACGGAAAGTCAGAAAAACCATTGCTACAAAATGTGATAGGAATTGAAAAAATTGATCTAATGGGAAAACAATCTCAACCTTTAACTTTTAAAGGTAAGTTTACTAGTGAAGATAAAATTATTAATCAAAAACTAAATAGCCTCGATAAAATAAAAATTGATTTTCCCTATGCTACTAGTCGGCTAATTTTAACCTCTACTGATCCTTCATTAGGGCAAGAATTTGCGATTTCCAACCTCAGAATAAATCCTCAAACGAGAATTAATCAATTAACTTATAACCAAGATCAACAACTTTCTTTTTGTTTACAGTCTGCTATTCAACCATCAGAATATTGTCTTTTTCCTGAAAATGCTGACACTGATCCTAAATTCTCTTCGTAACCGTTCAGGGGGGGGAACGAAATCTGGTAATCTAAGAGGTATGGATGAGAAGCACCTACTAGAGACGGCAGGAATTGGCACCGACGATTGGGAGAAAACTCCCGTCAGTGTCAGAAAGTTAGTGGTGCAGTTAGGCTTGAAGATAGAGCAACTAGAGCAACACCTCAAAGAATTACAAGTTCAGAACCAGCAGCTGAGTGAAAAAAGCAATCGTAACTCACAGAACTCCCATAGCCCTCCCGCTTCAGACTCCCCTAACTTTCAGAACATAAAGAAAAAAAAGAAACCGCGAAAAAAGCGAGAAAGGACTTGTCCGCATCTAGGACAACCAGGTCATCGGGGTCATAGCCGTTCCCTGTATCCAGTAGAAGAGTGTGAGCTCCTCAGAGATTACTATCCCCAGACTTGCGCTTGTTGTGGAGAGAGACTGACAGGATTTGACCCCAACCCCTATCGCCATCAAGTTGTCGAGATTCCCCCCATCCAACTCCACATCGAAGAGCATCGCCTACACCAACTGGTGTGCTGTCATTGTGGTCAGAAAACCAGAGCTTCCCTACCCGAAGAAGTAGAAGTCAGCGGCTACGGCTTGAGAGTGGTATCGATGGTCTCGTTGATGAGTGGGATGTATCGTCATTCCCATCGGATGGTACTTTCAGCCATGTCCGACTTCTTTGGGGTCAAAATGTCTCTAGGCAGCGTCAATCGTCTGAGAACCGAAGCTTCTGAGGCGGTGTCCAGACCAGTGGACGAAGCACAAACCTACATCCAATCCGCGCCGATAGTGGGAGCCGATGAGACAGGCTTCAAGCAGGGAAATGCCGATGGACAAAATCCCCATAATCAGAGAGCTTGGTTGTGGGTAGCCGTAACTCCTTTAGTGAGCTTCTTTCAAGTGATGTTGGCTCGCTCTACCGCAGCGGCTCAGGATTTATTGGGTCAGGATTTTCGAGGGATTCTCAATAGCGATCGTTATAGTGCCTACAATTGGGTCGATGTTGACCAAAGACAACTATGTTGGGCGCACCTGAAGCGAGAGTTCACCAAAATCTCTGAACGCAATGGTGTATCTCGTCAAATAGGACGAGACCTGCTGGCTCAACAGAAGAAGTTGTTTCGCTCTTTGCATCGAGTAAGAGATGGAACGATCAGCCAGACTCAGTTTCAGTCATTAGTATCGCCGATTCGCTCTTCGTGTGAGAAGTTTACTCTCTTCAGGGGCTGATTATCAGATTGGCTCAAGGGAGAAAACTCCTCTAGCTAAGACTGTGCGTACTTGTCGCCAATTACTGAAAGTGGAACCAGCCCTGTGGCTGTTCGTCACGGTAGAGGGCTTGTCCCCAACCAATAATGCTGCCGAGAGAGCCATTCGTCCAGCAGTGTTGTGGCGGCGCACTAGCTTCGGTTCTCAAAGCTCCGCAGGTAGTGTTTTTGTTGCTCGGATGCTGACGGTGGTGACCAGTCTGCGCTCCCAAAACCGTAATGTCTTGGAATTCATGACCGAGGCAGTGAGGGCATCTCGTGAGGGCACTTTACCACCTTCCCTGCTTCCTCAACCCAGTCAGTCCCATCCCTCAGATTCTATAGGCTTGAGCAGTCTGAATACTGACAAGCTCTCAGAAGTAGCGCACCGCCAAGGGGCTCTTGAAGAGATCGCCTTGCGCTAGGTAGCGATCGCGGCTCTCAAGTTTTGGGAGGGCTGTGAACGGTTATAGATAATGCTCCCATTCATACCAGCAAAGCTTTTCAGAAAAAAATAGCAGAGTGGCGACAGAAAAAATTGGAAATCTTCTGGTTACCCACTTATTCACCCCAACTTAATTTGATTGAAACTCTCTGGCGATTTATGAAATATGAGTGGATTGAAAAAGAGGCATACTCTAGCTGGAAAAATTTAGTTAAGTATGTCGAAAAGGTTTTAAAAGATTTTGGCACAGAATATACAATTAATTTTGCTTAGGTACTTAGATGCTTCACCAAAACCTTTTGCCATTGGGAATCCTGATTATTAAATTGATTCTAGCAGCATATTACAGCTTCATTTTTCGTAACTGCTCAGGGGGGAAACTAAATCTGGTAATCTAATGTGAATACCTCACTTGATTCCTCAAACCTTTCTTTCAAACTTGAAAGTCAAGCTTCCTTGAATACCTGTTTCTACACCGGAACCTAGCAATACCAGTTTTCCATTTGCGGAAACTTCAGCAGATACGGAAAACTCAGTAAATTGAAATGTGCCTACCTCATCCGGTGCTTTTTCCAATATGCCTACGATTTGGGTGAGGAATAAATTGACGTTTTCCGCTAAAACCTCAACCTTGAGTTCCTTGGGACTTCCTCCTCGCCTGATGGTAGCGTCTGTGGTGCGAACTGAGATCGTATCATCACTCATTTGAGCCTCCTGCTTGAACTAAGCGAATGGATGGGGGTGCATACATAGAGTACAGCAATCCCGACGGATTCTTGTAATTTTGCAAAAATGTACTTGCGCGCGCAGCTAACAAACTTTCCCCTAATGGGTTCCCCGCCAGGAGGTGAATGTACAACTGTTCAGCAAAGTCAGCGGCGAAAGCGTCAGGGACAGTGCATTCAGTCGCCACTATCCCCCGTGCGCCGTACTTGAGAAATGCGGCGGCAAAGTTTGAGGTATAAAGTGGGTTGCAGTTGCCTGTCTCACAGGCATTCATGATAATGAGGGGATGTCCGTCAATTTCGATCTCGTAGGCATCCATTTCTCTAAGGGTGATCGGAAATTCTTCCGAGAGTAATATGTGTGACAGGTTGGGGGAATCAGAGTTATGGGCAGCATGGCAGGCGAAGTGGGCTAAATTAAAGCTATTTTTCCAGAAGTCTCTAAATTCTTGAAATTCTGTTCGCATATTGTCGGGATCGAGGGAACGCAGCCGAAAGAGAGCGAGTTGACCTTGATCTTCTAGTTCTTGGAAGAAATGAAGTTCTTGTTGAAGGACACCAGGCAACCCACTGTAGGTCAGCATTCCCAATGTAGGACAAGTATTGAAACTGATTTTACGAAACAAAGGCTCCGGGATGAGCATCTTGGATAATAGTGCGAGAGATGAGATGGTTCATTCCCCAAAAGTGATCGTAGGAGAATGGCTCATCTAGGGTGGCGGGATAGATCAGTTCCCAAGGTAAGAAAAAATCTTCTGAAACAACCTGGATGGAGACTGCTTGGCTCAAACTAATTAACTCTCTTATAGCAGTCCGTGCGTCGGGGTGGCAGAAAACCTTATTGAAGGCATAGTGACCAACTTGTGCGAAATTTTCCAATTCCCGTCTTGTTGGCAGATCTTGTTGATTATTTCTGGCGATCACATCCATTTCTTGCTGGAGTTGATTGTTCAGTTCCGCCAGATCCAGCGATGTCATCCCCATGGGATAACGTTTCCGTCGTCCCCACGCTAGTATTTGTAGCCAGTATTGCTCTCTCTGTTTGCAAATTTCAAGGTTAACAGCTAAAGGATCGTCTTGGAAAGCAATAGGAGGAATCGGTGTTGTTCTCTGCATGGTTTTTGTGACTCCGGTTTTTTCTTTTGTCTGCATTCCTCTCTTCATGAAGCCAAAACGATTTCCTCTGCTTCAACTACTTCAATTTCAAATTGAATTTTGGCAAGCCAGTGTAGCTGATAGAAAAACTCGACCCGAACCTGCCTGCGTCCTGACTGTGTTGGCTTAATCTGGAATTCTGCCTTGGCAGTCTCCTCAGTTCGACTAAAGAGGTATGGCTGCATCCAGGCTGGCTCAATCTCCATATCTTCCGCCCAGACGACAATTTCCAATTGAATAGGCTCTTGCTTATCGAGAAGTTGGACTGGTTCACCTTTAAAACCTTCGAGAATCTGAGTTCGTATACCTGCCTGAAGTTCGTATGTCCGACCTAGATAGAAGGGTTGCCCTGATTGATGATCTTTGATTTGTGCGATCGCATATGCCTCGGGATCATCATTGTCATTAGTGTCATTTTTCACAGTCATATTCTGGAACAGCACCTGCCGCTTTACCCCCCCCTGAACGGTTACTTCTCTTCTACCGAACCTTTAGGCAATTTAAACCTACGTCTGGCTAAACAAACATATATTCTTAACTTGGAACAAATTAATATCCCAGAGCTAAATATTACTAGTGATAATAATAGCTATCAAGCTCTAGAACTAAACTATACTCCTCAAACCCAAGAGCCTCAGTTAAATATACTATCCCCTACTCAGATACGTATTGATTTACCGAAACCAACCAAAATCAAACCTGACCAAGAAACAGAAAATTCTCAATGGTTTTATGCGGACTTTGATGTTAAAGATGTCAACTTTTATCGCTTTAAACAATCATCTAATGTTAGAGATGAAATACAAAACTCAACAATTATTAGCGGCAAACTGCGGATGCACGATAAAGAGTTAAATTTAGAAAAGAATCAATTTCTAATAGTTGCTGATGAAAAACCAGGAATTAAAAAATTACGTTATCTCTCAATTAATCCCAAACAACCTCCCAGTTTAAGAACTTTGATTTCAGGAAAAAGTAAAGGTATTGCTGCGGGTTTATATCCCCAATTTCCGATCGCAGAAATCAAGCCCAGTTTATTATCTCAATACTTATCTTCAGGAGCGATCGCCGCGATCCTTGGTTCACTTTCTACCTTTACTTTACTAACTTTGGAAAAAATTATTTTTAGAGATAATTCATAATTACTATAGTACCTCTGGTGTCAATACTGTTCGGATAAGCACGATTCTCTCCCCCCCTGCTCCCCTGCATCCCCTGCTCCCTCTGCTCGTCCCAACCAACAACTTTCCTTAACCGAACAGTATTGCCTCTGGTGTGAATTAGCTTCGTTCTAATTAATTAGTTTTAAGCTATCAGCTATAGCGTTTCTCAGATGAGTGAGGTACAGTTTTTTTCCTTTAACCTTTTCCCTTTACCCAAACACAACCGAGGTATACCTCATAGATACGAGAAACGCTATATCAGCTTCTTGAGAAGCTTCGATCCTGCCAAATTCTAGACATTGACATCCTCCCGCCACTAAACCACTGACTCCGTTTTCACTTCGTCATTGCCTATAGTGGGGGATTCCAACTCTCGCAAGTTGGTCTTTCTGTTTCGCCCTGTGCCAACTAGAATACTGTTACCAATACTCCCCGTCGCATCCAGTCCGCAGACATTTTGAGCAAGGAAGCGTGCTGGGGTTTCCCCAGCATACGCAGGTCTTGCTTGAAAGACGATCTGCCCGACCGCCTGTACTCCCCGATTTCTAATTTCTTGGCTAGCTGCTACATCTCTTGTGGTTGTGTACCCGCATTCTTGGCAGTGGTGAACCCGAACATCTAAAGCTTTCTTGCCCGTATGTGCGCCACAGTTAGGACAAGTCTGACTTGTGCCGTCCTTATTTACCTTGGCAAAATAAGTGTCTGTCTTCCAGCACACCCACTGAAGAATATTTACGAATTGACCAAAACCAGCATCGGCTGATGCCTTAGAAAGCATTCCTCTTTGCCAAGATACAAAATTGAGATCTTCAATAAATATCATTCCCGTGTCTTGTACGAGTTGATGGCTTAGTTTAAAGTGCCAGTCTTTACGAGCATCACTTATTCGTTGATGTAGTCTAGCTATTTTCTGATTTAACTTGTGTCGATTGTTCGAGCCTTTTTGTTTGTTTCTCAGTCTACGGGACAGCAATTTAAGCTTGTATTGTAGGGTTTTGAGAAACTTTGATCGTTTAATCTCTTTGCCGTCACTGGTAGCTATAAATTTGTCAAAGCCTAGATCTAAACCTCTGGGATGTCCATGAGGCAATGGATTTGGAACATCAATATTTAACTGTAGTGACAGCATCACAAAATAACCAGATGCTTTTCTTACTATTCTTGCTTGCTTTGGAACGAACCCATCTGGAATTGGACGAGACATTCTCCACTTAACACTTTTTAGCCCAGGTAACTTAATCGAGTCAAAAGATATTGGGTTTTTATTTAACTGAGGAAAAACAAATGACCTCAATCGGTACTTGTTTTTAAACTTCGGAAACCCAAAGCCGCGATTCTTCATGTCGTCCCATGCTCTATCTAATGTTCTCAATGTTTGCTGTAAAACTTGAGCATTGGCAGATTTGAGAAATTCAATATCTTTCTTGGCTTCTGTTAGTTGTTTTGCTTGTACGTGGTAATTAGGGAATGGCTCATCAACCGACATGATGTATTCACCTTCAATTGAGCAAGCGTTGATTGGAGACTTCCGAGACTTACACCAGTCTTTACGATACGAGAGCGCAAAGTTCCAAACAGAGCGACATACATTAAGAGTGTTCTCAATGCTTTCGATCTGTTCAGAAGTTGGTTCTAGTTTGTACTCGTAAGTCAAAGTAAGCATAGTTGTATTGTAGCCTACACAGTGCAACTATTCGTGTAGAAAATGTAAAGAATGGCTACAATGAGCAGCGACCCCGCGTCTTTTTAAGACGCTAGGGAACGCGCTGCGATGTTTATGTTGTTGAACAAAATTCTAAGGGCGTAATTCTGGGGTCTCCCCAGAATGTTGACCGCCCGCATCACCCCGCCACTAAATGCTACATCCTTGGCATTTTAGTGGGGGTACTCTTTTGTTATCTTAGATAGAAATGTTAACTGATAGAGCCTTGTCTAATATTTCGTATCCTTGTTCTAAACTTTCAATCTGAGACACCTGATCCCGTAATTCTGCTGCGCCAGGAAAACCTTTGCAATACCAGGCTAAATGTTTACGGGATTGATAGATGCCTCGTTGTCCTTTATATTCCCATAAACCTAATAAGTGTTCTTTAGCGCACTGAAGTTTAGTAACAACAGAGGGAGGAGGCAATATTGATCCAGTTTTCAAGAAATGATCGATTTCACCCACTAAAAAGGGATAGCCAAGAGTACCCCGTGAACACATAACCCCGTCAGCCTGAGTAATTTCGAGACACTTAACAGCAGCTTCTACTGAGAAGATATCACCATTGGCAATCACAGGAATTGATAAAGCTTGTTTAACTTTAGCAATCCACTCCCAACGAGCAGTACCGTTATAGCCTTGGGCACGGGTACGGGCATGCAGAGTCAGCATTTGTGCCCCCTGATTCTCCATTCTGCGGGCAAAATCGATAATATTAATCTCGTGATCATCCCAACCAATTCGCGTCTTGACGGTTACGGGAACATCTACTGCCTCTACCAAAGTTTTAACGATCGCCTCCGCAACTTCTGGTTGACGTAATAAAGATGAGCCTCCCCCCTTTTTAGTGATTTTATTGACAGGGCAACCCATATTAATATCAATGGTATTTGCCCCCTCTGCCACAGCCTTGCGTGCTGCTTCTGCCATGAAGTCTGGGCGACAGTCGAATAGCTGAATACTAATCGGATCTTCGTTAGGTGCGATCGCCATAATTGTCGGCAATTCTTGAAGATGATAGATCTCTTTGGCACTTACCATTTCGGTATACATCATCGATTTTGGAGCATATTGCCTTACTAATCGCCGAAAGACTAAATCAGTCACCCCAGACAAAGGAGACTGTAAAACACGACTTTCAACAACTACTGAGCCTATTTTCAGCGGTGATGCCAATCTAGTTCTTAGTTCGTCGGATAAACTCATAGAGTTTGGAGGCAGGAATAAAATGAAAGATTGATAATCAACTTAACTAGTAATTGAGCGCCAGACACCGACTAAAATGCCTTGAATCTCAACATTTTCGGCTTCTGCTTTGATTGGTTCGTATTTTTTATTAGCAGCCTTGAGAATTACTTGTTCTTGCTCTTGATAAAAGTGTTTGAGGGTTGTACCGTGTCCCGATACTCTAGCAGCGACAATATCGCCATTCTTCACTTCTGTAGACGATGAAAGCGATCGCATGATGGCATAATCTCCCTCATTAATTAAATCTTCAATCATGCTATCTCCCACTACTCGCAATACATAGCAGTCTGATTGAGTAAATAAGTCCGACAAGTCTAGTCTAGTCATTTCGTCATTAAATGGTTCAACCAAACCCCCCGCAGCGATTTCACCTTTAATAGATAGTCCTTTGTCTGGTTGGTGTAATATTCTAATGGTGCGGGCTTTACCATCAATCCAGTCGATATAACCTTTATTCCGCAATCTTTCTAATCGGCTTTGCACAGGAGCAGGAGATCGCAAATTCATCGCTTTCATCATCTGCCTAATTGATGGCGCGTGTTGAGTAGACTTAATATACTCGATTAGCCAATCGTACAGTTCTTGTTGGGCGGGAGTTAAACTTTCCATAACTTTTTTCTAGGGGATGTTGGCGAGGACAAGTATTTTGACAATTTCGGACAAAACTTGATATGTCTATTCAGAACATAGGTACTAAATATTAGAAGATATTAACCCCTAGAAAGTCAAGTATCGCTTCGCGTGAGTAGTAACTGGACTTTAGGAAAAGAAGCAAGAGAATCAGCCCTGGCTGCCTGACACAAGTGCCTCAAAACCTTACTCCGTATAGAATTTGTTTTTTCTGCTGAAAAGGTATTTTCTAATAAAGCGATCGCTTGAAAGCATTGATTTACTGTATTAACAAAATTAAATTTTCACGAAAAATATGGGTTTGACATAGATGTGTCAGGCAGCCAGCGCTCAAATACTTGACTTAGAATCATTCTAGTTATTCCCCCCAACTACAAACTATATTTTTTTCAACTAATTATAATTTGGGGAAATTACGAGACCTTGAAAGGGCTGCTTCTATTAATTTAATCTCTTAAAAATACATCGGCGATTGCGACTTCTCTAGTTCGGTTTTACTTCTTGGTAAACCGATACAAAACAGATAGTATCGATAGAGGTCACGAGTACTATCTTTATTTTTTTCGTTTGGGTACTACTTAAGAGAAGAGAAGTGAGAGGAGGTCGAATACTAACGTGCAAAACTGGTTACTGCAAAATCTAAGCGATGTGCTGAATCGAGAACAAAAGATACAGAGCATCAGTGAAACGGAAACTGTTACCCCTTCTGATGTAGATCAGGTAGCCGAAGGAAATGTAAGTCTAAAACACCACAGGCAAAAGCATCGTTTAGCGGAGCTAAACGCCCAACAAGAATGGCGTAGCGCGATTTCTTCTGTTGAAGAACTTCTCTTAGCTGAAATTGATCGCCATCAACAAACAGTCTCTTCGGCAAAGCTCGGTCTGGTTTTTTCTGCACCTGTACCTCTGCTCAGTAATCCCGATCTCCTCTCTAAATTCCAGTCAGCAGTATTTACTACAGATGCTTTTAAGGTTAATGCTTTGATGCCCTGTCGTCATCAGCAAACGGGTATTGAGCAAGTAGTAAATCAAGATACATCCCCTCTAATTAAGCTACCTTTGATACCGCAAGATCCCATTGGTCAAGAGCAGTTTTGTTTTGTTTTAACGGCTAACTTTGGTTTAGTCCTGATCTTAGGACAAGACTCCGAAGGCAATGCTAAGTTTCACTTCTCGTTCGCTCCTGTGACTCTGGGTCAAGTTTGGGCAACTTTGCGATCGCGCCTAGTAGTTGCCAATTACAGCCATTTACAACAGTTAGATCGCTTAGTAGATCAATTTGCACCGCCTGATCCAGATTATCGTTTAGTTACCAGATTTAGCCGTCTTTTAATACAGCATTTATCTAATCTGAGTGCTTTGACATCTCCCTCACGTCAGGTGGCAACTATGGCGACAACTCCAAAATTAGATCAGCTTCAATCTGCTTTCAGTGGCAAGGGGGCTACTAGTCATGTGGAAATGGAACTGTTACAGGCTCTTACTCATGAAGTACGTACACCCCTAACCACTATTCGCACCTTAACCAAACTACTGCTCAAGCGGAAGCAAGACTTTAAGCCTAATGTGGTTCAGCGTTTGCAAACTATTGATCGTGAGTGTACTGATCAAATAGAGCGTATGGAGTTGATTTTCCGTGCTGCTGAATTAGAATCTACTCCTCCTACTGCTAAACCTGTAGATTTGGTGCCGTTTTCTTTAGAGCAAGTATTCCATCAAAGTATTCCTCGTTGGCAAGAAAAAGCGAAACGACGCAATGTCGATCTAGAATTTACCCTTCCTCCAAGTCTGCCTAAAGTAGTTAGTGACCCTAATATGTTAGACACAGTATTAACTGGGTTGATGGAAAGTTGTACCCGTGGTTTGCCCACGGGAGGGCATGTAGACGTCATTGTCTCTACGGCAGGAAATCAGCTTAAACTTCAGGTACTTTCTCAAGCAAGTAATCTTGACAATCCTTTTAAATCCCTGGGACAGTTACTTACCTTTCAACCAGCAACAGGTTGTCTTAGTCTGAATCTGGATGCAACCAAGAACATCTTCCAGGCTTTAGGAGGAAAGCTTACCGTTAGACAAAGACAAGAACAGGGTAAAGAATTAACGATCTTTCTTCCCTTGGGGAATTCTTACAATAGCTCAAAGGCATCGACCCACAATTGATGATGCATAACTAAGGACAGGACAATAACTGAAGATTATGGGATGACGGGGAGATCGCCATAATTGAAGTTTCTTAGCCACCACAAAACTGTCCCTAAACCGCGTCTAGTTTGAAACCTGTAGTTTTCGTATTTGTTTGGGGGAAACGGTTAAAGGGAAAAGGGAAAAGGGAAAAGGGAAAAGGTTTTACGGGATCTGTCTTTTTATTTCAAAACTCCAGTTTTGAATGTGGACGAGGTTTAACTGGAGCGTCAATTTCAATCTAGAAAAAAAATGAGCAGTGCTTATTATATATAAAATATAATAAAATATAAATGCTCTTCTATGAAACTAAGTACTGTAACCGTATATATATATATATATATATTTAGAAGATAACTTTTATACTTTGCCACTGCCCATCTCTGAGTTTGACCGTAATATCTAGAGGAAAATTAGATATTGGTCATCTTATTACTTCCCCGATCAGTTTTACTTTTACCCACGGTTGAGAATTTTGTAATATTTGTTTACATTGATTAGAATTCCTCAGAAAAAAATGAAAAGCGATCACTCCCAAGAGCGATCGCTTTTCTATATATTATGCGGATGAAAGGACTTGAACCTTCACGTCCGAAAACACCAGAACCTAAATCTGGCGCGTCTACCAATTCCGCCACATCCGCTAATTTGTAACGGTTTTTATCATAGCAGATACGAGTCACAAATCCAACGTTTCACAGGAAATCACATGATTTACGTTGCCGATCGAGATCTGGCTCTTGCCAAGCATAACTAAAATGACTGATAGAATTAACTTCTGGAGTTGCTTTACGCAAGGCTTCTATCTGAGTTTCTAGGGGAAGATGTTGACGGTATGCTTTACCCCAAGCACCAGCCAAAGCAGGAATTACTTTAGTTGTTTTGGGCGCTGTTTTGAGGACGCTCTCTATCTGCTCGGTAACACAATAAGTTTCTTCTTGGCAAATCCCATAAGCCATAGGATGCCATTCTAAATCTGTTGGAAATTTATCCCAAGCCTGTAGACGTGAATCAAATCCTGTACTACCAACTGAGCGATTAGCATCAGGGAAAAATACTGTTCCCACAGGAAGTTGTCTATTTTGTGCTTGTTTAGCTGCCAAAGAAAGAAAATCAATGACCCCCTGGACAGCATGAGCTACAGAAAAGAACCAGAGTTCTTGCTTTAACTGACTATGGCGAGATGACGTTGGGGCTTTTGAATCTAAAGTGTGGTGTCGATCTTGCCACATAGCTATACTCTCGTTTGGGTAAAGCTGATCGGCAATTTCTATATCTTGAGCCGTCAAATTACCCTTATCAATATACTTCTTGATTAAAGCTAATTCCTTTTTATTACTAGCGCGATTGTATAAAGCATTGAGAGATGATTTCCCATAAATCCAGAGGTCTTTAACACTATTTACCAAAGATTGTCCGCCAATACCGCGAGGATAGCGAACATAATCAAACAAAATGCCGTCTGGTTGGCGTTTAAGCACAGCCTCTACCAGATTGTAGTAGTCTGTTTGTGCTTGACGAGAATAGGGATCGATAAAAGCCTGAGAGCGATCATGGACATAAGTTAAACTGTTTTCACCTGTGCCATTGCGCGCTAGAGCTTCCTGTCGGTCAGAACGTTGAGCATAGGTATAGCCAAAATTCATCGTAAATAGCCAAGCATAGACCTGTAAACCTCGTTGGCGTCCCTTATCGATCACCTGTTGCAATAGATCGATGTTATCTCCTTCTGGCGATCGCACTACTGATACCCAGGGGGTAGGATTATCTGCTGGGGGCAATAAAACTTGACTGTCATAAAAGACTTCTAAATGTATTTTACTGTAGCCCAAATTGACAATGCGATCTAAGACATGATCTATGGAGCCAGGACTAATATCGCAAGGATAAAGACGCAACCAAATGGCTTGTTCTTCGGGCCAAGTTTGGCTACGGCAAAGCTGTAACATTTCCCTGTGTTGTTGAACAATGGCATCATATTCTGGTGTGGTTTGCTCTTTGGCTAAAGATGCTTTGAGAAGTTTCTCTTTTGCCTCAACTTCTTCGGGAGCAAACTGACAGTAGGGTCCAACAGCGGCTTCGGCGGACTGAGTTGTTAAGAAAAAACTGGAACAACTAATCATAGCAGTTGTGACGACGGTCAAAATACTGGTAGTAGTCTGAGGAATTGCCTGGTGTAGATTAACTGCTTTAGCTCTGATAGATTGATGAACTAATCTTTTATCAGACGTAGATTGTAATTTGCGACTCAATAAAAAATGTTCAATAATTCTGTACATTCTGACTATTCTTGACTATCACTCTATAAAATAATTTGTAATTTATAATTATGAATTAATATTGTAACAAGATTGTGTAAAAGACTGAGTAAGCTAGCTATTTGACCTGCTCTGGTTTAAAGCTGATTTTTTAAGTTAGCTTGTATATCTAACTTAGCGATCGCACTTGCCTCAGCAAATCACAACTCAACTGTTTAAATTAGGATACAAATCAACATAACCATCTTCTGAAACAATCAATGCCAAGCAGTTAATATTACGGCTTTTTTCTCCATCGATATAGCGTATCGCTGAGTTGTATCTTGCACCTCTGGTGGAATTACCATTTTCCGAGGCTTTCCCGTCAAGGATTACACCAAAGGAATAAATAATGCCTTCGGGTGAAATTAAGATGGCGCCATCAATGCTTGATAGGTGAGAAATAATATCTTTGGAGACAATCACTGGTTCAATTAGGGTACTTTGTGCAGCTAATCGCTGGCTTTCTTGTTCAGCTTTAGGGGTAATGACTAATATCGTACCATGGCGTTGTTTGACTGCTGTTTCAACTGCCTTGACAAGAATATTAGCTGTTGTTTGATTGACTTGAAACAGTTCAGAAACGCGATCGCAAAACAGCTTTTTATCAAAACGCGCTCTGGGTAATCTGGCTTGTCGATATTTAACTCGCAGCATGATATTCTCGCCATGGACTAATTCCCAGGTATGATATTCAGCAAATCTAATTTCAAACAGGTTTTCGCGCCCTGGTTGATAGGTATCAAGAGCTATTCCTAATCCCCAAACGCTTTCAACATCGCAGAGCAAAGCCATTTTGGCGCTGGAAACTTCCAGCAGTTTCCTAATTCCTCGGTAGTTATAGATCTTAATGGGAGTTTGTAACTTGACTTTGGCGGAAATATCGGGATGATTAGTCCCACAGATGATTAATTTTCCTTTGCTGGCTGCGCCTTCATAACGCTCGGCGGAGATCGCATTGGCAAAAGATAGTAAGTCAACTTTATTCCATTGGTTGATATGGACTTCTATGGATTTGAGCAGACTGGAGGCAGCATCTTCAATCACTCGCTCAGGATTGCCTAACGACGAAGTATTACCCTCAGATGGTCTTTGAAGTTCTAGCTTAGTTTCTTCTAATACCTGATAAATCAAGGCTTCCAGAAAACAGCGTTCAATTCTATGGCTTCGCATCGAGTGGACTTCATGGGTGTCTTTCTTTAAACGATATTGACTATCAAAGTCTTGTTGTCTAAGTTGAATCACCGTCATGATCCAGTAACCATTTTTTTGCACGGGAAAACTACAAAAAGAAACCTGTTTTCGTTTGAGATCATGCTGTTTGAGAATAGAATTTACCGCTTTTCGCAGTGCTTTGGGGTACAGAGAATCTTTATGAGCTTGATTTAGATGTGCTGCACCCATAAAAAAGAATTGTTCAGGATCGCTATCAAAATTATCCTTAGCGATCGCAAATACTTCTTTAAATTCTTCAGGAGAAAATCCACAATCTTCTGCTTGGAGGCAAATTTGGTCAACTTTTTGGTCATCAACCGAAATGCCGATGATAAATGTATTTGAGACTATAGGCAATTCCAGAATTTGGAAGATACTTTTTAGCAGAGATGCGATCGCATCTTGAAACCTATGTTGCCATCGCCACATAAACATCCGCATTTGCATCTGGCTGCATTCCTCAATCAAAAAATTACCGATTTTAATCTCATTACAAGTAATAGGGTCTGTAGAATCTAGCTTGCTGAGTAATTTATTTCTCGATTATCATTTCTCGACTATCATATATTATACCTAGACCTAGTAATCTTTGAGTAAAGATGAACCACTCTTTGCTCTTTGCTCTAACCTAAATGTATCGCCAAAATTTGGCAAAAAAAACCCCAGGTACCAAACTGGGGTTAAGTTCATGTAACAGAAAGTATCTGTTGCATAGCTCTATCTCTTCTCTAATATCTACTATCTCATGAAAAAAAATGATGATCTCGATCACAAGTCGGGGTGAGATTGCATTAAGAATTAACGGCGTTGGTGAATCTAGGCATGATGACTACAATTATCGCTTCTAATCAGGGGCTCAAAAGCTAATAGCTGACACTATACCCTTGTGGTATACATTAAATCGCCAACGCCGAATTAACTACCAATTAACTAAACTAAGCCGTTAATTAAGCCTAAACAAAGAACATAAAATAAAAATTGAATTGCAATCATCATCAACACACTCGTAGCAATCAGCGGATATCCACGATTCCAGTTGATCTGAAAATCTTTGATTAATAGACTGGCAATAAATATCGCCAAAATTGGTAAAGCAACTGTGCCAACTATGCCCAAAAATGTTGATGTTATCGAGGAAGAAATAACTTGAACAATACCCAAGATCAAAGCTACTAAATAGATTGTCTGAGGGTGATTAATTTTGATACCCATATTTGACCAGGAAGCGAGGGCGATACCCAAGGCAGCAAATATTGTATATAAGCCCAGGTTAATCGGTTTAGTAAAGATGCCAAACGACAAATTAGCATTCAATCTAGCTTGTTTTTGATAATGTTCTGTCGGCCAATTAGAAGGAATAATATCTGCCGCCAATAATTTAGGCGATCGCTGTCCTTGTCCTGTAGTGTAAACGCAACCTACTTTGGTATGTCCTCCCTGCTTGACATTTTTCTGCTCGGCTGAAATTACATAAATATGAGGAAAAATCTTTTCGCCATAGCTTGATCTTACTGGGGTTTGTTCGGGAGCAATATTACTAGAAATCTTTGCTTTAAGATTAGCATATCGTTCGCAGCCATAGGTAGCAACTGTTTCTGTTACTTCTGTTAGAGGAAAAAGGCTCTTGGGTGGTTGGGCTATGGTCTTTTCCCCTGCCAAATTAACAGCTAAACGGCAGTAGTTAGTTGAGCCTATAGTATTGCTGCAAAGACTGGGAATTTGTTGGGAGGCAATGATGGTAGTAGAGTTGTTACTCATTATTCCTAGTACGAGCAAAATTACCGTAGCCAGTATCCAGACACCAGGTAAGATCAGCTTTTTAAAGATGGGAGGCAGATGGAATCCTTTCTCTGTTAACTCATCTGGTTGTTCACTCTTAGCTGAAGAGGGGTTGGAATTAAGGGAGGTAAAGCTGTATTCTGTGCTGCGACCCTTAGCTTTTTTTTTCATTGAGACAGTAGCATGTTGAGCTGCAATTGCTTTAAATTCCTCTAAGGTAGTTTCCGTATCAAAGCAGTAGCGACTCAGCCAAATAGCAACCATCTGTCGATCATCATAATTTAATTCACCAATTTGTTTAAACCATTTTTGGATTGCGATCGCCATTTTTTCCAGATTAGGAGCCTCTGCGTGCAGAAAATAGCTATCTAGAATTGGCAGTAGTTTATGTTGATTATTTTCAGATAGATGATGAAAAAACTTAACCAGACGCATTATTTCTTTGCCTGGAGGGATTATGTCGCTGGTAAGCAACTTCTTATTAGTCACAAAACAATATTGAGCAAAGCTATTGTCGTTTAAATCTAAATCAGGAGATTCTACAATTTCTGACTCGATTTCACTAATTGTAAAAGTATTAAAGTTTATCTCTTCTTCTTTAAGGGGAGAACCGTGAATTAAACCCGTATCATGTAGCAAGCCAGTATCACCAGTACTATCATCTTCCAAGAAATCCTCAAAATCCAATTCATCTAATGCATCTTCCTCAAAGCCAGTTTCTGTGGTGACAGTAGCAGCAATAGTATTAATTTCCTCTTCTTTAAAGAAATTTTTATGCACCATCCCTGTATCTTGGAGTAAGCCAGTGTCCGCACCAGTGCTATTATCTGTAGGAAAATCCTCAAATTCTACAAAATCGATTTCTGATTCGAGATCTTCATTACTGCCGATAGTATCGCCGTCTTTCCTCGTAGCTTGGGTGGGTAATTCTACAAAAATTTGCCAATCAGGTTCAACTTTTCCCAACGGACGACAGTATAGCCAGACAGAATCCAGAGAATCCAGAGCTAAAGATGCGATCGCAATACTCACAGTTTCTTCTAACAGTTCATAGTCTGGCTGATAATCTGTTCTGTGGTTGACATAGATATGGAGTTGGTCATTTTGAGTAACAACTTGAAACTTAAAATTCTTATTCCCACAGGCACTTTTTAAGGCTTTGACAATCAACTCTTGATCCATAACCACATAATCCAACCACATAGCAGTATTGAGCCTAGGATTCCCAAAAACGCCAGTTAATTAATATGGCGTTGGTGATTATTAATGTATGAAACCCCTAACAATACTTTTCGTAGTCTTTTAGAGCTTAATTCACCAACGCCATCAATATCAATTACCTAAAATAAGCATTAAGCATTACTATTTTTCGCTAGCCTAATAGGAAGATATACACAATGATAATGATGTATTGATTTGCAGTTATAACCTTTGATAATTACTTGGGTAGCCAACTTCAGACAATGCGCTAATTTTACTTAGCTGTTTCATAATTGCTGCCAATGCAGTCAGGACAGGCTAACATTGTGACTTCTCCCACCGCTAAACCACTGACGGAGCCTGCGCTCCGTCATTGCTTATAGCGTGGGCTTCATCCCTCGCGAGATGAACCTTACTGCCCCGAGCCTCTTATCTAGAATCATGACAGCTATCATAATCCCCCGACAGATCGACTATTTGACAGTCAATTTCTTGACCCGATAGACCATCGGTACTAACGTAAAAACAAATGAATTTACGCTTTACATCTAATTACGCTCAAGATTTTACCTACAAGACTTTCTTGCAGAACCTTCTATCTTGAATTTTCTAGGTGCTAATTGTACAAATTTACAGCGATTTATAGCTCGATTTTATGCACATAAAAATAATACAACGGCTAAAAACTTTGGTATATAAAGATTTGCCAAAATGTATCAATTTGTTCAACTCCACTCCGTTCCGTTTCACAGGCTTTTCATCCCATCGCCTCCGCAAGCGGTAGGCGTGGGACTTCCCAGCCTAAAAGTTAAATTAAGCTCAGACCTTAAATCAGGATTCATGTCGATCCAGAAAAACCTCTTACCTACAGAAATTATTCTTACTCCTGCGCGTCAATGTATCGGTAGACTTAATCTTGATCGGCGTCTCCAACCAGGCAATTACATGGACTTTGAAGGGAAAACCTACGCCATCCTAGAGCGTCATCATTTCTATCAATATCGCGTCGGAGGCTATCGTTTTGACAAAGCCACTCTCCATGTTCAAGAATCCAAAAGACCCGAAGAAACTACGTTGATCGGCGATCGCTATATTGTTGGCAATGCCAATTGTCGCTTTAATGCCCGTTCCGAGATTATACGTTGTGCGGTTAACACCGAAGGACCCTGTAAAGGTTGTCGCTATTTTGAACCGATTGATAATTTTTCCTCATGAAAAACAATCAGATTGAATTGCTTGATCCCAATGTGGCGATCGCTGCGATCGCCGATGCCACCAAAAACAACCCGATAATACTCGATTTTGACGAAACATTACTCTTAAGAAATTCTACGGCTGAATATATAAACAGTTTACGTCCCCGTCTGATTGGCTTGGTTTTGATAATTCTCTTAAAGATAATCAGACCTTGGGTTTGGCTACCAAAACCATTTAGAGGTATTGAGACTAGAGATTGGTTTTTAGTTACTATTCCCACTATCTTGTTACCCTGGACGCTGTTATTTTGGCAGCAAAAAGCCAAAAAATTAGCTCAAGACTACAGCAATACCGAATTAATTTCCGCTGTAGATAGTAATGCCGATGCTTCAGTGGTTGTCGCCAGCTTAGGATTTAACTTTATAATCAATCCTATACTTGAGCAGATGCCGATAAAATACGACTTATTAGTATGCTGTAAATTATGGCAAGGGGCACGCGATCGCCAGAAGGGCAAATTATTAATGATGCAAGAAGTGTTATCAGAGTCGGAAATTAAATCTGCAATCTTGGTCACTGATTCTGAGGACGATTTACCATTGTTGCAAGTTGTGGAGCAAGCTTGTTTTGTTGTGTGGTCACTGGCTAAATATGTAGACCCGTTTAAGGATTTTTGGCTCTATTCTTTGATCAAGAAATTAAAGCTGAAGATTTCCTCTCAAGCGTCATCTATACATTAGCCAAAATACTCTGGTGCATTTCCAGGTTTCCACTTAATATTGCAGCCAATACTTGGCTTCTGTTCAAAGTCTATTGTTCGCTCTTGCAAGACTGCATTAATTGCTTGACGCAGATCTTTACCAGTTACAGGAAGATCATTACTGGGACGGCTATCATCTAGTTGACCACGATAAGCGAGTTTTCCCGAACCATCAAACAAAAAGAAATCGGGAGTACAGGCAGCGGTATATGATTTACTTACTTCTTGGCTTTCGTCATAACATATGGGAAAGTTAAAGTTCAACTCTTCTGCCATCTGCTTTAGCTTTTCAGGAGAGTCATCAGGGTAATTCACCACGTCGTTAGCACTAATCGCCACGATACCAAGAGGTTGCTCACTATAGTCTTGACCGATTTTAGCTAGTTCTGATTGAACGTGCTTCACAAAAGGACAGTGCTGACAGAGAAACATCAATAGTAAAGCTTTACTATCCCTAAATGTTGCTAAAGAAATAGTTTTACCCGACACCACATCGGGAAGTTGAAATTCCGGTGCAGCAGTACCTAAAGGCAGCATTGTCGAAGCAGTCTTGACCATAATAAAAATTTGGCTAGTAATGTCTCATCAGAACTTATCTTAGAACAAAAACTAGATTCAATAGCGGGAACTAAACTACTAAATCTTCATGACTTTTGATGGATTCTTTGCCTATTTTCCCCTTGTCTGTCTAGTCCGCCTTGTCTTCCTTGTCTCACTTTACTAGCCACTTATGATTACTGAATTGGTGCTCTAACGGCACCGAGGTAGCTTAAGGCTTGTAGCTTTCAGCTTTTTGGTAAAATGATAAAGATAAATCAAACTTGCCTATATGCTTGATGTAGATAAGTTATTTTTATTTTGCTTGTTAATTCTCAATTCCTGATAAGTTTTATGGATGCCTTCGCCCTAGTGCCACCAGAATGGAGTAAATCAGCAGTTCATGCGGTCAATTTTTGTTGTCCCAGTTGTAAAGCAATGCCCGCCAAGGCGAAGAATGTCTGGCTCAATCGTCGTGCGCCCGTAAGCATAAAGAATAAACGTAAATATCAGGAATTTTATCTATGTGAATGTGATACTGCTTGGTGGGGTTGGAGTGATGATCGTCCACCTTCACAATTGAGCGATAAATAAGATTCGCCTCTTTTTATGTGTCGTGAAAGGCTCTATTCTAAAATATGACTCTAGTTATCTACTCAAAGAATGCAGAATGCAGTTTGACAAAATTCTGATCGCCAATCGAGGAGAAATTGCTCTACGCATTTTACACACCTGTGCTGAAATGGGAATTGCCACTGTCGCCGTACACTCCACTATTGATCGCCAAGCTCTCCACGTTCAGTTGGCAGATGAAAGTGTATGTATTGGATTACCTCCATCTGGGAAGAGTTACTTAAATATTCCTAACATCATTGCTGCTGCTTTGACTCGTAATGCTACGGCAATTCATCCTGGATATGGTTTTTTAGCGGAGAATGCCCGTTTTGTAGAAATTTGTAACGACCATCAATTGACTTTTATCGGTCCTTCTAAAGAAGCGATGTTGGCAATGGGTGATAAATCTACAGCTAAAAGAACCATGCAGGAAGCGGGAGTCCCGACTGTTCCTGGTAGTAATGGTTTGTTGCGAGATGAAGCGGAAGCCAAAACCGTGGCGGGAAAAATTGGCTATCCCGTAATGATTAAGGCAACTGCTGGTGGTGGCGGGAGAGGAATGCGCTTAGTACGAGACGAAACGGACTTGGTGAGGATGTTCCAGGCTGCTCAGGGAGAAGCAGAGGCTGCATTTGGCAATGGGGGAGTGTATCTAGAAAAGTTTGTTGAATGTCCCCGTCATATTGAGTTTCAGATTATTGCCGATAGCCACGGCAATGTGGTTCATTTGGGAGAACGAGACTGCTCGATTCAACGTCGTCACCAGAAACTACTTGAAGAAGCTCCCAGCGCAGTTTTAAGTCCTGAATTACGGCAAAAAATGGGAGATGCTGCGGTTAAAGCAGCTCAATCGATTAATTATGTTGGCGCAGGAACAGTGGAGTTTCTGCTAGATAAATCGGGTGATTTCTACTTTATGGAAATGAACACTCGGATTCAAGTAGAACATCCTGTGACTGAAATGGTAACAGGTATTGATCTGATTGCGGAACAAATTCGAGTAGCTCAGGGGGAAAAACTAAGATTCACTCAAGATCAGGTAGTTTTAAGGGGTCATGCGATCGAATGTCGAATTAATGCAGAAGATCCGAAACATAATTTCCGTCCCCATCCAGGACGCATTAGCGCTTATTTACCCCCAGGTGGACCAGGAGTAAGAATGGATTCTCATGTCTATACAGACTATGAAATCCCCCCCTATTATGATTCCCTAATTGGCAAATTGATTGTCTGGGCAGAAAACCGCGATGTGGCAATTAAGCGAATGAAGCGAGCCTTAAGAGAATGTGCTATTACTGGAGTTCCTACTACTATTGAGTTTCACCAAAAGATTTTGGAAGTTCCTGCCTTTCTTGAAGGTGAGATCTATACGAACTTTATTGCCGAACATCTTAATGATTAGCGCTCTTTTAAACAAGTCAGTAGAGACGTAATACATCATGTCTGAGCAATCATCATAAGCAATCATCAAAAGTTTCATTGCCAGACTTTCAATTAATGATTCAATGCCATAGTGATTAATCCCTGTTGACCGACTAAAATTTCTCGTAGAAGAGTGCAAATTCCCACCAGGATAATCGGTGTTATGTCTACTCCTCCAATGGGAGAAACTATCTTACGTAGAGGTTTTAGGAAAGGCTCAGTGGGAAAAACAATCAGGCTAAAGGGAAACTTGGTGAGCTGCGCTTGGGGATACCAGGTAAGAACAATTCTAAAAATAAACAAAATTGTCATTAATCCCAGTAAAAGACTGATACTGATGATTCCTATTGATAGATTCATATTTGTAACCAAATGCTGGATTTATAGCGAATATTACGCAATGTAAACATTCGTTATATATTGTACTGTTATTCTAGAGGCACTTTGCGTAGGAATTCTGCTGGGAGCATCTCACTTTTTAGTTAGGCAGAAATACCTAAAGTCAGATCGCCATTCAAATAGGCACATCGAAGTTTGAGCATCTGAGGCACATTGTTTGAATTCCACTGTGCGCCAATAATCTTAATTCTCGAACCAATTTGTTTAATCACGGATATTCACGGTAAGAAAAGTTCCCCTAATCCAATCAACGTGAGTCCCTAAATAATCCTTAGAAATCATACACTTACCTCTTGCAGGTATTTCTTTAATTAGGTATGATTAGGGTATAACAAAGAGGTCTATTCTATGGCCCGAGGATTCTTTTAAGTCCTCATTGTCGGCTCTGCGGTAGTATAAATGGCTATTTTAAAGCTTTATTTGAGCAAAGAGAATATTTACTGCAGTTTTTACGTACTCTTTAATAGGTGTTTTACGGTAATAAATCAACCCTAATTTTATGAAAGCAGAAGTTGATTTTTTCCTTTCTCCAAAAAGCACGCCTCAATCTCACTACGAGGCGCTCCGAATGTTCTATGTGCAGGAGAAAACAGCCCAGGAGGTTGCCGAACACTTTGGATACTCCGTGAGTACTGTTTATGCGCTGACAAGAGACTTTAAGCGTTTGCTGCGGGATAACGAGGAGCCAGCGTATAAGTTTTTTCAAAGACCTCAACCAGGGCGCAGAAAAAAGTAATTGATGAGAAGATATACCTGAAAGCGTATGGAGATACTATTCGCTGCTATCGCTATCTTTGGCTCTGGAAGAATAAAACCCGCGCTCATAATTACTAACGATTTTGACTTATCCATCGAGCACATAGTGCGGAAGTACGCCAGAAGATGGATAGTAGAAAAAACCATTTCTGAACAAATTGAGTTTTTTCACCTTAACAGACTCTCATCAGCTATGGTCATCAAGGTCGACTTTGATCTCACCATGAGCATTCTTGCGTATAATCTGTACTCTTTGCAGAAATCTTGAGGGATACCGCTGTACCGCAGAAACTCTCTACAGGAAGTTTATACACAACAGCGGCACAATCACAGTAGAGCAGGACTCTATTACCGTCGAGCTAAAGAAGAAAAGACATCTGCCATTGATCCTTACAGCTCTTGAACCAAAACAAGAATTACGGATCCTACATTCAGCAGGTTGGCTGAAAGATGAGATATTTATTGAAAGTCTTTCAATTTGAGCCATTGAACCAGAACCAACCTATTGAAATCGATGTTCAGGACGTTAACCATCTCGGAATCATTGCAGGCATAGTAGATGAAATCGGGATGGTCGAAATTATCAATCGCTTGCTAGGGACCCTTCCCCTAGAAGTAATCAGTGCTGGGAATGTAGTCAAAGCTCTTATTCTCAACTGCTTAGGTTCGACAGCACCGTTGTACCTGTTTAGTCAATTCTTCGTGGGCAAAGCCACGGAACACTTGATTGGTCAAGGAGTAAAACCAGAACACCAAACATGATAGTCGCATCGGTCGGGTTCTGGACCAGCTCTATAAGAAAGGATTAACCCGTGTGTTCATGGAGCTGTCCCTGGCAGCAGTGAAACGTTTCGGGGTAAGCATTAAACAAGTCCACCTTGATGGAAGTAGCATGTGTGTTCTAGGGAAATACCTCAATGACCAGCCAGAGAAGGAGATTGAGCCAGAAGAGCAATCGGGTGGTGCAATCTCCCCCAAGAAAGAAGCCGAAGAGAATGCCGAAGCAGTACCGATTGAGATTACCCACGGCTATTCGAGAGACTATCGACCCGATCTCAAGCAGTTTACTAGGAGCAATGATTACCAGTGGAGATGGTGATGTTCCGTTGTACTTACGAGTGGGTAATGGCAATGATAATGACCAAGCCGTATTCACCGAAGTGCTCGCGGAATTTCGGCAGCAGTGGAAAGCAGCCCAACCTGAAGTTTACGTGGCTGATGCCGCCCTCTACAGTGAAGAGAATCTTCAAGCCTTAGGAGAGACTCCTTGGATTAGCCGTGTTCCTGCCACCATTGCCGAGGCGCAACAGTTGATGCAGACTCTACCGTCGGAGCTGTTCATACCCAGTTGCGGGGACAACTACACCATGGTCGAAGTGTGTAGCACTTACGCGGGAGTTCGCCAGCGCTGGTTGGTGGTCCAAAGCGAGTCGCGCCAACAAGCTGACCTCAAACAATTAGACAAGCGTATTGCCAAGGCGAAAACCAAACAAGCCAAAGCACTTAAAGAGTTGAGTGCTCATCCCTTCGCTTGTGAGACTGATGCCCTAGATGCGGCCAACGCCTTTGACAAAAAGCTTAAGTATCATCGCTTGACTGACATTGAGGTACAATTGAAGCCTCACTATGAACGACCTGGTCGTCCCCGCAAAGGAGAGTCACCAAAACGCTACACTTATCATATTCAAGGGACTTTAGCCCTCAATGAAGCAGCAGTTGAAGCCCAGCGAACCCAAGCAGGACGATTCATTTTGGCGACTAACTTGCTCGATGATCAGCTGTGGCCAAATGAGACGATTCTGCAAGAGTACAAAAATCAGCAGTCGTGTGAACGAGGCTTTCGATTCCTCAAAGACCCCCTCTTTTTTGCCTCTCGGATGTTTGTCAAGTTACCTCAGCGAGTAGCCGCCCTGGCCATGATTATGGGCTTATGTTTGTTGGTCTACAGCATCGGTCAACGACAACTTCGCGGAATCTTTAGCCGAGGCAATAGAAACGATTCCCAATCAACGGGGTAAGGCAACAGAGCGACCAACACTGCGTTGGGTGCTGCAATGTTTTCAGTCCGTGCATTTGGTTTGGGTGGATGGTCGAAAATGGTCGATTAAGTTAAACGATTCACAAAGACACATTTTGCGCTTCCTCGGTTCAGCCTGTCAAAAATATTATTTCCTCTGTTGAGGAACCTGCGGAATGTAGGACGGATCAATTGGCTGGGTGGTAAAAAACTGATTTTTAAAGGCGCATCCTATTCTTGATGAGATTTCCTCACAGAAATTAGGGGGGCTTTCTTTACCGTGAAGATCCGTGTTAGTCTTTTATACTGGCATCACTGCTGAAACAGTTTCAATTACTCAACTTGACAGTAATACCGCGCTTTCTTTTGGTGATGAAACTTTAGCTATTCTTAATGGAGTCAACCCTGACGATTTAGTGGGAGCAGGAGGTAATGCTTTTATGGATGTTTCGGTTGCTGGTTGATTACTAATTACTAGTTAATATTTAACGATCAGTAGTTAGTAGTCTTCCAACTCCATAGCTTGCTTCTCCCGTAGCGAGTACTCCGAATTGTTTCTGGTAGGGTTGTTCAAATTTTCCTAATTCACATCAGACGCTTGTAATCATTTCATAACATGCTTGCAGATAAACTTGTTATTTAATTCAAGGTCAAGGGGAATAATGTAACCATTACGAAATTAATGCTCAAGAACAACCGTCACAGTAAAAGCTTCTAGATAATGAATTTACTAAACGAGATCACAACTAATTTTCAAGAATGGCATTGTCAGACATTTGAAGATGGCACTACTATGTACTCCCGAAAATTTTCAGGCAAAATACATCATCAACTTAGAGGTAGTTTTAAAAGTGCTTATAATTTATTGTCCAAAGGTGATCGAACAATAGTAGTCAGTTGTTTTGTCACTTATGTAAATATTGCTATCTTGACAGAAAATTAGATGACATACTGTTAGAGAATAGAGAATAGTTTGTTGCTTTGATCTATATTTCACTATTTGCTGTAATTTATTTCTCCTATTAAAGATACCTTTAATATTTGGCTGGAACAAATTTTTGGGTATTCATTGGTGGGCGCTCATAGTCTATTTCTCTTTGACGGGGAGGTAACTCAATCTTGTTGAGGGGCAGATCTTCATAGGGAACTGTTTCTAAGAAATGACTGATACAGTTAAGTCGCGCCCGTTTTTTATCGTCAGCCTCTACTACATGCCAACGAGATTCAGGAATATCTGTGGCTGCAAACATATCATCTTTAGCTCTTGAATAATCTACCCATTTTTCCCTCGCTTTTAAATCCATAGGGCTTATTTTCCAGCGTTTAGTAGGAATCTTGATTCGTTCTTGAAAACGTTTTTCTTGTTCGTGGTCGCTAACAGAAAACCAATATTTAATTAAAATTATTCCTGAGCGCTGAATCATCATTTCAAATTGGGGACAAGAGCGCATAAACTCGTTATATTCGTCATAGGTGCAAAAGTTCATGACTTTCTCTACCCCAGCGCGATTATACCAGCTGCGGTCGAACAGTACTATTTCTCCTGCTGCGGGAAGATGTGGCACATATCTTTGAAAATACCATTGAGTTTTTTCGCGATCGCTCGGTGTTCCCAAAGCTGCAACTTTACAAACACGGGGATTTAAACATTCACTGATACGTTTTATCGTACCACCTTTTCCTGCTGCATCCCGTCCTTCAAAGACAGCCACAACTTTTAAACCTTTGTGTTGCACCCATCTTTGTAATTTAACCAACTCTATTTGGAGCTTGGCTAATTCTTTTTCATATTTCTTTTTACTTATTTT
Organism: Cyanobacteriota bacterium; assembly: GCA_942490675.1. Taxonomy (GTDB): domain Bacteria; phylum Cyanobacteriota; class Cyanobacteriia; order Cyanobacteriales; family Xenococcaceae; genus Waterburya. The sequence continues at coordinate 225,413 of CALNYB010000031.1, read as the reverse complement.
TTTAGATTTACCTTTTCCTTTGCCTTCGTTTGTTTTTATTGTGGCAACCTTTCCATTTGAATCTTGCTTATTCATGTTTTCAATTCCTCGTATTAAGTTAACGTAAAACTGGAAAGCTTTGGTTAGCCAATTTTGCTCATCTCTAGCTCTATAGCTTTACTAGAGGCACTTAGCAGTGCCCAGACAAAATTAATTGTGTACTTTTAGGAAGCAGGAGAGGAAAGACAACTGTAACTATACTTCACTACTTCACTAATATACAAATATCAAAATTGTTAATGTTACTTGATAAACAACATTTCTTGATACTTAGGTAAGGGCCAAAGTTCATCCGATAGCTCTCCTTCTAAAACATCTGCACATTCTCTAATTTCATCCATTAAAGGACGAATAGTTTTGGCAAAATACTGCATATGTTCTTCAGTAGAGTCAAAATCTTCTAGCTCCAAAGCATCTGCCAATTTACTCGTCAGATCGACTAATTCATTAGTTAGCTCACCAGCTTTTTTGGCAATTTTAAGATTAAAATCAATGCCTAGTTCTTTAAACCCTGAAATAGCTGCTGATAATTCTGTTACGTATTTAACTGCTGCGGGATAAATCAAGGTCTTTGCCATGTCTACTACTAACTTGGCTTCTACCTCAATTGAAAGTATATACTGCTCTGCATACACTTCAAAACGACTTTCCAACTCTGTCGGCGAAAGAACACCAGTTTTCTCAAATAATTCTTCAATGGACTTGTGTTTTAAATAAGGCAGAGCATCAGCGGTGGTGGGTAAATTAAGTAAACCCCGTTCTTCCACAGCCATTGTGTGCCATGCTTTTGAATAGCCATCTCCTCCAAAGACAACCGCACCATGATCTTCCATGATTTCCTTAATTATGCCGAAGATAGCAGGTTCAAGTTCAGTTCCTGCTGCAAACTCAACCTCCAGCTTATTTGAGATCCAATCTAAGGAATCCGCCAAAACTGTATTCATGGCAATCAATGGGCCAGCAACAGACTGGTGGGAACCTACGGCACGAAATTCAAAACGATTACCAGTAAAGGCAAAAGGTGAAGTTCGATTTCTGTCTCCAGAGTCTTTAGTAAATGTAGGCAAAGTTGATATGCCAAAATCCATTACATCACTAGCTTTACAACCTGTAAGCTCACCTTTTTTAATCTGCTCGAACACATCTTCTAACTGAGTACCTAAATAAACAGAAATAATTGCTGGAGGAGCTTCATTGGCACCTAATCTATGATCGTTGCTAGCAGTAGCTTCATTGGCACCTAATCTATGATCGTTGCTAGCAGTAGCTACCACAGCACGGAATAATGGACCAAACTTATGTACTCCACGAATTACCGCAGCACAAAAGGTTAAAAATTGCATGTTTTCGTGAGGATTATCTCCTGGATCAAGCAAATTTCCCTGAGTGGAATTGCTTACTGACCAGTTGACGTGCTTACCCGAACCGTTAATCCCAGCAAATGGTTTTTCGTGAAGTAAGCAGACAAAACCATGCTTTTTGGCAGTATTGCGTAAAATGGTCATGGTTAGCTGCTGATGGTCGGCAGCAGCATCGGCTGATTCAAAATATGGTGCTAGCTCAAACTGACCAGGAGCAACTTCGTTGTGTCTAGTTTTAGCAGGAATGCCTAAACGATACATTCTTCTCTCTACTTCCTGCATAAAGACCTGAACCCTTTCTGGGATAGCGCCAAAGTAATGATCGTCAAATTGCTGACCTTTGGCTGGAAGTTTCCCAAATAAAGTTCTTCCAGTTAACAGCAAATCAGGACGACTATTAGCAAAAGTAGCATCCACTAGAAAGTATTCTTGTTCTGCCCCACAGCTAGAGCTTACAGGCGCTACATCGCTATATCCGAGTTGCTTAAGAACTTTTCTGGCAGATTTATCCATCGCCTCGATAGAACGCAGCAAGGGAATTTTTTTGTCAAGAGCTTCCCCTGTCCAAGAAACGAAGACAGTGGGTATACATAAAGTTACGCCATTGTCGGTTTCCATGACGTAGGCAGGAGAAGTGACATCCCAAGCGGTATAACCTCTTGCTTCAAAAGTTGAGCGAATACCACCGTTAGGAAAGGAAGAGCCATCGGGTTCGCCTTTGATCAAAGTTTTACCAGAAAATTCAGAAATTACCGTGCCATCACTTTGTACTGAGATAAAACCATCGTGCTTTTCTGCTGTGGCGTTAGTTAAGGGATAAAACACATGGGCATAGTAAAGTGCGCCTTTGGACATTGCCCAGTCTTTCATTGCTGAAGCTACAATATCAGCCATGGAAGGATCGAGTTTGGCATCGGATAAGATGGTTTTTTTCAGTGATTTGAAGATAGCCTTGGGAAGACAAGCCTGCATCTTATTTAAACTAAAGACATCAGTTGCCCACATATCCTCTAAAGTTTCTGGGGGCTTTACCGAGATCGCTTCTCTTTCTGTAATTTGATAGATAGCCTGTGTTCTTGGCTCATATCCCATAACGCTTATCTCTTCCTCTATATTCATTTATTAACAGAATCTTAAGTGATTACTATGGGGATAAAAAGTATTAAATGCGACATTAACTGTCATTGATGATAAGTTAAGAAAACGTACAAAAAGTCAAGCACTATATATCGTGTAGTCTTGTCTAAAGCAGATACTATTGGCGAATTATCATTTATAACTCACGCTCATCATACATTTGGTTACTAACCCTTTGAGTCCTTCGCTGCTGGCGGGATTATTGCTCTCTAACTATCCTGAAGCCCTATCAAGCTCTGAAGGAATGAAACAACAAGGTTTCTCCTTCCCTAAGATTTTGGGGATGTGGACATCTATTATGTTGATAACAGGAATCTTATCAGCGATCGGCTCTCAGATATTCTCAGATGTGCCTGAATCGGCTATTTCCCTGCTAGAGTCAATCGCAGCAGGGGCAATGCTAACGGTTATCTCGGAAACTATGCTCCCCGAAGCTTATGCCAAAGAAGGTTCTATTGTCGGACTATCTACTTTGTTAGGATTTTTGGCGATTATTGTGATCAAAAGTTTTGGTTAAACTGCATTGAAAATATAATTCTGACTACAGCACTATACTTTGAGGAAAATCATCTAAACTATCAATAGCGATCGCTTGTTGTAATAATTTATTTAGCCTATCTAAATCACTAATAGACTCTATGCGATCGACGATAGCATGGGGAAGATCGCCAAAACGACCTTTTAAGATTTCGATAATTAACCTTTGCTGTTGAACAGATGATATCTGTAATTTTTCTTCAACCCTGGCTAAATCTTGCTGTTGAGTATTGATTATCTCGACAATTTGTTGTAGAAACCTCGCCAGAATTCCCAGTTCGTCAGAACGAGAGGCAAAACTATCAAAATCAGCAGGTGAAAACTTACTATTTTCTACTGCTGCTACAACTGTTGCTGTTACTGCGTATAATTCTTCTAAAGACTCAGTAGATTGTTGATGATTTTTTTGGAGTGCATCCATCATCTGATTGTATCGAGTCGCAATGTGTCCGTTTTCAGTAAAAGATTCTACAGGAACTCGCAAACTTAAGTCATGAGTTCTAGCTTGAAGATCCATTACCTGAAATAACTCATAAGTATCGGTTTTTGCCTGATGTTCTGATAGATTCAAGCCCAATTCTTCTGCTTCAGGAGATACCCGCAATACCAAAACCGAATTAAGGAATTTCAGTAGTAGCCAAGTAATACCAAATGCCCAAATACAAACAGCAGTAATTCCCAATAATTGCACTCCAAGCTGACTAATCCGATTCAAGCCCGTAGCAATTAATTCTAATTGACCAAATAGAGCAACACAAAGGGTTCCCCAAATTCCTGCTCCTCCGTGAATTGCCACCGCATCTACCGCATCATCAATTCCCCAGTGTTTTAAACTTTGGGAAACCAACTGAGCTACGATTGCACCTATCGCACCAACAATAATAGCTAAGGGGGTGACCACCAAATTGCAACAGGCGGTAATTGATACTAAACCAGCGATTGAACCATTAATTAACTCTTCAACTTCAATTCGACCATATCGCCACTGACTATGTAAAATAGCGGTGAGCATTCCCGCGACACCAGACAATATCGTATTCAGAATAATTCCAGGAACTTGCTCATTGAGTGCTAAAGTACTTCCTCCATTAAAACCGAGCCAGCCAACCCAAAGCAATAAAGCACCTAAAACAGCAAAGGGCAAATTTGTCCCTTGAATTTTATTTACTTTTCCTGACGAATCAAACCTACCCTGACGTGAACCAATTAAGATTAATGTTGCCAAGCTGACTAATGCTCCAACAGTATGAACTACAGTACTACCAGCAAAATCAACAAAGCCTAATTGCTTGAGCCATCCCGCATCATTCCAAGCCCAATGACCGAATAGAGGATAAATAACACCTGAAACTAAGATGGCAATAATTATATAAGCATTAAACTTAAGACGTTCTGCTACTGCACCAGAAATAATCGTCGTCGCCGTGCCACAAAACATTGCTTGGTAGAGAAAAAAGACAATCATTAAAGATTTTCCTGTTTGGGCTGAAGGGAAAAAATCACTAGTTCCAATCCATCCAGCTTGAGAAATTCCAAACATTATGCCATAGCCAAATACCCAATACAAACCAACAGATATGCCAAAATCGGCAATATTCTTAACAGCTACATTAATACTATTCTTAGCGCGAGTTAAGCCCGACTCTAGGCACATAAACCCCGCTTGCATCAGAAATACTAAACCCGAACAAAGTAAGATCCAGAGTTGATCGATCATTTAGTTCAGTATCCTCTCCTTTCTTTTTCGTTGATGTAGAGAATGATTTAATTGATAATAACGGGCAAATTTGGGCAGTTCTTGTTGATGTCCGATGACGATCAGGGTATCCTGGCAATTCAAAATCAAAGATGAATGTGGATGACTTAACAACTCTCCATTCTCACGTCGTAACGCTACCACAATAAATGCCCCTTTTCCCCTAATTTCCAGTTCTCGGATAGTCCTCCCCACCAACGGAGAATGGGGAGAAAGAGTTAATTCATCAATTTGAACTTCAATTTGGGCTAATAAATCATTCAGAGAATTTTGTTGATCTTTCTGCTTCAGAAAATCTGTGCTGGTAGGGCGAGTAACCAAATTTGCCATTTGGATACCACTGACTGTTGCAGGCAAAATAACATGATTCGCACCAGCAAGACGTAGTTTCTTTTCTGTACTGGGCAACTCTCCCCTGGCTAAAATCAATAAATCTGGGTTTAATTCACGAGCAGTAAGGGTTATAAAAACATTAATAGCATCATCTGGCAATACTGTAGCTAAAACCTGGGCATGTTGAATTCCAGATGATTCGAGAATACTTTCATCAGTGGCATCTCCTTCCTTAACTAAAAATCCCTGATTTTCAGCTAACGCTATTCTTTTCTGGTCGTTATCAATAATCAAAAATGTTCGAGATGCTTCTGCTAACTGATTTGCCATTACCTGAGCAATTCGTCCAAAGCCACAAATAATCACATGGTTTTCCAGGTTTGCTATCATATTTCGTTTGCGTTGGGCATCAAAAGCACGAGTAATTTCCCCTTCTGCAACCATTTGCACAAAACCTCCTACAATGTATAATGCTGATGAAGTACCAGCAAGAATCACAAAGATTGTAAAAATTTTCTCTGTTGCAGTTTCTAGGGGTTGTACTTCTCCATAGCCTACACCAAAAATGGTAATAACAACCATGTAGACTGCTTCTAGGGTTGTCCAGCCAAAATATATATAACCAATAACCGCAACAACAATTGTGAGAATGAAAAATGCTGTTCCGATCGCAACTTTGATAAACGAATTTTGCATTTTTTCAGTATATTCTCTGCAAATCAAGGATTATTGGAGATACAGCTAATCTAATCTCAGTTTTGAGGCAAATTTTGTGTTTAAAGATACCGTTTAGGGAATTGAGGATAATATTTCAACGTAGCTTGTGTATCACAATTAATTTTCGGTTGGGATAATATGGATACTAAACCGCGTCTACTTTGAACGTGGGGGATGCTGAATTTAGTTCAGCATATCCAATCACGTTGTTGAAATTCGTAGTTTTTCAGATAACTGTTTTGGGTTATATTCCTAGAAGTGACATCCTCCCGACGCTCATCGCAAAGCGATAGAGCGCGGGCTTCCATCGTCGCCAATGGATCTTGCTCCCCTGACACCTAACGGTGAGTTGCGCCACTTATCTAGAACCAAGTTCCCCGACAGTACGACTTGAGAGCCAATTTCTTGCTTTTCGGGAGTCCCCCGATACGTTTCTATTCCTCGGTTACAGATTTCCTGTGCCGAGGCAATATCTCTATCTACCACATAACCACATTCTCCACATTCATGCCGCCGAACACTGAGATCCTTTCTCACTGTGGTTCTACAGTTAGGACAAGTCTGAGATGTGCCACGATGATCTACTCGTCCCACAAATACATCTCTCTTTCTAGCTACATATTCTAAAATGGTTCTTTGCTGTCCAAAAGAAGCATCAACTGTATGCTTGCCTAACATTCCTTTTGCCATGATGCGGAAGTCACAATCTTCAATGTAGATTGTCTCTGCCATATCCCATAGCTTATGAGCTAATTTGAACTGATAATCTGTGCGCTGGAACCCGATGTGGTTATGTTGTTTTGCTACTTTGACCCGAGCTTTCTCGTAGTTGTTCCCTCGCTTCATCTTTCTCGACAGACGCTTTTGTAGCACTTTCAGCCGACGATGGGCTGTCTGGAAAAATTTAGGTCTTGCTTCGGTATATCCATCGCTGGTTGCCACATAAGACAACAAACCGACATCGACACCTATTGCATGACCATGAGGTACGGGACGAGGAAGTTCCATATCCGATTGTATGGCTAACACCGCAAACCAACCTACTGCTTTTTTCACCACTCGAACTTGTTTGACCACAAACCCCTCTGGTATCGGTCGGTGCAGATTGATTGGCACGAACCCTAACTTGGGTATCCCAATAGTCCAATCCGTTAGAGGATTAGTCTTGAACTGAGGGAACAGCAAAGATTTCATCTGTCCATATTTTTTGAACCGAGGGAAGCCATATCCTCTGCCTTGAAAGAAGTCCCAGGCATCGTGCAATCGCCTAACATTGGTCTGAAGCACTTGGGATGGGGCAGCTTTGAGCCGAGGGAACTTTTTCTTGGCTGGAGGCAGGTTATTTTGCTGTTGGTGGTAGCTAGGAAAGGGATAGTCCGCAGCCATAATGTATTCTGATTCCAAACTGCATCTGGAGATCGGACATTTGCGAGATGCAATCCAATCTTTTAGCTCCCTCAGGGCATAGTTATAAGATAGGCGACAAGTTTCTAACCACTCCGACAGTAGTTCGATTTGCTGCTTATCTGGGTATATCCTGTAGGCGTAATTTAGAATCATCTGCCTATTCTACCATACTAAAGTGCTAATGGTAAAAATTCAGATTGATTCGTCTGCGCTATCGCTTCGACTCACAGGCTTTTCATCCCGACGCTGAATTAGTTTTTCCGCTTTCGCTACAAAATAACTACGGCGCGGGACTTCCCAGCCTAAAGGTTAAATAGTCTTGTTAAAATTTCACACCAGATTGGGATTAAATATTAATTTCGCAACTGAGATCTCCTGCTTTCTGGGAAAAACGTAAGTTTTCCTTGTAGTCTACAGGGCAATCAATTATAGAGGGGACATCATCAGCTAATGCTTTTTTGAGTGTGGGAATCAAATCCGCAGCAGATTTGACTCGATAACCTTTTAGTCCCATGCTTTCAGCAAATTTAACAAAGTCAGGATTGCCAAAATTAATCGAAGTTGAGTGACCAAACTGATTGATCTGCTTCCATTCAATCAAGCCATAGCCATTATCGTTGAAAATTAGAGTTACAAAGGGAGTTTTAATCCGTAAGGCAGTTTCCAATTCCTGACAATTCATCATAAAACCACCATCTCCTGTCACCGCGACAACTTTACGCTCAGGGTAAACTAATTTAGCTGCCAACCCTCCTGGTATGGCAATACCCATAGCGGCAAAGCCGTTAGAAATAATGCATGTGTTAGGACAATCAGAATGATAGTGACGCGCCATCCACATTTTGTGCGCCCCTACGTCAGAAATCACGATATCTTCTGGAGCCATTACCTGACGAAGATCATAGATAATTTTCTGCGGTTTAATGGGAAAGCCATCATCATTGGCATATTGCTCGTAACTCTCTCTAATCTGACTGCGCAAGTTGCTAACATTAGCAGGAGTTTCTTTGCTAGAGCGATCGCAACGTTTGACAATATCATTTAGAGAATCAGAAATATCACCAATTACTTCTACCTGGGGAATATAGCTACTATCAATCTCCGATCTGCTCTCATCGATGTGAATAATCTGCTTATCACCTTCGGGATTCCATTTCTTAGGAGAATATTCAATTAGGTCGTAACCAATGGCAATCACGAGATCCGTCTCATCAAAAGCACAGCTAATCAAGTCGCGCTGCTGCAAGCCAATGGTCCATAAAGATAAGGGATGAGTATAGGGAATTGCTCCTTTCCCCATAAAAGTATTGGCAACAGGGATGCTCAATTGAGTAGCAAATTCAGTCAGAGCTTCGCTAGCACGACCACGAATTACGCCGTTTCCTGCTAAAACCAAGGGATGTTTAGCTTTAGATATCGCCGCAGCAGCAGCATTCAGGCTACGAGTTGAAGCGTAGGTCTTTTCCCGATTATCCTTAACCAGAGGCTTACTATTTAGAGGCATAGCAGCAATATTTTCTGGCAAATCGATATGAACTGCGCCTGGTTTTTCGGCTTGTGCCACTTTGAAGGCTTTGCGTACAATTTCAGTGGTGTTATCTGGGCGAACAATTTGAGCATTCCATTTGGTCACTGGGGCAAACATTGCCACTAAATCAAGATACTGATGGGAGCCAATATGCATCCGATCTGTTCCTACCTGCCCAGTAATAGCTACCAAAGGGGCACCATCAAGGTTAGCATCAGCTACTCCTGTCATCAGGTTGGTTGCCCCAGGTCCCAAAGTAGACAAACATACCCCTGCTTTCCCCGTCAAACGACCATAAACATCTGCCATAAAAGCAGCACCCTGTTCATGACGAGTTGTAATAAATTGAATTGGTGAATTTCTTAGAGCTTCCAAAACGTCGAGGTTTTCCTCCCCTGGCAATCCGAAAACATATTCAACTCCTTCGTTTTCTAGACACTGTACTAGAACTTCAGCCACATTTAACTCGCCCATTACATCAGTACCCCCGTTTATTGTTTATTAAGTTCTACCCCAGACTATTATTATCTCCAAACTAAGTATTTTTTGTAACTGATATTTTGCAGATAATTCTGAGCTTTCTCTGACTTTAAAAATTAAGGCTAGTCTCAGTTAATTTACTTAGCTATCAATTATTAACTGCTTGCTATTCGCTTGTTGCATCTAAACTGAGATTTAAGATTAAAGGCAAAGCCCGCAACCATGATAGTTAATCCTCCCGTAATCCACAACGGAGTAGTGTAATTTAAGCTAACTAATAAACCAGAAATCACGGGACCGATTGCATTAGACATACTGAGATAGGCTGAATTTATCCCCAAAACTTCCCCCTGTTCTTGAGCTTGAGAATTGAGAGATAATACTGTATCAATTAACGGCATCGGGAAAGAATTAACTACGCCAAACACCGCCAAAATCATGACAAATGCGCCGTAGGTAGGAAAAGTTGGCATCAGTAGGAAAGTCACTCCGCGCAACGCCAAAGACACGGCAATGATGTCAATTAGATTAAACCTCTTACTCAAAGGCTCTAGGGCAAACACCTGTGAGATAAAGCCCAGTATCCCCACCAAGGCAAACATAATCGCTAAGGCTTTGGCATCCTGTCCTAAGATATTCAGGAAAAATGGCTGAAAGGCAAAGGTAAAAATTGTAAAGGTACTCCCGCTTAAAAATGTCAGGATAAATAGCTGACCTAATCTTGGTCTTGTTGCCGACTTAGCAATCTTGCCAAAAGCAAAATCATTCCAGCTTAATCTAACGTTTTCCTGCTGCCCAGATGCGGTTTCTGGCAGGAAAAACAGAGTTAATAGAGAAGCGCCAGCTGCGATCGCTGCACTAATTACAAAACTCATTCCTAGAGAAGAAATCCCAGGCAACGTCGGTAGCTGTTGAGCCAGGTAACTTAACACCGGACCAATTACAAACCCTAAACGGAAAGTTGCCCCAAAAATGCCAAATGCTTTAGGACGTTGCTCAGGAGTCGTAATATCGCTGATGACCGCACTAGCAACCGAAGTAGTCCCTCCTGTTAAGCCGTCTAACATTCTCGCCGCATATAACAACCAGGCTACCCCTGCTACACTAGCCAGCAAGTTGGCTACCATTGTTCCCGCCAAACTAAATACTAAAATATACCTTCGTCCCAGGCGATCCGATAATTTACCTAAAATGGGAGTACCAAAAAACTGCGACAAGGCAAAAGCAGTAGTCAACAAACTTGCTTGTAAGTCACTTAACCCAAACTGTTTCGCGTAGGGATAGAGCAACGGAATAATAATTGTAAAGCTAATTGAATTGATTAGGGCAATCAGAGCAATTAACCAAAATACAGGAGGTAAATCGAATTTCTCACGCCAGTTAGGGCTTTTCATATAGGGGATTGTAGCAAAAAATTAATTTTGGAATTTTCAAGTAATTGGGGATTTACTCATTACCCATTAGTTTTCTTCCCCTGAATACTTTGACCATGCCTCCATCGATACAGGAACAATCGGCTCAATCAACTCGACAATTGCCTGAGCATAAGCACCAATCTCACTTTGCGCCCCTGCACCTAAACGCAAGCTAATAAAGTTTAGCAATGCCTGTAAAGAGACTGTCCAAACCCAAGAAGTATAGACAGAGGGAATTAAGACTCCTCTGGCTTGTTCTCTTCCTACCCCTAATTCCAGCAACTTACTGTAGGCTTGATAACTATTTTCACATTGTTCTTGATAAATGGCGATCGCTTTTTGGTTAACTTCTTCCTCTAAACTGCCAATAGTTGCCTGCTTATTATTTTTTGATTGCTTTCTAAAAGTGGGCGGGATATAAAATTCATTACTATCATCGATCGCAACATAGCGAAAACTTTTCTCATTCCAACCTAGTTGTTCATCGTTGTGGTTGCTGGCAATCACGTGTTTCCCAGTTGTGTTACAAGTAACCCGATTCCGATTACTTTCTTACAGTTTCCTGTAAGCTCAGACTATATCATAATCCTTCTATTACAGTTAGGATTCTCCGTACTTCGAGTTCTCTTGAACTCTACTCCCCAATGGGATAGTCGTTGCACCTTCCGATGGTTGATCGGCTTGGCTCAGGATTGTCATATTTCCGAGACGATCAATCTCTAAAACGTAGGGTTTTCCTGAATTCACGGAGTACGCAGCTAGAATTTCTTCTAACTGGGGCAGGTGGTATTTTCCTCTTTTATGGTCAAATTGAATAACTCCTGCTTTTACAAGAGTCATTGATAACTCTTGTAACTGAGTATGTATATCCTGGTGTATAGCTTTGCTATGACAAATCAACAAATTATCAGGATTATTATTAGTTTTGTCACCATCTACATGAGAGTTCTTTTATTTTCTCTATATTCAACAATCACCAATGCACCTTAATTTATTCCATTTTAAGGATACCTAGTTTACCATTGACGACAAATATAAAGAGGAGCTTTCACCTTGAATTTAAAAACTACTCCTCTAAAAGGAGATGTGTGTTCGTGTTTTATCAAATAGTTAATTAATTTGACGTCTTTTTCATTTAATTCATCAGAAGTCTTTTCAAAAGAGGCTCTAGCATCATTAACAATACTCAGATCGTCACCCATAGAATCCATCAATTCAATTCTACTTTTACCGTCACTCAAAGGATCTTTATGATTCATGATTTTTGATTACCAAATTTAGCTTCAACTGTTTTCAATAATGATACGTACCATCAAACTTTCGGTAAGGTTACCCCTGAACCTTGATGTTGATATTTGCCACCGCGATCAGCATAAGTAGTCTCGCAGGATTCTCCTTCAAAAAATAATAGTTGTACTACCCCTTCATTGGCATAGATCTTGACATCCGCACTCGAAGCATTGCTAAACTCTAGGGTAATACTTTTACCTTGCCAGGAAGCTTCTAAAGGTGTGGTATTGGCGATGACACCGACACGGGCATAGGTTGACTTACCTAGACAGATCGCTGTCACGTTGGGAGGCATTTTGATGCTTTCTAAGGATGCACCCAAACCATAGCTATTAGCAGGAATTATAAAATAAGATGAACCATCTTCATCACTGTGTAACTCTGCCTCTTCTAAATTTTTGGGATTAAACTTTTTGGGATCAACTACTGTACCAGGAATATGCCTAAAGATTCTGAAATCGTGAGGCGAAAGACGAATATCGTAGCCGTAGGAACTTAGTCCCCAACTAATGGTAGGTACTACTACTTGAGTTGCCCCTAGTACGGCTTTTCTCACCGATTTTTCTTCAAAAGGAGTAATCATCCCCTGACGAGCTTGTTCAACTATCCACTTATCGTTTTTAATCATATTCGAGGCAGTTTTGCCAACTCAAAATATATAAGCAGAGAGTATCTTAGCAAGTCTAAGATTAATATTGAACTGATATTCAGTCTGATTTAACCTTTGATGCTTTTCTGTGACATCCTCCCGACGCTCATCGCAAAGCGATAGAGCGCGGGCTTCCATCGTCGCCAATGGATCTTGCTCCCCTGACACCTAACGGTGAGTTGCGCCACTTATCTAGAACCAAGTTCCCCGACAGTACGACTTGAGAGCCAATTTCTTGCTTTTCGGGAGTCCCCCGATACGTTTCTATTCCTCGGTTACAGATTTCCTGTGCCGAGGCAATATCTCTATCTACCACATAACCACATTCTCCACATTCATGCCGCCGAACACTGAGATCCTTTCTCACTGTGGTTCTACAGTTAGGACAAGTCTGAGATGTGCCACGACGATCTACTCGTCCCACAAATACATCTCTCTTTCTAGCTACATATTCTAAAATGGTTCTTTGCTGTCCAAAAGAAGCATCAACTGTATGCTTGCCTAACATTCCTTTTGCCATGATGCGGAAGTCACAATCTTCAATGTAGATTGTCTCTGCCATATCCCATAGCTTATGAGCTAATTTGAACTGATAATCTGTGCGCTGGAACCCCATGTGGTTATGTTGTTTTGCTACTTTGACCCGAGCTTTCTCGTAGTTGTTCCCTCGCTTCATCTTTCTCGACAGACGCTTTTGTAGCACTTTCAGCCGACGATGGGCTGTCTGGAAAAATTTAGGTCTTGCTTCGGTATATCCATCGCTGGTTGCCACATAAGACAACAAACCGACATCGACACCTATTGCATGACCATGAGGTACGGGACGAGGAAGTTCCATATCCGATTGTATGGCTAACACCGCAAACCAACCTACTGCTTTTTTCACCACTCGAACTTGTTTGACCACAAACCCCTCTGGTATCGGTCGGTGCAGATTGATTGGCACGAACCCTAACTTGGGTATCCCAATAGTCCAATCCGTTAGAGGATTAGTCTTGAACTGAGGGAACAGCAAAGATTTCATCTGTCCATATTTTTTGAACCGAGGGAAGCCATATCCTCTGCCTTGAAAGAAGTCCCAGGCATCGTGCAATCGCCTAACATTGGTCTGAAGCACTTGGGATGGGGCAGCTTTGAGCCGAGGGAACTTTTTCTTGGCTGGAGGCAGGTTATTTTGCTGTTGGTGGTAGCTAGGAAAGGGATAGTCCGCAGCCATAATGTATTCTGATTCCAAACTGCATCTGGAGATCGGACATTTGCGAGATGCAATCCAATCTTTTAGCTCCCTCAGGGCATAGTTATAAGATACGCGACAAGTTTCTAACCACTCCGACAGTAGTTCGATTTGCTGCTTATCTGGGTATATCCTGTAGGCGTAATTTAGAATCATCTGCCTATTCTACCATACTAAAGTGCTAATGGTAAAAATTCAGATTGATTCGTCTGCGCTATCGCTACAAAATAACTACAGCGCGGGACTTCCCAGCCTAAAGGTTAAAAAGTGGTTGAGGGAGCGATCGCTTGACATAAGTAAGAAAGGATAAACAAAACTAGAAAATCTGGTGTCGCTAATTCACACTAAGGGTTTTTAAAATAAACTGTATCTCTGTAACAAAGTTTCCATTAACTTAGGCAAACTTTTCCCTAATTGCTTCCCGTCAGTAAAGCTGAGTTGCTTATAACCTGCCATATCAAAAGGTGCTAATCCCTGTAAATCTGAACGTGACTTGCTGAGTAGCAAAATTTGACCGTTATCTTTGGTTTGGATGCCGTAGCCCAATTCTACACATACATTAGAATCTATCAATAATTCTGGCTGTTCCGCTCCAGAGATACTATCAACAGGAGTTACATCGGCAATCAACAACAAACTTTTGCTAATTTTTTTAAATTGACTGTTACTCAAACGCAATGGAGAACCAGGAGTGCGGGGAGTAACTTCCAGACTTAGGGGGATACGCGATCGCGTCGTAAAATCAGCAATAATAGTAGTTAAAGCTGAGGTAATAGCTTCATTGGCAGTCTGGCAATAACTCTGTGGGCTATAGTAAATCATGGGTTCTAGCCCTGAAATACTGGTACACTTTGTAAAGTAGATTTCCTGAGAAACTAAATCTATATTGGAAACTATATAGGTACCGCTACCTTGAATATAAAATTCGACTATTTTACCTGATAAATACAGTTGAAACCAGTCGCAACCTTCCACCTCCAGGCGATCGTCTAAAAAGTCTGCCCGTAGACCCGTTTTCAACAGGCTGTTTCTACTTAATCGCAGAGTACAAGGCTGCTGTATTACTTGTTTAATTGGTTCGTACTGTTCTAGATACCAAGCTTTAAGCGCAATAATTGCCACGATTGTCTGTAATAAAGAAGATCACCCAATTTTAATCTATCTCAACAGTAGACGCTAATATCTTCTCCGCAGGTATCTGCCAAGTAACAAATTGCCCGAAAACGTAAAGCAACCAACTCATTGTAAAGGGGATTTAATTTGCACATGGGAGGAATTTTTACCATAGTACGACCCCATATTTTTACTTCCCGTTCAAAGGGACACTGGCTGGGAATTGATTTACAGATACGATGAGCAAAAACACTATCTTTAATCTCGATGCCATCTAACCATTTACGGAGAGGAGCAAGAAAATCCACTTTGCGCCCTTTGGCTTTAGTCTCAGAAGATTTGACCGACAGAGAGGGGGAGGTGTTGGCATGTTTTAAATGCTCAAGCCAGTCCCTGAGATGTAAAGTTTCAAATGTCTGCTGTACTAAATTCATGGCTGACTCCTTAACACTGATAATTTGCTTACAGTTCTAATCGATCTAATGGTTGTCTTAATCTATCTACGTCTGAATAGCTATTTTGATGCCTACATTTACATTAAAGTCTCAAAATACCTCGTACTCTAGAACTAAGTTCTAATTAGTAATTAGGATTGAATTTAAGAACAACGGAATTATTGGCTAATAACTGTTTACTTGATATTATCCTGCACGATTGTTTTCCTATTTTGCATGAGCAAGATCACCTAACTTGTGTGAAGTTTGTTTGAAGATTATAATCAAGAATTGGTAAATAGTAAATCTTAGTAGATTAAACATAAGAACCAGGAAAGATACAACTTTATTTTTAGCAAATAAATATTGTATGTATTGTTGTTTACGTCACATTTATTCTATTTTTAGCTATTGCAGATACATTTTTGACAAATTCTTAGTTTACTAAGTTAACCAACAAGTTAACTAGTCAAAATGAATCAATGGTTGACATAAAACACAAACAAAAATTTTTCAAAATGCTTCTTACTTAGAGCCTATCTATTCAACTGAAGAATAAAATAAAGCCAATTATTTGGAATGTATAAAATAATCAAGCGTGGCCTCAAACTTTACTTCCTAGCTGACATAAATTAGGTATATTTGCTGGTTGGCACCAAGCTGATATTTTTTCTATAAAACAGTATAGCGCTCTAATTTTTGGTTGGTCAGCCCATAGGTATTGATTGCTACCAAATAACCACAAAATATAAAATATAAAATGGGAAGATAAGATCTATTTCAAATCAAAGTATCAGCGAAAATAGCGATCGCCAACCAAACCACAAAACAATCGCTGGTTAAAGTGAGGGCTTGATTAATCTTGGCTACAGAAATTATCTCGATGGCATCTCCCAACAAAGGTTTTTCTGTCACTACTCCTTTGTAGGTATTGATTCCTCCTAGCTGTACACCTAATATTCCTGCATAAGCAGCTTCACTCCAGCCTGAGTTGGGACTAGGATCTTTAATTCCATCACGGAGACAGATCCTCCATACCTGTTGAAGTTTACCTGAAACAAGACTCAGAGTTATTACAGTTAAACGACAGGGAATCCAGGTCAAACGATCCTCTAGCTGGGCGCTAAACCAACCTAGATCTGTGTAGGGTTCACGCAGATAGCCGATCATCGAATCTAGAGTGCTGGCAGCTTTATAAGCCAATGCCAAGGGAATGGCACCCAAGGGAGTAAAGAAACCAACAATAGCGTAGAATAATGGTGCAGTAACTCCATCTACAGCGTTTTCTGCCACTGTTTCCAGTAATGCTCTGAGTATTTCAGACTGAGATAGATTATCAGTATCTCGCCCGACGTACAAACTAAGACGCGATCGCGCTTTGATGATATCCCCAGCTTCTAACGGTTTTAAAACATCCTGCACGGCAACTCTTAAACTCTTTCCGGCAAAACAACTGGCAAGTAACACCACTTCCATCAGCGATCCCAGCAGAGGATGAATTATGCTGCAACCCGATATAATCAACCAGCCAAACAATCCGCTACCAACAATCAGCAACCAACCCAATAACAATCCTGCCAGACGGCGTTGCCAACCAGGATGGCAAAATTCAAGTGCCAAATTAGTATAGTTTTGAATGATCCAACCCATAACCTGTACAGGATGAAGCCATCCCCCAGGATCGCCAATTAGGTAATCGAGTATCGCTGCCAGCAGCAAAATATAGATAGGAAATGAAACCGATGGGAGGAATAAACTGGCTAGTACTAAGTAATCTAGTACTAAGTAATTAATCTCGAATTTGAGCAACGTAATCTTCCCAATTTTGTCCTTCGAAAGGTCTGATGATAAATTTATTAATTATGTATTCAGTTAGATAGAACAGTTATAATTTTCTGCTACAAAGCGATCGATTAATACTTGAATCGGACAGTGATTCAATGACAACCACTGCCGTAAATTAGAGATTATTGAGATTTAGTCAGGTAAAATTTTGCTGCTAAACTACAAAGTTATTCTCTTCTCCTTGGGCGGCCTGCCAACTGCGAGCGTCATAATATAAATCAGCTAGAGTAATACTATACAATGCTTCTTTTAATTTTTGATGTAATCTTTGCCACAGACGAAAAGTAACCCAATCTTCCGCCAAATTATTATCAGGAGAGTGATCGGGTAAAGGTTCGATAGTTTCTCCCACAGCTTCGAGAATTTTGCCTAGAGAAATTTGCTCTGGTTTCTTTGCTAACTGATAGCCTCCTTTTGCTCCTCTAACTGATTTGACTATGCCAGCCCGTCGCATTTCAATCAATAATTTTTCGAGATAAGGTGCCGGCAAATCTTGTCTTTGAGCGATCATTTTAACTGACACGGGCTGGAATTCTGGTTGTAAGCTGAGGTCTAATATAGCCTTAACACTATAGTGGCCACGAGTAGTTAATTTCATTTTTTTTTAAATCCTTAGTAAAACTTATGTATCTAAGTTGATATTTTTTTACGAACTTATAAATGTTAATTCTTGGCAGTGTCAAGTAGATCAATAAACTGAAAATTAAAAATTTTATTTAGTTATTCATGCTCAATAAGTGTAATATAGTTTTATAGGAAGATAGCAAAGTAAAAACATCAGCTTGATCTAAATTTTAAGCTGGATGCAAAACTGTAAACCAAATAAATTTTTAGTTGTTTCAAATTAATGGCAAAAGCAACCCAACCACAACCTTTAGCAGGTCCAATATTAATAGATAAAGTAAAGGAGCTTGGCGAGCTCTCAAAAGAGGAAAAAGCCAAAAAGTGTGGCTATTATACAGTCACTAAAAATGGGGTCGAACGAGTTAATATGATGAAATTCCTCAATGCTCTAATTGATGCAGAAGGGATTGAATTAGATAGCACTTCTAATGGACAAGGTAGAGGTGGACGTTCCGCTAGTTATCGTATTAGTGTTCAATCCAATGGTAACTTATTAATTGGTTCTGCTTATACCAAAAAAATGGGTCTCAAACAGGGAGATGAATTTGAGATAACTCTGGGCAGAAAGCATATTCATTTGCGACAAATCGGTGTTGAGGATGAAGAGTAAAGTTTTAAATGAATTTCACCAAAAGCTGTAAGCTAAAGGCTACAGGCTTTAATTGATTGATTAAACAGATGGCTAAAAACTCATAGCTAATTGGGGTATGAAGCCCCGCCATTTGTGGCGCAAGAATTTTGGCGGGGTCTCAAGCTTGGTCAAAATTACAAACTCAGAGCCAAGAGCTAACTGAAAGGCTCAGGTGGCTCTGAATTAGTGTTGTTCAATTCAAAAAGCACCAAAAATAAAAAATAATTAGAGGGGTTCGGTTAAACGTAGAATTAGTAGCCGTTCAACCTCTATTTTGTTTTATAAACTCCTAGAGTTAGCCAGAATAGATTTATGGTCTTTGGATGCTAACATCCAACCCAAGGACTTAAAACGTTTATCTTTGACGATCGCCTGCTGAGGAAGGTCTAGTTTTTGGAGAGTTGTCGAATCCACTAGTAAATAAACAGTACTATCTTGTTGCCAGTGTTGTCTGAGTTCGTCGATTGATTGATTAACAACTTGGCGATCGCTATAGAAGTCTAGGCTAGGTCGTTCCTGAGGCATGGAGCTGTAAATCACTGCTTCGGGTTCAGTGTACTGTTTCAGTAGTTCAGCGATTGGTTTGACTGGTTCTGTAGCTTTAAGTTCCCAAATCCAATGAGGAGAAATGATTAGCAAGAAAATTGATACAAAAAGACCCCAAAATAGCAGCGGGACAAATTGTTTATCCTGCTGAGCCAGGGCAATTGCTGTGGCGCCGAAAGTAATGCTTAGTGAGCCGCAGATAAAAGGCAAGTAAAAATCAATATAGTCACGTATACCCCAATTTAATCCAGCTAAAGCAGCCAATACAGACATTAAAGCAAAACTGTATATCCAGATCCGAGGATACTTAACATAGCTAGGCAAATTACGGATCTGATCTAGCTGTTTTCCTGCTACCAAAGCCAGTGCGGGAAAAAGTGGCAGCACCAGCCAGTCATCTTGAGGAAGTATTAGTAACCCCAAGATAAAATACCCCCCTAGCCAAACCGCTAATAATTTGCCCCATCCCCAGTGAAAATTTTGTTTGACCGACTGTGCCCCCACAAACATCACAAACAGCCAAGGTAGTAAATATTGCAGAAACTGAAGTGAATAAGCAACACCTGGTAATTCCAGAGCCACAGTCGTAAAATCAGTCTGAGCTGCCCACAAATCCAGCAGATTCCAGCTAGTTTCTAGCCCTTGATAACGAAACCACTGAGCAAGATACCAGACAAAACTGGGAGTAACGCCAATTCCTAAACCTCCCCAAAAATAGACAGAAGTGAGCAATCGAGGAGTATCCCATAACAAAAAGAGCAAAACAATCAGTAAAATTTGTACGCCAAATAGCCCTTTGGTCAAGCTCATCAAACTAAAACCGATCCCTGCAACCAAAGCCCATTGCAAATTGCGACGCGATCGCAAAACTGCCCAAATCGTCAACAGCTCAAAACAGAGCAGAGGTCCATTCAAGGTTGCTAAACGACTGTAACGTACCACTGGCAAGCAGCTTAAATACACCAGAGCTGAAAACAAGGCAGGAAGACGAGCCACAAAAATTTCACGACCAATATAGTAAAGCAGAAGAACCGAAATTCCCCCCAATAAAGCTCCTGGAAGACGAGTGGTCAGTTCACTTGCCCCAGCAACCGAATAAGCGATCGCTACTAAATTATGTATTAAGGGCGGTTGTTGGAGATATGGCTCACCCCATATAGTGGGAAAAATCCAGTCCGAAGTTGCTGTCCCTTGATAGATTTCCTTGGCTACCATTGCCAATGTTCCTTCCTGGGGATCTAACAAAGGTAGATTAGCTAAATTAACTAAAAACAACATTAATGCTGCCATAGATAAACCGAAAAGGTATAACCATTCCAGCCAAACTTCACTTTGGCGCAGTTTGTTAGATGAGCGTCTCCAAATAGATATGTGGTGTAATGACATAAGTTAGGACAGCGAAAAAAATATTGGCGTTTCTGGTTTATGTTAGTAAGGGCGCAAAAATATAAATATCAAAATGTTTTTTCATTTTATGTCACCAATACACAACGTGACTTTGAACTATCGCAATTCCTAATGAATATTAGATTGTACGTATATTTTAAGCTTACGCACCTATTTTAATCTTACTGTCCCTTCTGCCTGTTCCCAGGCTTTGGCAAATTTATTCTGACGACGATGCCATCTTCCAGTCTGCTGTCGAACTTATTGCACTACTGATGAGTCTAACAAAAAGTTCAGCATAAGCATTTTCTCTTAAATTGATTTTTTCTTAAGCAATTTTCTATTTTTCAAAATTGATTTTCTCGATTTAATAAAAGTTAAGCCCTTATAGAAAAACTATAAAGAGTAACTTTGAGGGCAAAAAAATATTTAGTTTATTTGTCGCACACAGATTTTCAAGGAGTAATAATGGCAACCGTCAAAGTAGCGATTAACGGTTTCGGGCGCATTGGAAGATTAGTATTTCGTGCAGGACTAGATAATCCACAAATAGAATTTGTCTGCATCAACGATCTAGTTGCCCCAGAAGCGATCGCCTATCTGCTTAAGTATGATTCTACCCATGGTCGTTTTGCAGGTAGTGTCGAAGCGCAAGATAACAGTATTGTGGTTAATGGAAAGCAGATCCCTTGTATCTCTGTCAGAAATCCTGAAGAGTTACCCTGGAAAGAGTATCAGGTAGATTATGTAGTCGAATCTACAGGTCTATTTACTACCCACGAGGGAGCATCGAAGCATTTGACCGCAGGGGCAAAAAGGGTTGTGATCTCTGCCCCCACTAAAGATCCTGACAAGGTTAAAACTCTATTGATGGGAGTTAATGACGATAATTTTGATCCCCAGGTAGATGCAATCGTTTCTAACGCTAGCTGCACCACTAACTGTTTAGCACCCATCGCCAAGGTAATTAACGATAACTTTGGTTTACAAGAAGGCTTGATGACTACCATTCATGCCATGACAGCAAGTCAACCGACAGTAGACGGATTTAATAAAAAAGACTTGCGTTCGGGACGTAGTGCTGGTCAAAACATTATCCCTGCTTCCACAGGAGCAGCTAAAGCAGTAGGGCTAGTATTACCAGAGTTATCAGGAAAGTTAACTGGGATGGCGATGCGGGTGCCAACTCCTGATGTCTCGGTAGTGGATCTCACCTTCCGTACCGAACAAGCCACTAGCTACGAAGAAATTTGTCAAGCGATGGCAAAAGCTGCATCGGGAGAAATGCAGGGAATATTGGGCTACACTACCGAACCAGTTGTTTCTAGTGACTTCACAGGGGATTCCCATTCTAGTATTTTTGATGCTAGTGCTGGTATGGAGTTAAACAGCAACTTCTTTAAGGTTGTGGCATGGTATGACAATGAATGGGGTTATTCCAATCGAGCGATCGACTTGATTTTAGTAATGGCAGCTAAAGAAACAGAGATGCTGGTTTCTGCCTAAAGATCGCCAGTGCATAGGACATTTTGACTCTTGTAGAGACGTAGCATTCTCCGTCTCTACCTTGATTCTTGACTTCTTGTTTGCCCCTAGTCTCTAATCCCTAATTAACCCTATTGTCACGAAAAAAGATATATTAATTTTCGCCTGCATCTCGACAGAAATATATTTATTCAAGAAGGAGAATTGATGCTTAACCAATCAGAAGCCGTCATTGAAGCGATCGTTGCTAGAGAAATTTTAGATTCCCGTGGTCGTCCTACCATTGAGGCGGAAGTACGTCTGGAAACTGGAGTCGTCGGATTAGCTCAGGTGCCAAGTGGCGCATCTACAGGTAGTTTTGAAGCACACGAGTTAAGAGATGGCGATAAATACCGTTATGGAGGGAAAGGAGTCTTAACCGCAGTACGCAACGTAAAAGAAAAAATTGCTCCCGATCTGCTCAATGTAGATGCCTTAGAGCAGACAACTGTAGATCAGATTATGATTGACCGCGATGGCTCGCCCAATAAAAAGAATCTCGGTGCCAACGCGATTTTAGCTGTATCTTTAGCCACTGCCAAGGCTGCTGCGGAGGAAGTAGAACTACCTCTTTACCGTTATTTGGGAGGTCCATTATCGAATGTGCTGCCAGTGCCGATGATGAATGTAATCAATGGTGGTTCTCATGCAGATAATAACGTTGACTTTCAAGAGTTTATGATTATGCCTGTAGGGGCAGATTCATTCAGGGAAGCCTTGCGCTGGGGTGCAGAAGTATTTACTACTCTCAGTAAAGTTCTGGGGGAAAAAGGTTTACTGTCTGGAGTAGGGGACGAAGGAGGCTATGCGCCCAACCTGGGTTCTAATCAAGAAGCTCTGGATCTATTGATCACAGCGATCGAAAAATCTGGATACAAGCCAGGAGAAGAAATCGCCTTAGCAATGGATGTGGCTGCTAGCGAATTTTATGCCGATGGAAAATATACCTATGACGGTGAGACTCATTCGGCTGAGGAGTTTGTCGGCTATATGGCAGAGTTAGTAGAACAATATCCCATCATTTCCATCGAAGATGCACTGCACGAAGATGATTGGGATAGCTGGAAAATGCTGACAGACAAAATAGGTGACAAGATTCAGCTTGTAGGAGATGACCTGTTTGTTACCAATAAAACTAGACTGCAAACAGGAATCGATTTAGGTGTGGGGAATGCCATCTTGATCAAGCTAAATCAGATCGGTACTGTAACTGAAACTCTCGAAACCATCGAACTAGCAACTCGTAGTGGTTATCGTTCAGTTATTAGTCATCGTTCTGGCGAAACTGAAGATACTACGATTGCCGATCTAGCGGTTGCTACTCGTGCAGGACAGATTAAAACTGGTTCTCTGTGCCGTAGCGAACGGGTGGCAAAATACAATCGCTTATTGAGAATTGAAGAAGAATTAGGCGATCGCGCTGTGTATGCAGGCAAAATTGGTTTAGGACCAAAAGGCTAAATCAATTTTGCCTAGTTTCTAAACTAAAGGTTAAGGCTTGGGTCTTGACAAGCCTAGTTGGTGGAATCTAATAGTAACCTATAAACAGCCAGTTAAAATTTGACCGAGGAAGCGCGCCGAGGTTTCCTCGGCAAGTGCAAGTCTCGGTCGTGACATGGCAATATAGAAGTTGGTTATACAAAAATTGGATTTAGGCAGCGTTGCCCCATTGCGATTTTTATTACAAGATTGCCTGTCTAGACCGTAAGCAATTATCTATTTCAACATCATCTTTAGGGAAATATGGACATAAAAACTTCTCAAAAGCTTGGTCAAAACGTTACTACTGGTAATTTGGCTAATCGTACCATTCAGGTAGAAGACGATCGCACAGGCATGAGCGTAGAGACTCTGAAACGTGCTTTTGCCGATAACCTGTTTTATATTCAGGGGAAAGACGAATCTAACGCCACTCTCCATGATTACTATCAGGCATTAGCTTATACGGTACGAGATCGTCTGCTACACCGCTTTATTAAAACTGGACGCACATACTATGAAGAGAACGTTAAAGTAGTCTCCTATCTCTCCGCAGAGTTTTTGATGGGTCGTCATTTAGAGAATAACCTGATCTCTCTGGGAATCTATGAAAAGATGCGTCAGGTAGTCGGTGAATTTAGCTTAGATATTGAAGATTTAGTCGAGGAAGAACCCGATCCTGGTTTGGGCAACGGAGGTTTGGGCAGGCTTGCTGCCTGTTTCCTTGATTCATTGGCTAACTTGGAAATGCCCGCTATTGGTTATGGTATCCGTTATGAATTTGGGATTTTTCATCAGGCGTTGCGAGACGGTTGGCAAGCGGAAATTCCCGATAATTGGCTCATGTTCAAAAATCCTTGGGAGATTGCTCGTCCCGAAGATTCTGTTGAGATCAAGTTGGGGGGACATACCGAAAGCTACCGCGATGAACAAGGAAACATTCGCGTGAGTTGGATTTGCGATCGCAAGGTGAAAGCCGTTCCCTACGACACCCCTGTGCCTGGATATCGCACTAATACGGTAAACTCACTAAGGTTATGGAAAGCGGAAGCCAGTGAACAGTTTAACTTTGAGGCATTTAACGCAGGTAATTATGACCGTGCCGTTGCTGAAAAGATGAGTTCCGAAACCATTTCTAAAGTACTCTATCCCAACGACAACACCCCTCAGGGTAAAGAGCTACGTTTAGCACAACAGTACTTCTTTGTTGCTGCTTCTCTCCATGATCTGATTCGGTTACACCTTCATGTTCATCCGAATCTCTGTAATTTCCATGAACGGGCAGCAATTCAGCTTAACGATACCCACCCCGCAGTGGCAGTTGCGGAATTAATGCGCCTCTTGATAGATGAGCATGATATGGATTGGGATCAAGCTTGGGACATTACCCAAAAAACTCTGGCGTATACTAATCACACACTGTTACCAGAAGCTTTGGAAAGATGGTCGGTCAGCTTGTTTAGCCGCATGCTACCCAGACATATTGAAATCATTTATGAAATCAATCATCGTTTCTTGGAAGATATTCGTACTTGGTTTCCTGATGATGAAGAACTAGCCTCAGAACTTTCGATCATTGAAGAAGGGGCGGATAAGAAAGTTCGGATGGCCAACTTAGCCTGTGTAGGAAGTCATGCTATCAACGGTGTAGCCGCTCTCCACACCAAACTGCTGAAAAAATATACTCTTCAGGGTTTTGCTAAACTGTGGCCCGAAAAATTCTTCAATAAGACCAACGGCGTTACTCCTCGTCGCTGGATCTTGTTAAGTAACCCTAGACTAGCGAAGCTGGTAACCGAAAAAATCCAAAGTGACTCTTGGTTGAAAAACCTTGATGAGATGAAAGTATTGGAAAAGTTTGTTGACGATGCTGAGTTCTGTGATCAGTGGCGAGAAATCAAGCGTCAAAACAAAATTACCTTGGCGATGCAAATCCAAAAAACTACGAACATTGAAGTAAATGTTGATTCCATCTTTGATGTTTTGGTTAAAAGGATTCACGAATACAAGCGTCAGCATTTGATGGTGCTACACATCATTACTCTCTATAACCGTATTAAGCAGAATCCTAATATTGATCTTGTTCCCCGCACCTTTATCTTTGGCGGAAAAGCTGCTCCTGGCTACTTTATGGCAAAACTAGTCATTAAGTTTGCTAATGCCGTGGGGGAAGTAGTCAACAAAGATCCTGACGTAAAGGGACGCTTGAAGGTGGTCTTCTTGCCTAACTTCAATGTTTCTTTGGGTCAAAAAATTTACCCTGCTGCGGACTTATCGGAACAAGTTTCTACCGCAGGTAAAGAGGCTTCAGGAACGGGTAATATGAAGTTTGCCATGAATGGTGCGTTAACCATTGGTACTCTTGATGGGGCAAACATTGAAATCCGCGAAGAGGCTGGTGCAGAAAACTTTTTCCTCTTTGGCCTAACTGCCGAGGAAGTTTATCAAATGAAGGCAGATGGTTATGACCCTATGTCTTATTACAATAGTAATCAAGAGCTGAAGGCAGTACTTGATCGAGTTGCCCATGGATACTTTAGCCATGGAGACACCAAACTATTTAAGCCCATCGTTGATTCTTTGCTCTACGATGATCCCTATATGCTGTTGGCAGATTATCAAGACTATATTGACTGTCAGGATCGAGTTTCCCAGACTTATAAGGATCAAGACAAGTGGACAAAAATGTCCGTCTTAAACTCAGCACGAATGGGCAAGTTTTCTAGCGATCGCACTATCAAAGAATACTGTGAGCAAATCTGGGATATTCAACCAGTAAAAATCAACTTAGATGCTTACTAGTTAATAAACTGAGAAAATCTCTCTAGGCTGGTAAGTAAATGACTTATAAGATGTCCTCCATCGGGCATCTTTTTTTTATGATTCTGTGATCAGCGTTAAGCTTAAGTTTTAGATATGCTAGAGATAACAAAAAAATAACCTAACTGTAATTAGATGACAGAATTACTAGAAAATGCGATATTGGGGATAACTACTAAAGAATTATTAAAGGAGGTACCTCGAATAATTTCATTAACTCAACCAGTTTTTTTATCCAATATTCCTGAGTTACGCGATCGCCAAGATAAAATTGTTTTAGAAGCTGCTGTGAGTGCTTCTGTTGATGTAATAGTATCTGGTGATGAAGATTTAGGTGATTTCTAGAAATAAATATACCAGTAAATCGACAGAGCAGCTAGTGATGTGACAGCAATACTTGGTACTTTCTTTGATGGAAATCACCTTATTAGTGTTAGGCAAGTTTCAAGAAATACCTTAAGATGATGTAGCTGCACCGTTCCATTTAGATACTAAATCTCTTGTAAGATTTTTTCTAGCTTATTTTTTAGATCAGATAAATAAGTATTCACTACTTCCCAAACGAGATTGAGGTCAATTCCACCTAAATAATCATGAACTAAAATATTTCTAAATCCTGAAATATTACGCCAATCAATATCTGAGTTTTTTTGTTTCAAATCATTAGAAAGACGCTGAGTAGATTCAGCTAAAGTTTGCAATCTCCTTAAAATAGCATCTTGTACCATTAGATTATTTAAGAATTCTTCTTTTCCGCCTTTACGGTAGGTTTCAATTAGGTTAATACACTCCAAAATATATTCTATATAAACCCGATCTTCTTTCATAATTCAACTGCTTCAGTTAAGATTCGTTCACGAATTAAACTATGTAGTCCTTGTTCGGTCACAATATCAACTTTACAGCCTAATAAATCTTCTAAATCAGCTAATAATCCTCCAGGAAACCAAGGACTAATTTTTGTGAGATCGTAATCAACCAGAAAATCAATGTCGCTGCTTGGAGTTTCTTCTTCTCTGGCTACACTCCCGAACACTCGCACATTATATGCGCCATGTTTTGTGGCAATCTCTATGATTTTATTGCGCTTATTTTGGAGTAGTTTTTGTAATTTCATTTCTATCCTAACTGTATATATTGCAGTTGGTCACCCACGATCTTCATTATTTCAGATGGGAACTTCATGAGGTTTTTTCTTGAATTCCCTATCCATCGCACAGGTCGCACCACTGGTGTATTCAAGCTATGTTAGTGCTAGCTATTTAAAGGATCTCCTGCTGCCCATACAGGACGATCAAGAATTTTGACTAAGGCATCATTGGCATTTGTCCCTGGCTATGAACTACTCCTACTTACTTCGTTGAAGTAGGAGTTTCCTACTTTACTTTTCGGTCGTGGGTCTTATTCCACTTCGGAATTTCCCGTCTCACAGGTCGATGGCTTTTGCTAACAAGTTAGCAACGGCTCTTACTCATCCTCCACAGGCAGCAACGACAGCACCGTTCGTTGACTAACAACTGCTAGATTTGATATTCAATTGTTTTTTATTGGACTAACTTAGGTATGAGCTTATTTATATCATTGACCCAGAGGTTTATCTCAGACTGAGGTAGAGAGCAAATCCCATTTCACACTTCTAAGGAACTCGACAACATTTATAGTCTAGCTACCGAGCAACAAAATTATCATACAACGACTGAAACCTATAGTACATAAAGATTTGATAAGTTTCTTATTAGCCGATTTATTAACGCTCCTGCTGTCGCGGGGCTATCCATCTGACTTTTCACGGCATCTCTGAAAGCCCCTTCAAATAAGGGTTTCTCTCCAAGCCTAATTCTCAATAATCTATAGTTAATGATAATGAATGACGAAAGAATTAGGCTTGGAGAATGGAAATTTGGCGATCGCCTGAGAACCGAAAAAGATCCCGTGAAAAGTCAGGGCTATCCATCCCCACCTTTTAGAAGGATGGGGATGGATAGCCCATTTTGTTAAAAATGCCAAAAATAAGTTATAAAATCATCCGAACTCCGAACTCTTTCTAGATGAGGTTTAGATATTCATGATTCCTCAAATTTCAACTATCGATTTATATAAGCTGGCTTCTGGTGATGTTTTATCTTTACAGGTATACAAATTTGTCGGAGATTGCCCTGGCAAGAAAGCTTATATTCAGGCAAATCTCCACGGTGCCGAAATTGTTGGCAATGGGGTGATTCAGCAGTTAATTGAATATCTAATGACTCTGGATAAGTCTCAGCTACAGGGAGAGGTTTGGTTAGTGCCTGTATGTAACCCTTTGGGGGTAAATCAGCGATCGCATTTGTTCTCTACGGGTAGATTTAATAGCTACGACGGTAAAAACTGGAATCGTATTTTTTGGGATTATGAACAAGAGGTTTTGGATTTAACTGAATTTGCTCAGTCTCAAATGGATCATTCTTCTGAAACGATCCGCAGTAATTATTTGGCGAGAATTAGACAAGCATGGAGTAAAGAGCTGGAGCGCATTAATCGTCCTAGCAGTGCACCTCTCAGGCATCAATATCGCTATCAACTACAGTCATTGTGTTTGGATGCCGATTACGTAATTGATATTCATAGCTCCAGCAATCAAGGGATCGACTATACCTTTGGTTTTAAGGAAAGAATTGCCAGTACTAAATATTTATTATTAGACTATGGAATTTTGATGGATCAGTATGACGGTGATGCCTTTGATGAAGCATTTTTAAAGCCTTGGCTAGCTTTAGAACAAGAGCTGGCTAATTTGGGTAGAGAAATCAAGTTTGACATCGAATCTTGGACATTAGAATTGGGTGCAGGAATGGCAATGAATCCTAATTCCGTAGCTAAAGGATTGGCCGGAATTAAAAACTACCTAGCTCATAAGCAGATGTTGACTACGTCTCAGGAAGTTACTAGCACCGAAGTTATCTTAGTATCAAAACATAAAATAAATAGCTACCACGCTCCCACAGGTGGTATGGTACAGTCCAGGTTACCATTAAGAACTAAAGTAAATCCAGGGGATCAGATCTATCAGCTTCTGAGCTTCAATAAACGAGGAACCACACCAGAAGTAGTCAGCGTTTGCGCCGAAACAACAGGAATAGTTTTTGATGTCTCGACAAACCAATGTGTTAATCAAGGGGAATACGTCATGGATATTCTTGAGTCCTAACTCCTATCCCGCACCCCGAACCCCGAAACCCGAACCCCGAACCCCGAACCCCGAACCCCGAACCCCGAACCCCGAACCCCGAACTCCTAACTCCTAACTCCTAACTCCTAACTCCTAACTCCTTCATGGATGACTCAGAATTAAATTTAGATAATAATTTAGACAATCAATTAAAATTAACTACGATCCCCATCGCTCCAGAAGGTTTTAAGTCTGGTTTTGTGGCAATAGTCGGTAGACCAAATGTCGGCAAGTCTACCCTGATGAATCACTTGATTGGACAAAAAATTGCCATCACCTCTCCTGTGGCGCAAACCACTCGAAATCGCTTACAGGGCATTTTAACCACCCCTAAAGCGCAGATTATCTTCGTTGATACTCCAGGAATTCATAAACCCCATCATGAATTAGGTAAGGTACTGGTGCAAAATGCCAAGACAGCAATTAAGTCTGTTGATCTGGTTTTATTTGTTGTAGATAGTTCTACTGAAGCAGGAACGGGCGATCGCTTTATTTTTGATATCCTTAAACGAAGTCAAACTCCTGTTATTTTGGGTTTAAATAAAGTTGATTTACAGCCGAGTAATTGTCAGTTTATCGATGATACCTATGCCGATTTAATTGACGATATTAACTGGTCTACAGTTAAGTTCTCCGCAACTGCTGGTACTGGCACCGAGAATCTACAGCAGGCTTTAATTAATCAGTTAGAAACTGGTCCTTATTACTATCCTCCAGACTTGGTAACAGACCAACCAGAACGTTTTATCATGGCAGAGTTGATTAGAGAACAAATCTTGCTGCATACTCGCCAAGAAATTCCTCATTCTGTAGCAATTACGATCGAGAAGATTGAAGAAACTTCAAAGGTAACCAAAGTCAATGCTGCGATTAACATTGAGCGTTCTTCTCAAAAAGGAATTATTATCGGGAAGAAAGGCAGTATGCTGAAAACCATTGGCACGGAAGCACGGAAGCAAATTCAGAAGCTAATTTCGGGCAAAGTTCATTTAGAGTTATTTGTTAAGGTTGAACCAAAGTGGAGACAGTCAAGACTTCGGTTAGCCGAGTTTGGCTATCAAGTTGAGAATTAACTAACCTCAGTTCGGGTTAAGACAATTAACTGGTTCGGGTAGCTATAAGCTATAAGCTATAAGCTATAAGCTATAAGCTTTTGAGAAAATCGGGTTATTTACACGACTTGGAAGGTTAGCATATTTATCCACTATTAAAACAACGTAATTTCGTTAAAATGGTATTTATGTTCACCCTGGAAAACCCTTGTTTTGTAAGGATTTCAGAGAAACCTTCCCAGTCTTGTGAAGTAATCAATTTCTAAATCCTGACTCCGAAACAAGGGATCTCGACTATAGCTACTCTAACCTCAACCATAGCCTTAACCCTAACTGACGTTACATACGTTATATAGTAGTAAAGCGTCAACTTTGTTTTGAGGAATAAATCCTGGTAAACAAGTCCTCTTCCTCCTGAAGCTAGATGCGGACAAGTCCTTTCTCTTGCTTGCCTCTATTCATCAACTCACAGTTGTTCGACTAGTAAGTAGGTCAGGTAAGTAGGTCAGGCAAATATAGTATTCACAGTAATATGCAATCTTATTCTTTAATCGCGTCAGCAAAAATCAATCTTTACTTAGAAATAATTGGCGATCGCCCTGACGGATTTCATGAACTAGTCATGATTCTCCAAAGTGTAGAATTAGCAGATCGGATTGATATTCAAGCCAGCGATACCCAAGACATATATATCTATTGCGATCATCCTGAAGTTCCTACTGACGAGACTAACTTAGCTTATCGTGCTGCTAAATTAATGTGTGATGTCTTCCCAGAAATGCACGCTAATTATGGTGGTGTGATTATCAGAATTGAGAAAAATATTCCTGTGGCTGCGGGTTTGGCAGGGGGATCAGGTAATGCTGCTGCGGTATTAGTCGGAATTGATTTGCTTTGGAAACTAGGATTGACTCAGCCTGAATTACAAGATTTAGCAGCTAAATTGGGTTCTGATATTCCCTTTTGTATTTCTGGAGGAACGGCGATCGCCACAGGAAGGGGCGAAAAACTCGATGACATCAAACATTTAGCTGATCTTTGGGTGATTTTGGCAAAATACGAAAATATTAGTGTTTCCACTCCTTGGGCATATCAAACCTATCGTCAGCAATACAGAGATACTTATGTTTCCGATACAGCAGGAATTGAATCTCGTACCACTAAGGTACATTCTGGTCCCCTGGTAAATGCTATTTCTCAGCAAAATGGTGAGAAAATTGGTAAATTACTGCACAATGATTTAGAAAAAGTAGTCTTACCTGAATATGCTCAGGTAGCAAATCTTAAGTCAGTCTTTGCTGCCCAAAACGTATTGGGAACTCTGATGTCGGGATCTGGTCCGACGGTGTTTGCTCTGTGCGAATCACAACAACAGGCGATCGCAGTTCAGCAACAGGTAAGAACTCAAATTCGGGATCCACAGCTTAAATTTTGGGTAACGAAATTCTCTACTAGTGGAATTCAAATAAAACCATAGTAATTACTCTTCAGAAGCTTGACTTTAATAGTTCATATTTACTATGCTGATTACTGCCCCTACTCCTCTACTTTTCTTTTAGCAAATCTAAGTTTAGCCGATCGCGATCGCGGATTTGCTCTTTGTTCGTCTGGTTGAGCCGTAA
Organism: Cyanobacteriota bacterium; assembly: GCA_942490675.1. Taxonomy (GTDB): domain Bacteria; phylum Cyanobacteriota; class Cyanobacteriia; order Cyanobacteriales; family Xenococcaceae; genus Waterburya. Next base: position 193,246 of record CALNYB010000031.1, on the reverse strand, counting down.
TTGGTTTTTTAGTGATCACATCTAATAGTTCGCTATTACGGAAACGATGTTTGACAATGCGATCTTCCAAGCTATGGAAGCTAATAATAGCAATTATGCCTCCTGGCTTGAGCCAGGTAGGAGCAAGCTCGATAAATTTCTCCAAAGATTTTAATTCCTGATTAACTTCGATACGTAATGCCTGAAAAGTTCGGGTTGCAGGATGAATTCGACCATGACGATATTTCCCAGGAACAGCCGAGGTGATCGCTTCTGCCAAGTCTGTCGTCGTCTTAAACGGACGTTTTTGGACAATCTTTTTGGCAATACGACGGGAAAATCTTTCTTCTCCATACTCATAAATCAAATCAGCCAGAGACACTTCTTTCCAATGGTTGACAATTTCCGCTGCGGTAATTCTTTGTGAACGATCCATTCGCATATCTAGGGGTGCTGTGTTACGAAAACTAAAGCCTCGCTCGGCAATATCTAGTTGAGGAGAACTTACCCCCAAATCAGCGATAATCCCCTCAAATAGTAGTTCTGGTGGTTGATAGTCAGCAAAATTGCCCTGCCATAAGCTTAATCGTTGAGGATAATAATCAGCTAATTTGGCTTTAATTGCAGCGATCGCTGTTTCATCTCTATCTATAGCCACTAATTTGAAATCTTCCCCCTGACGGAGAATTAGTTCACTATGTCCCCCTCCTCCTGCCGTAGCATCTAAATATGTTCCCGATATTGAGATGCCCAATCCTGCAATTAATTCGCGACTCAACACAGAACGATGACTGAATTTTGGCACTTTCTGTGCTTCCACTAAATTTATCTCCTGAAAATCTTAATATCTTAATTAAGATTTTATAACCTAAGTTATGGAAGACACTAATATAATTAGAATTTACGGTTACAATAATAAGTGTAGGGAATATGTTTCTACATTAAAGTAATTAAACAAGATTTAGCTGAGTTTATCATATTTACATATGGAAGTTAGCCAACGTCCAGGACAAGCCGAAGACCCTCCTGGTCATAGGTGGGCAAGAATACTAGGAACGGCAGTTGCGGTAGTAACCTTGACTCTGCCCATAGTTATGATTGCTTCCTACTCTCCGTTTAGCCACAATGCTCAACCAATCACAAATCAGATTTATCAACCTCAGAATCTTAAAGTCAACCCGTAAACGTCCCCAAGAGTTACGGCACGGTATTTGACTACATTTCTTCTATGTTTATCTATAAAAATTAAGCTTGACCAAGAATAACGTCGCTTGCTGCCAGTCATCGAAATACTCTGGCATGCATGATTGGCAATCAATATAAGTCACTGCCCAAAGGTGATCGCTCTTTTGTTCAATGCGCCCCATAAAGTGACATTTACGCTCAAGATTTGATAGCGACAGATCATAAATATGACTTGCAAGTCGAGTAAAAATAATTACCCCAAACTCAAGACTAAGACGATGTGGAGGATTTACTGTTGTGGGCAGCTGCACTATGATTTTTGCACTATGATTTTTGCACTATGATTTTTGCACTATGATTTTGCTTCGAGTACTCCTATGGTTGGGCTAGACACTCTTTCTGAGTTTACTTTAACTTAGGATTATCTATATTGGATTGAATCAATAAAATTATTTACATACCCGATATTTTAAAAATAGTGCGATCGCATGTTTCTCTGATTTTTTTGCCCTGTAATAAGACCTAATCCACCCTTTATTCAGCAACGCCCAACGTCAAGTAGAATTAGAATAACTATCGACTCATATATGCAAAAAGTTGCCATGAAACCGTTACTTCCACAGAACGATCCTGATAGGGAAAACCGAATTCAGAAGATTCAAAAGCAACGCCAAAATTATCAGTGGAGTTATTATCCCAATCTCAATGGAACTCCTATGGTTAAGGAGTTGCCAGAAGCAGAGCAACCTTTTGGCAAACCGCAATGGATTCGTGATTCGATTTCTGTGATCTTAAGGGTATTTGGCAATCAGTCTTTAGAAGATTTTTTAGCTGGAGGTTCTGGTCTCAAATTTGTGCTTTACGGCTTCACTACCTGGATTTACAGATTTGTCAATAATGTAGCAAATACTACAGTTTTACTGCAGCTTCTCAAAATATCGAAGCCTCTTCTTCAGGGACTATACCGAAGAAGAGCAGTATCTACCCAAAATACACCTAGCCCAGAGACAAACTCTCAGAATAACCAACAACAGAATAGAACCAGGGAGGATAAAAGCCTTCAAGATTATCGAAATCTGTTTCAAATCATTTATCTTCCCTGTATTAGTGATCATTTTCAGGAAGACCAAGAATTTGCAGCTCATCGGGTTGCAGGACCAAACCCTTTGGTAATTGAACTGGTTAGAGAAGAGCTTCCTGCAAATTTTCCAGTCACTAATGAGCAATACCGAGCCGTGATGAGTCAACATCAAACTGTGATGGATGAACAGGATACTCTAGAGCAGGCAATTCAAGATAAACGGCTTTATTTAGCTGACTATAATATCTTTGATGGTGTCGAAGCTGGCGACTTCCCCCCAGAATATACTAAATATCTTTGCGCTCCCTTAGCTTTATTTGCAGTTCCTCAAGCGGGAAATTGTCCCCAGTCTTTAGTTCCAGTTGCCATTCAGTGCCACCAAGATCCTAGTTCAGAAAATCCCATTTTTACCCCGCCGCCTGCTGGAACGCCAGAAGAAGAGCAATGGTCTTGGTTGATTGCTAAAACTATCGTCCAAATTGCAGATGCCAACTATCATGAGTTAATCTCCCATCTGGGAAGGACACACCTTCTTATTGAACCTTTTATCATCGCGACTGAAAGACAACTAGCTCCTAATCATCCTTTAGGAATTTTGCTACGTCCTCACTTCCAAGGAACATTATTTATCAACAATGCAGCTACAGTTGGTCTAATTAATAAAGATGGAATAGTTGATGCTACTTTTGGTGGCACTTTAGATGAGTCTTTGCGGATTACTCTTGAAGGAGTTCGAGGCTATCCCTTTTCCTTTAATGACTCAATGTTGCCAACATTCTTTGAACAGCGTGGGGTAAATGATGTAACAAAGTTACCTGATTATCCTTATCGAGATGATGGCATGTTGATTTGGAATGCAATTCACCAATGGGTTGATAGCTATATCTCTGTTTATTATCACAATGATCAAGATGTGATTGAGGATACTGAACTTCAAAATTGGTTCCAGAGTTTAATAGCGAATGATGGCGGGCGAATGACAGGCTTTGGTGAATCCAACTCATCAGGAGGTTTGGATATCCATTCTAAAACATATCTGATTGATGCAGTGACATTGCTTATCTTTACCTGTAGCGCTCAACATGCGGCGGTTAATTTTGCCCAAGCTACTTACATGAGTTACGCTCCCAATATGCCCCTCGCAGGATATCAACCGGCACCTAATTTTGCCACTGGAGCAACTGAAGATGATTATTTTAATTTATTACCTCCCTTAGAACAGGCTGAAGCTCAAATGAATATTACCTATACTTTGGGGTCAGTTTACTACACACAACTCGGTCAATATCAAGATAAAGATGAGCCGCCATACTTTACAGATATAAATGTTCACCAGCCCCTAGAGGATTTTCAAGATCGTCTTCAGGAAATTGAGGCGATAATTCAAGAGAGAAATGGAGTAAGAGCAACTTTTTATAGCTTTTTACTTCCAAGTCGAATTCCTCAAAGCACTAATATCTAACAAGTCTCAGACTACAGGGAACGCTAATGAATGAGCCTAAAACCATAATCGAAGAAAAGCGATTTGATGAAATTCAAACTTGGATGCCTACGGGACCAGGGTCATTTCATTCTAAATTTCATTAATGATTTCACTAGCTTTCAGATAGCGATAGTTAAACTACCTTACAGTTAAAATCACCTATTTTCGTGAATGCACAAAATGACACGGTTGAGAATGAAATAGCCCTGCTACGGGACAAGGGACAGATTTACCAGATGCCTTAAAAGGTATCTACTTTATGGATGGCAATTCACTTCCCGATGATTGCTTTACGATGAATGCCCAATGGGATTCAGATAGCCTTACTTTATTTATACGTGTTTTTGATCCACTGCAATGGACCTTTCATCCCTCAAATACTGGTCGCCTAATCCTGAAGTTGATTCAATTAACTAAGCTAGTATACGAAATTCGCTTTCAAGACAATACCTTGAGACGTGCAGATGCTATTCCCGCATTTCTAGGATTACGCTTACCTCGGTGGATTGTCGTGTTTGAGATGAACCAAACGGAGGATAGTATTAATGGCAGTACATGGGCTCGGAGAAATAGGGGCTTTTTTCGCCTGATTCCTATGGGTGAATATATCCTGAGGAAGATTGTGGATCAAAACGGACAGAAACTTCCTACTTTTGATAATATGCTGACCAAAGTTCAGGAAACCTGTATCGTTGTGGGAAAAAATATTGACGAGTAAAAAATTTAACTCAGTGAAGGAAATTTGTAAATAAGGGTTGACAGGGGGCGATCGCTAATGATAATCTACTTTCATCTTACATAATAGAAGTATATGGAGAGAGCGATGAAGGCATAGGTTACCATTATGAAATAAATTTACCACAATAAACCTTTGCAGTCAAATATTCCTTATTTTTATTAGTTTTTTTGTACTAGTTTGTCAAAATTTTATTCAGTTGTGAGCGAGTTTTGCACGACGAGCTTTACCCACCGTACTGATGACATCGATCAACATCTCCAGAGCAACATCTTTACCTGGACAAATACGCCCAGCACTGCGATCGCCGACAGAATTAAAACCCATATGGAAAGGACATAAATTCTCGCGCTGTGGATTAAAACTATAGGCTGTAGAACCCCAAAAATCTTCACTCAGCATGCCTAGCAGCATGGGAATTAGGATTTTAGTCCCAGTGGGAAAAGTTCGCTCTTTGCCTGCTATGTTTACCGTAAAAGATTCGGTAGCAACTCGATGAGATGCACTCACGGGCATAAAAAGACGGCCACATTCTAGGAGAAATAGCTTGATTGCTTCTGGATTATCGAGATCCAGACTATCCCAATAAGCCATGGTATCAATTTTACCTGTTTCACGACCTTTATAGGCTGGCAGAGATTGAAACCCCATCGCAGTTCTCCCCAGATGAAGCGGACCTTGTAGCCCTGCAATGCTCATAACCGATACCATGAGTTTGGCAAGCTCACGTCGAGTCATATTATTGTACTCAGGATTGTTTTCTACAAAATTAGCTAGAGCAGGAGAATTCTCATAGATGGTTGCTACTTTCTCGATGAGTTCAGGAAGCTTGCCAAAGCCTGCTATATTAAATTTTTCTAAAATGCTACTGCCAGCAAAATAGTGCAGAGTTCCTTTTCGGGTGTAATGTAAATTGGTCAGGACGGCAATTTCTTCCTGATCAGGGTTAATCCCAAAGAGAACATAGTGAAGATATCGTACCATAAAGCCCATCCAGCCTCGTTGATCGTCGGTAAAAAAAGCCTCTCCAGCACCGTGGGGTAGATCAAGATAATCCGCAGCTAGATTTTCGAGCAGCTTTTGCGCTACGGGATCTCGTTGGCGCTGAGTTGCTTGCTCATTAATCAGGTAATCATTCATGCACTTACGGAAGGCTTGATGATCCGTTCCTCCTCCTGCTGCTTCATCAGAAAGAGAAATTAGAAAAACATTTCTGCCACCATCCTCTACCCCAGCAGCATGGTTTTGACTAAGTACGGTGGTACCTAAACGCCACGTACGAGCTTGCGGTGAGGTAAGTGCTGTTTCCAGAGTTGGGAAATCTCCTAAAACCACTTCTCCTGCACAACAAAAGTTTAAACCCAGGGCTTGACGCTTGGCATCTAGGTACACTGCGTTATTTGCGATTAGTCCCTCGACCAAGCTGATCAACGGCATAAACAACCTACTAAACATTTTTTCTGGGTTTTGCAGACCCCAAACTTGAAAATTATTGAGAATTTGATCCATTATTCTTAGGTTCCAAAACGCCTATTTTTAAATACTTAAGGCGACAATTTCTATCGCAGCTAATTAATCAGAAGTTGCATAATTGATACATCATGCCACTGTCCCTGATAAAATCCGATTTCTTTTTGAATACCCACAAGTTCAAAGCCAAATTTTTGATGAAATTTAATGCTTCCGTGATTAGCAGCGAGGATTTTGGCAACAACATGATGATAGTTAAAAGCCTTGACTTGTTTTAATAAAGCAGTCTGTAAAGTATGCCCATATCCCTTTTGTGTTTCGGAAAATTTTAAATAGATTGAAGTTTCACAGCAAACATTATAGCCAGGGCGATCGCTATACTTTTTGATGATTCCCCACCCCGCTACATCATTATTTTTTTCCGCAATCAAAAGAGTTTCTCTTTGATCAAATTTGTCAACCAGATCTTTTATGTGATCTGCTGAGGAAGGTTCACAGTCCATTGTGATTCCACCTTGCATGACTGCCTCATTATAGATTTCGGCGATCGCTTGACAGTCTGGTGTTAAATAGTTACGAATCTTAATTGACATAAAGTCGTTGCCGATAAGGGTAATGACTTACAAAATGATACTGTTCGTAGCTAAAAGCTATACCACAAGGGCACAATGTCAGCTATTAGCTTTTAAGCAGTTCTATTCATTTAACCAACGTACTGCATCCTTAGCGTGATACGTCAGAATTAAGTCTGCACCAGCGCGTTTGAAGCTAGTTAAAGTTTCCAATGCTACTTTTTTCTCGTCAATCCAGCCATTAAGGGCAGCAGCTTTAATCATTGAATATTCACCAGAGACGTTATATGCAGCTACAGGAAGGTTAGTCGCTTGCTTCACACGCCAGATAATATCCATATAGGACAGTGCAGGTTTAACCATCAGCATATCTGCACCTTCAGCAATATCCAACTCAATCTCTTTAATCGCTTCTGTACCGTTAGCAGGGTCCATTTGATAGGTACGGCGATCGCCAAAACTCGGAGCAGATTCCGCAGCATCACGGAAGGGACCATAATAAGCAGAAGCATACTTGGCAGCATAAGAAAGTATGGGAATATCCTGAAACCCAGCATCATCTAGACCTGATCTAATTGCTTTAACAAAGCCATCCATCATTCCCGAAGGAGCAATTATATCTGCACCAGCTTTTGCTTGGGAAACGGCAGTCTTTTTGAGTAATTCTAAAGTAGGATCGTTAAGGACTCTGCCTGACAAATCACCTGTTTCTAAATATCCACAATGTCCGTGGGTGGTGTATTCACACAGGCAAGTATCGGCTATAACTAATAATTCAGGAACAGATTTTTTAATGGCGGTAGCAGCTTTTTGGACCATACCGCAGTCGTGCCAAGCACCGGTAGCTTCGGTGTCCTTAGTTTCAGGTATACCAAATAAAATTACCGCAGGAATGCCCAGATCATATACCTCTTTAGCTTCCTCAACAATTTTGTCTACCGAAAGCTGATAAACGCCAGGCATCGATACAACCTCTTTAGCAACAGATGTTCCTGGTACAGCGAAGAGAGGATAAATTAAATCGTTGGCAGTGACTAGAGTTTCTTGCACCATACGGCGCAGTTGAGGATGTTGACGCAAGCGGCGAGGACGATTGATAGGAAACATAAGATTTTTTATACTAAAGTTGATGATTTTAAACAACAAAGCACTAAACTTATAATTTGGAGCATTTTTAAGTTGGTTGTATAAGTCAGGTTTGATCTACTAGTGTAAAACGAATATTGCCGTCAAAATACTAGCTAATATACAACTCAATGTTTTGTAACGTTTAGATCTTGGGTTGGCGATCCATCAATCAAAAAATTAGCTATAATAGTATAAAGCTTTAGTATTCAGTCATAAGCTCTTTTTTTCAAGGACATTCGATCTGTAAAAGCCAAGAGTTAATAGCTGAGAGCTAATAGCTTAAAGAAGAACATGGGGCCGTAAAGGTTTCGACAGGTTAGTAAAAACTGACTCGTGATTCAGGTCGAGAGTGAGTATCCTCTCGTAAATACAGACTCAAACTAAATATAGATGCAAACAACATCGTAAAATTTGAGCGTTGTGCAGTAACTGCATAAATCTAGAAAAACTTTTCAGATTTGCTCGTCTCTAGTTTGACTCCGTTAAGAGCTAAAGACAAAACCCCAACGGATGCTCCTACTGGTTTTCTTTGGTAGACCGATAGGAAAAGACTTTATCAAAGAATCCTACCATCAGGGACAATTGATGATCCCCGCTCCAAGGGTTAGAGGAGCTAAACCTGTGAACGAATGGGCAAGTGAATAGCTGGTCTGGACAGCAGTTCGACTCTGCTCGGCTCCACTTACAATAATGCTTGTGAATTTCAATCCTAGCTGCAATACCTTTTACCTACAGTAGGGTAAAAGGTATTTGTCATTGATGATGCTATAACGAATAATTTACACTGGGAAAGTTTTTAATTCGAGGAGAATATCACCATGATGCAAGCTCAAGAAATAATGACCAAAAATGTTGTTACCATCAGTGGTTCAGCAACAGTTGCCGAAGCTGTAAAAATCTTGAAAGATCAGGGTTTACGGGCTTTAATTGTCGAGCGTCGTAGTGAATCTGATCCCTACGGGATAATTACTGAAACCGATGTGGTCTATAAGGTAGCAGCTTTTGGGCATGACCCCAAGAAAATGCGAGTATATGAAATCATGACCAAACCCTGTGTTGTGGTTAACCCCGACTTAGGCGTAGAATATGTAGCTCGGCTGTTTGCTAATACTAGTATTCGTTGTGCTCCCGTGGTCAAAGGAGAGTTGCTTGGAGTTATTTCCATCAATGATATTCTCAACAAAAGCGATTTTGTGGAAAAGCCCAAAAGTGAATTTGAACTCTATTGCGAAGAGAATCCCAGTGCCTTGGAAGCCAGAATGTACGATTAACTCCTACTGGGTTTAACCAGAGTTCGGAGTTCAGAGACATGATATCGTAAGTTAATGTTTTTTACTTTGATAAAATTTGGACTACTTCCAGAGCAGTTGCAGGAGCAAGTAGGACACCGTTGCGGTAGTGTGCCGTAGCTAACAAGACATTGCTATAGCCAGATAATTTCTCAATAATTGGGGCAGGAATACCTTCGGGGCGAGGACGTTTCCCCGACCAGGTTTCTAAAATAGTTGCATTTTTCAAATCTGGGCAAAAAGCGATCGCATCTTGCTTTACTTTCTCTAATAATTGAGCATCTGGGCAAAAAGCGATCGCATCTTGCTTTACTTTCTCTAATAATTGAGCATCGGCAATACTTTCCCCTGTTTCGGTGGGAAATTCGACTGTTGCTCCTAGCCAGTATTGATTGTTGCCTAACGATACGATGTGGATATCATTTCCTGTAACTACGGGTTGGAAATCTGGATTACCTAAAAGCCGATCTAATTTTAACTTCATCGCCTGTCCCAATACGGGACGAATGGGAATTGCCCGATGTAGAGATTGAGTAAGGGGAGTTGAACCCAAGCCTGCGGAAATAATAAGTTGCTCTACTTCTATCTTCCTGTTGGTAGTTAGTAAATATTGACAGGTTGATAATTCATCTTTGGTCTGGATGACAAAATCTTGCACCTTCTCCCCAAACTGAAATTTAACTCCGTTAACAGTGGCAGCAGCAACTAAAGCTTGAGTTAATTCCACAGGATTAATTTGTCCATCTTGGGGTGAATAGACCGCACCAATAATCTGCTCGTGGTCTAGATGGGGACATTTTTGCCTGACGAAAGAGCGATCGCCGATTTCTAATTCCCAGCTTTCTGAGGCACGAAACTCTTGTAATTTATGCCACTGATCCAAATTATCTCCTGCAAACAACAGCTTAAATATCCCTTGCTTATTTACGGAAATAGTCAGTCCTGTTTTAGCTTCAAGTTCAGGAATCAGAGTTTGGTAACGTTTTACACTAGTACTGCGAAATCGCCAGGCGCGACCTTTTTTTTTCTGGCTAATTACTCCCATCAATACTCCTAAAGCTGCCCCTGTTGAACCAGAAGCGGGAGTGTTTTTTTCGATGACGGTAACGTCTAATCCTACAATCAGGCTCAGTTCATAGGCGATCATTGCCCCCACAACTCCGCAGCCAATAATAACGATTTTGCTCATTTCTTGAATAGCAAGGTTTTCAGGCTCTAGAAGGTCTTTTGAATTGGTAAAATACGAGAACTCTGATTACAGCTTAAATTAGGTAGTTTATGATATCTTATATTTCATTCTAACCACATTCCGCAGCTCCTTAATGTAATAAAAAAGATTACGATATCCCTCGGAATTAGCGATCGCTCAAGCTTCTTGGGCGATCGCATTATCTCCCCCAGTCCAACTAGTTTTTTAAGCAATTGATAAAACCTTGACTGGACAAAGATTTCAGAATTTAGATGCGTTTGCCCTGAAACTAAGTCTAAGAGACTTCTAAGCAGTCTGTTGGTATATAGTTTACCTCGGGCTCTCGGCAAAATGTAACAATACTCCAGCAGGATCCCAAACATAAGTTATCAATAAACCCCATGGCATCAGTTTCGGTGCTGCGACTTTCGTTCCTTCAAATTTCTCGGACAGTTGTACATTATTGAAGTGATCGTACCAGTCTTGGGCAGAGTTAACCATGAAATGTAGCATTAGGCTGTGGGCGTAGTTGTTATGGTTTTTTGGCAGCAGTAGGAAGCGATAGCCAAAATTGGTGTCTACTTCGCAGACTTCTCCATCATCCCAATTAATCGTAAAACCCATACATTCATAGAATGATTTCGATACAGCGAAATCATTAGATGGGACAAACGGTTTGAAATCCTGTATCAAACGCATGACAAAACTTTCCTAATACACATAACTCTGTTTTAGACAGAAACTTTTAGAATATCCACCTTATACAGGATGATATTAATATCATTCTCGACGCACTACTGGTCGAAAGAAAGCTCCTGCTTCCCTTTTAATTCTTGGTTCTTATCGTTTGATTTCAGCATAGTTACTCGAATCAAAACTTTCACAGCAACAGATCGGCGATCGCAGTTTTTTTGTCTAACGAGATCGCCAGAATTTATGGCTACGAGCTAAAAGTCATAAACAGTATTGCGAATTGACACAGATGATTTAAAAACTGTTTAAATATTTTGTAAATTACTAATTAAGAGAGTTAATTCTAGGTACATGGCGCTAACAATTGCCTGAAAACTGAATTTCTCGGTACTAATCATTAAAAGCTAATAATTTAAGCTCAAACCTCATGTCAGAATTTCTCGATTTCCTCAAGCATCAATATGCCTACGTCGCTATTGGCAAATTTAAACCAGGTCAATTCGCCGAAGCGCAAAAGTTATATGAAAAAGCTATTTCTACCTATACTAAAGGTTTTCAAGGAGCATATTTACTACAAAAACCAGGAACAGATGAAGGGATTGCCGTAATTATTTGGGAAGAAATTGACGATATGCAAGACAATCAAACTGAAGCATACAAAGCAATTTTGCAAGAAATGTCACCTTTATTTGCAACCGCACCAAACACTTCATTTTATGAAGTATGTAGTGAAATACGAAGATAAATTTTAAGGATCGAAAGCCTCAGAAAAGGCTTCTTTGACTCCCTTGGTTGATGAGGGTAACTCACCAGTCCAATTATTTTCTTTCTCAATCGACCAAGCTATTTCTCCGCCTTTTCTGATTCCCTCTCTTGCAAAGACAAAACCAGCATCACTGAATTCTTGTCCGTAGTTGGTGATGGTTTTCTGGGTTAATCCCAGTAAATCCGCGACTTCGGAAGTGGAAAGTAGCCAACCATTTTGATAGGCTTCTTCCAGTTCTCTTAAATAGGTCAAACGACTTCTATTGGTTGGGATTAATCTTTTGACAATGGTTTCAATTAGACCAACTAGAGCTGGAGGATTAAGAGAAATTGTTGGTTCGCTATAGTGCTGTGTTTCCCCAGAATTATAGATTTCTGGAACAGTCGTAGTCGTGGCTACAAGGTTATGATTCTGAGCTTTTTCCTGGAGCAACTTGATGAACTCAGAAGTCGTACCGCCTTGCGACAGATGAGCGTGCAACCCGTCTAACAACTGTAACTGGGACTCAGTTACAAAAGCCTTGCGACCTTGTTTCACCGATTCAATCTTTAAGTCTTTGAGTCGGGTATAGAGATTGGAACGGGCAATCCCATAGCGAGAGGGGAGTTGGGATAAAGGAACTAAGTCAACTTCCGTCATGGATATTTCCAGGACTGTCCTGGATGAAACTATATCTCATTTTTAGCACTCCCCTTAAGAATATGACAATGAGTGTGACCTTAGAAGATCAAATGCTACAGATAGCCATTACAGCTATTACAGAATTTCTCCACAAAGAGCAACAGTCCGTAATAGCTATTTGATGCTACACCTTACGATGCTGATTCAAGTAAAACCATTTAAGCAGATAATAAAAGGCAAACACGACGACGACTACCTCTATTGAGGTGACCAAAAACAATGCAACTTCTCGATGCATTTGAACTCCATGAAGTAAGTGTAAGAGACTCCCCACAACATTTTAGATGTTAAAAAAACCCTGTTAGCCCAAATCGACCATTGGCAGGAAGTTATTAACTTATAATTTTCGGGCTGTGTGCAGATTATTTTCCCAAAAGCCCATCAAGCCTGAAGTCAATGTTGTCAACTCCTATAAAAGGGCAACAAAAAGACGAAGCAATCTATCTTCTTTAATCAATTTGCACAAGTTGCAAATGATCCTGACCAAGTTAAAAACTTTGGCAAAATGGGGTGATACTTCCCCTCATCTTGCTTAGGTGATTTCTGCTCAAGAATATACCATCATTAGACAAAACAACCGATCTACACAGCGATGAATCTCAGCACTTTGTCGAGGATATTCTTTCGGCTCTATCGCCTTTTTTAAAGTCCTACATTAATACTATAAATAATAACACAAGAGATGATACTCTGTGCAATATTACTTAACACTGTTAGCTAAATTAAATATAGTTTGGGGAATGGGAATTTAGGTTGGGTGTTATTGTTTTGAGAGAAATACCAGCCACTTCAATAATTATTCAAAAACAGATCCAGAGGAAAATGACCGTATGTTCCAGCAATCAGGTCATCTTCACTTTGACAAGAAACAAGAACGCCTCGATATTCCCCTGTATATTGATCTAAGTAATAAGACATTTTTTGAGTAGAAAATTTGAGATAAACTGGTTCAGAACTCTGAGAAAGTCACCAGTAAACCGTTTTCTGCGCTTTCGCTACGAAAATGCTTTTACTGGGAGTCCTCTTTTGTCATTCAAGATAGATTTATACTACTAACTCTTTAGGTTATTAATTATGAAAAAGTCATTGTTATTGACTATGGGTGTTGCCAGTATAGTTGCGATCGCAAGTTGCTCTAATCAGGTTAATTCCAGTCAAAACCCAATTAAATCGACTTCAGATGTAGCGGAGACAGCAAAAATGCTAGACACCCAAGTCGCAGCCAATAAATCTTTTAGTTATCAAGATTATGGCGAAGTTCTAAAAACTTATGTCAACGATCAGGGGTTGGTTGATTATGCTGCTTTACAGACAAACAGATCACAGTTAGATCAATTCAATCAGTCTTTGGGAGAAGTTAATGCAGAAACTTATGGGAGTTGGAATGAAGCAGAACAAATTGCTTTTTTGATTAATGCTTATAATGCATTTACTTTACAATCAATTATCGATCAAGAACCTCTCAAAGATAGTATTAGAGATATTTCAGGAGTTTGGAATCGGCGTAAATTTATCTTAGCAGGAGAAGAGAAAACTCTAGATAATATTGAGCATGATACTATCCGCAAAAACTTTAATGAACCCAGAATTCATGTTGCGTTAGTCTGTGCTGCCATGAGTTGCCCCCCTTTACGCAATGAACCTTTTTTGCCTGAAAAATTAGATACTCAATTAGACGAGCAGACTGTTAAGTTCGCCTCTAGTCCACATGGCTTTAGTTTGGATCAGCAAGACAAAAGAGTTTATTTATCTTCTATTTTTAAATGGTATGGTCAAGATTTTGAGCAAACCTACGGTACTAAAACTAAATTTAATGGTAACGATAAACAAAGAGCTGTCTTAAATTATTTCAGTCCTGTTTTGAATTCAGAATCACAAAAATTTCTAGAGCAGGGAGACTATAAAGTAAAATATCTAGATTACGATTGGTCTTTAAACAAACAATAAACTCAGCCTAAAATGCTGGCTTGTCCGAACTATTCTGATCTTGTTGCGCCAATAATTAATTACTATCTAGTCGCTATATTTACTAGATTATTCTGTTCTTTTTTATACTAACAATCAAATAACCTGCCGAATATTTAGTTAGATACGATCGCTTGATATCATTCAGCTTATCGACTCTGGCTAGATAAATTTATGCTGCCATAGAGTGAAAAGTTTATCTACAGATTTGAGAGCAAACTGTGGTTTCGTCCCCAGCTCTATTCGTAAAATCTTGGCAGATCAATATTTTTCAAAAAACTAGCATACAATATCCGAAATAAAGCTCTATGTTAACGAGAAATTTACATATCTTTTGTTAAGCTTTGCCTACTTAAGGATTAGGTGGAAAAATTCTAATTAGATAATGCAAACTATTAAGCCAGCATCGGGAAACAGAAGAAGGGTTTATAGTACTCATCAGAAATTACAACCTCAGAAATTACGACGGAAATCCTCCATCCACTCGGCTACTGTGCTGATGTTGTCAGTCTTAGGTTTTTTGGGTGCGATCGCAATTTCTTGGTTGTTGGGCAATAGTCATGTCACAGAATTATTTGTTCAGCTACATTTAATCCAATCCAATCCTCCCCAGTGGTTGATGCCTCCAAGCTTAGGCAGTAAATATCACTTGCTATTACCTACGGTGATTTTATTTGTCTCTGCCCAGATCGTAATCAAAGTATCCCCAGAACCCCAAACTTGGTCTAGGCGTTTGATTGGGGCTTTTTTACTAACTTTGTTTGTGCGTTATTTCCTATGGCGATCGCTCTCCACCCTTAATTTAGCAAATCCCGTCGAGGGAATTTTTAGTATTTCCTTGTTTGCCATGGAACTACTGGCAATGATTGGTGGTGCATTTCAAATGCTGTTGCTTTTTACGGTAAAAAACCGCGATCGTGAAGCCGATAAATATAGTGTCGCCGTGAGAGAGAATCGCTACAATCCCACCGTAGACATCTTAATTCCTACCTACAATGAGCCTGATTTCATTGTTAAAAGAACGATTATGGGCTGTCAGGCAATTAACTATGAGCGAAAACAAGTTTATGTCTTAGACGATACCCGAAGACAAAGTATCAGGCAGCTTGCTCAAGAATTAGGCTGTCACTACATTACTCGACCTGATAACTCTGGTGCGAAAGCAGGAAACTTAAACAATGCCCTCAGACAAACTAAGGGCGAATTGGTGGTGGTTTTTGATGCCGATTTCGTGCCAACCACTAATTTTTTAGAACGTACAGTTGGATTTTTCCAACAAGAAAAAATCGCTTTGGTTCAAACCCCCCAAAGCTTCTACAACTCAGATCCGGTTGCGCGCAATCTTGGCTTAGAAGGTGTTTTAACTTCTGAAGAAGAAGTTTTTTATCGTTATCTTCAGCCGATCAAGGATGGCGCAGGGAGTTTAGTGTGCGCAGGAACATCTTTTGTTGCCAGACGTGAAGCCCTACGAGATATTGGTTACTTTACAACAGACTCCATCAGCGAAGATTATTTCACAGGCATCAGACTAGCTGCCAGAGGTTACGAATTAGCCTATCTCGATGAGAAACTTAGCGCAGGATTGGCAGCGGAAAGTATTGGCGCACATATCGATCAAAGATTGCGTTGGGTCAGAGGTACTCTACAAGCATTTTTTATTAAGTCGAACCCCCTAACTATCTCAGGTTTGAGCCTCTGGCAGAGAATAGGACACTTAGAAGGCTTAATACATTGGTTTACCTGTTTGCCTCGCGTATTCTTTCTCTTTGTACCAATAATCTGCATTTTTGGGCAGTTAAATCCTGTTTTGACCACAACATCTGAGATGATCTATATATTTCTGCCTTATTATGTCTTGGTGTTGACTATCTTTTCTTGGTTGAACAAGCGATCGCGCTCCATCTTGCTTTCTGATGTCTATTCACTAATTCAGGCTATCCCTGTTTCACTTACAGTAATCAAAGTATTACTTAGTCCCTTTAGTAAAGGATTTAAAGTTACTCCCAAAGGTCTATCTAGAGACAAATTTAGCTACAATTGGTCTCTGGCCTTGCCAATGACAATTTTGGGTGTTGCAACTCTAATTTCTTTCAGCATGAACCTACTGAATTTTAGAGAGACGGGCTTTAATTTGGGTTTGTATTGGAGTAGCTACAATCTATTGACGATTTCCGTTGCCATGATGACTCTATTAGATTTACCTAAAGCTAGCTTTTACGAGTGGTATGACCGTAAGAAAGAAATTAACCTTTACAGCGATCGCCAAGTGCATCAGGGTATCACTCAAAGGATCTCCGAAGAAGGGGTTGAAATCCTCTTAGATCAACAGGTTCATTTAGCCACCGATGTCACGGTAGAATTAATCCCAGAAGTATTAATTTTATCGGGTAAAGTTACCCGCAGCCATGCCCAAAATGGTGATTTAAGAGTAATTATCAAATTCCAGGAAATCAGTATTGAGCAACATCGGGAACTAGTTGAGATGTTATATTGCAGTCCTGGTCAATGGCAAATACGCAAAACTCCCAATGAATTCCAGTCAATATTTATTCTATTTAAGCTTCTCCTCAGACCATTAATGTTTTTGAATTTTCAAAAGCTCAAGCAGTTAAAACTCAATACTAAGTACGTCTAGTGCGCATGAGTAACCATAAGATTTATTGTTTTTCTGGTATAACCTATCAACCCACTTTTCGTACGTCATTTTGTAGTATTATGAGCAATATGCTTGTTGATCCTTTTTTACAGACAATTTTGATAGTAATTAGCAGGGATTAATCCGACGGATACGTACGTACAAATTTAAAGCGATGAAAAAAAAACAACTTTTGTTTTTGTCTTGTGGAATATTAAGTCTACCTTTGGTCTTTGTAATAGCTAATGCTGAAATTGCTTCTGACACTGATGATGCAGAGTCAGGTATAGAAGCGATTGACAAAAACTTTCATGGTCAATCAAATACCCTAGGAACTGGTAGATTTGCCTATGGTGAGGTGCTGCAAAAGAGTTTACTTTTTTATGAAGCGAACCGTTCTGGGAGACTACCTGCTGACCAAAGAATAAAATGGCGCAGTGATTCAACCCTAAACGATGGAGCTGATGTTGGTCGAGATTTAACTGGCGGATATTATGATGCGGGAGATCATATTATCTTCGCTCAACCTTTTGCCTTTAGTCTCACTATGCTGTCATGGGGTGGCGTTGATTATCGAGAAGCATATCAACGATCAGGTCAATTAGACGAATTGCTCAAAACGGTAAAGTGGGGAACAGACTGGTTTCTCAAGGCGCACGAAACTGATAGTAGTGGGAAAACCGCTCGTCTTTGGGTACAGGTAGGAGATGCCAGCGACCATCAACATTGGGTTCCCGCAGAGGAGATTGATACAAAAACTGAGCGACCTTCTTTTGCGATTGACCCAGACAACCCTGGTTCTGATGCGGCAGCAGGTGCGGCATCGGCATTGGCTTCTGCCTCGATGCTATTTAGAGGAATTGATGATGATTATTCGGCTAAATTGTTGCAAAACGCTATTGCCTTATACAATTTTGCTGAAACCTATAAGGGAAAGTATTCCGATTCGGTAACAGCTGTTAACCCTTTTTATACTAGTTGGTCAGGCTATTGGGATGAACTAGCTTTGGGAGCTGCTTGGCTGTATCGCGCTACGGGAGAAAGTGCCTATCTTACAAAAGCCGAAAATTATCTTCGCGATCAGATTAAATATGCGGGAGACTGGAGTTATGCGGCAGATGATCATTCTTATGCAGCTTATGCTCTATTGGCAAAAGAAAGCTCAGACCCCTATTTCAAATCCGAAGTTAATCGTTGGCTAGGCAATTGGCTCAACGGTGTTCCACCTGTGCAGTATAGTTCTGGAGGATTTGCTTTCCGTACCGAATGGGGTTCGGCTGCTTTAAGTTTGGCGACGGCATATATAGCTGAGTGGTATTCAGATTTTATAGAACCTAACCAATCTTATGCCAACTTTGCTACTAAACAGCTAAATTATATTCTGGGAGATAATCCTCGCAATTACAGTTATGTAATTGGTTTTGGCGAAAATTTTCCACGACGGGCTCATCATCGTAGCTCTGCTGGTTCTGCAAAATTAGACGGCAGTTCAAGGTTTAACGATCATCTGCTCATTGGAGCTTTAGTTGGCGGCTTAACAAAACCACAAGAACATCCACATAACGATCGCCGTGATGATTGGGTATCAAATGAGGTTAGTATCGGTTACAATGCTACTCTAACTTCTGCTAGCATTCAGCAATACGAGAATTATGGCGGAGAAGCTTTATCGGATGCTCAATTAGAACGATTAATTAGTAATTAGGCTGAATTTTCTCTGATAAAAAATCTATAGTCAGTAGACTTAACATTAATGTAGCCAAAACTTAAGGATTCCAGTATTATTCGACCTGCGTTCCAGATTATATTAAAACCCACCTTAAAAAACGGAAGAGATTTAATCTTCAACGCAATCAAAAAATTTTTGCCAGGAAAACATGGGGATATCGGCTAAATTTAACGATGATTCCCCAAATTTCGGTAGTAACTGGGGTGAACGAAAAAAGGTGTGGCAGTTAAACAATAGAGAAGCTTTGAGTAACGAGTAACGAGTAACGAGTAACGAGTAAATACTTATTACTCATTACTTATTACTCATTACTTTAAAATGCGAAAATTAATTGTTGCCACCGTAAATTTCGCTCACCCTAGTAACTGTACGAAATGATTACTTCGTGCCAGCACAAGGATCGGTCGCACCAGCGCAAGGATCGGTCGCACCAGCACAAGGATCGACCTTACCAGCACAAGGATCGACTTCAGTTGCATCTCCGCCAGCATCAGTATTTCCACCCTCAGGAGTGGCACAAGAAGTCACTAAGCCGAGGCTTAAGACAGAGGCAGCAAACAAAGTTCCTAAATATTTAACTTTCATATTTTTCTCCTATGGAAAACTTAAGTTGTAATTATTTTTACTAAAGCAAGTTACATAATTGCTTTTGATATAAGTTAATTTAACTAAACAGATGAAAATTTTTTGATAAGGTGTCTTTAAATCAATCAAACTTAACCATAACTTTATTGAGTACTCGCTGATTTGACACATATATGACTGAATTTATGACTAAATTTGGTATTTTGTATCCTAAGACACTACTTTTTTTAAGTATTTCTTTCTTTAAATTTATCTAAGTCTTTGGCATCATGATCAAGGAGTAGTCTTAAAAAATATATATATGGAACTGATTGAACAGCTAACACAAGGTCTTGGGGTAGACGAAAGCCAGGCAAAAGGCGGTGCTGGACTCATTTTTAAAATGGCAAAAGAGCAATTAGCCGACGGTGAGTTTGCTCAGGTAGCAAGTGCTATTCCTGGTATTAGTAATCTGATTGGGGAGGCTCCTGCTGGTGGCAAAGGTATTGCTGGTGCAATTGGAGGTCTTGCTGGCGCATTAGGTGGCGGTAGTGGCGGACAATTGACAAATATAGCTGCTTTGGCTGGTGGTTTTGGTCAGCTAGGATTAAATCCTGCCATGGTAAGCAAGTTCATTCCCATCATCTTGTCGTTTACTCAAAGCAAAGGTGGAGATCAGGTAAAAAATATCCTGGCAGGAATCTTGAAATAGATTACCTATCTTGAAGAAGTAGAGTGGGCAAGTTTATCTAAGTAAAATTTGTGTAAATTTGAATACTCTGCCCACCGTTTAAACTATGCTTTATTGCGATAGAGAATTCTGACGATAAATTTAGCAACCACTTGGAAGAAACTGGATTTTTCTTGACTACCCACAGCATTTGCCTTTACAAGAGTTTTAGCTGCTGGTTTCTTGGGTGGTTTTACGGTTTCCAGAGGAGGTACTGGCTGCTTTGGTGGTGTTACTGTATCTAAAGATTCAGTTATAGCAGGAGAAGGAGTTGCCACTGTTTTTTCTGGAGGTGTTTTAATAGTAGTCGAAATTGATTCTGGTGCTGTAAGATTTTCCTCGATTTTAGTCTCGTCTACAGGAGCAGGTTTTGGTGTAGTTAAAGAATGACATCTATTGAGAAACTCTTCTAATTTCTGACGATCTTCTACTTCAATTTGACGAGCATTAGTAGCACATTTAGCAACATCATTATCGCCGATATAAGCAAGCCATTTTTCCAAATCTTGTCTAACCAAATAGCCTGTAGCTTCGTCGGGATATTGCTTGCATAGTTCTAATAAGTCTTTGGCATCTTTTGCTGCTTGACCGTTGGGAAAGTGGAAAGGCTGAGTCATAACTGTAATCTTATGGTTCAATCAAGAAAAGTTCAACTTCATATTGCCACAGGTAGATCGATATAAACTGTTACAATTTTGCTGAACATCAATAATTTTTGGCGTTTGCTGATTTAATTGATGAAACCGAAAGCAATACTATTAGTAGCTTTTAGCTTTTAAACATCTGTCTTAACTCGATGATAATTAGCCAACTACTTTCATGCCTCTATTTACGGCTGGACGCTGTTTAACTGTTTCATCTGTCTTCGGCGTGGAGACCCACACTATATTGCGCTAGCGATTAGTGTTGGGAGGAAACGCCGTCCTCCATGTAATTGTTTGCAAATTAATCCAGTACTACGTTTGATTAGCCTGGTTTTGTTTTTAGAAAACTGTCCTAGCCGTTTCCAATTAGAATCAGAAACCGAGACTTGGGTTTTTGTATCTCCAGAACACCAACCTACATATTCAATACCTTTTCTTTCAGCTACCACTAAATCACCTTTACGAAGACCTTGACCAGTAACAGTTCCACCGTATTTGCGACGAACACCGCCTTTGGCGAATACCATCAGGTGTAACTGTCTTCTGGAAATAGGTGGTCTGCGAATTACAAAAAATGGCGCGTCAGTAATGGCTACTTTTCCTTGCCAGCAATGACCTCTACCGCCTGAATTTTCAAAAGGCAAATAATCGGTAAAAGCAAACGATGCCAGAGTAACTGCATCCACAGCATGAGTAGCAGGAGTAATATCACCTTTAGAGTGTTTTTGTTTCTCTAGTCCAAGATGTTTTCTGAGGTTAGAAGTTTGCCAGCCAAGTTTTTTGATGATTGGCGCGAGTTTAGCTAATTGTTTTAATAACCAAGCTTGACCGACCATTACAGGCGAAAACCCTTTGCCTGACTTGGCTTTTTTTCTCCCAGAAGTTAAATCTACATCTGCTTTACAGTACTCGTAAACGATTGAGTTAATCGGATATATTTTACTCAATTCAGTGACGACTCTAAGTAAAAGCTGACAATTGGCTCGAATACTAGGCGGTAGCTTACCTTGTTTGCGATTGCTGAATCTACATTGCCTATGCGCTCTTTGTACAAAAGGTAGTTTGCGGTTAATTCTTCTACCGCGACGGTTACGGCGCATCATACCTCTTTGCTCCATGCGTTTTTTAACCGTTTCAAATGGTAAGAAAATATGCGAAGTAAATAAAGTAAACTTGCTACTCTGAATACCTAACGAGCCGTAATGTTTCCCAGGATCGATTCCGCAGCTAATAGGCTGCGTTTCTTCTCCTAATGGAGTAAAGGTTAATTGAATGTAGTATTGATTGAGCTTGTCCCACTTACAAATTGCCTTGCCGTCTCGTACTAACTTACGAGCCTTACTAGGCTTAGTTGGCATTAATGGTTTGCCTGATTGGGATACTACTGGCACTCGTTGCATAAGAGATAATCCTATATAAAGTGTTTGTTCCTTCGACCAACTTAATCAGAATGTCTTGCCACTACGCCCGACTGACCCAACAGTCTTAGAGAGGTACGGGTTAGGAAAACGCCCGAACGTCTGTATCAGATTAAGTCTCAGTGGTCTAGTCAACTCTTAGTTGTAACCTGGGTTTTACAAGCCCACGCTATATTTC
This sequence comes from Cyanobacteriota bacterium, assembly GCA_942490675.1. Lineage (GTDB taxonomy): Bacteria > Cyanobacteriota > Cyanobacteriia > Cyanobacteriales > Xenococcaceae > Waterburya. Next base: position 171,131 of record CALNYB010000031.1, on the reverse strand, counting down.
GGAGAAATTAGCGTTGGGTAGTTGACACCTCTAGACGTTTTGAAGTACTAAAAACGGGTTCGGGGGGAGTTGGAGGAAGAAAGGTGGCAGACATATCTTACTTTTTCGAGGGGTTGGTTCTTAATTTTAACCTGCCCGAAAAAAAGATTAAAAATGAAATCCTGTCGGAAGCAGGGTGGTAAATTACATCTTAGATTTTATGAATATGCTACTAGAACACCTGACTTTTCCCGTTAAGTGTTTCGGGCAAGCTTCCAGCCCTCACAAAGGTCGTGTAATTTTAACCAACCACGCCAGAGAACTTGAATGCCAATGGGACTCTTACGACGATGTTCGCTCTGGGCCCCCAAGATAAGCAACAGCCTCTACTGCTCAAGCAATGGTTAAAAGAGGAGGGAGTTTTTGTCTTCAGGCATATACTGCGATAAGGCTACATTTATAACTCGCGGAAAAGGGGGTGTACCATGAACACTCGCTTTCTGAGTCAGACGATGAGGATTAACCCATCCTAAAATGGTAAGAGTAGAATTTCGGACAGCTAAAGCACCACCCAAAGCCGTATTACCAAAGTTGATGTAGTCATCCCTACCATCAAAGGTCAAAACTGACTGATTATGAACTCTAGTCGCCACGGTATATACTGTGTAAAACTAGGTTTCAGCCTACCGTAATATCATTCACACTACCGTAATATCATTCACAGTTAATTTGAGTTGTTCCAAATCTTTACGAAAGTTTACCAAGGCTTCCGCCTTGGTAAATCAGACGATGCTCAAAATTAATATCTGATGTTACGCACTTTTGAGCAAACTAAGTTCACCCATAGCTTGTTGTAGAGCTTTAACGTAAATACGACTTCGCCGAGCGAAATGATTCATTTTATGTTTTAATTTTAGGCACTCTAATTGAAATGCAGCATAAATCGACATAAAGATGTGGTTAGTCTGAGTGCGAATACATTTTGTTGGTGATTTCGGCGTTGTTCAAATTTTTGAACAACGCCGCTTTTTCGTTTGGTCGAACCAGGCAATCAAAGCCAACGAACTACTAATGCGACTACCACTTCTGACATCGCCGATGCCAATTGCATGTTGTCGCATTACCTGAATCAATTGCGATTTATCAAAAATACCCAATTCATCGATTTGCGACTGATAAACCATCTCTTCTAGATCAGGTAAATTTTGCCCTAGTCCTTTCCAATAAACTTCATCAAAACTGACCTTGAGCCGTCTATTGAGGATTTGTTCAGGAAGAATTTCATGCATAGCACTCTTGAGGATCGGCTTAGAAACGCCTGGAATTTCTCTCAATTCTCTGGGGAGACCCAGACAGTAGACGATTAGGCGTGGGTCGAGGAAGGGTTGGCAAGTTCGGATGCCCATTGGTGCCCCAAGATACCAAGAAGACCAATTGCCTGCAGCGACTTGAAATGACATGAGATTGAATGATTGCTCGACTGGATAACGATTGAGCTGACGCAGATTTGCCAGAGTCTTGCCCCACATTCCGTACTTATGGGCAAAATCAGGAAGTATCCAGGGAGGAATAGCAAACAATCCTTGTTTTGGCCAACGCCCGTAACCACGTCTCATCAAAGTACCTATGCCTGCACGCAGTAGCGGTGGCAGTAGTGGTTCGATGGCGAATTGGCGCAACACTGACCAGGGGCTCATGTTCTTAGCGTAAGCCCATTGACGTGCCTCTTTCAGAGCGGAGAGCCAGTGACCTTGACGCACTAAATCTCCCAGGTGAAACCGATTTCCTTCCACAATCAGTTCAGCCCCGATACCGTTCAGAATTGTTGTGATGCCAAGCTTATGCGCTGCCTTAAACAGTTCTTTTTCCATTGCTAAGCGGTACAGGCTAGAATAGGGTTCGTCATGGTTGGGAAAATCGTCAGTAAACCACTGGAAATCTATCGCGCCATCTCCATCGAGATAATGTGGGTCAATCGGTCCCCCCTGATTAACAATCATCTTGATATAATCTGTTTCCCCAGCTAAACTAGGCATCTGATACACCATTGACAATGTACTAAGTTTGCCTGAGACAACTCCTGCTGAAATATGATCGCGAGCAACACATACTACTGCCGAGCTATCCATCCCACCGGATAAGTGAGAGGCAATTTTACCCTGCTGGATTCGTTCTTTTACAGCTTGACGAAAAAGCTGAGCGAACTGGAAGCCAGCATCTTCAAGGGTCATATCCTCTACTTGAGTGATTTTGTCTATCCAATCCCAGCGCCAGCTTAGCCTTTTCCGACCATCAGGATGCAGAGCCATAATCGTACCAGGAAGGATGCGCCTAATCTTTTCAAATGCTGTCTGTTCAGTAGGTAACTCAACAGCAGGATGGGGGTACGCCAGAAACAAAGAGATAAAGTCTAGGTCAAAATGAGCTTGGGGAAGTTGTCCTGCTAATAACTGTAGATTATTGCTGACTCTGAGGGTTTGACCATCGTTAGTCCAGTACAATGGCCAGCTTCCCAGAGGATCGCGCATAGTGACCAGACATTGTTGCTCTGGATCGAAAATAACTAGGGCAAATTCTCCTTCAAGTTGTTCTAGTCCTTTTGAGCCAGCATGACGAAAGATGGCTAATACCAGGGCTGCATCTGAGGTAACATCTGCTGGAATGCTTCAGGAAAATGATTTTTGAGGTCATTTTGGTAATAGATGCGTCCCATTAGCACTACTTCTATTCCTGTTGTGGAGTCTTGAGCAAATGTAACTAGGGATTCTCTGGGAAGTTGCTCAGAAGGAAATACATGAAATTCAGCCTTTGTATCTGTTTTTAAGATGACTTCAAATCCGATTCGCATAGTTTTAATTTAAACTTTAGTTACACTATTTCTCAAAACTAAAGATGACTACTCAATTACCGTCAACTGAGAATAACCTGAAAACTCTTTATGAGCAAGATTATTGCTTGTGGCTGAAGACAACCGCTAAGTTACTTCAGGAGCGTCGCCTGAATGAAATAGATTTTGAAGATCTTATCGAAGAGCTTGAGGGGATGAGCAGAAGAGAAAAGGAGGCATTATTTAGTAATTTGCAAGTTGCTCTCATGCATCTGCTGAAATACCGCTACCAACCCTCTAAACGTTCTAATAGTTGGCGTTCTAGTATCAGAGAACATCGCAAGCGAGTCAAAAGGGCATTCAGAAATAGTCCCAGTTTGCAGCCTTACTTTACTGAAATTTTTGCTGAGTGCTACCAAGATGCGCGGGAACTAGCAGCAGATGAAACTGGATTGCCGATTGAGACTTTCCCTGAGCAATGTCCCTTCACTACAGAAGAAATCCTCAATACTGACTATCTACCAGAATGAACTACCAAGTACTTAGACATATTTGATATAAGCCCCCTAACCCCCAATTCTGGGGGAAAAAGAGTTAAAAGTACTCTAAAGTTGCCAATTAGTCTATTATCTTTAAAATATGCTTAGGCTTATCACCTTTAGGAATAACTAACCACTGGAATAAAAGGTTCACAGTGTTCAGGATCATCAGTAACAATCTTGTCATCACATTCAACCCAGGCATGTATTTGAAAAGGATAGTGATCAACCCCGACAATTAAGGTTGCAGGTAAACTATAAAAAGTACGGAGAATATGATAACCAACCAATGCCCTTTCTTTACAAACCATCGGTAAGAAAAGCTTCCAAGCTGCTGCTTCACGGATTGTGCGATCGACTTCCTCAATAACTTCTTGATGATCCGAAGTATCATTTTCTTCTATCTGCTGATGCCAATGTTGCCACAAAGCGATCGTGCGACTCCACCCCAATAGGCGAAAGCTAATCCAGCTTAGGGTTAGTAATAACTCAACTGTTTGACGACTAGGGGTATGTTCTTTGTCGAGTAGCCGATGGATAATTGAGCTTAATCTTTTCAGAAACCAAAGTAAGATAGCATTCAGAAATTTGCCTCCTTTCTTCTTTTGAGCTTTAAACCACTGAAGAAAAGGATTACTTGCTTTTCCTTGGGCAACAATTAGCTGTTTTTGTTCTAGATTCTCTAACAGTTTAGTCAAGTCACTTTTAACCTGCTCTTCAGTGGCGTCATATGTTTGGCTGATATATTTGACTGCTTCTTCCGAACCCTGTTCTAGAACTAGCGATAACATTAAAGTCCCAATAGCATCTAGAGCATAAAACTGTCCGCGATTAAAATCTAGTAGTTGAGCAATGTCATCCTGAATGACTAGAAAAACATCTCGATTGAGACTATAGGTGCTTCCCTTTTCCTCCGTCAAGATTTTTAGTTTCGTCTCTGGCGACACTATTGGCAACATGGTTTCAAATTCATGACGTGTGACTCAAAAGTGGCTGAAAAATGATGAAAAATTTCCTAAGGTTGCAATTGGTTCTTCAGAATAAGTAACTGAGGATTTATCAGGAGCAAAGTGAGGAATTTTTATTCCTTTACAGGTCTCTTGGGGATTTAGAACGTTACCATCGATCCAGATTGTGGAACATAGTTTGGCAATTGTCTTGACGTCATTACTGACTTCTGCATTTTTCAAGTCGGCACCACTCAAGTCGGCATCTTTCAGGCTAGCACCCTTCAGGTCGGCTCCTTTCAGATTGGCAAAACTCAGATCGGCTCCTTTCAGATTTGCCATGCTCAAGTTAGCTTTACTCAAGTCAAGTTTACTAAGCTTCTCTCCTTCAAGATCGGCATATGGCTCAATCTTATATGCTTCACTCAAATTTGGAACATCAGCAAGTTGAGTATTATCATCGTAAATCGCACCCTTTATGCTCTTAGCCTGTTCTAATTTGGAATTTCTTAAGTCAGCCCTTCTTAGATTAGCACCACTAAGATCAGCACCACTAAGATCAGCACCATTCAGATCAGCACCACTCAGATTAGTACGCCTAGGGCTATTCTCAGAGCAACTTAGATCAGAATCTAATAGTTTGGCTTTTTTCAGCCTAGCACCACTGAGATTAGCACCACTCAGATGAGTATCCTTGAGAAAAGCATCCTCTAAATCTGCTTTACTCAGGTCAGAAAGACTCAAATCAACTCCCGCCAGAAGCGCGTGTTTCAGTTTGGCACCCCTCAAATTATTCTCTGCAAGCAGCCCCGAGCCATCTTTGTCTAAAAGTCTTAAACCTTCAAGAAACTGAACTAATTTTTGTTGGTTCTTTTCATCAAGATTAAGCAAAACATCTGAGGTTAAAGTTCTCAATGCTCTTAGTTTGTCTCCGTTTTTGTTTAAAGTCTGACTTCCTTCTTTGTCAAACACAATCAAATCTATTATTGTTTCTTTGTAGTTGGTAAGCTGCTGATTATAGACTGTCTTTTGCCACTGATTCAGAGCATAGAGTACACTGACAATCGCAGCCAAGAGCCCACTGGTCAGAGCAGTTCCCAAATGACTATTCAAAGCTTTCCATAGCCAAGACCCAACTGATTTTATCCCATCTTCAAAAATAATTTCAGGTTTTTTTAATAACACCATTTTCTTGGCTCACCTCCCCGTTTTTTGCTCAGAAATTGAGGCATGGGTATAACGGCTAGATTAAGAAGAAACTATTCTTAATATTTCTCCTCTACATAGCTAGCTAGAAATTGTTCACAATCACTTATTTTTGACCAATGACCACAATTTCACTGAAGCGTAATCTGTAACTTTTCAAATATCTGCCAATATTCAAGCACTGTAATACCATCTAGTCGCATCAGTCCCATATCCTTGTGCATAAGCCTGAACCTGTTCAAGGGAACCGAGAGAATAGACTTGAGGTTGGCGATAGGGGAGTCGCTTGGTTGTACTATCTAACTGCAACCCTAATCGCCTTGGAGACTCTAAATTTTGCCTAGACATATCAGACCTCCTTTTTTTATTCAGAAATTGAGCTTAGATTAACTACCTCTATTTCTATTATGCACCAATTGAAGCGGAAACAATTCCTTAACGCAACAAGTGTTATTGTTTGAAGATTAAAAATTAAGAAACCGAAATAATTGACAGCAAACTACTCTTAAACTGTAGTAGGTCATCAAGTTTGAATTGAGGGATAAAGCTGGCTGCCTGACACATCTATGTCAAACCCATATTTTTCGTGAAAATTTAATTTTGTTAATACAGTAAATCAATGCTTTCAAGCGATCGCTTTATTAGAAAATACCTTTTTAGCAGAAAAAACAAATTCTATACGGCGTAAGGTTTTGAGGCACTTGTGTCAGGCAGCCAGGTGCTGTGGTGTAAGCAGAGACGAGAATTTGTCACAATAGATGAATTAGAGGATATCTGAAAAGTTAAAAGTTATATCTGCTACCTTGCACTAGTCTTATCCCACCCCTCTAAGTTTGGCTACGGTATACACAAAAAAGAGAGAACAATGCTGGAAATTCTAGAAATCAAAAAACATCTATTAGCAGGGGAAATCGAATCAGCTTTGCTAATAGTTGAAGAATTAGAAGAAATGGGAAGACAAAGCGAAATTAGAAACTTGGAGTCATTTTTGGTAATTTTATTAATTCATTTAATTAAAATTCAAGTGGAAAAACGGCTAACTAACTCTTGGAAATCATCGATAATCAATAGTCTTCTCTCTATTCAAAAACGCAACAAACTAGGAAAAAAGGCTCATTATATTTATGCTCAAAACTGGCAAGAATATCTAGAAGATAACTTTATTACTGCTCTGGTTAGTGCTAGCCGAGAGGTCTTTGGTGGTATCGATTATACAGAATTAAAAACTATGTGCGATCGCGTTTCTTTATTAGATTTCGCCAATAGTTTATTACAATTAACTTACTCTAATAATCAAGAACAATTGGTTACTGAGATTGAAAACAAGCTAAAGGAGTTTTGTGCTTAACTTTACCAAGCCCTTCGGGCTGAAGTAATGAGTAATAAGTAAGAAGTAATAAGTAAAGCCCGAAGATAGTACAAAGCCTCTCCAATTAGGTCGAAAGAATAAAAATATAATCTGATAGTTGAATCCTCTACCCTTTAGGGAGAGGTATTACTCATTACTCTTTACTCATTACTTATTACTTGTGAATAGGATAAGGAGTAACCACGAACGAGATCGCTTTAATTTCCTTTAATGCACCTATTCCAAGTTAAAGTGTACTCGATCGCTCGTCTGTTGTTCCATGCAACCAATTAAATTGAGTCCATTTCAAGCTTTTCGACGTAGCCTAATTCTGGTGATTCAAGCAGCACCAATTGAATTACGTTATCTAGTTCTTATTACTTTAATTAGTGGTGCGGGTTCGCCAGTCGCTTTATTTCTCAACAAAATCATTATCGATGAAGCATCCCGTCTACTAGGACAAGGAGCAACAACAAATCCGATCGCTTTAATGCTGCAAGAGCCACTTTTATTATGGACGATTGGGGGCTTAATTCTGCTTAATCTCCTCAGTGACTCGATGAACGCCGTTACTAACCTGGTTTTTTCTGCGATGCGCGATCGCATTCAAGGTTTCGTTCAAGGACTAGTTTTAGACAAAGTTGCCAATTTTGAGGATATTGCTTTATTTGAGACCCCCGAACTATTAAATCTGGTTCAGTTGTCACAACAAGGAATAGAGCGACTAAAGCACCTATCATTTATCATTATCACCTCACTCAATGGTTTCTTTATCCTGATTCCAGCGGTATTACTTTCTGGTGCGATCGCTTTGTGGATACCTTTAATCTTGTTTATCTCCACCGCACCCTCGGTATACGTAGAACTTAAATATCGCAAACAAAGCTGGAGAGTAGAAGAAACTCAGGCTGATGTTGTCCGCCAAATGAACTTGTACAAAAATGTCTTAATGGGCGAGACATATGCCAAAGAGTTACGTTTATTCAGCCTACAATCTTTATTTCTCAATCGCTGGCAAAATCTGTTTCGGCAAATGTTTCGAGCAATGCAGCAAGTCCGTCGCCAAGGGACAGTAATGGTGATTTGTTGGTCGATGCTTGGTGGATTAGGAGTTGCGCTTCCCTATGTTTATGTCGTCATGGGAGCTTTACGCGGTGACTATACTCTGGGGGATTTAGCTCTCTATTCGGGTTTGATTTTGCAAATGCGTCAGAGTTTATTTATCCTGATCAACAATGGTTCTGATTTGTATGATGTCGTCTTAGGTACTAGTCCGATTTTTCAACTATTAGAACTCAAGCCAAAATTGCAGTTATCCTTGCCTTCTAGGAAGAATATTAATATTGCAGCTAGTAATATTGGCGGATTTTCGGCGAACTCAAGCATCGGAGAAAAGCAACGAGGCATCCAAATTGAAAATTTATCCTTCGCTTATCCAGGTAGCCAGAGAAAAGTTTTGTCACATATCAACCTGACCATTCAGCCCCAGGAAATGATCGCCTTGGTAGGGGAAAATGGTGCGGGGAAGACTACCCTGGCTAAGTTGCTCTCTCGTATGTATGACCCCCAAGATGGCAATATATTCTGGAATGGGCAAAATCTACGGGAGCTTGATTTGCAGCAACTTTATGAGCGGATTGCTGTAATTATGCAGGATTATGCTCGATTTCCCACCACAGTCAGAGAAAATATCGGTTTTGGCTACTTGCCTTTACTAAAAGAAGATCGCGCCCTTAATAATGCAATCCAAAAAGCAGGACTTTATAAAGCGATCGCAGATTTGCCTCAAGGCTTAGAAACCCCATTAGGGAAGCAATTAGAAGGCGGAGTCGATCTATCTGAGGGACAATGGCAAAAAATTGCGATCGCCCGTTCTCTGATGCGGTTATCTGCGGTAGAGTTATTAATTTTTGACGAACCCAGCGCAGCCCTCGATCCGAAAATAGAACATGAAATTTATCAGCTCTTTGGCACTATTACCTCTAATAAAATTGCTGTAGTCATCAGCCATCGTTTAGCTTTAGCCAAACTAGCAGATCGGATTGTTGTCCTGGAAAACGGCAGGATCATTGAAACTGGAACTCACGATCAACTAATGACAATGGGCGGGCAATATCACCTCATGTTTACGAGGCAAGCAAGTAACTATCAGTATTGACATCCTCCCATCGGCATAGCCGAGGGATTCGCGTTGAATCAAGAGGTTCTTGGTTCAGCGAGTCCACTTAAACTATACTCCTTGCGGTGTTTAGTCCAGAGATGGTTCTCTCCCCAAGCGTTTAACCCATTCCAGAGTAGGTTCAGGGATGCCCTCCCTTACCTGAGAATACGAAAAATTGTGTTTCTCTGTGCTTGAGCCAGTCCGTTGCGCGGGTTCCCCGCGTTGAAGGAACTGGCGTGTTGCTTCGGTCTTTTACCTGTTCAAGCTTTTCTGAACAGAACCCTATAGCCGAGTTTTCAAGGTGCGTTAGTCGTTAGACTACTAGGTTTTTAAAGAGGTTTAATACCTTTGCCTCTACATAAGGGATACAACAGTTCAAACCCTTTCTGTGTAAAGATTATGTATCAAAAATGTGAACTTCAAAACCCTGTCCGTGATTCAGACCAACAGCATAGCTGTGGGTCTTCTCACGGAAGACAGATAAAATCTATAAAATTATGATCGCCTAGTCAAGTAAATATGGCGATCGCTTGAATCTGAGCCGAGAAATACTGTCCTAACGGAACAGTCAGGAATTTAACAACTGATATTCAAATGAAGGTGCGACACGCTTCCCCGTATTAGATCCTGCTGAAATTTCCGTTTCTGCCATTTCTTGGGCTTGCAACTTTAGTTCATACATCAAGCCGATTGTTGTATTTAAGTAATCTGGGTTACCATTAAAAGTTTTGTGTAAGCCGTTCAAGAGGTTGGTGTAAGAGTAGTTAAACTGATTGACTAAGCGACGCTCCCGACTTCCTTCCTCATACATTGCGGCTTTGGAGTTGGCTATGAGGGGATAAATCTTTTCAGCGTCTAAGTTGATTGGTTGATTCAGATCGTAGACAAATCCACCTGGATTTTCTGGATCTGACACCAAACGACCACCTTTGACAATTTGAGCAAAACGATAATAGTGAGCAGGCTGATTTTCTGGATCTAAAGGACTAAACTTATTCTTTGCTTGATTTCCACCTTTACCGTTAAAAGAGCTTGTCCTGGTTGTATGTTCTGTTGTCGTTCCTTCTCCCTGATCCACAATCAGAGTCAAAGCTGAGGTTGCCTCTCCTACATCTGTAATCTTAAATAGTTCGGTTTTGGGAAACCATTGTTCATTCACAACCTGATTGCGAGGTGTAATGGTTAACTGTCCTTCATTATCCAACTCTGTGATTTTGTCAATAATTGCTTCGTAAAACTCTCCAATCGTCTGATACTCCTCCTCTACTGTTGTTCTCAGAGTGGCAGTAAGGAACTTGGTTGGGTAATCTTCAGGATCTTCAGAGGTTTCGATTTGCATAAAAGTTTGGGTAATTAGATCCGTCGAGAGGGGTGCTAGTCCCACAGTTAAATCTGGGCGCACCATTGGTAAATGTCCTGGGTAGGTGGGAATAAATTCAGGTTTATTGACTTGAGGGCTGCCACCGATCGCATTGAAAACATTAGCTACAATTACCATATGCAGCATTTCTTCCCGCACTACTGAGAAGAGAATTTCGGCAACTTTCTGATTGGAGTTAGGTTGGATCGAATATAGAGCTGTCAGATAGGGCGGAATGGTGGAGTGTTCTAATTCAATCGCTGCCTGGAGATGTTTGTAAAGATCGGAAGCTTGTTTAGCGTTGCGAATCTCTTGAATAATGCGAACGGGAATTTTCAGCATCTGCTTTTCCTTTTGCTGTAGAGTATTTTAGGTTAGAAGTCGGATTGATTTTGTCGTAGGGCAACCTGGAGATTTTGGTAACCATGTGCGGTGCTATCGTCTTCTGCTTCAGCCCCTCGCGCAAATGATTGGACTAATTCTGACTGAATTGTTTCTGGCTCTTCTGTTGTCGGCTTCAGTTTTCCCAGGCGCATGATATAGCTGCCATCGGCATGTTGTTCCCGCAACCATCGCAGAATTGTTGACCTCTTAGCAGCAGAAAGGTCACGGGTAACTGGCATCGAATTCGAGTCATGAATGTCCAGGGAAAAAGACAAGTCTAAAATGGCACGATGTTGACGCACTGAATCGTAATCTCCCAAGTCAACCAGTCGCTGACTCATGATCGGATAGAGGTTGCCGTACTGTTGGAAAATGGGGTGGATATGTTCAAACCAGGTGGGTTGTTCGGGAATTGAATAACCATCAAAGAGTAAGATGTAGATGGCATCAAGAGCTTGTTTTTGGCTATTTGCTTGCCCTTCCAGAGAGTATTGCACTGTATAGATTTGCCCATCAATATAGCCACGGGGATTGCCAGGATCTTGCGTTTCAATTGACAATTTCGCTTTACCAGCGATATCTGTGGTCAGCGTCAGGGGTAAGTTTGTCAATGCCTCTCTAGGCAAGTCTGTCCAGGGACTTTTAGCCTGAGGAGAATTAGGACCTGTTCCTCCACCTCCATTACCATTGTTAGGAGGACTGAAATTAATCTTCACTGAGGTATCGGGCAATGGTTTCCCATAGCGACTAGCAAAAAGTTCGATCTCAGCGGTTTCACTTGGCTCAACTCGTTGTACAAACTCATCGGCGCGAATAAATAAACCGTCTATACTCTCTCGAACCAAGACTTTTGCAGTGTTGTCCTCAAGCATCTGAATCAACGCTAACGGATGTTCTTGTATTAGATCTAATTGATCTGGTAGCAAAGGTGCAGAGTGAATTCCCGCTGTTTTATACAACCAGTCTGCTGTTTGGTAAGGAATCATCGTGCCTAATGCCACATACCCATTGTCTGGAGATAGTATTTCAGACTCTTTCGTATTTATATCTTTAAGAACTGCCAACTGGAGATTACCAAGATCTTGCAAGCCCAGCTCAAAAGTCAGGGGTAGGGCATTGCCCAAATCAACCAAGACGGAGCTTTTTTCTTGGTCAACCCAACCATCAAAGAAGTTGATTTTGTTTATGGGAGCCCCTCTGTTATCAACATTTGGTACCATCCGTCGCCCTTGGACGAACGAATCAGGCTCATGATCGTCGTAAGGACCAATCGCCCCAATTACTGTCCCCAAAGTAAACCGCTCTGCATCCTTACTCGTACTATAGCCAAAAGTGGTGAGACGAATTGACAGTTTTCCATTATTTGCCGATGCAGCTTTGAGTGATTCCAAGTAATGAGATCCCCGCAAATCATCGCTCCATTGTAAGTCGGTCAATACCGATTGAAAAGCAGCTGAGGCTCCCCCAGATCCCCCCGCTCCCTGACGGCGACCAAACATGATATCTCGGAAACTAGCTGGCTCGAACTGCCCCACCAGAAAATTCTGCTCACCATCGGTTAAGCGGATAGTCAGCCCCCAAATTCCCGAAGCCATTTGAAATTGCGGGTCAAGATCCACCATCTTGCCCCCTGCTCTGTTGTTAGAACCGCCAATAGAAAGACCTATAGCGGAATCTTGTATTTCTTCGTTGTTGACCAAGACAGATTTAACTTTACAGTTAATTAATCGGAATGCTGCTGAACCAATCGGATTCCACCAGCCGTTTAGTATGGCGTTGTTACCAGTACCTTCTTGATACTTCTGAAAGCGTTTCTCAAACGTTGCATTATCATAGTGTCTAACATCGTTGTTGACAGTAGAGACATCTGATTGAAAATCACCAGCGAACACCAGCCGTAAGCTATTTAGATAACTCATTAGTATTCCTTTGGTTACATTTTTAAAAGAGAGCTTTTAAAGTTAAGTTAATGTTGTTAATTAATGTTTAATTGTCTAAGTTTTGATCTGATTTAAAAAATGCTCTAAAGTTATTATTCTCTAGTTTTCCTTAATGTTAGGATCGTTTAACAAATATTATTGTTTTTGTAGCTCTTATTACGAGAATACTCTCCAAGTGCTTTTAGTAAGCATGGACTGTAGTACGGATTCTTGAGTAGCATAGATTTTTTATCTTTACTTTGGGGAACTCTAAAGTTATCTCACAATTTGTTGGTTTATAGAGAAAGTAAGGCTATATTTGTGGTGAAATATATATAAATATAATCATTTTTATCATGTTAAACGAAACTAATACTAGAGTAAATAAAGTCATTTCTTTACTCTTCAAATGGCTAGAAACTAGGATTTCTACTGAAGGTCTAATATGGTTAAATCAAAAAACGGCAGAGATTAGTAATGGTGCATTAGAAAGAATTTTTTTTACTTCCTATAGTGCTGTTCCTCGTTATCTTGGCAAAGAGAAACTGGATTTATCAGCAAGGGAATTAAAAACAGCAAATGAATTAGTTCCAGGATGGAATCCTGTAAATTGGACTTCAGATCAGGTTGGTAGAACTTTATTGCTGTTATCTTTTCCTTCGGTAGATGCAGCTAAGTATGTTGCGACTTTGGACAAAATTATGGCAGCAGCAGATGTGGGAGAAGCGATCGCTTTTTATCAAAGTTTGCCCTTATTGCCTCATCCTGAAAAATTTCAACTACGTGCTGCGGAAGGAATTCGGACCAATATGACTTCAGTGTTTAATGCTGTGGCTCATCATAATCCCTACCCTGCTGCATATTTAGATGATTTAGCCTGGAATCAGATGGTACTTAAAGCGTTATTTGTGGGAAGTCCCCTACATCCTATTTACGGTTTAGAACGCCGTAATAACCAGCAATTATGCCAGATGTTAATTGACTATGCCTGCGAAAGATTGACAGCAAATCGAACAGTCAGTGCTGAACTATGGGAATTGGTCATGCCTTTTAAACCTGAAACTGTTGCTAAATTAAAACAAGAATCAAGTAAATTTTATCGCTAAATCAACATTAGCTTGATCGACTTTTTGTTCTAGATAAAATTAATTGTCAGGTTAGGAAAATAAGTAATTTGGAAAATAGAAAGAGCGAGCACAGCTTCCTGATTTGTGATCGCTCATTGGCTATTTCTAAAATTAAGTGTTATCGATTACTCGTAGGTAAGAACGCCATTAATATTGGCAATGTGATCATCTAGATTAATGCGAGTGCTAACCCATCGTTGGTCACGTGTTTTACACTCAGCATCCATGGTATTTCCATTAACTAGTTTAGTTTTTCTACAAGTTTCAATGAAGTTGCTAGGCTGCCATGTAAGTCTACCATCAACATTTTCAATGTCTGTATTTAGGTCAATGGAAGTCCCACCACCGTAAGAACCGTCTGCTCGTTGACAAGTAGCAGATAAAGTAGAACCATTAATAGTGGAATCCTGGCAAGTTTGGCTAAAGTCGCCTAGTGCAGCAGCAGGTGCAGAAAAGAAGCCGAGTGCTAAAAAAAGGCTAAAGCAGATTACAGTTACAGAAGAGACTAAAGTTTTGAGCTTCATAATATTGACTCACATTATTTTTATTTTTAAGCTAATTCTACTATTGATTATTAATTTGAAATCAAGAATATTTTCAAAACTTTATAAAAATCAAATGCTAGCAAGTAGTTGTATTTAATGAATGTATGTCAAATTACATTACAAAAGTATGTCAAGCTACATTTATTTTAATTTAATATTAATATTAATTAATGTATTTTTTGTATTTTGGTCAACAACAATAATAATAATATTAATATTAATATTATGGTATTACATAAAGATTGAGACTTTCATTTGCTCAAGATTTAAAGGGAAAAACTTTTTGCTGTTGCCAGAAGTAGAATATTGGGATCACTGACAATCTCAAATAGTTAGCCTAAGCTGGAAGCCACAAATATCGATCAAAATTTTAATCAATTGCCCGCAAGTTTTAAAGCAATTTTTAATTCACGTTAAACAATCATTATCAAAATAAGCAAACCATGCAAAACAATAATATGATGCTGCTCGATCCTCATATCCACATGACAGCTAGAACTACTGATGACTATCAGGCAATGGCAAAAGCAGGAATCGTGGCGGTAATTGAACCTGCTTTTTGGTTAGGTCAACCCCGCACCAGCGCCGATACTTATAAAGATTATCTCAGTTCTCTGGTCGGTTGGGAAAGATTCCGCGCTAGTCAGTTTGGCATTAAACACTATTGCACTATTGGTTTAAACTCCAAAGAAGCCAATAACGAAACCCTCGCAGAAGCGGTAATGGAGATCTTGCCTTTATATGCTTGCAAAGAAGGAGTCGTGGCTATTGGTGAAATTGGCTATGACGATATGACTCCTGCTGAGGATAAGTATTTTCGTCTCCAGTTAGAACTGGCAAAAGAATTAGACTTGCCTGTAATGATCCACACACCCCATCGGGATAAAAAATCAGGTACATCCCGTAGCATGGATGTTTGCTTAGAACATGGCTTGAAGCCTGATCAGGTAATTGTCGATCACAATAACGAAGAAACTGCTAAAGAAGTATTAGATCGAGGATTTTGGGCAGGATTTACCATTTATCCCAACACCAAAATGGGTAACGAAAGAATGGTAGAAGTAGTGCGAACTTATGGTTGCGATCGCATTATTGTCGATAGCAGTGCTGATTGGGGGGTTAGCGATCCTTTAGCTGTACCGAAAACTGCTCAATTAATGGCAATGAAAGGTATCCCCGAAGATCATATTAAAGCTGTTTGCTATCAAAATGCTCTAACTGCTTATAGTCAAAGTGGTCAAATCAAGGAAAGGGACTGGCTAGATGCTAATCTTATCGATCAAAGAGAACTATACAGCGGCAATTCGGTACTCAGGGGACAAAAACCCTTAGTTGAATCAACTCCAGAAAAATCTGTGGTTATTGTTTAAGAAGCTCTAAGCTCTAAGCTTCTGAGTTTATTTTCGTTACCTACTTATTCCTCTATTTCCCTAAAGCATTAAAAAATTAAAATTAGCAAATTTTGTCATGTCTACGACAACCTTCAATTCTGATAAGTTCCAGTCTATTTGGGCTTATTTACAATTAATGCGTCCTGCCAATATTACTACTGCTTGGGCAGATATCCTCTTGGGTTATGCTGCTGCGGGGGTTATAGATGAGAACAATCTCAGCTTTGTTACTCTTGGCTGGCTGATTTTGGCTACCACAGGACTTTATAGTGGGGGAGTTGTTTTTAATGATGTCTGCGATGCCAAGCTAGATGCAGTTGAACGCCCCGAACGTCCCATACCTAGTGGTAGAGCTTCCTTATCAGGTGCGATCGCTCTAGGGAGTATCTTATTACTCTTAGGCATGATTGCAGCAGCTATGGTATCTAGCCTAAGTGCTATCCTGGCAATAGCTGTAGCCGTAACCGCCCTAGTCTATGACAAGTGGGGCAAACATCATATATTCCTTGGTCCAATCAATATGGGGATGTGTCGCGGAGGTAATTTACTGCTGGGAGTCAGTGCTGTTGATGGTGCAGTTAGCGATCGCTGGTATTTAGCTTTAATACCGATTATTTATATTGCTGCAATTACGGCTATCTCTCAGGGAGAAGTCCACGGAGGCAAGAAAACTACAGGAATTATGGCGATCGCTCTTATTGCGCTAGTTATCGGTAGCATTCTCGGTTTGGGGATCTTGTCAGAATATAGCTTATTAATTACTCTCCCTTTTTTAGCTCTATTTACCGCTTTGGTATTACCTCCCTTTATTAAGGCGGCAGTCAATCCTAGTTCC
Organism: Cyanobacteriota bacterium; assembly: GCA_942490675.1. Taxonomy (GTDB): domain Bacteria; phylum Cyanobacteriota; class Cyanobacteriia; order Cyanobacteriales; family Xenococcaceae; genus Waterburya. The sequence goes on along the minus strand of CALNYB010000031.1, from coordinate 154,563 downwards.
GAATTAATTCAACTGGCGGTTAAAGCAGGAATCTTATCCTTAATTGTCCTAGATGCCACAATCTCTGCTGGTTTCACCAACTGGATTTATGGATTGTCAGTATTGGCATTACTTCCTTTATCTCGTTTTTTGGGACGGATGTTTGCAGTTACTTAAGACTCTCTGCCCTCAAACTAGCTCTTAGCTATTAAACAATCTTTTTAAATCATCAAATATTTATTAATACAAATTTATTATGCTAATTCAAAAAAATAAGATCTCTCAAATCAAGTCCTTGCAGCAAAATGTTGAGGTCAAATTCTCTTACGGGGTTCACTTTACCAGGGGTTTGTTTGAAACGAGTAATCCTTTGTTGTCAGAGGTAGTAGGGGCAACTAATAATGCTGCTAAATCAATTATGGTGTCAGTAGATGCGGGATTACTAGAGAATCATCCCCAGCTATTAGCTCAAATTAGCAACTATGTTAATCATTATGCCGACAGGCTAAATTTAGTTGCTGAACCAATTATTATTCCTGGAGGAGAAGCGGCCAAAAACAACCCTGCTTTAATCGCCAAAATTCATCAAGTGATTGACCAAGGAGGATTATGTCGTCACTCTTATGTCTTAGCTGTTGGTGGCGGGGCGGTAGTGGACATGGTAGGTTATGCTGCTGCTACTGCCCATCGTGGCGTTCGGTTAATTCGCATCCCCACAACGGTTTTGGCACAGAATGATTCGGGAGTTGGGGTGAAAAACGGCATCAATGCCTTTGGTAAAAAGAACTTTTTAGGTACATTTGCACCACCCTATGGAGTACTCAATGATTTTGATTTTCTGAGTACATTGAGCGATCGCGATTGGCGATCGGGTATTGCCGAAGCTATTAAGGTAGCCTTAATTAAAGATCAAGACTTCTTTAAGTTTATTAGTACAAATGCTAAAAACTTAGCTCAACGTGATGCCGAAGCGATGGAAAAACTAATTTATCGCTGTTGCCAACTGCATCTAGATCATATTGCTAACTATGGCGATCCCTTTGAAATGGGTTCTTCTCGTCCTCTCGATTTCGGTCATTGGGCTGCTCACAAACTAGAACATCTGACTAATTATCGTCTCCGACACGGTGAAGCTGTTGCAATTGGGATGGCTCTGGACTGCACTTATTCTTACCTAATTGGACTATTAACTAAAACAGATTGGCAGCAGGTTATTACAACTTTAAAACAGCTAGGTTTTAGGCTATATGACCCAGAATTGGCGAGAAATTCAGGGGAAGAACCATCAGCAAACTCTATTTTCTCTGGATTAGTCGAGTTTAGGGAGCATTTAGGTGGAGAATTAGCTATTATGCTGCTGCAAAAATTAGGCGAAGGATTAGAAGTTAATCAAGTGAATATCCCTATTTATCGCCAAGCAATCTTGATGTTGCAAGAAATTGAAGTTACAACGGTTAGTTAGGTTAACTAATTCAGCAGTAATGAGTAACGAGTAATGAGTAACGAGTAATGAGTAATGAGTAATGAGTAATGAGTAATGAGTAATGAGTAATGAGTAATGAGTAATGAGTAATGAGTAATGAGTAATGAGTAACGAGTAATGAGTAATAATTATTACTTCAGCCTGAAGGAGGGGGTAAATCGGCGTATTTATTGCAACTTCAGTTGGACAAAGCTAATAATTTGATAATTCATAACTTTTGAGCTACTTAAATCCCTTATTATTTCGTTGTGAAACTCCGAAATGCCATTATTTCAGGGTTTTATCTATATTAATGTATTTCTAAATCACAGTGAAGCTAGCAACTCAGACTGATTTACATTTAACTTACTGTACTAACATCCATCCTGGGGAAACTTGGGCAGAGGTGGAAAGTAACCTTAAGCAATATATTCCTCAACTAAAAGCCCGATTATCACCCGATCATCCCTTCGGTATTGGCTTGCGCCTAGCAGATATTGCAGCCAGGGAACTATTAGCGGGGGATAATCTGGATAATCTAGTACAGTTTAAAATCTGGTTACAGTCACAAGATTTATATGTCTTTACTCTTAATGGTTTTCCCTACGGAGGGTTTCATCATCAAGTAGTTAAGGATAAAGTATATGCTCCTGACTGGTCTACATCTAAAAGATTAGACTACACGTTAAGGTTAATTGAAATCTTGACCCACTTACTGCCGCCTGATCTTGATGGGGGTATTTCTACTCTGCCCATATCATATAAACCCTGGTGGCAGAATTCTGAAGCTAAAGAGCGAGTCTTACGTCAAAGTAGTCTTAATTTAGCTCAGGCGATCGCAAAATTAGCAGAAGTCTATCGGCAAACAGGCAAGCTAATTCATATCGATCTTGAACCCGAACCTGATGGAATGTTAGAAAACACCCAGGAAATAATTGATTTCTTCCAAGATTGCTTATTGCCCACGGCAGGAACGTGGTTGCAAGAAAGCATAGAAGTCAAGCAATCAGTAGCAGAGGATTGGATTACTGAATATATAAGAGTTTGCTATGATACTTGTCATTTTGCCGTAGAGTACGAAGAACCAAAAGATATTATTCAAAGTTTTAATGATGCAGGGATTAAAATTGGCAAAATACAGCTTAGTTCGGCGATAAAAATTGATATTCCGATCGAACTAGCCCAACGTAAAGCTATTTTAGATAAAATCGGTCCTTTTGCCGAATCTACTTATCTACATCAGGTAATTACTAATCATGGCGAAGGAAATCTCCAACATTATGCTGATTTATCTACTGCTTTAGAGCATTTGTTAACTACTGAAGCTCAAGAATGGCGCACTCATTTTCACGTACCGATCTTTATTCCTAAATATCAGCTATTTGAATCGACTCAAGATCATATTGTTAAACTCTTGCAGATGTTGCCTAGCGACTCCATCGGTCATCATCTGGAAATCGAAACCTATACCTGGGAAATATTACCAACCGAATTGAAGTTAGATATTTTGACATCTATCGAACGAGAATACCAATGGGTTTTATCAGTGATCAATGCTCGCCAATAATCAATCGTAGCCAATAATCAGTCGTAGGGTGGGCATCGTAAAAACAATAATAAATACCGAGTATTTAGATAATGCCCACCAATAATCAGTAATCAGTAATTAATAATCATCCATGAATAAAACCGTTGTTTTAAATGTAGTTGGCTTAGTTCCAAAATTAATTGGCGAACATACACCGTTTCTGTCTAGTTGGCAGAAAAAGGGTCAGACAACCTCAATTAAGCCAGTGTTGCCTGCCGTAACCTGCACTGCTCAAGCAACCTATTACACGGGCGAAAATCCCGATCAACATGGCATTGTGGCTAATGGTTGGTATTTCCGCGATCAATGTGAAGTCCAGCTATGGAGACAGTCTAATAAGCTGGTTGAAGCTCCTAAAATTTGGGATAAAGCAAGGATGTTAGATCCTAATTTTACCTGTGCCAATATGTTCGGTTGGTACAACATGTATTCTTCGGTAGACTATGCGGTAACGCCTCGCCCTATGTATCCCGCAGATGGCAGAAAGATACCTGATGTTTATACTGAACCAATGGAATTGCGTAACTGGTTAACTGATGAACTAGGGCAATTTCCTTTATTTAACTTTTGGGGTCCTAATACTTCTGTAAAATCAAGTCAGTGGATTGCGGATGCAGCTAAACTGGTGGAGTTAAAATATAGTCCCACTCTAACTCTGGTTTATTTACCTCACCTCGATTACTGTCTACAAAAGATTGGTATAAATCCAGATAATATTGCTCAGGATTTGCAGGAAATAGATCGAGTATGTCAAGAGCTGATTGAATTTTACGAAGCTAGAAACGGCAAGGTTATTGTTCTTTCTGAATACGGCATTACAGAAGTTGATCAGCCAATTCATCTCAATCGTCTATTTAGACAGCAGGGTTTAATTACTGTTAGGGAAGAACTAGGCAGAGAGATTTTAATTCCTGGGGCGAGTAAAGCTTTTGCAGTTGCCGATCATCAAATTGCTCATGTTTATGTTAACGATCCTAGCTGTATGTCTCAGGTACAAAATATTCTGGAAAATACGCCAGGGATTGATTTAATTTTAGATCAAGCTGGAAAAGAACAATATCAGCTTAATCATTCACGTTCAGGAGAATTTATTGCGATCGCCAATTCTAATGCCTGGTTTACCTATTACTATTGGCTAGATGATAATCGCGCTCCCGATTTTGCCCGTACGGTAGATATCCATCGTAAGCCTGGTTTTGATCCAGTGGAACTATTTATTAATCCTGAGTTAAGCTTCCCTAAATTAAAAGTAGGACTAACTTTACTGAAGAAGAAGCTAGGTTTCCGTTACTTAATGGACGTGATTCCTTTAGATGCCAGCTTAGTTAAAGGTTCTCATGGACATCGGACTGATTCCGTAGAGCGATCGCCCTTATTAATTAGTCAACAGCAAGATTTATTGAATAGTGAAACTATTGAAGCAAAAGAAGTTTTTCAAATAATACTTAAGCATCTCAATGGGGAATTTATCACACCTGAATCCGAAGATCGAGGTGCTTGAGAACAACTTTAATTTATTGACATCCTCCCATCGGCATAGCCGAGGGATTCGCGTTGAATCAAGAGGTTCTTGGTTCAGCGAGTCCACTTAAACTATACTCCTTGCGGTGTTTAGTCCAGAGATGGTTCTCTCCCCAAGCGTTTAACCCATTCCAGAGTAGGTTCAGGGATGCCCTCCCTTACCTGAGAATACGAAAAATTGTGTTTCTCTGTGCTTGAGCCAGTCCGTTGCGCGGGTTCCCCGCGTTGAAGGAACTGGCTTGTTGCTTCGGTCTTTTACCTGTTCAAGCTTTCCTGAACAGAACCCTATAGCCGAGTTTTCAAGGTGCGTTAGTCTAACGACTACTAGGTTTTTAAAGAGGTTTAATACCTTTGCCTCTACATAAGGGATACAACAGTTCAAACCCTTTCTGTGTAAAGATTATGTATCAAAAATGTGAACTTCAAAACCCTGTCCGTGATTCATCCCAACAGCATAGCTGTGGGTCTTCTCACGGAAGACAGATAAATTCTATAATTTTGTAAGCGTTGTTGGAGGACTATCAAGCTGCCTTTGCTGCACTTGATTGAATAACCAATCAAACCAAAGATCTAACCCCTCCTCTGTTTTAGCGGATACAGAAAAAATAGCGACGTTAGGGTTCATTTGACGAACATTATAAGCCATAAGCTCTAAATCTATGTCTAAATAGGGAGCTAAATCTATCTTAGTAATCAGTAAGCAGTCAGCCTCTTGAAACATTACGGGATACTTCAAGGGTTTATCTTCTCCTTCTGTAACACTCAGCAAAGCAACTTTGGCATGTTCCCCTACTTCAAATTCCGCTGGACATACTAAGTTACCGACATTTTCCACCAAAACTAAATCAATAGTTTCAGGATTATGCTGATGTTTGAGGGTATGAATTCCCCCTGCAACCATTTTGGAATCCAAATGGCAAGAACGTCCAGTATTAATGGGAATCACTGGGACATTGTACTGACGAAGACGATCAGCATCCAATTCTGTCGTCATATCTCCTTCAATTACCGCCATGCTTAATTTGTCTTGCAGGGCAGCAAGAGTTTTTTCCAACAAGACTGTTTTGCCAGCCCCAGGGCTACTCATCAAGTTGAGACAGGTAATTCCCCAGCGATCAAAATGAGCACGGTTATGATCCGCCCCTTCCTGGTTAGCGTGGAGTAAGTTGAGTTCTATGGCAGCGTCAAATGTTTGGTGCATGATTTTTGAAAGATGAAGGATAAAGGATGCCCCGCCAAGCGGGATAATCAGAGATGAGGAAATTATATTGTAGTTAGCTTGTCTGAGCAAGAAGCCCCACGCCTGTATTCCCTCGGCGCGTTTTTTGTATGAATATTCACACAAAAAAGCCGCCGATAAGTATGTAGGAATCAGCGTGGGATGAATTGCGGGATGGCACTTTGTAACAAAAATTTTAGCACGAGCTGTAATCCGTGCTAAAATTATCTCATGTTAACCATGAATTACACCTACCGAATTAATCCAACACCAGAGCAGCAAGAGATTTTTCTTGGCTGGATGGAGACGTGTAGACGCTTGTATAATAGGTGTCTGGGCGATTTGAAGGATTGGCTTAATTCGAGAAAATGTAGTTTATATTCTTGCTCCTTGAATCGGGAATATATAATGTCGCCAGACATTCCCTTTCCTAGTTATATAGAGCAAAAAAAGCAACTTACTCAGTGGAAAAAAACCAATCCATACTATAAAGCTGTGCATTCCCAAGTAACTCAGGACTGTGTTAAGCGTCTTCATAACACTTGGGAAAGATTTAAGTCCAAAAAGTTTGGATTCCCTCGCTTTAAAAAGTTTGGTAGATATCAATCTTTCTTGTTTCCGCAGTTTAAAGATAATCCAATTAAAGATGGATTTATTAAACTGCCGATAGTCAAGAAAGTTGAGATTAACTTACACAGACCAATTCCAGATGGATTCAAGGTCAAAGGAGTAAGAATAGTATCTAGAGTAAGAGGAACTATATGGTATGCAGTAGTGACAATTCAGTGTGATATCAAAATACCCGATCCACTTCCTTTTGGTCGTGGAATCGGAGCAGATATTGGACTTGAATCTTACCTGGTTACGAGTGACAATCTCCGAGTAGAGCCAGCTAGGTTTTTCCGAGAAAGGACTTGTCCGCATCTGTTGCAAAGTAGGCTTAAAGTGCTGCAACGCAGGGTATCTCGCAAAGATAAGCGATCTAAAAACTGGGAGAAAGCACAGCTAAAGGTAGCAAAGTTACACCATCAAATAGGCAATACTCGCAAGAATTTTCATTTTCAAACGAGTCATGATCTATGCGATCAAGCAGATATGATATTTGTTGAAGATATCAATTTCAAAATGACTGCCAGAGGATTTCTCGGTAAGCATATGCTTGATGGCGGTTTTGGACAATTCAGAGATCTGCTTTCTTGGGTATGCTGGAAGCGAGGAAAATACTTCTCCCAGGTTGACCATAAGTATACGAGTCAGATTTGTCCAAAATGCGATACTCATACGGGCAAAAAAGAACTCAAAGAAAGGGTTCATTATTGTCCAGAGTGCAACTATAAAACCTCACGCGATCATGCGAGTGCTGAAGTTATACTTAACCGAGGATTGAATAATATAGTACCGACGGACTGTCGGGAAAGGAAACCGTCTGCTGAATGCGTACTGCCAGGGATAGCAATATCTAGGTAAGTGCAACGCAGAAATTTCAATCAGCGATGGTTGAAGCCCACACTGTACCGTCCAAACGGTCAGTGTTGGGAGAAGTCACTTACTGCTGATTTTATAAAAATCAATTTACTTAAAATAAAAGGCGATCGCAAATTACTAGAGAGATCGCCTTTTTGAGTAGCTTTAATTAATAGTAAATATAGTTAGAAGTTGTAGCAAAATAGACCCATCCACCTTAGTTCAAAGCACCATTGACCAGAAGCTATCATAAGCTGCTGCTTGTGCTTATTAGTTTTCAAGTTCTTCTTGGCAGCCTGAACTGGTAGAACATAAAGAGAAATGATACTAATAGCTAGCAAAAGACAAGATAGTTGCTTTTTCATGATTAAAGATGAAATGATTGGTAAATTCAAAACTTTACTAAATCTTTTTATTTATATGAAGCCAGTATAAAGTTGCCATAATAAATTACCAGTGATTCAAGTCACTCAGGAAAGACTGACTCTCTCACTCGATAAATCAGCGATCGCCTGTAAGTTTTCCCAGAAATGCGATCGCTTTAAGATAGTTAACCTACTTTATAATATCTCTAGCATCGTAGATATCTTGCAGGAAAGCTCGAATATAATCATCCGCAGGTTGAGTCATAATCTCTTTTGGTGTGCCAATCTGAACCATATTACCCTCTTTCATGACACCAATGCGATCGCCAATTTTAAAAGCTTCGTAAACATCATGACTGATAAAAATAATCGTTTTGTGGAGTTCTTTTTGAATATGGAGTAATTCGTTCTGCATTTCTCTTCGAATCAGAGGATCGAGGGCGCTAAACGGTTCATCCATGAGCAAAATTTCCGCATCTGTGGCTAAGGCTCTAGCTAAACCAACTCTTTGTTGCATGCCACCGCTGAGAGCAGAAGGTAGATAATCTGCCCATTGCTCTAAACCTACTATTGCTAAAGTTTCCATTCCTTTATGACGGCGTTTAACTGGGTCGATTCCCCGTACTTTTAGCCCATATTCGACATTTTCCACTACGGTTTTATGAGGAAATAGCCCAAATTGCTGAAAGACCATAGATATTTTACTTAAACGGATTTCTCGCATTCTTTTCTCATTTACATGGGCAATATCCTCATCATCGATGTAAATGTGACCACTTGTAGGCTTAATCAAACGGTTAATGCAGCGAACTAGAGTTGATTTGCCTGATCCAGATAACCCCATTATGACGAACAATTCCCCTTGATTAATCTTGAGAGAAATATCTGCAATACTGACAACCTGATTGGTTAACTCTAAAATATCATCTTTAGTTTTTCCCTCTCGAAATAACTTGAGTGCCTTACGGGGTTGATCTCCATAAATTTTAATCAGATTTTCCAGACAAATCTTTGTGGGCGAATTTTTCATTATTTTTTATTTTTGGGCAATAAGTTGGGGTTTAGTGGTAAATAAATCCCTTTTTGCTCGCATATTTGATGATAGCTAAAGCTTTCTCTTGAATTGAAACCAAGTTTTTATTAATAAACATCATCCAGAAGCATACTTTTGTCAAATATATTTTCCCTAAGCAATGTAAACATTTGACTGAGTATTCACTAACAATATTGTTAAAGTTTGTTACAAAATATTTGATTATTGTTATCGAATTGTGTCAGATAAGAGTTTGGGCAAATTTTGAGCAACATTTTTTGATAAGAATAGCTTACAGAGACAAGCCTTTTGTCTGGTTAGGTAGATTAGGGATCCTAACCTGAATAACCTGCTCATATCGCCAAATATTAAAGGAGATTAAAATTATATGTTCACCCAGGTTAAGTCCACCGTTCGTCACGTTAAGCCAGATGCCGTTAACGGACGCGATCTACTTAGGGTGGTCTACGTCGTGTTAGAGCCTCAGTATCAAAGTACTCTGACGGTCGCAGCTAGATCGATTAATAGTAATAATCCAGATTTAGCCATTGAATTGAGTGGCTATTTAATCGAAGAGTTAAGAGACGAAGAAAATTACGCTAATTTTAAACATGATGTTGCCCAAGCAAATATATTTATTGCATCTTTAATTTTTGTCGAAGATTTGGCGCAGAAAGTGGTTGAGGCAGTAAATCCTCATCGCGATAACTTGGATGCTGCGGTAGTCTTTCCTTCTATGCCAGAGGTAATGCGTCTCAACAAGATGGGTAGCTTCTCCATGGCGCAGTTGGGGCAGTCTAAAAGTGCGATCGCCCAATTTATGCGTAAGCGTAAAGAAAATTCTGGTAGCTCGTTTCAGGATGCGATGCTGAAGCTATTGCGGACTCTTCCCAAAGTATTGAAATACTTGCCTGTTGAGAAAGCTCAGGATGCCCGTAACTTTATGCTGAGTTTCCAGTATTGGTTAGGTGGAAATGCCGACAATTTAGAAAACTTTTTGTTGATGCTGTCTGATAAATACGTTTATCCCGACAGCAATAAAGGGGATCTAAAATATGCTGAACCGATCGTCTACCCAGACATGGGTATTTGGCATCCTCTCGCCCCCAAGATGTTTGAGGATATTCAGGAATACTTAAACTGGTTCAATAGCCGTACAGATATTGCTGATGATCTTAAAGATCCTTTAGCTCCCTGTGTTGGCTTGGTATTACAGCGCACTCACTTAGTTACCCAAGACAATGCTCACTATGTAGCCATGGTGCAGGAATTAGAGTGCATGGGTGCGCGAGTTCTCCCCGTCTTTGCTGGGGGATTGGACTTCTCTAAACCAGTAGATGCCTATTTCTGGCAAGAAGGTCAAAATCAAGCCATTGTGGATACGGTGGTATCCTTAACAGGTTTTGCCCTGGTTGGGGGTCCCGCCAGACAGGATCATCCCAAAGCGATCGAATCTTTAAAACGCCTCAACCGTCCCTACATGGTGGCATTACCTCTAGTCTTCCAAACTACGGAAGAATGGGAAGCCAGCGAATTGGGTCTACACCCTGTCCAGGTGGCATTACAAATTGCCATCCCTGAATTAGATGGTGCGATTGAGCCAATAATTGCCTCTGGTAGAGATGGGGCAACAGGAAAATCCATTGCTTTACAAGATCGCATAGAAGCGATCGCCCGTCGAGCGATGAAGTGGGGGAACTTACGTAAGAAGCCCAAGCTGGAGAAGAAAGTAGCCATTACCGTCTTTAGTTTCCCTCCTGATAAGGGAAACGTAGGTACAGCAGCTTACTTAAATGTATTTGGCTCAATCTACGAAGCCATGAAAGGTTTAAGAGATAATGGCTATGATATTCAAGACTTGCCCGATTCTGCTGAAGAATTGATGCAGGCGGTAATTCATGATGCTCAAGCCCAGTATGCTTCTCCTGAATTGAACATTGCTCATCGAATGTCCGTCGAACAGTATGAAAGACTAACTCCATACTCTGTGAAGCTAGAAGAAAACTGGGGACCACCACCAGGAAACCTCAATAGTGATGGTCAAAATCTGCTGATTTACGGTAAGGAATTTGGCAACGTCTTTATCGGCGTTCAACCTACCTTTGGTTATGAAGGCGACCCCATGCGCTTATTATTCTCGCGCTCGGCTTCTCCCCACCATGGTTTTGCAGCTTACTACACTTACCTGGAGCATATCTGGAAAGCTGATGCCGTACTGCACTTCGGTACTCATGGCTCATTAGAATTTATGCCAGGAAAACAAATGGGTATGTCTGGAGAGTGCTATCCCGATAGCCTGATTGGTAGTATTCCCAATATCTACTACTACGCAGCCAATAATCCTTCTGAGGCGACTATTGCCAAGCGTCGTAGTTACGCTGCGACGATTTCTTACCTAACTCCCCCTGCGGAAAACGCTGGATTATATAAAGGTTTGAAAGAATTGGGGGATTTAATTGGTTCTTACCAAAGTCTTAAAGACGGCGGACGGGGTATTCAAATCGTTGATACCGTTATGGATCAGGCGCGGATTTGTAATCTGGATAGAGATATTGCCTTTCCTGATTACTCGGCAAAGGAGATGACTCAGGATGAACGGGATACGATTATTGGTTTGGTTTACAAACAACTCATGGAAATCGAATCTCGGTTACTTCCCTGTGGCTTACATACCATTGGTAAACCGCCAACTGCGGAAGAAGCGATCGCAACTTTGGTCAGTATTTCTAACCTAGATCGTGAAGAAGAAGGTATTATTTCTTTCCCTCGAATTATTGCTAATAGCATTGGTAGAGATATTGATGAAATATACACCAATAATGATCGCGGTGTCTTAGCAGATGTTCAACTATTCCAAGACATTACTCAAGCCACTCGTGCTGCGGTAGGTGCTTTGGTTAAGGCTCAAATTGATGCCCATGGCAGAGTATCAATGGTTTCTAAGCTTAACTTCTTCAATATTGGTAAAAAAGCTCCCTGGTTAGAAGCGTTAAGCGAACACGGTTATAACAATGTTGATGAAAACGCCCTTAAGCCTTTAGTAGAATATCTAGAGTTTTGTTTAGAACAAGTCTGTGCAGATAATGAACTTGGTGGTTTACTTCAAGCTTTAGCAGGGGAATACGTTTTACCTGGACCTGGTGGAGATCCCATACGCAACCCCAATGTCTTACCTACGGGTAAAAACATCCATGCCTTAGATCCTCAGTCTATTCCAACCATAGCTGCTGTTCAATCAGCCAAGATCGTTGTAGATCGTCTGATTGAACGTCAAAAACTGGATAACGGTGGTAACTACCCTGAAAGTATCGCCTGCGTACTTTGGGGAACAGATAACATCAAAACCTATGGTGAGTCTTTAGCACAAATCATGTGGATGGTTGGTGTACGTCCTGTGCCTGATGCTTTAGGTCGAGTTAACAAACTAGAATTAATTCCTTTAGAAGAACTAGGTCGTCCTCGCATTGACGTAGTAGTCAACTGTTCTGGTGTCTTCCGTGACCTGTTTATTAACCAAATGAACCTACTTGACCGTGGTGTCAAAATGGCAGCAGAAGCCGATGAACCTATTACCATGAACTTTGTGCGTAAACACGCCTTAGAACAAGCGGCAGAAATGGGAATTAACGTACGCCAAGCAGCGACGCGGATCTTCTCTAACGCTTCTGGTTCATACTCCTCTAACATCAACCTCGCGGTAGAAAACAGCAGTTGGGAAGAAGAAAAAGAACTCCAGGATATGTACCTCAACCGTAAGTCCTTTGCGTTCAACTCAGATAACCCAGGGGTAATGGATGAAAGTCGTGGTTTGTTTGAGTCTTCCTTGAAGAAAGCCGATGTAACTTTCCAAAATCTAGATTCTTCTGAGATCAGCTTAACGGATGTCTCTCACTACTTTGATTCCGATCCCACTAAGATCGTTTCCAGCTTGCGAGATGACGGCAGAAAACCCACTGCATATATCGCCGACACCACTACAGCTAATGCTCAGGTTCGTACTCTTTCGGAGACAGTACGCCTAGATGCTCGTACTAAATTGCTGAACCCTAAATGGTATGAGGGAATGCTGAGTAACGGTTATGAAGGTGTTAGGGAACTTTCCAAACGCTTAGTTAACACCATGGGTTGGTCAGCTACAGCAGATGCCGTAGATAACTGGGTCTATGAGGATGTTAATACTACCTTCATCGACGATCCTGAAATGTGCAAACGCTTAATGGATATGAACCCTAATTCCTTCCGCAAGATTGTGGGTACGTTATTAGAAGTCAATGGTCGTGGTTACTGGGAAACAGATGAAGAAAACCTCGACAGATTGCGGGAATTATATCAAGAAGTGGAAGATAAAATCGAAGGGATTGATTAATAATTAATTCAATCTGGGCAATTTCAAAATGTCATCTGTAGAAACGCGATCCTGGATCGTGTTTCTACATTTTTTTTAATAAATCTATTCGCCAAAGATCTTAAGAATTTGCCAAATAAGCTTATTTAATTATTTTTATAGTAGCTATTGAGATATCTCATGACAAAAAAAAATTAAGGATCTATGCTCTAAAGATTTGTAGATATGGCTGCTACGGGACAAGTAGGAATACACTGCTCACATACAATACACTGCGATCGCCGAAAATCTAATCTGAAGGTTTCTGGGTTTAATACTAAAGCCTGGGTAGGACATACCCCCGTACACAAACCGCAATCTACACAGCTTTCTTCATTGATGACAATTTCGCCACTAGCAGAAAAAACCTTAAAATCACCCATTCTCATCCATTCAATTGCGGCATCAATTTGATCGATGTCTCCCTGTAACTCAACTACTAGTTTACCTATCTGGTTCGGCGCAACCTGAGCGCGAATGATGTTAGTCGCAATATTAAAATCTTTTGCCAAACGATAAGTAAGAGGGATCCGAATCGCATTACTAGGGACGGTTATAGTTACTCTTTTTTTCATGGGGAGTGAGAGATTTGCATATAAAATAAGGAGCAGAAATGTACCGAGATCTTTATCTATAAGTTTACTAATGAGCGATCAACCACTAGAACCATCAGCCAATAATTCTGTCAGAAATATTGTAATTGCGATCGCCGCAGTTGTCCTAAGTTTGGCTTTATTTTTGGGTTTACAAACTGAGACTAGCTCTACGTCTCTAGAATCCCAAGTGAAAAAATCTACTTCTTTAGATATGGCTTTAAACAACAATAAGCCTACTTTAACTGAATTTTATGCCGACTGGTGTACTAGTTGCCAGGCAATGGCAGGAGATTTAGCGCAGATTAAAGCTGGTTATGGAGATCGCATTAACTTTGTGATGCTCAATGTAGATAATACTAAATGGCTACCAGAGATGTTACGTTACCGAGTAGATGGCATTCCTCATTTTCTGTTCATGGACAACCAAGGAAATGCAATCGCCGAAGCGATTGGGGAACAACCCCGCAGCATTTTAGAAGCAGACTTAGATGCTTTGATTGCTAATAATCCGATTCCCTACGCCAATAAAAGAGGTCAAATCTCGCAGATTGAGGCTAAAGTAAGGATCACTGACGATACTGTAGATCCCCGTAGTCATGGAGCGACAATCAAGTAGTTGCTAATCGGCTTTCATACACCACTACAATTGATCCTTACTTGTTTAGGACTACCCTTTATTTTTCTAAATAAAAATTAATTCGGTAGTTTATCTCCATTGAAATAGATAATATCTAACCAAAGAAAGACGAAAATAAAATGACTACTAAATAGAATACAAACATACACTACGAGTAAAAAATTAGATTAGATATGCTATCTACACAAATAAATCTACCTAGCCTATTAAAAATGTATGCCAGAAAGATGACTATTGTATTCATGGCGATCGCTTTAGTTATTCTGGCATGGTCAAATCTTTTCTTTCAGGTAAATATTGATGCGAATGCAGCTACCATGGAAGGAATAGGCAATCAAATAGAAGGTAAAATACAGAAAGATATTGGTACTAAAAGACGTGCCGTAGGCGATCTATTAGATAATCCAACTGAAGAAGCTAAAGGTGCATTAACTCAAGCTAAAGGCAAAGCCAAACAAGACATTGGTACTACTAAAAATAAGCTTGATGATGCCCAGGATGCAGTAGAAGATACTTCTGAAAACCTTGTTGATTCTGTCAAAGATTTCTTTAACTAATTTATCGATAATTAAAATCAAAGTAAATATTTTCATGGCAACACAACTCATTCGTAATTAGTTTTATTGTCTATCTCTCGCCAGATTAAATCGGTAATGCGATCGCTCTACACTAATTGCAATATAAAATTATATATTGCCAAAATCCATGTCAGAACCCCAAAAACTTACTCAAGAAGAAATCAGATTACAAGAAGACAAAGAACGTAGAGCATATTGGCGTAGATGGGGCTGTTATTTAAGTAACCGTCAGTGGGGAACAGTACGGGAAGACTATAGTGCAGATGGTTCGGCATGGGATTATTTTAGCTTTGAACAGTCCCACTATCGGGCATATCGTTGGGGGGAAGATGGCATTGCAGGTATCTCTGATAATCATCAGAGGATATGTTTCTCCTTAGCGATGTGGAATGAAAACGATCCGTTTTTGAAAGAAAGACTATATGGCTTAACTAATACCCAGGGTAATCATGGGGAAGATGTCAAAGAGTATTATTTTCACCTGGATAATACGCCGACACATTCTTATATGAAGTTTCTCTATAAATATCCTCAAAAAGCATTCCCCTATTGGCAATTAGAACATGAAAATAAAAAGCGGGGTTTAAAAGATCGGGAATTTGAATTAATTGAAACGGGCATCTTTGATAATGATCGATATTTTGATGTCACTGTCGAATATGCCAAGGAAAATGACGAAGATATTTTAATATTTATTCAGGTAACAAACCGTAGTAAAGAAACCGCAACCATACATTTACTTCCTACTCTCTGGTTCCGTAATATTTGGTCATGGGGTTACGATGTCGAAAAGCCCAAATTAAAGATATACGAACAAACAGCAAACCATAGCGTCATCGAAGCGCAACATCCAGACTTAGGTAAACGATGGCTGTATTGCGCACAGCAACCAACATTATTATTTACCGAGAACAATACCAACAACCAACGCTTATCTTGCAACGAAAACGATTCTCCCTACGTTAAAGATGCTTTTCATAAATACATAGTGGAGGGAAAAGAGGACGCAGTTAATCCAGATAATATCGGGACAAAATTTGCAGCCTGCTACACCTTAGAATTAGCAGCAGAAGAAACCACAGGAATACAGTTAAGACTCTGTGACAAACCAGATTTAGAAACTCCCTTCCAACAACCATTTGACGACACTTTTCAAGTACGGCAACGAGAAGCAGACGAATTCTATCAGCGTGTTTCCCCTCATAAAAAAAGTCTGGAATTACAAAACGTCGAACGTCAAGCGTTTGCAGGAATGCTGTGGAACAAACAATATTACCATTACGTAGTAGACACATGGTTAGAAGGAGATCCCGCCCAACCCGAACCTCCAAAACAACGCAAAGATGCAACAAATAGCGGTTGGATACATCTCCATACCGATGACGTTATCTCCATGCCTGACAAATGGGAATATCCTTATTTTGCTGCTTGGGATTTAGCTTTTCACATGATACCTCTGGCTGCGATCGATCCTGACTTTGCCAAGAAACAGCTAGAACGCCTCACCCGTGAATGGTATATGCACCCCAACGGACAAATGCCCGCTTATGAATGGGATTTTGATGGGGTAAATCCTCCCGTTCATGCTTGGGCTGTGTGGCGCGTTTACACTATTGAACAAGAGATTTATGGACGTTCCGATAAAAAGTTTTTAGAACGAGTATTTCAAAAGCTGTTACTTAATTTTACCTGGTGGGTAAATCAACACGATGACGATAATAATAATGTTTTCCAAGGTGGTTTTCTCGGTTTGGATAACATTGGTGCCTTTAATCGCGGTGGCGAATTACCCACAGGAGGGAAACTATCTCAGTCAGATGGTACTAGCTGGATGGCAATGTATTGTTTAGATTTACTCACCATTGCCCTAGAGTTAGCACAGGATAATGATATTTACGAAGATATCGCCAGCAAATTCTTTGAACACTTCCTCTATATCGTTGATGCCATGAATCACATGGGTACAGAAGGGACAGATCTCTGGAATGAATCAGATGGTTTCTACTATGATGTGCTGCACTTGCCCAATGGTGAAAATATCGATCTCAAAGTGCGATCTCTTGTGGGTTTAATTCCCCTCTTTGCTGTCACTACCATCGAACAAGAAACTATTGATAAATTACCAGGCTTTAAAAACCGAGTTGAATGGTTTATTAACCAACGCCCTCAACTGAGTCGTAACCTCGCCTGTATGGAAGGATGCGATAATGCTTCCCGTCGTCTACTCGCAGTAGTTAACGAAGATCGTCTACGTCTCCTACTGCAAAAAATGTTGGATGAGACTGAATTCTTAAGCGATTATGGTGTTCGTTCTGTTTCTAAATATCATCAAGAACATCCCTACACTTTTGAAACAGGTGATGAAACCTATGATGTAACCTATGAACCTGCTGAATCTCCCACTAAAATGTTTGGTGGCAATTCCAACTGGCGGGGACCTATTTGGTTTCCTGTCAACTATCTTTTAATCGAAGCATTACAAAGATTTGATTATTATTACGACGGTGATTTTAAAGTTGAATGTCCTACAGGTTCGGGTAATATGATGACTCTCTGGGAAGTAGCCTCAGAATTAGAAAAACGTTTGATTAATATCTTTTTGCCCGAAAAAAACGGAGAAAGACCAGTCTACGGTGACTTTAGCAAATTCCAAACTGATGATAACTGGAAAAATTTATTACTATTTAATGAGTATTTTCATGGCGATAACGGTGCAGGTTTGGGGGCATCTCATCAGACAGGGTGGACTGGTTTAGTTGCCAAGTTGATTATGCAAAGCAGTAAGTATGGCAACGATACCAATTGTTGAATGAGATATCAAGTGAAAGCGTTGGAGATGTTTCTTTGAAAGATTTTTGTAGTTTATTAAAGAATCAATAAAAATTGAAGAGCGACCCACAGCCTGCTTTGTATGACGATGGCACATTGGTAGCGTTCGCCGAAAGGCTTTTATCATCGTCGCATATGGAGGCAAGGGAAAGGGCGAGTTTGATAACACTGATGACTGATAAGTTATATGAAAAATTATTGCATTTGCGAAGACATTCATTTTTATAGCATAAAGTGTTAGGATTCATATTGAGATAAAGTTCGGCAATCCAGTTTGTATTCAGTATTGATAGGTTTTTCCATAAAGTATTGATTTGGTTTTTTTCCGAAATTTAAACTCTCTACATCTAATTTGCATTCAGGAGACATTCAGTTCATGTCAATTTACGTAGGCAATCTCAACTATGAGGTTACCCAGGAAGATTTAAGTGAAGTATTTTCAGAATACGGTAAAGTAAAGCGAGTTCACTTGCCTACTGACCGCGAGACAGGCAAAAAACGTGGTTTCGGCTTCGTAGAAATGGAAACAGAAGCAGAAGAAGATAGTGCTATTGAGACTCTAGATGGAGCAGAATGGATGGGTCGCGCAATTAAAGTAAACAAAGCAAGACCCCGCGAAAACAGAAGCTCCTTTGGTGGTGGTGGTCGTCGTGATCGCTTCTAACTTCTTCTAACTTCTAAACTGAATCGAAATTGCGCTTCTGGAGAGCAACTAGATTATTATACTAGTAACTCCCAGGAGCGTTTTATTGTGTAATGAGGAATCATACTTAAATGGCTAAACGTCGTAACGCGAAAAAAGAAAAAGCAGCTCGAAATAAAATTAACGCTCGTAAATTCCGTAAGCAAACTAGCCGTTATGGAAATCGTGGCAGAAAAAACTACAACGGTAGCAGCAGCGAGAACAAAGAGACAACAGAATCTAATAACTCTGGGAATACTTCTGAGTCCGCTACTGCCAACAATAATTAGTCGGCTAAAGAAGTCCTCTGACAATCTTCGCTCTACTGAGGGGATTCAATCCCCTCTCGGTAGGGTGTTTTTTTAGGGATGAAGGATTTCGTATAATTGCTTTATTTTACGTAAAGGCGACTTTAGTTAATAGTTTAAGAGGAGTAAGTTCTTTGAGTAATTCTAGAGCAGCATGATCCCTTACAAATAGTGAACCAGCAAAACCGAGAGAATTGATGGCTATATTTTGAAAAGACTCTTGCGATCGCGGTACGATCAACATCCAGTTTCTGGTGGCTAAAAAGTTATATGCACCAGGCTGTTTTCGGGTGCAATCATCGAGTTGCCAGCCTACTGTGTTTAATAATGCATGATAGCATTGCAGCATAATTTGGGCTGCTGCTTCAACAGAATGATTAGGAGCTATATCTAAGGTTGCAATACTGTGGCGGAAGGGAAAGCTATCTATTTTACCCAGAGAATTTTGAAAAGTTATTCTGGCGATCGCTTTATCTAAAGGAAAATGCAGCACATTAGGTAAAAAAGGTAGAGGAATCAGCTGTAAATGTTTATGTCGTTGGGAAGCGCCAGCAGTTTTTCCGCCGTTAAAAAAAGCCAGTCCTTTTATTTCTTGCATACAAGACCATAAAGCCACAAAATCTTCTAGATTTAGTAAATCGGTTTGCTCCTCAAAAGCGCGAGTCACAATCAAGAGATGATTATCCACAACATTAAACTTGTTGAGTAAGCAGATATGAGTAGGGGAAATGTCTCCCACAAACAGATCTGGCTCATAGGGTAAAAAAGGATCGATTCTTTTACCTAGTTTGTTTTTCTGTTGGCATTGCTGTTTTTGGGCTTGTTCTTTACGAGCTAAATTAGATAGAGTCCGAACGACAAAAGAAATATCGTGCTGTTGAATTAAATGATATTCAGTTTCAATAGACTTAAGTGCGCCACTTTCACGGGCGGTTTTAGTGCGCTGAGTCGTTTTTGACCATAGAGTACCAGGCTGTATTAAGGAATGGTTGAGGGGATTAGTTGCTGATTCTTCCATCTTTTGCAGTACAGTCGATAAATATCAATTATCCACCTTCAACTATCAATTATTTAACACCGATTGACAATCTTTAGTAATTTGTTGTTTCAATGCTTCCACGGATGAGAACTTTTGTTCTCGGCGCAGAAACTTGAGCAAATTTACCTTGAGAGTTTGACCATAAAGATCTCCAGACCAATTGAGCAAGTGTACCTCGATTGAGGGAGATTCTCCTGCAACTGTGGGACGACAGCCAATATTCATTACACCTTTGATTACTGCTTGCTCCAGCAAAACATCCACTGAATATACACCATATCGAGGTAGAAACTTTTCGGTTGGTAGCTGTAAATTTGCCGTAGGAAAGCCAATAGTTCGCCCTAGCTGCTGTCCTGTAACTACTTCTCCAATTAAACTATAGGGTCTACCTAACATCATGTTAGCAGTTGAAATATCTCCCTCAGATAAAGCCTGGCGAATCAAAGAGCTACTTACTCGCACCACCTCATTATTGCGATTCTGGTAACTGCGTAGAGAATTAAGCTGTACCGTAATGCCAAACCCAGCCGCGATATTTTTCAAGTCTTTTCCTGTGCCTTTTCTTTGATAACCAAAACAAAAATCTGAACCAACGCTGATCAATTTAGCCTGTAATTGCTCTACTAAAATCTGTTCGACAAATTGCAATGGACTAAGAGACGCTAAATCACGATTAAATGGTAAAAGTACTAATTGCTCAATGCCTAAATTAGATAGAATTTCGGCTTTCTGAGGAATAGGAGTCAAAAGCTGTAGTCTTCCCCCAGAGAAGAACTCACGAGGATGAGGAGAGAAGCTGACTACAGAAGAATATACCTTGGGCTGTTCCCCAAGGCGAGGAGCATCAATAATTGGTTGCAGTACTGTCTGATGCCCTTGATGGATACCATCAAAATTACCAAGGGCGATCGCTGTAGGCGTTCTGATTTGTTCTACGGAGGATACTACTAACACGCTTTACATTTTGACACAATTTCCGACCGATGTTAATTGATGTATAGGGTCAAAAAGAATAGTAAAGCTTAACCATTGAATGGGAAAAACCTTATAAAGCGATCGCAATAGTACCCAAAGAATATACTGAAGAGAAATATTCTCTTCCCGCAGAATTCAAGGAAGAGATACCTTGACGGGGTTTATCCTTACTCATTACTCATTACTCATTACTCATTACTCATTACTCATTACTCATTACTCATTACTCATAGGTCTGATTCCCAAACAAGTTCATCGTGATCATAGAGACAAATCTTGGTAATTTGGATTGGTTTGGTAAACATTCCACTCAATCTACTCAACAAGCCACTGTTATCACTAGCCGATTTATTTGTAAGTTTAAGGGTGATTTGTTTTTTGTAGTCTTCTTCTCCTCCTGGGTAAACCACCGTACCTTCGCAGCTAACTTCTGTGTAATAAACACCGTTTTCCAGCATGACTGGCGATGATGACGAATTTCGGGGACAGTCGTTTGATACCGTAGATACGGATAAGCTCTCTGTTTTTCCTGACTTGGGCGTATAAAATACTCTTACCATAGGATTTTCCAATCCCCGTGCAGGTGCAGTTGACTGGTTAACAATAGAGAGATTCAGCTCGCTACCTTGTTGACCAGAAGCGATTTGAGATTCGACAAAGATCTCTGGTTCATTTACTTCGGGAAAAGAGATCTCTGCTAAAGGCTCTCCGCCAAATTCGGCATACATCTTCGCCAAAGCTCCAGTTATACCTCCATTGTAGCCAACTGCGACTTCATTTCTGATCCAATCAGTGCGATCGTCTGCCCAATTGTCTTGCTGATCGGGACCTCCGACCAATGCACCCATCAAAAGATTACGATTTACTACTGGTTGAGACATATTGTTTAACCAACTTCCGTGAGCAGTTCGATGGTGCGGGTTTTGCGGATAATTTTCACCATAGCCAATTATGTAGCTACGTTGTGAAGGATTTTGCCCCAGAATATAGTTGACTTGACTTACGCCAAAATCGAAATAGCGCTCTGCCTTAGCTATCTCTCCCTGGGATTTTAGCCAGTCACTATAGATAAATGCCACAAAGCTAGTATTGGCACTTAAAGTCAAAGATCCCCATTTAACTAAGAAAGCTAAACCACCAGGGGTATAGGTAATTCTTCTGCCCTGATATCCTATTGTCCAGAAATCTAACCAAGCTTCCGCACGCTGTTGATATTCTCTTTTTCCTGTTTCCTGGGCTAATAAAACATAGGTACCATAGGACTTGTCATCAAACTGATAGGTATAGTCATAGGGTTTGCTCATCTTTTCGTATTCAGCCTCTGCCTTGGTTAGGTATGATCCCGAATAGCGAATATTCTGTTGTGCTTTTTTTGCTTTGTGTAGCCATATCGCTCCCCAAACTAATTCATCCTGATCACCGTTAACCGAAGTATAAAAGGGAACGGCTTCTTTTAAACAATCGGAGTATTTGCCACGATAACTATCCGCAAAATCAAACAGTCGCTCTGCTTTTTGAACTAGTAAATCGGCATATTCTGTTTCCCCATTTTTCCGAAATAGAATAGAGCTAGAAGCTAGAGCAGCACTAGTTTCTGCTGCCAAATCTGTCCCAGGGCAGCTAGTATCAATTTTGTAGGCTGGACGCTCCATTTCATAATGAACTACCTCTAGTGGACCCCACCAATTATGATCTTGCTTGCCATTGCCTACCTGTCCATAGAGGACATATTCTCCAGGATTATCATTAACAAAAGAGTTTAGCAAATAATCGGTTGCCCATTTAATGTTCTGAGATAAATGCCCCAACTGACCTGATTGTCGAAAGGCATCGTAGTATTCAATCCCTCCCCAGGCGAGATTTACTACTGTATTCGCCATCGGATAATTAAACTTGACGTTATCTCCTGCATCTACCCAGCCACCACTAAGGTCTACTCCTACATCTGAACCATCTTCTAGGGTTGAATCTCCCCGCCAAGGAAAGCGATTCCACTCTGGTAGTTTTCCTGCTTGTTGTGCTTCGTAGAATAGGATTGATTTTTGTAATGCTTCTCCGTAGTTGTTAGTAACTTGGCTAATTGAGGGTGACGAAGTAGCAATTACTAAGATAAACGCCATCACCCCAGCTAATACTTGTTTCAGTTGGGGCAATTGTTTTAATTGTTGACCAACGGTCAGAACACAAAGGCTAAAGCCAGATGTGTCCGTCGTTTTACTACGGAGCCTGCTCTGAATAAATTTAAATCTTAAAGACATAAGCAACTATAAAAAAATGTAATAATTTATTAGACTAGCTTGTAATTGCAAGAAATCAAAAAGGCAACAAAGTTCTCTAGTTTGGCTAAATTAAATTAAATTTACCTTTAAATAGCAGATTAATGTGATTAACGTTAGGATGGACTTAATGACAAGTTATTGAGAATAATTTGCAATTGTTTCTTATGAATGGTATATTGTTTTTAAACAAAACCCAAACCCTTTGTAAAAGATATTTACCTTGGATTAATAGCTGGCTTATAGTCACCTACCTTATAAGGGGTTTCTGAGTTAGTTGAGATCGCAATATAAGTTTTGCCTGAGCTAAGCAATTGTTGTTAGTTTAGTTGTCAAAAAAATTACCCCAAAAAAATATTATGCGTAGAACGAAAAACAATCGAAAAAATATTGTTCCACCGTGGCAATCAGAAAAAATGAAAACTTTGATTATTGAGAGATGGAGAGAAGTGTGGCAAATTGTTGAAGCAAGAGAACAAAAAAGAAATTAACAATAAGTTATTAACACTCTCGCACCTGAAGGAGCGAAATTCTTATATCATTTCAACTTATCTAGACTATAAAAAGCTTATGCTTTAGACTCTGACTGTCGAGAAACCAACATCCCAACCCAGAAGATGACGTTCAAATATTTGAGAATAATTATATCAACATATTCTATCTGCCCTATTTGATTTGCTCTATTTGATGTTTGACCATAACGCCTCAACATTTTCAAGGAACATCATTATTTTCAAGTAAGCAGGTAAACAAAATTAATTACACATTTTCAAAATACAAATCCTTATTGTGTAAAGGTTACAGAGAATAAAAGTAGGTAATTAATTCTATTTAAGTACTTAACATCGTTATCCTTCTGATCTTCTCGATGTTGCAAACAATCATTTGTGTCAAGCAAAAAAGGAGATGATATAACTCGGTTGACACAAAAAGTAGGATTCTACTAGTAGTCTAATCGCCGTTAAACTTTACAATGTAGGATTGCAGCAATTTATAGAAAAAATAGCAATGAGTGATTTTGATTACGATTTAATTATTATTGGTGCGGGGGTAGGTGGACATGGCGCAGCACTCCATGCAGTTAAAAATGGCTTAAAGACAGCAATTATCGAAGCAGAAGACATGGGTGGTACTTGTGTTAACCGTGGCTGCATCCCTTCAAAAGCCTTGTTGGCTGCTTCTGGCAGAGTTAGAGAGTTTGGTGATGCCCATCATTTACAGGATATGGGTATTCAACTAGGAGGAGTCCAGTTTGATCGTAGCGCGATCGCCGATCATGCGACTAATTTAGTTAATAAAATTCAAGGAGATTTAACCAACAGCCTCAAACGTCTTAAGGTTGATATTATTCGTGGCTGGGGAGAACTGGCAGGGACACAAAAGGTTAAGGTTAAGAGTGATGATGGTGAAAAAACCTATACTGCTAAGGAGGTTATGCTGTGTCCAGGATCTGTTCCTTTTGTTCCCAGAGGGATTGAAATCGATGGTAAAACTGTCTTTACTAGCGACAATGCGGTTAAATTAGAGTCTCTTCCTGACTGGATTGCCATAATTGGTAGTGGATACATCGGCTTGGAATTCTCTGATGTTTATACTGCCCTCGGTTGCGAAGTAACCATGATTGAGGCTCTAGATACTCTAATGCCTGGTTTTGATCCAGATATTGCCAAAATTGCCAAAAAAGTTTTACTCGACAAACGGGATATCGAAACCTACAAGGGTGTCTTTGCCACTAAAATAACCCCTGGCGCACCTGTGATGATTGAATTAACCGATGCCAAAACTAAAGAAGTAATTGAAGTTTTAGAAGTAGACGCTTGCTTAGTAGCTACGGGGCGTATTCCTGCCACGAAGAAACTTGGTCTAGAAACCTTAGCCGTTGAAGTTGATCAGCGTGGTTTCATTCCTGTCAACGACAAAATGCAGGTATTACGAGATGGTATGCCCGTGCCGCATCTTTGGGCTGTGGGAGATGCCACTGGTAAGATGATGCTAGCTCATGCTGCCTCTGGACAAGGAGTAATTGCCATTGAAAACATCTGCGGTCAAGACAAGGAAATAGACTATCGTTGTATTCCTGCTGCTGCCTTTACCCATCCCGAAATTAGCTATGTCGGCATGACGGAAGCTCAAGCCAAAGAATTAGGGGAAAAAGAAGGCTATAAAGTATCTACAGTTAAGTCTTTTTATAAAGGCAATTCTAAAGCCCTAGCAGAGGGAGAAACTGAAGGTGTCGCCAAAATTATCTATCGTCAGGATACAGGCGAGTTATTAGGAGTTCATATTATTGGCATTCATGCTTCCGATTTAATTCAAGAAGCGGCAAATGCGATCGCCAAACGAGAATCTGTGCAGAATCTGTCCTTTAATATCCATACTCATCCCACCCTTTCGGAAGTACTAGACGAAGCCTATAAACGCGCTCAAGTGATTGGTGTATAAATTAATTGGGGTAATTTGTTATTGCCCCATAGTTGATATTTTTAACATCTGTAAATGTTGCGCCAACAAAATATAGTAAATATGTAATGACATACTGTATCTAAAAAATCTACGCGATCGCATTCTGAAATCGCAGAACAAATTATCACACAGAAGCAAAGGATAAGAAAATAGAAAACTTCAAAAGCAATACAGGTTATGTAACCATAATCCATATTTTTAGCATTAGTCGAAATTAAAATTTGTTTTTTCTTTGATGAAGATATTTTCAGACAGTTTATTAAAAAAAAATTAAATAATCTATCTCTAAGTATTTTCACTATTATATGTTTATTTAATTTTCACTATTATAATTGCAAACTTACTTAAATTACTTACTTGCTTTTGATCGCTATTTACTTTTGAACCATGATCATGATTGCTGTTGTAGATAGTTTTTTGACTGAGGAGTTGAGCAGCAATTCAAGTGGGGCAGAGAAGTTTTACGTTCGATTTAGTTTGGCAATTAAACTTCAAACTATTGCAGGAATAGATTGTTAACCTTATTTTTTTATAGGTATTTAATTCTAATCTGCGTCACAATTTCAGAGCATAGCTAAGTAGTAAAAAGTATTAAACAACCATAACCTCTTATTTTTCTGGAAAATAAATTATGATTTCTCTTCCTTTAGAATCAGAACTACAAGTTGTCCGTCTTAAACTATATCTCGACAAAAATCCTGAAGAGGCAACTGAATTAGCATTACAACATTACGAAGATTTTTTAGCCTTAGCAATTAAATACAAAAAGCTTGAGTCTCGGTTGAGTGACATTGAAAGTTGTATGCTGAATGCTAGTGAAAGTTTTGGACTTTAGTGGAGCTTAAATAATAAGCTGCTATTAATTATTAATTATTAATTCTTAATTCTGCTTCGCTAATAGCGGTGCAGCAGAAAGTAGCTTCTGGGTATACGGATGTTGCGCGTTGGTAAAGATTTTTTCGGTGGTGTCAATTTCGACGATTTTACCCGAATTCATGACCGCAATACGATCGCAAAAGAATCTTGCTACCCAAAGATCGTGAGTAATAAATAGGTAAGTTAAATCAAATTCTTCCTTTAATGCCAGCATTAACTCTAATACCTGGGTTTGTACTGTAGCATCAAGCATACTCACAGGTTCATCGCAAATGACTAGCTTAGGCTTGGTAATTAAAGCACGGGCGATCGCAACTCTTTGTTGTTGTCCCCCCGATAATTCTTTGGGATAGCGTTGATAGTATTCTGCTGTGGGAGTTAAGCCAACTTTTTGCAGCATGGCTGCTACCTGCTGTTTGGCTTCGGTGGAAGTGGCTAATTTATGAATTAACAAAGGATCGGCAATACTTTCTCCAACAGTCATCAAGGGATTAAGACAGGCGTGAGGATCTTGAAACACCATTTGTAGCTGTCTTCGTTGACTCCGCATAGCTTGAGAGGAAAGCATCATTAAATCCTGTCCCAGAAATTCAACTTTGCCAGAAGTAGGTTTAAGCAACTGTAAAATTGTCCGTGAAAGAGTGCTTTTACCACAGCCTGATTCCCCTACAAGCCCTAATATTTCTCCTGGATATAAATCAAAGCTAATACTATCAACGGCTTTAATTACTGAAGCTTTCTCCTGAGAAAATAACTGCTGAATTAGATTTGCCTCTAGAGTAAAGTACTGTTTCAAGTCTTGAACCCGTAGAATTGGCTGTGCCAAGTTAATGCTATCGCCTGGCTCTTCTACTACCCCTTGTAAATGTAGGGCTGCATTTAACAGAGACTTAGTATATTCGTGTTGAGGATTGTAGAGAATCGAATTAACTTCCCCCGTTTCTACCATCTTGCCTTGATACATCACGGCAATGCGATCGCAATATTCTCCCACCATCGCTAAATCATGGGAAATCAACAGCAACGCCATATCTCTTTCGCTACACAGCCGTGTTAATTCGTCTAATATTTCTGCGGAAACTGTAACGTCTAAGCTAGTTGTCGGTTCATCTGCCACAATCACTTTCGGGTTGAGTAATAGGGCTAAAGCGATCGCAACTCGTTGGCGCATGCCACCACTAAATTCATGGGGATACTGTCCCCAACGGTTGGCGGGTATCTTAACCGTCTCTAAAGTCTCAATAGCTAGTTTTTTAGCGGCGGATTTAGTTAACTGGGGTTGATGAGCTTTGATTGTCTCTAAACAATGATCGCCAATCGTCATTAAGGGATCTAAGCGTGTCATGGGATCTTGAAATACCAAAGCGACTATTTCCCCGCGAAATTGACGTAGTTCTGACTTATTTAGCTCAAAAACCGACTTATCCTCAAAAATAGCCTGACCGAATACCTGGCTTCCCTTTGGCAACAGACGCATAATTGCCCGCCCTAAAGTAGACTTTCCACAACCAGACTCTCCCACTAGCCCCATTTTTTCCCCAGGCTTCAGCTCAAAGGAAACATCATCTACCACCCAGATCGTATCTTGCTGCGGTTGGCGGGGATAGGCAACTCGGAGATGGTTGACTGACAATAGGGCTTGAGTCATAGTCTGAGTCATGGTACTTGGCGATCGCAGAACGGTTGGTCGATCGCATTGTAATCAGTAAGTCGGCAACAGTCCAGAGCCTTTATTTTCCCAAGAGCTAAGTAAAAAACAGATCGGATACTGCTTGTTCAATATTTTCTTGCTTGACTAAAGATTCACCAATCAATACGGCTTTGGCTCCTGCTTGCTTTACCCTGTTGATGTCTGCTGAACTGTGCAAACCAGACTCGCTGACTACTAAGATATTGCGTTGTACTAACTCTTCTTGCCTGGCAGCAAAGATATCACAGGTAGTTTGCAGACTAACGGAAAAATCTTCCAAATTTCGATTATTGATGCCAATTAACTCTACGCCGTCTATACCTAGTACTCGGTCTAATTCTTCCAGGGTATGTACTTCAATCAGAGGAATCATGCCTAATGCCTTAATGATTTTGATGAAGTAATGGAGATCTTGATCTTCTAAGATCGCCGCAATTAACAATACCGCATCTGCTCCCTTGGCGCGGGCAAAATAGATTTGATAGGGATAAATAATAAACTCTTTACATAGCAGAGGTAAATTAACCTCTTGTCTAACCAAGCTCAGATTATTAAAGCTACCTTGAAAGAACTTCTCATCAGTAAGAACAGATAAACAGGAAGCGCCAGCATTTTCATAGGATCTGGCGATCGCTACTGGATTAAATTCAGCTCTAATTATCCCCTTGGAAGGAGAGGCTTTTTTTACTTCCGCAATCAAAGCAGGATTGGTTTTGCCGTCACGTAATGCAGCCAAAAAGTCTTGAGGAGGGGCAACATCATTTACCTGGTGTCGTAGTTTTAATAAAGGCAAGCGATCGCGCATTGCTTCTACCTCCACCTCTTTATGCCAGACAATCTCTTCTAAGATATTATTTGGCTCACAATTAGGAATTTTTGAGCGATATTCTACTTCTCCTGAATTTACTTTAGGGTTAGGATTTCTGCGTCTAATTTGCATTTTTGATTACTGATTACTGATTACTGATTAGGTGATTAGGTGATTACTGATTACTGATTAGGTGATTACTGATTACTGATTAGGTGATTACTGATTAGGTGATTACTGATTAGGTGTGATTACTGATTACTGATTACTGATTACTGATTACTGATAGGTTATCGCCGCTTGTTTAAACCGCTTGAGTACTTCTCCCAGGCGATCGCAATCGGCAATTAGACTAATTCTGACATAGCCTTCCCCCGCTTCACCAAAAGCATTACCAGGAGTAATGACTACTCCAGTTTTCTGTAAGACATCTAAAGCAAATTCCGTTGAACCTTGTCCGACGGGAGTTTTGATCCAAAGATACATAGTTGCCTTGGAAAGCGGAATTTTCCAGCCAAGTTCAGCCAAACCTTTGATTAAAAAGTCTCTTCTACTACTGTAACGGTGCTGTACCTCTTTGATATATTTATCTGGCAACTGTAAGGCGGTTTCGGCTGCTTTTTGAATCGCCGAGAAAATACCATAATCTAAGTTAGTTTTAAGAGTGCGTAATCCCTGAATAATGTCTGAATTGCCCACGACAAAACCAACACGCCAACCAGCCATATTATAGGTCTTAGATAGAGTATGAAATTCAACGCCAATTTCTTTTGCTCCTGGTATTTCCAGTAAAGATGTTGGCTGATAACCATCAAAAGCTAATTCTGCATAACAGAGATCATGGACTAACAATATTTCGTAGTGACGGGCAAACTTGACTACTTCCTCAAAAAATGACCGTGGTGCAGTAGCGGTAGTCGGATTATTAGGATAATTAAAGTAAATAATTTTAGCTTTGCGGGCAACATCTTCAGGAATGCTGCTGAGATCGATTAACCAGTTTTGTTCAGCGCAAAGGTGTATCGGATAAATTTCTGCCCCTGCAATCAATGGTCCACGAAAATGGGCAGGATAGGAAGGACTAGGCACTAAGATCGTATCACCAGGATTGACATAGGCTAGGGCTAAATGACCCAAACCTTCTTTAGAGCCAATTAAGGGTAAAGCTTCGCTGTCAGGGTTTAGTTCAACGCCATAACATCTTTGGTACCAAGTGGTAATTGAGGCGCGAAAACTAGTTGTCCCCTCAAAGGGTGGATAGCCATGATTACTGGGAACTTTCAGAGCTGCGATCGCTGCATCAATAATTGGTTGGGGCGCAGCACCATCAGGATTGCCCATTCCTAAATCGATTAAATCCAATCCCTGTTCTCTGGCGCGGGCTTTTAATTCGTCTAAGCGAGCAAATACGTAAGGAGGTAAGGCACTTAAACGTTCGGCACGACTAATCCAATCTAAACTCATATCCTACAGCTATCGGTTGATGTAGTTTCTTATTCTCTCATCTCCCGTCCGTAATTGTCTCAATATTACGTCTCGATATTACTTAGTTTTTGTCTTGTTTAGTACTTCTGGGCTATAGTCTGACAATCTTGATACACTCCATAAAACCGAAAGCAATAGAATAAAAGCAAGAGAATAATTGTCTTCATAGAATCTAAGTCATTGTATTTCCTAAAAAATTACCTCAAGCAATCTGAAACTATTAGGATCGATGAGAGAATAAATATTCTGTAATAAATCTGCATATAGAGAGGAGAAATAATAGATGTTAGAAGCATATAAAAAACACGCAGCGGCAAGAGCAGCTTTGGGTATTCCTGCTTTGCCCTTGACGGCACAACAAACTTCCGAATTATGTGAAATCTTAAAAAATCCTCCCGCAGCAGAACAAGAGGAGCTACTGGCATTATTGAGGGATCGGGTTCCCCCTGGTGTAGATGATGCAGCCTATGTTAAAGCTGGTTTTTTAACTGCTGTGGCTAAGGGTGAGATTGAATGCCCTGTAATTTCTGCGATTGATGGGGTGCGTTTGCTTGGTACGATGATGGGAGGTTATAATGTCCAGTCTTTAGTAGATTTATTAAAGTCTGATGATATTGCGATCGCAACTGAGGCAACAAAGGCATTAAGCAAGACATTATTAGTATTTGACGCTTTTAATGATGTTTTAGAACTATCTAAAAGTAACTCCTACGCCAAACAGGTTATTAATTCTTGGGCAGAGGCAGAATGGTTTACTAGTCGCCCTCAACCCGATGAAGCGATAACTGTTACAGTCTTTAAAGTACCAGGAGAAACTAACACCGACGACCTATCTCCTGCCCCCCATGCTACCACTCGCCCCGATATTCCCCTTCACGCTTTAGCAATGCTAGAGTCGAAGATGCCTGATGGGTTAGACACTATTGCCAAGTTAAAAGAGAAAGGTCATCCTGTGGCTTATGTCGGTGATGTGGTTGGTACTGGTTCATCTCGTAAATCAGCAATTAACTCTGTTTTGTGGCACATTGGACAAGAAATTCCCTTCGTTCCTAATAAAAAAGCAGGCGGCTATATTTTAGGGAATAAGATTGCCCCGATCTTCTTTAATACTGCGGAAGATTCTGGTGCATTACCCATAGAATGCGATGTGGCACATATGAATACAGGGGATGTAATTACCATTCATCCCTACAAAGGCGAGATTACTAACGAAACTGGCGAGATTATTTCTAATTTCACTCTCAAGCCTGATACTATCATCGACGAAGTAAGAGCAGGGGGGAGAATTCCTTTACTTATTGGTCGTACATTAACTGACAAAACCAGGGAAGCTTTGGGCTTAGAAGTATCCGAAATCTTTACTCGTCCTTCTCTGCCTGCCGATACTGGCAAAGGCTTTACTTTAGCGCAAAAAATGGTAGGGAAAGCTTGTTGTTTACCAGGAGTTCGCCCTGGTACATCCTGCGAACCGATCATGACTACCGTTGGTTCTCAAGATACCACAGGACCAATGACCAGAGACGAATTAAAAGAGCTAGCTTGTCTTGGTTTTAATGCCGATTTAACTCTACAAACCTTTTGCCATACCGCAGCCTATCCCAAACCTGTAGATATCCAAACCCACAAAGATTTACCTGACTTCTTCTCAACTCGTGGTGGGATAGCCTTGCGCCCAGGAGACGGTATCATTCACTCTTGGTTAAATAGAATGCTTTTGCCCGACACCGTTGGTACTGGTGGCGACTCCCATACCCGTTTTCCTCTGGGTATATCCTTCCCTGCGGGTTCTGGTTTGGTAGCCTTTGCAGCAGCATTAGGAGTTATGCCTCTGGATATGCCTGAGTCTGTTTTGGTTCGTTTTACAGGAGAATTACAGCCAGGAATTACTCTCAGAGACATTGTTAACGCTATTCCTTGGGTAGCTATCCAACAGGGAAAACTGACTGTTTCTAAAGAGAATAAGAAAAATGTTTTCAACGGACGAGTAATGGAAATGGAAGGCTTGCCTGATCTCAAAGTTGAACAGGCATTTGAGCTTACTGATGCTACTGCCGAACGTTCTTGTTCTGGAAGTACCATTAAACTCAGCGAGGAGACTGTTGCGGAATATCTGCGTTCAAACGTAGCACTGCTGAAAAATATGGTTGCCCGTGGTTATAGCGATGCTCGTACTATCATGCGTCGGGTAGCCAAGATGGAACAGTGGTTAGCCAACCCAGAGTTAATGTCTGCGGATAAGGATGCGGAATATGCAGATACTATTGAAGTTAACCTCAATGAAATCAAAGAACCAATCGTTGCAGCGCCTAATGATCCTGATAACGTCAAGTTAATGTCAGAATGTGCGGGAGACAGGGTAGACGAAGTGTTTATTGGTTCTTGCATGACTAACATCGGGCACTATCGCGCTGCTGCCAAAATCCTAGAAGGTGAGGGAGTAGTTAAAGGACGTTTGTGGGTATGTCCACCTACTCGCATGGATGAAAAGCAACTGCGGGAAGAGGGCGTATATGGTATCTTTGCTGCTGCTGGCGCACGTACCGAAATGCCTGGCTGTTCCCTCTGCATGGGTAATCAAGCCCGCGTCGAAGATAATGCTACTGTTTTCTCAACTTCTACCCGTAACTTTAATAATCGCATGGGTAAAGGAGCACAGGTTTACTTAGGTTCGGCGGAATTAGCTGCAGTCTGTGCCTTGTTAGGTAAGATTCCTACCGTGGAAGAATATATGGCAGTGGTTCAGGAGAAAATTGCTCCCTTCGAAGGTGATTTATATCGCTATCTCAACTTCGATCAAATTGAAAACTTTGAAGATGAAGGTAGGGTAATTCCTTTAGAAGAGATGCCGAAGATTGAGGATATTTTAGGCATGCCTGTTTAACTTCTCCCCCAGCCCCTCTCCTGCTAAGAGAGGGGAGTATTATTGACGACTCCCACCATTAACTGCAAGCAGTTTAATGGGGGATTCTAACACTCACGTTGTTAGATTTCTGCTTCCTTTCCTCTTAACTAGACACAGCCAAAGCTATGCCCCGCCAGAACGAATCCACAGACATTTTGTTTGAATTGCACGATGCGCCCCACCGTACAATCAAGAAATGTAATAATTTCTTTCATCCTGAAACTGAAAAACTTTTACGCGACAACAGGCTTTTCCTTGTCGCAACTCATGTTTTTGTTTTTCAAGGGTACAGAAACACTTCTCTCACTAGGTCGGTTCTGGACTTAACTTCACGCTTGTATCAAGCTAGCTACTGACCTACCTTTGACTCTCATTCGATGGGCTGTTTCATACCATCCCTATTATCTCATTACTTATGCCAGACAAACATACAAAGATCAAGTTTTTAACCAGAAAATGTATTTAAATATTGTCGCTGCGCGGTTTTATTTGTTGGACAAAATTCATCTCACCGCTAAGCTAGTTTGCTCCACTCTCGTTCCACAAATAGCTTTAACGGGAGTCCTCTTTTGTCACTTAAGATAGAAAGTATAACAATGTCTCTAGTTGCGATCGCGCTCCGCCTACCAGCGAAGCTGGGTGAACGAAAAAAGGTGTGGCAGTTAAACAATAGAGAAGCTTTGAAGTAACGAGTAACGAGTAACGAGTAAATACTTATTACTCATTACTTATTACTCATTACTTAAACAACGCGAAAATTAATTGTTGCCACCGTAAATTTCGCTCACCCAGCGAAGCTAATCGCCAATTTCCCAACTTAATCATCAACTAACTAAAAACTTCTCCTGTTTCCTGTAGAGAATGGAGACGATGATAAATACCACCGTGATTTAATAATTCTGCGTGGCTGCCAACCTCAATGATCTTTCCTGCATCTAACACCACAATTTGATCGGCTTCACGAATGGTACTCAGGCGGTGGGCAATAATCAGGGTGGTGCGAGTACCGAGGATTGACTTCATTGCCAGTTGGATCGAACGTTCTGAATCGTAATCCAAACTCGATGTGGCTTCATCAAAAATCAAGATATCGGGGTCAACAACCAAGGCTCTAGCGATCCCCAAGCGCTGTTTTTGTCCTCCAGAGAGTCTAACCCCTCTTTCTCCGACTAAGGTTAAATAACCCTGGGGTAGTTCGTGGATAAATTCATCAACCCTAGCTATCTGACAGGCTTGTTTTACCTCTTCTCTGTTGGCATGGGGATTACCATAGGTGAGGTTATCCCAAACAGTACCATTAAAAATATCCACATCCTGATGTACGATCGCCAGACGGCGACGATAGCGAGTAATATCAAGATCATCAATGTTTTTGCCGTCAATGCGAATTGATCCCTGATTAGGTTCAAAATAGCGGAATAACAGTTTCACTAAGGTGGATTTACCTGAACCCGAGCGACCAACTAGAGCAACGGTTTGATAGGGTTGTACTAAGAGGTTGATGTCTTGTAAGATTAAGCGATCGCTATTGTAACCAAAACTCAGATGATCGAACTCTAATTTACCCTCAAACTTGTAAGGGTTATCTGCCACATCTTCCATCACCAAACTCCCTGCATCTGCCCCAGGTTCAAGCTGCATAAAGTCATGAAAACGTCTCATAGAGGCATAGCGACGGGCGAAGATTTCTGCTAGTTGGCTAATTGGTTCCAGTTCCCCATAAGCCATACTAGAAACTGTCAGGGTGGTAATAAAGTGTCCCAGAGTAATATTGCCCCTAACGGTAGAGATCAGAGTAAACAGCAAAATGAGAAAGACACAAGTTTGAATTACGGTGCGCGACCAAGTAATTAAATTTACATAACCCCGATGGATGCGATAGTTAACGTATTTAAACTCTCGTTCAAATCGCTGCTGCTGTCGTTGATATTCTTGGGATTCGGTAGCAAAGGACTTAACAGTTTTTATATTAGTAATAATTTCCGAGGTACGACTTTCGGTATTTTCCTGGTGCTTCTCCAATAATTCTTCTTTGGCAATGAGAATTCGTAGGTGTTTGAGACTATGGGTAAGAATCCAAACAAAAGAAAGTAAAAATGCGATCGCAATTCCTGAATCGATGAACAAGATCATCACAAAAATACCCAGAATTCTTGCCAACTTGGGAATAAACTGTCCTGCAATCTCAGGATAAGTAAAGGTATGATTTTCAATCCCTCGTGCGATTCGCCCCGCAATTCGCCCAGGATTATTCTCATCGTAATAGCCTAGGGGTAAAGTAAGAATCTTGGCTACCACCTGATTAAAATGATCTCTTCTCGCCTTGAGAGCAATTGCCCAATGATGCCATACGCCAATCCAAGGCTGGATAGGAGATCGCACTACCGTTACCAGAAAAACTATTCCCAGCAACACCCCCAAAGACAACCATTTGCCTTCAGGAAAGTTACCAAGATTTTGCACTATGACAATTAATCTTTCCAAGGGCTGATCCAAAGGCTGATCAGACAGTACGTTTAAAATCTGTCCGATGCTGTAGGGAACAACCAGATCGATAATTTCAAACAGACTGGATGCAGCGATACTAAAAATAGCGATCGCTTTATACTTAGTAAAATAACCAACAATATCTCGCAGGGAAGACATAATAATTGGAGAATAATTCTAAATTGTAGGGTAGGTTTACCCATCGCGGAAGGCAGATAACCCAACCAAACAACAATTTACAGACTACTAGAATCAAGGCTTTCTGCTTCTCCTGGAGTCTTAGGCAAGTGCAAACCACATTCCTGCTTTAAGCCGCGAAAGCGAGTGTCTCTGCCGTTGCTGTCGTCGGCAGTTTGAGGACGACTAGAATGCCAATCTCCTACAGAAACATAACCAAGGTCGAAAAATGGATGATAGGGCAAATCGTAAGCGGTAAGGTATTGGTAAATATCTCTGGCATTCCAATCTAAGATGGGATAAATTTTGTATAGATTATCTTGCTGATCGATTCTGCTCAAACCTTGACGATGCTCAGTTTGATTTCGGCGTAGCCCCGCTAACCAAGCAGTTGCTTGTAAATCTTCTAATGCCCGCTGCATAGGTTCAACCTTGCGAATCTGGTCATAACGATTGAAGGATTCTAGATCATCTTTTTCCCAGAGCTTACCATGGAGAGCCTCCATACGCGCAGGAGACATGGTTGATTGATACACTTTAAGATTAAGCTCTAACCTTTTAGTTAGGGTTTCGGCAAACTGATAGGTTTCGGTAGGTAAATAACCAGTATCAACCCAGATCACAGGAATTTTAGGTGTAATTCTAGTTACTAAGTGCAGCATTACTGCTGCTTGGATACCAAAGCTGGTACTCATGACTAAACTATCACCAAAAATTTCAGCACTCCATTCAACGAGGGATGATGCTTCCGCATTTTCTAACTGTTGATTAACTTGAGACAGATCGAGGTTAGGTACTTTAACAGTGGCAGAGACCATTGGCTTAAACTCTCTAGACTTTGCGGGTAGTTAGTTACACATTTTAGAGTAACTAATTATGATGACTTGTTACTTTGAGCTTGAACACGAACTAATTAGACTTATTATGCCAAACCTGATTATTTCATATCGTTGCTCTTGATGACAATTGTTATTTTGTTAGGCGTTATGAATAATTACTATTGTTTCATGAAGAATCTTTAAATCTTTAAACACTCAATCTCCTTACTCTGCTTTTAATTATTGAGACTATCCTTAAACTTAAAATAAACTTAAAAGTATCAGGTTAAGCTGCTTGCTCTTTCACTGAATCATTAACTAACCTACCATCTTCTAAATGAACAATGCGATCAGCAATATCTAAAATACGGTTATCGTGAGTAACTAATAGGATAGTACTGCCTTGCTCTCTAGCCAGCTTTTGCATCAGATTAACCACATCTCGACCAGATTTACTGTCTAAGGCTGCTGTCGGTTCATCAGCCAGAACAATTGCTGGATGTGCTACTAAAGCACGGGCGATCGCAACTCGTTGTTTTTGTCCCCCTGAAAGATTTTCAGGATAGTAATCAACTCGATCGCCCAAGCCAACCTCTTCTAATATTGCCACTGCACGATCATGCATCTCTGATTTAGAATATTTACCATGTACTTCTAAACCCATCTGTACGTTTTGGCTAGCGGTTAAACTACGGTGTAAATTATTTGCCTGAAAGATATAACCATTGTTGCGTCTTGCCTGTACCAATTCTTTATTGCTTGCCCCGCAAAGTTCTTGACCAAGTATTTGGCAACTGCCCGATTGAGGCGATCGCAGCCCACTAACGAGAGTTAGTAACGTAGTTTTACCAGAACCTGAAGGTCCTGTCATTAAGACAATTTCACCACGGTTGATCACTAAATCTATGTTAAACAAAACTTGCTTGCGGAGTTCTCCTTGACCAAAATAATGGTTAAGATTTCTGATATTGATGACTGGTTGACTATTCATGGCTTGTCCTCGAATAGAGGTGATTTTTGATTGATAAAACAGGGGATTATGTTGAAAAATAATATTTATTAGATTGCTCTATTAGAGTTTTTTGGCTGGTGTATAAGATGAAAGATACATATTCCTATATTGAATTTGAAATAGGTAATTTAGCAAGATTTGAGAATTTGCAAAAAATATTTTTAAAATTAAAACAAGTTAACGATGACTATAGCAAAGAAATATATTTAGACCATAAACAAGATAATTTAAATTATCAAGATCCAGTTGACGACTATCAATGGAAAGATTATTTAGACCAAGAAGCTATTGCTTGGTTCGCTAATTCTTTTGATTTTGATAGTCCCGAAGGCGTAA
Source organism: Cyanobacteriota bacterium (assembly GCA_942490675.1). Classification (GTDB taxonomy): domain Bacteria; phylum Cyanobacteriota; class Cyanobacteriia; order Cyanobacteriales; family Xenococcaceae; genus Waterburya. The sequence goes on along the minus strand of CALNYB010000031.1, from coordinate 116,574 downwards.
TCTATTGGAAGCTGTGGGAATTAACTGAACCTGAAATTCGTTTAGAACATCCATTTTTTAAAACTCCTGGTAATTGGTATTTTGAATCAATGTTAGATGCTATTTTTAATGGTTATTATTTACTCATAGCTTTAGTAAAAGAGCAAGATAATCAAGGATGTTTATATTATCAGCCTCTCGCTTATCCTTTTGGTGGTTCGGATTGCTTAGTTGAATTAATTAAATCTTTTGGTAATAAGATAACTTATAATTCTCGGCACAAATATAGCAATCCAGTAATTGAATCGGAATGGGATTATGAATTAGCTAAGAAACTAGTAAAGCAAGGCATTGGTTTTACTCCTGAATTATTACATAATTGAAATATCTGGGAATGAGATTGTTTTAGTTGGATGGTGGATATTCCAAATCTAATTAGATAACAGCTTGTTAAAATATATCGGCTGGATCGGCTGACTGAAGTTTGCGAGTAGCGATCGCTCCTGAAATACTACACATCACAATGGTCATAGCCAGTACTGTAACAGCCCTCGATGCGGGCAAGACAATGGGTAAAGCGGTGGCTGCTGCGGTTAATTGATATAATCCTGCGGCGATCGCCACACTGGGAACAAAGCCGATTAGAGATAGGATGATCGCTTCTTCAAACACGACAACGAGTAAATAGGAGTTTTTATAGCCCATTGCCTTAAAAGTGGCGTATTCTGCAATGTGGTCGTTCACATCAGTTGAAAGTACCTGATAGACAATTACGATACCGACAATAAAGCCCATCATTGTCCCCAGGGTAAATACGAAACCAATGGCAGTTCTGTTTTGAATATAAGTTAGTTCAGCATCGACATATTCTTGATAGGTATAGGTTTGAACATCGTCAGTAAGATAGTTATTCAGAGATGTCCTGATTTCCTCGGGATCTTGTCCTGGTTCTAGTTTAATTACGCCGATACTTACCATTCCTGGCTGTTTTCTAGGAAATAAGCGCATAAAGTTTTGCTCACTAGTAATTAATGCCCCATCATCGGCAAAAGAAGCACCAACACTAAATAAACCAACAATTGTAATCGTAGTGCGATCGCTTTCGGTAGTTACAGTTTTACCCTGCTGAATTTGATTGATAACTTGGTCATATTCTCCCCGCGATGCTTGATCGAAGAGTACTGTGTCAGGAATTTTGACTTTATCCAGTTGACTATTAACTTCAGGTAGATTAAATATCGGTTTTGCTGGATCGAATCCCAACACCATCATGGAAGTTTTTTCTTTATTCTGGGGATTGCGCCAACTAAGTGAACCAACATAAACGGGTTCGGCAGATTCTACCCCTGGTACATCCATGGCTTGATATATCCTTCGGCGGGGAAAAGTATAGGGTTTATTAAAGTTAGTTGCTTGAACACTAGTCATGATAATATCGCCGTTGATTTTTCGAGGATACTGGGTATTAGCTGAATACAGCGCATTCATAAAACCTAACTGCATAAAAATCAGAATATCGGCAAAGGCGATTCCCGATAAGGCAGTCAATAGTCGAAACTTATCGTGTTTGAGTTGCAACCAACCTAATGGGGTGCGGTTTCTTAGTGCTTTAAACATTGATTACTTGTTACTTGTTACTTGTTACTTGTTACTTGTTACTCACTACAGATCAATCCGAACATTCACCAACAAATTAGTTAATCCTGCCACTCGCTGACTGGATGCTTCATCTAGCTTGACTTTCACTTCCACAACTTTGGCATCGATGTTGGCTGTGGGATCGGTATTGACGACTTCTTGGCGTTCAACCTCTAAACCGATATATTCTACGATCCCTGTTAGTTTCCCTGAAATGGCACTACTAGTGACAGTTGCTTTTTGCCCCAGTTGGACTTTGGTAATATCGCTTTCATAGACTTCCGCTACTGCGTACATTTGATCTACCTGTCCAATTCTAGCGATACCTTCATCGCTGGAAACTACTTCTCCTGGGCGAGTGAGAATTTTAATTACTCTACCTGCTTGAGGAGATTTGATATAAGCTCGATCTAATTCTGCTTGAGAAGTTTTAACGGCTGCTTGGGCTTGTCTTACTTCGGCTTGAGCTACTGCAACATCCACTGGGCGAACTTCCGCAATTTTATCTAACGTGGCTTTAGCTTGGACAAGTTGTTTTTGTTGGCTAGATTCAATACGCTTAAGGTTGGCTTTGGCTTCTGCTAGTTGTTCTTGGGCAGTTGCCAGAGTGAGATATTTACTATCTTTTGCGGAGGCTGATACCGCCCCATCTTGATATAGGGTTTGATAGCGTTGGTATTCTAACTCCGCATTACGTAATTCTGCTTCCATGCGCGACACCATTGCACTTTGGGCAATAATGTTATTGCTTCTTTCGGCTTCAATACGCGCGATCGCAGCCTGCTGTGCTTGAATCTCTCCTGTTTTTGCCCCTGCCTTGACTTTGGCTAAGTTTGCTTGGGCAACACCTACCTGTTCTTGTGCCTGATTTAAAGCTGCCTCTAGGCGATCGCGACTGTCTAATATCGCAATTACATCACCCCGTTTGATTTTGTCTCCTTGTTGTACCAAAAGTTCTTCAATCCGATTTCCTTCTGCCGCAGAAGAGACTGAGATCTGAATTATTTCTCCACTGGGTTCAAGTCTGCCTAATGCCGTCACCGTTTTGATTTCTGGCAGCACTTGGATTGGTGCTTCCACTTCTGAGACAGTAGTTTGACGCAATCTGTAGACTGTCATGCCACCCAAAATTAGAGCTATACCAGCAATAAATATAGGTAATCTTTTTCCCAGTGCTTTAGATGATTTTGTCTCGTTGCCAGTGATGTAATTCATGATGCTCTAGTTTATTTACGACTAAACCGTTTAGTTTAATTATAAAACATAATCAAACTAAACGGATCAGTTTAGAATTTAAGATTTAATCTTAAATTAAGATAAATCGTCGTGTTGTTGAAATATGTTTTGTATTCAAGATAAAATAGCGTATCTCAGATTATGCTCACAATTTTCCGAGATAAGTTAGAGATATTAAACATTAGTCTAAATATTAAGAGCAATGATGAATTTCAAGTATCTATTGGCAGTTGGTAGTTTTGTTGTTTTAACTGTTGGCGCTACCAATATTGTGAATGCTGAGGAAATTTCAATAATCATTCACATGGTTGACGAACAAGGAATCAGCGAAGAACTTGGTACAATAACAGCAGAAGATACAGAATATGGTCTGTTATTAACTCCAAATTTGGTAGATATCCCTTCGGGGATTCATGGCTTCCATTTACACGAAAATCCTAGCTGCGATGCAGGAATTAAAGACGGTGAAGTAACACCTGGTTTAGCTGCTGGTGGTCACTACGATCCTGAAAACACAGACAGTCATGAAGGTCCATATGGTGCAGGTCATTTGGGCGATTTACCTCCTTTGATTGCCGATGAAGAGGGAGTTGTCACTCTACCAGTTTTAGCTCCTCGTCTATCACAAAGCGATCTAGAAGGACGTTCTCTGATGGTTCACCTAAATGGAGATAATTTTTCTGACCAACCTGAAAAGTTAGGGGGAGGAGGAGGCAGAATAGCTTGCGGAGTATTAGAATAAGGTGTTATTACAGCCTATGTAGCTGCCCAAATTACTAAATTGACCATATTTGTTTAATTGCTACGACAGATGCGATCACAATCAATCAAATAGCGATCGCTTTTAGTCAAGAGAAGAGGTGATCACACATCACAAGAAAGTCAAAAATTCAGAGAAGCGATTTCTCAACAGTTTGGCATAAAGACGAGAAGTATAAATTAATTTCCGTCATACTTCATCCGAAACTCCTAGGTTGGGCGAAAGAAGAAGCCCAAAAAAGAGGCATTGGCTATCAAATAGTTATTAATGAGGTCCTGCTAGAGGGAATTAGCTGATAAAGTACGACTGCATTGGTTTGTAGGAACTACCTAACTTCGAGACGATTATAAACCGCATCCAGGTAGAAAACTGAAGTTTAAGGTAGTTCATTTTTTCCCTTTCCCCTTTGCCCTTCAACCCAAAACAGTTATCTGAAAAACTACGAGTTTCAACAACGTGGTTGGATATGTTGAACTAAATTCCGCGTCCCCCACGTTCAAAGTAGACGCGGTTTAGCTTGGCATCTAGCACAAAAATAATCAAGTTTCACCTTATATATTTACCGCAACTTGAAAGGCATCTTGATCCTCGAAAATTTCAAAGGCTTTGTCCAACTGAGTAAGCTCGAACATAATTCTTACCGAAGGGGCAAGAGAGCAAATACCAAATCTACGTCCGAGACTTTGCGCTAAACGAAAAGCCTTAATTAAAGCCATTAATCCAGCGCTATCCATGAATTCCACTGCCTCCATGTTGACAAGCAAGGCAGAGTTTACTGAAGATTTTACTTCAACAGTTAAACGTTCAAGAAAATCTGAAGCGTTTGCCGCGCTCAAAAAGCCTTCTGGTCTGAAAGTAGTAAATTGCATACGTACTTGTGTGCTGTTCATCTTATTGTTTCTCACTCTAGATATTGCTTAAAAAATTAGTTATATGTCCCAAGAGTAATCTGTAAATTCACGTACATCCACTTTTTTAAACCTACTTCATACAATCTTGATAAAGAGATAAAGCGCTGCTAAATTTTGTCATCAATCTCGGTTAATCATGGGAATTATGTATGATGCTTTACGCTTTCAACACTCATGTTATGCATTTAAATACTGTATTCCACCCTAACTATGAGAAACATCCTATATTTATAATCAATTTATCCCTTTTTCATATCAGGGAAATCACTGAATTTCAGACGTAGCTGATATGAATCAAACTTGATTACGATTATTGACATGGATTTATTATGGTTTAGTTTTGTTCAATAGTTGGTATTGGAATTTACTAAAATCATATCTTGACTGGACGTTTATTTTTGATTGTTAGTAAAACATAAAGCATAAAAGTAAATACTAAGTGAAAACTGAGGTCAAAAAATTATCGAAAAAGCAATGATGATCAGAATTATGTCCTGTCTGTCATACCTAAAACTTATCTTGATTGGCTTGCCAAACCTGGTGAATAAACCTGTTGAAATATTTTTGATTTAATGATACGTCGATTGAGAGCTGTTTTATATCATGTAATTGAGCTAAGAAACAGATAACTTCACTATCTAAAGCTGCTCTAAATAAAATTGTTGGCCATAACAAATCTGAACCAGACTGCAAATTGATTAATTGAGCTTCTTGAGGTAAAAAATACGGAGCAGACAAATCTTTCGGGTTCCCCGAAAAGATAGCTTTTGGTGAATGCTTCGTTGTCTGCTGTGGGAAAATGTCTTGCCCACATTCTTGAAGACGCTTTACTCCCCATGGTTCAGAAAAACTCTCCGACAAATTGCTGCCACTGGATGACCTTGAGCTAGAAATGACTAGGCACATTGGTCTAAACCAGCACAATTGACGGTGGGGAACTAGCTGGATCACTTCCCCGTAAAGATTATTATTGTCGTGTTCTAGACAAGCTATTTGGTGGACTTTAAGAGACACTTTGACTGCATTAAATGAGACATCATCCATAATCCGCTATCAAAAAGCTTTCTTTTTAACAATTGATGGAGTTAATAAAGATAGCAATTGTCTATGAAATGTATCCAGATTCTTTTATTTTATGGAATATCTTATCAACGCTTTCAGATAACTCCTCAAGATCAGTACGACATTCTACTTCAGGATTAATCGGAGGTTCATAGGGATCGTCAATACCAGTAAACTGCTTAATTTGTCCTGCTCTTACCTTTTTATAAAGTCCTTTTACGTCTCGTTCTTCACAGACTGACAGAGGAGCATTAACAAAAACTTCGACAAAATTGTCGATATTAGCTCTCATTTCTTCTCTGATGGCACGATAAGGGCTAATTACAGGAACTAAAACAATTACGCCATTGCGGGCTAAAAGTTGAGCAACAAAACCAATACGACGAAGATTAGTGTCTCTATCTTCTTTGGAAAAACCCAAGTCCTTGGTCAAATTTTCCCTAATCTCATCCCCGTCTAAAACTTCCAGTTGATATCCCTCAGATTTCAGCTTCTCGGTAAGTGCCTCAGCAATGGTACTTTTCCCTGCTCCACTAAACCCAGTAAACCAAATGACTGCTCCCTGCTGCTTCATAATTGTCAACATTCTTTAATACGTTTTTATGTATTTGAGTATTTTACTGTACGAGGGTATAACAGATTCAAAGTAAAGTCACTACAGAGTCAAAATTCAGTGAAAATTTTCTAGAATCAACATTAGAGCCTTACTAGACTAAACTTATTGACAATGGAAAGATCATTAGTCTGATAGCTATTTGTCATCACTTCTCTTTCTGGAAATACCCATAGAAAATGGTATTTAGTCATAAGTACTCTTAGAAAGAATTTGAGTATAATTTATTACTTGAGTTTTAGCAAAAATTGCGTGTTTGACATCCTGGTATACATAAAACAGTAGTTCGTCAAGGGTACTCCCAAGGGAATCTGGGTATAATTTATTACTCAGATTTTGACAAAAGTTGCGTGTTTGACATCCTAAAGTGCGGCTAAAATCCAACTTTGAGTCAATTTCATGAGCGAAAATAATTCAATTTTTTTACTTTCACGAGTTGTAATGTCAGAGTAGACAAAGGATTCAGTCCTCGCTCCTCATTTGGCGAAGGTATTGTTTGCACTGTTCTATACCTCTATGTAGTCCTTGTGACTTATGTCACTGTCATGAAGTGGTAATTACGATTACGATTAATTCATAAATTACACAGCAAAACATAATACCAATCATGCTTCAACAATTAAACTGGACTAATCAAGCAATCGCCAATCAAACATTAAAAAGTCTTTATCAACAAGCAGATTTAGATGAACAGTCAGGTATTCCCCAATTAAACTGGACTAATCAAGCAATCGCCAATCAAGCATTAGAAAGTGTTGACCAACAAGCAGATTTAGATGAACAGTCAAATATTCCCCAATTAAACTGGACTAGTAAAGCAATCGCCAATCAAACATTAAAAAGTGTTTATCAACAAGCAGATTTAGACGAACAGTCAGATATTCCCCTAGTTATTAGATTGTTTGAAAATCCCTCTAGTCCTATGGCTTTATCAGGCAAAATTAGTTTGCATAATCATGATTGTTTGCATATTCTTTTCGGACTTGGTGTAACTCCAAAAGAAGAAGCATTTCTGATCGGTTTGACGATGGGAAATGATGACCAAGCGAAATCATGGCACGTTAAATTATTTAAATTTCTCTCTCGTTTTATCTATCCTCTAAACTATCAATTTAGTCTTGAAGAACTCAGGATTTTCGATTTGGGTTTTGAGTATGGTAAACAATTTAAACGTCGCAACCTTAACTTAATAAAATTCGAGCAGTTCTACGAGCTAACAGTTAAAGAGCTAAGAGAATTATTTGGAGTTGATCGTAATCAATATTTAGAAGTAATCGATGCTAATTAACTTAAGAAACAAAAAATAAAATAGCACCTGAAATATTAGCTACGAAAAAATCATATATGATGTTTTATGTTATTAACTAAATCATTCGGAAATCACTTATCTCCCAGTCAAGATTACTCCCTCCCAAATAATAAATAGATACTCTTGAATTCTCACCATCACTTATCTAAAATATCTAAAATCACTCTCTCAATCTGGTTGACTGACAAAATTTGTATAATCTTTATGTAATCTGCCTTTCCTCAACTTTTAGTTCAGATTGCCAGAACTTAGTTCTAGCAATAGTTAAAGTCATCTTCGTAGTTGAGTTAATTCTTGTCTGCGATTGCCAGAAAAGTTATAAATCCTACAAGCCATGTATAGCAAGAATTTCAGGACTTTTGTCAGTCAATCCACTCCCACTGTTGGAGACGGAGTAATCAAGCCTCAACAAGTTTTATCATCAAAGAGATTACTTTAGTAGCTTAATTGTTTCGCATCCTAAATACGTTGCACATTCAGGAATAATCGTATTCAAGTAATAATCTGAATCAAATATCATTTGGTCGTTCACAGTTCGCCCAATAGCATGACGAGAGTGATTTGATAAAAACTCTTCTTGGATAAAACTACTGCCTGCTTCTACCAATACAGTTTCAGGTTGATCTGATTCAGTAACTAGTAAAGCATAAGCATCTGACTCCAAGTCTGTCTTCAACTCCATATAGATTAATTGTTTATTTTCGACGTGAGGAACAATATGTAAAGTACTCATGATTATTTATTAGTAGAAGTAGTCATACATAATTGTGTCTTAATTAGAGCTGTCTTAAACCAATTCAGGATGCATTAAAAATTTAGTGGAAACATGCCAACAACAAACATCTACAGAAGCGATTAAAAATTGCCAGAATAGAAACAAGACATTGCTGCTAATTTTCAGACACGCTTTTATATTATGGATTTATTATTTAAACAATCTTCTAGATCTAGACCAACAATTATTCGTTTGGAAGAAGTGGAAAAAGTATATGGTAGTGGTAATACGGCAGTTCATGCTCTTGATAAAGTCGATCTCACAATTCATCAGGGGGAATATTGCTCGATTATGGGTGCATCAGGTTCAGGAAAATCTACCGTGATGAATATCATTGGCTGTTTGGATCGACCAACTGCAGGAAGATATTACTTAGATAATATATCCGTTGCCAGATTAACCGATGACCAGCTTGCCGAAATTCGCAATCGTAAAATTGGCTTTGTATTCCAGCAATTCCATTTATTACCTCAAATTAACGCCTTAGAAAATGTCATGTTACCGATGGTTTATGCAGGAGTGCCAAATACAGAAAGACACGACCGCGCAATGGAAGCCTTAAATAAGGTAGGTTTAGGCAACCGAGTTAATAACCGTCCCAATCAGCTTTCTGGAGGGCAACAGCAACGAGTGGCGATCGCTAGAGCGATTGTTAATGAACCTTTATTATTATTAGCAGATGAGCCGACAGGCGCGCTAGACTCTCATACGACTAGAGAGGTGCTAGATATTTTTGGTGAATTACACAGTAGCGGAATTACCGTAATCATGGTTACTCATGAAACAGAAGTCGCCAAACAAACCTCCAGAATTGTCTGGTTTAAAGATGGTCAGATCGTTCATTCTCATCTCACTCCTGAAGAAATGTTAACTGTGGCGATCGCTTCTTGAATGCAAGGTTTTGGCTACAACAAATTGTATTTTCACTTAACATTGTCACTCAACGTACTGTGTTGCTTAATCAGAATTACCAGTTACCAGCCCCATAACTTCGGAAACCCTTTGCTATAGTTGTCAAGAATATTAAAGTAAAAAATAATATTTGATTAAGCAAAATGTAGTTTTGTATACTAATATGATTTATGATTAATGAATATCATCGGTCGTCTAATTTAATGAGGAGTGTCAACTAATCTTTTAAGTCAGTCGACAAAAGTAAAGTTAAACAGCGAAGCGCGTTAAGCATTTATTATCTGTACGTTTCGGCGTTCAGCAACTAACAATGAATTATTCTCAGCTAGAATCTAGTCAATCCCTAAGCTATGATGCAGAGGCAATCGCATCTCATTATCGTTTCAGACCTTGGCAGGTAATCTGGCGAGCGAGCGCTATTATCTTGCTGTTTGGTAATTTTATTTTACACCTCTATCTAGATAGATTGACCAATAGAGCAGAAATTAATCAGCCGAAAAGAGCTAGAGAACTACGCAAGGTTATTACTACTCTCGGTCCTACCTACATCAAAGTTGGACAGGCACTATCTACCAGACCAGACTTAATTCGCAAAGACTTTTTAGATGAGTTGACCAAACTACAGGATCAACTACCTCCCTTCGATAATCACATCGCCTTTAATATTATCGAGTCGGGATTAGGACGCTCAATTTCTGAGATTTATCAAGAATTTTCTCCCAACCCCGTCGCTGCTGCTAGTCTGGGTCAGGTATATAAAGCCGTGCTTCATAGCGGAGAAACGGTAGCAGTTAAAGTTCAGCGTCCCAATTTACGTCCTCAATTAAGTCTTGATCTTTATTTAATGAGACTTTTGGCTAGTTGGGTAGAGCCTTGGTTACCCCTTAATCTTGGTCATGATTTGACTCTGATTGTTGATGAGTTTGGCTCAAAACTGTTTGAAGAGATAGATTATCTTAACGAAGCGAAAAATGCAGAATTATTTGCCCAGAATTTCCAGGGAGATCCTGAAGTAAAAGTTCCAGTTATCTTCAATCAATACTGCAACAACTTCGTTTTAACTTTGGAATGGATTGATGGCATCAAGCTAACCGATTTAGCCAAGTTAGAGGCTGCGGGATTAGATGCAGATAATTTAGTCAAAATTGGTGTAACTTCGGGTCTGCGCCAGTTATTAGAATATGGCTTTTTCCATGCCGATCCTCATCCTGGTAATCTGTTTGCCACCCTTGATGGACGGATGGCGTATATTGACTTTGGCATGATGGATCAGCTATCTGAGTCGATGAAGGAAACTATCGCTAGTGCGGTGGTGCAGCTAATTAATCGTGACTACGAAGGTTTGGCTCAAGATTTTGTTAATTTAGGATTTTTAACACCTGATACTGATATTCAACCAATTATTCCCGCTCTAGAAACAGTTTTAGGTAATGCAGTGAGTGAGAGTGTTGCTGATTTCAATTTTAAAACCATCACTGATGAATTTTCTGAATTGATGTATGAGTATCCCTTCCGCTTACCAGCTAAGTTTGCTTTAATTATTCGTTCTCTAATTACTCAGGAAGGATTGGCACTGAGTCTCAACCCTGACTTCAAGATTGTAGAAGTATCTTATCCCTACATATCTCAAAGATTATTAACAGGAGAATCCCCTCAGTTAAGAAGGCGCTTACTCGATGTTTTGATTAAAGATGGCAAATTTCAGTGGAAAAGACTAGAAAATATGATTGAGATCGCTAGTTCTGATGATAGCTTTGATATCTTGCCCACTGCTCGTTTAAGCTTACAGTATCTTCTCTCAGAAGAAGGAAAATATTTGCGTCAGCAATTACTAATAGCTTTGACAGAAGATGAGCGAGTTCACACTGATGAAGTTCAAAGACTCTGGAGCTTAATTCAGGACGATCTTAAACCTCAGAAAATATTAGACCTTGCCTTTAGCATTTTTCGCCAATTTTCCGCTGACAGTGTAGCAGCAATTATTCCCTCTAGCCTACATTCGGCAGGTTAGTTAACAGAGCAAATAATATTTGCGACAGTTAGGACTGAGGAACTGAAAAATTTGTTTTTGCGGTTCGGAAAGCTTAATAAGAGTTTATCAAAAGCTTTATTTGCTATTTGTTGTAGACATTGTAGACGACCTAAATTCCCAAGGCTTTTGATAATTACCATTCCAACTTTATTTGAGTTAATCCTACGCTGGCATTCCATAGCTCTATTGCCTTTTCCTGATCATAAGATTCAGTAGATGAATCCACCATTTTAAAACCGCTAAAGTATTTTCCTGTGATGTCAGCTAATTCAGGATCCGTGATTAATCTGGCTAATGCTTCTCCTGACTCTTCCATCGTGTTGACTTTCGGAACAAATTTACACAAAATTGGTAGAAGATTATGCCAAACAAACTTAGCAACAGTGGTATAATCCCCTGCTAAACCAGAACCTGGCATTAATCCAGGGTTGAATACATTAACGGTAATTGGTTGAGATTCTGTACTTATTTCTTGTTGCTGTAGACGACGGGATAATTCATAGGCGCAGAGAACATTACAGAGTTTTGAGGTGGTATAAGCAGTACCCCCAATTGTACCAATGTCTTTGTTTTTTAGTACTGGATCTTCTTCTGGATGAGCCATTAATTGAGGATCGCGCCAATAGGGTGCAGGCATTCCTGTTGTCTTGCTGCTGTCATGAGTGTCGCTACTGACAAAAACAATTCTGGCTGGTGCGACTAGCTGTTTTAAAAGCAGATTGACTAACAAAAAATGTCCTAAATGATTAACCCCAAAGGTAGTATCAAAACCTTCTTGAGTATAGGTTTGTTTTTGAATAAACTGCACTCCTGCATTACAGACAACTGCACCTAGCGGTGGTAGTTTACGGTTAGCAAATTCGGCAGCAAAAAAGCAAATCGAGTCCAAAGAAGCCAAATCCAAGGTCATTGCTTCAATATTTTGAGTATTACTAGTTTCTTGAATACTTTTAATCGCCTGATCTGCTTTTTCTAAATTACGACAGGCAAGTATGATCTGTAATTCAGAGTCTTGTGCCAGTTTTTGAGCGCAATGATATCCTAATCCGCTGTTTCCCCCTGTAATAATTACAGTTTTCATGTTTGATTCTCTTTTATTGAAAACGATTTAACCACTCAAGCATTGCTGCTGGTAAATCTATTCTCTGTCTAATTTGCGGATTTATACAAACGTGTCTGGTTTGAGCTTTAACTAAAATTTGGTCTAAATTATCAACGGGAAATATTTGATAAGCGATCGCAAATTCACTATTGTTAACCTGACTACTAGTTAAAGTTACCTGTAATTGATCGCCACAATAAATCGGACGGATAAAATCAATCTCAGCATGAACAATAGGTAAGGCGGCTTTTCCTGCTTGGATCATCTGGTTTAAGCTAATTTCCGCCTCGGCTAAAGACTCTTCATAGGCTGCATGGCAGATTTCCAATCCCTTAGGGAAATAAACCACTCCTGCTGCATCGGTATCCCCTAGATAAACTCGCCGTAAATAATTAAATGTCATCTCTATTCAAACAGCTTGGAATAGACTAATTTTAGTACCATATCTGGCGTTGCATCATTGCGGGATGATTTATAATCAAGGAGAAATTTTCACTCTAGGCGATCGCCACTCCTAAAAAGAAGATGAACTGTCCAAAATGTAGCTCTAATAATATTAGAAAAAACGGTCATAGAAGAGGAAAGCAAAATCATCAATATCAAGACTGTGGGCGACAATTTATCGAGCATTATTCTGAATTAGGTTATCCTAAAAAAGTCAAAGAAGATTGTTTGACTATGTATGTAAATGCAAATGGATTTAGAGCAATTGAAAGAATAACAAAAGTCAACCATAATACCGTAATACGTTGGGTTAAGAAGGCAGGAAACCAGCTATTAAATAGTAATGATACTTCTGATATTCCCATAGTTGCTCAATTAGATGAATTATATGCGAAGCGGCTTGCACCCATTCGGGCATAAACCCTCGAATGGGGGTATCCTTTAGGACAAACATTTGTCGGTAAAAAAAAATAGGAGATGGATCTGGACAGCTTTAGACAAGGATTCACCTGGGATTTTAGAATATGTAATTGGAGATAGAAGTTCAGCAACTTTTGAAGAATTATGGGGCAAAATCAAGAATTGGAATTGTTATTTTTGGATAACAGATGGTTATAAAGTTTATCCAAAGTTCATTCCTGATGGAGACCAGATTATTAGTAAAATATATATGACAAGAGTTGAAGGAGAAAACAGTCGCTTACGACATTACTTAGCTAGACTACACCGTAAAACTTTTGTAACCGTTCAGGGGGGTGATGAAGTTAATAGGGTTTGAGCCATCGCTCAGCCTAGAAACTTGGGTGAACAGGGCTAAATTCTTCGGTTTGAGTGCCTGAAACCCTCATTCTGCCGTTACCCCCTGAACGGTTACAAACTTTTTGTTATTCCAAGTCCGAGGAAATGTTATTTCTCTCAATCAAACTGCTTGTTTATTACTTAAAATATAAGACTCTTTCTTTGATAGTTTAAAGGTTGAAGTGGAATTTGGCAACTCAGCGATCGCTTTAATTAAATCATTTTTAAAACTTAGGAGGAAATTGTAGATCATCCCGCAATGATGCAACGCCAAAAAGGGCATCTCTTATAATTAAGAGGAGTTTAAATAAACTCCTTGAGATACCCTATATACAGGGCTATTTCATTCTCAACCGTGTCATTTTGTGCATTCACGAAAATAGGTGATTTTAACTGTAAGGTAGTTTAACTATCGCTATCTGAAAGCTAGTGAAATCATTAATGAAATTTAGAATGAAATGACCCTGCCCTATATATTACATGAAATCTCAGCTTATGGTTTAATTATTTTCACCTTATGCTTTAGAATTTCAAGTTATGGTTTAATCGACAATATCTAAATATCGAGATCATCCAGATTCAACTTTGGCGCGTGTGTTTCAATAAACTCTCTTCTGGGGGCAACGCGATCGCCCATAAGAACGGTAAACATGCGATCGGCTTCGGCAGCATCATCAATTTCTACTCTTTTCATGGCGCGGGTTTCAGGATTCATGGTAGTATCCCAAAGCTGCTGGGGCATCATTTCCCCTAAACCTTTGAATCGCTGGATTGTATAGTTGGCGTTAGCCGGAAATTCGTCAATACGCTGTTGTAACTCACGATCGCTATAACAGTATTGATGATTGCGTCCCCGCTCTAGTTTATACAGAGGAGGGCAAGCAATATAGATATAGCCTTGGTCAACTAAATCCCTCTGATAGCGGTAAAAGAAAGTCAGTAACAGGGTTCTGATGTGGGCTCCATCAACGTCAGCGTCAGTCATAATTACTATACGGTGATAACGAAGTTGGGAAGGATCAAATTCATCGCCCTTGATGCCTAAACCCAAGGCGGTAATCATCGATTGAATCTCGTTATTCCTATAGATTTTAGTGTCGTCAGTCTTTTCAATATTGATGATTTTACCTCTGAGGGGCAAAATTGCCTGAAATCTTCTGTCTCGGCCTTGTTTGGCACTTCCTCCCGCAGAATCCCCTTCCACGAGAAATATCTCTGACTCTTCGGGATCGCGAGAACTACAGTCAGCTAGCTTTCCAGGCAAGGGAGAAGACTCTAACACAGATTTGCGACGAACTAATTCCCTTGCATGACGAGCTGCTTCGGCTGCCTTAAAAGACTGGAGAGCCTTTTCAATAATCGAATCGCCAATACTAAGATTGAATTCTAAGTAATCATTTAAAACTTCCCCGACCAAAGAATCAACAATCCCGCGAACTTCGGTATTACCTAGTTTAGTTTTGGTCTGTCCTTCAAATTCAGGGTCAGGTACTTTAACCGAGACTACACCAGTTAAGCCTTCGCGGACGTTTTCCCCCCCCAGATTAGATTCGTTGCCTTTGATCTTGTTGCGCTTGCGGGCAAAGCTATTCATTGTTCTGGTAAGAACAGTTTTCAATCCTTCTAGGTGAGTACCCCCATCAATAGTACGAATATTATTGGCAAAACCTAACAGGTTATCGCTATAGGAATCAATACACCACTGCAACGCCACTTCCACCGTTACGCCTTTTTTTTCTTTGTTGATGTAAATAATGTCTTGATGCAGGGGATCTTTTTCCCGTGTCATGTATTCGACGTATTCTTTAATCCCACCTTCGTAACAAAATATATCCTGACGTAGTTCTTCCCCTCGATTATCAGTAAAAGAAATCTTGATACCTGCGTTGAGATAGGCTAACTCTTTTAACCGTTTTGACAGGACATCATATTCAAAAACGGTTGTTTCCGTAAAAATAGTATCATCAGGAACAAAATGAACTGAAGTTCCCGTGCGCTTGGGCTGTTCCTTATTTGGTTCAACTCCCAGTTGACCCTGAGGTTTACCCTGTTCGTAGCGTTGTAGATAAACTTTCTGGTCACGCCACACCGTAACCTCAACTAATTTTGATAAGGCGTTGACTACTGATACCCCTACCCCGTGTAAACCACCAGAAACTTTATAACCGCTTCCTGCACCACCAAATTTTCCGCCAGCATGCAATACAGTCATTACTGTCTCTAAAGCTGACTTCCCTGTTTTAGAATGAATCCCTGTAGGAATACCTCGACCATCATCAGTTACAGTAATCGAGCCATCAGAATTAATCTCAACTTCTATATGGGTGCAAAAGCCAGCAAGTGCCTCGTCGATGGAATTGTCCACCACCTCATATACTAAGTGATGTAAGCCTTTGGGACCTGTCGAACCAATATACATCCCTGGGCGTTTGCGTACTGCTTCCAGACCCTCCAGTACCTGAATCTGATCTGCATCGTAATTGGTCGTCATTTAGTTTCTCCGAAAAGTGCCTTAGAGCTTTAGTTTTGCTGCGTCATGAAAAATTACTCGAAAATTCTAACACAAAAGGTTTGCAGACCACCTTAAAGCTTTCTAAATTGATTTTTGATTATAGGTTGAATCCCTTGTTTGAATTAAATTCGGAAGTTAGGGTTTATCGTTAAAATACTAGCAAGGACAAAAGGAAAAGGGGACAGTACATTAAATTGATGATTAAGCCCAAATTATTCAGTTTTTTGTACTGGTGCAAGATGTGAATCTCTAGGAAGATAAACTAGAAGGTAGAAAAGGGCGATTTCAACCTATATATCAGCATCAAAGTATTATTGATTTTTCTCTTGCTATCGGTTGATATTCTTCTTGAGAAAAAGGTTTGATATTATCCAGAGTAGAATAAGTCATCCTGCATAACAACTTATAGCGTAAAGGAGTTGGAAATTGATTAATACGCTCAACTCGCACTTCAACTAGTTGTGGACTTTTCATCAAAATATCAAAAACATTACTCAACAAATATCGAGGACAATAACCGACAATATAATGGTCTGGAGTGTTAAGAGTTAAAGCTCTTGTATCGTATTCGTTTTGAAACTCATTAGCCAACAATAATTTATCTCCTACTTGAAACCGCTCGATTCTAGAGATCGCACCTTCGGGCAAATATCGCAGTCCATGAGCAAAGAAAGATAGTTCGTATTTACCTGATTCATTTGCTTCGGGACAGGGAAATACGGCGTTGCATCATTGCGGGATGATTTATAATCAAGGAGAAATTTTTACTCTAGGCGATCGCCACTCCTAAAAAGAAGATGAACTGTCCAAAATGTAGCTCTAATAATATTAGAAAAAACGGTCATAGAAGAGGAAAGCAAAATCATCAATATCAAGACTGTGGGCGACAATTTATCGAGCATTATTCTGAATTAGGTTATCCTAAAAAAGTCAAAGAAGATTGTTTGACTATGTATGTAAATGTAAATGGATTTAGAGCAATTGAAAGAATAACAAAAGTCAACCATAATACCGTAATACGCAGGGCTATTTCATTCTCAACCGTGTCATTTTGTGCATTCACGAAAATAGGTGATTTTAACTGTAAGGTAGTTTAACTATCATTATCTGAAAGCTAGTGAAATCATTAATGAAATTTAGAATGAAATGACCCTGGCCCTGGGGGTATCCTTTAGGACAAACATTTGTCGGTAAAAAAAAATAAGAGATGGATCTGGACAGCTTTAGACAAGGATTCACCTGGGATTTTAGAATATGTAATTGGAGATAGAAGTTCAGCAACTTTTGAAGAATTATGGGGCAAAATCAAGAATTGGAATTGTTATTTTTGGATAACAGATGGTTATAAAGTTTATCCAAAGTTCATTGCTGATGGAGACCAGATTATTAGTAAAATATATATGACAAGAGTTGAAGGATAAAACAGTCGCTTACGACATTACTTAGCTAGACTACACCGTAAAACTTTTGGTTATTCCAAGTCCGAGGAAATGTTATTTCTCTCAATCAAACTGCTTGTTTATTACTTAAAATATAAGACTCTTTCTTTGATAGTTTAAAGGTTGAAGTGGAATTTGGCAACTCAGCAATCGCTTTAATTAAATCATTTTTAAAACTTAGAAGGAAATTGTAGATCATCCCGCAATGATGCAACGCCCAAAGAAGAGCAATAGTTTATTATTAGGGGTTAAACAGTCATACAGTAGGTAGCTAAAATCTCAATGCAATTAGCGATCGCACCTAAATGAGCAATTTCGTAACCGTGGGTATTTTGGGTAGGAAAGCTAAGACAAGCACCTCGGGAAACATGACCAAACTTCATGGCAATTGAAGCATCACTACCAAAACCATCAATTATCGCTAATTGTAGGGGGATTTCTGCTTTAGCGGCTGAGGTACGAATTTCGGCGTTGAGAAATTCATCATAAATGCCGTAGTTATCTTGAGATAACAACACAGGAGCAATATCAGATTCAATGGGATATTCTGCTGCAAGGGGACAAATCTCTAAGGCAATTAGGGCATCTAGATTCTGGTTTTGGGTAAAGTACAATGCGCCAATTGCTCCTATTTCTTCCTTTGCCGATGCTACTAAATAAATATCTACAGGGGGATTAACTATCTTCTCAGCGAGAGCTAATAAGATAGCCACGGAAGCCTTATTATCTAAGGTATAGCTAGCAATGTAGTCTTTGAGACGGAAAGGCGTTTTGCGATGTTTGCCAATTACTACCCGAGTGCCAGGGCGCACCCCTAAAACGGTTAATTCTTCCAGACTACACTTAGTTTCGATCCAGGCATCCTCCCACATCAAGGGAGTATCTATCTGTTGAGCTTTTTGTGGTGACTCATGGGAAACATGACGTGAGCCAAAAGAGAGAATCCCTCTGATAACTTGATGATCTCCTAAGATATCAACTACCCCTTCTCCGTATACCCAAGGAAATGAGCCACCTAAACGGCGCACCTGTAGACAACCATTGGCATCAATGGATTTAACGATCATGCCAATCTCATCTTTGTGAGCAGTAATGGCGATTGTCTTATCGGAATTTTGACCAGAGATTTTAGCAATGACGTTGCCTGCCCGATCCTGCCAAGTGTCTAATTTTAAAGCTGCAAACTGTTTTAGTAGTATCTGATCGACTTCTGTTTCCAAGCCACTAGGGGAGTGACATAAAACTAATTCTTGAATCTGATTAAACAGGCGATCGTAATTTGTAACAGCCTCGACACCGTTAATTTGCATAATTCATCAGGCAATAATTTAGCTTTATGGGAATGACTATATTATCAAAAATGCTTGTAGTAATATTCGGTAATCCTCCAACACCTTAAGATTGTTAATTGAATTAAAATCAAAATTAATTAGCAAGTTTAATCTATTAAGATAGCTTTCAGTCAGAATTATGAGTAATACTAGTAACTTTAGAAAAGCAGTGAAGGAGGTTCAAGGACAGTCGATCCTTGGTCCTAATGTCATTAGTAACGCCCTTCCTTATTTGGGCGGGGGTTTAATTTTAACCGCTTTGGGAACTTATGGGGGTTTGGGAGTAATTGCTGCTCGCCCCGATTTATTTATGCCCACCTTTATTGGGGCAATGATTGCCGAACTAGTTCTCTTTTTTGTCGCTCGTGGAGTGGCACAGCAAGGAAATAACAGTACTGCTTTACCTCTGTTGGCTCTTTATAGTCTGCTCTCAGGTTATACCCTTAGTGGGATTGTTTATCTAGCTCTAAGTAATTCTGAACTCGGTATTCAGGGTGTTGGTATTGCTGCCCTTGGTTGCGGTGCCACTTTCATCGTCGGGCGCAAAATCGGCTCTAACTTATCGGAAGAAGATGGTTTTGCTTTAGCGCAGACAGTACGTCTTGGTGTAACAGCATTGTTAGTTGTATTGGTGGGACAATTACTCTTCTCTATCTTTGGGGTATATACTCCTAGTTGGTTAGAAGTTGCCATCTCTGGCATTGGTGTTGCTCTGTTTGCAGGAGTAGCTGTAGTTGATTTCTACATCTTGCCTCGTACCTATGAAGATGAGCAATATCTGCCTGCGGCTCTTTCCATGTACTTGACTTATATCAATCTCTTCGTGTTTATCCTGCGCTTGTTGATTGCGATGGGCAGCCGTGATTAATTTTTTGGCAAATTATTGACCAATTAATCTTTAATTTCATTTAATTTCACAACTATTTTTCCTGCTCTTTTTTTAGTCAGCAAACTTAGGACAGATGGCACGCGATCGCACCCTGAATTTTGCGGCGACTAATGCCTTTCAAGCTGTACAAACTTTTTCTGAAGCCGTGGCAATAGGGATGGAACTCCATAGCATAGATGTAGAAAAAAGCCCCTTCTGTCGTTACGGGAGTGAATGTTGGGATGTCAAATTAAAGTTCTTTGATCCAGACCATGGTCTTGGGGCAAAAAGAGTATTTCGGTTTACAATTGATGTGAGCGATCGCACCCCAGTAACCTCAGGACAAGTCCGTTCTTGGACTGTATCGAAATAAAAGAAATGTCAGTTTATTCCAAATCATAATTTAATTTAAAATTATAAATTTAAAATTTAGCAAAATAGCTTGATGACTACTGCACCTCTTACTTGGCAACAACTGACAGAACTTACTGACTTTGCTATAGATCCTGTTAACGGGGCTACTAATTCTCAATCTACTCTACGTTTATTTGGTCAGACAGAAGCGGATGTACGAGTAACTTTGTTTAGAGATAATCATGCTTGGTGTCCCTACTGTCAAAAGATCTGGCTGTGGTTAGAAGAGAAGCAAATTCCTTATCGTATTCAAAAAGTGACCATGTTTTGCTACGGCAAAAAAGAAAGTTGGTATAAGGCTAAAGTTCCCTCAGGAATGTTACCTGCGATTGAGCTTGATGGACAAATTATTACTGAGAGTGATGATATCTTACTTGCTTTGGAAAGAGTTTTCGGGGTTTTATATCTCGGTATGGAAGATCCCAAAGTAATTCCCTTGCGCCGACTAGAACGACTATTATTTAGAGCTTGGTGTGGTTGGTTATGCTATCGATCGTTTTTCCCAGGACAAGAAAAAGGCAATCGTCAACAATTTATCGAAACCGTAGCCCTGGTAGAGGAAGCATTAGCTAACACTCCTGGAGCATACTTCTTAGCAGAGTTTAGTACCGCTGATGTAATCTTTACTCCCTACGTCGAACGAATGAACGCTAGTCTTTACTATTACAAAGGCTATTCCCTCAGAGAAGCAAATCCCCGTTTATCTGCCTGGTTTGATGCCATGGAAACTCGCCCAACCTATCGTGGTACTCAAAGCGATTTTCATACCCATGTCCATGACTTACCCCCACAAATGGGTGGCTGCTATGCTAACGGTGAACCCCAAGCCCTGGCGAATCAATCAAGAGTAGATCGAGGAGATTGGTTTGAACTACCAGATGTTACCTATCCCGAACCTGAAACCTCCCGCGCTGAAGCTCTACAACGAGTGATTAAGCATCGAGATAATATTCTAAAAGTTAATCCTGCTAATCAGCAATTGTTTGATCGGGCTCTCAGGTGTGCTTTAACCAAGATGATGACGGGGGAAACCTGCACCCCACCATCAGGTTCTGATGCGGCTCTGCGATATTTACGAGACAGAATTAGTGTACCTAGGGATATGTCAATTTATGCTGCCAAAAGACTGCGTACAGCCTTAGAAGAGACTGCTGCATTGGTAGGCGAAGCTCAATCTGAACCCATCCCAGTTAGACACCGCTATGATCAAAATCCTGCTAATTTTATTGCTCATTAGTGAAGCATTATGACAACTTTATCTGATTCTTTAAGCGTAGTTGCATCCTTACCCGTGTCGCCAGGTAATATTACCCTAACGCCAGATAATCGAATTTTTTTTAGTCTGCACCAATTTTATAACCCCGAAATTCCTGTAGCAGAACTAGTTGATGGACATTTAGAACCTTTAGCTGCTAGCCCTGAGTCCCAAGAAATTACCTTCGAGAGTGTTTTAGGTATTCAAGCTGATGCTAATGGTTATCTTTGGATACTGGATAACGGCAATCAAAGTCAGTCATTGCCAAAACTGGTCGCTTGGGATATTCGCCAAAGCCAACTGGCGCGGGTTATCTACTTACCGCCTCCAATCACCCTGAGTAATTCCTTTATTAATGATCTGGCGATCGATCTAAGTCGCGATGTGATTTATATTTCAGACCCCATAGTAGGAGTTGAATCAGCTTTAATTCGAGTAGATTTAAAGACGGGCTTAGCTACACGAATTTTACAAGGGCATGTAAGTGTTATCCCTGAAGACTTAGACTTGATTATTGACGGAGTGCCAGTGCAAATCAAGCAACCTGATGGCAATATGTTTCGCCCTCACCTGGGGGTGAATGGTCTTGTTCTTGATACCCAAAATGAATGGCTCTATTTTTGCTCCATGCACGGCACTAGTATTTATCGTGCCAAGAGTGCCGATTTATCTAATCCCTCTTTAAGTGCAGTTGAACTCGCTAGTCGGGTTGAACGATACAGCAATAAACCGATCTGTGATGGTATTACCATTGACCAAGATAATAATCTCTATTTGGGGGATTTGACCCTCAATGGAATGGGCATGATTAAACCAGATCGCTCCTACCAATTACTAGCCAGTGCCGAAAAATTGCCTTGGATAGACTCCTTTAGCTTTGGGGCAGACGGTTATTTATATTTTAATTGCGATCAGTTAAACCTTTCAGCACCCCTGAATGCAGGGAAAGATGCCTCTAATCCACCTTATGAAATTTTTCGATTTAAACCCGTCGCACCAGGGTTTGTGGGTCGTTAAATCCCAAATCAGGTGAATTTAATGAGCATCCTCAAATAATTAATAAAAAAAGCCATTTCACAATTCATGTGAAACAGCTTCCAGTTTGAAACTAGTACTTTAAATTTTAAAAAGCTGAGAGCTTTAATTAGAATTAGTAATCAAAATCACCAGCCCCGCCACCAGCGCCACCTTGATCTTTTTCGGGTTTGTCTACCACAATACATTCTGTAGTTAGTACCATGCCCGCGATCGAGGCTGCGTTTTGTAAGGCAGAGCGAGTTACTTTTGCAGGATCAACAATACCAGCATCAAACATATTGACATATTCGTTTGTAGCTGCATTAAAGCCGATACTTAGGTCTTTCTCTTTTACTCTTTCGGCAACTACCGCACCATTTTGACCAGCGTTTTCAGCAATTCTTTTCAAAGGAGCTGTTAATGCACGAGCCACAATGCTGGCACCAGTTAAACCTTCATCTTTGAGATTAGCTTTTGCCCACTCTTCTAAGCCAGGAGCTAAGTGCGCCAAAGTAGTACCTCCACCAGGAACAATACCTTCTTCTACCGCAGCTTTAGTAGCGTTAATTGCATCTTCTAGACGTAATTTACGGTCTTTCATTTCGGTTTCAGTCGCAGCACCGACTTTAATTACCGCTACACCACCAGAAAGTTTAGCTAAACGTTCTTGTAACTTTTCTTGGTCATAAGAAGATTCGCTGGCTTCTATTTGACGGCGAATTTGTTCACAACGACTCTTCACACCCGCTTCGTTACCTTCGGCAACGATAGTAGTGCTATCTTTGGTGATATTAATGCGACGTGCAGTACCTAGCATCTCGACGGTAGCAGTCTCTAATTTTAGACCTGCATCTTCAGAAATTACTTGACCGCCAGTAAGTACGGCAATATCTTCTAGCATTTGCTTACGGCGATCGCCAAAACCAGGAGCTTTGATTGCTGCTACGTTTAGCACACCCCGCAGGCGGTTAACCACTAATGTCGCTAGAGCTTCTTTTTCGATATCTTCAGCAATAATTACCAAGGGTTTACCCTGACGAGCTACTTGTTCTAGCACAGGAACCAAGTCTTGCACCAGATTGATTTTTTTATCGGTAATTAAAATTAGAGGCTCTTCCAACGCTGCTTCCATGCGTTCAGTGTCAGTCACAAAGTAAGGAGAGATATAGCCCTTGTCAAAGCGCATCCCTTCAGTAATTTCTAGTTCAGTAGTCATGGACTTACCTTCTTCTAGAGAAATTACCCCTTCTTTACCGACTTTATCCATTGCCAGAGCAATCATATCACCGACTTCTTGGTCATTACCCGCAGAGATTGTTCCCACCTGAGCGATCGCTTTGGAGTCGCCGACGGGTTGGGACTGCTCTTGGATTTTGACGACTAAAAATTCGATTGCTTTATCAATACCGCGCTTGATCGCAATGGGGTTTGCCCCTGCTGCTACGTTCCGCAGACCTTCTTTGACCATGGCATGAGCCAAAACTGTCGCTGTAGTAGTTCCATCCCCAGCTACATCATTAGTTTTGGAAGCTGCTTGACGAATTAAGGATACACCTGTATTCTGTACGTGATCTTCTAATTCAATTTCTTTGGCGATTGTTACCCCATCATTGACAATTTGGGGCGCGCCAAATTTTTTTTCGAGGACTACGTTGCGTCCTTTAGGACCAAGGGTAACGGCTACCGCTTCTGCCAACAAGTCAATCCCTTTTTCTAGTGCTCGACGAGCTTCGTCGTTATAGATTATAGATTTAGCCATATATCTGATTTGCCTTTAATGAAATGATGAACAGTGAATAAATTAAATTCTTTTGCTGTGAAACCTTTGCTGTTGGTTGTCAGTAGTTAAAACATTGGTATCCATAGCCACTTGACAACTGAATTAAAAGACAAACTAAGAGACTGCCGCTAGAATATCCTTTTCAGATAGCAAAACATAATCTTCGCCACCTAACTTAATATCAGTCCCAGCATATTTGGAATAAAGAACTTGATCGCCTACTTTTACCTCTAAAGGTGTGTAACCGCCATCATCTTTGGGTTTACCGGGACCTACGCCAACAACTTCGCCAACTTGGGGCTTTTCTTTAGCTGCATCAGGTAGCAAGATTCCGCCAGCAGTTTTTTCTTCACTAGCACTAACTTTAATGAATACGCGATCGCCTAAAGGCTTCACAGTTGTAACGTTAATCGTAATAGCTGCCATGCAAAAATCTCCAGATAACTAAACGCTTAGTTTTGAGTAGTACTTTGTTGGTAGGAAAGCTGTCTATTTTTAATTAGCACTCTCACCTTCCGACTGCTAATTTAGCTAATGTAAGCGACCTATAGCAACGGTATCATCAGTGTGGGTTCCCGTACCAGTTTGGAAAATTCTGACTGAGTTCGCAGTTCGCAGTTTGCTTGTCTCAAACTATGGGAGATAAATCCTCCAATGGGGAGAGTTGGGAGAACGAAATAATGGTGGAATCAAACACTTAATTGATCACTAGTTGACATCAAAAAGCGATCGCCCTCTAATAGAACTTACATACTATCAAAGGGCGATCGCAATATCAATAAATATTTTTTATTTATCGACTAAACAGAAACTTCGCTTAACTCGCGAGTCATATAGTCAAAAGGTTCATCTATAACAGCAGTATTAGTAATTCCCGCTTCAGATGCCATTTCTTTGAGCATGTCTTTCATAATTTGAATACCTATAACAGTCGGACCAATTGGTACTCCTAAAGAGTTATAAGTCTCCCGCAAACCCTGTAAGACTCTTTCGTCCAAAACATCTGTACTTCCAGCGACCAGGGCATAGCTGGCATAGCGTAAATAGTAGTCCATATCCCGCAAGCAAGCAGAATAACGGCGGGTAGTATAAGCATATCCACCTGGCTGGAGTAATTCAGGAACTTCTTCAAATAATTTAATTCCCGCTTCCCTGGCAATAGAAGCTGCATTGCCACTAATCATAGTAGCTACTGCCACTCTGGCGCTACCAGAAGCAAAGTAGTCTTGCAAACTATCCATCGCGTTACGATCTAAGTAACGACCTGAGATATCATAATTTTTAATCAAGTTGGTAACAGCGTCCCGCATCTTGGTTAATTTCTCCCAACAGCAATTTTTTTATCTATTGTTAATCTGGCTAAAAAATAATAGCCCTGAATTTTTCAGCTATATTCATTAATAATCCCATAAGTCGTAGCAACGACTATGATTCACTTCAAATTTTGTTATTAACTTATGTTAAGTATTAGCACAGATAATCTCTCTTTGCTAATCGCCAAACTTTAATAGTGTAAATAACTGTGTATATTTTTATCCTCCGTAAAACACCATAAAATTTGTAACAAATTTTACATTTTCCCAAATTACTACCAAGTAAGATCAATTGAACTAAATATACTTGTTAAAAAAATTACAACTGTCATGGGATACGAATCTCGCACGCAAGCAATCTATCAAATTACTGACCGTGAACCAATTCCTGTTGGACCTCCAGTACGTATAGAAGACCTTTGGGCAGTAGACGTCTTTAGCCTCAGTAAAATGAAGCAATGTCTACCCAAGGCTGTGTTCAAATCTTTGAAGAGAACCATCGAAACAGGGGAACAACTAGATGCTTCTATTGCTGATACTGTGGCATCAGCCATGAAAGATTGGGCAATCTCCAAGGGTGCATCATATTATGCCCACGTTTTTTATCCCATGACCAACGCCACTGCCGAAAAGCATGATGCTTTTATCTCGACACAGAGCGATGGCAGTGCGATCGCCGAATTTGCAGGCAAATTATTAATCCAGGGTGAGCCTGACGGTTCATCTTTTCCTAACGGAGGTATTCGCTCTACTTTTGAAGCTAGAGGGTACACTGCTTGGGACGTAACCAGTCCTGCTTACCTCATGGCAACAGACAACGGTGTAACTCTTTGCATTCCCACGATATTTATATCTTGGACTGGAGAAGCTTTAGATAAGAAAACTCCCTTGTTGCGCTCTATCGGGGC
The DNA here is from genome assembly GCA_942490675.1 of Cyanobacteriota bacterium. GTDB lineage: Bacteria > Cyanobacteriota > Cyanobacteriia > Cyanobacteriales > Xenococcaceae > Waterburya. The sequence continues at coordinate 90,166 of CALNYB010000031.1, read as the reverse complement.
AATGAACAAAGCAGCAACTAAAGTTTTAAAGCTGTTGGGTTACAGTGATATTGCCCCAGTAAATTCTAGCTGTGGCGCAGAACAAGAATACTTTTTAGTAGATGCTCATTTTGCTAATAGCCGTCCTGACCTATTGATAACTGGCAGGACTTTATTTGGGAAGCCTCCTGCTAAGGGTCAACAGTTCGATGATCATTACTTTGGAGCGATCCCTGAGCGCGTTCAGGTCTTTATGCAGGACGTAGAAAAGAAAATGTATCGCTTAGGTATTCCCGCCAAAACTAGACACAATGAAGTTGCTCCTGGTCAGTTTGAGATCGCACCTTATTTTGAAGCAGCCAATGTGGCTTCTGACCATCAACAATTGACCATGACTTTGCTGCGTCAAACCGCTAAAAAACATGGTTTTAAATGTTTATTGCATGAAAAACCTTTTGCGGGAATTAATGGCTCAGGAAAACACGTTAACTGGTCTGTAGGCAACGCGACTCAAGGCAATTTATTAGATCCTGGCGACTCTCCTCACGAAAATTTACAGTTTTTGATTTTCTGCGCTGCGGTAATTCGTGGAGTCCATAAATATGCCCCTTTGATGCGGGCAGTAATTGCTACTGCTAGTAACGATCACCGCTTGGGCGCAAATGAAGCTCCTCCTGCCATTATGTCGGTTTATTTGGGTTCTCAATTAGAAGAACTATTTAGCCAAATTGCTGCGGGAGAAATTAGCGACAACTATAGCCACAGCGGAAAATTAGAGATCAATGTGGATACCTTACCTGATTTAGCTAAAGATGCAGGCGATCGCAACCGAACTTCCCCCTTTGCCTTTACTGGCAACCGCTTTGAATTCCGAGCAGTGGGTTCGAACCAATCAGTTTCTGGTCCCTTAATAGCACTCAACACTATATTGGCAGATTCTCTAACTTTTGTGGGAGATCTCTTAGAAAGTGAATTAGGAAAAGGAGTTGACCTTAATAGCGCCATACTTACTGTTCTTCAAGAAGTAATGGAGAAACATGGTGCGGTAATCTTTGGCGGTGATGGCTATTCTGCTGAATGGCACAAAATGGCAGTTGAAGAAAGAGGTCTGCCTAACTTGCCCACAACTGCCGATGCTCTACCTTACCTAAAAGAGAAGTATATTGAAGAACTATTTGAGAGAACTGGAGTACTTTCTCCTGTAGAATTGGAGAGTCGCTTTGAAGTATATGCAGAACAATATATTCTCTCGATTGAAGTAGAAGCAAAAATGGTGATTGATCTAGCAAAAACAGCGATTTACCCCGCTGCCATGAGACACCTAGGCGATATTGCTGCTACTGTGGATGGTTTGTCAGAAATGGGCATCAATCTTGCACCAGATAACATCAAGACGGTTGCTGAATTGACTAATTCCATGACTTCTAAAATTACTGAATTAAGCTCAGCTTTGGCAAAAGAGGATTTTGGCAGTACAGAAGAACACATGCAATATTTTGCTAAAACGATTCGTCCCATGATGGATAGTGTTAGAGAAGATGTTGATGCTCTTGAGGCTGAAGTTGCTGACGATCTCTGGCCTTTACCCAGTTATCAAGAAATGCTGTTTATTAAGTAATATCAGCTAGGTTTAAAAATTTCTTAAAGGTCGCTTGATTGATAGGCGACCTTTTTTTTGTTCTTGGTTGGCTTGTATTCCATGTACTTATATTACACACAGCAGAAACTATAGTTTTTCAGCAAGCCCTAAGTAATAGCCGTGTTGGAATTGCTAATCTACAAATTTTGTATACTTTCTGTAAAGTATAGATAAGATAAAGATACAAATTATTTACATATTTTCTGTCTTTTTTTTGTTTCAGCAACTTAGAAAAGAAATAAATTAAATAAATTAAATAAATTAAATAGCTCTCCAAAATATTAAAATTTAATTTTTAACTTTTGGTTATTAAATTAACCTTACATCTTACAATTTGTCGACAAAAAAAACTGTATTCAAAAATACGGCAGAAAAGAAAAAAAGAACACAAACTGAATAGAATTAAGTTTGCCATTTCGTGACAAACTAGCTATTTTTTTGATCTAAATCGAAATGTAAATGAATTCCGAATTCTTAGAAACTAAAAAAACACTCAAGCGTAAAAATATTATGAATAATGGAACACAAGTGAAAAGCTTGCTTCCAAGACCATTGAGAGCTGTTTTCAAGACTTTTTCTCCCTCATGGTTTTTGTGTATTCCCTTGGCTGCGATGATCGTTATCGTCTGGAATACCGCAGTTACAGCCCAAGGGTTAGAACCTCCTGCCAATTTAGAGGAATTGCAGATTGTACTAGATTCCATATTTTTGCTATTCTGTTCCGTTCTAGTAATCTTCATGAATGCTGGATTCGGAATGCTGGAAACTGGTTTCTGCCGTCAAAAGAATGCAGTTAACATCCTAGCCAAGAATCTAATTGTATTTGCGATCGCCACCTTGGCATATTGGGCAGTAGGTTATGCTTTGATGTATGGTGATGGTAATCCGTTCATTGGCTTGAGCGGATTCTTCTTCAGTGGAGATAATGTTCCGTATGGCGACGATCCTTATCCAACAGCAGTTCCCCCTGGGATTGCTTTCTTATTCCAGGTTGCCTTTGCTGCCACCGCAGCAACTATCGTTTCTGGTGCGGTGGCAGAGCGCATTAGGTTTGATGCCTTCCTGATTTTTAGTACTTTATTAGTAGCTATTTCCTACTCGATTACTGGACATTGGGTCTGGGATGGTGGCTGGTTAGCTGAAATGGGTTTTTCTGATTTTGCTGGCTCTACTGTGGTTCACTCCGTTGGCGGTTGGGCAGCATTAGTTGGGGCAGCACTCTTAGGACCAAGAATTGGTAAATTTCAAAACGGTAGAACTAGCGCAATTCCTGGACACAACATGGGTTTTGCTACTCTAGGTTGTTTAATCCTTTGGATTGGTTGGTTTGGTTTTAATCCTGGTTCAGAATTAGCAGCCACAGCAAACGTACCTTACATTGCAGTAACTACTAACCTAGCAGCAGCAGGAGGTTGTATGGCAGCAACCTTTACTTCTTGGTTGAAGGACGGCAAGCCTGATTTATCAATGATTATCAACGGTGTCCTGGCTGGCTTAGTCGGAATTACTGCTGGTTGTGCTGATGTAGATTATTGGGAAGCTGTAGTCATTGGTTTAATTGCTGGTGTAATTGTTGTCTTCTCCGTGGCTTTTTTCGACAGTATCAAAATTGATGATCCCGTAGGTGCAACATCAGTTCACTTAGTTTGTGGTATTTGGGGAACTTTAGCTGTAGGTATCTTTGGTACAGGCAACTTGATTACTCAATTGATTGGTGTAGTTGCTATCGGTGCATTTACAGTGATCTTTAGTTTAATCGTATGGACAATCCTCAAGTTCACTATCGGTATTAGAGTTCACGAAGATGAAGAAAGAATTGGTTTGGATATCAGCGAACACGGTATGGAAGCATACAGTGGATTTGTCAAAGAGGCTGATGTTTTAGCTACTGGTGCTTCTAGTGTCTCTATGGGCATGAACCCCTCTGAACAAAGTTCAGAGTTCTAAATCTCAGTCAATTTAAGTTCAATTTGATTGAATTAATGCCATTGCGAGTACAGCTAGTATCTAGTAGTCTGTCACGACTCGCCCATTCCCTTGCACCTTTCGTCGATGTTATCCCCATTCGAGGATGTTATCCCCATTCGAGGATATTATCCCACTTGATGGGACAAGTCCCCCCATTCGAGGGTTTACACCGCTTAGTTTGGTGCAAGCCACGAAGATGGGACAAGTGCCCTTGTGGTACGCGGGGTCGCTCGTCAATTTTGAATTGAGGGGTTGAGATAAGACAAGGAGGACAAGGAGGACAAGGAGGACAAGGGGAGAAAATTTAAGTACCTAGTCAAAATTAATTACCTACTTAGATCTTCTGTATCTACGGTATGACAAGAGTTTTAGCTTAGTAAAATGTGTAATTAATTTTGCAAAACTACTTATTATCTGTCTCCCCTGTTCCAAACTATACAATTAATTTTGTATCAGTACTTAGCTGTTAGCTACTACGTACAAGGTGTTAAATATAAGTGACTCCCCTACGTAAATTGCCATCAGGAATGCTTAAACCTCTTAAAGACTGTTCTTTGTTGTTTAAATTTTTCCCCTGAATTAGAACTCCAAATCCTCCTAACCCAGTGGGATTAATTAGCTGATGCAAAGCATCACGACGTTTAAATATTTCGGAAATATTGTATTTACCACTAGATAATTCATTTAGGCGATCGCCCAAACCCAAAGCCATCAAAAACAGTCCTTGCTGAGTAAAGGCAATGGTTTGGAGGTCAAACAATTCTCCTTGTCGTTCTAAGGCAGTAAAATTAACGTGAGCAGTAAGATCCTGATAACCCAGGTTAACGTAAAGATTATCGTGACGGCGATGTTGATAATAACATTGTAGAGTTCCTTGACTGCGGGCAGGACGATAATATTTATCGGCAGTATAACCATAGTCGATAGTTAACACATACCCCCGTTTTAGTTTGCTGGCGATCGTGGTGATCCAGTCTAAAGCGTTGAGATTTACTTCAGAACGATAACCTTCAGGATACTGTGGTTGTAATAAATCAATATTAATTAAATCGAAATACCGAGCTAGTTTTTCGGTAGATATATCCTCAACAATCTCGGTTAATTTATTTTCCTGAATGCTGAGATAGACTTCTTGGAGTTGATTCTTAATTTTTGTAACCAGATGTACGGGAAAAGCATCCACTAGTTCGTTAGAAAAAAAACACCCCTCGATACTATCTGAGGAGATATCAGACCAAGTTTTCCAAGTAAGCTCAAAATTAGTAAAAGATTTAAGTAATTGTTGCTGCTCTTCAATTAGATTGGGCGACTGCTCAACAATAACGTATCTGATTGCTTCAATTAGATTCTGCTCATTGCTGTTAGTGAAGAAATTCAAAATATCTTGCGCCAGTTCCCCATTTCCTGCCCCCATTTCAATTAAATAAAAAGGATCAGGGCAACCTAGATTGTGCCACATTTCTCGGAACTGTATTGCCAGCAACTCACCAAAATCCTTGCCTAAAGAAGAAGAGGTAAAAAAATCTCCTTGGGAGCCAATGCTGACGATCCCAGAATTATAATAGCCATACTTTTGCTCATATAAAATCGTCGCCATAAACTGAGCAAAAGTGATTCTCTGGAGGCGCGATCGCTCAATTTCAGTCAGAATAATCTTCTGTAACTGGTGAGAATTAGAAAATTCTGACAAATTCATAATCAAATTTACCCTGCTGAGAAACTATATCTCTCATTATCTAACTAAGAGGACTATTCTCAAGGTGTCACATCAATACTTGGTTTTGACGATGATTGATGTAAGCTGTTGGGGAACTTAATTATTTTAGATATGATTATGTTCTGAGTTTGACTGTACTGAAATTCTGAACAATGAGATATGGTATAAACCGATTTAAATAATCCAAAGTGAATGAGTGGTTTAAAAAACAAGATTAAAGCAGCTACCTTAGTCGATATACTTCAGATTCGCGCGCACGAACAGCCTCATCAGACGATATATAATTTCCTAGTAGACGGCGAAACAGAAGAAGTTTGCCTGAATTATAGGCAACTGGAGCAAAAGGCAAAAGTGATCGCTGCATACCTTCAATCTGTGTGTTCTCCTCAAGATCGAGTCTTATTGCTATTTCCTGCGGGATTAGACTATATTACTGCTTTTTTTGGTTGCCTTTATGCTGGAGTAATTGCCATACCAGCTTATCCGCCTCGACCTAATCGCTCTTTAAATCGTATTCAGAATATTTTACAAAACGCTCAGACTAATTTCGCTTTAACCAGTAACGAAACACTACAAGGCTTGCAGCGACAACTTAAGCACACTCCAGAGTTAAAAAGTTTACGTTGGATTACTACTGACACTTTAAACAATAATCTAGAGCAAAACTGGTATCAGCCTAACATCTCAGAAGATGACATTGCTTTTTTACAATATACCTCTGGTTCCACGGCAGAACCTAAAGGGGTAAAAATTGCCTACAAGAATTTGCTACACAATCTAGAGGCAATTCATCGCTGCTTTCGACATTCTCCCCAAAGTAGAGGAATGATCTGGCTGCCCCCTTATCATGACATGGGTCTAATTGGAGGAGTTCTCCAGCCTTTATTCGGTAACTTTTCGGTGACTTTAATGTCTCCCTTCATGTTTCTGCAAAATCCTTTGCGCTGGCTAAAAGCAATTTCTCGCTACCAAGCCACCACCAGCGGCGCTCCCAACTTTGCCTATGATCTGTGTGTGCGCAAATTTAAACCAGAACAACTTGCGGGATTAAACCTCAGTACTTGGCAAGTGGCATTTAATGGTGCAGAACCAATTAATCATGAAACCCTAAGCAACTTTGCCAAAACTTTTGCTCCTTACGGATTTGACTATTCAGCTTTCTATCCTTGCTATGGCATGGCAGAGGCTACGCTGATTATTTCTGGAGGCTCTCAAGATGCAGCGGTGGTGACTAAAAAAGTTCAAGGCAAAGCTTTAGAAGAAAATAAAATTATAGCTGCTCATTCTGATGAAACTTATCCCCGTACTCTAGTTAGCTGTGGTAGAAGTTTAATTAATCAAAAAATTGCGATCGCCAATCCCGAAACTTTGGTCAACTGTAAACCAGGAGAAGTAGGAGAAATCTGGGTATCTGGTTCTAGTATTGCTCAGGGTTACTGGAGACAACCTGAAATATCTGAAGCAACTTTTGCTGCTTATCTTAAAGACACTAATGAAGGACCTTTTTTGCGTACTGGTGATCTAGGCTTTTTAGATCGGGGAGAGCTATTTTTCACAGGTCGTCTCAAGGATATGATCGTAATTAAAGGACGCAATCATTATCCCCAAGACATAGAAAAAACTGTGGAAGAAACCACTGTCTGGATTAGACCAAGCTGCGTGGCTAGCTTTTCGGTTGACATTCAAGGAGAAGAAAAGTTAATTGTTCTTGCAGAAGTGGAGCGTTGTTACTGGAGTAGCAAGCGAACTGGAGCTAAATCATCCTCTCAAGAGATGATTGAGGTCAAGGAGCTAACTCAATTGATTCGACGAGAAATATCTAAAAATCATGACCTCCAAGTGTACACAACATTACTGCTAAAACCAGGCACTCTGCCTAAAACTTCCAGTGGTAAGATTCAGCGTCATGCTTGTCGAGCAGAATTTCTCACAAATACTCTAGAAGGATTGCCTGTTTAATTGACACTCCCGCCACTAAATTATTAATTCCGCTATCGCTTCATTACTAATGTTGGCGTTGCATCATTGCGGGATGATCTACAATTTCCTTCTAAGTTTTAAAAATGATTTAATTAAAGCGATCGCTGAGTTGCCAAATTCCACTTCAACCTTTAAACTATCAAAGAAAGAGTCTTATATTTTAAGTAATAAACAAGCAGTTTGATTGAGAGAAATAACATTTCCTCGGACTTGGAATAACAAAAAGTTTTACGGTGTAGTCTAGCTAAGTAATGTCGTAAGCGACTGTTTTCTCCTTCAACTCTTGTCATATATATTTTACTAATAATCTGGTCTCCATCAGGAATGAACTTTGGATAAACTTTATAACCATCTGTTATCCAAAAATAAGCTGTCCAGATCCATCTCTTATTTTTTTTTACCGACAAATGTTTGTCCTAAAGGATACCCCCATTCGAGGGTTTATGCCCGAATGGGTGCAAGCCGCTTCGCATATAATTCATCTAATTGAGCAACTATGGGAATATCAGAAGTATCATTACTATTTAATAGCTGGTTTCCTGCCTTCTTAACCCAACGTATTACGGTATTATGGTTGACTTTTGTTATTCTTTCAATTGCTCTAAATCCATTTCCATTTACATACATAGTCAAACAATCTTCTTTGACTTTTTTAGGATAACCTAATTCAGAATAATGCTCGATAAATTGTCGCCCACAGTCTTGACATTGATGATTTTGCTTTCCTCTTCTATGACCGTTTTTTCTAATATTATTAGAGCTACATTTTGGACAGTTCATCTTCTTTTTAGGAGTGGCGATCGCCTAGAGTGAAAATTTCTCCTTGATTATAAATCATCCCGCAATGATGCAACGCCCTGCTTTGATGTCGAGATGTCGATAATTAATGATAGTTAATAACTCCAGCCCAAAATTGTCAAAATTCTGGGCTATTTCAGTTAGTAACTTAGGCAATTATACAACCCACTTTTCAATTTCTCTGCCTTCTTAACGCTTATTAAGCACAACTTTGCGCTTTTATTAACTTAATTTAATCTTGACTGGGCTAGAGTAGCTGCTCCTAATGATTTTAAAGAATTCATACTAGCTTCGGTTAGTCCTTTCGCTCCTATAAGTTTGGTGCCACTATAAGGTTGATTAATTTTCAGAGTTTTGGTGCACTTACCATTTTTAATATTCCAGAGCTTAATTGTTTCGTCTTCACTGCTACTAACTAAAGTGCAATTATCGGGGCTAAAAGTAATCGAATTGATTAAGGCATCATGACCATCTAGAATTTTGAAGCATTCTTGTGTGTTGACTTTCCATAATTTAATACTATGGTTTGAATTACAGCTAGCTATTATTTGACCATCTCTATTAAAGGCAATTAAGTGAGAATACCCTAAATTTTCTTGCAATATTCCTTTACAGTTACCAGTATTGATATCCCAAAATCTTATTGTTTTATCAGGGCTAGTAGTAGCTAAAGTTTGATTATCTGTGCAAAAAGCAACGTGAGAAATCCAATTTTCATGCTCATCTATAACTAGAATGCATTTTCCTGTCCGAATATCCCACAATCTGGCTGTTCCATCCAAAGAACCACTCAACAACATTTGTCCGTCAAGACTAAATGCAATTGACCAGATCTCAGCTTGATGCTCCTCTAAAACTTTAACAGGCTGACCTGTCTGAATATTCCACAAGATAATTGTTTTGTCTTCGCTACTACTAGCTATAGTTTGGTTATCAGTACTAAACGCGACAGAACGAACTACAGCTTGATGTCCAACAAAAGTTTTAATTACTTTGCCATCACAAACATTCCATAGTTTTACAGTTTTGTCTCCACTACCACTGGCAAGAAGATTGCCTTCAGGGTTAAAAGCAACTGACCAAACCCAATTGGTATGATCTCTAAGAATTTTGACAACTTCATTAGTATTGATATCCCATAGCCTTACATTACTGTCATGACCACCGCTTGCTAAAATTTGTCCGTTCGGACTAAAAGACACTGCAAGTGATTGATTACTATAACCTTTAAATGTTCTAGAGCATTGAAGTGAATTGATATTCCAGAACTTTATGGTCTGATCATAGCTTCCACTTGCCAGTAAATTATTTTGGTTATTATAGGCAACTGAGTTGATCCAATTGGAATGTCCCTGAAAAACTTTGATACATTCCCCCGTCTCAATATCCCACAGCCTAACTGTTTGATCGAAACTGCCACTGGCTATAAGATTATTTTGCAGACAGAAGGTAACAGCAAATACTCCATTAGAATGTCCCTGAAGAACTTTGATACATTCCCCCGTCTCCATATCCCACAGCCTAATTGTTTGATCATTACTTGCACTGACTAAAACTTGACTATCTGTATTTACAGAAATAGCTCTTACGCCATCTTGATGTCCCTGAAAAGTTTTTATACATTTCTCTGTGTCAATATCCCACAAAGCAATTGTACGATCATCACTACCACTTAGTAGCTCTCTACCATTTGAATTAAATGCAATTGAGAGTACATTATTAGAGTGATGCTGCAAGACTTTTAAGCACTCACCTGTTTCTACATTCCATAATCTAATTTTGTGGTCATCACTACCACTAGCTAGAATTTTACTATCAGGGTTAAAAGCTACCGACCAAACTTCATTGTCGTGTTCTCTCAGGGTATGTAAACATTGACCAGTATGAACATTCCATAGCTTTGCAGTACAGTCGCAACTACTACTCGCTAGAGTATTACCATCGGGACTAAAATCGAGAGATACCACCCAGCCATTATGTCCCTTAAAACTGCCAATTGGCTGACCATCTGACACTCGACGCAAAATTATTTCGCCCTTAGTGTCTCCCGTAGCCAGTATTTTCCCATCGGGGCTAAAGGCTACCGACCAAATTCCGCCAAAAGCCTCGGTAAACACTGACTTAGACAAATCGGCATGGGCAAAACTAGCATCATGAAAACAGGAATTCCGAAAATCCGCTTGCCACACTGCTAAGTTAGAGAAATCGTAGCCCGTGAAATCTGCTTCCATATAACAGAGCATATTTAAGATATTGCCACCTGCGTAAGAAGATTCTGAAGAGAAATTCTCTCGTAGCAATGCCAAAATCTTATTTAATCGCTTTTCGATATTCTTTTTACTTTTAAAGAAAGTCATCAACTCCTCTAGGATTGGCTCCATTATTAGCCTAATCTGAGTTTCTCTAATGTAGTCTTTGGCTGTAGCTTTAATCACGGCATGATAGCGAAAGAGTTTTAATTCAAGAGAGATAATCTCCTGGCAAACTCGATCAATGAAACGGCAGATGACATATTCCATCACGACGTTTTGCAGAGTAAAACAAGAATCATCTTGTTCGACTAGGGAGCGACGGGAGAGTGATTCTAATCCTTCTAGTATTTTTAGCTTAGGTACTGTGGACACCATATCTGCTCGCACATCCTCCATGGATAATGGTTCACGATTGATTCCCAGCCAATAAACGATTTCTCTTTCTATCTCAGTCAGTCGATCAAACTGCTGCTTTAATAAATCGCGGATATCGCCAAATACTGATGTTTCCTGCTCTAGAAAGTCGTGAATATCTCCTTGAAATAGGTCTCGAATGGTAGCAGCTACTACTTTTAAAGCTAAAGCATTGCCTCCGTAATGACGTATTAAGGCTCGATATGCCGAGTCGGTTCCAGTCAGTCCTTTGATTTTGAGGATCTGTTCTCCCGCTTCTTCCGTCAAACCGTATAGTCGGAAGGTGCGAACTGGAAGTTCTTCTCCTTCCATAACCGCCACCTGTTTCGGTTTTTCTCTGGTGGTTAGCAAGATATTACTCTGGTGATCTGTTTCACCGAGACGGCGCAGCAAATCTTGATATCCTTCATATCCTTCGAGGAATTGTCCTGCTCGTTGCTCGCCACAGAGGAGAGCTTCTATGTTGTCCAATACCAGCAAACACTTTGATGTTCGCAGATACTCGATGAGCCTGGTAATTTTCCCTTTTAGGCTTTTTGGTAAGTCTAATGCCGTCTCTTGCTCATCAGAGAAAAATCGAATTATCCCAGCAACAACTTCTTCGACAGGGGGAGCATCCCGCAGACTGCACCACATCAAGAGATCATAACGCTCCTGAACTTGTTTTGCCAGCCTCACGGATAAACAGGTTTTGCCCATTCCCCCCATGCCTAATATAGTTACAATACGGCAACGTTCTTTGAGCAACCAACTTTCTAAAATCGATAGTTCCTCGGTTCGCCCATAAAAACTAGCCACACACATTGCTTCACCCCAATTTTGTCGTTTATGGGGATTGGGTTTGGTGTAGCAACTTTCCGCTAGTTCTATCTCGAAGCTGAGAAATAGACGCTCTAAAGTTCGTTTATCTACTCCTTCTTGACATTCAATAACTCGTTTAATAGTATGGATGTCCAAATAGGTGATGTCACTTAACTTTTCATAGGTATAACGCTCACCGTAATTATGATCTGCTTCCGATTTCAATCTAGCATCTTGAAATTTTTGCAGTCCCTCTGGAGTCAAAACCACTCCTCGTCTTCTTCTTTTTGCCACGAATTTCTTACCTCATTAATTTTACATAACTTCTAGTCAGTAAGCTATTTCGCACTTAACCTGACGATGAAATCGGCTGAAACAATTGAAAATTCGATGTACTCGATCCAATTTAAATGCGTCTAAGCTTAGTCAGTCTCGTCAACTTCTTTGTAATTGATTCTTTAGAAGATCAGGAGAAATCCCGATAGTTTTCTCGCTGCCAATTAATCATGAGATTTCTTGAAGTTGCTAGTTACTAAAGTACTCAATTACATAACACCTATTTCAATAATAGATAACATAAACGTACTTGAGCGATTAACTAATATTACTTAATTATCAACAAATTCCTATAACATTTAGTTATGTATTAATTTCACTGTGAGAGTCAATATTTTTTGGTGGCTTTGCTAGTTTAAAGATGTAAAACTATAGATAGTAGGGCTTGTAAAAAAACTGTAAGCTTTTCTGGGACATCCCAAAAAAACAAACGAATTTACCAAAAAAAAAAAAAAACAAAAAAAAAAAAAAAAGAAAAAAAAATCATATCTGCTAAAAAAAAACACACAAAAACAAATCAAAAGAAAACCACCAAAAAAAAAAAACCACGAAAAACCCCCCCACACAACAACGGAAAAAGAAGCACACAAAACCCCCAAAAAGCTTTCAAGAAGAAAAGAACCTAAAAAAAAAAAAAACCACCACCCCAAAAAACCAAAAAAGGTCCCCCGAAAGTGTTGATGTAATTATTACCAATGAAGGAGACAAGACATTAGACGGTACTATAGATCTTAACCTGTATATTTCTTCCGATAAAAAGATCAACACTCGGATATTACCCCTAACTGGAAAAGAAGTTCAGGATGGACTGCTCACTACTCTCGAAGATGCAGATCTAGGCGGACTAGAGCCTGGCGAATCAGCAAATATCACCATGGACTACGAAAACATTACGTCTTTCGTACCTCCAGGTTCTCAATTTCTAATTGCCGAAATTGACGCAGATTCTCTAGGAGAAGAGCAAGATATAGTTGCTGAAAATAATTCTGATGATGTGCTAACTTCCTTACCAGGCACAGATGTTGTCCTCGACTGGCAAACTGTCGGAGCAAACCTAACTTCCAACCAATTCTTGTTTGACAAGCTTCCTGGTGTAGGGGCTGCACCGCCTCAAGGAACTAGAAACGGTGCACTTTTATCTGCCTCTATTTTTAACGCTTTCGCTGGGGCTACAGGAGAGTTCGACCCTTACGCTATTGATTTAGATGCCATTGAGATGTCTCCAGAAGGAGCATCAGTAGAAACAGCGATCGCTGGAGCAGCAGCTACGGTATTAAGCGAGCTTTATCCAGAACAACAAGAAATCATTGATGCTCAACTAGATCTTTCTCTAGAAGAGATCCAGGATGATCCTAATGCTGAGATGCTTGGTCTAGCTTACGGACAGCTCGTGGCTAAAGAGCTATTAGAAATGAGGGCTGATGAGTTTGCTAGTTTCGATAATCCCCTCGATCCAGATAACTCTGAATTTATACCTAAAGATCCAGAAAATGATTTCTTATGGACTCCTGAAGATAACGGTAGTGGCATTGCAGTTGGTGCGCAATATGGCGATACTGCCATACCCTATGCGATCGAAAGTAGTGCAGACATTGTAAATCTGATTAGTCCAGATGCCCCAGATAGCCCAGAGTTTCTAGCTGATTTACAAGCGGTAGCAGCTTTAGGTGGAGCAGAAGATACCGAAATCACAGAAATTCTGCGTACTGACGACCAGTCTGAAATAGCCAAGTTTTTCTTTGTTGATCGGGGTGATTCTTATAAACCTAACAAACACCTGAATCATATTGCCCAAGAATTATCGATCGATCAAGGATTTGATCTCAAGGACAACGTAGAGCTATTCTTCAAGTTAAATCTTGCTTTAGCTGATGCTGCGATCGTTACCTGGGATGCTAAATACAACGAACAGTATCCCCGCCCATCTCAGCCGATTAACGACGAGATCGATCCAGAATGGGAAGCTTTCCTAGAAGAACCTGCATTCCCAGATTGGATTTCAGGACACAGTACTATGGCATATGCTGCGGAAGCTGTCTTTGAACAACAGTTTGGTGACATCGGAACCTTTGGTGTTGTCTCTCCTGATACTCCTGGTATCGAACGTGAATTTGACAACTTTGGCGAATTAGCTGATGAGTTCTCCCTAAGTCGTGTGTTTGCAGGGGTACATACTATTGATGGAGCCTTTACGGATCCCGATACCGCAGGTACGGCAGTAGGTGAGGAAGTCTTAGCAACTCTAGATCCATTAGTTAGCGGTGGTGAAGAAGTTCCTGCTGTGTAGAATTTGATTGATGTTCGTGTCTACAGCAAAACCCAGGCTTTGCTGTATTTTTTTTATCATTAGTAGGAACTATGAGATGCTTATTACTCAACAAGCCCAAACCAAGATCGAGCCAGTTACCAGAATCATTTCCACCCTGGGACGATATAACTTGCTGCCTCAACTACAGCGGGAAGTTATGATTGATGAGGCGATTAGCTCAATTATATGTACGCCCCAAGAGCTAGAAACTGCTTATCAAGAGATCTTGGAGAGACAGCAGATTTCTGATGATCAAGAACTGCCAACTGGTTTCCAACACAGCGACATTGGTATGAAGCAAATAATAGGATCAATTGCTCGCAAGCTAAAAATAGAAAAATTTAAACGAGCTACCTGGGGGGAAGAAATATCTGCCTACTTTATTAGTCGCAAAAAAAAATTAGACAAAATAGTCTATTCCAAAATCGCCCACGAAGATGAAGCAGTGGCTACGGAAATCTTTTTTCGGATTATGGCAAGAGAAAAAAGCTTTGCTCAATTAGCACTTGAGTATCCGCAAAACCCAGAGGCGAATGTTAATCGAATTTACGACCCCATAAAAGTGTGTTCTCTAGATTCTCACATAGCAAAGCTACTTTTAAAAAGGCAACCTGGCGAAGTATTACCACCGATTAATTGCAATAATGTTTTTGTCGTGATGCGATTTGAGAAAATTATCCCCGCAGTCTTAGATGAAGCTATGCGTTGTCGGCTGATGGACGAGCTTTTTGAGACTTGGCTAAATGAAGGATGTAACAATGAGCATTATCGAAAACTGATGTTGCAAAAGTTGAGTTCCTGGACAGCTTAGTATCTCGACTGTTGAGATTTGCCAGCAAGATAGCGATTGTCTTCAATGTCTTAATTTTCCCTTGTCAGGTGGAGATGAAGTGAATGTTGCGATCGCCTGTAATGCTAAAGATTCAGATTTATTCTTTTCCTTGAGAAAAAAACCGCATTACCAGGATGATCGCAGTTTGCTTTAAACTAGTTTGAGATATTGTTGAATTAATTGAACGGCAACAGAACCTTCCCCTACAGCCGAAGCCACTCTTTTAGTCGATCCTTCACGAATATCACCAGATACAAAGATACCAGGAACACTGGACTCAAGTAAAAAGGGATCGCGTTCTAGCGGCCATGAATGAGTATCTTCGGCATTAATCATCTCAGATCCAGTTAAGACAAACCCTTGTGAGGTCTGACCTAAGAGCTTACTAAGACAATCAGAACGCGGTGTTGAGCCAATTAAGATAAATAGCATATCTGCATCGAGAGTTATTCTTTCCCCAGATAATCTATTATCAAGAGTTAGTGCTTCGAGCCGCTCTTGTCCTTTAGCCTCAATAATCGTAGTATTGAACCAAACTTTGATATTTTCTGTAGTCTCAATTAAATCGATTAAATATTGAGACATTTTGTCGTTCAATGTATTGCTACGTACAACGATATTGACGCTGCGAGCGCGCTCAGCAAAATAGAGAGCAGCTTCTCCAGCAGAGTTACCCGCACCAATCAGAAAAATATCTTCATCGCTACAGGTGGCAGGTTTTTTTCCCACACCATAATACACTCCCGCCCCAGTTAACTGATCTATACTAGGAACGTTGAGTTTGCGGTAAGCAACCCCTGTAGCAATCAGAATCGAATAAGCACCTATTTCTGTCCCATCTCCCAGGGTGATGAATCGATATGGACCTTCTACACGAATGCTTTTAACTTCCTGAGGAATGAGAATTTCTACGCCAAATTTTTTAGTTTGAGCAACAGCACGTCTGGTTAGATCATCGCCACTTAAGCCAACTGGAAAGCCCAAATAATTGTCTATTTGAGGAGCTGTACCCGCTTGACCACCCAATGCCTCACGTTCAACTAACAGTGTTCTCAGTCCTTCTGCACCTCCGTATATCGCAGCAGCTAATCCACTAGGACCTCCACCGACCACAATTAAGTCATAAAAAGGTTTCTCAGCCCGCATCTGTAGACCGATCTTTCCCGCGATTTGCTCCAAGGTTGGGTCAATTAGTTTAGAGCCATCGGGAAATAAGACTAGAGGCTTGGCAAGAGTATCCTCCTCAGCGAAAAACCATTTAATTAGACAGCGAGCTTCTTTAGATTCAATATTGATCCACTGGTAGGCAACCCAGTTTCGAGCTAGGAAGTCTCTGATTTGATAAAGCTTTGGCGACCAACGGTTGCCAATGAGACGAATTCCTTCGACAGTTGGCATTAAATCTTCTTGCCACATTTCCAGTAAATCATTAAGCGCTGGATAAAGCTCGTCTTTAGGAGAATCACGTATCTGAGGTATATAATAATCAACTTTGGCAGTATTGACTGGTTGCACGCCTCCACTACCAGTTACTAAGACTCTCTTTGCATCTGGAAAAATGTCTATAGAATGTTCAAGCAATTCTACACCAGGCATCTCTGGCATTTGCTGATTGGCTAGCATTAGTGCCAATTCTTGATTCTGTATCTTTAAGACCTTGAGTTTCTCAAGAGCTACTTTAGATGAATCAGCTTGCGTGACTTGGAAACGATCGCCATATTCATCAACGAGATATTTGGTAACAGTTTGTAAAACTTTAACACTATAATCTACTACTAACAAGACTGGCTTGGACATGAACTTTTCCCTTATGTACTAATATTTTTCTAAAAAATATATAAAATTGCAAAAATAATGTATTGTTACTAACACTAGGTAACTAGAATATTGCTTGCAAATTTTATTTATACCAAGATAATAGTTTTAATTAGAAATAAAATCGCTAACCTTTGAAGAATATTTAGCTTTACTTTAGTTAAAACTACTAAGGCAACAAGACTTGACATGCCTAATACTAGTATCCAAGGCTTTTTTTAAACAGTTATTTTTAGGAAAATAAGAGTAAACTTTATAGTTACCCTCGATAAAATCAAACTTAAAACTCTATTTTTGATTCTGAGTATAATCAAATTTAATGAGGCGATTGATCCCAAAACAACATATTTTAATCTATATAATGGCTGCATTTTAGATATAAAGTTATTCCCGTAATTAGCCCCGTTCAAGGGTTTGTCGCCATTCGAGGGCAAGTCTCGAATAGTTCGAGGTGAGCACTCTGTATAGCCTTGCGATCGCTAATATAAACATTAATAATTCACATTACACGTAAATAATTAATCACTTTTATTGCTAAACTTTAATCCTAATCACTACCGATTATTCGTTTCGATCAAAGTCTGAATCAGATATCGAAGAACCCAGGTCATTGACATTCCTCTTTCTACACAAAAGGCATGAAACTGACGTTTGAGAGATTCAGGAATATATCCTTTGATAACTACAGAATCATCGACTGAAAGTCTTAATTCTTCTGGAATTTCTATTTCAGTTTTTATTAAATCTTGGATTGATCTTTCCAGCTTACTACTAATTGTTATTCCATTTTGAATACAAAGTAGTTTGAATTGAGTTTTAAGAGAACTTGAGATGTTAGTTTTTATCACACTCTTCATCAAGTTAATATATTGCACTTTATTAAGTTATTAAGTTATTAAGTTATTAAGTTATTAAGTTATTAAGTTATTAAGTTGCAAACTAGCTCTGTACTTATATAAGGTTATGAACACATTAGCAAAGTATCAAGCTAAAATTAAAAACTTATGAGAAAAGACTAGAGGCTGCTGAAAAATAACATGGAGGTTATTTGCTATCAAATTAGCTAATCAAAACTCTCAAGCTTTAGAAAACAGCATAACTTTTCTTTTAAGATTATTATTCTTTTGGATAAAGGTTGAATAATTTTCAACACTAAAATCTTATTATTGTTCATAAAATAAGTTAACTTGATGACTAAGTTCTTAAAGTTCACTAGATTTTTATTCGCCAAAAATGTTTAATAATTATAAAGATTGAAAGACAAGACATCAGCTTATGTGAAAATATTATGTTTTGCTGTTGCCCACCTTTCTAACTATCTAGAATAGTTGGAATTTTCAGTTTTGCTTTGATCAAGTGAGTTTGAAAAGTAAAAAGCAATAGAGATATCTGGTGATAGCTTGCTTTGAATTTTTAAAAGCTCATAAAGCCTCAAGGCAATTTTCAAACCCTGAAGTTATTGAGCAGTTTGAAATCATGAATAAACCATTAATAATTGTCGTAGATGACGATTTAGAAGTCTTGCGTACCATTGTTCGCGACCTGCGAAATCAATATGGTTCCTCCCACAGGATATTATCTTCAGAGTCAGGAGAAAAAAATATTAGAGGCACTACCACGCTTAAAGCTGCAAAATAAATCCGTCAGCTTATTTTTAGTAGATCATCGGATGCCTAAGCTCACAGGGTCAGAGTTTCTTGAACAAGCAAGAGAAATATTTCCTGATGCTAAGCGAGTTTTGTTAACAGCATATGCTGATACTAGCGTAGCCATTCATGCCATCAATAAAATAAAGATTGACTACTATCTGACAAAGCCTTGGACTCCACCAGAAGTTAATTTATCTTTCTTCCAAAAGAAGACCCTCGCTTTTAGCGACGGGATGAATTTTGTCCAGGGTTTAGGTTGACCGCTTAATATTAACTCTATACTTCTTGTGCCAATCAATGTAGCATAAGGAAATGATAGTTTTAGAGTACAAGTTAAAGGAAAGCAATATCAGTTTCGGGCAATTGACGAGGCGATTCGTACTAGCCAATTTGTAAGAAACAAGGCTCTACGCTACTGGATGGACAATAAAGGAGTCAACAAATATGACCTCAACAAATATTGTGCCGTTTTAGCGAAGGAGTTTGATTTTGCTAACAAACTTAATTCTACTGCTAGACAATCATCAGCAGAACGAGCTTGGGCTGGAATATCCAGATTCTTTGAAAACTGCAAAAAGAAAGTAAAAAAGAAAGGATACCCCAAATTCAAGAAACATTCTCGCTCCGTTGAATACTAATAGTCTGGTTGGAAGCTAGATTCGACAACCAAAAAGCATATTACTTTTACCGATAAAAACGGTATTGGAAGAGTTAAGCTCGTTGGTTCAAGAGACATCTATTACTATCAACCAGAACAAATTAAGCGAGTTAGATTAGTTCGTCGTGCTGACGGGTATTAATGTCAGTTTTGTATATCTATCGAAGTCAGAGAAGATATGCAGCCTACGGGGAAAGCTGTTGGTTTGGACATGGGACTCAAATACTTCTATTCAGACTCGTTTGGTCATACAGAAGCAAATCCCAGATTCTACAGAAAAGGAGAACGTAATCTAAATCGTCTGAATAGAAGAAAATCCAAAAAGTACAAAAAGGAGGATTACCACAGTCAATTAACTATCATAAGGCTAGAAAAAGATATGCTTTGGCACATTTAAAAGTAAGTAGACAACGTAAAGACCATGCTGTGAAACTAGCAAGGTGCGTCTGTGGATCTAATGATTGCATCGTCTATGAAGATTTGAGTGTGAGAAATCTAGTTAAAAATAGTAAATTGGCTAAATCAATAACTGATGCTGGCTGGACGCAATTTCGCAATTGGATAGAATATTTTGGCTGGAAGATGGGGAAGGCAACAGTTGCTGTCCCTCCTCATTTCACCTCTCACGACTGCCCCAATGCGAGAAAAGAGTGAAAATCACTCTTACTAGAACTCACATCTGCGAGTGTGGCTGCGTATTAGACCGCGACCACGCATCAGCTATCGTCATTCTGAAAAAGGATTAAATACCGTAGGGCATACGGGAATCTACGCTTGGGGAGACACTCCCTCTTGGGCAGTTGGGGCAACCCTGCTGTCTAACGGAGAGTCGCTGAACCAAGAACCTCTATCGCAGACTGGGATTTAGGAATCCCTCACGTCCCGTGATGGGAGGATGTCAAACCCTGTTCTCAACGATTTATTGGAGATTTGGAGACTTTCATATTTCTCTGTGCAAGAATGTATTCAAATTCTGGGATCCCGATGGTCACCAAAAACACATAAAGTCAAAGATTTCTTAGCTAGTTATCATGTTCCCTATGTCTGTCGAGATCTTGATCAAGATAAAGCAGCGCGCCAGATGATGGAGAAGACCAATCAAGATTTTTCTCAATTGCCGTTAATTCTATTTCCTGATGGTTCTCAAATGGCATCACCATCAACAGGAGAAATTGCTGAAAAAATTGGCTTGCAAACTCGTGCCCAAATGCCATTCTATGATTTAATAATTATTGGTGGCGGACCAGCAGGCTTGGCTGCTGCTGTTTATGGCTCTTCAGAAGGTTTGAAAACAGTACTGATTGAAAAACAAGCCCCAGGTGGACAAGCTGGAACTAGCTCTCGGATTGAAAATTATCTTGGTTTCCCCGCTGGGTTGACTGGAGCAGATTTATCCAGGCGTGCTGTGGCTCAAGCGTCTAAATTTGGAGCGGAGATTATTGCTCCACAAGAAGTTACCAAAGTTAAGGTGAATGGTCGATATAAATACGTCAGTTTGACAGATAATACAGAACTTAGTTGTCATAGTCTAATCGTAGCGACAGGAGTAAGCTACAAAAAGTTAGAAATATCAGGTATTGGTAATTTAACTAGTGCTGGAGTGTATTATGGTGCGGCTATAACTGAAGCTATTTCCTGTCGTGGTGAAGATATTTATATCGTCGGCGGTGCAAACTCAGCAGGACAAGCTGCTATGTATCTTTCGAACTATGCCCGTTCTGTAACTATATTGCTCAGAGGAGAATCATTAGGAAAAAGAATGTCTAAGTATTTGATTGATCGCATCAAAGCAGCAAAAAACATCAAGCTAAAAGCATTTACTGAAGTAGTTGAGGTATCGGGAAAAGAGAAACTAGAAACCTTAACTCTGGCAAACCTAAAAACAGGTACTGTGGAAACCATCACTGCTAACGCTCTATTTGTATTTATCGGCGCTAAGCCGAACACAAACTGGTTAAAGGGTGTCATAGAGTGCGATGATGATGGATTTATTGTCACTGGTCAAGAATTGATTAGAAATGGAAAACAAGAATCTAAATGGAGTTTGAAACGAGATCCGTTTCTTTTTGAAACTTGTGTTCCAGGCATGTTTGCGATTGGAGATGTACGCTGCAACTCTGTCAAACGAGTGGCTTCAGCTGTGGGAGAAGGCTCAATTGCCGTCAACCTAGTCCACCAGTATATTTCATCCACCAACTGAAGACACCAATCTCCTCCATAAAAGCTGAGACAGCTATTACTGAGATCTTGCAACTAATATGTAATTAATCTGTGCTATCAGGAGAAAGGTCAAAGGGAAAAGTACAGTAAAAAGTACAGTAAATTGATTACCAAGCTCACAATATTCAGTTTTTTTGTACTGGAGCAGGATGTGAGTATTAGCTAGAAACAAATTTTGGGGGGCAATTAACATGTTGAATGCAATTACTCTGTTTAAAGAATTATCCGTTCAGGACCGCTTAGAACTTTTAAACACGGGGATCGAAACCTATATTGGATCAGGAGAAGTACTTTTCAAGCAAGGAGATTTGGCTAAGCACTTTTATGTTGTCAGCAAGGGAGCCGTTCAAGTATCATGCAAAGTAAATAATTGGGAACTCATTTTAGGAACTTATGAACAGGATACTTTCTTTGGTGAAATTGCGTTGCTTGGTGAGATGACTCACCCCTATAGTGGATTGGTAATAAACCCTTGCTGTGTACATTTTTTTGACAAAGACAGTTTTTGGCGAATGATCGCACATTTCCCTTCAATTAGAAAGGTTGTTCTCGAATATAAGGGTAAGCGAAGGCAACAGATGCAAATGCTATCTCAAGGTCATGAAAAATTTATTGCCTTAGGTACTCTAGCGGCTGGTTTGGCACATGAATTGAATAATCCAGCTTCGGCTGCCCATCGTGCGGTGGGTCAACTCCAAACTAATATGTCGGAACGGTATACTCTTCTACTTAAGTATATGGAGCAATACTTGACCCCAGAGCAGATGAAAGTCCTCTTGAGATTGAAACATAATGCTTTCATGTATGCCACTAAATCTAAATGTCTAAATTTTTCTTTAGATCCTTTAATTCGAATGAACTTGGAGGATCGACTAGTGAACTGGCTAGAAGAACGAGGAGTAAAAGATGGATGGAGACTAACTTCGAGCCTGCTTGTTGCAGGAATCACCCCCGAGCAATTGGAAGAAATTAGCGAGCAGGTAGCAACCGATACTTTTAAAGATTTACTAACTTTGTTAGAGACAATGGTGACTGAAGCCAGTTTGCTTAACGTACTCGACCATGGAGTCAAGCGAGTTACCGGATTAGTTAATACTGTCAAAAACTACTCACATTTAGATCGAGCTTCAACCAAGCAAAGCAACATCAGCATCCATCAAGGCATTGAAAGTACGCTGACGATTATGAGCTATGAACTAAAAAAGCATCAGATCTTAGTCGAGCGAGATTATGCCCAAAATTTCCCCCGGATCTATGGTAACGAAGCTACATTAAATCAAGTTTGGTCTAATCTAATTGATAACGCTATTGATGCTGTGGGAGAACAAGGAAAGATTCAGATTCGCACTTCTCAAGAAAAAGATTGTGTAGTGGTTGAAATTGCCGACAACGGTGAGGGAATCACGCCAGAGGTTCAAAGCAGAATTTTCGAGCCGTTTTTTACGACCAAAGAAGTAGGGAAAGGAACAGGTATCGGTCTGAGCCTTGTTTATCGGGTTGTGGTAAGCGAGCATAACGGAAACGTTCACTGTTTTTCTGAACCAGGAAATACTTGTTTTCGCGTCCGTTTACCAATTGATAATTAGTATTATTGCCGATGATTCTTAAACAAGAATATGATGTAAATTTCAACAAAGCTAGATCGCACCTGTATAATTTTTATCTAATTACAAATAATTACAAATAAAGGAAGGAAGGAAGGAAGGAAAGTAAAAATTTCCCTCCTTGATTAATTTATTAATAATCTTGGGTCGAAGATCTAAGCTGTCGATCATACTTTGGAACATTTACGACATATACTGCTGCTTTTTTGAGATTATCCCTGTTGCTATGTACTATTTGATTCCTGTTTATTACATTAGTTGTCCCATCTACTAATGGTTAAAGCTCGATTCTCTTAATGCATAGCCGACGCTGCGCACAGTATAAATTAGGCGTTTGTCATTATGTTTTTCCAGCTTGAGTCGTAGATAACGGACATACACTTCAATGATATTAGAATCTCCCATGTAGTCGTAACCCCAAACACTCTCAATAATTTGAGTACGAGTCAAAACCTGTCGTGGATGGTCAAGTAAATATTCGAGAAGATTAAATTCTGTGGTGGTGAGATAGATGTAATGATCACCACGATAAACCTCTCTCGTTAAAGCATTTAGCCGAAGATCTTCAAAAATTAAAATTCTTGGGCTATGGACTACATATTTTCGGAACTTAACTCGAATTCTTGCCAAAAATTCGCTCATGGCAAAGGGGACAGAAACACAGTCGTCTGCACCAGCATCTAAAGCAGCAACGCAATCACTAATTCGTTGACCAGTGGTTATAGCTAAAATAGAAGTCGAGCTATCGCCAGAAGATATACGATAACAAAGATCGGCAGCTGAAAAACTGGAAATAGACCAATCTAAAATAACTAACTGAGGCTTACTTGTCCTAAATTTGAGTAGTCCAGAGATTCCATCATAAGCTGACTCAATTTCGTAACCTTCGTGAGATAATTCTAACTTAATCAGGTCGACTAGTTTGCTGGGACGAACAATGAGCAGAATTTTATATGTTTGGGATGAAATACTTTTGGCTAGTGGGATTTGCTGTTGACTATTTATCATGAGTTTAAGCTAATCATTTAAGTTAATGGTCGAGATTGAAAAAGAATTCAAAGGCAAAGAGGATACAAGACTTAAAATTTTAACTTCCTTCGTGGAAGGTGATTCTGCTGCGTCAAAAGTACCTTCCATAATTTTCTGAGAAATATTAGGAGCTGTTAAGGTTTGTAAATCCTTGACTCTGGTATCTAAAGGATCAGATAGTACCTGGGAGTCAGTCAAACATAATATTGCAATCGAAGTAAATGCCGTTAAGACAATACTTGATTGAAATAATTGTCTAAATTTCATTAAATATTCCTATTAAATTCATTTTTACTGTTGTGTTTACCTGTTTAATCCATACATAAATGAACTGTAAATGAACTTATTATGTTGATCTTCATTATGTTGCTCCTTGGAATTATTTCCAGATAAATTTATGAATTTAAGTTAGAAGTTACCTTGATTAATTACCTTGATTATCTATATGACTGAGGATATAGCAATCATCTTAGAATAAATAAAAAGCTTAATGTTAAACTCATATCTTTATGAATCAGACTTTTGAATATGCACCTCAAACAGTCAAAAGAGCCAAAGTAGCCCTATCTTGTTCTCCTTTTCAACTTAAGTTATTTAAGGATATGCGTAACCAGAGTGTGCCAATTGAGCAGATTGCGGAAGCGATAGGAATCGAATCAGGCTATGCTAAACAGACTATGAGAGAATCAAAAACAGAAGATGAGTTGGTTTGGTTAATTAATGTTGGCTTGCTACGCCGAGAAGTAGATGGACAAGGTTTGACTGATAGCTTTCGTCTAACTCCCCTGGGTAGACAAATTATAGAACAGTGGGAACAATCGGAAAATAAGATTCCTGCTGCTTCAATAGCCGAGCAAATTGCTAACTGGCTCAATCGTTGGTTAAAATTGCCACTCTAAAGTAGTTAACTGCTGTTATAACAGTGTATATATTCCAGCACAGGAGCGATTCATGAAAGCGATTATGGTTGTCGGGACAACATCTCATGCAGGAAAATCCTTTCTGACTGCTGCATTATGCCGTATTTTGGCGAGACAGGGTTGGCGTGTTACTCCTTTCAAAGGACAGAACATGGCACTGAATGCTTATGTCACTTCAACAGGGGGCGAAATAGGTCATGCTCAGGCAGTTCAGGCTTGGGCAGCAGGAGTTGCTCCGCGAGTAGAAATGAATCCAATTCTACTTAAACCCCAAGGGAATATGACTTCTCAAATAATTATCAAAGGTAACGCTGTCGGTACGGTAAAAGCCACGGAATATTACGAAAAATATTTCGATCTGGGCTGGGAAGTGGTTCAAGAATCTCTGTATCGTCTTTCTTTGGAATTTGATATGGTTGTTTGTGAAGGGGCAGGAAGCCCAGCCGAAATAAATCTTAAACATCGTGATCTGACTAATATGCGGGTTGCGAAGCACCTGAACGCTCCTACTATTTTGATTGTAGATATCGAACGAGGTGGCGCATTTGCTCATGTGGTGGGCACCTTAGAGTTATTAGATCCTAAAGAGCGATCGCTAGTCAAAGGAGTAGTGATCAACAAATTTAGAGGACAAAAAGAACTTTTAGATTCTGGAATTAAGTGGTTGGAAGAAAAGACTAAAGTGCCTGTATTAGGAGTTATTCCCTGGAGTCATCAACAGTTCCCCTCCGAAGATTCTCTAGATTTATTGGAAAGAAATCGTCGTCGTAGTAATCAAGATATTAATATTAACGTTATCAGATTACCTAGAATCGCTAACTTTACTGATTTTGATCCTTTAGAGGCAGAATCAAGTGTTGGCGTAAATTATGTAAGCATCCAAGATTCCTTAGGACATCCTGATGCGGTAATTATTCCTGGCACCAAAACCACTATTTCTGACTTGCTGGCAATGGAAAGAAGCGGTATGGCAGAACAAATTAGAAACTATGCCGCTGCTGGGGGAACTGTCTTAGGTATCTGTGGCGGATTCCAAATCTTGGGACAACGCATTATCGATCCAGAAGGATTTGAAGGAGAAGCAGGAGAATTTAATGGTTTGAACCTCCTGCCGATTACGACTATCCTCTCATCTAATAAAATTGCTCGCCAAAGACAGGTAACTTCACAATTTCCTCAATCAGGATTACCCGTCGATGGTTATGAAATACATCAGGGGCGTAGTCGCATTAGTCGTCGCCTGAGAGAAAGTACAGATGATTGCCAACCTATCTTTGATGATCCAGGATTAGGGTTAGTCGATAACAGTCAGTCGATTTGGGGTTGCTATGTTCATGGGTTGTTCGACAATGGTGCGTGGCGACGCTCTTGGATTAACCAGTTGCGTAAGCAAAGAGGAATGTCATCCTTGGCTACTGGCATTTCTAACTACCGCGATCAAAGAGAGTCTACTCTAAATACTCTGGCGGACATTGTGGAAAAGAATTTAGACTTAAAAGACTTTTTATCTAGTTACCATTAAAGATCCCTACGGAGAAGTAAGTGATAATCGGCATGAGTTTTATTTGCGATCGCTTCTTAGAGCTTACAGCTTAGAGCTTACAGCTTATAGCTTGGAGCTTATAGCTAGTAAAATACTATAATGAAACCAACCAAAGATTTATAATTTATGAGTATTAAGGTTTGTTTTCTGCCAGATAATATTACCGTGGAAGCAGAACCAGGAGAACCAATGTTGCAAGTAGCAGAACGAGCTGGAGTATTTATTGCCACTGGCTGTTTGATGGGTTCTTGTCATGCCTGTGAAGTGGAACTAGATAATGGAGAAGCTATTTGTGCTTGTATTAGTTCTATCCCTGGAGACAAACCAGAATTGACGCTGAATATCTACGAAGATCCCACCTGGTAAATATGATTACTCTGTAGAAACTTGATTTTGTGTTTCATTGAGTACTGGAAATCAATGTCATACGCCTGAAGCTTTCATTAACTCTTTGACGGTGGAACAATGATTCCGCATACCAAAGCTGGCAGGAGTGACGGGGTTATTGTAGATGAAATGACGATAATCGAGGGAAAAGCGACTCCAAGGATCCATTTGAATCCGAAAGATTTTGATAAAGATATTGGTTAGCCAAATGTAAAGCGGAATACGAAGATAAACTTTTTTATTAAAATAGTTGGTGATTTCAACGATCGCCCGATCTACAGAAATGGCAGGATTACCTAATACTAAACAATCTACTGTTCCATCTTCTTTTTCTCCCTCAGGAGAATAGTCGGGGTTTTCTACTAGATAGCTGATTATTCCAGCAATATCTTGCCCATGGATAAAGTGAAAACTACCATCGAGGCTAAACCAACGAATCAGACTAATCCATTTCGTTACGTCTGTAATGCCCGCACTTAGGTGAGAATAGGGCTTATTTTTGTCTCCACCAAATACTAAAGTCGGAAATACGGCAATGATCTTATCGGCGATCGCTTGTTTGCCAAGTTGGGAAAAACATTGATATTTAGTGCGAATATAGTCGTGACCAAACTGACTTGCGGGTAACAGTAATTGATTATTGCGGTCTAAAATACTGGCGGTAGAAAAATAGATTACTCGTTCGCAGATTTTGGGATTGAGTAGATTAATTAGGGCTAAGGTTTTAACCACATTGATGTCGTAAGTTTCCCCTCTTCCTCCCCATGCTGTGGCTGCCAAAATCGCCACATTAATATCTTTGAGTAGCAAATCACTATACTCCTCAATACGAGACATATCCCCCACTAAGATATGAATTCCTGGACGAGTCTGATAATCAAACTGAAGCTTATCGGGATTTCTTACCAGCAGGTATAGTTCGTGATTGGTGTTTTGAATTAAGGCTTCGGTCATGTAGTGACCAATACAACCACTTGCACCAGTAATAAAAATCCGTTTCATATATTAAAGTTCTGATTGAGGAATCTAATCTACAGCTAGGTTTAATTCATAATTAGGGTACTTTACTTTCTGTTTTTTGGAAAGAAATTTGCCCTCGGCAATATGCACCAATGAGAATTTAAAGATGGTTAATTGCCCTCAGTATAGTCAAGTGAGTTTAGTCAGCTGGTTTTATTCAGTAGTAAAAATTCGCCACATCACAAATAAAGTTACGCCCAAGTAACCACACACCACCAGCCAATCTAGTTCATTACTAGTAATCATTTCTGATCTCTTCCCTTTTTACTATACATAGACCTAGACCTTGGTTATTTCTTCCCTAATGATCCAAATCACTCTCAAGATCGTTCCTTCCAATGCCATAAAAACCAAAACATAATAGTAGTACGATCAAAGCAATGCTCAATCCAATCGCAGTACCTGAAATGATTATGATACCAGAATTTTTAATTGCGATCGCAATTAATGCCCAAAGGAAAACACCAGCGTAAGCCAGATCCAGACGAGGAATAGTCACAAAATGGGTAATCAAGCTAGCCAGCAACAGCATAATTACGGTCCATACCACCGCACTAATTCCCCAACCATTCCACTGCCAAAATTCTAGAACAATTGCGCCATTTACTATAGTTGCGACACTAATCCAAGCTAAATAGATACTAATAGGAGTCCGCACCAACCACCTCTGCCATCGGGGAAGATGAGTCCTAAAAGGCAAACGACCATAAGCAGCAATCAAAGGTAGTAAGATACACAGCATTGCAATAAATGAAGCAGCATAATGCCGATATAAAAAGCAAATCACCCAAATTATCTGAAAGAAAGATGCGATCGCTAATTTATAGCCAATTTTTTCTAGTAAGAGATTATTTTTTTGGGCAGGCAAAGCTTGATAAATAGCAAAACTAATCAAACCCAGGTAAATTAAGCCCCAAATGACAAAAGCATAGCTGGCAGGAGTAATCAACACGTTGCCAAAGATATTCTGCGATATGGCACCGATAGTTGACCCGTTGGGAGGATTGATATTAGCCCAAATATTCATCCCAAAAGCAGCAAGAATGGCAACCAAAGTCAGTATTTGCCTCATGATAGCTGGATTGTTTACCGTGTGGCGATCGCGCATATATTAAGAATAGTCTTTATAGTCTTTTGTTGATAGCAGACTATTTCATTGTAGATATTCTTGGTTGATAAAAACGAAAATTACGAAGAAACTAGGTGCCAAAAGCACCAAAAGTAAGTGTCAGAGTTGATCAAACTAGCTTTTAATCAAATAAAGGATGATACACTTCCCTAAAAAACCGCTGATGTTTAGGAGACAATTTGGCAATAACTTCTGGTGGAATAGAGGGTTTATGATGACGTACATTGATGTGGTTGTAAGCACAAAAAATTGCGACACGAGGATTATGGGAATTTTGCCAAAAGTCAGCAGAATGCCTTATTGCTTCGGAAAAGATAATTAATGAGCCAGGGGGACAGCTATAGCTTGACCAAAGTCCTGAATCCCGCGCATCTATACTGTCAATAGGATTAGTTCGAATATTGTAGTTTGCCTTGTGGCTACCAGGAATAAAACAAGTCCCTCCCTTATCTTCGATAACTTCTTCTAATTCCCAAACTACTCGCGTCATCCCCGCATATATTCGCCCATCATGAAAATTATAAGCATAGTTAGGGTTAGTGGTACGTCCTCCTGCATGAGGTTTCCATTCCCCCTCTCCTTGCTCACGATAGTTGAGAAAAACATTTTCGAGACGGATCTTGTTAAGATCGGGGTCAATTACATCCAACAGTACCTCCATTACCGCAGGATGGTCTATCAATTGAGCAAAAGCACCTCCAGGTAAACAACGCTCATGAATTGGTAAAGATTCTGGGTTATTTTTCTGACGCAGCACAAGCTCTTTCAGAACTTTTACTTCTGCTTCTGATAATACTGCTGGCTTGACAACGTAACCCTTCAGATCAAACACAACGCGGTCATGTTGGCTCATGTTTCCTCCTAAAAGAGCAAAACGATTTTGAATCAAGTTGGTCGCTTTTTTTGCAGCCTTTCTGATTTTAATTTTAATTCTGTTTTGATGTTGAGATAAATAGCTCATAAATCGGTTCTGTCGCTTTGGCATATTCCGCTCCACCAGAGCTAATTTTAGCTTAAAGTCAAAAGCAGTTAAAAGTGAAGCTGTTTTAGGAAATTAAATCTCTAAAATCACCTATATTCATTGAGAATTTTATCTATATCAGTTATTATATCTTCTTCTATATCTTCATGAAAAGAATAGTATTCTGCTGAGATATAATTATGGTCATTCTGATTTTTTCCTTTAAAGAATTGTTATATTCTTCTTAAATAAACACTTTGCGCTTTTCTCTTTTAGCTGTGTATTGACCTAGGGAAAAAATAGCAATTGCTGTCAGTGGAGTATTTGATTTAAGTATTTCTAAGATTACACTATCTCTAGATACATCGCAGTATAAATAAGGAATTATAAAAAGACCTATAAATAGAGCTATTGTTGGTGGCAAAATTCTGTGTGTATCACGAATGCTTTTGAGCAATGAAAAACATTTAAGTTGCCTAGCAAACCACAAAGCGATAATCAATAAAAAAATAGCTTCGGCAGTATATAGACCCGAATAATTCATCTCTTAATAATGTTTGATCCCAAAAGAACAATACATTATAGTCGATTATTTGACGATCGCTTTCGTAGAATGAGCAAAACATCAACAGAACAGCTTTATTGATACTGTTGAATCCAATTGAGTAGCACAGGATTAACTACTTCTGGGGCTTCATCCTGGGGGCAATGACCCAAACCTTCCAGGGGAATAAACTGATCTACAGTAGGAATCTCAGCGAGTTTTCTACCCATGGATACAGGTTCCCAAGGATCTTCTGTTCCCCATAATAGAATAGTAGGGCAAGTAAGACGGGGGAGTAAATCTTCTGGTAAAGGACCTTGAGAATAGCGGGTAAAAGCCAGAAAAACAGCTGCTGCACCTTCATCTTGAGAAGGCTTCATTAAAATATCGATTAGTTCATCAGTGACTGCTTCTGGACGACGATAAGCCTGTAACAAAATTTTGCGAACTACTTTTGGTTTGGCGATCTGTTTAAAGAAAAAACTACCAATCTGCCTATTACCTAGTACCTGTTGCATGATTAATGAGCCATAATTACGATACCAGGGCAAAGTAACTCGTTTGCGATCGTGCAATAGCCGAATTGAACAGTTGAGCGCTGCTACTCCTAAAGCCAATTCTGGATAATCTACCGCAGTTTGCATCACCACAATACAGCCGATAGAATTGCCGATGAGAAAAGCAGGACTACCAACTACCTCACGACAAAAATCTGCTAGCTGTTCTCCCCAGGTTTCAAAGGTGTAGGGAATTTCTGTTCCTGGTTGGGGTTTAGCTGAACCACCAAAGCCAATCAGATCGATCGCATAACAGCGACAAGATTCACTGAGAACAGGTAGATTCTTACGCCAATGTCCCCAGGATGCCCCAAAACCATGGACAAATACTACTGCTGCACCAGTATTTCCAGTTTGCTGATAAGTTATCTTGTGTCCTCGCCAGTTCCAGGTTTTTGGCTTTTCCGTAATTGCGATCGCAGTCATATTTTTTTGTATTAATTCTTTACGTTATTAAATTTTAATTCAAAGTTCCAAGTAAAACTTACCAATCATCTTCTAACTGCGCTACCATCTCTGACAGGAATGGCGCTTCCTCGTTTTCTTCAAGATCTTCATCCCCCCAGGCTTCCGATAGTGGTTGAACTACTTTAGAGATTGCATCCTGCACAAAAGATTTAACAAACTCATCCCGCCGACTCAGTTGAAACTGTTGCTGTACCACTTCCGTTATGCCTCCGTCGCCCCAATCGAGGTTGCGTCTAAAATATTCAATAAAGCTTTTACCTGCAATACGGGTTAGGTAAGCAGCAGATACCGCTTGGATGGCTTTACCGACGATATAAGTAGCAAAGTGAAACTGTAATGCTTTAGCTAAAATGTCCACCGCACCTTTAACAACACCCAAACTAACTAAGGTTTTTCCGAGAGACAAGGCTAATTCTTTACCCCGTTCGAGATCTAGTTCGATATTATAGATTCTACCGATTTCAATCACCATCTGGGCATTAACCGCAGCGGTGGCTAACATATCCACTACTGGTACAGGAGTTACCGCAATTACTCCCGCACTAATCCACTGATAGCGATCAATTATTTTGTCTGATTCTCTACGACGTTGGTTTTCAATAATGTTACGGGCTTCTTCTCCTAAACGATGAGACTGAAGCAAAATGTTATCGGCAATCAAATCTTCTCCTTCTGCCCGCAATACAGCTACCAGTCTTTTGATCAGAGGTAAGATCTCCACAGGAGGATCGATAATTTCCCCACTGGCTAACTGTACTGGTTGGGGGTTGGCACAAATTGCAGTTACGTCACCAGAGGGAATAAAAGGTTTAACTCTTTCCTTGAGTCTGCCTAAAATCATTTCGCGATCTTCGTCGGTATAAAGATCAGTTTTATTGAACACTAAAAGCGATCGCTTGCCAATTTCTGCTAAGGTTTTCAAAGGCTCGTATTCTGACTGTCGCAAATCGTTATCTACGGTAAATACCAACAAGTCTGCTTCTGTTGCTAGCTGTTTGGCTATGGTTTCTCTTTCTGTCCCCGCAATTCCCGCTTCTAAGATACCAGGGGTGTCAATAATTAGAATTTCTCTGTCTACACCTCTAAGCTTCAGGCTGTAGGTTTCCCCTTGAGTAGTTGTTCCCATAATGGGGTTAGTTTCCCCGAGAATTTCTCCTACTAAAGCATTGACTAAAGAAGTTTTTCCCGCCGATCCTGTACCAAAAATAACTACCTTAACCTCTCCCCGTTGAAGATCTGCCTCAATTCGTCGAGATCTACCCAGTAAAGCTTTTTGCGTAATCTTATCCTGTATTTGCCCCACCTGCTGTTTTAACGCCTGGAGATTTTGGGCTGCTGCCTGGGTTTTTTCTTCTGATACTCTAACTTTTTTGACACGCCGTTTACCGCCCTTGCGCCGAGAACTTGTACGGGTAGATTTATTGATGTAATAGACATAGCCTGCCATCAAAGATCCAATCAAGATAATTACTAGCAGCAACAGTAAATTAGCCAAAATAGGTGCAGTAAAAGAGATCTGCATATATAGGTGAGACAGAGATGTCACCAACCAGATCGATAGTCCTAAAATGACACTAAGACCAAGGAATAGAGCTACTATACGAAACAGAGGCATTTGCAGTCGATCAGAACAGAGTTAATTTACTCATATTAACGACTTTGAATCAATTTAATCGGATGGATTTGCTGAAGTTCGGTATGAAATCATATTTCTAACCTTTTCCGTACATTTTCAAAAGGCTATAAGCTTATATAGCGTTTCTCATTGTCACGAGGTACATTATTTTTTACCTTTCCCCCTTACCCTTTACCCAAACATAACCGAGGTGTACCTCACTCACCTGAGAAACGTTATAGCTAACTTAACCTTTAAATTGTCTTAACCCGAACTGACGTTAGATAAAAGTTAAGTATAGTTGCTGCTTTGTGATAAAAGTATTTGGTTAAGCTCATTTAAGCAAAACTACACTTATGATAACTTAATTGCTAACTTTGATCCCATTCAACTTCGACTTTTTTAATTGGTTAATATCGTTGACCATAGTTGTCTAAATTAGCGATTAGTAATGATCGCTAATAGATTAACATCCACCCTGAACTTTGGCTGACAAAGCTATTGATATTAAATACAAATATATTAAATACAAATATTTTGCATGAAAAATAGTCATCATAAGATAGCCTATGCGACGTATATATTAATTGGTTTAAATCTACTTATATATGGATTAGAAATTAAACTAGGAGGGAGTCAAAGTTCTCTGACATTAGAACGGTTAGGAGCATTAATTCCTCAGAGAGTTTTAGCGGGAGAATGGTGGCGATTAATCGGTGCTAATTTTCTGCATTACGGCTCATTCCATTTGGCAACAAATATGTTGTCACTTTTTTTTGTGGGACGTTTGATTGAATTAAGTTTAGGAGCAAAATATTATCTGACGATTTACTTGTTTAGCGGTATCGGCTCAATGCTGACTTTCACTCTGTTAGCTTTCAGGCTGGGATTAGATAACGCCTTTTTGGTTGGTGCTTCAGCAGCAATTATGGGATTAATTGGGGCAATTTTGGCTATTTCTCTACAAATTTGGCTAAAAAAAAGGTATTCAACCACTGCCAAACGTCGATTACAGCAGATCATCCTAATTATTATTATTCAGTTTATTTTTGATAATCTGATTCCGCAAATTAGTTTTCATGCTCACCTGTTTGGTTTGATTATTGGCTTTTTGATTAGCAGCATTCTGGTGTTTATCAAGTTTAATTTGCAGGAAGTTTGAATTATACTTAATCCTGTTCATACCCTCTGATTTAATTGTACAAGGGCAACTATTTTGTGGGTTAACGTTCTATTCTGTACCAAGATCTTCAGTATATAAATAAGCTCTATTCCTTCCCTGTGCTTTCGCTTCGTATAATGCTTTATCAGCCAAAGCAATTAACAACTCAGGGCTAGATTCAGCAGTAGGAATTAAGCTATGCACACCCAGGCTAATCGTCACATAATCGCTGACTAAAGATTTTTGGTGAGCAACATGGAGCTTATTGACGTTAACCGCAATTTTTTCCGCTATCTTCAAGGCTTGCGCTGCATCAATATTAGGCAAAATAATCGCAAATTCTTCTCCTCCATAGCGAGCTACCAAACCTGGAGTTGATTCAATTATAAATTCGATCGCCAAAGCAACCTGCTGTAGGCAATAATCACCAATAGGATGACCATAAGTGTCATTATAGAGCTTAAAGTAGTCTATGTCGCATAATATTAGGGAAAGAGGGGCTTGTTCTTCCTGTAGCTTTTGCCATTCTTGAATTAGGTAATCATCGAATCGGCGACGGTTGGCTACCTGAGTCAAACTATCTAGTACACTTAGTTTTTCTAGTTCTCTATTTGCCATGCTTAGAGCTGCTTGAGCTTTTTGGCGATCGCAAATTTCATTATGTAGCTGGGACTCAACTAAGTCCGAGTGTTCGGTAGTATTATCTAGTATGATTTCTAAATCAGCTTTTTCTAACTTTAATTCTTTCAATTCTTGACGTAGATGTTCAATCTGGAAGATCAGCTGCTCTTTAGCTATTTGTTCATCCATCAGCGAGCGATAATCTTCGATCTCGACTTTAGGTGGATTTGCCAAATCGGAGGCAATCAAATTTTCCAGAATTTCTTGGTCTAATGGTTTTGAGAGATAATAACCTTGACCATATTCGCATTTTAAGGCTTTTAATTGAGCTAGCTGATTAACGGTTTCAATGCCTTCAGCAATGGTGTCCATTCCCAGATTATGAGCCAAAGCCACAATCGCGCGAACAATGCCCAACTTTTCGATATTATCCCCAATGCTGTTGACAAAGGAACGATCAATTTTAAGCGTATCAAAGGGGAATTGATGTAAATAACTCAAAGAAGAATAGCCAGTACCAAAATCATCTAAGGAGAATTCAATACCCAAAGACTTTAGCTCTTGCAGAATTAAAATAGTGTGTTGAGTATCTTCAACCAAAGAGCTTTCCGTAATCTCTAATTTTAAGTTATGGGGATCTAAGTTGGTTTCTAGTAATATTTGCTTGACTTGCTCTACAAAATTGGATAGCTCTAGCTGTTTACTAGAAATATTTACGCTTACTTTCCAATCTAGCAAGCCACCAAATTTAACCTGCCAGCTATACATCTGTTTACAGGCTTCTTTTAAAACCCAGAAACCCAAAGGAATTATTAATCCAGTATCTTCGGTGAGAGGAATGAAGTCACTAGGATGGACCGTTCCTTTTTCTGGATGTCGCCAACGTACCAATACTTCAAATCCTTTTATTTTGTTATTGCTTAATGAAATAATGGGTTGGTAGTGAAGCATAAATTCTTCACCTTTAATTGCCCTTCTCAAATCATTTTCTAGTTGGAGCAAAGTTAGAGCTTTACCTCGCATTGATTGATTGAATATTTGATAGGGAAACTTATTTTGTCTTTTGGCATCAGACACTGCTAATTCAGCATCTCGGAGCAGATTTTCTGGCTTTTTGTACTCTTTATTTCCTAAAGCAATACCAATACTTGCTTCAACAAAAACTTCATATCCTCCCAGATTAAAAGGGATGCCTAATTTTCGATAAATTCTTTCAGCAACGTTAGTTGCATAATTCAATTGTTCAACATTACTGAGCAAAATTGCAAATTCATCGTTACCCATACGGGCAATAAAATCTTGCGATCGCAGACAAGTTTGTAGTCTTTCAGATATGGCAATCAATAAGCGATCGCCTAATATTCTTCCTAAGCTACTATTGATTACTTTAAAACGATTAATATCGACAAAAAGAATTACAAATTCGTACCCAAGTCTTTGTTGGCAAAACCTAATTTCTTGCTCGATATTCGTCAATAGTAAATTATAGTTAGGTAAGCCAGTTAATCGATCATAACTAACAGTTTTCGATAAAAATTGAGGTGATAATATTTCTGTCTTATGAGTATAAGTAGGCTTTATTTTAGGTTCTCGAATAGCTAGTGATTTATGTTGATTTAATTCTTGCCAAAACTCATCTGAAATATTTTGCTTACATAGAAGGACTTCTATTTGCGACTGCCAGCTTTCAATTGCAGCAAGCTTTGGTAATTCCTCTAGCTGAAAAACCCTCCCCTGCTCTAAATCATTTTGAATTTGTTCACGAATCCAATCTCCAATTAGAGAAATATCAGAGCGATCGCCAAATATTTGTTCGGCTGCATTGTTTAAAAATAGACAGTTTTTATACTCATCGAAAATAATAGCTGCGTTGCGAATATTTTCAATTGAGGGTATTGAGGTAGAGGATAAACTAGCTGCCGTTAACTGAGCCACTTTTCCTAGTTTGAATTGAATTTCGTAAAACATCTAACCAACTATAAATATCCAGTTAACGTATATGTTTATTTTAATGAGCAAATTGAATTTAATCATTAATCTACTGAGCTTAAAATCCTAGAACACAGTCTAAAATAAATAAGCCAATTTATGAGAACGATATTCATAAAATTAAAAGAAAAATAGTATTATGGCTGTGATTCAGATCAAAAGCTGATCCTCCCAAAGGCTTTCGGAACAGCATCATAAAAATCAACTATGCCTATTTTTTGCTGAAATTTGGGAATTATATAAATATCAGACTCTCACCTGAGATTATTAACTGCTTCTGCCACCCTAGAAAAAAACACGGGGACTAAAGCTAATTTATATTGTTGTTCTAGTATCACTTAAAGCTCATTTTCTATAAGCTCATTTTCTATGTCCATTGATAGTAAATCACGGTTATCTCTTGTTTCTCGGGTACGTCATGAACTAGGTATGCCGATTAACGCCATTATTGGCTACAGCGAGATCATCATTGAAGAAATTGAAGATATTGATCACGATTTCAAGTATCTGGATGAACTAGAGCAGATACGAGCATGTGGACTAGGATTACTCGCTTCAATTAATACTTTTTTTGATCCAGCAAGATTACCAAACAGCCAACTAAACTTACAAGCAATTGTTAACAACAATCAGTTAAGAGTAGAGTTAGAAAAACCAACTCAATTAGTAATTGACAGTTGCCAACAGTTAATTTCCCTAACAGAGGAAGATTTTGTCTTTGAGCTAGAAAAAATTAATAGTGCAGCTAACAAACTCTTACAAGAAATCAAGGGACTGATTGAAATTCTACCTCCAGAAACAAACATTTCTCCAGAGATCCTGGATACAAAAACAGACGTGATGACTGATAGCGATTTGCTGTCTATGATCAATCTTGAAGCATCAG
This sequence comes from Cyanobacteriota bacterium, assembly GCA_942490675.1. Lineage (GTDB taxonomy): Bacteria > Cyanobacteriota > Cyanobacteriia > Cyanobacteriales > Xenococcaceae > Waterburya. Next base: position 52,365 of record CALNYB010000031.1, on the reverse strand, counting down.
TAGAAACCGTTAACTACACCATTTTAATTGTGGACGATAGCTTAACTAATCGAAAGATCCTGGCTCGTCAGGTGGAAGAGCAGAATTATCAAGTTGCTACAGCAGCAAATGGCAAGCAGGCTATTCAGATGATTCAAACAGGCTCTTATGACCTAATTTTACTAGACATTATTATGCCAGAGGTCAATGGCTATGAGGTCCTAGAATGGATTCGTGATAGTCCTTGGCAGCATATTCCTACCATTATGATTTCAGCTTTAGATCAGATTGACAGCGTTGTCAAATGTATTGAAATGGGAGCAGCGGATTATTTGGCAAAACCTTTCAATTCAATATTACTAAAAGCGAGATTAGGAGCTTGTTTAGAACAAAAAAGATTAAGAGATCAAGAATCACTGTATATCAGCCAGTTGGCTAAGGCAAACCAAAAAATTAGCAAGCTCAACAATTGCCTCCAAGCTGAAAATACTCGCCTCAGTACCGAGTTAGAGGTGACGCAGCGTTTGCAAACGATGCTATTGCCCAAGGAAAAGGAACTCAATCAAATCGAAGCCTTGGAAATTGCTGGGTTCACTGAATCTGCTACTGAAGTTGGAGGTGATTATTATGATGTTCTGCAACATCAAGGACGTATCATCATTGGCATTGGTGATGTCTCAGGACATGGTTTAGAAAGCGGTGTGTTGATGCTGATGGTGCAGACTGCGGTTCGTACTCTAATCGAGAATAATGAAACTAGTCCGAAGCAATTTTTTGAGGTACTCAATCGGACTATTTATAAAAACTTGCAGCGCATGGATTCTGATAAAAATCTTTCCTTATCATTGGTTGACTATTATAATGGCATGCTTTGGATCAGTGGTCAGCATGAAGAAATGTTAATCGTACGCACTGGGGGAGTAATTGAAAGAATAGACACAGTGGATTTAGGCTTTCCTATCGGCTTAGAAGAAACAATTGAAGATTTTGTATTTCAAGCGCAAATTCCTCTAGAACAAGACGATGTAGCAATATTGTACACCGATGGCATTACCGAGGCAGAAAATTGTGCAGGAGTACATTATGGTTTAGAAAAGCTTTGTTCTGTGGTGCGACAAAGCTGGCAACAATCCGCTCAAGATATTCGGCAAGCAGTTATTCGAGATTTGCGATCGCATATTGGAGTAGAACAAGTCTATGACGATATTACCCTAGTTGTCTTTAAGCGCAAATAGCGTAAAAAAACCCAATAAATAGATTAAAGTAACTATAACTATATGAGTGCTAGTAACATTGCTATTGAGCAGACATTGGGCGAATTCATTCAAAATTTGCCCCCTAGTCAAGAATATTTAATCTTGAGTTTTTCTCCAGGTTCAATGCCTCTACGTCAGAGATGGCGTAACAATTGTTTATCGGCAGATTTTTTGGCTGACTACCTAAGTACTTTTTTTCTAGGGAATAATGATCAGCAGCCAGATACAGATAAACAGGCAGAAGTGAAGAGTGCCGTCAGTTATATTGCTAACGAACTATTAGAGAATGGTATGAAGTACTGTGTAGAGACATCTTCTTTTCCGATTAGTATTCAAATCCACTTAAATCCAGAGTTCATCATTTTCCAACTAACTAACAGTATCACTGTTAAGCAAACCCAACAGTTTCAGAGCCAAATTAAACAATTGCTTAATGGCGATCCTAGTGAGATGTATCTTGCTCAATTAGAAAAAAATGCCTTAGATGAAAATCATACAGCGTCTAACATGGGCTTGTTGACCATGCTGAATGATTATGGGGCAAAGCTCGGTTGGAAGTTTGAACCATTATTAAACCAGTCTGCTGAAATAGCTGTCACAACTACGGTACAGCTATCAATTTAATTTTTATTTTTTCAAGGCTAGAATAGCTGGGTGAGAATAATTTTTGGTCTGGTTATAGGCAATTTAAAAACATCAGCTAATTAAATCAATACATCACAATATTTATTTTTTAATAACCATGGAGATTAAAACCGAGAATTATCAAGTCACATATGACGAGGCATCTCACAATATTGTTTTTGATGGTTCCCTACGTCTCAACGGTAGCGCAGAATACGCTTCAATCTTTGAATTGCTTAATAATGTCGCCCAACAAGAACCAGAAAAAATTGTCCTGGACCTCAAAGAACTAAATTTTCTCAACAGTTCTGGAATTAGTATCTTGTCCAAATTTGTCATTAACGTGCGTAAGCGCAAAAACATACAGATGATTATCATCGGTGCGAAAAAAAACCCTTGGCAAAGTAAATCACTCAAGAATTTACAACGGCTGATGCCTTCCTTAAAGCTAGAGTTAGAGTAATCAATATCAGTCGATGCCAAAATAATTGGTAGATTGGAGTTACTCTCAACTCTCCATCTGCCAAATTGCTGATAATAAACTCACCGTAGCTATTTTGACCAAATTTAACCCAAAAAATCAACTTGTTCAATGTTATGAAAATAAGCTCTAATCCTCTGCTAAACATTGAGTATGAATCCGTGATGGAAGATCTGGGGGATGATTATTACGATCTGGTGGCTGCTGCGGAATTTCCTGCACATTTCTTGCGTTTCCGTAACGATCAATTATTGCCTTTGCTGGATTTGGATCCAGATTTAGTTGGAGATGCTGAGTTTATCGATGCTTTTGGGAAATTTAGCGGAGTTAGACCTTTTCTCGCACTGCGTTACCATGGCTATCAATTTGGGGCTTATAATCCTTTCTTGGGGGATGGCAGAGGTTTTTTATATGGGCAGTTTCGAGGCTTAGACGGTAATTTATACGATCTGGGAACAAAAGGTTCAGGTAGAACTCCCTATTCTCGCAATGCCGATGGTAGGCTCACTCTCAAAGGAGGAATAAGGGAAGTTTTGGCTGGGGAAGCTTTGCATCAATTAGGAGTAAAAACCTCTCGTTGTTTAAGCTTAATTGAAACTGGAGAATCTTTGTGGCGGGGTGATGAGCCTTCTCCGACTCGCTCGTCAGTTATGGTGAGGCTGAATGAATCTCATATTCGCTTCGGAACCTTGGAAAGACTACACTATCTTGAGCGGGCTGATCTGATTAGTCAGTTGTTAGATAGCGTTATTGCGGTTTACTATCCAGATATTTCAGATACCGAGGATAAGTACAGTCAATTCTATGCTGAGTTAGTCAATAGGGTAGCTCAGTTGGCAGCACAGTGGATGGCTGCTGGCTTTTGTCATGGAGTTTTAAATACCGATAACATGTCGATCACAGGGGAGAGTTTTGATTATGGCCCCTATGCCTTTATCCCGACTTACGATACTCGATTTACCTCAGCTAGCTTTGACTATGGAGGACGCTATAGTTATGGCAACCAGCCCTATATCTGCAAGTTCAACTTAGAATTGCTGCAATTACCCTTGGCAATGATTACCGAGCAATCTGATTTAGAAGTTGGCTTAGCCCAATTCGATAGTTACTATCAACAACACTATCAAAAACTGATGCTACAGAAACTAGGTTATGGTAGTGATTTAGGAATACTTGCTAACGAGTTATTAAGACAAACGATCGACCTATTAAGAGCTACTGAAATTAGCTATCATGGTTTCTTTGCTGAACTAGCTCAGGGATTTAATCAAAGTTGGCGAACAAATAGCGATTTAATCTTAGAAAATGCCACTTTTAGTCATCAGGTAACTGCTAACTGGCGTAATTTCTATCACAAATGTCTTAATCACATACCCGTCATTGCTATGGAGACAGTTAGTGATCGCCTTGTAAATCATAATCCGCAAACTGCTTTGTTGCGTCCTCTTATTGACTCTGTTTGGCAACCAATTACAGAAGAAAATGATTGGAAACCTTTCTCAAATTTAGTCAATAAATTACAGCATAAAATGTGATTAAGCAGCAAGTAAAAAAATTTATTTTTTATATAATTTATATACAAGTATATATTTGATCTATAGCTATTTAGACAACTTGATTGGAACCGTCTTCACGAACATGAATAAATTGAGAAAGTACCTGTTTAAAGTGTTTACTCCCTCTAAGCAAGCAGAAAACAACAATTAAAGGCACTTGATAATTAATTATTAAAGATAAATCACGGTTGTTGATAGCGATAAAACATAGCAATAGTAAATAAATTAAAAGAAAAAAGAAATACCGAGGAAAATCCACTGGCCAATCACTATTTTTGCCTCCCATATATCGATACAAAATATATTGGAGCGAGCGAGTTAAAATTTTACTAATCAGTAACATTACTCCTATGATATTAGTAGTCAGTAAAACTAAGAAGCCACAATAACGGCAACCTTGTAGCAACAAGTAAAACCAAACTCTACTTTGCTTATTAAGATGATTGTAGATGTGAAACATAAATCTTAAAACCAACAAAAAACCAATCCAAAATAAGAAGCCTTCCAATACTGGAAGTGGATTGTAGTTATACTCCCTTAATAGTAAGCTTGCGATCGACTTGCTTTCTATAACTATTATATCTTGACTAATAACAATAACACCCAGAACTGACAAACAAACAGCCCATAACCAAGGCTGCCACCAACGAAATGAATATTGGTAAGAATTATAGTTGTATGAAAGTATGGCTTTATCTTCAAATTTTTCACCAATTATGTCATTTTCCACATAACCAATTTCATAAATACACCATAAAGCAATCTGTAATAAGAATAACCCGATAGCATTTGATAATGGATGGGAACTGAAGCAAGTAAAAGATAACAACAAAACAGGAAAATCTTCGCCTAAAATATGATAGAGAAAATATTTTTGACCTGGTCTTTTGATTCTTTCCGAATAAAGTAATGGAATATAAAATTTCACTTTAATTGTACATATAATTTACTTTGAGTAATTATTTTTCCTCAAGCTTTGATTATTACTCTCAAATAATGTATTAATTATTTAGTTTATTCTAGTTAAGTAGGTAGGCGTATTTATTTATAAGATACCGATGAGTATATAAATGCCTCTAAAACAGTCAGGCTACGTAATTCATTCAAATTGCAGGTTTTACATTTAATTGAGCCTACCTGCTTAATTACACTTAAGATAGCATGTCATCTGATGTATTTCTTTTTTTGATCCATTTTTTGATCCACATTTATCAAAGCTTTACTCTAAATTTATCAAAGCTTTGATAAATTTAGAGTAAACAAATTGATTAGCTCTGCAATAACACAATAAAATGTTTATTGTTTTTGACTAATGTAGAATCAGCTCAGCTCTTCTCTCAACATATTGTAGTAAATCTGGGGTAAATAATCGCTCATAGAATTAGTTTCGATCCCATACCCTAGACTCGTCCAAGTACCAGAAAGCAATCGAAGTACCTGGTTTATTTCTCCTTGTCGCAGTAGCTGAGGAATATCTGAACCCCAAGCTTGGGAGTCACTTAGCCAACTGTGAACTACTGCATCTTGATATTCAGCTTCAAAACTATAAGTCTTCCAGCGCCAGATTCCTGAAGGTCTAGGATGATACTTCTGTGCTTGTTTGCTCCAGGTAAAATCGAGCATTTGGTATCGTCCCGCCGCAGTGCTGCAATTACCAATATTAGGACCAGCCACGATTGAAACACAGAGTTCGGGATGTCTACTCAGGTCATTAACTTGCTCACCACCATATACTACGTTATAAGGATGAGTAACATTTGCCTCGCTGGCAGTAATAGTACGCATTAAGGCCCTAACATAGGGATCTCCTCCCCCCATAACTAACGGTTGAGTACCGTGCATACTAACTAAAACATCAGCTTCAGGTAATATAGCTCGTTTCTGTGATTGCCAAGATTTTAGTAGCTTAGTCAATGTTTGTGTAGAGCGCTGCCAATAAAAGCCTGCTTGAGGTCGGGTGACATCCCCCAATTTTGAAAGAAGTAATATTAAACAACCTGCGTAAAAAAACTTTTTGGCTTTACTAGCTAATTGCATCTTTTTGTAGCCTGATTTAAAACTTCCCTAAAACCTTCCATAAATTTCAAAATTAGCCTGAAATTATTGACCTGACAATGTACAACAAATTACAATGTACAAATTCTATACAGCATCGGCAAATAGCTGCGACCAGGTTTTACTTGATGCATTTGGACTGGCAACTATCTCGACAATTGTTGACTTAGCCTGCGGTTGTAATAGCGCTTCTACACATACTTGTGCTACTTTTGGTCGAGGAATACTGCCCTCAAACAAGCTATCAGCCTTGGACATAATAATATTATCAGAATTATCTTCGTCTTTGAGCCCACCTGGTCTAACAATTGTGTAGTCAATACTACTAGATTGAATATAATTTTCAGCTTGCTTTTTCCAATATAGGATTAGCCAAAACAAGTTTAAAGGATGAAAAAACTTAGAGACGCATAGAGAAGATACCAAAATAAAATGCTCGATATTCTGCTTTTTGGCAGCATCTACTAAATTTTTAGTTCCTTGAAAATCGACTTTATATGGACCAGTAGGATCAAAACTAGGGCTGGCGCCAGTTGCACATATCAAAACGCTACAATCAGCAAGAGCAGACTCGAAAGTTTCAGGTTGCAATACGTCACCGACTATCAACTTGGTGGTCGTAGGCAATATTGCTTTAGCTTTTGCCTGATCTCTAACCAGTGCTATTACGGGAAAACCTTTATCAATTAACTGTCTAACAATTTGCCTACCAGTTTTTCCAGTAGCTCCTGCAACTAATACCCGCATAGAAATCCTAATCACACCTACTTTTAAGAAAAGATGTTTAGCTAATTATTAACACCTTTATTGTAATCATATTAACAGCAAGGGCAAGTTTCAAAACGCTAGTTTAAAAAACGATATGCAGTCTAAATTTATCAATCATCCGCAAAATACCTTTTTAGAAATTTCGTCAGCCGATTCTATGCAGCTTACTTATAATAATTCTATTGAACAGCAAAAAACATTTGTCTTTGAAGTTAGTTTCAAGGGACGGATGGATATGTATAGTGATGTTGATACGGTGGCTGAATATCTTAATGCCCATGAGGGTTGGTTTTGTCGCTGCGCTCAACCAATGAAAGTCGATCCCTTAAACGATAATGGCTATGTTTTAACCGTTGGTAAATATGGCTCCTTTGGCTATGAGGTTGAACCAAAAATTGGCGTAGTGTTAAACCCTCCAGTAGCCAGAGTTTATCGAATGCACACTATTCCTATTCCCGACTATAATCCTAAAGGATATGAGGTAAACTATAGCGCTGTAATGAAATTGGAGGAAGTCTCTGTTGACCCAGCTCAAACAGTAAATAGAGGGCTATTTTCTCAAGAAACAATTTCTGCTTATGTTACCAAAGTAATTTGGGAACTAGATTTAAAAGTTGAAGTCGAATTTCCTCAATTTATCACCAGACTTTCTTCTGGCTTAATTCAGGGAACAGGCGATCGCCTGTTGGCTCAGATCGTGCGTCAGGTGTCCCCTCGTCTAACCTACAAAGTTCAACAGGATTTTCACAGTAGCCATAATCTTCCTATGCCATCTAAAAGCAGTAGGGAATTGTACAAAGTTACGAAACCTCAACAGTCTGCTGCTTAAAATAAAATAATAGATTGGGAGCCAACTGAAATTATGTACGTTTAGTCTAGTCTAGAAAGTCTAAAAGTATTAGCTATTTAGTTAAGTCAATGACTATGACATTATACGGTCTACAATTTTCTGTACAATTTGCATTCCTGTTACAGCTTGCCAGCCAAACAAACCCAATAGCAAAACATTTAGAGAAACATGAGTGGTGCGCGCCAAACTATTGCCCTTTTGCATATAAGGAACTAAAGATGCCGAAATGGCAATTAAACCAGTCATGCCTAATCCTGCCAAAAGATGGGGTCCAACAAAAAGTTTGTCATTATTGATATAGGTGATTGCCATCCCGCCGATGTTACCTAGAACCATCAAGGATAAAAGAATAGACCCTATTTTATGGTGTCTCTGCCCAAAGTTTTTCTTAACTAGTTCTTTTCTAGTTTCTTTGTCTGCACTCCTTATTTTAGAATGTTGAATCCCCAAGTATAGAGCGTAGACGGTAATACCTAATAACGTCCACATCAATATAGGATGACCAAATTGTGACCAAGTTTTGACCGCATCAGGAATTTCTAACGCCATAATGTCCTCGATAAATTTAAGTAAGCTTAAAACTTTATAAAGCTTAACCTAACATATAGTAACTTTATAAAGCGAGGAGATATTAATTAAAAAGTTAAAGACTGAATTTTGAGTCAATATTGCGGTCTTGATTAACTAAGGTAGCGGTTATACTGCTACCTTTAACTACAGAATATATGTGTTATGGCGATGTCAACATCATCCTCTTCACTTCTAGAATTATGCCAGTTGCCCCCAGCACTTCAGCCTGGAGATTTAGTGATCGCGATCGCTCCTTCTGGTGCAGTTAAAACAACAGATGCTTTAGAACAAGGGCTAGCTATCTGGCGTGAAAGAGGTTATCGAATTGAGATGGGTCTTAACTATCGAGCCTGTTGTGGCTATTTAGCAGGGAGCGATCGCCAGCGAAGAGAAGATTTAGCAGCAGCATGGCACAACCCAAAATGCAAAGCAATTATGGCTGTTAGAGGTGGCTATGGTGGAGCCAGGTTATTGGAAGATTGGAATTGGCCTACGACAAATCCTAAATGGCTAATTGGGTTTTCTGACGTTACTAGCTTGCTATGGAGTCTAGCTACAACAGGTATTTCTGGACTTCATGCCCCTGTATTAACTACTTTGTCAGCCGAACCAGACTGGGCGATCATTCGGATGTTTAATTATCTGGAAACGGGACAGCTAGATGCACTACATGGTAAGCACGGTGTCGGCGGAAAGGCTTCGGGTATTTTATTGCCAGGTAATTTGACCGTTGCCACTCATCTACTCAAGACTGCTCTACAGCCCGACTTTTCAGGGGTGATTTTAGCTTTAGAAGATGTTACCGAATATCCTTATCGCATTGATCGCATGTTGACCCAGTGGCGTATGATGGGAACATTTAAACAGATCAAAGGTATTGCTTTAGGTCGTTTTAGCCGTTGCAAACCCTATCCAGGGGCTAGTAGCTGGACAATCACTGATGTGTTGCGCGATCGCCTTGAAGATTTGGATATTCCTCTAATTTACGATCTGCCTTTTGGTCATGATGGAGCAAATGCAGCATTACCTGTCGGACAACTAGTTCATTTAGATGGTGATACAGGAGTTTTAAGCTGGTCTAATTCTGTTAAAATCTCAAACACAGACCAAAGCCTTAATAAAACTTAAAGGAGAAAACTGCTTTGCCTCATTCTATTGTTACCGAAACCTGTGAAGGAGTAGCTGATTGCGTTGATGCTTGTCCAGTTGCCTGTATTCATGATGGCCCTGGAAAAAATTCTAAAGGAACAGACTGGTATTGGATCGATTTCGCCACCTGCATCGACTGTGGCATCTGTTTACAAGTTTGTCCTGTTGAAGGCGCAATCCTGGCAGAAGAAAGACCAGAGTTACAAAAAACCCCCCAGTGATTGAAGCAGGGATGCTTCGTGATGGTGTTACTTTTTATGTTGAACCTCTGGCTGAGATTTAACTTAACGTCAGTTCGATATTTGACATCCTCCCGCCACGGGACGTGGGGGATTCCCAAATCCTTGATGTAGCCGAGGTTCTTGGTTCAGCGAGTCCACTTACACTAACTACCTTGCGGTTACTAGTCCAGAGATGGTTCTCTCCCCAAGCGTTTAGCCCAAAGCATGAGCAGGTTCAGGGATGCCCTCCCTTACCTGAGAATACGAAAAATTGTGCTTCTCTGTACTTGAGCCAGTCCGTTGCGCGGGTTCCCCGCGTTGAAGGAACTGGCGTGTTGCTTCGGTCTTTTACCTGTTCAAGCTTTCCTGAACAGAACCCTATAGCCGAGTTTTCAAGGTGCGTTAACCGTTAGGTTACTAGGTTTTTAGAGAGGTTAAATACCTTTTCCTCTAGGGAAATTATACAACAACTAAAACCCTTACTCTGTGAAGATTATGTTGAAAAACTATGTATCGCCAAACCCTGCCCGTGATTCATCCCGACAGCATAGCTGTGGGTCTTCTCACGGAAGAGAGATAAAAAATTCATCTATAGTTTACTGAGAATTTACGTAAAATTTATAGCTGAAATAGTACTATTCGTATTACTTAAGTAATTTCTAGTAGGTACTATTTGCATGCCGTCTATAAACTCCCCAATTGTCAGTCCAGCTTTATCATCAATACAAGAACAGTTATTTGGTTTAGTCCATACTCCTCAAGGAACAGCAACTCTTCAGGCTGCTTTTGGCACTAGCTTTGAGAGCGAGGCAGCAATATTGTGGTTAAACAATGCAGTTAACCACAATATTAGTGATTTCCCTGAATTAGAAATCATCTCTAGTGCAGAAATTAATCATGCTGATGGTGCATACTCTGCTGAGACTAATACAATTTATCTCGCCACAGAATTTGTGGTGGCAAATTCTGCTAACTCCCCAGCAATTAGTGATGTAATCTTAGAAGAATTTGGTCATTTTTTAGACTCAAAATTTAATTCCTTGGATACCCCAGGAGACGAAGGGGAATTGTTTGCTTCCTTAGTCCAAAATAAACACCTCACGGAGCAACAACTGAAGCGTATCCAAAACGAAAATGATCAGCAAACAGTTTTGATTAATAATCAGACTATACAGATAGAACAGGCAAAGCCAGGAGTTAATCCAGCATTCGACCTTATTGGCTTAACTCAATTACGAAATGATCCACAATTTGCGGGGATCGATGGTAGCGGTTTGAGCATTGTTGTAATTGATACGGGCATAGATAAAGAACACCCTTTAATTGCACCCAACTATCGTACTGGTTATGATTTTGTAGATGATGATAACGATCCTAGTGATTTCGATGGACATGGGACTCATGTATCGGGAATTATTGGCGCAACTAATGAGACTATCGGTGTAGCTCCTGATGTAGATTTAATTAGTCTGCGAGTTTTCAACGACAATGATGCGAGTTTTTTCACTAGATTAGAAGATTCCCTGGAGTGGGTATTAGCCAATAAAGAAGCGTACAATATAACCGCAGTGAATCTGTCATTAGGGATAGGGTTTTTTACTCCAGAATCGATACTATTAGGAGATAATATCTCCGATGACATCAAACGTTTAGAGGAGGCTGGGGTTACAGTTATTTCTGGCACGGGAAATAGCTACTTTGCCAATTCAGGAAAACCTAACCAAGCTAATATTACATTTCCTGCAATCGCCAGTACTATAGCCGTTGGTGCTGTGTGGCAAGATGGAACACAATCCAATGCAGTTTGGCAGAGTGGCAGTATTGACTACACCACGGGAGCAGATCGCATTGTTAGCTTTAGTCAACGCTTAGATGCTCCTAACGTAATTTTTGCTCCAGGAGCGATTATCACCAGCACAGTGCCAGGTGGCAGAATTGGCGAAAGAGCAGGAACGAGCCAAGCGGCTCCCCATGTAGCAGGAGCAGTTGCTTTATTACAGGAAGCATCATTGCAGTTTAGTGGTCGTTTGCTAACTCCAGAGGAAGTCAATGAGATTCTACGCAGCACAGGAGACTCGATTATCGATGGTGATGACGAGGACGATAACGTTAGTAATACTAATGATTCTTATCTCAGGATCAATCTTTATAATGCTGTCTCCGAAGTAAAGCGACGTTCAGATAGTATTGCAGCACCAGTAGAAAACAACCCCGATGACATCTCAGGAGAATTGAGTCTCAGTAACTCAGATCCTAATGGCTTACTGATTGATACTGAGGATGTGAATCCCAGTAGCGATATTGACGTTTTTTCTGACAATAAGATCCATCGCTTTTTCAGTCCAGAGGCTGGAGTTCATTTTTATACTGCATCAGAAGCAGAACGAGACTTTTTGGTTAATAATCGGGCTAAATATAGTTATGAAGGAGCATCTTTTGCTTCGGCTACTGAAAATGCTGATGCTTTAAAGGCAACAAAACCAGTATATCGTTTTTTTAACACCAGCACAGGGGGTCATCTATATACTATGTCTGAGGTAGAACGCGACAATATCAGCAATAATCTGGCAAATTATAATTTTGAGGGAATTGCTTACTACGGTTACGAAAGCGATCGCCCTGGAGCAACCCCACTATACCGTTTTTATAACCCTATAATCGATGCTCATTTTTACACTCCCTCAGCAGCCGAGAGAGATGTGGTAGTGGCAAATCTCCCCGACTATCAGCTTGAAAGTAACGATGGTGTTGCTTTTTATGTTGAACCTCTGGCTGAGATTTAGATCTGCACTGTCTATTTTATTGGCAAAACTATCATAATTAGCTGATTATTAATTATTTTGTTCCTACTGTAAATGAGTTCGATGCTCATAGAAAATACTATTAAGGTAAACATTAGTACAGATATCATAGTCTTGTTTAGCACTACCAAAAGGCATAAGTCTCAGCTAGTTTGAGAGAGAGCTCCGAACTCATTCTTCGGAATTATCCCAAGACTTTACATTACGAGCATTAGCCTGGTTTTTAGCTGCCGTAACATTAGCAGTAAAGGAGTGTTCTGAACCTTCTAAATTTACCTGACTAACAACTTGGCGGATTACTTTACGCACCTTGGCTTGATAGGTGCTTAAATAACTTTGTTTTTGTTGGTTGTATTCCTTAGCGTTAGTGGCATAAAGAGCAGGCACACTTTCATGATTTAATACCAAGGCACAGACATCCGAAAGATCGATGTGATCGCTTGTTGCAGAGTAGTCAGTCTGAATATGACTATAGGCATCGGCAATTACTTCCCCTTCCATCAGATTAGTCAGGCTGAGGTTAGCCAGGAGATCAAAAATATCGCTAGCCCCTACTTTGGTCTGTTTCCCATGCTTAATTTCGCGCCAGGCATCAGTTCTCTCCTGCTTAAAGGCTGAGTTTCTCGTCATAACAACATCTTTTTCTAGGGTGCGGGGAATGTTTCGTTGCAGTACTTTTTCAATTGTCTCAGGCAAGAGTTTGTGGTGAATATTGTCTTTACATCGTTTGGCATATTCTTTTTGCTGTTTAAGGTATCCACGAGGCGAAGTTGCGTAGAGACTAGGAACCTGGTTATGGTTCAGGAGTAGGGCGCATGCCAAGGCTGGTTCTATGTATTGCTTCTCTTTGAAGTATTGGGTATTAATTACCAATAAAACTGCTTGAAGTATCTCTATTTCTGCAATATTAATTAGCTTTAATTGACTGGCTAACTCAGCTTGGGTTAAAGCTTTTTGATTACCTTTGAGAGAGTCGTTCATAATTTTAGCCCAATAATTCACGACGATTCTAACTCTCATTTTCAAAAATGAGTAAGGGAATGATTACTGATTAGGGAGCATTAACCAACTGTTTTGTAGCATTGTAATTTATTTGATTTTTCACCCTACTATGTGTTGACTGTTGACTGTGTTGGAGATCGCAAATTATAAGCTATCTAATCTAAATCAAGATTCCTGCTACGCAAGCCGTCATAAAACAAGCTATGGAGCCAGCAGCCAAAGCTCTTAAGCTTAATTGAGCCAAATCTGATTGACGCTCAGGAGCGATCGCACTGATACCACCGATTTGAATACCGATTGCACCGAGATTGGAAAAACCACAAAGAGCATAGGTAGCGATAACTTTAGCTCGCTCTGAAATTTCAGGGACTTCTCCCGAAATAAGCTTTTGTAAATCTAGATAAGCGATGAATTCATTAAAAATTAGCTTTTTACCCAACAAAACGGCTACAGTTTGGCAATCAACCAAGGGAATCCCCATCAACCAGGCAACAGGAAACATCAGGTAGGAAAAGATCCATTCTAAGGATAAAGAGGGAACGCCGATCCAATTTCCCAATACAGTTAACAATGAATTAAATAAAGCCAATAACCCTAAAAAAGCAATTAACATCGCTCCCACGTTCAGTGCCAATTGAAGCCCCTCAATTGTACCAGTGGTAATAGCATCAATACCATTAACGTACTTAGAGGTTAGCGGAGTTTCAATTTTGCCCTGAGTTTGGGGTTTTTCTGTCTCTGGATAAAACAATTTTGATACGGCTAAGGCTGCGGGGGCAGACATTACTGATGCCGCAAGTAAATGTTCCGCGGGAATTCCAAAGGAGATATAGGCAGCCATAACTCCTCCTGCGATGGTGGCAAAGCCTCCCGTCATGATTGAATGTAGTTCCGATTTGGTTAAGCTAAATAAGTAAGGTTTGATCGTTAAGGGAGCTTCGGTTTGTCCGACAAAAATATTGGCTGCACAACTTAAAGATTCTGCCCCTGATGTCTTCATCGTTTTCATCATTACCCAACCCATCATTGCAACGATGCGAGGCAAAATATTGTAGTGATAGAGGAGCGAGATAAAAGCAGAGAAGAAAATAATTGTTGGTAAAATTTTAAAGGCAATAAAATGCTCTTCAAAGCCATCGCCAAATAATAGTTTTGCTCCTGCATCGGAAAAATTTAAAAACTGTTCGACAACTGAACCCAAAAACTGAAATACTCTCAAGCCGATCGCACTTTTGAGCAGTAGCACCCCTAAAATCAACTGTAGGGCAACGCCCCACAGCACCGTATTCCAAGGAACAAGTTTGCGGTTATTAGAACAGAGATAGCTGATAGCAACGAAGACAAATAGTCCCAACAGAGAAATCAAACGGTAGCTCATAGGCGATCGCAACAGGAAACAGCAGCAAAATCTAAAATTATCATGATTTAAACCGTGAAAAAGTTAACGGGAATGATGATTATTATAGGTTTAGCTAAATAAGCTGTCCAAAAGCTAATTATTATGAGAGATTATCTATGGTTAATTTAATTTTTTAAAGTATTTTGATAATTGCACTATTGACCTTAATCAGAAAATATTGGATATCCATCACGTTGTTTATCCTGACAATGATTACTATTCTCTCTCTTTGGCCATTAGCCAACTTACCTGCCGTACCTGGCACAGACAAAACTCATCATTTTATTGCTTATGGTGTCTTGATGTTTCCGACAGCTTTGAGAAAACCAAAATATTGGCTTCTAATCGGTTTATTGTTTATTTTTTGTAGTGGGGGAATTGAACTAATTCAACCCTATGTCAATCGATACAGAGAGTTTAACGATCTAGTAGCTAACGTTGCAGGTTTAGGTTGTGGATTGCTGATAGCACAGATCACCAGCTGGATTTTTCCCGTTAATTCCCATCAGTAATTAGAAGAGACAAGGCATGTCTAAGGCATGTCTTGTCTGTCTAGCTGTTCTCATCCTCAAACTTGTAACCAACTCCAACCACGGTTTTAACAAATGTCGGATTAGCCGAATCAGGTTCAATTTTTTTTCGCAGTCTTCTGATATGAGTATCAACTACCCGTTCATCACCAAAAAAGTCATTGCCCCAAAGCTTATCGATTAGCTGAGTACGACTCCAAACACGACCTGGATAGCTGAGAAATGTCGAGAGTAAATTAAATTCAAGAGTAGTAAGGTCTAATTCTTCTGCGGGTTGTGATTCTAACTGTCTAGTAGCGATATGCTGATCTAAATCAACAGCAAAATGTTTGGTGCGGTAGGTTTGAGAATTATCTTCCTGTACTCCATGTCGCAGGCTGCGACGTAATAAGGCTCTAACTCTGGCGACTAATTCTCTGGGACTAAAAGGTTTAACTAAATAATCATCTGCACCTGTAGATAGTCCAATCACCCGATCAATTTCTTCGCCTCTGGCGGTAAGCATTAGGATATAAGGGTCTTTGTCGTATGGTTGCTGGCGAATCCGAGTGCATACCTCTAGTCCATCTAAACCAGGAAGCATTAGATCAAGAATAACTACATCGGGCTGTTGCTGTTTGAAAATATCTAAGGCAGCCAATCCATTATTAGCAATCCGACACGAAAAACTTTCTTTAACTAAAGTTTGTTCAATTAATTGAGCAATTTCCTGTTCGTCTTCGACAATAAGAATTTCCATCGGGGATAATAATTGACAATGAATAATGGATAATCAATAACTAGTATTTGTCAGTTGAAGTATACTATCTGTCAATTTATGTATTGATTTATAGCCTTTCTCAAATATGGGAAGGTTGGATATTTATAATCTCAACTAGTTAATTTCATTTTTACTGAATTTTGTATTAGATATACCACTTATTGCGGCTAAGAGTATCCAGGCAATAGTATTCACGCGCAAATCGAAGATGGTAACGTCTGTCAGGTTAAACAGAATGAAGCAGGTAAAAGCAACCACATAGCTGAAAAAGATTAGCTTAGAATCTGCGCCAGACCAATTCAACAATAATCTGGCTGCATGAAACATAATTAAGCCGATAACAGCAACGAGTAATAATGTAGCAGCAATTCCCGCCTCGGCACTTAACATCAAGAATAAATTATGAGGATGTCCAAACCAGAAATTCATTTTAGCTTCGTAGAGAGGAGTGAAGTTGCGTAGTCCCCAACCAAGAAAAGGGCGCTCTTTGATTAAATCCCAGCAAAACTGCCATTGAGTAATGCGGAGGGTTTCTACAGGACGTTCATAAAGCTGATCTGATAGTCTTGCCCAAATAAAACTAGGAACAACTTGGCGTAATTGTGCGCCACCCAGACTAGGGGCAAAAGAAGCCCACAAAATTGCTGTTGTAGCACCTGTAATCCCCCACAAGAGACAACGCCAGCCCATGTAAAGGGCATAAGCCATAAAGCTAAATACAGCTAGCCCCCAAGCATTTCGAGAACTGGTAAGAATTAATCCGCCGATGTCTGCCAGGAGAATTAGCGTCAACAGTAGCCAGCTTTGGACTTGCTGTTTTGTCAATTTTTGTCCCCAAGACTGCCAAGTTTCCAACCATAACCCCAATGTTAAAGTAAAAGCGATCGCCAGATAAATAGCGAGAAAATTAGTATAGTTAAACACCGATGACATTCTCCCTGGTGGAACTCCCAAGGGAATTAGCTCCCAGCCTAAGATAGATTCGCTTAAACTAGGAGTATCCCAAGCAGCAAAAAGTTGTCCCCAACCCAAAACTACTATCGGTAAGGTGGGAAGTATGAGTAACCAAGATAGTTGTCTGAGTTGAGCAGGTTTGATAATTAGGTACCTGAGAGCAACGAACAAAGCAAAAAATGGCAAGAAATTAGCTAACCCTAGCCAAGCTTCTAGAGGATATTCCGCCAACGCTGAACTGACGATTAATAAACCCGCTAGTACTCCTAACCCTTGATTAAGAGAACTTTTGATCATCTTGCTGTAGCTATTGCGCCAAATCTCCCCCAGAACTATCACTAATCCCAATGCGCCCATTGCCGGAAACAAAGGAAAAACTAGGACACTGAGACTAAAACAAAGCCAAGTCCAATTGCCAGTAGCTTTTAACTTGGTAAACCACATTAATTAATTTTGATAGTGGAGTGATAGTGGAGGTATTCTCATGAAGCTCTTATACTTATTTACAGCATAGTTTCAGGAATTTAAAGTTAATAGCTAATACTAATAATAATTAATAACTAATCAATTAAAGATTGTATATTTGCAAAAACCTGATTAAGGCAAATCCTGCAAAACATTATTAGGAAGATTAGAAACTTCTCTCTGTAAAGTAACATAAGATTGATTGTAATCTGTGATCGAAGAAAGTAAACTCCCCCGCGCCGTAGTTAACTGAGTTTGAGCATCAATTACGTCAGTTTGAGTACCTACCCCTGCCTGGAAACGCAATCTAGCCAAACGCAAACTTTCTACTGCCAATTCCACCTCTTTGGCAGCAGTACCAATATTACTTTTATTAGATTCTAATTGGAAAAAAGCTTGCTCGACAGCAAAACGAATTTGATTGCGCTGATCAGCAAACTGGGTTTCCGCAATTTCAGCACCTTTTTCGGCCTGTCTTGCTCCTGCACGAGCTTCTCCACCGTCAAATAGAGCCCACTGTACGTTTACACCAACGCTATATCGATCGCTAAAATTAAAATTATCTTCAAAGTCGTTGTTAGCTGTGTAGTCAGCACTAGCACTCACTGTGGGTCTGATGCTTGATAGAGCAATTTTCCGTTGTTCCTCACTAATTTCTTTTTGCAGTAGGAATTGCTCTAGTTCAGCACGATTTTTAAAAGCTTGCACAATAGATTCTGCTAGCTCTAGATTCCATATCCCAGCTTCTTCAATAGCATCCGCAGTCGATAGCTCTGTGTCATGAGAAACACTCAAAGTTTCTGCTAACTGCCTCCGAGAAATATTCTGATCGGCGATGGCAGTGTTGAGGTTCTGCTGTGCCTGAGATAATTCTACTTCTGCTCGCAATACATCAAATCTAGTGCCTAATCCTGCTCTTTCCAGCAGTTGAGCATCTTTCAGGGTTTGAGAGGCATCTTCTACCGCCGCGTTTTGAATTTCGACTTGGGCATCACTATTTTGGAGATCGTAGTAATTAAAGGCAGTTTCCAAACGAACTTGTTCGACTGCCACTTCTAACGCTAACTCTGTATTGCGTAGCTGCTTTTTGGCAGCCCTGATGCTGGCTCCTCTGAGACCACCAGTGTAAATATCATAGTTAAGGGCGACACCTCCATTATAATCGGCGGAGTTACTATTGATAGAACCGCCAGAATCAGTAATACCATCTTCTGTAAACTCTCTGGCATCTTGGGGTGACAGACCAGCATCGATTCCTTCTTGTGTCCGATTATTAATAGTTTGCTGAAGAGGACCATCGAGAAAGGCATCATCACTGTATGTAAAGCTCGTAGTTAAACCAAAAGTAGGAAACAGCGCTGCCTGTTGCTGTCTTAAAGCAGCTGCATCACTTTCGATTTGTAGTCGAGCTTGTTGGATTTCTTGATTATTCTTTAGAGATATCTCCAGCGCCTGCTCTAGAGTAATCGGTTTTTCAGTATCAACCTCAACTTCGCCAGGTTTAGTGGGAAAAGACAGGGGATTACCACTAGGATTGAGTTGCTCTGTGTTGGGAATTGGTTGTTGGGCTGGTTTAAGGATCTCAGGGCTGACATTATCTGGACTATTAAGCTGAGCTTGAGCTATTTTCTGGTCAGTTAAGGGTCGAAAATTAGTAACAGAGTTAAATTGCTTGTCCTGATGCTTAATCGTAATTCCCATAGGAAAAGCAGACTGGTAGGTCAGTAATATTTGCTTGTTACCGATCTTAATATCCTTGGTTTTAGCTGCATGATAACTGTTTGAACCAGCATCAGGTGTTTTTTCGGCAGCAGCTATGGTCATATTGCTGATGACGATCGCTGTTCCAACACCTACTACCTTAATCAATCGATTTTTCTTACCCACTCCTGACTCCTTATTTAATTTTAGGATCGTTTATGATTAAAGACTTAGATCACAGCAGGCAAAGGGTCGTAGTCAAAGAAGTTACTCTCTTAAGAGTTAAGACTTACACTAGTCAAACCCGATCCGCTACATGACAATAAAATGATCTGTGATCTAGAAATTATAGACAATTCTATACTCGCTACTGTGGTTATGACCAACGCTCATAGATTACTATTAAACCGTTAAAATTTTGTAATTATTTGTAATTAAATTTCCAGAATATCATTCAACCATTTTTAGATTACGAAAAGCAATTTAATACTGGACTAAGCTAATTAAAGGTACTTCAGGAAGTTGGGTTTTGCCTTTTAAAGTTAGCAATTCAATCACAAAGGCAAACCCAATTACCTCGGCGTCCATTTTAGATAACAATTCCGCTGTAGCTTTGGCTGTACCTCCTGTGGCTAGTAAATCATCAACAATTAAAACCTTTGCCCCAGGAGCGATCGCATCTTGATGGATTTCTAGCTGATCTGTGCCGTATTCTAATTCATAAGCTACTGAATGTACATCTGCCGGAAGTTTTCCAGGCTTACGTACTGGAACGAAACCAGCGTTTAGCTGATAAGCTAATGGTGGTGCGAAGATAAAGCCCCTCGATTCCATACCTACAATATAGTCTGGGACTAAATTTGCTGTTTGACATTTATCGGTCAAGCGATCGATAGTATGGCGCAGACCTTGAGGATTACTTAATAGAGTAGTTATGTCTCGGAACAGAACTCCTGGTTGAGGAAAATCGGGAATATCGCGAATCAGAGATTTAAGTTCCATTTCTCTTTCCATAAATAAACGTCAATAAATTAGACTAGACTATTTGCTGACCCAGATAGCTATGGCATCATAGCATCAGAGATTTAATTTGTTATCCTCGACAAAGAACAATCATAGATAACTAAAATTTGGACTTGATTTTATAATGAGCCAATCTGCCAGTTTAGAATCCGATTTTCCTGACACAGTAGACAGCCCAACGTCGATCTTAAATACTTTACCAGACATATCTCTCCCTTCTAAGGGTTGTTCTCCTCGTACCCAACAACAAATTGATTTACTGCTGTTGGCTCTAGAAGCTTTGGAACTCGGGGCATCGGAACAGATGCTAGCAAAAGCAAGGCAACTGGGCATCGAGCAAATTATTAAACATCGCGTTAACCTCTGGCGTTTACGCTGTAGCAATCCCTGGAGACGCTCCTATACCAGAGATTATTTGAGTTTGGATCAGGCAAAAGCACTGGTAATTATTGCCACCTATCGAGCGAAAGACTTGATGGTGATTATTAGACAGCTATTGGTAGCAGAGCAACAGATGCGTGAAAAAAATCTGCCTGTCGATAATCATTTTCGCCTCTCAGAATATTTAGAAAGATTTCGCGCCCATTTTCGTAGTCGAATGAACTCTCGTCGTGCTAAGGTATCAGCCTATATTAACTCAGAAGAACAGCTTAACGAATTGGCTTTATCTTTGTTAAATAAGCTGTTGTTTTGTACTGGAACAAGAGGAATGCACCGAGTCTGGTTTAGTTTGTTTGATGGAGAAGTGGTCTAACCATGAATACGAAACGACAGTATAGTTTGCCTAACTGCAATCTAATTTTAGAAGGTTTAGAAGACGCTGATGCTGAAAATGCCGATATTTTGAGTGGGCAGGCACCAATGTCTATCCTGATTAATGCTGAGTGTCACCTGCTGAAATCAAATCAAAAATTGAGTGGTGGTAGCGTTTTTTTGCAAAACTTAGCTCATACTGTAAGTAATTATACTCAAGGGCTTCTCAGTGGTCTATCCCAGTCTGATAGCAGCACTACTGAATATCCTCAAGTATCTATCACTCAACTAACAGAGCAGCACCTCCATCGCTTAACTTTAGAACCTGAGCCTAATAGTGAAGAGGCTAAAACCGAGATTGATTTAAGTACGGTAGAGCTATTTGATTTAGTTGATGCGATCGATCAATTTTATGCAGATCGTTTCACTTTGCCTAATATGACTTTGGAACTTAAGCCCGTTAGCAAACGCTACCGTAAACCAGAACAACCCTTGGCAGAAAGACTAACCCCCGTAGCAATTGGTTTTTCTAGTTTGGCGATCGCTGCTGGAGCCTTGTTTTTGATTCCTCCTCCAGAAATAGCCCCACCAGAAAACTCTCCAGTTAATCAAACAACTGAAACCGAGCCAGAATCTACGGAAACTACTCCAGCAACGGAGAAACCAAATTCTAATCAGAGTAATTAGTTATCAAAAAGCTTTTAGCTCTAAGCTCTAAGCTCTAAGCCTCTAATAGAGTTAGAACTAGCGAAGCAAGACCCTGCGCGATCGCATTTTGAGACTAAGTGCTATTTTTCCCTTTTATTCTATATTTATAAAATAGGTGAGATTTGTTACCGCAAAAGCAATAATGATCAAACCAGAGGAAGCTCGCGAACAAGCCTTGTCTTTTTTAAGTCAACAAGGACTTGAATATGGATTTATCGAAAATGCCTCTCTCAAAATTGATGATGCTCAAGAACTAATTAGGCTCATTACAGAACGAAATCCTCAGAAAATTCTAGAAATTGGGACATTTGTGGGGGTTTCATCGGCTGTCTTGGGGTTATGTGTCCCGCAAGCAGAGATTGTGTGCATTGATTCGGATCTTCCCGTTGAAGCACAAAACTTTCTTTGTCTCCGAAAATTCAATATTAGTAATAAATCCACCAATCTAGATTTTGTAGCCAAGCTAATTAATTACTTGGGCATTGCTGAAAGATTCACTCTACATCGGGGATTTTTCTCCTGCTGTTTTCCTGAAGAAGAAGACCGCCAAAAACTAAGCAATCAAAAACTAAGCAATAATGGTATTGAAATTCAAACGTCTGAAATTATTGGTCAACGTATTTGTGAAGAGTATGGTCCATTTGAAGTTGTCTTTTTAGATGCTGACCATAGAAAGGCTGCGGTCAAAAGCGATCTGGAGCTTCTTTTTCCCTATGTAGTTTCAGGTGGAATCATTATACTTCATGATGTGGGTTCAGATTATTGGGGAGAACAAGTGCGCTCTGGTGTGCAAGATTTCTTAGAGCAATACCCAGAGAGCAAGTTTCATCTCCGAGGTGAGATCGGTTTTATTCATAAATTTGCTTGAAATCTAGCTAATCATTGCTTTTACATAGAAAAAAGAATTCAACAGATAACTTGTAGGTGAACATTGCACTAAAGTATATGGGTCGCGGTATCCTTTAGGACTAGCTCCGCGTCGCCCACCTTACCCTTGAGGGAACAATTAAACCTTTGACAGCTTTTTTAATATGTAGTATATAAATTGCTTTATGTAGTATGCAAGATAAAAATTTTTCCGAGCCAAGGGCAAGAGGGCAAAAGAGCAGAGGGCTATGTAGTCCAGGGGGCGACGCACACAACACGGAAACCGATAATGCCGATACGGCCATCGCGCGTATCGTCGTAGCGGGACGCTGAACGGCAGTCAACAGGATCGTAGTCCCATGAACCACCGCGTATTACTCTTAGACTACCTTCTTTTGTAAGCCATGCTCTACCATCATTTAGCGCATCTTGATAGTTTTCATGCCAGTCATCTTGACACCATTCCCAGACGTTTCCGTGCATATCGTATAAACCAAAAGCATTAGCAACTTTGAAGTATTCTACGGTCGTTGTTTGTTCTCTATAAATTCCCTTTGAACCACTTCCATAATTCCCTGGATAGACTTTGCCTCCGTATTCCCAATCTGTGCCTCTGTAGTTAGCCAAATCGGTACTAATAGTTTCTCCAAAATGGAATGGTGTTGTTGTTCCAGCGCGACAGGCATATTCCCATTCCGCTTCGGTCGGTAAGCGATATTCTTTTCTAGTTTGGTGCGATAGTCTTTGGCAAAAATCTACTGCATCATCCCAAGAAACTTGCTCTACGGGTCGCTCATCACCCTGAAAGTTAGAGGGATTTTTACCCATCACTTGTTGATACTGTGCTTGAGTTACGGGATATTTGCCCATAAAGAAAGGCGGTACAGCGACTCGGTGTCGGGGTTTTTCGTCACCGAATCCTTCATCTTCTGGTGAACCCATCATAAATGTGCCACCAGGGATAGCAATCATCTCTAATTTGATACCATTACTCAAATCTTCAGTGAAATGTTGATCTTGAGCAAAGGGTTGATCTTGAGCAAAGGGTCCATATTGATAGGAGATCGCCCTTTCTAGATTATCAAACCCATCAGCTTCCCAGTAGTCGAGCCAATGAATATCTCGCAGGTTTAATCCATACTCTTCCTGTCGCAAATTAGGAATCTCACATTCATCCAATCTTACGGGAATGATGTAGATTGAACTAGGCGGTCTATCAGCAGCATATGTGAGTGCCATTTTGAACTCCCGTTGAACAAATCCTTGTTTGGCAATTGAGAGGCTAGAAAGGCAAGCAATAAACAGTTGACTTTTGGCGATCACTTCTGGAATGACGGAACGCCAATTCTGTCCTGGAATCAGGTCTTTCTTATCCAACCAAGGTTTATACCCTGCTCTCTTGAGTCGGTCGTAGAGTTCCGATACTACTTTTTTATCCTCGTTGGCATGTGCCAAAAAAATTTGAATCTCTGACTTCTTCCCCATCAGCTTATTTATAGTTCTTTAAACTTCATTAGACTCAAATTACAGATATATTATACAGCTTGACTCCTTCCCTCTACTTCCAACTCCGTCCATCGATTCTCAACTTCAGCCATTCCCTGACTCAATGGCACTTATTCTGTACAATCTAGATATTGCGCGATCGCACTTACCATCACATCAGTTTACGAACCCCGAACTAATTTTAGATATCCTTTATTAACTTTAGTTAATATACTTAACATATATCTAAGCTTTGAAATAAAAAATATTTATAATGCCCCAAACTGCTTTAAATCTGATTGCGATCGGCATCTTCTTGATGACTATGACATCTTTATTAGGTCCAATTTTTCATATTCCTCCTGTTGTTCCTGCTGCTGTCACCTTTGGTATCCTCGGTTTAGCCACAGCAGATACTCTAAGCTGGAATAGTCGTGGTGTTTCTCTCCTGTTAGATTTATTTGCCTCTGCTGAACAACGCCAACGTATTATTTACCATGAAGCAGGACATTTTCTAACCGCATATTTTCTGGGAATTCCGATCACTGGCTATACCTTGACCGTTTGGGAAGCTTTAAGGCAGGGACAGTTAGGCAGAGGTGGTTTAAGCTGTGATACCGAAGCTTTGACGGCAAAACCCTATGAATTTGAGAAAATGCGCTTAACTTTGTCACGTTTTTGCACTGTTTGGATGGCGGGAGTGGCTGCGGAAAAAATGATCTATGGCAACTCTCAGGGAGGTGCAGAAGACAGACAGCAGTTGAAACAAGCTTTGATGATGGCAGGCTTACCAGAGGTGGGGTATCCCCAGAAAGAACGCTGGGCAGAGCTACAGGCAACTAATCTTTTGACTAGACACCAGGAATCTTATGAAGCTTTAGTTGAGGCAATGAAGCAAAGAGCAACTGTAGAGGAATGTTATGAGGTAATTCAGCAATATTGTGATTCTGATAGCGAAAAAATAGCAGCTTAGTCACTAATGTGGCGAAATAATGACTAATCTGACTTTGCCATTATGGAAGCTTCAATAGCTCTAATTAGGGCTTGCTGAATAAACATCAAACCCATATAGGCTAATGCTTTAGAGTTATTTAGTCAAGAATAAAGTGTCAGAAAATTAGCTCTTTAAGCTCGTAAATCTTGTACTTATAGGAAAATTGAGAAGTAAAAATTAAATCTAGTAAGGTGAAACTCATTACTCATTACTCATTACTCATTACTCATTACTCATTACTCCTCATTACAGAATACTTTTTCAGCAAACCCTAATTAGTTATCATCTTCAGTCAAAACTTTTAACCGTACAATTTGATCGCCTTCTTCATCTAAAGGCACTTCGATAATCTCACCAGTCAAAGACTCCAAACAGATTAATAGCGATCGCAAATGAGGATCAGATGCCCCCGTTTCTACGTACAGGCGATCGGCAACGTTACTGATCCGTTTCCAGGTAGTATAAAGTTTGCCGACAGTTTGCTCTAAAGTGGTGGCTTGCTTGACCAAATCCGCAGCGGTGTTAATACAGTCAAGTCTTAGGGCTTCTTCTAAGGCTAATTCCATGTCTACTGACTTATTGTGTAAGGTTTGTACTTGAGCAGCAGCATCCAAATATTTCGCGAGGTTTTTCGCCTCACTGGTCATCATTTTGACTGTATCAATGTCGGGGCTTTCAGCAATTTCTTTTTTTATTTCAATTAGATGAGAGTCGGGTAACTTCTCCATCTCTCGGACTAAAGGGGCAAGGTGACGGGCAGGTAAAGAGCCTTCTGCTGCCTTTTCTTTGACCTCATCGGGGAGTAATTCTGAACTCATGGCAGTCCATTCATCAGAAAGCTGTTTTACTTCACGACGGGTAATGCGATCGCCTTTTTGCGCAGCCTCACTCACTAGCTGCTGAATTTCTGGGGCAGATTTAGCCGTTTCCACAAATGCCCGTTTACTAAAGTTATTAATACTATCAGGCTCTAAAACGCCATCTGCCAATAAGGTATCGGCACTGTTTGCCAGTTGAATTAAAGCATAAGCCTGGGATTTAGTGATCTCACGATCTTTTAACCAGTTAAGAAATCCTGCTCCTCTGCCTTCACCGTCTTTCTTTTCTCGATCTCTTACCGAGCGCAATACCCGCCCCCTCCAGATGTCTGTCTGGAGATCAAAGCGATCGCATATTTGCCAAATACTATCTAATTGGTGTCGGAAATCCGATTCCTGAATCGTGTCATCTTCAGGATCGGGCAAATCAAAATTAAAATCTGCGGGAATCTCCAAGGCAGCAACGATTTCTTCCTTAGAGACTCCATTTCCATTAGCTACGGTCACTTCATTCATGCGAGGATTTAGTTTGCTGGTAAATAACTTAGGAGATTACTGATGTTTTAGCTCTTCTTACGACCCTTGCTCTTTGCTGCGGGGCAAAAAAACCGCAGTGTCGCGCTTAGCTTTTAGCTCACGACTAGCAACTCGTCTAATCATCTCATAGGTTCGACATTATAGTGTCAATTAGAACAATAATTAAGATACAGCGGTTTGCATAACTAACTAGTACAGAGCAACAAATATAAAGTTGAGAAATGACACAATCAACCGAGCAAAAAATATTAATTATATTAACTAAAAAGCGATCGCCACAGAATGCGGCCATCAGTTGAATAAGTAGAAGATTTTTGGGAAATAAAAGTATCAAACTGCAAAATTTGCATAATCGCGGCGTAGCAATCGCTTTGAGTGGTTTTATCGCTAAATTGCTGGCGATCTCTAAGTAGCCAAGGTTGGTCAAAATCACTGAACTGTTGTTGGTTAATCTTAACCTTTCCTAAACCTTAATTCTTTGACGACTCCCACCATTAACTGCAAGCAGTTTAATGGGGGATTCTAACACTCACGTTGTTAGATTTCTGCTTCCTTTCCTCTTAACTAGACACAGCCAAAGCTATGCCCCCGCCAGAACGAATCCACAGACATTTTGTTTGAATTGCACGATGCGCCCCACCGTACAATCAAGAAATGTAATAATTTCTTTCATCCTGAAACTGAAAAACTTTTACGCGACAACAGGCTTTTCCTTGTCGCAACTCATGTTTTTGTTTTTCAAGGTACAGAAACACTTCTCTCACTAGGTCGGTTCTGGACTTAACTTCACGCTTGTATCAAGCTAGCTACTGACCTACCTTTGACTCTCATTCGATGGGCTGTTTCAAACCATCCCTATTATCTCATTACTTATGCCAGACAAACATACAAAGATTAAGTTTTTAACCAGAAAATGTATTTAAATATTGTCGCTGCGCGGTTTTATTTGTTGGACAAAATTCATCTCACCGCTAAGCTAGTTTGCTCCACT
Source organism: Cyanobacteriota bacterium (assembly GCA_942490675.1). Lineage (GTDB taxonomy): Bacteria > Cyanobacteriota > Cyanobacteriia > Cyanobacteriales > Xenococcaceae > Waterburya. Next base: position 25,068 of record CALNYB010000031.1, on the reverse strand, counting down.
CTCGTTCCACAAATAGCTTTAACGGGAGTCCTCTTTTGTCACTTAAGATAGAATTGTTTTCATAATTGAAAGGTAAGGCTTTCACCAAAAATACACTTAAGCTGCAAGACATGAAACCTTTAACTCATCGTACGAAAATTGTAGCTACCATTGGTCCTGCTAGTAGTTCTCCCAAAATGCTCAAGCAAATGGTGCAAGCAGGGATGAATGTCGCCAGGTTAAACTTCTCCCACGGTAGTTATGAAGATCACGCTCGGATGGTTTCGCTGCTACGTACCGTATCTGAACAGTTAGATACCCCTATTACCTTACTTCAAGATTTACAAGGTCCAAAAATTCGTGTTGGTAAATTGCTAGAAGGGGAAATAACTATAACTGAAGGAGCAAAGCTCACTTTAGTTCCCCTAGCCGAATTTGACCAGCAGCCTGATACTGTCTCCATTGATTATCCTTGTTTGGCAGAAGAAGCCCAACCAGGAACCCAAGTACTTTTGGATGACGGATTATTGGAATTAAAAGTAGAAGCAGTCAAGGATCATGCCGTTATTTGTACTGTAGTTGAAGGAGGTGTTCTCAAAAGTCGTAAGGGGGTAAATCTTCCTAGTTTGAACTTAAGGTTGCCTTCAATGACTGAAAAAGACCAAAAAGATTTAGAGTTTGGCTTATCTCAAGGTATCGATTGGGTATCTCTCAGCTTTGTTCGCCAAGCAGCCGATATTCTCTTTCTGAAAGACTTTCTCGCTGCCAGAAATGCCTCTGACGTACCTGTAATGGCAAAAATTGAAAAACCACAAGCGATCGCCAATATCGACGAAATTATTGCTGAATGTGACGGGATAATGGTTGCTCGTGGGGATTTGGGGGTAGAAATGAGTCCGGAGAAAGTACCTTTGCTACAAAAAGAAATTATTCGTAAATGTAACCTAAAAAATATTCCGGTAATCACTGCGACTCAAATGCTTGATAGCATGATCCATAATCCTCGCCCTACCCGTGCCGAAGCTAGTGATGTAGCCAATGCAATTATTGATGGTACTGATGCGGTAATGCTCTCTGGAGAATCAGCAGTGGGCAAATATCCAGTTAAAGCTGTAGAAATGTTAGCTAAGATTGCAGAAGATATTGAGCCTGGTCTTCAGTTTATCAATAATCCGCCAGCTAAAACTGATGAAACTCATGCCCTTAGCGAAGCCCTTAATGCCATCGACAAGACTCTCGATCTATCTTATATTGCTACTTTTACTAGTTCTGGTTATACAGCTTTAATAGCTTCAGGAGAGCGTCCTCAAGCCCCAGTATTGGCTTTTACTCCTAATCTTAAGGTGTATCACCGTTTAAACTTAATTTGGGGGGTTAAACCTATCTTCCTCGTGCAAGAAGTAAAGACTTTTGAGGAGTTGACCGAACAAGCTGAAACCTATTTATTAGAACAGGATTTAGCCAAATCAGGAGACAAAATTTTAATTATGGGAGGTATTCCCACTCAAATAGCAGGAGGAACTAATTTCCTCAAAATTCACACCATTTAAAACATCATTTAAATTTGTCAATTGGCTTTAAGCTATCAGCAGTCAGCTATGAGCTGTTGAGATATTTGCTTTCCCACACCTTTTTTCGTTCACCCGATTAGACTTGATGGCTGAAATATTCTTAAATTTAGTTTGTTAGACGCAAAAAAATTTATTTTTCAGGTATAATTCTCTAATAGTACGCATAAATACGTACGCAGCAATTTTGAAGTTAATCTTCACAATTATAATAATTGCTATCACAAAAAACAGAATCAGTCTTTGGTATATTTACCAGAGTATAAACCTATAACCTATAGCCGAGTTGAGTCATTAAAACTTTCTAAAGGAAAAAACATGAAACTTTTATCAAGTATTAAGGTAGCTACTATAGCTACTACAGCATTAACTTTGTCCATTTTGCCCACTCTCGCCCAGAGTTTCCCCGATATCAGTGATAATGTCTATAAGACAGAAATTGATGTAGCTGTAGAAAAAGGCATTGTCGAGGGCTTCCCTGATGGTAATTTTCAACCAGATGAGACAGTAACCAGGGGTCAAGCTGCTGTCATGATTACAAAAGGTATCGCCAGCGTAACTCCTATCGATCTTGACGCAAAACCAGCCAACAGAACAGTTCCGCCTTTTAATGATGTACCCGACGATCTCTGGAGTGCTAAAGAAATTTATTGGCTACAGGCGAATCTTTACCCAGCTAATGTATCTCAACTGACAGGAAACTTTCGCCCAGATGATCCCATTACCCGAATCGAGTTAGTCGATTTTTTAAGACGGACCGCAGAACTCGTAAGCAGTAGACTCACAGGAGGAGATTCGACCCTACCAGAAGTTGATCCAGCAATAGAATTTTCCGATGTGACTGGATACGAAAAGATATTAACCGAGCAAATGTCGGAATATTGTAGAGTTGCTTCTCCGTTAAATGAGGAAGGTGATGCCTTTGCTCCTACAGAGGAAGCTCATCGTGATTATACAGCAGCAGCAATCGTGCGGGCAGTTGATTGTGGCGGTACTGAATAGAGAATGCTCATCAAGAAATTAGGTTATTCAATCATTGATTTTCATAGACAGTTGTATCAAAAGCATTACGCACTAACCAACGCCTAAATCGGGCAGTTGATTGTAAATAACAGCACGATTATATACTAATCGTACTAGTGCGAGATGCACCGTAAGGTTCTCTTGAGGTTAATTCAAGAGAACCTTATTTTTTTTATAGACCTGAATAATTCATTACCATCAATTAGTAGAAATAGATAGATTTTTTCCTAGCTCTAAAACCTGTTATGATTGTCATCACAATATTGATAAGCCGTCTTTAGATGTCCGTAATTGGGTTTGTCCTAGTTGCAAGACGCACCACGGCAGAGACGAAAACGCGGCAATCAACATTGGAGCTGAAGGAAATAGAATACTGCAAACATCGTTAGGGACTAGCGATGCTACCAATGGAGGGAATGTAAGACCAAAGTTAGGTCGTGTATCTAGACTAGGCGGTTCTCTATGGATTTGGAAGCTCGTGGTTTATCGCGGGTAGTTCACTCTAATATAGAATAGAACAGTTAAGTGCGCGTATTTTACAGTGGTTTTTTAGCTGAAAGACGAGAATTAATTTATATGTCTGTGCTATCTGAACAAAAAAAAACTCAAGTAGTTACTCGTTTTGATTATAAAATTTTATCTCCCAAAAAACGAAGCATCGTTCAACAACGTACGGGAGAAATAAAAGAACGTTTGCGTCGTACGGCTCAGGATATCTGGGAAGTAGGACAAAAATTGATTGAAGTGCGATTGCAACTGCAACATGGTCAATTTGAAGGTTGGTTATCAGCAGAATTCGGCTGGAGTCGGCGCACTGCCTATAACTTTATCAATGTCTATGAAGCTTTTAGTGAAAGTGCAAATTTTGCCCAACTTGACATTGCTACCTCCGCTCTTTATAAATTGGCAGCACCTTCCACACCTAAGTCAATTCGCCAACATTTTTTAGATAAAGCACAACAAGGGGACAAAATAACCCATAAAGAAATTAGTCAAGCTCTGAGGGAAACAAAAAGCTCCAATTTAGCCGACAAAGCTCAACCAATTTCGCTACCGTCACAGAAAATCCTTCAAGTCATACCCAAAGTTAGAGCAGGATTAGAAGCAGCAGAAGTAGAGAAAACTGTGATTTCTCACCATTCGTCCCATCTTCGCGGGATAATAAGGGCAAGGGAACTACAAAGTTCCTCTAAGCAAGTCATGAGTCTAACCCAAATTGACATTAAATCGGGCTGTTGGTATCTTTTTGATCAGATAAACGTCTTATTTTGTGGGGATACTGCCTCAGCCGAATTTTGTGTTCGCTGCCCAAATGCAACTGTAGCTCTCGCCATTACTTCTGATGACTGGGACCATGATTGGCTGATTGAGAAAGCGAGCAATTTAATTGTGCTGCAAGAATCCTATCTCCAAACAGGGCTAATCGAGCAAACAATCTCTCTTTATTCAGCAGAAGGAGATACCGTAATCTTTCCCTGGCTGCCCGATAAAGAGCTTCTAGCGATCGCTCACCGCCTGAAAAGAAGAATTTTTGCTGGAGATCCTAGTCCCGAACGTTGTCAAAAGGCGATCATGGAAGTTGGACTGACCGTTGAGCAATTGACCCTTTGCAAATAGTGAAGTGGTAATATTGCCAAAAATTGGCTAACCACCAATGGAGATCATCTAATTAATAGCCACTTGGCTTGGCTAAACTTTCAAACCTGGTTAATTCAGCATTAAACAACAGTTTAATAGTTCCTACGGGACCATTACGATGTTTTACGATACTAACTTCAGTAATACCTCGATCTGGAGTATCGGGATTATAGTATTCATCACGATAGATCATCATTACCAAATCCGCGTCTTGTTCAATACTGCCACTTTCTCTTAAATCAGATAGCATGGGACGTTTGTTAGTTCTTTGTTCTACTCCACGACTAAGCTGAGATAAAGCCACAATCGGCACATTTAATTCTCTGGCTAAACCTTTTAAACTCCGCGTCATTTTAGATAGCTGCTGCACGCGGTTGTCGTTGTCTCCTCCTTCCATTAACTGAAGATAGTCAATCATCACTAAACCTAAAGGATCTTTTTGCTGTGCTTGCAGACGACGTACTTGCGATCGCATTTGCATTACTGTTAAGTTGGCAGTATCGTCGATATAGATGGGTAATTCTGAAAGTCTTTGTACCCCATCAATCAACTGTCTAAACTCATTTTGAGCAATTCTACCTGAACGCAGACGGTTACTAGGAATCCTCGCTTCACTTGATAGTAGCCTTTGAGCTAGCTGTTCCCGTGACATTTCTAAACTAAATACAGCAATGGGTAATTTTGAATCTCTAGCAATATTTGACGCGACACATAAGGAAAACGCTGTTTTTCCCATTGACGGTCTACCAGCAATAATAATTAGATCAGAACGACTAAAACCACTAGTCATGGCATCTAAGTCATAGTAACCAGAAGGAACACCAGGTAAAGCGGTTTCCTGATGCAGTTCTTCAATAGTATTAAAAGTATTAACCAAAGTTTCCGCAATCGGTACTAAACCATCTTGGGGACGTTCTTGAGTCAGACGAAATATCTTTTGTTCCGCAGCATCTAAGACAACTTCTAATTCTGAGGTGTTATCATATCCCAGATCAACAATTTCATGTCCCGAAGTGATTAACTGACGACGGACATATTTTTTCATGATGAGGTTGGCATAACGGTCAATATTAACCGCCGATACAGTACGGTTAAGTAACTGGGCTAATTTAGTCGTACCACCTACATGTTCCAGCAAATCGCGATCGCTCAAATAAGTACTAAGAGAAATAAAATCCGTTGGCTTACCTTTGGCATTAAGGCTTAAAGCTGCGTGATAGATCTCTTGATGTGCCTTGACGTAAAAAGCGTCTTTAACTATTAATTCTCCCACCCTGGTAATCGCTTCTGGATCAAACAGAATACCACCTAAGATTGCTTCTTCCGCCTCAATACTAGCTGGAGGTAAGTTGTTGATTTCTGTCATTAATCACGCTAAATTCTTACAGGAACACTATAGAACATATCTGGTTCTAACGGATTTTGTGGGTAGTATAAATACTTAGAGCAATTGGGCTAAAATCACAAGAAGAATTTAATTGGGCTAAAGTCAACAAGCACTCAATTAATTTTCAGTCTCAACTCAAGTATGGCAGTTTCTGTTAGAGGAGATAAAAGCATTTGTTTACCTGTTGGTAGTGAAGAACAATATCAACAACTAATCGCTGATCATCACAATTTTAGAGCTTATTTGCTACAAGTTTATGGCAAGTATCCTGAAATTTTCCCCAGAGGCATGGAGTCAGGTTTCAGTTTTCATGATTGGGTAGTCTCTAGGAAACAGGAATTATCAATGCGTCGTATTAAGCTAAAAACGACTCAAGAAGTTTATCAATTGCGCCCTGACTTCATGATGCCTTATATGGTGGCAAAAACAGAGGAAATAGACAAACCGATGTATTTAAGGCAATTTGGTGTGCCATTTGATGCAATTGCTTACGTTTTCGGTCGTAATGCTATGTATTGGTATCGGATTTACCTCTCTCTGGGTCGAGCCTCTATTGTGGGAACTACAATTAAAGATCCTCAAAAATTGCCTCAACACCTGGTAGCAGATGAAAAACATACTTGGTTAGAGGGAAATCGCGTTTATCTTCCTACTACCGTAGCTAAGGGTTGTTTTTTAGGAGTTAGCTTCACTGAATCTGCTAGTGCGGAGGCTTTAACCAAAGGTTACGGAGAATTTCAGGCTGAAGCTTGTCTTCTTGACCCTCACTATACACCCATCACAGTCAATACTGATGCTTGGGATGGAACACAACAGGCTTGGTTGAACCTGTTCCCCACTGTAACTTTAATTTTGTGTTTTCTTCATGAGGTCTTAAAAGTACAGAAAGGAAGCCCTAATTATCGCAATTTAAGAAAAAAACGGAAAACCAAGCTTTGGAAAGCTTATAAAGCCAGCACTGCTGCTGAATTCTTGAAAGGACTACGATTAGCTTTAATTTGGAGTAAAAAACACATTAGAAGGAAACGAACTCTTCACAAGATGAGAAAATTGTGTCGTCGTGCTGCTCAATTCAAAATAGCCTATCGCTTTCGGAGAGCTCATCGCACTAGCAATATGGTAGATCGTTTGATGAATCATCAAGACCGCTTATTGTATACAATGCAGTACTTCCATGGCTCGACGACATCAGCAAAATTATATCTGCGTTCCATGGCACTAATCTGGAACTTTCATCCCTACGGAACTAGAACTCGCTCAAAATGCTCTACACGAATCTCACCCTTTAGCGATCTTAATGGCTTCAGCTACCATCATAATTGGCTTCACAACCTCCTGATTGCTAGTTCCATGAATGGTCGTAAAACCCTTCAAAATGATTGACCACAAAATCCGTTAGAACCAGGAACATATATTCTACTGAGCTTGATTATTTTAAGGAAATTTAGGAATTGATAGTTACCAAGGCAGTATTCAACATAATTATTTTCTATTTCTTCGAGGCAAAACAAGGTTGAGGGTCTTGAGAAAGCAAAGGAACAGGAGAAAACCTTTTAAATGGACTTACAAAAGTAAGGTTTTAACAGCTTGATAGTTACCTTATCAAAAAAGCTTTTAGCTTTTAGCTTTTAGCCTTTAGCTCTAAAGTTTATCTAGGTAAACGGCTCGTAGCTAATACTCAGATCTTGCACCAGTACAAAAAAACTAAATATTTTGAGGTTGGTAATCAATTTAATGCCCTTTTCCCCTTAACCTTTGCCCTTTACCCTCATAGCACAGATAGATTACATATTAGGTGCAAGATCTCAGTAATAGCTATCGGGTTTAATACCCCATCGTCTATACGTTGTCTACAATCAGGAGGACGCGATGTTTGAGGTTTCCTCAAACATTTCAGCCGTCCGTTTGGGGCTCTTTTACCCCATTTGATTGAAGCTAATAGCTAATAGCTAATAGCTAACAGCTAGGAGCTTCGCTCCTTTATTTAAGCCTTCCTCTACTAGCGATCGCCATAGTTGTGCTCTCTTTTTCTTTGATTAGATTCGAAACAAAAATATCAGTAAAAACACACGGGGTTTTTAAAATTAATCTTCAGGAATTATCTTCACATTAAATTCATTCAATATTAGACAAGTATACATTTTCTTCAAACTGAAACTTCAGTATTTTCGGGAGTTTACGTTATCTATTTTTCATTGTTATTGTTGATTCACTGGCAACCAAAACCGATTAATAACTGAAGACATTCAAATTAATTAATACAAACATTATTTATTCTGCAACCAAGGAAATTTATATCAATGCTTAAATTAATCAATCTAAAAAAACTTACTACCAAGACCCTTATTGGTATTTTTATAGCAGTCAGCTTAGTAACTCAGGTTGGAACCAACAAAGCAGTTGCAGATACTGAATCAGCCCCAACAAGCCTTACCCTAACAGGAACTATTAGAGATTTCCAAGATAGTCACCCTGATTTTGAATCTGCAATTGGAGATGATCGAGGATTGGTTACTACTGAATTAGGAACAGATAAAAAACCTGTATACGCTCATGGTAGTGAAGGAACTCGAACAACTAATGGACCAGATACCTTTAATCAATGGTATCGGGATGTTCCTGGGGTAAATAAAAGGAAAGAACATTCGATTGAATTAACTCTGCAAGATGATGGTACTTATAAATACCAAAATAATCAGTTTTTTCCCATCAATGGTGAGCTTTGGGGTAATTACAGAGACAATAAAAACTATCATTTCACCTACGAATTAAATACTAAATTTACCTATAAAGGTGGAGAAGTATTTACCTTCAGTGGAGATGATGATGTCTTTGTTTATATTGATGGTAAGAGAGTTATTGACATTGGCGGAGTACATACTAGCCAAACTGATAGTGTGAGTTTAGATGATCTCGATTTGACTGTTGGCGAAACTTATGACCTAGATTTCTTCTTTGCAGAAAGACACTATAGTCAATCTAACTTTACGATAACAACTAGTATTGAATTAGAAAGTGTTCCTAATACTGATAGTGACGGTGATGGTTTTAATGATGATGTTGATCCATACCCATCTGAGTTCACTTATTCTGACTAGAAGCTTTCACTTTTAGAGTTAAGTAATATCAAAAACCAACAAGCGATCGCAACTACGATGATCGCTTTTTCTTTGGTTAAATTTTGAACAAAAATATCAGTAAAAATACGCGGGGTTTTTAAAATTAATCTTCAGAAATAATCTTTACATTAAATTCATTCGATATTAGACAAATATACATTTTCTTCAAACTGAAACTTCAGTATTTTCGGGAGTTTACGTTATCTATTTCTCATTGTTATTGTTGATTCACTGGCAAACAAAACCAATTAATAACTGAAGACATTCAAATTAATTAATACAAACATTATTTATTCTGCAACCAAGGAAATTTATATCAATGCTTAAATTAATCAATCTAAAAAAACTTACTACCAAGACCCTTATTGGTATTTTTATAGCAGTCAGCTTAGTAACTCAGGTTGGAACCAACAAAGCAGTTGCAGATACCTGTGAAGATAATAACAGTGGTCATGGTGATAATTTGGCTGCTTCGGTAACTTTGTCTTCTGGAGAGGTTATTACAGTAACTAAATATGACCCTACTAATCCTGGCAGCAAAAAAAACCAACTGAAAAATCTGTTGAAAGATGGTGATACTGGAGGAAACGGGATGACCATCGTATATAGTAATGGAGCTTTTGAACTATCTGACTTACAAGCGAACTATGTTCTTGATAATATTCCCGATATAGAAGCAAATTGCGACTATGATAATGATGCTAATGAGCTAATTCCTAAACTTTGGGGAATAGATGAAGATGACGGTCAGCTATTTGTCATGACAAATTATACAGATTCCAGCACCATGATCGACTACGGCAAACTCAAATGGAACGATAACGGTACTGTTAAAAATATTGGTTCTGATATGGAAGCTATGACTCTAGATGCCAATGGAGATATGTACATAGCTCTTGACCGTAAGCTGACTGGTAGTGGGAATGCTGCTACTCTACTAAAATTCAACATTGCCGATGCCAGTACAACCGCTGATAACGTAGTAGAGATAATTGGCGTAATTGGAATTAATTTTGATAGTAGTAGCGATAATTTATCTGGTCTTTCCATCGATCCCAATACTGGTCAGTTGGTAGCTTTATTAAAAAATAATGGATCTAGTGCAACTGACAAACTTTATGTAATTAGTAAAGTTGATGGTAGCGTAATTCAAGAAATTGGCAACATAACAGGCTTAGGAGAATCATCTACCAATGCTGAAGATATTGAACACGCACCCGATGGTAATCTTTATGTTACCGACAATGCTGATGACCACACTTATAAAGTAAATAGTTTAACGGGAGCAATCATTGAGGTAGTTGATAACAATCAAAAAGATGGACTAGATTCTGACAGCGTTAAATTTGAAGGATTAGGTTGGGATTTTGCTAATAACCGTCTGATTGGCTTTGACGATAATGACGAATCATTAGCTAAACTAACTCTCGAAGCAGGAAACAACTACGAGTATTACGATACTTCTAGTATGGGTTTAACAGATGTGGAAGGGATCGACTTTGTTCCAACCGAAGATGGTGAACCAGAAGAATTCCTTGATTATAATAATGACAGTGACGGCGATGGTTTTACTAATGATGTTGATCCATACCCATTTGAGTTCACTTATCCTGACTAGAAACTTTCACTTTTAGAGTTAAGTAATATCAAAAACCAACAAGCGATCACCCTAGTTGTGATCGCTTTTTCTTTGGTTAAATTTTAAACAAAAATATCAGTAAAAATACGCGGGGTTTTTAAAATTAATCTTCAGGAATCATCTTTACATTAAATTCATTCAATATTAGACAAGTATACATTTTCTTTAAACTTAAACTTCAGTGTTTTCGAGAGTTTACGTTATCTATTCATCATTGTTATTGTTGATTCACTGGCAACTAAAATCAATTAATAGAAGAGTAATAACTTGCCATAAATTAATTATCGAGGCATAGAGTTTCGAAACCGCTTACTTGTAAACAAATATTTAAATTAATCATCTTATCAAAATGAAAATGAAAAAATCTTATTTTAGTTTAGGTGCTATTTTATTAGCAGGATGTCTAGTAACTCAATCAGGAATTGAAAAAGCAGTTGCCGAGTCAGGTAGCGATATTTTCGGACTAGAATTGCATTATTTTGAGTCGGCTTTTCAATGTGATTCCGACAGTACTCAGGCAGATATCAAAGTTAATGTATACGACCAAAACAACAATTTGCTGACCACAATGTCTAAAGGGGATAAATATCTGTCTACCGATATTGATTCTGTAAATGATTTAGAATTTGAATATGAGATTTACAACCTAAGTTGCATAACAGAAGGTTCTAGCTTGCCACCTCTGGGTACTGAATTATTGGGTTCTAATGATACATTACCCAATGTTGGCGGATTTTCTGGTCAAAGTTCTATCGCTCAAATGCTGAATGGTTTCGACAAATATAAAGAACTGTATTTGGTTGAACTTGGTACTAGCGACAGTGATAGCAGTGCTTACGATTTACAGGATGTTGTTTTAGTAGTTGATAATGATCCTAATGCTGCACCTATAGCCCAAAATGACACAGCAACTACTAATATCCTTAATACTATAATCATAGACGTTCTAGCTAACGATATCGAGCCTGATGGTGATGTTAAATCTATTGCTAGCATTGATAGTATATTTGGTGGGAATGCTGTGGTTGAAGATAACAAAATTATCTATACTGCTGGTTCAATGATAGGTGAATTTAGTTTAACTTACACGCTTCAAGACGATTATGGTAAGTCGGATTCTGGCACAGCAGTAATCAATGTCACTGGTTACCCTGACTAATCATATTTTGTCAATAATCAAGAAAAGCGATCGCTTTTTGATCATCTTAAGACATGAAAGGTAAAAAGGCGATCGCTTTGTTCATAAATAATTACCTAACAAACTGAGGCATAATTTCTGCTGCGGTAAACAAACCAGTGATTCCGCGACGATTCAGAGCCACACCTGCCTTAAGATAGCCAAACGCTGGACCACAGACATTTGCAGCCATGCTAGTTTCATCGCCTAAAGTAAAAGTATGGGTTGAAATTTTACCTTCAAAAGTTCGTCCTGTAACTTTAACGTTGGTGCTTAGAGGCTTTTTGGGGTTGCGAGTGTCTACTACTCCGCCAACAGTAACACGATTGCGATCGCAAATACCTGCCAACTCCAGCATAATATCATCCGCATGTTCCATATTTTCCAAAGAAATCACCCCATTAGTTTTGTCTAATAAGGCAGTCACTTCTTTGTCGCTCATTGCTCTGGCTTGTTCCACATCATATCCTGGCATATGAGCAATATCCTCTCTGATAGTGGCACGATACGCCTCCCAATTAGCAATTCCCACACCAAAGGTAATCTTGACGCTGTGAATCTCAGAGTAACTTTGAGCAGCTACCGCAGCAGCAGCAGTCAATAAACCAGGAGTTGCACCACAGCCAGTTAAATATGTAATCCCAGCTTCTTGTAAAGTGGTCTGCAATTCTAATAGCTGTTCAACCGCGCTGGTTCGTTTCAGAGCATCTACTAATACTCCTTTCCACCCAGATATGATAAATTGCTTGGCCACATCAGCCATGAAAGTGTTGGGTAAATTGGGTAAAGCTAGAAAATAGCCATCTACCGCAGCATTGTTCACCACATCTTTGATACTGTTACTACTCAAGACACCACAATTAGCTAAATAAGCTACAGATTGATGTTCGCGGTAGGTAGAAATTGCAGCATCTAGATTAAGTCCATTTAGTTCATAAACATAGCCATTATGATCTGCTACTGCCACTAGGTTCATTTCTTGTTTAGCAGCCAAGATTCTTGCTGCCGCTTGTCCTAAACCACCAAAACCCAAAACGCCAACTCTAATCGGATTAGCTACTTTATTTATAATCATCCTCTGGCTCTAACTTGAATACTTAACAGATTGTATTATCTGAGCTTGCAACATCAAGTGACATCCTCCCAACGCTAATCGCTAAGAGCAATATAGCGTGGGCTTCCATTCTCACGAATGGATCTTGCTCCCCCGCGCCACTTATCTAGAACCAAGTTCCCCGACAGTACGACTTGAGAGCCAATTTCTTGCTTTTCGGGAGTCCCCCGATACGTTTCTATTCCTCGGTTGCAAATTTCTTGCGCCGAGGCTAGATCTCGATCCACAACATAACCGCACTGATCACATTCATGTAGCCTGACACTGAGATCCTTTCTCACTTCAGTACGACAATTAGGACAAGTTTGAGATGTGCCACGATGGTCTACTCGACCCACAAACACATCTCTTTTCCTAGCGACATACTCTAAGATCCTTCTTTGCTGCCCAAATGCAGCATCAATTGTATGCTTGCCTAACATCCCTTTTGCCATGAGCCGAAAGTCACAATCTTCTAGATAGATCGTTCCTGCCAGATCACATAGCTTATGAGCTAGTTTGAATTGATAGTCGGCACGCTTGAATGCTATGTGGTTATGTTGTTTGGCTACTTGTATCCTCGCTTTTTCATAGTTCTGCCCCCGCTTCATTTTTCTAGACAAACGCTTTTGTAGCACTTTCAGCCGACGATAGGCTGTCTTGAAAAACTTAGGTCTCCCCTCTGTATAACCGTCGCTTGTTGCCACGTAAGACAACAGACCAACATCTATACCTATTGCATGACCATGAGGTACTGGACTCTTGAGCTCAATATCCGATTGTATTGCTACCACTGCATACCAACCCATTGCCTTTTTTACGACCCGCACTTGCTTGAGCACAAACCCTTCTGGGATTGGTCGGTGCAGGTTGAGCTGCACCTTCCCTAGTTTAGGTAGCTGGATACTCCAGTCCGTTAAGGGGTTCGTTTTGAACTGAGGAAACAACAAAGACTTCATCTGTCCGTATTTCTTGAACCGCGGAAAGCCATATCCTCTCCCCTGAAAGAAGTCCCAGCCGTCGTGCAATCGCCTAATATTGGTCTGAAGCACTTGTGATGGTACAACTTTGAGCCGAGGGAATTGTTTCTTTGCTTGAGGCAGATTGTTTTGCTGTTGGTGGTAACTAGGGAACGGATAATCCGCAGCCATAATGTATTCTGATTCCAAACTACATCTATCAATCGCACATTTGCGAGATACAATCCAATCTTTTAGCTCCCTCAGCGCATAGTTATAAGACACGCGACAAGTTTCTAACCACTCCGACAGTAGTTCGATTTGCTGCTTATCTGGATATATCCTATAGTTATAATTTAGAATCATCTGTATATTCTACCATGCTGAAGTGCTAGTGATAGATATTCGTTTTCGAGGTATCGAACCTCGAAAACTCATAGGCTTTTCATCCCAGCACCAAATCAAAGATTATGGTGTGGGACTTCCCAGCCTAAAAGTTAAATTAAAAGTTATCTTTACTTACTAGCCTGGTTTTTGATTTTTTTTTAAGGATTGTATTTTTTTGTTAACAAAACTTTTTTTAGTTGCTTTTCCCCCTTGACTCAAAAGTTAGTTTGCGGAAAACTTAAAGTATGGGATAGTAGTCAATTCATTTAGTATTAATCTTTAATAAGATTTTCATAGAATAAAGTACATCTCTTAAAATACATATAACGAGAGCGATATAACAAAAACTAGTAATTGAGTAGTTTGACGATATTGTCAATCCTAGAGCGATCGTAAGTAAGCAAGTAAATGGAAACATTAGAGTTCATTATCTATCCCGACGGTCGGGTAAAAGAGACAGTTACTGGTATTGTTGGTTCTTCCTGTCAAGAGGTAACCGCAGCGATAGAGGAGCAATTAGGAATAGTTGTTAATCAACAGCAAACTGCTGAATATTATGCTCAAAACCAGGTTCAATCAGCTACGGTTGTCGCTCAGAGCAACTATGGCGATTGGTAGTTTAATAAAACAGCTTGATTAAATATTAATTTCAATAACAATTTCATAGAGGAAGTTCATGTCACATTTCAGCAACATTAAAACTAAGATTCGCAATTTGGATTTTTTGAAAGCAGCACTTAATGATCTAGATGTAGATTGGAAAGATGGACTTAAGCAGTCGTCAGAGGCTATCAGGATCAGATTCATCAGGCAGATTTAGTAGTGGAACAAAACAACAACTATGACTTTGGATTTAGTTGGAACGGTAGTGAATATGAGCTGGTAGCGGATCTACAATATTGGCAGCAACCTCTAACCGTTGATGGTTTTCTTCGTCAAGTTACTCAGCGATATGCTTATAATACTGTAGTTAAAGAAACTGCTAATCAAGGATTTACCATCACGGAACAAGCTAAAAATCAAGATGGTTCTATTCGCCTAGTTGTTCAACGTTGGAGCGCATAATGCCTAATTCTTCTGATATCAAGCCAAGTGGCTTTGAGCCAGAATTAGGCGGAGCTTGGCGACAAAAAGGGGTCTACGTGGATGAAAATATTTGTATTGGCTGCAAACATTGCACTCATGTGGCTGGCAATACCTTTTTTATTGAACCCCACTACGGAAGAGCCAGAGTGTTTAACCAGGATGGAGATATAGAAGACTTAATTGAAGAAGCTAGGGATACCTGTCCAGTTAACTGTATTCACTGGATGGATTACACAGAACTAAAGCAGATGGAAGAAGATAGAAGTAATCAGGTGATTCAGAGTTTAGCAATTCCTCCAAATATGAGGCGCTCTCGGGTAGCAAAAAGAAAGAAGTTCATTAATTCTCAGACAGTTTAACCTAGTTTAACCTAATAGAATTGATTAAGTGATTGAATTAATTACTTCCCTGATTGCCCTTTGGTACTCAGGGTTTTCTATTGGACCAGATCAATTACTATTTCTGGGCGATTATCCCAACGCTTCAGTTGATCGTTTTCTGCTAAAAATTCCCGTAATTGTTGTTGATAAATGGCTCTGTAATCATCAAAATTATACCGATCAACTCTTACTCCAAAAGTATCGTCAGATTCTCCCTGCAAAATTTTTGCTATCCGATTATTTACTTTGACTGAATAATGACTACCATCATAAGTATTTTCTGGGTTTTTGGTAACTTCCGAAGGAATAGAAAAATCGTACATTGCATCAAATCTCTGAGATAGTTTATGAAAAGCAGATAGATAGCAGTCCATTAATCCTCTTTCATAAGTATCGTTGATTATGCTCCAGGCAGATCTTGGTGGCACATAAGCCACAAATTTAGCGTTGGGAAAAAACTCTTTGAGACTAGCAAAAGTTTCTACGGCAAATAAGTCGCATTTCTGTAACCCTGATGAATTATAAAATTTAGGATCGTAAGTTGGGGGGGTGGCAAAATCAACAGGCTCAAAATTTTGGTCGTAAAAATTACCAGGATCAGGACTGACTCCTAATAAAGTCATGGCAGAAAACAACAAGACATCTGCCGATAAGTACGCTTCCAAAGGAGATTTTGTCTGGAGACTCTGAACCGTAATTGGTTGTTGCTCTTTTCTCTCTTGTTCAACAAAATTAAAGCCATCTATGCCGATGTAAACTATATCAGGGTCAATGCCCTGGCTTTTTAGAAAATCGGCATAACTAACGAAATCTTGAATTACCGCACCTTTGAGAGCATAGTTAAAACAATTATTACTAGTAAACTCTGACTTTCTTAGAGCAGTCGTCCTAGAACTACCAAGAATTATGCAGTCATAGCTCACTTGATTTTTGGTTCGTAGAAAAAGATTCGTTTTAGTGATGCGCTCATTAAAAGCAAAATTCTTACCAGTTAGAATGTTTCCATGAGCATACCATAAAGGATCAATCAACCAATTAATGCCGGCAACAGAACCCAAGAGGGAAAAAGTTACCAATCCATAAAGACTGAAACTGAACTTGGCATTCTTATTTTTTCGGTCGAGTTGAGAAACCTCCGTTTCTGGAACTTTACGTTTACCTAATTTAAAAAATCCTACTGCAACACTTTTGAAATTCATTTTTATCTAGTAATGAGTATACGTTTTTAAAACTAAAATTGGAAATATAGAAATTCGCTAACCTGAGAAAAACACAGTAGAGAAAGGGACGTTAATCCTGCAACAATTATTGTCCAGATCTTATTAGGTTTCCAAGATAAAGATTTCCAAAATCTTTTTTGCCACTGAGGTTGATGATACTCAATAGGTTCAGTCAAGGCTGGATTGTACTTGCCCATCCATTGTTGAGTATTTGGTGTAAACCAGGCAATCATGAGCAATATAAGGATACCGAAAGTAGCGTATTTTTGGCTGATACCTACATTGACAGTAAACCCGAGGAATTGTACGCCAAAATTTCTTAAAAAGCCCAGATATGGAGCTAAAAATTCAGCTAGATTAACACCATTAAAGCCAAACATTGACCTCAAGATAGAAGTTGCAGTTTCAAAATTATTGGCTTTGAAAAAGACCCAGGAAATTACCACAGAGATAAAGGTTGCTATCCATCCAATACTACGAAGTATCAAACCATCATTTTTTAAGTTGTGTCCCAAACCTTGACGAATGGAGCGATATAAATGATTGATTACTAGATACAAGCCATGCAAGCCTCCCCAAAAAATAAAAGTCCAACCAGCACCATGCCACAATCCTCCCAATAGCATGGTAACCAGCAAGTTAAAGTATCGTCGTAATTTTCCTTTGCGACTGCCTCCTAAAGGAATGTATAAGTAATCTCGGAGAAACTGGGAGAGCGTGATGTGCCATCTCCGCCAAAAATCTACAATACTAATGGCTTTGTAGGGAGAATTAAAATTTAACGGCAGTTTAATCCCAAACATATATGCGGCACCAATCGCCATGTCAGAATAACCAGAGAAATCAAAATAGAGCTGTAGACTGAAACCTAATGCGCCAACCCAGGATTCAGAAAAAGTAAGGTCAATACCCTGGGATGCAGCAGCAAAAGCCAAATTAGAATACTCGGCAATTCGATCAGCAAAAATTACCTTTTTAAACAAACCAGCGATAAAAACCGTCAAACCTATAGACAAATTTCTTTGGCTAAATTTGTAAATAGATGCTTTTTCAAACTGCGGTAGTACTTCTCTATGGTGGACAATAGGTCCTGCAATTAATTGAGGAAAAAAACAAACAAATAACATATATTTACGTAAGTCATATTCTTTAGTTTCTCCTTTATAAGCATCAACTAAGTAAGCAATCTGTTGGAAGGTGAAAAAAGAAATTGCCAAGGGAATAACTATAGAAGGCAAATCAAAACTAGTACCCACAACACGATTAATGTTGCCAATCAGAAAATTATAGTATTTAAAATAGCTGATTAATCCCAAGTTGAAAACAACTCCTAAACTAATTATTGTTTTCTTGACTGTAGGCTTTTCAATCACATTGCTTAGTAGATAACCCAAGTAATAATTAACTGCCATTGATACGATAATTATTGGTAGATTCAGGGGCATCCATCTACCATAGAAAATTAAAGAAGCAATTATTAACCAAAGAATGGGCAACTGTCTCTTAACATTTTCAGTACTTCTAGCAATCCAGAAAAATAATATGAGAGTAATAGGTAGGAAAAAGAATATGAACTCAAAAGAATTAAATAACATGAATTTACTTTAAGTGCTTGATATTAATTTGTCGGTATTTTTTCTATTTCGAATGCACAGCTATAATAAATTGAACTATTATGTTAGAATTTATGTTTTTTATATTAATCTTGAGATAGAATTCTGATTTAGTTATATGGTATTAGAAATAATATATTAGAAATTAGAGTGGCATACTCCATCCCGCCATAAGACTACCAAAAATAAAATAACGGTAAATCAATAATAATCTGTGTTTTGGTTAGGTAATCATCGAGTGGGATGGGAGTATGCTGCACTTTTCCAGGAAAACTGCGGAATAAGCCAGATGTTTAAGATAACGTTGATGATTGCAACGCCTACTTGTACTATGCTACGAGACTTCTTGTTTCCCGAGCCAGTCAAAGTATCCGCTGCCAAATATTGGAAAGTTGCGATCGCGGGAAGAGGGAACAACCATAAAAGAGCTTCAATTGCATCACGATATCCTTCAAATGAACCATAGTTTTCTTTGCTTAATAAACGAGCAACAATTATAAAATATGCTATTTAAACACTATATTTGACAACTTATTTCATCTTCTGAATATTAAGGTTAAAGTACAAATCATTCAGCAATGACATATTTATCTCTTTTTGCGATGACTAAAGAATAAGATATTGCTACATATATTACCCAAAAAGAATTACCAAAGGTGGTTATTGTTCCTTCTGTCAAATTAGACAGCAAAATGTAGGTTAAAAATAAAAGGGGCCAAAACCCTTCTGGAGTGTTGGTCATTCTGAGCAAAGCTAAAGATTGTACCGTACTATTAACAAAACTCAAGATAAAAATGCCCAATCCAACTATGCCTATAGATAACCAAATATCCAAGAAGCCATTATGTGCGTAGACTATAGGTATTCTCATGGCTAGTTGGACATATCCAGACGGTCCATCATAACCCTGCCAGAATGCAGATAATCCATAACCTAACCAAGGACGTAACTGAATTTGATCCCAAACATATTGCCAGATGAATGTTCTACCTGACAAAGTGGCATCTTTGCCCAGTGAGTTAAAGATAGAGTCTGAGCCAACATATCCAGCAACTATGATTAAACTAATAAAACCAAGAACCGTTACAGCTAAGATAGCGGAAATCATGACCTCATAACGCCAGCGAAAAATACGATAAATCAGACACAATATAAGCATCAATCCAAAAGTTCCCAAAGCTGTCGTAGATTGAGACATGACCATTGCCCCACAGTTAAGAACTAACAGACCCCAATGCAGCCAAATGTATTGTCCACCCCTAAGCGCATTTAACAAGAAAATGACTCCTCCAGGAGCCATAAATGCACCAAATTGATTTTTGTGAGTAAATACTCCTCGCAAGGCTCCTTCATGTACCCCACTACTTATGCCATAGTGAGGAATTCCTATGGCGAATAAAATACTTAAAATTAGTAACAGTGCATAAGTCCAGGTAAGTAGGTGCATCTGCTCTGAAAGAGTGTAGCGAGTCGCTAGATATAAACCAATACCAGTAGTTCCAATTGCATAAATACTAAATCTCATGGTTTGGTCTGGACTGATTGACCAAAAATATGAAAAACAAACAATTCCCATTAAAATCCAGAGAAAAATATTACTGGAAAATACTGCTAATGTTCTTCTCCATCTCATTGCCAATAGGATAAAAGTTACTAAGTAAACCAGGACTGATATTTTGGCGTTAATGGAAAGATCAACACTATTTACATTGATTCCATCCCCCTCGTTAATTCCTCCAGTCAAAAATAAAGGGAGTATGGCATTAGATAGATGAATTAAAGAAAATAGGGAAAAAATAAATTCAAAATGTTTAAGAATATCATTTTGGCTTTTGGTCATCAACATAAAA
This sequence comes from Cyanobacteriota bacterium, assembly GCA_942490675.1. Lineage (GTDB taxonomy): Bacteria > Cyanobacteriota > Cyanobacteriia > Cyanobacteriales > Xenococcaceae > Waterburya. The sequence continues at coordinate 4,950 of CALNYB010000031.1, read as the reverse complement.
CTTATCAGATGGACTTTTATTAGAAGTTTGTTTGCTGCCAGAGTTGTGTATTTGCTCTGAGTAGATTACTACTGTCATGACCCACAGTATGAGTTTCCCCGAATACCATTAAAAATAAGTCCCAGTTGTCCTGCTTGAGTAAGTCACAGGCGATCGCTGAATGACCATCAATACTCTCTTTGAGCGCTTGTTGAATCCAAGTAACATATTCAGGATTCCACCACAGTCCATTATCATTATGGAGCACTGGATTTTTACCATATTTCTCCACGACCTCGGCAAAAACCTCTGGTGGATTAGAAGCACTGACAGTATAGGGATAATGACCACCCCAGCCAAGTATTTGTACTCCATTGACATCATTAGATAGAGTAGTAACAGGAAGATCTAGAACCGCTACTTTATAGTCTTCTCCCAGAGCATAAAAAGGAGGATATTCTTGATAGTCATATCCACTAGTTACAATGTCACCAACAATCTCATAGTTATCAGGATTATAACTAACTGTATCCCAATAGCCTAAGGTATCAGCACGACATCCAGTGGAAAATGTTGCCCATAAGGGTTCAGTAGTCGAATATTCAGTAGGAACACCACGGTAATTCACTGTATTATTTAGACGACCATAGATTCCCTGTTCACGGATTTTACTTAAGTTGGGCAGATGTCCTCCTGCCATCCACTCTTCTATTAGTCTCGGTTCTGCTGCATCTAAGCCAATTACAATAGTTGGTTTGTTCATTATTCGCAAACAAGAATTACTCCAGATTACTATCTATTTAGGAGCGCCATGTCAAAATTATGTAAATTTAGGCAGTCGCTGTCTTGGAGTGGGTATTTTTAGGCGAACTGGAAAAGTAGTTTTTGCTGTATTTAGCGTGGTATGAATAACGGTCAAATTCATTTGGTTTAACACCATTGATCACCATCCCCAAAACCTTTTGAGAGAGGTTGGCGTTAGCTATAGTTTCTTGTGCCAAATCAGCGCTCTCATGTTCTACAATTCCTGGACGACTTACAAAGACAATACCATCAGCTAGTTTACTTAGGGTTAAGACATCCGCAGTGACTGCTAGTGGCGGAGCATCAATGATAATCAGTTCATATTCTTTTCTGGCTGCTGCAACCAACTCACTCATTTCTAGCGAATCTAATAGAGCCAGAGGATTTGGGGCAATTGTCCCAGTAGTTAGCACATCCAGTTGTTTCATCGGCTGAGAAACAACTTGAGCCAAAGGGGTTTTGTGAGCCACGATATCCTTAACTCCAACCTTATTGCTTAGTTGCCACAGGTCATGTTGAGCGGCTTTTCTCAAGTCGCCATCAACTAACAGGACTTTTCGACCCAATTGAGCCATGGCTGCTGCCAGATTTGCAGCAACAGTAGATTTGCCCTCTCCAGGAACAGAACTGGTCATCAAAATAACTTTTTTGGTTGTCGCTTAACCGCCAAGAATTTGAGATTAGTTTGAATCATTCGATAGATTTCACTGGCAAACGAATCAGGTTCTCTCTGGACTACAATTCCTCCCTGTGCACTTTGGAGTGTATCTAAAGGCACAATTCCTAATACTTGATAAGCAAACCTCTGCTTGATTTCAGGGATAGTTTTTAGGGTGCGATCCTGCATTTCCAGTAAAATGACAGTCAGATTAGATAAAAATAGACCCATTACAACACCCAAAAGCAGCAGTGGTATTCTTCCCGTGCTACCTTCTTCAGGTACTCGACCTGATTCTATGATCTGGGCATTTCCCGTTTGTTGATTGATCAAAACATCAATATCAGATTTGTTCTCTAGCAATGTACTGTATGTGGAACGGGCACTTTCAACTTCTCTGAGTAGAGACTGCTCCTGCTTTTCGAGTCTTGGAATCTGTTTGGCTCGATCTAAATATACCTGTTGATACTGATATAAAGAAGACAACTCAGTTTGTAAACTCAGCTCTTCTATTTTCAGATTAATAAATTTTTCTAATTGATTATCCTTTACGTTTCCGCTCTGTAATAACCCTTCTGAAACTTTGGCTCCAACATACTGGCTTACCAGTCTTTTTAACTGAGAATTTAAAGTCTGTTTTTTCTCCTTCAGGCTATCTATAAGTGGATGATTATCTTTAAATCGCTGTCCTTCTTTAGACAACTCTGTTTCCGTTGCTTCAAGCTGCTCAAGAATGCTTTGAACTTGAGGAGTGTTCCCCAGTTGATTCGCAGAGATCGCCTGCCTTAGATTTAGACCCAATTGATTTTGTAAACTACCAGTCTGAGCCTGTTTACCCTGAAGTTCGGCTCCAACAGAGGATATTTGACGGTTGAGAGTACCAATTTCTGCAACTAGAATCTTTTTCTTCTTGCAGATCAACAACCTGATTTTTCTCGTAGAAGTCTTGCTAAACGAGATTCTAGACCCGAAGCTTATTTTCAATCTTAGGTATGGTACTGGTAATAAAACTATCCGCGCTGGCAGTTGCTGATATATTACTACGTAAATGTTCCTCAACGTACACATCCATCAAAGTGTTTACTACTTTGGAAGAGATTATAGGATCGGGGTCTTTGTATTCTATCGAAATAACATCAGTTCCACCAACTATCTCTACAGATAACCTATTCTTAAACTCCTTGATTCTAAGAGGTTCTCCATCAGCGTCTTCTAGTTTCAACTGGTCTATTGTTTGTTGTAGAACTGGCTCTGAAGTTATTCGTAGTCGTTCTGTACTCAGTGGAGTTTGAGTATTCAGTAATGAATCAAATTCATTAGCGCTTTCTGCTAAATCGAGCAGAGCATTGGGTGTATTTTTTCAAATAAAATTTTCCCTTCGGACTTATAAGTTCTTTCTAGAAAACTAGTTAGAAAGAAAGTGGTACCAACAGTAACTACGAAAAACAGATAAGGCGGGCAGCCAGCGACGCTTGAGTTTTAGGAAATATTCTTCCATATTTACATCAAGTTCTGATCGCCGACTAGGATAAGAACTGTTACTTTTCTGCGGGTTGGCCACAATGTTTTCTTTAAAACGCAATTTAAACGTCGGGCTTTACTTTAAAATTAATGTCTTAGTAATTACTGTTATAAAAAATTTATAGTCGATCAGACAGGTGAATATCTTAAAGTTTTGGTAAAGTTAGGGTCAAATAATATAAAAATATTAACAAGGAGATGGAAATTTAGTTTTTACTTGTGTAAATACGTACATGTAAGTTGTAGCTCTTAATAAGAGCTAGCAATAATTATTAAATTTAATTTCCCGAATAAATACAATTAAAAACTTCGTCATTCCTCATAATTATAACTTGAGAAATCTGATTATAAATTTCTACCAGTTTTTGATTCTTGATAACTAGTCTATGTAATAGATAATTCGATATTACAGCGGTTTGCGTATTACTCTGGAACAATAAATTTTTCAAGTTAATAGATAATCAAGATCAAGATCGAGAAACTAAACTTTACTAATTAGTTATGCCAACCGCCGTATTTAGTTATATTTAACATCAACAGTTGAGTCAATAAATATATATTGTCATTTTATCGTTAGAAACACGTATTTGAGATTAAGCTAGATAAATATGACTATCCTAGAAGTGGAACAGCAATAATCTAAAATGTTCCATTATTTAATAGGATTAAATATGGGTGCCTAATATGCTCATACTCGAAATATTTAGATAGTTATATGGCTATCTTGCGATTTTAAATTTAAACGGTTTGTATTTTCCATGACAGCATTTAATTTTCTAGCTTCTCAAACTATAGGTTTATTTAAATCTAATACTATTAGTGCTTTATTTTTGACTTCTGCCATGTTGTTAGTCAATTTGGAAAGTAGCATGGCAGACACTAATCTTAGCAGCGTGATTGCAAACACAACTAGTAAAGTAGTTAAAGGACAATCTGGTGGTTCCGTCGATAGTCAGGGTTGCGGTTTTGTCTCTAGTAGCCCCAGTTATGAGATGAACTTGGGGCAGAAAGTTGACTACATGCGTTTTACAGTTCAAGCGGACGGCGGACAACCGACATTATTGGTGCTAGGACCTAATTCAGGCGACAGTTTTTGTGTTTTGGGAGATAAAATATCAGGACTAAAACCAGAGATTTCTGGAGTATGGGAAGCGGGTTATTACCAAATTTATGTTAGATCGCACTGGTAGCCAACATGAATTTATACTGGATATTTCCACCGACAATTGAATTATGATTATGAGTTGCTTTCTTCAATAGTCTTAACCGATACTTCTACTGCTTCTATATCTATTGTTCCAGGGGGAGTTATGCGGCTAAATGTTTCCGCTTCAACTTTTAAAGTTTCACCACAGTTAGGACAGCTAAATTCCGTATTTTTAAATCCTGTAAATTCGTAGCTACAGACTGGACACTGAGCTTGAATTAGCTGTTTTAACCACCATTGAAATCCCCAAAAAGCAATTATTGGAGCGATAAAAAGTAGCGCTATCAAAATTATAAAGCCATTAATTACCCAGCCTAATCCTACGCTAGTCAAAATAAAGACAGCAAGGATTATACTTGCCCAGCAACCAAGACCAGATGTATTAAGTTGAAGGAGTTTGTTAAAGCTATTATTCACTGTTATTCGCCACTTGCTTCGATGAATTATTATATTTTATTCTCCAATTCAGATTATCTCTACCATATAGAAAATCACAGTTACACCGTGTAGCAATGTCGTGCATCTGTTACTGATTATCCAAAACTTAGGATTGATAAGTTATGGGACTGTCAGTTAATTTCATTAATTACATCTATTCTGTAGGCTTGTATGATGTCCAGTACTTACTAACAAGGCGGTTTTCTATCTGATCTTGGTAAATCCAGCCGTTGTCAGACGCTCTTCCAGATTATCCGTTGTGTAATCTCTATAGTAGGATTCATGGAAGATAAAGCAGGAAAATTATTCATCATCACTTTAAAATCGTATAAATCAATTGCCT
>CALNYB010000030.1:0-6849 GCA_942490675.1 Cyanobacteriota bacterium | reverse complement strand
GATCTGCTTCTCTTGCTGTGTGTTATGCTCAGGGCGTTGCCTTGGGCTTTCCATACACCCTTGTAGGGCGTGCAAAACCTTGAGAGGCCTGCTTGGGGAACGGATGTTATCCCTCATTTCTCACCAGTTTTCGTTACGAAAGTCGTGAGAAATGTGGGTTAACCGTGTAAAGCTGTAGATATTCTTTCGAGTCCCTGCTGAAGGGTAGTTTTCGGGCAGGCTATATTAATCCTTTGGAAACCCGAACCTTCCGGCCCAAATATGGTGCCCGGCTCAAGCAGAACATTGGCCTCCTTAATAAGTATTCTGTCGAGTTCCTTGTCGTCATACCCGTAAGGGCTGAAATCAATCCAGGCTAGGTAGCTTCCTTGAGGGATTGAGAATTTTGCCTTGGGTATTTTTTCCTTGATGTAGTGATCCATAAAAGAAAAGCTTTCATCCAGATAAACAAGCAGCTGTTCCAACCATTCTCCCCCCTTGTTATAAGCTGCCGTTACTGCTGCAAGAGCAAGTGGTGAGGGGAATTCTGGGCCTGTAATCTCAGACCATTTTCGTTGAAACGTTTTGTTTTTGATGATGATGTTTGAGATCTGCAGCCCGGCGGTATTAAAGGTCTTGCTTGGTGCGGTGCAGGTAATAATCGTGTCTTCTTCAGGATAGAGTCTGGCAAGGGGAATGTGGGTGACGCCTTTTCTCAGCAGGTCGAAATGGATTTCATCGGATACGAGGATCACGTCGTTTTCCAGGCATATTTCTGCAACCTGTCTCAGTTCCTGCTCAGCCCAGACTCTGCCCACCGGGTTATGGGGACTGCATAAGAGCAGCATTTTGTTTGCCGGGTTTTTAGCCTTAAGTTGCAGATCCTGAAAGTCTATTTCATAGAATCCATCATTGTTTATCAGGGCGTTATTAACCAAGGTGCGCTCGGTCTGCTTAATGATGGCTGAGAACGGGTAATACACCGGATTTTGAATAATGATTCCGTTCCCCGCTTCGGTCAGGCTAAGGATCAGATTTTTGATGGCATTCACCACGCCGGGACTTATGAATATATCAGAAGCATTTATGTTCCAGCTAAAACGTCGTTCCATCCAATTGCAGACAGCCTCGTGATATTCTTCATCAGCCATGCTGTATCCAAGAGTAAACTTGTCGGTACGTTCTTTAATGGCTTCAAGCAGAGGCGGCGGACACATGAAATCCATGTCTGCTATCCAGAAAGGCAGGGTGTCCTTGTTGGCATCCTTGGCGAGGAGCTCCATGAATTCCCATTTTACTGAATTTGTACCTTTTTTATCTCTTATTTGGTCGAAGTCATAGTTCAATGTTTCTACCTCTTGCGGAAAAAGTTTTCAGATTATAACCCTCTTTTATGAGATGGTTTTGTATACCCTACAATCGATTAAAATGCTTTGGTCGGATGGGTTAAGGCTTGTTTGATTTTTTCTGACCCTCTTTGTTTCGCAGCTTGCGGAGGTTAGGAAATTGCCCAAGCTGAAGTCCTATCTTCTGCTCACTGACGGCAGTGCGATTGTGGCGGTAGATGTTGGGTAGGTGCTCGAATTTTATTCTACAAATGGGAGATTTTAGTGAACAACAGGAATAGTTTGGCAATTTTAGGAATCCCCCCTGCCTAAATTTCTTTGTCGCAGAAGAAAAACCCCTGCATATCTTCTCTGTTTCGTTTGATAAAGGTACCCTTTTTTCCCAGATAAAATTCTTCCGTAGGGAGGATGTTTCACGGCCTGCCAACGTAAATCATAGCTGATGCTTGCAGGGTGAAAGTGAAGTACGGCAGAGCCAGTAATGAGTATGAAATGGCGATTGGAACTCGGTTGAGTAGATATCGGAAGTCGCCGTGGGGGTTGAAAAAAAATCGGAGGATGGGCATGATGAGTCAGTTTATTAATTAAAGGTTATACTTTTTTTATTGTTTTTTCTAGTAAAAATGTTATTTTTTGTGTGGGTTATTTTTAATATTCTTAAAATTGTTTGGAGGATTGCATCATGATGAAACTTTGTTCTTCAGTTGCGCTTGTTTTGATTTTTTCTTCCAGTTTGGTTTACGCGGGAGATCTTGAAGATAATAACATAAGCGTTGTTGTTAGGGGGGATGCAACTGTTTCAACTTCCACTACTGGGAATCTTGAGGTGGGAGTTAGGGGGATTGGCGGTGAAGGCAACATTGGAGATAGTGTTATTGTAAACGGTGTGGACATAGACTGTGGTGTCACCACAAATTGTGGTAACAGAAATAATGTTAGTATTGATGTCACCGGTGACGCCACTGTGACAGGAACAAATGCTGTAGTAAATGGGGTGCGCATGCGTTCTCAGTCAATATTTCAATAGCATGAAAAAGAATTTTTAGAGATAGATGTCATAAAATCGCTAGATATTTTTCGGCTATGCTACCATTTCTTGCAGCAGCCTTACAGAGATAGTAAGGCTGCTTGAGCTTATAATCTTTTTGTTATTATTGACTGTTAGATGCTGCGCATAATTCTTTTAGTATTCATCGTAATTAATTCAACTTATTCATTTGCCGGAGATCTTGAGGATAACAATATTTCCATTTCAGTTAGTGGAAATACTACTGTCCTTAGTGAACAGAGTAGAAAGTTTAAGGTTAAAGACACCAAAATTAATGGTATTAATATTGAAGAAGATGTTATAAAAAATAAATTAAAAATTAATGCACTAGTAAATTCTGTTTATATTGATTGTGCAACGGTTAGAGATTGCGCTAATGGGAAGGAAATACATATAAAATCAGATGCGAATGCCACTTTATCAGGTGGGGGAGCTATCAATTCAGTAATTATTCACCATTGAACTTAAGGGATTAACATGAAGATATTTTTTATATTTTTTTTTCTATTACTTCCGATTAAGTTGTTTGCAGAAGATAGATTTGCTCCGCCTGATATAAATGCAGGACATCAGGAAATTAACAATACAATTAACAGTACTGATAAAATTGTGAATTCTGATTATATTATATCTCATGTTACTGGTAGGGTGAAAAAGAAAATAAGGGATGCAACTGAAGATGACGATGTGATTATAATAAATAAAGACAGTCAAGATGATGGAGATCATTCTATAAATACTGTTGAATTACAGCCTGGAGCTGAAGTTAAAGGAGATATATTTATTATTGATACTGGTGGCGGGGACCGCACAATCATTGAAACAAATAAATGATACCTTATAAGTAAAATGTAAGATTGTGAGCAGGTATTTCCTTTATATTTTTCGCTAGTTATGGCTAGGGGCACCTTTGTAAGGGGCTTGTGAAATTTGTAAAATGAACATATTGATCTCCCCTCCTGTTGCTGAAAAAGGATGGGTGTTCGAGTAATTGATTTTAGGATAATGCAATCACTTATTAAATTAACGATATTTGTTTTACAGCTTTTTTGTATTCTATTCTTAATTAGTTGTTCTTCTGTTGAGCAGAAAGTTGTTTTGAATGATTCAACACCGTTACCAGCAAAGAGAAAAACTATATTAACAGATCGTCTGGCATGCTTCGGGGATATGTTGGCTGATTATTCCACAATTAATCAGGAAAAGAATAGAGTCAAACCATTATCTGTTTCCATTATGTCTGTTAAAGATGCAACTGGTATTTCTACAATGTCAAATCGAGAAATACCTTCAGATATGACTGATCTTGCGTTGGGTGTTGCTACAAATATAGGCGGAAGTCTTCGCATTACCCACATCCCTGGTTCCCAAGAATTATTTGATTTGGCTCGGGTATCATCAATGGCGAAAGAGGGTACGGCCCAAATAGGCACTCTCAAGTATGATCATTATAACAGTGGTATTTTATTGTATGGTTCATTAACAGAGTACGACAGGGTAATTGCTAGTGAAAAAAACGGGTATAATGTCGGTGCTGAGGCTGGAGGTGGAAGTTCTGAAACAGACCTTAATCTCTCCAAGTCCTCTATTGCGAATTTGGCTAGGATGACAATGGATTTTAGGGTGGTGAATACTCATACAAAAGATCTAGTTAATCATGCAAGTTCAACAAACACCGTATATCTTCATCAGAAAGGGAAAGATTTTTCTCTAGGATTAAGTATAGGTGGGCAGTCAATAGGAGGAGCTCAATCATATACAGAGGTTGACGCGAGGCATGCTGCAATACGTCTCCTGATCGAACTGGGTCTGGTGGAATCCATAGGTAAGTACACTGAAGTCCCATATTGGAAATGCCTTCCTCCTAGATCAAACAGCGAAAAGGAAGACTCTCCAGATGATATGTTGAAAGAAAGAGAAGATAAAGATTTGATTAGTAAAGTGAGAATGGACTATGAGTACGGAGAATACCTTGTTAATGGTCAATTAATGCATCGCCCACGGACAGAAGGGGCAACAACTATAAGCGTATTTGAAGTGAAAAATAAAAAAGAAGTGACGAAGGATAAAACTTTTGAGTTTTCTAATGGAGAAAAAATTAACACTATTGATGCCTGTAAGAAATTAACATTATTGTATGATGCAAGTAGCTGTGAATATAAAAGTGATTTGATCACTATAGCTGGAAAAAAAGACAAAAGAAGCAGGATACTTTACTTATATAAAAAAAACCAGGAAGAGTTTTCAGGGATGTCTAATCATAATCTATTGAAAAGTTTACATGATGATTTTATTAGGGGCCATCTGATAAGCTCAGAAGATAAAATTACCAGCTCAAATATGTATATGGCGTTATGGAAAAATGCACCTATTCAGGGTGGGGCCAGATGGAATTCCGGTGGACGTTAACATTTTTTTTTCTATTATTTTTATTAGAGGTGCTTAATCTTAATACCTTTGCAGAGCCAGTAGAAATAAAAAAATGTATTACAGGAGATATCGAAGTTTTTTTGATATATGGTGTATTTGATATCGATATCATGGTTGATGATGAATTTACCGATATATGTACCTATATAACAGCAGAATCTAATATTGTTGCATCAAATATCGAAGTTAATGTATCTAGTGTTTTTTTTAATATTTTTATGAAAAATGTAAGGACAAAACAGAAAACTAAAGTAAAAGTTACTCTACCCTCACTACCCCATTGTCAGATTCGTGGAATATCAGATACTAACATAAATTTTACCAAATTAGATAACTTAAATGTTTCATTAGATGGGGATCAAAAAATTTATTTTTTTGGGAGATTGAAAGCACTTAATCTTATATCATCAGGTGTATCCCACGTCCATTTAGAGAATCTATTTTCAGAAGAAGTAAATCTGCAAAGTACAGGTATAACCCATGTTTATGCTAAAGAGAAAAATAATATCTTGTTACATAAAAATAATACTGGAATTTTAAAGTTACATGAAAATTAAGGAAACTACAGTGAAATCAAAAAAAAGGAATCTAATAATTTTTGTAACCGTATTTTTTTTGCTAGTAGCTCCTTGCATATCGCTAGCTGCTTCTGATCAGAAGGCTTTCCCCGAAAGCTCTGCCGCATTTAATAACCGCCAAGCTAACTTTCAAAAAATGGAACGTCAGGAGTATGAAGATACGAAAAGATTTGACAATACTCCAGTGCTTTTTGATGATGGAGACACAAATAACCAAAAAAAAGAAATATTACAAGCTGCGTGTAGAGTCAGGGTTCCTAATATTTCAGGTGAATATGAAGGAGAATGCAAAGCTGGTTTTGCTCATGGAGTAGGTGTTTCAAAGGGAGAAGATACTTATTCCGGTGAATTTACAAATGGATATATGGAGGGAAAAGGTACATATACTTATAGTAATGGAATAAAATATGAGGGTAATTTTTTACGCGATTCTGCTCTAGGGTTGGGAGCTATTATTTATAATAATGGTGACAGGCTTGAAGGAAATTTTTTAAATGGTTGTGTCAGTGACGGAGGCGTTTTGTATTATAATAATGGTGATAAATATGAGGGTGAGTTTGTAAATAATCTTCCACACGGTAAAGGCACATATTTATCTGTAAAAACAGATGAAAAATATGTGGGGTTTTTTTCAAAAGGGAAAAAAGATGGAGAAGGTATGATTTATCGTACAGGAGGAAATGTTGAATTATTTGATTCTAATGAGAATGTAATAAAATTTGCAAGCTACAAAAATGGAAAACTGGAGAAGAAATCAGAGATGACAATCATGGATATTGAGATGAATGATAATTAGTCTTATATTTAACTCAACGTTCTGACTCCTGACTCGAATAAATAAGAGCCTAGTAGCACCTTTCTTCTGAAAAGTTCCTTTCCCGCATTATCTAAAACCCCCAATGAACCATTTTCGCATAGAAGGCGAGTAGAGCGAATACGTTCAAACCTTCCCAGCAATTACCCCAGAATAAAAAGGGTCAGAGTAAAATAGTATTGGCTCATCGCAGATTAGTGGGAGAATAGCCTCTTTCCTTTGCCTCTATTTCCAAATCTTTAGAGAGTTCTATCGTAACGCAAAGTAATTACGATAAGTACATACACTTTGGAGCTAAGAACCCCGGCTACGTGAAGGTTTTTCCACACTAATACAGCAACCTGTAAGTTCGACTAATAACTTCACGCTAGTAATTTTCAAAACTTATGATTTTCACAGCTAGCTATACCAGTATGAGTTATTAGCAAGATTTAGCGGTTGCTGTACTAATCTGCGAAGAGCTATAGTATTGAGGGTCACTATTGATCAATTCATAGCAAAAGTCATACGTTTTCCGTGCGTCATCTCCCACTCTCCTTGCCCATCTCCCTCAAGCCAAGTACCCACCGTAATTCCGGTAATCCTGTACAGCAGCCCGGCATCGGTGTATATTCTTCACCTTAAAGAGAGGCCTACGTTCGAGAAGAAAAGAGA
>CALNYB010000029.1:0-8264 GCA_942490675.1 Cyanobacteriota bacterium | reverse complement strand
AAGTTTGCCAGTGATCCTGTCTTGAAACATTTTGTTCGGTTTAACACGAAAAGATGGGGTGAGGAGTTTGCATGGTGAATTACATGTACAATCCTAAGGCAAAAGAGAGCGGTTTCGCATAAACTATCTGGCGGATTCTTAATGAAAAAATTTAAAAAGCCCATTCTCGTCACCAAACCCTTCATGCCGCCGTATGAAGAGTTCTGCGAAGGCTTGCGTGAAATATGGGGTAATCAGTGGCTGACCAACAACGGCCCGGTACTGCAACGTTACCACAGTGAACTCAGGGAATATTGTGCAACGGATAATATCTGTCTGTTTACCAATGGAACCTTGGCCTTGCAGATCGCTTTACAGGGGATGGGTATCAGCGGTGAGGTCATTACTACTCCGTTTACCTTTGTAGCGACCACCCATGCCCTGTACTGGAATAAAATTCGACCAGTTTTTTGTGATATTGAGCCTGACACTTTTACCTTAGATCCGGAGAAAGTTGAAGAACTGATAACCCCTTGGACCACAGCTATTCTGGCGGTTCATGTTTTTGGCCATCCCTGTAAGCTGGATGCACTGGCCGAGATTGCCCGACGGCATAACCTGACGCTGATTTATGATGCTGCTCACGCCTTCGGGGTTCAAGTTAACGGTAAATCAATTGCGCAGTACGGCGATTTGAGCATGTTCAGTTTTCATGCCACGAAACTCTACCACTCAATTGAGGGAGGTATGCTTGCCTTCAGAGATTCCGGGTTGACAGCAACGTTTAATTACCTGAAGAACTTCGGCTTCAAGAACGAAACCGAGGTGGTGATGCCCGGCACCAACGCCAAAATGAGTGAAATGCAGGCTCTGATGGGTTCGCTCATGCTCAAGTATATGGATGAGTTGGTGGAGAAAAGAAAACGGGTGTATGGAATGTACAAAGAACGGTTGCGTGATGTGCCGGGCATATCGTTCAGTCCTGATCCTGAGGCGAATGTGATCTATAACTATGCCTATGTGCCGATATTGATTGATGAGCGGGAATTCGGGAAGAGTCGGGATGAGGTGTATGCGGGGCTGAAGGAATATAATGTCTTTGCCAGGAGGTATTTTTATCCTCTGCTGAATGAGTTTGCCTGTTATCGGGCTGTGCCGGTTTCCGCTCCGCTTGAAACTGCAAAAAGAGTGTCGAAACAGATTTTAACTTTGCCGACGTATGCGGATTTGGGAGAGGATGATGTGCATAGAATCTGTGATATTTTAATAAAATAATGGTATGTTCGATGAAAAAAGCTTTTCTTGTGTTTTCAGGATTCAATCAAAGAGGAATAACGGCGTTTATACGGACGCTGGAACGTAATAACATTAATTATTATATAGTTGCATTAGGGGATAATGATCCTATATTTCAAACCGATTATTCAAATCATGTCGCTTTTACTAGGGTAGACAAAGAATTGTCGCTACCCAGTATTAAAAAAATCATCCAATATGTTAATTCGGTAGCAATAGAAAGATTAATATTTGCTCCCAGTACAGAAGCATTGAATCGTTTTTTTTTGAACAATAGGTTTGTTTTTGAACAGTTAGGAATTATCATACCGCTAGTAAAACAAGAAATTTATGAACGCATTTCGGATAAAAAAAGTTTCGCTGAACTTTGTCATCAATATAAGATAAGAATTCCAACTGAAATTTCTTCACCCGAGACTTGTGCGTTACCGTTTATTGCAAAACCTATTACTTACAGTTTAACATCTGCAGATAATCTTTCCCCCCTATTTATACGCACAGAACAAGAACGAAAAAATCTTTTAGCATCCAAGTATATTAAACATTATTTTTTTCAAGAATTTATTTTTGGTTCCAGTCTTTATTTATTATTATACCTCTCAAAGGATCAAAAAACTGTTTGTTTTTCTCAAGAAAATATGATCCAGCAACCTGACGGTAAATCTATTATTGCTGCCTCTGTATCAAATTTTCACTTTACAGAAGAAAGTGAAAAATATATTAATATGCTAAAAAGAGAGGAATTTCACGGGCTGATTATGATTGAGGTGCGACAGCAGGATAACAACTATTATATGATTGAAGCAAATCCTCGATTCTGGGGACCATCTCAGCTATTTGTTGATGCCATGAAAAAAGATTTGTTTGATGCTTTTCTATCGGATCTTGACTTTGAAATAATCAAGAAGAAAGAAATTAGCACACTAGGTCTTTATTTTTGGTTCGGAGGTTTATTAGATACAGTCAATGCCGGGGCATCCGTTGATTATCACAATTATTCCTCCGACCAGATGGCATTATCGTTACCGAACTGGATAGAGGCTGATCTTTACCGGAGATTGGACACTATGGATATTTTTCTCAACTCACTGAAAATGGACGAAAAATGAAATTATCTGAGACACTAAAAGCATTATACATGCAACAAAGTAAACATTCTAATTATCAGGTACTTCCAAAACGGCTTCGTCCTTATTTAGACGAACAGAATATTATAACTAAAACCAGATATGAAGAAAAACGGTTGAATTATCTAACCAATAAACTTGATTTTTCCGACAAAACCCTTCTTGATATCGGTGGAAATACGGGTTTTTTTTCTTTTGAATTATTGGAACAGGGTGTTAAGGAAGTTGTATTTTATGAAGGAAATACAACGCACGCTGAATTTGTCAAGATAGCTGCGAAAATACTTGGTCTATCTGATCAAGTAATCGTGAATAACTCCTATTTGGATATAAAGACTTTTTGCCCTAAAAAACAGATTGATGTTACTCTGCTGATGAATATTCTTCATCATTTTGGTGATGATTATGGAAACAAAAAAACTACAATTGACGAAGCCAAGTTAGAAATTGCACGTAATTTACAAAAAATGGCGAAATTTACTCGCTATCTCGTATTCCAACTTGGCTATAACTGGAAAGGCAATACTCAACTACCTTTGTTTAAGGAGGGTACAAAAAAAGAACAAGTAGATTTTGTCAGAGATATAACTTTAGCTTCTTGGAATATTGTTTCAATTGGCATACCTGAGCAATCGCAAGAAGGATTTGAATACAAAGAATTGTCAGAGAATAACATGGATAGATGTGATGAATTTGGCGAATTTTTGAATCGCCCTTTATTTATTCTAAAATCACTATCAATATAGGCCCTGAATCCATGAAGCTAATGTAATGAAACTAATCTCTTTTTGTAATCAACATGCTGATATTTTATTAATAACAGCATAATACGCCGCCCGAAACCAATCCTGTTGTAAAAGTATTACGTGTCTCTTAAACAAAAAACTATATCAGCCCTTTCTTGGAGTGCTATTGACGGGCTGGGCCAGCAGGGTATTCAATTTATAATTACCATACTGTTGGCCCGTCTGCTCGCACCGGAAGAATTTGGTTTGATCGGAATGCTGACCATTTTTATGGCTATTGCCCAGTCCTTTGTGGACAGCGGCTTTGGGCAGGCGTTGATTCAAAAACAGGATGCTACATATATTGATGAATGCTCTATTTTTTATTTTAACATAGCAGTCGGTTTGTTCTCTGCCGGGACACTCGGTTTAAGCGCACAATGGATCGCCGCCTTTTATCATCAGCCCATTCTCGCAGCTCTGACGCAGGTTTTATCCTTGAATTTGGTTATTAATTCTTTTGGTCTGATTCAGATGACCCTGCTCCAGAAGCACATTAACTTTAAACCGCTCTTTAAAATCAGCTTTGCTGCAACCCTGCTTTCCGGTGCAGTTGGTATTACAATGGCGTATATGGGATTTGGCGTCTGGAGCTTGGTTGCTCAATCTCTTTCCAGAACATTCCTGAATACTGTTCTGCTGTGGCTCATGACCTCATGGCGTCCGGCGTGGATTTTGAGCTTGACTTCATTGCGGCAGATGTTCGGTTTCGGCTCTAAGCTCTTGTTTTCCGGATTGTTGAATACGATTTTCGTGAATATTTATCTAGTGGTGATAGGGAAAGTCTTCTCTCCGGCAGCCCTTGGATATTATACGCAGGCCAAGAAACTTCAGGAGCTGCCGGTATTAAATCTCTGCAATATTGTAACAAGGGTTACTTTTCCGGTTTTTTCCGGCCTGCAGGACGACAAGACTCAGCTGAAAAAAGCTTTTGAGAAGGCTATCTCGACTCTCGCAATGGTAATCTTTCCTTTAATGGTTGGATTGGGGATGCTGGCAGATGATATCGTCAGGACTGTACTCGGTGCGCAATGGTTACCTGCCGTACCATATTTACGTCTGCTTTGTGTAATCGGTATTTTTTTACCTTTACACATAATGAACCTGAATTTTTTGAAGTCAACAGGCCGTTCAGATCTGTTTTTTAATTTGGAGATATTAAAGAAGATAATGGTGATGCTCTCCATTTGGATTACGTATCGATGGGGAATTGAAGCTATGCTCTGGGGGCAGATACTTCTTTCTTTTCTTGGGTACTATCTGAATACTTATTTTACAGATAGATTGTTAGGGTATACACTTGTTGATCAGGTGAAGAGTGTTTTTCCCTATCTATGCGCTGCGTTTGCTATGGGACTTGTTATATCAGCAAGTAAGTTGCTTTTTGAGGAAAGCGGCGTATTGTCTCTGTTGACTGGGAGTATATTCGGGATATTGAGTTATTATTTCATTTGTAAGTCATTTCGACTTGCAGCTTTTGAAGAAGTTACGTCCTTATTTAAGGAACGATTTGATATTCTTTTGCGAAAGAGAAAATACAGAACAACCTGAAATGAATATAAACATTGACAGATCACTCATCCAGACAGAAGAGCAGTTCCTTGCCCGCTGGGGGGAATATGATAAGCCGTTGGTCAGTATTAATTGTATCACCTATAATCACGAAAACTATATTAGGGATGCACTGGACGGATTCCTGATACAACAAACGGACTTTCCTTTTGAAATTCTGATACATGATGATGCATCTACGGATGGAACTGCTGATATTGTTCGAGAATATGAAAAGAAATATCCGAATATCATTAAACCGATTTATCAGACGGTGAATCAGTATTCGCAAGGAAAGAGAGTAGGCATATTAAACGCGCAACGGGCGCAGGGTGAATACATAGCCTTCTGCGAGGGGGATGATTATTGGTTTGATAGCAGTAAGCTGCAGGTCCAACTAGAAGCCATGCAAAAATATCCGGGTGTTGACTTGTCTTTTCATTCCGCCATCAGAATATATTGTGATAAAAGAGATCCCAAACAAGAACTAGCTTGGAATTATAAAGATAATTTTAAAATATTCTTCCCCGATGCAATTTTAGAGACAACAAGTCAATTTGCCCCGACAGCCTCTTACATGGTACGACGAGAGGTCATTGAAAATTTACCTGAATGGGTATCAACTGCTCCGATAGGAGATTTCTTTATAGAGATGTATGGCGCAAAACGAGGAGGTGCTTTGTATCTCCATAAAACTATGTCTGTTTACAGATATAGCTTAGGAAATAAGAGTGATTCGTGGACTGCTATAAAGTTTAGAGTTTTAAATTTTAATAAATCTTTTCAAGTTGGCATTATTAACTCATTATGTTTACTCGAAAAAGACTTTTCGCGCCACTTGTTGTTGATACACAAAAGAAAAGCATATTATTTTTATAAGTTGGCATTATTATATTTGCGGATAAAAGATTATGATAATTTCCGAAAAAATATATTAAAAAGTGAAACTTGTTATCCTTTTCTGTCAATAAGTCAAGAAATAGCCTATAAATTTTCACCTATGCCTTGGTTACTCAGAGGATTTTATAAAGTGGCTAGAAAAATTTTGTTATTTTACTTCCGGCAGCGTAAACAATGACCGGTTAGTACCTTGGTCAAACGCATTGACTACTGAAAGTTAAGCGACCTCGTAAGATAGACCAATACTCAAAGAGGTACATGCCTTCTCGGCTATTTCAACTCAGACCAACGCAACGAATTAATGAAAATACTTATCTTCATGACCCAGTTCTATCGTTTAAGCGGAGCGGAACGCTTGGCGGTGGAACTGGCGGAAGAACTCAACAAATGCGGTATCCATGCGGATATAATGAGTATGTATACCGAGGGTCTTCCCGGTGTCGCAGAAGCGAAGCAGGAATTATTAGAAAGGGGAATTCCGAATGTTTATTTTCTCGGTATGAAAATTTGTCCACCTGTCCGGAGTTTATTTCCTGCGATTTTCAAATTGAGACGTCTGATTCGAGAGCAGCAATATGATATTATTGAAACCTCAATGCTGTCTCCTTCCGTTATTGCCTCATGGGCCACTTTGCTTGGGAATACAAGGCATGTTACAGGGGTGCATGATGTTTTCAGATGGGAACGGCAGAATTTAGCACAACATAAGTTTTGGATTTTTCTCTTCGATGTAACCGACGTAATAGATATTATACAATATCTGAATATGTTCATGATGCTTGGAAAAATTATTCCCGTATATCTGACCGATACGGCAGAATAATATACAACGGAATTCCTAATGATTGTTTCGATGCTGTATCAGAACGGCACTCAGTTCTCAAAGAATTCAGTATTCCGGACAACGGACGTATTATTCTTTATGTAGGACGTTTGGCGAAACGTAAAGGATGTGATACCTTGCTGGAGGCATTAGCCCCGATATTAGATCAGCATAACCTTTATCTAATGTATACCGGAATGCTTGATCCGAATGTAGCGGGGTCAACGCAAATGCTGTATGATATGCAGCAACAGGTTGAAGATGAAAAGTTAGGCCATCGAGTACAATTTGTTGGTTATCGTAAGGATATTCCACGGCTCATGGCATCCACCGACCTCCTTGTGCATCCTGCCCTTATTGAGGGCTTTGGTTTGGTTTTGGCGGAAGCTATGGCGGCTGGTTTGCAGGTTGTCGCAAGCAATGTAGATGGAATACCTGAGGTGCTTGAAAGTACCGACTCAATAATGGTCTTACCCCAAATGATGTCCATACGCTTCGAGATGCAGTGTTGAAAACATTGCATCACTCTCCAAGTGAAAAATCTCAGGCTATTGAGAAGGGAAAAAAGCGGGCGGAAAAGTTTCGTATATGCAACCGGATAAATAATATGGTGAGTCTTTTTCAGGATATCCTTTCAGGAAAATTTTAATATGAACACATTACAATTGTCAATACCCTCGAATCAACTACCTGTTGCTTCAGAGCGTCTTAAAATATCTCTTTCTGTTTTTATAGCTTCTCTTTTGTTTGTTCTTGGTAGTTTACTCCATATTATAGCATATAAATCTCTAATACCGTTGTTGCCGGCTCTGCTTTTTTCTCTTTTGGAAAGATCGTTTTGTTTTCTCCAAAAATCGGCGGTCATTTTGAACAAAAGATATTTCAGACAGCTTTTTGGGTTAACTGGTTTACTACCAATGGGAATCGGAGTAACATCAGGTTCTTTGTTCTTTTCTTTGTTTAAGGAAGATAGAGACGGAGCTTTTCGTTTAGTTAGAATTTCATTTTTTGTGTGCGCCGCCGTAGCCCTTTTGCATGTTTTATCATCATTTTACAGTTATGGCATTACAGGAGCCTTTGCCCAAGTGGTGAATAAGGATAAAAAATATAAATTATTTATATTGGGTGGGGATGAAGCTGGAAATACAGAAAAACTAAAACAGTTATGCGATGAACTGAATGTACAGGGCCATGTACATTTTCTAGGATTTCAAAACAATCCGTATCCTTACTATAAATTTTGTGATCTGTTTGTGTTGTCATCCCGTACTGAAGGATGTCCCAACGTACTTTTAGAGGCTATGTATTTTGAGCGTCCTGTTGTGGCTACTAAATGTGTGCCTATTATAGGAAAAATTGTAGAGAATAGAGAAACCGGTTTTTTGGTTGAACCTGAGAATCCAGAGCAATTACGGGATGCGATTCTTGCATATAAAACATTAATTCCTAAAAAAAATAGCAAAAATTCCAATGAGATTGTTAAGTTTATTGATCAACTCTGCTGCAATTAAAATCTCAATATTGATGTTTTCGTAAAAAGTCCAATTTGATGAAAAAACACCTTGTAACCCATTGAGCTATCGTCCATGAATAGCCTTTTTTCGACTTTTTACCAGATAATCAGCTTTCTGAGTTTAATATATTGTTATATCGTCAAAAAGCGGTGGGTAGCCATTTATAATAGAAAATTCGGGAATTCAAGAACTATTTAAGATGACATCTTAAAAATAGAAATCCTATACTATCACGTTAGAAAGTTGAGTTAATGTTTTTACAAAAGCTATTTTTTATACTACTCCCTTT
>CALNYB010000028.1:0-213474 GCA_942490675.1 Cyanobacteriota bacterium | reverse complement strand
ATTATGGGGAAACTATGGGGAAACTTTTCTTTTCATCGGGACAAAACAAACAGGAATGGTTCTCTGTTCAATTATTTTATCCCGTGTCTTAGTCAGCACAAATATTTCTTGATGCCATTTCCCTATAGGTATAACCATCTTCGCGTTTATTGCCAATTGGTCGATCAAGTTTTTCGGTATTTGTTCTGGAGCAGCAGTCACAACGATCGCATCATAGGGAGCGTGCTCTAGCCAGCCTTGATATCCATCACCAGTTTTTACTTCGATGTTATCGTAACCAAGTTGACTGAGGTGTTGACGAGCTTTTCGGGCTAACTCGGGAATACATTCGATGGAATAGACTTGTTTAGCTATCTCCCCTAATATTGCTGCCTGATATCCACAACCAGTTCCAATTTCCAGCACTGTATCCTCTGGAGAAATTTTGGCAGCTTCGGTCATGTATGCCACGATATAAGGCTGGGAAATAGTCTGGCTATGACTAATTGGTAACGGGCGATCGCTATAAGCTAATTCTCTCCAAGATGAATCAACAAATTGGTGACGAGGCACTTTAGACATCGCTGCTAAGACTTGTTTATCTTTAATACCGCGATCGCGAATCTGGTATTCCACCATTTGCCTCCGCTGTGACTCAAGCAAAGAAGGCTCACCATGGATAAATTGGTCATTGGTCATGATTTTCACTTCCATATTTTGAGTAATTGTTTTGATAGTGAGGCAATCTGGAGTTGTTAGACTTGTAAAATCAATGCAATCTCCCACCGATCTAGCTACACTCATAATTTTATGCAGTTATTTTAGAGCAAGCGATCGCTAATACTAAATTTGTTCTATTGCTGATGGTGCAGCAATTAAAAATCACCAAGACTAATATGCTCCGAGAGTAGTTTCTTTAACTCCACTATGTTTTCTTTCTCTTGTTCCTTCACCTTTCTCCAGAAGGCTTTTACGGATTCATAACCCTCAGCGTTGGCAATATATTGGTCATATCGCCATAGAGCATCCAGTCTACGACTCAAATCGTGAATCATATCGTGGTCGTGGTCTTTAACTCCATGGGATTCTCCCAGGTGCTCTACTTCTTTCTGATAAGTTTTTAAACTCATTTTTCATTCCTCTTTAAATTGAATTAGCTCTAACCAAAGGTTAGGTAAAGATTGTGAAGAAATTATGTGCAAGCTTAGAGGATAAAAGTCCTCAACTCGACTCTTTACTTTTTTGTTCTAGCTTCTATTTTTAAGACAGGTCTAATGTAGTACATCCTTCATATTGGGGGGGGGAATTTGGGCATAGTTCCCCCAGAAAGATGTTTGGTGTAAGTTTGTGTTTAAGAAGGGAAGCTGGTTGACTGACAAAACTTATGAAACAGCATAGGGATAAGTTGGAATTTAAAATACCAACTGATAGAGCTTCAGCATCTTGTGCACTGACGTATAGAGTTGCAACCTCGTCCCTAGTAAGAAGTAAAGTTAATGTCAGGTTTAATCGTTTTGTTATACCTTTTTCCTAGGTGTTAGATAGCCTACTATATATCATATCTTAATTACTGGGTGTCCATGCTTAACAAACAAGAAAAACTCACAGGCTGGCTGATGCTGTTTCCAGCGTTATTTATTTTAGGCTTGGTATTTATTTATCCCATCGTCAGAGCATTTTGGTTAAGTTGGTTTACCGAGAATCTAGGAACGCAATTACAGCCAGTTTTTGCTGGGTTGGGTAACTATCAGAGAATGCTAGGGGACGGTAGATTTTGGCAAAGTTTAGGGAATACTTCTATCTTTACTGTAGTGAGCGTAATCCTAGAGTTACTCTTGGGCTTAGGAGTTGCTTTGATCCTGAACAAATCCTTTTTCGGGCGAGGCGTAGTGCGAACAATTGCGATTATTCCTTGGGCTTTGCCGACTGCGGTGATGGGGCTTGCCTGGGCTTGGATTTTTAATGATCAATATGGCGTAGTCAACGATATCTTGTTCAGATTAGGCTTGATCGATACAGGTATTAACTGGTTGGGGACACCTGCCTTAGCAATGATTGCTTTGATAATTGCTGATGTGTGGAAAACTACCCCTTTTATTAGCATTATTTTATTGGCAGGTTTGCAGTCTATTTCTGGAGACTTGTATGAAGCACACAAGATGGATGGGGCAACTCCCTGGCAGAGTTTTTATCAGATTACGCTTCCCCTATTGATGCCACAAATTCTAATTGCTCTATTATTTCGATTTGCCCAATCTTTTGGCGTGTTCGATTTAGTACAGGTGATGACAGGTGGCGGTCCTGCTGGTTCAACGGAAACAGTATCTATTTATATTTACTCTACAGTGATGCGCTACCTAGATTTTGGCTATGGTGCAGCTTTGGTAGTAGTAACGTTTCTCTTACTGGTGTTGGCTGTAACAATTATTTCTCTTCTGTTGAAAAGAGTCCGTGCTTAGATTAATGTCATTGGAGTTTATCTTCAATGACAAATAATATCTAATGATAATATCTAATGAGTAGTGTCAAACCTCTTGGTCTTGTGAACAAGGCAGTATATCCCACGCTTGAACAATCATTTCGCTCAACCACCGACGACGCTCTGGATCTAAAACTAGATCATCTTGCAAAATACTTGCGGTTAATTCTTCGAGGGATTGTCCCTGATGACGAGCCATCTGAACCACTCCAGCGATCGCGGTAGCAATGACTTCTTCATTGACGGATTTGTTTTGGAGAGCCAATATTTCTTCTGTGTTAGTGGGGATGGGATAATCCATAGATAAAGTCGGACAGTTGGCAAGCAGGTTAAGGACTGTTGTACTAATATTTAATTTTGTTCCAGATTGGAGCATAAAAATAATAGTGCGCGCACAGTTTAGCTTAATTACTGTTTAATTTAACCCTGATTATTAATTTCTTAAGAATATATTTATATATGAAAGAATTAGCTTATATTGAAATACCAACTCCCAATACAACAGAAGTAAAAAACTGGTTGAAGTATACATGGCAACCTACGTTGGGGGTAAAAGTTCTTACCCCAGATGGAATTCGGATTCAGTTTGAATCATCAACCAATAGCGAGCTATCAATTTTTGTCTGGCAACTTCAGCGCACCAACTATCTGAAAATTTTTCAATGGGGAAACCAATCAATACCTCAAACAGAAAAAATTAAGCAGCAGTTGCTCACAGAAATCCGTGCTGCGTTTCCGCAACGATATCCTGTTCCCCCAGCGATTGATTTATCGCAACAGTCAATTTTTGAAGCTTTAGCCAAAGACTATCCCCAAACTGTTCGCTTCTTCCAGAAAATGCCCAATGGAGAATACGATCTCAATCGGGTTTATTGGTGGGAAAAGCGTTGGCGTGAAGGCGTAAAAAATCCGCAACAGCCTCAAGAAGTAATTTTTAAAAATAAAGCTAAAGCTTCAGACTCCGATAGTCAGCAAGCATACGATCTGATCTACATTGGTGGTGCGCTAGGAGTGATTCACGCTGCGGTAATGGCACAGAAAGGCTATCGGGTGTTGCTGGTTGAAAGATTGCCTTTTGGCAGGATGAATCGAGAGTGGAATATCTCTCGTGATGAGTTTCAGAGCTTAATTAATTTAGGTTTATTTACCCCTGAAGAATTTGAATCAGTTATTGCAGCAGAATATGTTGATGGTTTTAGTAAATTTTTTGATGCCTATAATCCGACTCATCTCAAAGCTGCGGTACTACACACTCCTAAAGTACTTAATGTCGCAATTAATGCCGAAAAACTATTACGCTTTTGTGGTGATAAATTACGGCAGGCGGGGGGTGATATTTGGGATGAAACAGAATTTGTCCGCGCCGATCTTGCGGACACTGAGATTACAGTCCAGCTAACTCATTTGCCAACCCAATCCAGTAAACAAGCAACCGCGAGACTACTGATAGATGCTATGGGTACAGCTTCCCCGATCGCCTGGCAACTTAATGGTAGTCATACTTTTGATAGCGTTTGTCCTACAGTGGGAGCAGTAATTGAAAGTGGCTTCGCCCCTGAAGTATGGGATCAAGATTATGGTGATGTCTTAAATTCCCATGGCGACATATCCAGAGGTAGACAATTAATTTGGGAATTATTTCCTGGGGGAAATGGAGAACTAACTTTCTATCTTTTCCACTACCATCAAGTACACCCCGAAAATCCTGGCTCTCTCCTAGAAATGTACGAGGACTTCTTTAATATTTTGCCAGAATACCGCCGTTGTGACATGGAGCAACTGGTGTGGAAAAAGCCTACTTTTGGCTACATACCTGGACACTTTAGCACGAGCGATCGCGATCGCACCATTGCCTTTGATCGTTTAGTTGCAATTGGTGATGCTGCCTCTTTGCAGTCTCCACTGATTTTTACTGGGTTTGGTTCTTTGGTGCGTAATCTAGAACGTCTTACTACCCTGTTAAATACTGCGTTACAGCACGATTTACTGACTGCGAACCATCTCAACCAAATCCGAGCCTATCAGAGCAATATTTCTGTTACCTGGCTATTTTCTAAGGGAATGATGGTGCCGACAGGTAAAACCTTGCCTCCCCAAAGAATTAACTCGATGCTCAATACCTTCTTTGGTTTACTGGCAGAAGAACCTCCTGAAGTTGCCGACACCTTTATTAAGGATCGTATTGACTGGGCTACCTTTACCAGACTGGCGCTGACTGCTGCCCGTAAAAACCCTGCTTTGCTAGTCTGGATCTGGGAAATGGCGGGAAGTAAAGATATGATTCGCTGGCTTGGTTCATATTGGTCTTTTAATATAGATGCTTTGAGAAATCTCTTAATGGCTGGTTGGTTTCCTGGTTGGCTAAAACAGTCGCAACCATGGTTAGAAAAGCAATATCCTGGTTGGTGGCTTAAGTTATTGAGTTTGAATTATCAGTTACGGCATAAAAAAAATGCTACCGACTTGAAATATAAAGTTGAAAAGGTAACAGTGAGTAGTGAGTAGTGAGTAGTTACTTGACCGTTGTGATTTGGATTCGGCGATCGCCATTCTTAAATATCATCGAGAAGACATGAATAGACGATTCGTTCATTTAAGATAGTCTATTGTTACCCCTCCTACCTCCTTTGATCAATAAATTCCTCACAGGTTCTTCAAAATGTTGACATATTCTCAAAATGTAACGACATAGTTAGGGTTTGCTGAATAAATTAAGACTCATTATTAATAAGGATTTGGAGCGTTATTCAGCTCTTTAAGTTCCAGCTTTTTTAACCAATAAGAGGGATTTTCTTGCACTTAGCATTATAAATAACCCGATTTTCTCAAAAGCTTAGAGCTTAGAGCTTAGAGCTTAGAGCTTAGAGCTTAGAGCTTAGAGCTTTTTCAGTGCTAAATCCCCATATCTCAGTTTTTCAGTAAGCCCTAGTTATTAGCTTCAACGACGGCAGGTGAGTCTTATGGCAACAACTAAAACCATTGCGAAAAAACAGCACAAACAGGTTAAACGGAAAGATAGATTTAATCATCACCTAGATTTAGAAACTCCCCAAGTACCTCTTAGTAAACAAAAACACCAACCAAGACATGAATTACTAAGTGACTGGAAAGATGCTTCTTGACTAACGGTTCCCTTAAATAAAAAATGGTCGAGAAAATTCAGGATAAAGATACGTTGTAAAGCATAAGAACAAACCACTAACTTCATGGTTGATTGAGGGTGAACGAAAAAAGGTGTGGCAGTTAAACAATAGAGAAGCTTTGAGTAAAGAGTAACGAGTAACGAGTAACGAGTAAATAAATACTTATTACTCATTACTTATTACTCATTACTTTAAAATACGAAAATTAATTGTTGCCACCGTAAATTTCGCTCACCCGTTGATTGAGGCTCGATTTTTCCAGGTTGAAACTTTGGAATCAGCCAGAAATAAGAAATCTTTGTGACCAATAATCTTTGTCAGCTGTCGCCATGTTGGTAAATAATCAGATTCATTGGAATGACTATATTATTTTAATCCATCTTTAATAACACTTTCAATACTCCTCGCTGTTGAGCGTGGGCGAAAGCAGCTAATCCTTGTTCTAGGGGATAGGTAGTTTCAATCAAAGAAGTAACATCTACTTTATCCTTAGCAAGTAACTCTAAAGCGGGAGCAAAAGGACCACAACGAGAACCAATAATCGTAATTTCATCCACCACTAAAGCAGAAGCATCTAAAGTTAGTTTACCTGCATAAGTGCTTTTTAAAACTAGAGTTCCTCTGGGGCGTAAACCTTGTAAAGCGAGATTGAAACCTTGAGGGTTTCCCGTGCATTCAACCGCAATATCAAAACTCTTCGATTTTACTAAATCGGCAAAACCTACTTGAATTCCTAACCGTTCCAACTTCCCTAACTTTTCGGCATGACGACCAACTACTAATAAATCGCAACCAGTTAAAGCCAAAGTCTGTGCTACTAATTGTCCTAGTTTGCCATCTCCCACAACTAATACCCGCGCCAAGGGAGCGATCGCAATTTGTTCTTGAATTTCTAAAGCTGCTGCTAGGGGTTCGGTAAAGGTTGCAGCATCGGTAGTAATGTTATCTGGTATGGGATGTAAATTAGCTTCAGGTAAGGTTAAGTATTCGGCAAACGCACCATTGCGGTTAACAATACCTAAGACTGAACGTTGTTCACAATGGGTAGGTTGTCCACTAAGGCAGAAACGACATTGACCACAAACGGCATTAATTTCGCCAACTACCCGCTTATTAATTAAGTTATCTGCTCCCAGCTCGACAATACCCACAAATTCGTGACCCAGGATGCCTGTATAGGGATAGTAACCTTGGAGTAGTTCTAAATCCGTATTACAAATCCCCGCCCGTAAAACTCGCACCAAGCTTTCTCCCAATGGCGGCGTGGGAATAGGTAAATCAGTTTTTAACTCTAGTTGTTTATTTTCTAACCAAATACCTTTCATCTGTCTTCGGCGTGGAGACCCACACTATATTGCGCTAGCGATTAGTGTGGGTCTCCACGCCGTCCTCCATGTAATTGTTTGCAAATTAATCCAGTACTACGTTTGATTAGCCTGGTTTTGTTTTTAGAAAACTGTCCTAGCCGTTTCCAATTAGAATCAGAAACCGAGACTTGGGTTTTTGTATCTCCAGAACACCAACCTACATATTCAATACCTTTTCTTTCAGCTACCACTAAATCACCTTTACGAAGACCTTGACCAGTAACAGTTCCACCGTATTTGCGACGAACACCGCCTTTGGCGAATACCATCAGGTGTAACTGTCTTCTGGAAATAGGTGGTCTGCGAATTACAAAAAATGGCGCGTCAGTAATGGCTACTTTTCCTTGCCAGCAATGACCTCTACCGCCTGAATTTTCAAAAGGCAAATAATCGGTAAAAGCAAACGATGCCAGAGTAACTGCATCCACAGCATGAGTAGCAGGAGTAATATCACCTTTAGAGTGTTTTTGTTTCTCTAGTCCAAGATGTTTTCTGAGGTTAGAAGTTTGCCAGCCAAGTTTTTTGATGATTGGCGCGAGTTTAGCTAATTGTTTTAATAACCAAGCTTGACCGACCATTACAGGCGAAAACCCTTTGCCTGACTTGGCTTTTTTTCTCCCAGAAGTTAAATCTACATCTGCTTTACAGTACTCGTAAACGATTGAGTTAATCGGATATATTTTACTCAATTCAGTGACGACTCTAAGTAAAAGCTGACAATTGGCTCGAATACTAGGCGGTAGCTTACCTTGTTTGCGATTGCTGAATCTACATTGCCTATGCGCTCTTTGTACAAAAGGTAGTTTGCGGTTAATTCTTCTACCGCGACGGTTACGGCGCATCATACCTCTTTGCTCCATGCGTTTTTTAACCGTTTCAAATGGTAAGAAAATATGCGAAGTAAATAAAGTAAACTTGCTACTCTGAATACCTAACGAGCCGTAATGTTTCCCAGGATCGATTCCGCAGCTAATAGGCTGCGTTTCTTCTCCTAATGGAGTAAAGGTTAATTGAATGTAGTATTGATTGAGCTTGTCCCACTTACAAATTGCCTTGCCGTCTCGTACTAACTTACGAGCCTTACTAGGCTTAGTTGGCATTAATGGTTTGCCTGATTGGGATACTACTGGCACTCGTTGCATAAGAGATAATCCTATATAAAGTGTTTGTTCCTTCGACCAACTTAATCAGAATGTCTTGCCACTACGCCCGACTGACCCAACAGTCTTAGAGAGGTACGGGTTAGGAAAACGCCCGAACGTCTGTATCAGATTAAGTCTCAGTGGTCTAGTCAACTCTTAGTTGTAACCTGGGTTTTACAAGCCCACGCTATATTTCGGAGAAATTAGCGTTGGGTAGTTGACAATTTGTTAGTAGTTAATTATCTTGAAGCTATTAGCCGCAAACAGTTTGTTGCTACCACTATACACTTGACCGTGATCGATAAAGCGATCGCTTTTTGGATTGAATCTTGGGCAGAAGAAAAGTAATGATTTGAATTAGATGTAGTAAGTTAGCATTAGAATGTTAGTACTGTTAAGTACAACTTATCGATGATTTCTAAGCAGCTCAGTTCTGATGACGTTTTAAAAACTCTAGCTCAAAATTTTCAGGCAATCCAAAAGTTTGGAGTACTTTCTTTAGCACTGTTTGGCTCCGTTGCTAGCGATCGCGCTTATTTCTCTGTTTGTTTTCTAGAAACACCTCAAAAGCTATTGGCTTAAAGCTTGGAGCTATTGGCTAGTAAGCATTTGACAAACAACACAAACCCTTAACTTGTCACCAATGGATTGACATACATGTGCCAGGCAGTCAGCTATTGATCAATGATTAATTGGTTTACGTCTCTTTCTATCTGTTTAAACTGATCGACTAAAGGTAAAATTTTCTGTTCTTGGGTTTCAAGATAATTATAAATATCGACAAAATTACGTTTTATTTCTTCGTAGATAATATCCAATTTAGAATTTAATTTAGCTGATAGTTCACTTTCAAAACGGGCTTTTTCATTATCTAATTTCTCTTCAAACTGTTTAATAATTTTACGCTTTTTCAGTACTAAAGTTCCGCCAGCAAATAGTAACCCAACTCCTGCAAAGGCAGTGCCGATAATATCCAATAATACTATTTCCGTGAGAGCTGCGATCGCCGTACCCGCAACAGTAGCTGCACCGCCACCGATAAATCTGGGAGCAACACTGGCATTAACTGATTCAATGGAATTAAGGAAGGTTTTATCGTCTAGCAAAGTTGACACTTTCTGCTGTATATCCTCGACGATTTCCTGGCGCCTTTCAATGGTGTTAACGGTAATGGCATGAGTAGTAATCTGATTCACTTTAATATCCTGTAAATCCTCAACCAAACTTCGTAACAACTCTCTGATTCCGCCCACAAAGTGCTTAATCCCATCCTGGGATATTTCTCCCAGAGAAGCCTTTAGCTCATTCTCACAACTTTGTTTTAATTCATCCATCCAGGTGGGGGCAGATTTTTTAGTACGAAACAGTACCACAAACGAACCTTTCACTAAGGTAAATAAAGATAATTGTTCGCGGAAATCCTCTTTGATCCTAGCGGTAATCTTGTCATATTTATCTAGCAAACGGTTGACTAGAGATTCTAATTCAAAACCTGACTGTCGCTTATTTTGCTGTAACTTAGTCTTAATCTTATTGACAATTATCTGATCTTTGATTAACTGCTGCTGCACAGAAACCAAATCTTTTCTCAAGAGATCAATAATTTGTTCGCTAGTTTTCGTTACTCCCTGTAGCTTTAACCTTTTAGTGCTGCCATCTTGAAGAGTTTGCTGAATATAATTTCTGACTTCATTAAAACCACTGATATTCTCCTCTCCACTTACCTCCCATTCCACAGAGGTGGCAAATATGATGGGGGACTGAATACCTTTTTGCAAGGCTAATTCCGCCAGCTTTTCTTTGTTTTTAGCCAATTCTTCGGGTTTAGTAAGATCCGCCTGTTGCAGCACAAAAACAACCTTTTTACGCCATTCACTATTAACAAAGTCTAGCAATTCCCAGGCACTACGAGTATAGGGATTTTTAGCAAAGAAGATAAAGAAAATCAGATCACTATTAGGAATAAACTCCTTTGTAATTTCCTGATGATTTTCGACAATTGTATTTGTCCCAGGAGTATCAACCACCGACAGGGTTTTTAAGATCTTATTGGGCAAACCAATCTTACGTAAATATTGACTTATAGGTTGCTCAAACTGCTCTTCACTATAAACAATTTGTTGGATCACATCAGTGCAGGGATCGGCTGCAGTTTTACAAATATCCGCCTGTAATAAAGCATTTACAAAACTACTTTTACCCGCCTTGACTTCCCCTACCACCACAAACAAAAACGGCTCGTTGATATTGGTACGTAAATTACGAATCGTTACCTGTAATTGCTGATTATTAATTTCGGTAGCAAATATTTGTAATTGATTAAGTAAGTTATCTAAACGGGATTGATATTGAACCAATGCCTGATCAACAATAAGATTATCCATAATGTAGAAATGTAGAAGTCCTGATTAAGCAGGAGCAAGATAAAAGGTAACAATATAGACCTTGCTTATAAAATAACTTAGAAGTTGAAGCCTAGAAGTAAAAACAGTGCTATCTTCAACTCAACACATTTAAAGTTAACAAAATCAATGAGTCCGACTAAAGCAGTATTGTGTGGATATTATGGCATGGGTAATGCAGGAGACGAAGCATTATTAGTATCCTTACTCCAAATGCTGCCCGAATCGGTTGAGCCAATTGTGTTATCTGGAGATCCTCAAACAACTAAGAAAAGTTACGGAGTTGCCAGTTATCATCGCAAATCCACCTTTGCGATCCTTAAAATTTTACAACAGTCTGATGTCTTTATCTGGGGTGGTGGTAGTTTAATGCAGGATTCTACTAGTCTTACTAGTCCAATTTACTACGCAGGTTTAATGGCTCTAGCCCAACAAAAAGGCTTGAAAACGATCGCTTGGGCGCAGGGAATTGGTCCATTGAAGAACCCTATTACTCGTTGGTTAACCAAACAGGTATTACTCGCCTGTGATGCCGTAAGTGTTAGAGATACTGCATCTGAGGAGTTGTTAAGTAACTGGCAAATTGAGCCGATAATCGCTCCCGATCCTGTCTGGGCATTACAAAGCGATCCTGCACCAGAATTACCAGCTACCGACAAGCCGATAGTAGCAGTAGTTTTGCGATCGCATTCTTTACTAACACCGTCTCGTTTGAAAACTCTAGTTCAAGCTATCCAAGACTTCCAGACACAAAGCAACAGCTATATCTTACTTGTCCCTTTTCAACCTGCTCAAGATAAGGCGATCGCCGAAAAGATTGCAACTCAATTAGAACAAGACTACTCTGTCATGTCAATTTCCGATCCCAAGCAATTAAAAGGATTATTTAAGCATGTCAAAATGGCGATCGGCATGCGTTTACATAGCTTAATCATGGCAGCAGCCGAAGGGTGTAACTGTTTTGCCCTCAGTTATGATCCCAAAGTTACTCAACTAATGTCTGAACTCAACTTACCAGGTTATGAGTTAGCAAACTTACCTCAAGATCATCAAATAATTAGCAGTGCTTGTTTAGAACAGTATCGTCAGCAGCCAACTTTGACGCAGATTCAGATTCAGTCCTTAATAGATCGAGCCTCAATTCATCAACAATTATTAAGAAAAGTGATGATTAATGATTAACAAACCTTGGCATTTTTCAGCATAAAGTATAAGCTATATTTAGCCAAATCTAAAGCTAGACTAAAAAAACTATCAGCTTAATTTTATATTTATACTGAACTTAGAATCAGCATCATAACGATTCCATCAATAACAATTTATACTTACCTTTTGCGAGAAATTACGCAAGTATTTTAGATTTTTTTTGTCGCTATATTCTGACTAACCAAAGATACAATTACTATGAGCGAAGCTAACCAGAATACTACTTCTTTCGATTCTGAATCGATCTGGATAAATCAAAGTGAACCCTCAGTCTACGGGGCGCATAATCCCACAGAGCATCAGAATCAGGAAACAGAAACAGTTAGTAACTCGGTAAGTAAAAATAATCGTTTATCATCAGATCATGTCGCTAATTCAGTAGTATCTCAGACAAAAAAACAGACTACAACCGAGAATCCAGAGTCATTGGATCAAAAAATGAACTGGCAAAGAATTGCTCATAAACTTCGGGAATATAACCGCAAGCTCCTCAAAAAAGTATTTCGTCTTGAACAAGAATTAGCTGAGATCGACAACAAATTTAATAAGTACGTAGAAAAATCCCAGAATAGAGATTTATTACTGGCACATCAAGCCGAAGAGATTAAAAGTCATCAAGAAAATTTGGCTCTACTTACCCAGCAATTAGCCAGTTCTGAACAACAAATAGATAATCAAAAATTAATCATTCAACGAATATCTGAACAGCATGAATTCTCCCAGAAACAAGCAGCCCAATTAGAAAGAGAATGTACATCATTACAAGAAAAATATAATCACCAGGCTTTTGAACTAGTAACCAAAGAACAAGAAAGTCAAGAACTACAGACCCAATTAAATCAACAACAGCAAAATACTTGCCAACTTGAAGCTGAACTGAAAAAATATCAAGAAGCAGATACATCTCGTAAAGAAAAAGCTACTAGTCGTCACCAAAACTATCCCTATAACCGCTACATCCAACCTTGGTCAACTTCGACTATTCCCGAACCAAAAATTGCTTTGCCCAGAAACAAACTCCAACCGACAAAATCGCGACAAAGCGATGTCTCGACATCAGAAACTATCAAAACCGCAGCGCAGATTGCTACCTGGTCAGCCTCGACAGCCTCCAACAAAAAAGTGGACAAGTCTAAAACACCTAAATCTTCTCAGAGTAAAAAGCCACAATCTCTAGCAGCCATTGATTTACCAACTTTCCCTCGACCTCAATGATAATGAGTAATGAGTAAATACCCATTACTTTGAAAATGCGAAAATTAATTTTTGCCTCCGTAAATATTGAACGGACAATCAGCACGCATTCTACCACCTCGCGATTAGCAGGTGGTAGTTAGGGCGACGGTCTTGGGTTGAGAATTAGTCTTCGTAACCTTGGTTTTGGATGTAACGTTTGAGAACTTCGATTGGTGCGCCACCACTAGAACTATAGCCATAACCACGTTTCCAAAAAACAGGTTTCCAGTAGTAAGGTTTTAATTCAACCTTAAACTCTTTTCTTATTTCTCTACTGCTAATAGTCTTTAAAATATTAACTAATTTAGCTAGTGAGATTTTAGGATTCAAGTCTATCAGTAAATGAATGTGGTCTTGTTTACCTAAGTCAGCTTTGCACTCTATTAACTCTGAATCTTGAGTCTCGCATAGTCTAATAAACATCTGTTCGAGTCTTGATTCTATTTGCTGGTTTATTACTGGATGACGATATTTTGTCACAAAGACTATGTGAACAGCATTATATCCAAAGCTATGATTATGAGGCTTTGGAGACACCATAAGATTATAAATACTATGATATAATACTCTCATGGTAAAAGAAAACATCAGAACAGACAAGTGGAGTATCGTGGCAACTCAAGAACAAAATGAGTTGTTGCAAAATACCGTGTCTGAATTCCGATGTTTAGTACGTGGTTTGGTAGGAGTAATTTATACTCACTGGAAAAAGATTGGACAGCTAGAAGCTAACGCTCAAATCCCAGCAGTAGAAAGATTGATTCATGCTACTGCCAAAAATCCAGACATTAAATATAGATACTTTGGTTCTCGCTTTCATAAGTTTCCTAGTTACTATCGCCGTGGAGCAATTCAATTTGCTATCGGGCAGGTATCTAGTTTTGTGACTAGGTACAGAGAATGGCAATCGGGAGTTAGAAATCGAAACACAGCTTTGCCACCAAGATTAAATGCAGACTGTGGAACCTATCCAGCGTTGTACAAAGGTCAATGCATCAAGTTTGCAGATGACAATCGGAGTGCAGAGATAAAAGTATTTACTGGTACTGACTGGGTTTGGACAACTATCGGCATTACTGGTCATAGACAAAGACATCTAAATCCAGACAATATTCGCAAGTCACCGTACTTAATTGTCAACGATAAAAAGTGTCAATTATCTGTACCATTTCAGATTAAGCGACCGAAGATTGCTGACAAACAAGCAGTCTTATCTATTGACTTAGGAGTTAACTCCACTGCTACAGCTTCAATTGTAAATTTTGACGGTACTGTAAGCCACAGAGAATTTATTCACCCTGGCAGAGACATAGACCGAAGAGATAAGAGACTGAAGTTAATTAGCAAAAAAGCCAGTCTAACTGGCAGACTGTGCAAAGGTTTTGCTCGTGGGCTATACCGAAAAGCAGGTAACATCAACCGTGAAATTGGACAGAAAGTTTCGGCTCAACTGGTCAAAATAGCCAAGCAATATGGTGTCAAATATATAGTGTTTGAGCACCTGAAAAACTGGCGACCAAGGGGAGGCAAGAAGCGTTCAGTCCTGAAACAAAGGTTCCATGGCTGGCTACATCGTCGTATAGTCGAACTGACTGAGATGAAGTGGTCAGAGCTTGGTGGACAAGTAGCATTTGTCTATGCTCGTGGCACTAGCAGCAATGCTTTTGATGGCTCTGGTAAAGTCAAGCGAGAAAAGAAAAGATACGAAGTCGCCGTGTTCAAAACTGGCAAGATTTACAACTGTGATCTTTCTGCTAGTTACAATGTCGGCGCAAGATTCATTCTTTCTCTTGGTGCGCGTTCCCATGCTGAATCAAGTTCAGCGGGGTCGCACCGCAAACTGTTGGGCGGAAACGACCCACGGGACAAGCAAGGCAAAAGTTCCTGCTTGTCACCCAGAAGTCAGGGTACGACGCTTTCGATGTTATGGTCAGACAGACCAACATTGTAGAGCAGGATACCCACACTTCGCCACAAGGCAAGTGTGGGAGGCTTCATATTAGACCTATGGTGGAAATTAATGTCGCAGTTTATACCAAAAGTGCCTCATATAATCAGCTATGTTCAACAAATAGTAAGTTGAAAACAATGTGTAACGGCTTATCTTGAGAGAAAGTATGCGAATTGAGCAGTTGCAAGCCTTCATAGCAATCACAGAAACGGGGAATTTTGGACAAGCAGCCAAAAAATGTGGTGTAACCCAGTCAACTATCAGTCGCCAAATTCAGTCCTTGGAGCAAGACCTGGGTTTGCCCCTATTTCATCGTAGTACTCAGGCTAAACTTACCCTGGGTGGTGAAAAATTACTCCCCCGCGCTCAGAGAATTTGCCAAGAATGGTATAAAGCTAGTCAAGAATGTGCCGATCTCATCGCAGGTAAGCAACCAGAGCTTTGTATTGCTGCGATACATTCAGTTTGCGCCCACTATTTACCGCCAATTCTCCAACAGTTTTGTCTAGATTACCCCGATGTTCAGTTGAGAGTTACCGCCTTAGGTAGCGATCGCGCCTTAAAAGTTCTGAGAGATGGTCTAATTGATGTGGCGATCGTGATGAACAATCGCTTTCTAACCTCATCAGCCGAGATCGAGTTAGCCTTACTATATGAAGAACAGGTAGACGTTTTAATGGCTGCCAATCACCCTTTGAGCAAGCTCAAAAAAGTTCCTCTTTTAGAATTAGTTAAATATCCTCAAATAGTTTTCAAGGATGGCTATGGTATGCAAAGACTAGTTCATGAGTGGTTTGCCAATCAAAATGTTCAAATTAAAACCGCGATGGAGTTAAATACTCTCGATGCTTTTCGGGGAGTGATTCGTCAGGGAGAAATGATTGCTCTTTTGCCCCATAAAGCCTTAATTGATTCTTATAATGATCCTACTTTAGTAATACGTCCAATTGCTCAATCTGCTCTAATTAAAGGAACTAATGAGCAAGGGGAATTAGATCGTGTCCTCACGCGCCAAGTAGTAATGGTAACAACCAGTGATCGCCTAATGATTCCGCCTATTGCCCATTTTTATAAGTTGGTGAAAAACATGGGACAATCCATAGACTTGAAAACGTCTCAGCTTGTCAGCAGTTAGTAGATATCCTCAAGCTAATGACTAATAGCTAAAAACCAGAAAGTGCCTAAGTAACAGACAAAATTAGTACAATCAATCATGAGCGATGAGTTTCGAGAATTACTCAAAAGAATTGGCAGTGGGATTCACACGAGCAAAAACTTATCCCGTGTCGAAGCAGCAACTGCTACCAGGATGATGTTGTTACAGTCAGCTTCCCCTGCTCAAATTGGTGCATTTATGATTGCCCATCGCATCAAACGTCCTACTTCAGAAGAATTGGCAGGAATCCTAGATGCTTTTGATCAATTAGGGAGCCAACTTCAAGTTTGTCCTCAACACAAGCACCAGTCAGTAGTACTAGGTACTCCTTATGATGGGCGATCGCGCACTGTTCCCGTTACTATTATTACAGCGTTAATCTTAGCTAGTGCTGATATTCCCGTCGTGTTGCATGGTGGCGACTGTATGCCAACCAAATATGGCATTGCCCTCATAGAAATTTGGCAACAGCTAGGAGTAGAATTTGCGGAGTGTAATCTAACTCAAGCTCAGACCATATATAATCAGAGCAACATTGGTTTTATCTATCTCCCCCAGCATTTTCCTGCTGCCAATAATTTCGTCACCTTACGCGAACAAATTGGTAAACGTCCTCCCTTTGCTACCGCAGAGTTAGCCTGGTGTCCCGTAGAGGGGAATAATCATTTAGTTGCCGGGTTTGTCCATCCCCCAACCGAGGAGCGCTTTCGAGAGACTTTTAAGATTAGACAAACAAAAGATTTTACTTTGGTTAAAGGCTTAGAAGGTAGTTGCGACATCTCACGTAATCGCACAGGAATTATTGCCTTAAGTAGTTCAGAAGGAGAGTTTAAACGTTTATTGTTAGATCCTCTTGAATATGGCTTGAATGGTTCTGATATCGCGTTTGAATCAAATACTCAAGCGATCGCTTTAATCAAAAAAGTTATTCAGGGCGAAAATAGCCAGCTATTTCCTGCTGCTATTCTTAACGGTGGTTTCTATCTCTGGCGTTTTGGTATTGCCAATACTTTAGAATCTGGCTTTACTTTAGCAAAAGAAATGCTAACTACAAGAAGAGTTGCCGATAAATTAGTTCAACTTCAATCAGTAATCGGTTACCAGCTAACAAATTCTTAACTCGTGATGTACCTACACTGACGCTTCGCGTACAGATGTAGGCTTCCCCAAACCCCGTAGGATAGAGAGAACTTGCTTCAAGGTACTATTAGTAGTAGATGCGACCACTACTGGATTCCCTTTACGCCGTTTTATAGTTGGGAACACATCCAGCCCAACTCTCTTGGTATTTATTCCTGCCGATATATCCCGGTTTACCAAGAGCTTTAATTCTTCATCCCAATATTCTCGAATGCTGCAATCAGTAAAAACAAACTCGTCTTTGTATGGCAGTAATTGAGAGGTGTATTGTGGATTTACAGGTATCACCAAAGCACCAGCTTTTTCAGCTTTGAACTTCAGTATGTTGAAAAACTGACCAAAAGCAGCATCAGCCCAAGAAAGGTTGAGTCCTGATTTACGGCTGTTTCCATTGGGGACAAAGTTACCCTGTTCATCAGTTTTCGGTTTATTCCTTCGGCTTAACCCAGTAAGATTAAGCTGTTCGTGAAAGAAAACTTTTTTGCCCGTATTCAGTAGTGCTTGGGCTGTATTGTAAGCATGGTCTTTTCTGGCTCTAGCTATTTGTTGATGTACTTTAGCTTCTCGTTTTGCTAGCTTGCGACGCGATTTACTACCCTTTTTCTTCGTAGCTTTGCGTGCTTGAACAGACGCTAGTTTCCTTTGCAACTTGCGAAATGATTTTAAACTAGGCAGCTTAACGCCTTCTGATGTTGCCAGATAATCGTCTTCATGAAGAACCGCATCCATACCTAGCGAGTTGTTCCAGGTAGGTACAATATCAGCCTGAAAGTCAGGGACAGAATCGTCTTGAAGTCTTAAATTAATATACCAACCATCAACTTTTTTAATTACCTGAGCTTGCTTTAGTATTACACCATCAGGTAGCGGTCTATGATGGCGTACTTTGACGATGCCTATTTTTGGCAGTGACAGATACAGCCATTCCCCCCAACTGAGCAAGAATTCAACTTTGCTCCTTCAAACACCATAGACCTGAAACGAGCTTGATTTTTGAAACGTGGTTTGCCAGAACGTTTACCCTTTTTATCGCCAGCTATAAACCTGGTAAATGCTAGTTTGACTCGCTTACACACTTCTTGTATTGTCTGAGAAGGTACAGAGTTAAAGTCTAATAATTCCCCGCTCCAGCCCACAGAAACCAAATCTCGTTTGATAATTGGTAATTGCTTTTTTTGACCGTAAAACTCAGGCTGATCTTTAAGCTCAGGTAAATGGCATACCAAAGGACACCTATCAGTGTAACTGCGATTTCGCTCCCACCAGTCAAATCTTTCTCCTAGCTGCCGATTATACCAATAACGACAAACACGAAGCCACTCATTCAAGACAAGCTTTTGCTCTGTAGTTAGTTTAATTCGGTATTGGTAATTGTATAACACAGTCAGCATTAGTTTTTAAGATACACTGATATTAACATACCTTGCTGCATCAGCTTATGAAGAAAGATTTTGTCTCTAGAGGGCGTTCTGTATCTGACATTAAAGTCCACTTGGTTTTGACTACCAAGTACAGGCGCAAAGTATTGACTGCAACAATGATAGACAGGCTGCACGAAATATTTGAATCCTTGCTCTTAAAATGGGAGTGTAAAATCGTGGAGTTCAATGGAGAAGCTGACCATGTTCATTTACTATTTCAATACCACCCAGAGATACAATTGAGCAAGCTAGTTAATAGTCTGAAAAGCGTGTCCAGCAGAAAGTTGAGGCAAGAGTTTTTACCAGAACTAGAAAAGACATTCTATAAAAAGAAGGTAGTCTGGAACAGTAGCTATTTCTTAGCATCATGTGGAGGGGTAACTATCTCTACTTTAAGAAAGTACATTGAGAATCAAGACAAGCCAATGCCCTGACTGGCATTCATCCACACACTGATTGCTTCGCAATACAGTCTGGGGCTTCTGCAGGGGCGACGCATCTTAAATTGAGCGAAAATGGCTAATTAGAAAAAAGAAAGGGTAAAACGAGAAAAAGAAGAATAGTAACACTCAAGACTTCTTAAAAATGACGTAACTGTGTAATTAACTGACAAAATTAGTATTAGTTATCGATGATATGATGACTTTAATTACCGAATAAATTCTAGCTTATTAGTTGTTGTGAAACTAAGACCTAAAACGACAATCTCCGAGCATTTTTCAACGATAGAAGACCCACGATTAGAGAGAACGAAGCTACATCAGTTAATTGATATAATTACGATTACTCTTTGTGCAGTGATTGCGGGAGCAACAAGTTGGTCTGATATAGAATTATTTGGTAATTGCAAATATGATTGGTTTAAATCTTTTTTAGAATTGCCGAACGGGATTCCATCACATGATACTTTTAATCGGGTTTTTACTCGTTTAGATCCCAAACAATTAGAAAAGTGTTTTGAGAATTGGGTGAAATCAATAAAGAATTTATTATCATCAGAACAAATTGCTATTGATGGAAAAACAGTACGACATTCTTATGACCATAATTCTGACCAAAAATCGATAGTAATGGTCAGCGCATGGGCAAGAAAAAGTGGATTAGTTTTAGCACAAAGGAAAGTGTCTAAAAAATCCAATGAAATTACAGCTGTTCCTGAATTACTAAAAGCTTTAGAGTTAAAGGGAGCAATTGTAACCCTAGATGCTATGGGCTGTCAGACCAAAATCGTGAATCAGATTGTCAATCAAAAAGCTGATTATTTGATTACCTTAAAAAAGAATCAAGGTGGATTATATAAGCGAGTAGATGAGTTATTTCAACTAGCTTCATCTCAGGGTAAAATCAACTCTGAATCTGGTAATTATACTGTATTTGAATCAAGTCATGGTCGTAAGGAAAAAAGACATTATTATGTTTTAAATAATGTCTCAAAAATTGTAGATGAAAAACAGAAATGGTCTAATCTCAATTCGGTTGTTCGTGTTGAATATTTACGTCAACTGAAGAGTGGAAAAACTAAACTAGAAAGTAGATATTTTATTACCAGTTTATCAGTTGATGCTGAAGAATTAGCTGATTATATTCGAGGGCATTGGAGTATCGAAAATCAGCTACATTGGGTATTAGATGTGACATTTGGAGAAGATGATTCTCGTATCAGAAAAGATAATGCTCCTGAAAATTTAGCCGTTATTAGACATATAGCTTTGAACTTATTAAAGCAAGATAAAAGTTTTAAAGGTAGTCTTAAAGGTAAGCGAAATAAAGCGGGATGGGACGATGATTATCTTCTCCAGATTTTAAAGAATTAAACACTCTTTGGTCACAATTTAATGCTGAAAAAGAAGAAAATAACTCTTCTTGGTTTCTTGCATCTCAATTTTCCTATCTTTATATAAAAGTAGGATGTGTTGACTATTTATTAAACTTGAATGCAGATATCAAGTCTTATTTGAGATTTTGGTTTGATTTAAACCCTTTCTCTGCTTGGCTTTTGAAATTTAGATGCGTCGCCCCTGGGGGCTTCTGCCGATCAAGCTAATTCTGCTTCTCTAAGATTTGCTCCCTGAAAAACTCTTTCTCCCGCACTGTATCGTTGTAAAAATTGATTAACTTCCATTTAATTTTAATTTAGGATTTGTGGCGTATACATTCTTTGTCTGCTAACAATTGGAGCTACAGCAAATAGATCTTATTCCTTACCAAGCAACAATCACAACTAAAACCTGTATCAGTAAGGGAGCTAAAGTACAGCTAATAAAAACACTAATGAGCGCAGTAACTGTTCCCAGAATAGCTATTTCCTCTCGCGGGTTAAAACTGAGGCAAGTAGCAACAAAGTTAACTACCAGAGTAATTAAATAATAAAGAAGCATTGAATCTCATTAATTTCGGTAAAACTTAATATCCACAGTAGTTATTATTATATAACTATATTGTAATTAATTTATATTAAAACAATTAGAAAATTTGTTTTGCCCGATCTTTGGAGATCGCCCTGATGCCCTAACTAAAAAGTTATGTGTTTATAGGCTAAGTACAGATACCGTCTTAAAGATCAAGCAATCTGAGCATAATTAGGATCGAAAGGCTTGCCAGTTTTGATGACTCCATAGGCTACATGAAGCAGTTTACGCATCAGTGCGCCTAAGATAGCCATCGGATGTTTTCCTTTTTTTTGAGTATGTTCGCGATCGCATTTGTGAGACGGGAACAATTCCTCCTCTGGCAGCTATTATTCGTGAGAAGTCTTCTCTTCATTGCTTAGGTTAGTCGTGGCAACCAAAATAATTGCCTACCCCGAAGTATTGAGCCGATACCAAATTATCGCCCGTGGTCACGAGGTGCGATCGCCCGATCAAAAAATCTCGCTATATTCCCAGGCGGTTAGTGCCGAAGGTGGAGAGGATGAATCAGGAGAAAGTAGCAGTGAGGAGGATTTTAGAGGTTTTGAGTCTGAAGGGGTAACTAGTGGTACGATTGTCGTCTATCAGCTCTCACTCTATACTGATAACTGCCCACTGAAAAAATGCCCAGAAAACCCCGCGACCTATCGCCCAACTACTGCTACCACGTCACCGTTCGCTGTAACAACAGGGAATTCAAGCTAATCCGCCATGAATGCCGTGAAGTGTTCTTATATGCCCTCAAACAAGCCAGAGAGAAGTTTAATTTCAAACTCTATGCTCTCTGCATCATGAGTAATCACGTCCACTACTTGCTTGAACCAGCACAGCCAGAGGACTTACCTAAAATCATGCATTGGCTCAACTGGTACACAGCCATGTGTTTCAACCGAATGCTCAATAGGACAGGGCATTTCTGGGAGAAACGATACCATAGCAGCGGGTTCGAGAAAACGGACTACACAAGGGCTTTAAACACCCTACGGTATATCCATGCCAACCCTAAAGCAGCAAGGATGCAGCAGGGCTTTTTCTACGATTTCTCCAACTATGGAATCCACGACAGACTAAGTAACGACGGACTCACTCAATGGCATCCAGCCTTCCTGTCCTTGGGAAAGTCTCTAGATGAATGCGCTAGGAAATATCGAGGATTCT
The DNA here is from genome assembly GCA_942490675.1 of Cyanobacteriota bacterium. Classification (GTDB taxonomy): domain Bacteria; phylum Cyanobacteriota; class Cyanobacteriia; order Cyanobacteriales; family Xenococcaceae; genus Waterburya. The sequence goes on along the minus strand of CALNYB010000028.1, from coordinate 191,286 downwards.
GCAAGAAATACAAGCCCAAACCCAAGCCAGAGAAACGCTATCACTGGGGGAATAAGCTGTTACCTAAAGTGCTGAGTGCGAGGGAAAGCAAGAAGCGTATCCCTGGACAGATGAGGCTGCCTTGGGATGAATGGTCGGCGAACAACTCTGAGATTCGTTTGGTCGCTGAAAAGTTCGTCCTAAAGGATACCGCTTCGCATATAATGGCTAACTGCTATGACCCGAAAGTAGCTGCTCAATTCTTCAATGATTCCTAAAACTCTCTATGGTTATCAGCGTGCCTGGAAAGTACAAGGTCATCCAAAAACTGATGATGTTATGCCCTTGTGGTACTGATGACTGATGATGTTATGCCCTTGTGGTACTGATAACTCATTCGACAATTCGAATAGTGCCAGGTATTGAATTAGTCAAAAGCCCATGAATTCGTAGAGAAAGAACCAAAAACTAATCTTGACAAATTGCCTGAAGTCGTTATAAGCTATAAGCTTTACAGGTTACAGTTCGCAGCGCGAGAGAAGAGAGAGAAGAGAAGTCCCCCAAACCCAACCAACCAACCATACCGTACGCGTATAACGAACGTCCCCCCAATAACGGGAGGTGAGCTTGAGGAGCATTTAAATTCCAAGTAAGTTCGTCTCTAAACAACCAGTTTTCTCCTTTTCTCCAGCCGACGCGATCGCCGAAGTCTTTCCACACTTCTTCATTATACTCTCTTGTTCCCCCCAGATTCTGATAGATATCTTTCTGGACGCTGAAGCCGAATTTTCCCTGACTGGATTCTAGCCAAAGTTGGTCGATAATGCGTAAATCTTCACAGGAAAAGTTATCTACATCTTCTGTTCTGAGCCACCCTTCGTTGACCCTACCAGCAGCTTGAAGCATCTTCGCCGTGGTTTCGGAATCTGCCTCTTTCCACTCTCCCGCTACTAGTAGATTGCGTAGTGGGTTATAGTCTATCCCTGTTACTTTCGAGATTAAGATTGATTTGCTATCTTCTTGTAGCAATGAAGGTGTTTCCTCTGATGGCGTAACAGTTGGTGAACTTTTTGAATCAGACTCATCAGGAGTCGTTTCTGGCACTCGGCTGGGTAAATTTAAAGAAATTGGTTGTTTAGTTAGTGAGCGAAAGACAATATCTCCCTGATCTAGCTCAGGATCGCGAATAGTACCAAACTGTGGTGTTTGTTGGGTATCATACTCCTTAAGATTTTGCCTGAGATAATTCCCTAGCTCGTTTCCTGTCACATAACCATCTTGATTAATAGTATCGGCTTCTCCATTTAAAGCTCTTATAAATAGAGGGGTAAAAACACTTTTGGCTGGGACTTTTTCATCCGCATCACCAGCCGTCAGGAATTGACGCACAGGCTTGCCCACAACATCCAGAATATACTTTGTCGGCGTTGTGGAAGATCTCTGTTTAAACAGAGTGCCAGAAAAGCAACTATCAAATACAAATAAAACGTGCTTGGCTTCTGTAAGTCTTGCCCAAGTTATTATCTGTTGCATAGGTAGAGCAACTTTCAGAAAATCTCTCTCATTTTTTCTAGAAGTGGGATCTTGAGCATCAACTGGAACCAGATAGCCTTTAGTTTGATTGCGAGTATGTCCATGCCCCGAAAAGAAAATCACCAATCGATTATCAGGCTCATAACCGTAGTTAGCGATAAAATCTTTGATAGCACGCTCTAGCTCCGAACCTGTAGGATTTCCCACTGTAGTTACTTTAAATCCTCTCTGCTCAAGTGCGTTAACAACTTGCCTCGCTTCTGCCTCTACATTGTTCAATCGACTCCAGTGCTGGTAATTTCCCGCCCAGATTACTAAAGCATGACTCTCCTCATAGAGAATGGCTGGTTTCCCATCCTCGTCAGTAATCTCAATAGCTTTAGAGTCATTCTGTGCTTTTAGTACACCACTGCTGGAGAGATAAGCAGTTAAACTGACTGCCGCTAATAACTTAAGAAAGTAAACAAGTTGCCGTTTCATTTCTTCATCAGAGGCTTAAGAGCATCAATTACTTCCGTTGTCTGAGGTTGATTTTTATCTTGGAAAACTTTGACCTCATCTCCTTGAATAATTATTAATGTACCGCTGCTAAACCGAGGGTCGTTATCGATAAGAACTTCGCCATCCTTACTATGAACTACAAGTCCTCCATATCTCACATCGCGATAAACTTGTAACAAGGTTCTCGCTAGCTGTCCTACAGCAACTACTCCAGCAAAGATATAGATTAGCGGTAATCCTTTACTATCTTCTATGGTTGACTTATCACCTGTTATCTCACCACCGAAGTCCAATTCGTCTTCGACCGTTCTAACTTCCTCTCTTGGTACACGCCACTGAATATTAACTGAGTCAGTTTCCTGACTAAAAGCAAGCCTTTCTGGAAATAAACGGGCAAAGATCATCGCCATAAATCCAGTTAAGATAATGCGTCTAGTTTGTTTCATTAGCTTTTAATTTCTGACCTATTTTCCCCAAGTTCTGCCACCTTTGTTTCCAACTTAGCCACCCTCTGGCTCAACGGCATACTCTCCGCACAGCCAAGATATTTAGCGATCGCACTTTTTAAATCACAACAGTCGAGTAATTAATCTCAATTCAATAGTGTTTCATGTATGACTACGGATTGTCAAGCAGATATTATTTTTTAACATTACAGGATTGTCATATTGCGATCGCCCGTGTCAGATAGAGCGATCGCTTTCTCCTCACCCACAATGGGCGTGCCAACATCTTCTTGGCTAGTTCTACTTATTACAGCCGATACTAAGTTTTCTCTCTACGATGTCAGTATAATTTGGGGAACAATACTATCTCTCTTTCTGCCAAAATAGCGACTAGACTTTGTGTTTAATCTCAGAAATGTTTAAGAAATCGCAGTTTAATCTTTCTCGTTTAGCAATCGAATATTCTCGTCTAACTATATGTTTCTGGTTGGCGATCGCAGTAGCAGGCTTATTTGCCTTTAGCTCACTGAAATATTCTTTATTTCCAGCGGTAAACTTTCCTGTGATAGTAATTCGCGCTCAAGCTGACATTACCTCGGTTTTGGCTACAGAAGCTGAGATAACTAATCCCTTAGAAAACTCGTTATCCGACACTCCTGGATTAGCACAGCTATTTTCTTCTACCTACCCAGGACAAACCCTAATTAATCTTTTATTGGATACAGATATTGATATTGACGACGCTACTGCCAAAGTTGAAGCTAGTTTTAAGCAGCTATCTTTGCCATCGGTTACAGATCTAGAAGTTATACCTTTTAACCTTAATGAAACTAGTGTCATTAGCTACATTGTCACTAATGAAGAACGTAACTTATCCAAATTAAACACGATTGCTAATCAAGAAATTATTCCAGTTATCAAGCAACTACCAGGAGTTCAACGAGTTGATATTTTAGGCAATTTGAGTGGGGACGCTAACCAAGAGATTCCCACGGCAAATAGCAATAGCCTAGTTCATTTTAATGGCGAGAAGGCGATCGCTTTTCAAGTAATTAAACAAGCAGACGCTAATACGTTGGAAGTGGTCAAGCAAGTTGAACAGCAGGTAGCTCAACTAAAAACGCGTTTACCAGATGTGGAATTGATTTTGGCTCAGACTCCCGCAGACTATATCCGACAAGCCACTAAAGCGACGATTCAAACTTTATTAGGTGCAGTAGCCTTAGCAATTTTAGTAATTTATCCTTTCTTGCATAATTTTAAAGCAACCTTAATTACAGCGATCGCTATTCCTGTTTCTCTACTCGGTACGATTATTGTCATGGCAGTTGCGGGCTTTAACTTTGAAACCTTAACCCTGCTGGCTTTAGCCTTAGCGATTGGCATTATTGTTGATGATGCGATCGTGGAGATCGAAAACATCATGCGCCACCTAGAAGAGGGTGAAAGTCCTCGTCAGGCTGCTTTATCTGCTACCCGTGAGATTGGCTTAACTGCCTCGATTTCTACTCTAACTATCGTGGCTGTATTTTTGCCCATCAGTTTAATGGGAGGGACATTAGGACAGTTTTTTCGTCCCTTTGGTTTAACCATCTCCGCAGCAGTGTTGACTTCCCTGCTAGCAGCACGAACTTTAGTGCCTGTATTGGCTGTATCTTGGCTTTCTCGCCAGGATCTTAAACAATCGCAGCCTCAATCAGGATTTATTCAATCAGGATTTATCGTCAATCGTTATCGAGATTTGCTGCAATGGTCTCTCAACCATCGCCAACAGATAATTGGCATAGCGATCGCTAGTTTCATGGGTGGAATTGCTTTAATTCCTCTAATTCCTCAAGGCTTTGTGCCGCAGTTAGATCGGGGAGAATTTAAAATTGTCTACACTACTCCTCTACCTAAACTAGCTAATAGTAGCCCTCCTAGCATTGATCATAAGTCGCCAAAAAAAGCAACATCCAGTCAATTTAGCTGGCTGAAGAACATAGCGCGATCGCCCGAACAGATTTTATTGCGCCGAACTTCGAACGTAGGACAAAAAATAGAATCAACTGTTTTAAATCATCCTGATGTGGAATCTGTCTATACCATCGCAGGAGTGAGAGGGGAACCAAATAAAGGGAAACTCTACGTCAAACTAAAGCCAGATCGTAATTTAACTACCAGTCAGGTACAGGCTGAGGTGCGTCAAAACCTACCTCAAATCCCTCAAGTAATTGCTAGTGTTGAAGATATTCCTTTTGTTGAAACGGGAGAAGATCCTTCGTTTAAAGTGTCCTTAGAAGGAGAAGATATTAACAAGTTAAGACGGAGTGCGATCGATTTTAAATCAGAAATTCAACAGCTAGCTGGCTTCAATGATGTTCGTGTTGATGGCGTTGATGAGCCTTTAAATAAACTAATTCATCTTGATCGTAAAAGAGTAGCCTATATCAACGCTAACCTAACAGCAGATCAGGGAATTGGTAATGCTACAGAGAAGGCTAGGGCGATCGCCAATAAAATATTACCTGCTGATATTAGTTTTGATCTGGAGGGAGATTCAGCCCGATCTAAAACAATTCTGGGAGAATTTGCAGTTACTCTAACTCTCGCGGTAATTTGTATGTTGATTGTCCTCTATTTACCGTTTCGTCGTTGGCTAGAACCATTAGTCATCGGCTTATCACTACCACTATCTATTGTGGGGGCAATGCTGGCATTACTAATTACTCAAAGCGATTTTGGTATGATCTCTCTCATTGGCTTAATTTTCTTGCTGGGACTATTGGATAAAAACGCTATTTTACTTTTAGACTATACCAATCAATTACGCTTCTCTGGCATGAATCGCACAGCAGCCATCTTAAAAACCGGAGTTTTGCGTCTACGCCCGATTTTGATGACTACCTTCTCGACTATCTTGGGCATGCTACCGATCGCTTTAGGTTGGGGTGCAGGTTCGGAATTACGTCAACCGATGGCTGTAGGAATTATTGGCGGTTTAGTTACCTCTTCTCTACTGAGTTTGATTGTTGTTCCCGTGCTTTATACCCTGCTGGAAGATAGCAATTTGAAAAAGCCACAGCAATAAATTACACAACTCTATTTTAAAAATATGCACGAAACAGACATGACTAAAGCGCTAATCTTAACTATCAAAGATTGGCAGTCAACTCAGTCAGAAAAACAGCAAATAGAAAAGATCCACCTTGTTGTCGGACAGTTTACCTGTGTTGAACCTGTTAGCCTCAAGTTTGCCTTTGATGTCCAAACTCGCAACACTTTTTTAGAAGGAGTAGAGCTAATTATTAAAGACGTTCCCCTGATTGCCTTTTGTCACATCTGCCGACAAGAGTATCAGCCTCAGATTGGTTTGCAATATAGTTGTCCTGACTGTAAATCTCCAATGGAAGATATCCGATCAGGACGAGAATTAAAAATCGACCATATCGAATATTCGACTGTGGAAGAACAAGTAATAAGTAAGTGACTTCTCCCAACACTGACCGTTTGGACGGTACAGTGTGGGCTTCAACCATCGCTGATTGAAATTTCTGCGTTGCACTTACCTAGATATTGCTATCCCTGGCAGTACGCATTCAGCAGACGGTTTCCTTTCCCGACAGTCCGTCGGTACTATATTATTCAATCCTCGGTTAAGTATAACTTCAGCACTCGCATGATCGCGTGAGGTTTTATAGTTGCACTCTGGACAATAATGAACCCTTTCTTTGAGTTCTTTTTTGCCCGTATGAGTATCGCATTTTGGACAAATCTGACTCGTATACTTATGGTCAACCTGGGAGAAGTATTTTCCTCGCTTCCAGCATACCCAAGAAAGCAGATCTCTGAATTGTCCAAAACCGCCATCAAGCATATGCTTACCGAGAAATCCTCTGGCAGTCATTTTGAAATTGATATCTTCAACAAATATCATATCTGCTTGATCGCATAGATCATGACTCGTTTGAAAATGAAAATTCTTGCGAGTATTGCCTATTTGATGGTGTAACTTTGCTACCTTTAGCTGTGCTTTCTCCCAGTTTTTAGATCGCTTATCTTTGCGAGATACCCTGCGTTGCAGCACTTTAAGCCTACTTTGCAACAGATGCGGACAAGTCCTTTCTCGGAAAAACCTAGCTGGCTCTACTCGGAGATTGTCACTCGTAACCAGGTAAGATTCAAGTCCAATATCTGCTCCGATTCCACGACCAAAAGGAAGTGGATCGGGTATTTTGATATCACACTGAATTGTCACTACTGCATACCATATAGTTCCTCTTACTCTAGATACTATTCTTACTCCTTTGACCTTGAATCCATCTGGAATTGGTCTGTGTAAGTTAATCTCAACTTTCTTGACTATCGGCAGTTTAATAAATCCATCTTTAATTGGATTATCTTTAAACTGCGGAAACAAGAAAGATTGATATCTACCAAACTTTTTAAAGCGAGGGAATCCAAACTTTTTGGACTTAAATCTTTCCCAAGTGTTATGAAGACGCTTAACACAGTCCTGAGTTACTTGGGAATGCACAGCTTTATAGTATGGATTGGTTTTTTTCCACTGAGTAAGTTGCTTTTTTTGCTCTATATAACTAGGAAAGGGAATGTCTGGCGACATTATATATTCCCGATTCAAGGAGCAAGAATATAAACTACATTTTCTCGAATTAAGCCAATCCTTCAAATCGCCCAGACACCTATTATACAAGCGTCTACACGTCTCCATCCAGCCAAGAAAAATCTCTTGCTGCTCTGGTGTTGGATTAATTCGGTAGGTGTAATTCATGGTTAACATGAGATAATTTTAGCACGGATTACAGCTCGTGCTAAAATTTTTGTTACAAAGTGCCATCCCGCAATTCATCCCACGCTGATTCCTACATACTTATCGGCGGCTTTTTTGTGTGAATATTCATACAAAAAACGCGCCGAGGGAATACAGGCGTGGGGCTTCTTGCTCAGACAAGCTAAAAAAATCAGAGGCAGATTAAAGATGTCAAAGATGTCAAAATAAAGACACGGCAAATCTAGGCAGAGCCAAGATTAAGCCTTAAAAATGACTCAGAAATTATAAATCAGCCTTAAAGTGCATAATAATTACTATTCATTTTAATCAATAGTGTTTAAAGTACTCTCGTCCCAAGCTCGGGGATTTAATCAAATTCGCTGATACTTTATCGCTTTTTTTGGGAAGTATATGAATAGCTCACTAGCTATAGAAGGTAACTACTTTTTTGTAAAATTAAAGTCTACATTGCAAGTAGGAATATTTTTTAATGGCTGAACGAGTCCAAAAAGTTTTGTCCCAGTGGGGAATTGCCTCACGGCGCAAAGCAGAAAAAATGATTATAGCAGGTAGAGTTCAGATCAACGGTCAAACGGCAACCTTAGGTGACAGGGTTGATTTAACTGCCGATATTCTTCAAGTAGATGGCAAAGTAGTAAAAAATGCTCATCGTCCTCAGCTTGTATATCTGTTGTTAAACAAACCAGGCGGAGTAGTTTCTACCTGTGATGATCCTCAGAATCGTTCTACCGTGATTGACCTATTATCGACAAATCTAAGTCAGGGAAAGGGAATTCATCCTGTGGGCAGATTAGATTTTGCTTCCAGCGGGGCTTTAATTTTGACCAATGATGGTCAGTTGACTCTAGGATTAACTCATCCCCGCTACCATCTGCCCAAGACGTATCTGGTGAGGTTAGATCGTTCTCCGACAAAAAATGATTTAGCTTGTTGGCGAGAGGGCATAATGTTAGACGAGAAAAAGACTTTACCCGCTAAAATTAAATTAGACAGATCAGATGAAGCAGGAACAACTCTAGAAATAGTCTTGATTGAGGGCAGAAATCGACAAATACGCCGTGTGGCTCAACAGCTAGGCTACCAAGTGCAACAGTTACATCGAATTGCAATTGGAGCGATTACCTTAGATATAGCTAAGGGGGGAGAACTTGCTTCGGGTAAATATCGACATCTCAAACCAAGTGAAATTAACTTTTTAAAAAATTCTTTCAAAGCCAAATTTTTCCAAGTAGCTGCAAAGTCTGGGACCAGTATATGAAAAATAATAATCTAACTACTGATCAACTACAACAACTACTGGATATAGGAACTAAAATAAACCAGATTCGTATCGCTAAAAATATTTCTCTGGATACTGTGGCTGCTAATACGCTCATTTCCCAACGTCTATTAGAGGCAATTGAGGCGGGAGATATTCAAGAGTTACCAGAACCATTCTATATCCAAGCCTTAGTGTCTAAATTTGCCCAAGAGATCGGAGCCAAGGAAATCCAGTTCGAGTTTGAGTCTGAGCTTGATTCTAAGTTAACTTCTACTTCTCCTCAGAAAAATAGTCAGGGATTTTGGTTAAATTTTCAGTTGCGATCGCTTCATCTCTATCTGCTCTATATCTTCTTAGTGATTGTTTCCGTTAAGGGTATCACTACCCTAGTAGAACGCCCAGTGATCATTAATCAAACGCCACCCCAAAGCTCTGCTGCAAATCCAGAAGTAGCACCAGGAGAATCTAAAACTACAGATAAGGTTAATCAGCCCAAAACTATACCTCAATTTGTTTCTCAATCGAACAACTCGGATGCGGTAAGTGTTGGTATAAATTTGCAAGAGAGATGCTGGCTCAAAGTTATGGTAGATGGTAAGTTAGCTTTTGAGGGGGTTCTTCCTGAAGGTACTCAGCGCCAGTGGACTGGTAGGCGAGAGGTGACAATCAAGGCGGGGAATGCTGGAGGAGTGGTGATTAACTTTAACAATGAACAGCAAAAGGTTTTGGGTGCACCAGGACAAGTAGAAGAAATTACTTATACTGTTAATTAATTAACAGAAAGAGATAGTTCTTGCCAAATATAGCGATCGCCTGGTTAAATCCTGAGAGTATATCCCGAAGAAGATGAACGAACACTGTATGATTCCAGTAATTAAAACTCCCAAGGATTATCAAGCTTATCGTATTAGTCCTGAAGATAATAATCGCCTGGCAATTATTTTCGATCCCAGCAATACTCACGATTCATTAACTGTTTGCGTAGAAATTTTTGATGTAGGTAGTGCGACTCCTCTCCATCGTCATAACTTGGCGATAGAAATGTTCTTTATCCTCAAAGGAGAAGGGATGGCAATGTGTGATGGGAAGGAAGTTCCTTTACAAAGTGGCGATAGCGTATTGATGCCCAAAACAGGAAACCATTATCTAAAAAACACAGGTTCAGATCGTTTGTATGCGCTGTGTATGATGGTTCCCAATGAAGACTTTTCTGAGTTAATCCGTAATGGCATACCCGCAACCTTAGATGAACAGGATATGAAAGTATTATCTCGTATTGGTGAATTCTAACTTGTCACGAATGCCCTAACTATCAAGATAATTCTGGGAACCCTAAGGGTATGCTTAAACAACTAAGGGTATGCTTAAACAACTGCTCTCTGTCTTTCTCGAATCTCATTGTGCATTTTGCGATCGCACTACTTTTGATACTCTCTGTGAATACTGTTTCTCGAAACTATCCAGTCATCAGTTGAGCCAAAGTGATCGCCTAAAGCTACATCAAGATTTAGCTGTATTTGCCTGGGGGAAATATGATGGGCAATTGAAAAGAGCGATCGCCTTAATGAAATATAACAACAAGCCAGAAATAGCTGATTTACTGGGTAATTTATTGGGACAAGCCTGGCTAGATAAAGATTCAGTTAGATCCAAACTCAAGGTAACCGTTATTCCTATTCCTCTGCATAGTAGAAAGCGAAAAGAGCGCGGTTTTAATCAGGCAGCAATAATTGCCCAAAGTTTCTGTCAGGTAACAGGATACAGATTGAATTCTAAAGCGTTAATTCGCGTTAAAGAAACCAAAGCGATGTTTGACTTGAGAAGTTTAGAAGAAAGAGCAAAAAACATCCAGGGTGCCTTTGGCATCAGTGATAAGTTACCCCAAAATCCTGTTTTGTTAATGGATGATATTTACACCACGGGAAGTACTATTAAAGAATCAATTACGGTATTGCAGGAGAACAAGATTAAGGTTATTGGTGTGGCAGTAGCAGCGAAGGCAGGGATAGCTAGGTAGCAGTAGAGAAGAGCAAAAGCAAACAATGAATCAAACAGAATATCTTGTTGATAGTCAGTGGTTAAGTCAACAGTTAGATAAACCCCAGGTAGTTATAGTAGATTGTCGCTTTCAGTTAGCTAATCCAAACTGGGGAAAAGAGTCATATTGCGCCAGTCATATCAAGGGTGCATATTACCTGGACTTAAACCACGATTTATCTAGCGAAGTACAGCATCACGGGGGAAGACATCCTCTGCCAGATATCAATCTGTTGGCGCAAAAGTTTGCCCAGATGGGAATTGTTAAAAATGAAACCCTGGTTGTGGCTTATGATGATTCCCATTTTGCCTTTGCTGCGCGTTTATGGTGGTTATTACACTATTTAAGACATAGTTCGGTAGTTTTGCTCGATGGAGGCTGGAATGACTGGCTTAAGCATGGTTATTCTGTAAATAATGCTATCCCAGAACATAAATCAGGCAGTTTCTCCCCTCAACCAAATCCAGATTGGCTAGCAGATATCAATACAGTGAAATTAGCTCAGAATAAAGATGATGTAATTTTAGTAGATTCCCGCGATCGCGATCGCTATCTGGGTTTAAGGGAACCGATCGATCCTATAGCAGGAAGCATCCCTGATGCAGTTAATTCGCCTTGGAAACAGGTCAGTAATGAATCAGGATATCTGCAACCTTTAGCAACTCAACAACAGTTATGGCAAGATTATCAGCAAGCAGAGGAGGTAATTGTCTATTGTGGCTCAGGAGTTACAGCTTGTGTTAATTTGTTTTCCCTCAGCTTGGTAGGATTTAAAAATACTAAGTTGTATCCTGGCGGTTGGAGTGATTGGTGTTCTTACCTGAAAGATGAGAAATGAGCTTATACTCATAAGAAACACATTATCAATGTTCGCTACAATTTAGGAATCTTGCGTCCAGATATGTTATGTCAGACTCAGACTTTACTATTCCCATTTCTCAATCCGAAGATTCTCTCTCTGAAAGTAATACTGAGTATGGATACAAAGCTCTCAAAACAGGAGATTTGCTCAACCAAAGATTTGATATTATTCGAGAATTAGGTACTGGTGGATTTGCTACTACTTACTTAGCTATTGATAAGCAATCAGTTAAACAAAGCAAATGTGCCGTCAAACAACTACAGCCAAGATTTAATAGCTCCTCCGTTTGGGCAAGTGCTAGGGAACGTTTGGCAAAGGAAGCGATGGTGTTGCAGTGGCTGGGAAAACACAGCCAAATTCCCGAATTTATTGGTTATTTTACCGAAAATAAGCAATTTTATCTGGTTTTAGAATTTATTGAAGGAGAAGAATTTGAGCAGGAAATTCAGCGACAAGTACTGAATGAAACCCAATCAATTCAATTCTTGTTTGATATTTTAGGCATTCTCAAGTCAGTTCATCAGCAGGGCATTATTCACCGAGACATTAAGCCATCCAATTTAATTCGACGCAGGCAAGATGAGAAAATGATTTTGATCGATTTTGGTGCGGTTAAAGAAATTGGTACTTTAGCTTTTAATACGAGTAAGCAAAAAATACAAACTCAAATCATTGGGACTCCTGGGTACATGCCTCCAGAGCAGAATAATGGTAAACCAGTTTATAGTAGCGATATTTATGCCCTAGGTAAAACTGTTATTTTTGGCATGACAGGGAAGTCTCCTACAGAATATGAAATAACAGAGTCTGGTGATCCAATTGCCTGGAACAAAAAAATAGCTATTAGCGAAGCTTTTTTAAAGATCGTCAATCGCATGACAATAGATGATGTTTCTCGACGTTATCAAAGTGCTAGGGAAGTACTGCAAGATCTTCAACCACTGCAAATGATTGGAGCGACTATTGGTAGTAAATATCAAATAGTCAAATATCTAGGTGGCAACCAAGAAGTACACTCTTATATAGTTAAAGGTTTTGAGCAAACTAATGCTCGATATTATCTGGAAATACTAGGGCTACAAAATTCTCAAATATCCTCTTTGTCAGCAATTACTCAAGAGATAATGACAGGATTCAGCAACTTATCAATCATTGATAAAGAGCAAAGAATTCCCGCAATCATCGAATATTTTGTTGATGAATCTAGTATCTACATTATCCAAGAGTACATTGAAGGTAAGAATTTAGGGCAAATTGTCGAAGACCAATTTATCCTTTCCGAAACTGAGGTAATTGATATCTTGCTTGATACTGCCACGGCTCTAAGTCCGTTTCATCGGCAGCACATCATTCACGGTAATCTTAAACCCTCTAGCCTAATTAAACCTGACGGCGAGAGAAAAATTGCTCTTGTAGATTTTAATCTAGTCTATGAGGCAATTGATTTACTTCCTGACAGTAATACGGGATATATCCCCCCAGAACAAATTGCAGGAAGAGCTACCCATGTTAGCGATATTTATGCCTTGGGGATGACTGCTATTCATATATTGACAGGAACTTCTCCTCACAATTTGGAAAAAGACGCGGGCAATGGGGAGGTATTATGGCATCGTAAAGCTAGAATTAGCTCTAATCTCGCCAAAATCTTAGACAAAATGATCTGCCTTGACAAACATCAGCGATACCAAACTCTGAACAAGGTAGTCAAAGATCTTAAGAAAATTAAGCACAAGTCAAGATTCAAAGGAATATATAAATATCTGTTGATTGTCCCCGTCTTGCTCTTAGGAATTATGATGGGATTTACTCAATGGGCGCAGCGAGTAGCAATTTTAGAATTTTATAAGGGAGATATCAAATTAGAGTCGGATCAGTATCGTCAAGCAATTGATTACTATAGTAACGGACTTAAAAAATTACCCAACACTAAAGGACAAGTCAGAAACTTTGAACAGGTTTGGCTAAAAAAGGCAAAGGCTCAAAGGCATTTGGGCATGTATGAAGAGGCTCTGCAAACTTGTACCCGAGCTTTGAAGTATCATCAAAGTCCTCAATTATGGAATTGTAAGGCTTTAACTTTTTATAGTCTGAAAAAGTACGAATCGGCGATCGCATCCTATAATAAAGCAATTAAAATAGATCCTGAAAATGTCTGGTTATGGAATAACCGTGGCGAAGCATATACTCGCTTAAAACAGTTCGATCAAGCAATCTTTGATTTTAATAAAGCGATCTCCCTTGACCCCAATCGCAGTTTTGTTCCGAGAAATAACTTAGGCAAGCTATACTACGAGCAACAAGAGTATCAACAAGCGATCGAGGCTTATATTGAAGCATTAGCCATCAAGTCTGATTATCTTCCAGCTTTGATCGGTTTGGGGAATGCTCAGAAAGTAAGCGGACTATATGACCAAGCAATGAATTCTTACGATCAAGCATTAGACATTGATTCCAATTCCCATGAAGCATGGTATGGCAAAGGTTCTGTTGCTGAATATTTAAAGCAATACCAAACCGCAAGAGATTATTATCAAAGGGCAGTTGAGTTGAACCCAGATTGGGAAGCAGCCAGTAGATCTTTAGCCAGAGTTGCAACTAGATTAGGCATTTAGCTTAATTAATCAGAAGAGATAAGGGATGCCTTGTCTGTACAGTAATCAGTAAAGAAAGAGTGCATGAAACAGATTCTGGCTCGGATTAAGCCTTATCTACGTTGGTTTATTCTAGGAGGGGTCTTATTTTTTTTAATCCAGACAGTTAAAGATCGCTTTGCTGAAGTAGGAGCAGTTAACATTAATCATCAAAGCTGGCTCATATTAGCGATCGCCCTATGTATAACCATCATCGCTCATATTTGGTCTGGTTGGGTCTGGACTTGGATTCTCGCTATTTTTAAGCAACCATTGGGTGTCTCAGAAGGCATCAGAGTTTATTTGCTGACTAATATCGCTAAGTATTCTCCAGGCAATATCTGGCATTTTTACGGCAGAATTAACGCCGTAGCTCGTAAAGGTGGTTCAAGAGGTGCAGCAAGCCTCAGTGTCCTATTAGAGCCTCTGTTGATGGCAGCAGCAGCTTTACTGATTGGCTTGCTTAGTAGTGGATTAAGTGGATTAACTACAAATTTTAATCTCAGATTCTGGTTAGAGCTACTTATTTTGCTAGCTGTATTAGTCGGCATCCAACCTCGTATTCTCAATGCTTTATTACACCGTTTAAGCCGTAGCAAGAATCAAGCAGATGCTACCGCAGCGGAGTCAGTTAAGTTAACGAAATATCCTCTGCTTCCTTTTCTGGGAGAGATGGGCTTTGTAGTTTGGCGGGGAATCGGGTTTATCCTAACTTTTGTTGCATTACAGCCTATCACCTGGCAGCATATTCCTCAACTATTTACTGCCTTTAGCTTTGCTTGGCTATTAGGTTTAGTTATACCTGGTGCACCAGGGGGATTAGGGGTATTTGAAGTCACTGCCTATAGTTTGTTAAATGATTCCCTGTTTCCCACTGAAATTGCCGCCGTCGCCCTATACCGCCTGATCAGCATTTTAGCAGAAGCGATCGCTGCCCTCCTCTGTTTTCAAGGTAAAAAATAGAATTTGTATCGACGAAATTAATCTATAATAGTCGGATTGGCGTGGGGAAGATAGTAGTCGGAAAACTTTGAATTAATTTCCTCAAAACAAAGTTGACGCTCTAATATCAATCTCACATATCAATTTCACAATTTTGTTTGTTTGCTAAGTAGCTGTTGAAAGCTATCTTTATTTGGCAGTGAAGACTGAGCGCCAGTTTTAGTTACAGCCAAAGCTCCACCAACTGTTGCCCACTGTAGAGCTTCTTCAAGGGTTTTCCCTGATGCCAATGCCACCGCTAAAGCGCCATTAAAAGCATCCCCCGCAGCCACTGTATCCACCACAGGGACAGGAATAGGCTTGACCCAGCAGCTTTCTTGGGGATTACTATAGAGGGAGCCTTGACTTCCCAAAGTGATAATTACATGTTTCACTCCCATCTGATGTATAAAAGATGCTGCCTGCCTGGCTGTAGTAACTCCATCCACAGTGAAGCCCACTAGCTGACTAGCTTCAATTTCGTTAGGAGTAATAATATCGATCAAGCTATATAACTCTTCAGGTAAATTGGCAATAACTGGAGCAGGATCTAATATCAGTAAGCAATCGTGAGCTTTTGCTAACCTAGCTGCATTTAAAACCGTTGCAATCGGAATACCTAGTTCTAAAAGCGCAATTTTAGCTTGGGGAAGTATTTTTTTAAATTGCTCTAATTCTTTTTCTCTGACTAGATTGTTTGCTCCTGCCGCACAGGCAATGGTGTTTGCCCCCTCTTGATCAACCACGATTGAGGCAATCCCAGAATAGGTATGGGGATTTACAGTAATGCCATCAGTGTTGACCCCCGCAGCTTGCAAACCTTCGATGAGAGTTTCTCCGAAGTTATCATCGCCAATTTGACCGACTAAACTTACCTTTGCGCCTAATTTGGCGATCGCCACGGCTTGGTTGGCAGCCTTTCCTCCAGCAGCAGCATAAAAGCGATCGCCAATTACTGTCTCTCCCTTGACGGGTAAATGAGCAACCTCTACCACTAGATCTAAATTGATACTGCCAAAGACAACTACGGTCATTATATTTTCTGGATTACGATCTTAGATGTTCATTGATTATAGTCTTACGCCACTTACTTAATCATGCTCAAGCCGCTAAATTCCCAAACGTTGATAGATCTGATCTAGGTTTTTTAAATGGTGATTGGGATCGAAGCAGGCATCAATTTCGACCGTAGATAAAGTTTTGGTAACCGTTTCATCCTCTGAAATCAACTTACGAAAATCACCATCAATCTTGTTCCAAGCTTCATGGGCACATTCCTGTACCACACGATAAGCTGATTCTCGATTCAGACCTTTTTCTACCAATGTCAGCATTACTCTCTGACTGAAAATCACCCCGCCATAGACATTCATATTGCGCTTCATATTTTCAGGATACACTAGCAGGTTTTTCACCAAGCTAGTAATTTCTTTGAGCATAAAGTGAGTCAGAATGGAGCTATCAGGCAAAATCACCCGTTCGACAGAACTATGAGAAATGTCTCGTTCATGCCATAAAGCAACGTTTTCTAGAGCTGCTACCGCATTACCACGAACAATCCGCGCCATTCCCGTTAATCTCTCGGAGCGAATCGGATTACGCTTGTGAGGCATGGCTGAAGAACCTTTTTGCTTTTTGGAGAAAAATTCTTCAACTTCTAGAACATCCGTTCGCTGTAGGTTACGAATTTCGACAGCAAAACGTTCAATGGAGGCAGTAAGCAAAGCCAATTGCTGAACATAGTCCGCATGACGATCTCGGGAAATAACCTGAGTTGAGGCACAATCTGGTCTTAAGCCTAATTTTTGACAGGCGATCTCTTCGATCTGCGGATCGACATTAGCATAGGTACCAACAGCACCAGAAATCTTACCTACGGCAATTTCTTTACGTAATCTTACCAAGCGATCGCGATTACGTAATACTTCAGCTAACCAGCCAGCCAGTTTAAAGCCAAAGGTAATTGGTTCGGCATGAATACCATGCGATCGACCTACCATGACAGTGTAACGGTGCTGCTGTGCTTGATAACGAATTGCCTGAATTAATTCTTCTAGACGTTCTAGGATCAGGTTGAGACTAACTAACATTTGTAGAGCAATTCCCGTATCTAAAACATCAGAACTAGTTAGTCCTAAATGAATATATCTCCCTGCATCACCGACATATTCGTTAACATTGGTTAAAAAAGCAATAACATCATGGCGAACTTCAGCTTCAATTTCTAATACTCGCTGCGGATCAAAATTAGCCTTGGCTTTTATTTCATCAACAGCTTCCTGGGGTGTATACCCTAGTTCCGCTTGCGCTTCGCAGACTGCTATTTCAACCTGTAGCCATGTTTTGAGTTTATAGTTTTCCGTCCAAATTTCACCCATCTCGGGCAGGGTATAGCGTTCAATCACAGTCTGTTCAGCAGAATACAACTGTCAATTGTACAACTATATACGCCGTTGTTGGCTAATATATTTCTTAAGCTGGCAACAGGACTTGAACCTGCGACCGGCTGATTACAAATCAGCTGCTCTACCAACTGAGCTACGCCAGCACTAGAAATACATAATAGCAGACTATTTAATGTCTGAGCAAATATTTTTCAATACACAGCCATCGACAGCTCCAAGCTTAAGCCATACTGCTTTCCATTGCCCAGCGTGCTAACTCCGTACGATTATTTAGACTAGTTTTATTAAGCATGTTCGAGACATGACTTTCGATAGTTCGCTGACTAACATTTAATTGTTTAGCAATTTCCCGATTTGCCATTCCTTTGGCTACTAACTGAACCACTTTTAATTCTGTAGGAGTTAACTCCACATTATGAGGAACATGAATAGTTGGTGTGCCATCCAAACCTGTAGATCGCCCTTGTTCCCAGCGTTTAATTTGTTTGAGTGAAGATTCCACCTGAGCAACTAATTCCTCTGGTTCAAAAGGTTTTGACATATATACATCAGCACCTTCATTTAAACCTTTGACTCGATCTTGACTTTGACCCTTGGCGGAGAGAAATAACACAGGAATACGATTGGTCGTTGGTTCTTCGCGGATGTGCTTAACTAAAGCATAGCCATCCATTTCTGGCATCATCACATCACAGATAATCATGTCAGGAACAAGATCATCTAAAACTTCTAAAGCTTCTCTCCCATTTTCTGCGGTGTCTACATTGTAGCCTCTAAATTCTAGATAATCTTTAACTAGTAGAATTAGATTAGGATCATCATCTATGAGCAGCAGTTTCTTGTTGTCTTTCTGAGAATTATCTTTCATAGGTGTTAATATGACTGGTCTTTAGCTTAGGCTCAGTTTTTCCGCTTTAATTGCGTCTCCCTTTTTATATTTTATATTTAAGTCTGGGAGTATCACTGACTTGATAAATTTAAGAATATGTTAATTTGACTAGACATCAGAAACATATTGTTTACTGAGTTGACTGTAAAATTACACAATACCTAATCTAACCTCAATATTGTTTTTCGACATCCTTTTAAAAGCAATAATCATCAAAAATTTGAAACATAGTCCAGACTTAAGCTGTAGTCATGGACAATTTTGTAGATGATTATTAATAATGTCTAAAGTAACTGTTGTTTCTGTCTAGGTAATTATTTTTATTTAATATCCTAATTGCTATGCTAGTTGCAGTTTGTTATCTGGATTATTTTTAATAAATTCTATTGTTTTAACACATTATTTTCTGGAAGTATGGCTATCTTTACTGAACAACTAAATGAACTAATGAAATCTCGTCGTTCTACTAAGCCCAGGCTATTTAATGGCAAGAAAGTAGACGACAACATTATTTGGCAAATATTAGAAAATTCTAATTGGGCTCCTAATCATGGTTTAACTCAGCCTTGGCGATACAAAGTTTTCAGCGGTTCGGGGTTGAAGAAATTGGCAGAATTTCAGGCAGACTTATATCAAAAAATCACTCCCACAGAAAAATTTAAGTCGGAAAAATACGAGAGGATGAGGACTAATATCCTAAAATCTTCTCACATAATTGTTATATGTATGAAACGGCAAAAATTAGCAAAGATTCCAGAACTAGAAGAAATAGAAGCTGTGGCTTGTAGCGTGCAAAATATGGCGTTAACCGCAGCAGCTTATCAAATTTGTAGTTTTTGGGGATCTGGAGGGGTAACTTATACCGAAGAATTAAAAGAGTTTCTTGATTTAGGAGAAAAAGATAAATGCCTTGGGTATTTATACTTAGGCTATAGCGATAATCCAACTACGAAAAGTCGTCGTGATCCAATTGAAGAGAAGGTGGAATGGTTTAGTTAAAGTTACTTGAGTTATATTTCGCTTAAAACTGATGATTTTAATGAGGTCTAAAGTCGCTTGAAGATGATAAGTATTAAGATATAGCGTTTTGGTGACTCTCCTTTGCGGGGACGACCAGGCCGCTCATAGTGTGATTCAGCAAGTTACTTTGCAATCTTTGATTTAAGCGAACGGTGAGTTATTACTTATGCAAACCGCTGTAATGATAAATTAGTGATTTATGTTCTTGGCATTATTCAATTATGCATCGATAATTGTTTAAAAGACTGAATATAAGAATATAAGCTTTGCTCCTCTGTCTGAGCGATTTGTCGGTTTAATTTTTAGTTTACTGGTTAAAATTATGCATACTGCTTCAGCTAAAATCTTAGTCGTGGATGATGACCCAGCAATTCGCAATTTAATATTTCGTTTTCTTAGCCAAAAAAACTATTTGCTTGAATCTGCTGTAGATGGACAAAGCGCATTAAAAACTTTTGAACAATTTAATCCTGACTTAGTAATACTAGATGTTAACCTTCCAGATGCTTTAGGTTATAACTTGTGCGCAGAAATGCAGGGACATACAGATGTCTTTATCTTGATGCTTACGAGTAGATCTGATGCAGCGGATAAAAAAGAAGGATTTTTGAAAGGAGCAGATGATTATTTAACTAAGCCTTTCGACCTTCAAGAATTGGAGTATCGAGTCAAAGCAATTTTAAAAAGACAGCGAACCGTTACCACATCTGAAAAACAACCTCTTGTTTTTAGCAACATGGTTATCGATCCTGTGCGTCGAGAAGTAAAAATTAATGAGAAGCTAATTTTATTGACAGCTTTAGAGTTTGATTTGTTACATTTCTTAGCCACTCGCCCTGGAAGAGTATGGCGTAGAGATGAGCTAATTCAAAATGTTTGGGACTATGACTATGTCGGAGATCAAAGAGTTGTCGATGTTCACATCGGACAAATTCGCAAGAAGATTGAAATAGATGCGGCCGAACCTTCTTTTATCCAGACTGTAAGAGGTGTAGGCTACAAATTTGAAGTTGATGCCGTTGCTGAAGCTACATAGTAAAAGTTACATAGAACTGGTTGCGGGTTTTGTGAAAAGTTGAAATGGAATATTGAGCGATAAAGTCAAATTGAGCTTTTAACGAGGTGAAAATAGCTTTTTGATGTTTTTCCTGGGTCTTTTGTTAATATTCTCGTTATACTTTGCACGATAAATCTAGATCTCGCTGCTAAAGACCTTATGGAGAATTGATTGAACCTGAAATTAACTTTGGCAGAAATGCCGAAGATTGATCATCGTATAAGCCAGACTTTTCAAAGCATAATGCAACTCACTAATTCGTTCAAAACGAAGCAGCAAACGCTTAAATTTATCCTCCCAAGCAAATACTCGTTCGATGGTAGAAAACCTTTCTTGAAATATAGCGGTGACGAAAAGTCTTTTGCGACCACGCTTGGGTGTGGTTCTTCCCCTCAGATTTTCATTGATATTGGGAATCATGCCTCGATTGAAAATGGCTTTTCGGTACCTCTTCTTCGTAAACACCATCGAGACTTACCCATCCCACCCCAAGCCCCCCCTCCACAAACACCACTTTTCCCTCATTTTCTTAAGCCAAGATTATCCCCACCTTTCTTTGCTGCTGTTGTTGTTCCATCACCATGGATTATGCCGAGATCAAGAAGTTCTTCCTGATGAATTACAGACACAGAACCCACAAAAATATCCTCAAAGCACCCATGAATTTCAAAGCGTCGCCCCTGCTCGATAGATTCTTGTGTAGTGAATCTCTGGTTGTCCATTTTCATCAGTGGCAATGGGCAATTCCTTCCACTGACATCCAAGATACAAAAGCTTCAAAATGTAGTTAAAAATGACGTGTAAAGAAAGTTTTGGTTGAGGACCACGACTACCAAGATAGAGGTGTGGCAAGACAAATTCTTCGAACTGTTCCAAGGTCAAATGGGTTGGAATCCAATTCCAGGATTGGGATTGAGGCATTCAGGTTTCTATCGTTCCTGCAATTAAAATGGCTTGTGCCACTTTAACTTAGGATGCTGAGATTCCAGATAGATATAGGCTTTTAGACAAATTCATTCAAGGGATAGAACCCGCAATGAGTTGGAGGAAAGGGAAGTAGGACAATACTAGCGGGACTCAATTATAGCGTTTCTCGCTTTATGCAAGATCCTCTTGTATTTAATACTTAGTCAAACATAAGTCAGCTTTTGTGAACTCAATTTCACCCAATAAGTGATATCTTCGTTAGTAATTGTGTCTTTATGATGTTGTTCTACTTCTTTTGCTACCTTGCGATTATTTTGTAGCTGTGATGGAAATAAGTTTTGTAGAAAAAAATTAACTGTATTAGGTTTCAATAACCCTTGTTGTATAGCAGTGTCCCCAAAACGCAATGAATGTTTATGTTGTTCTGCCAGTATTTTTTGAATGTCTTCCTTACTCAATAATCCTGCTTTATTCAAGTAAAATCCGATCGGATGTTCTATTCTTTTATTGGTCAACTTGAACCATTCTTGAACAAAAAAATCGGCAGTATCTTGATTAATCCATCCTCTTAACGCTAAGATTTCTCCTAAGCGCATATCTTGATAATGAATTTGATCTCGCAGGGCAACTTCGAGCTGTGGACTAGTAATCAAGTCAGCTTCTTTTAAGATTTCGCCAATTGGCTTGAAAGTAATAAATTTAGACATAAGAAAAACTAGAAATAACAGTGAATTTAAAAAATTGATTATTTGTTGTAAATTAACTGACGATCAATTCGAATGAGTCAATTTTAATTCAGGAACAAAGTCATTGTCTGAACTTGAATAATTTTTGATTAAAAACATTAGCCTATTTAGTTAAATATGCAGCATGATGCTCTATATGATCCTTTATAAAACTATTAATCATAAAATAGCTGTGATCATATCCCTCTTGCCAGCGTAAATTTATCTTTTGTCCAACTTTCTGACAAGCCGTCTGAAAATTTTCAGGCAGTAATTGTTTTTGCTGATAAAACTGATCGGCTGTTCCTTGGTCAATTAGAATTGTCGAACTTAATTGAGTATGCCTGACTAATTCACTAGCATCATATTCGGTCCACTTTTGCCTATTTTCGCCTAAATATGCCGTAAATAATTTATCTCCCCAAGGACATTTCATCGGTGCAGCAATCGGTGCCAAGGCAGAGACGGATAAATATTGCTCTGGGTTTTTCAAAGCGCAAATCAAGGCACCATGTCCCCCCATTGAATGTCCAAAAATACTTTGTTTATCTGGTTGCCCTGGGAAATTAGCAGTAATTAAGCCAGGTAACTCTTTGGTAATGTAGCTATACATTTGATAGTGCTTCTGCCATGGTTTTTCTGTGGCATCTACATAAAAACCTGCACCACTCCCTAAATCCCAAGTATCGTCTTCTCCTGGTATTTCTGTGTTGCGAGGGCTAGTGTCAGGTACGATCAGCATAATACCAGCTTTAGCGGCATATTGTTGTGCACCAGCCTTGGTCATAAAATTTTCTTCGGTACAAGTTAAGCCAGATAGATAATAAAGAATAGGTACAGATTGAGATTGTGCTTGAGGCGGAAGATAGATGGCAAAATTCATCTCACAATCACAAGTAGACGATTGATGAGAGTAGTAGGCGACAGTACCATCAAAACAGCGATATTCGGACTTAAGATTAAAGGAGTTAGACATTATAAGAAGATATATAAACGACCTGGAAGCCTTTAAAGGAGAAGTTAACTGCATCATCCATGAAGGAACTAAAGATCGGGTGATCTTTTGCTCAAGACCAAGATTTGATGATGAATTTGTTGCCCTAAAATTTAATTATGATGATTAGTATCTACGAGGGTTAGTGTAAGCTATTGGATTTTATAGTTATTGACACCGAAGGGACAAGGGAATTAAGAGAAATTGCGATCATCAATAGTGCGGGTAAATTAATTTACGAAGCCTTTAATCAAGAACATCCAGAATATATTTACAAGACAGCATCTAACAAGCTGCTAAAAAGTATTTTACTAGACTTTACAGCGATCGCACTCCACAAAATAAAATCTTGGTTTTGGACAGAACCATCTTTGTCGTCTAAATTTAATTTGAGACTTTCATTACTGCCCGTGAAAATCAGCCAGTTGATTAACATCTGTAAGCATAATCTGGGGCTTACCATCTGAATTAGAAGGATACAAACTGGCTTGACCAGAAACATATACATAGCCTCGTCCAGAGTTAGCATAGCGGGTTTCAATCAGCCGCAAGATAGTTTGAGCTACTGCTGAATCTCTATCAGGTATCCAGAGATTAAACTTTTGAAATTTAGATCCTGCAAAGATCAGTGCGCCGTTTCCAGGCCATTTATTGATACCCCCTTGCAGATCGCAGAATACCGTTATTTCCTTTCTTGTTTGGGCAGCTGAGACGATCTCCTCATAGTCGAGGCGCACTGATAGCACTCCTGCCTGACTGTCAAGGCGACGGTAATCCTGTACTACGCTGTCCCGCAGATGCCACCAGGGAATTAGGGTTGTGTAATCCCGCCGATTACCACCTGCGTTTGTTTCTAGATTCCAAATTCCCAGTCCTTGAGATTGAGCCTCAAATTCTGCTGCCATGAATTGACGGTGATAGAGACGAGAGCGACCATATTTGACAAAATAAGGACTCCAGCCTTCCTGTACAATTCTCAAGTTGGAGTTTTCTGTCTCTCCAGCTTTGTAAACATAGCAAATCAATCGCCCATAATTTCCCCGATGTTTGCGTAGGCAAACCTCGACTGGATCGTCGGTGTCGAATTCCAGATCGACTCGCACATCACTCATGGGTATTCCTCGCTCGTCTGTCCCGAAATAGTCTTTCGCCCATTTCGCTGCCAGGATACCAGCGTTGGTGACGGGTTTGTTGCCGCGCTGGCTTTCTTCGGTGTCGAGACAGACAAAGCGAATGGATTCTTCTTGGTTATCTAGAAGGATTTTGATGGTGTCCCCATCGACCACTTTGGTGAGTTGGAGATTTTTGATGACTGTACCTTTCATTAATTTTTCTCCTGGTTAATGTATGTTGTTGTTGGGAGTTGTTTTTTGGCGATTTTTTTATATACTTAAAAGCTCAAGATTGATTGGACTTTTTAAGCTCTTTTCTTCATGAGTTTCATCTGTCTTTTCAAGATACTCATGATAGTGTTATCTTCTAAGGTGATTTCCATCAAAGAAAGTACCAAGTATTGCTGTCACATCACTAGCTGCTCTGTCGATTTACTGGTATATTTATTTCTAGAAATCACCTAACTCATCCACTTTACAGTGGTGTCCCCAAGAAACTTTAATAGGATTTCCCTGATGATCTACTTCAACCAATGCGTAAAGTGATCTTAAGTATTCTATTGCTTGTTGAAATGTTGACATGGTAAAACTTACCTTAATCTGATTAGATCTATGATTTTGAAGGATTCTGGTTTGATTCAATTGTAAAAAAAGTCACGGTCAAGATTGTGGTCGTCTGAAAATCCCTCTGAAGAAACACAAGAGTGTTTTCTTCATCCATAACGAATGCGATTTTTAGGATTATGTTTAATGGTAGGTTAGCATCTTGAATTCATATGTTGGAGCTTGAAAGTCTTGCAAGTTAAATAGTGTAATTAGAATGTTTTCTGAATTCCGATGGGGCTTACACGTTCAACCAGAGATGAGGACTGTAGAATTTCAATAGCCTGATTCAGATCCGTCTCAGGTTTTAAAAAAAGTTTAAATGCTCGCGCAAAACCATATTTATCCTGCATGATTTCTTCCTGGGATAGCTCATATACTGGCGTCAACTTATCACCGCCAGCGGCGTTTATCAGTTCTTGGATAGGGGTAACTCGGTCGTTACTTAAATCATTAGTATGAAGGCTCCAAAGAATTTCAGCCTCAATACAGTTACTGAAATTAATTTGTAGAACATTTAATCCTGTCATCAATTGCGATCTTCCGTACTGTATAAAATCATTATCTTCACTAGCAGAAAGCCAATACTGTTTATCATATCGTTCTATTCCATTAAGTTGACCTGTTGTCGATCTGCTTGAAGCAATACTAACTGCCGTTGTGTTCTCCTTATGAAAGACTAATTGGACGACTTCATTGATTGGATTTATAGTACTGAATCCTATTAAAACTAGGGTCATTAGGATAATTAAACAAGCAGGATTAAACATCAGATTAACCTTTCCTTGGCTGCTTTAAGTGCAGCAGGAACATTAATCAAGCCCTCCCCATAAAACCTATCTCCCTTACCGCTACCAAGGGGAGTTGCTGTCTCGCGAATGATTGTGTAGATTTCTTCAACAGAGAGTTGCTTACCACTCCTTAGTCCTAAACTGACTATCAAACCCGCTAAGCCTGATACAAATGAAGCAGTCCCTGATGTTCCTGACCAAGAAACGTAGCCATTATCTTTGTAGGTGCTTGTGATATCAACGCCGGGAGCCATAACAAACGGGGCATATCCTTGACCATAGTCTGAAAAGCTGGCACGATTTAGAGCTGAATCAACTGCACCAACGGCAAGAGTGTTAGGATCTGCTGCCGGATAACTGGCAGTAGGAGGATAACTGGTATTCGACCCACCGACAGCAGCTACAACACAAACATTTCGGTCGTGGGCATACCGCAGAATAGGCTGGTAGGCATCCCCGTTAGACCCACCCAGGCTTAGGTTAATGATATGAGCTCCCGAGTCAACGGCAAACTTGATACCAGGCATGATATCCGTATCAAAGCCGATTGAAGTTTCATAGCCAAAAAAGTTGTCACGAACTT
Organism: Cyanobacteriota bacterium; assembly: GCA_942490675.1. Classification (GTDB taxonomy): domain Bacteria; phylum Cyanobacteriota; class Cyanobacteriia; order Cyanobacteriales; family Xenococcaceae; genus Waterburya. The sequence continues at coordinate 165,154 of CALNYB010000028.1, read as the reverse complement.
GAAACATGACACGGACAGGTAGAATCTTGCCGCCCCTGCATACTCCAGCAATTCCAAGTTCATTATCAGTTGCTGCAGCAGCAATTCCCGCGCAGAATGACCCGTGACCATTGTCATCATCAGCCTCAAAATCACGATTTATGTAATCCCCTATGGGCGTGTAGCGCCAGCCAATGGAGGGTGCCCCCTGATAATCAATGAAATCCATACCAGGAATTATTTTGTCCTTCAAATCTTCGTGATTCAGATCGACCCCTGAATCCACGATCGCGATGATGACATCTGCATGACCAGTTTCAATCTCCCAACCAGCCTCTGCTTCAATGGCTTGTAGTCCCCACTGCTGACCATAAAATTCATCATTAGGACTTGCGTAGATCCTGGAAATATAATTAGGTCTCGCCGTGCTGACTGCTGTTGATGTCGCTAGTTCTTGACAAACCTGTGGCACGTTAACATTGGTCTCAAAGTTGATTTTGAAGGTTCTGGATAGTCCACTGGCATCTTCATCAGCTTGATAGTCGGCAGAAATTGCTGTCGCCGCTAAAGTAGCTCTATGACGTCTCAATTCTGCAAGAGCAGGGGCTGCATTTCTGGGTACAAACACCCGACTAATTGAGCGCGTGCTTAATCTCATACGATAAAGAATACCGTCTATGCTGGTGTCTCCATAGCTACGTGCAGCTGAAGCTCCTGCAGCAACATTTAGAGAGTGAGGTAGCTCTCTATTTGCTGCCTCAGGTACTGTAGTAATTACAACCTGATTGGGAGCATAGTTTGGTGGTTCTTTCAAAACTCGCCGAGAACCTTGCTCATTTCTTGGATAGAACATCAGACATATCTCTCAATAAATTTGTTGTGGAATTGGGGCTAATTACCTATCTAACGTCAGCAGCCTTTGGGCTTGGGTTTCCATATTGTAGATTAACAACTTTCGCTCGGTTGGGAGCGTAGACGCTAAGCACGCACAGGTTGTCGTATTCGTCACCAATCAACTTGCAGTTGTCTGGGTTGCCACCAAAGGCTTGGACGATTGGACCTAAAGTATCAGTGTGGGCAACAGCGAATACCACTTTACCTGCATAGTTCGGTAGAATCTTATCTTTAAGGTCTTGGGCACTCTCCCTAGGTGAAACAGGTTGTTCTAAATCATCTTTCCAATATTTATATTGCGTTGGCTCCAGCTGTGGCTGCAACTTTTCTATCAGAGGCTGTATCGTTTTTCGGCTTCGCGTTGTGTTTGTCACAAAGATCGCCTTGACATCGGCTTTCTCCAATACTTGAACCAGCTGCTCAGCTCGTAACGCTCCTTCTGGACTTAAACTACCATTATCCCGGTCTGCGTGGCGCACTAGCAGTACCGTTGTTATCTGGCTTGGCTCTGCTGGCTGCGCGTTACTTGGGGCTACACTGGCAGTGAACAGAACAACTACTAAAGCTAATCCTAAAACTATTCGAGCTAATGCTCGGAACAATTGAGCCAACACCTTCTCTTCTCCCTTAAACTTAATGTTACTTCTAGTCAGTTAGTGACTACTTATCATAAATCAATAGCGTTGCTGAAAAGTTCTGTCTCTTAATGGACTAATATTCAATCTTACTTATTTAATACAACGTCAATATCAGCAACGCCTAACCCGCTTTGAAGGTAGTCAACCACATCCGTAAACTTAGCAACCAAGCTTTTGCTTCGCTGCTTCAAGAGCTGCAGGAACATTAATCAAACCCTCACCGTAAAAACGATCCCCCTTACCGCTTCCAAGAGGAGTTGCAGTTTCACGAATAATTGTGTAAATGTCATCTACAGAAAGTTGCTTGCCACTCCGTAGCGCCAAGCTGACAATTAGTCCGACTAGACCTGTGACAAATGGAGTTGCCATCGATGTGCCAGCCAAATAGGTATAGCCATTATCTTTATAGGTGCTTGCAATATCAACACCGGGAGCCATAACAAATGGGGCATATCCTGAACCATAGTTAGAAAAACTGGCACGGTTTAGAGCTTCGTCAACAGCACCAACAGCAAGAGAGTGGGGATCTGCTGCTGGATAACTAGGATTGGGAGGATTGCTTTCATTTTCATTGCCAGTGGCAGCTACAACGCAAACATTGTGGTCGTGGGCGTATTGTAGAACAGGCCGATAGCCATCCCCATTTGACCCACCAATGCTTAAGTTAATAACATGAGCTCCCTTGTCAACAGCAAACTTAATACCAGGAAGAATATCTGTATCAAATCCAATTCCTGTTTCGCGACCAAAGAAATTATCCCTAACTGAAAACATGACACGGACAGGCAGAATTTTTCCGCCCCAACATACACCTGTAACTCCAAGGTTATTGTCAGATATTGCAGCAGCAATACCAGCACAGTGAGATCCGTGACCGTTATCATCATCTGGATCAAAGTCGCGATCTTTATAGTCTCCTATGGGAGTATAGCGCCAGCCAAGGGGTGGATCACCTTGATAGTCAACAAAATCCTCACTAGGAAGTATTTTGTCCTTCAAATCCTCGTGACTCAGATCGACTCCTGAATCCACAATTGCGATAACAACATCTGAATGACCAGTTTCAATCGCCCATCCCGCCTCAGCATCAATGGCTTGTAGTCCCCATTGCCGACCATAAAACTCATCTGTAGGACTTGAGTAGATCCTGGAAATATAATTGGGTCTTGCAGTGCTGACTGCGTTTGATGTCGCTAGTTCCTGACAGACTTGCTGTACGTTTACATCGCTCTCGAAGCTAATCTTGTAGGTTCTGGATAGACCACTGGCATCTTCATCAGGCTGATAGTCGGCAGAAATTGCTGTCGCTGCTAAAGTAGCTCTATCACCTCTCATTGCGGCAAGAGCAGGGGCGGCATTTCTGGGCACAAACACCCGACTAATTGAGCGTGTGCTTAATCCCATGCGATAAAGAATACCATCTATACTGGTGTCTCCATAGCTACGCGCGGCTGCCGCTCCTGCGGCAACGTTTAGAGAGTGAGGTAGTTCTCTATTTGCTGCCTCAGGGACTGTAGTAATTACAATCTGGTTGGGAGCATAGTTTGGTGGTTCTCTAAAAACTCGTCGAGGCCCTTGCTCATTCCTTTGATAAAACATGAAAAAATCTCCTAATAAACTTGTTGTGATAGGTACGAAACACGACTTGGAAGGTTATTTTGAAAGCCTTATGAACTAACGGTTACAGCTATGCCCGCTAAGAGTACTCTTAACGAGAATACTAGGGTTCAGACCTCTCATTTTAATCGCTAACTTTCCAAGTCTTGTACGAAAAGCTTATGGGTTAACTACCAGATAATCTACGTAGAGCCTAATAGGAGAACTCCATTCAATATCTACCCAAATACTAACTCTACCGTTGCTAGGAGCAACATTATGCAGGGTGTATTTAGCACTTCCTATGAATTTCCCTCCTCCTGCCTTGCCTTCAGCGATCGCTACAAAAACGCGAGAGTTATTGGTAATAGCGCCCCAGTTGAGATTCAATATATGCTGACCGTTTCTATCTCCCCAATCATGCCTGTAGGTAAAACCATTACCAGCTAATGCTTGTATGGAGACTTCTTCTCCTGCTTTGAAAAGTTCCCGCACCTCTTGCTCTTTCACTGATTGCTCTACTACTGTTGCAGGGCCTTGGATCAATGAAGTTCCTTCTGATGTAGTTGATGTCATTACTTAACTCCTTTTTCTTTGGTGTTGTTTTTGTTGAATTTAATTATCCAAAATCTCTGAGGATTATCTAGCAATAATTCTCCTCAAAATAAACTTTGAAAACAATACGACGATCCGCGTATAGGATTATTAAGACATCGCAACAAACTGCCCATTGAGTAGCCCCAACTTTTCCAGAGCAACCATCACAGCAGCCGTTCGGGTTTGTACACCTAGTTTCCCGTGAATATGCTCCAGATGTTTTCGCACCGTTCCTTCACAGCAACCAAGCACTTTGGCGATCGCAGCATTGCTTTTATCCTTAGCAACCCAGAAAAGTACCTCTGCCTCCCGTTTGGTGAGTCCGATTAATTCTAGAGAAGCAACTGAAAAGGATTGCACCTTTTGTTCTTCCAGCAGCAGGAGATATTGCTCCCCGATCAGATCGGCAATCGGGCGAATGAGCAATTCCTTTCCTGCTTGCTCAATGTGTAGCGGTAAACAGGGGGATGGAACTGTGTTCTCAGATGTGAATAAAGAAATCTGATGTTGAAACCAATGTTGTATTGGCTCTGGCAATGAGTGTGGGGCATAGTGGGAAAAATACTGGCTCAGTAGTTGTTCTCCTCGCTGAGTTATGAACTGTACCTCACCCCCCGATGTCACCATGATCGCACCCAGACGTTCAAAAACTTGCTTTAGTCGTGTCAGTATTTGTTGCTCTTGGTGGAATTTAGGATTGTTTTCATCGATCTGCCTTAATTGTTGACGCATTATATTGAGAATACAACCCTCACACTTAATGATATTTTGGCGATCGCAACTCAAGGGAATTCTTTGCTTTAGCACTATATACTCCTCCTTCACTAGTCAGAAATCACAAAATAAATTCTGGATGCCCTAGCGATGATAGGTTTCCTGAAACCGAATCTGTTTGAATCCCAGGCTAATCCACAGTGCCTTTACTCCTAAGCATTTGAGATTGGCAATTTTACTTATTAGTCCCTATCTTTGCTTATATTTAGATTGTAGATTTGAGAGAAAAACCAGATTTATACTTGCTTATCTTGATTTGCCTGCTTTTTTAAACTAGGCAAAGATTATGAGGAACTTGTGTATAAACTTAAATGTTACATAACTATAGAAAACATAAACCTTGCAGAAAAGAGATACGACGAAGCTTCCAACACGGGAAATCTCCTCCTTAAAATTAGTAGTCTTGAGGCGATCGATGAATTCATTGTTCAACCATTTCTCTTCCCTTTCTCCGATCGACCTTTTGACAAATAACAGTAACGGCAATCTCCCTACTATGTATTAATCGAGTTATTAATCCAGTTCGCCACGAGCTAAAAGCTTTAATTAAGTCAGCAACAAAGCCAGCAAACCACACATCGCAATACCATCAAACACCCCTGCACCACCAATACTTAGAACCCCAGCACTCATACGCTCGATTTCTTTGAGATGCAGCAAATCCGCACCAATTAGTGTCCCTAATATGCCTCCTGCAAAAGCGACAGAAGAAGCTAGCGGTTCGGCAATGAGAATGGCACTAATCACAGCCGTTAAGGGAGAAACGAGAGCATTCATCTGGATACCAATTCCTGGGACTATTTGAGCAGAAAAATAGCTGACAATGGTAACAATTACAGTTACCCAAAAGATAGCCAAGGCATCGGAGCGAATTAACTCATAGATTGCCAGAATTACGGGAATTAAACCACCGCCAACGTTGAGAGCAATAATAGTTTTCTGTTGGAATTTTCGGAGAGGAATGCCCCAAAACTTCTCCAACCACATATCCTGAAAATCAGGAATAATAGGCGTTATCGATTTTACTGTATAGAGTGGAATATTAATTGTACTGCCTACTAGCACAGCCACAAAGAGTACAGAGGCTATACCAGGAGAAAAACCAAGCTTGGCAACTGCTACTTCTACTACATCGAGGGCAACCAATATCCAAATAAACGGAAATAGGAGCAGAAATAATAAGAAAAGTAAGATAGATACGGGGAGATAAATCATTTTTGATTAACCACTCCAAATATGAGCATAGCTAAGAGTTGCGAAAGTTGATGAAGTATTAATTGATCCCATAGTTTCCAACAGCTAAAAGCTAAAAGCTAGTAAATCAGAAGGTCGTTAATTCACATCAAGCATATATTACAATTTGTAACCGATCTGACGGAGTAGGTTTTGACGGGCTTGAATATCTGCTGCGCTTTCTACTCCTTGAGGTGAATATCCATCCACCACCCCAAGAATACCTCTTCCCTGTTCGGTTTCGGCGATAATAACTTCTACTGGATTAGCTGTCGCACAATAGATATTGCAAACTTCTGAACATTGCTTAATAGCATTGAGAAAGTTAATCGGATAGGCATCTTTAAGCAAGATGATAAAACTATGACCCGCACCAAGTGCTTTAGCGTTTTTAGTTGCTAATTCCTGAAGAGTTGCATTGTTACCTGCTATACGAATCAAACAATCTCCCGAAGCTTCGCAGAAAGCGATACCAAACTTCACCTGAGATGATATTCCCACCATAATCTCATAGAGATCTTCTACGGTTTTAATAAAATGGGTTTGACCAATAATGATGTTTGCTCCTTCAGGAATTTCTATGGCTACTGATTTTAATTCCATAAGTTACTCTTCCTATCTATATAATTGTAGAGACGAGATATATCCCGTCTCTACCCAAAATTAACTATCAAGCATTAACCATACTGACAGTTACAGGTTTCCCCCCAGCCAGAATTACAGGAAAATGATGAGCATTAGGGGAGTGCATAGCTTGAATGCCGAGATTTGCTCGATTAAGTACATCTGCGTGGCTAGGAATTACTCGACCTTGGCTATCTAAAATTGATTGATTGAAGTTAAAGCCATTAAGGTTAAATGCCATCGTACTTATACCAACTGCTGCAAACCAGATACCGATAGTCGGTATGGCTACTAAGAGAAAATGAAAAGCTCGATGGTTGCTACTAGCAAACCAAGGAATAAGTAATCTACCCAAAAATCCATAATGTCCAGCCATGTAGTTATATGTAGGCTGTTCTTGACCAAACTTATAACCTTTATCCGCAGATTCAGTTTCCGTGGTTTCCCGAATTAAGGTTGATGTTACTAAAGAGCCATGTAAAGCTGCCAATAATGCGCCACCGAATACCCCAGCCACACCTAACATATGAAAGGGATTCATCAAAATATTATGGTCGGCTTGGAACGCAAGCATAAAGTGAAAAGTCCCCGCAATTCCCAAGGGTAATCCTTCTGAGAAACTTCCTTGACCGAGGGGATAAACTAGCAATACTGCCGAAGCAGCAGCTACAGGTGCAGAAAAAGCGATCGCAATCCAAGGACGTAAACCTTCACGGTAACTTAGTTCCCACTGTCTTCCAAGATAGCACCAGATAGCGATCAAAAAGTGAAAGACAATTAGTTGATAAGCCCCACCATTATAAAGCCATTCATCTAGGGAACTAGCTGTCCAAATTGGATAAAAGTGCAATCCAATAGCAGCGGAAGTAGGAACAACGGCAGCGGTAATAATGTTATTGCCACCCAACAAAGAACCAATAACAGGTTCGCGAATGCCATCAACATCAACACCAGGTGCTGCGACAAAAGCCAGGATAAAACAGATGGTTGCAACTAAGAGTGTGGGAATCATCAACACCCCAAACCAACCAATATAGATGCGATTATTGGTACTGGTAATCCATCGACAAAACTGTTCCCAGATACCAAGAAAATCGGCTTCAGAACGTTGTCTAATAAAAGTATTCACGAAGCAGAATCCTCCTATTCAATTATTTGACTTGCTCGAATTAATCAAAGTTAGTGGTTAGTTGTTGGTTGTTAGTAGACATTCGACCGTTAACGATCTCTCAAAAGCGATCGCCTAGTTCTGACAACATGACTATCATTACTAGCCACTAACTACTAACAATTAACTATCTGACAATTTTACTTTGACAGATTTTTTAGGTTCATCTTCTAATTTGGGCAAGGTAAGAGTCAAAACACCTTTATTAAAATCGGACTTAATTTCATCAGTTTTAATTGCCATGGGTAAGGGAACAACTCTTTCAAACTTGCCGTAGTGAAATTCGGAGTGGAAGTAGTTTTTATCTTTGTCTTCACTACTTTCTTCCTCTTGGTGTTCTCCCGAAATAGTTACCCGATCTTCACCAACTTCAACTTCTAAGTCTTTAATATCAATTCCTGGGATTTCAGCTTTGAGAACCAATTCTTTGTCTGTTTCTTTGATTTCAACGGCGGGAGTCCACATTCCGCCTATGCTATGTAATCCCATCCAATCATTGTCGCGAACCGAAAGCATATCTTCAAACAAACGATCCATTTGTTTTCTCATGGCGCTTAGTTCACGGAGTGGTTGCCATTTGCTGAGTGTCATAATCAACCTCCAGATTTATTAGTTTTAATGGCTTTGAAGTTCCATCTTTAGACTAGATAAATATTTTGAGGATGTTGTGAAGGCTTTGCTGATTTAAGCTACAAAACGAATACAGCGGTTCTCGAATTGGTAAGATACAACTCGACTCTCTACTTTTTTGTTTAACTCGAAGACCTACTAAAACAACAAGCTTTATTTCCCCTTTTGTAACTCTTGAGGACGGACAGATAACTCCTGAGTTTGTTCTCCCCGTTGGACAGTAATAGTCAATAGTTTGTCGATTCGACTTTTTTCGACTGCTTGCTGTAATTGTTCGGCAGTTTCTATTTTTTTCCCTGCCACTGATTTGATGACATCCCCTCGACGTAAACCACCTTCGGCAGCTGGACTATCAGGAACTACTTTTACGACTAAGACTCCTCGAATTTCAGGGACAAGCATCAACGAATTAGGGTCATCATTATACTGTTGAGCCACTTCCGGAGTTAAAGTCAACATCTGAACGCCAATATAGGGATGAGGTATATCTTCTCCACGAGCTAACCGATCTTTAATTGCCTTAGCTTTATCAATGGGAATCGCAAAACCAATACCTTCCGCATTAGCACGGATAGCGGTATTGATGCCAATTACTTCTCCGCGACCGTTTAATAAAGGACCTCCAGAATTACCAGGATTAATAGCAGTGTCGGTTTGAATAAACTCCAGACGCATATCGGGAATACCAACCTGGGCGCTAGAACGGTTAAGAGTGCTAATGATACCCAAAGTTACGGTGTTGTCTAAACCTAGCGGATTTCCTACAGCGATCGCCCATTCTCCTACCTGTATTTGGCTAGAATCTCCTAGTGCAGCAACAGGAAGATCTTTACCCTTAATTTTGATCACCGCCAGATCCGAAGGTTCGTCAACTCCTTTTACTTCTCCTTGAAAAGTACGACCATCTCGCAGCTTAACGGTAACTTTATCTGCATCCTTAACTACATGGGCATTAGTTAAAATAATTCCTTTACTATCAACTATAAATCCCGAACCTTGACCTTGTTGGCGATACTCTTGGGGCATTTGCGGAAAGACATCTCTACCGAAAAAATCACGGAAAAAAGGATCGTCAAAAAACGGATTTTGATTATTTGCAGCAACGGTACGCTCGGTATCAATTCGCACTACCGCATCTCCCACTCGGTTAACCGCCACCGCCACGAAATTAGGAGATTGGTTAGTGGGTAAAGCAGGAGTTGGTGCAGGTGCAACTTCTTCAACTGAGGTATTATTTTCAGGCACTAGAGCGGGGGGCAATAGTTGAGGAAACGCCCGTAAGGAACCAAGAGTTAGAGCGACACTTGCAGCTACAACAATAGTGTAGATAGCGACTTGACGTAATGGTCTATTAGTAGTTTGAATAGTCACAATATTTATTCTCCTTTAGTGACAAAAATTTTAGGAATTAAGATTATTTCGAGCCAGAATTATCTTTACCCATCAAAATATCCCATGCCCCTTGGGCAGCCTCTTGCAGGCGATCACCTAAACTAGCAATTTCATCCACAGTTTTTTGCCAATTTTCTTGGGCATCTTTTTGAATCATGGCCACTGAATCTTCGATTCTTTTGGGGTCGAGCAATTCATTATTCTCAACAGCTTCTCTAGCACTACGAACAGCATTTAGATAAGCGTCCTGAGTTATAGTTTGAGCATTTTCAATCTCTGACTGGGCTCTCTTCCTAATTGCTTCAACTAAAGCTTTTGTTTCTGCTTTAATTTGTTCGTCTTGTCCTGTCATTTCCTGTTCTACCAAGGCATTGGTTTCAGGGCTGACATGAACTAGGTCTGTTTCTGTGGTTTCAGGTTTCTTGTTAGGTTCGGTCATGATTAGTTCCTCTAATAATTAAATAAATTCATTGACTTCATAAGCGCACTTCCTCGATGCTGCTACGGGGATTAAAACTGCTAGCTTGACGCAGTTTTTCATAATATTCCCGCTCTTGGTTTGTCAACTGTTTAGGAGTAACGATTTTGAGCTTGACTATTTGATCGCTACGTTTACCACTGGGCGCTTTCCACCCCTTGTTCCTTAATCTTAAAGATTGCCCCGAATTAACGCCAGGTGGAATTTTCATGGTTACACTGCCGTCGGGAGTAGGAACTTTAATATCTGCTCCCAAAACTGCTTCTTCAGGAGTTAAGGGAACTTCGCAAATAATATTATTTCCCTCGAACTTAAACACAGAATGGGGTTGTAAACTAATATTTAGATATAGATCTCCCCGTTGTTGGCTAAATGGGCTAATCTGTCCCTTGCCTTTAATACGTATCCGACTACCAGGTTTTGCCCCTGAAGGAATTCTTACCTTGATAGTTTCGTCACCTAGTTGCAGATGTTTTTGGCTACCGTGAAAAGCTTCAGAAAAGGTGAGGGTAATTGCTGCTTCAGTATCAGTAGGGGGCATATTCTGGAATCCACCACTACCAAAAGCAGATTCAAAACTATCAAATCCAGCAGGTCTGCCAGTACTATAAGTATAGGTTCTACTTCCTCGCCCTACACCTGTATCTCTAGCTGCACCGCCAAAGCGTCCTAATAGTTCGTTAATGAAATCATCAAAGCTACCATACTGTCCGAAATCAGCACCCATACCAGCCCCAGGAGGTGTTCCCATTGTCCCTTGTTGCCAATATTGACCAAACTGATCATATTTGGCACGTTTTTCGGGGTCAGACAGCACTTCTTGGGCTTCGTTGATTTCTTTAAACCGTTGTTCGGCTTGTTTATCTCCTTGATTAAGGTCGGGATGATATTTTCTGGCTAATTTACGGTAAGCTTTCTTAATTTCCTCAGAAGATGCGCTTTTGCTCACTCCCAGAATTTGATAATAGTCTTTAAAATCCGTTGTTGGCACTTTAGCTTTCACCTCCTGAATATAGTAAGTTTAATTTTCACGATCAGTAAGTATCTAAGGGTCATTAAATATAAAACTAGTTATCTTTCCCTATTCCTTACCTAAATAGAAAACATTTGCCAAGATTAACTTGGTTTATAAGATTGGTTTTTACAGATAATAATTAAGTTTACTTGTGAGTAATCTGTTATGCGCTTAACTCACTGTAACAAGTATACAAAGTCTCCACAAAAATAAGGTTCGGTTTTATAACCTCTACAAGTAGGGATTCTTCTCTTTGGAATAGATTTTGCTGACCTTGCTTGAAAATGAGGAATAGGCTCTCTATTATAAACAAAAAGCCACAATCGCAATAAAGGTTGTGGCTGAGGACTTGAGAGTGATTTAAGTTTTTCGATAATTAATAATCAAAATCTCCACCCATACCTGCACCCGCAGGGGTAGCAGATTTAGGTTCTGGTTTATCGGAAACAATACATTCAGTAGTTAATACCATACCTGCAAAGGCTTCTTTCTCGATGTCCTCGGCAATGATTAAAGAACAACTGCCAGAATGTCTTTTTCTGAAAGCAGTACATAGTCCTCGCTACCCAGTTTGATATCTGTGCCTGCGTATTTGGAATAAAGTACTTTGTCCCCGACTTTTACTTCCACTGGCGTACGACTACCATCATCATTTCTTTTGCCTGCACCGACTTCCACTACTTCGCCTATTTGGGGCTTTTCTTTTGCTGAGTCGGGTAATAATATTCCTCCAGCAGTCTTTGCTTCAGCTGCTTGAACTTTAAGAAAAATGCGATCGCCAAGGGGTTTAACTGTAGACGTAGAAAGGGTTAAAGTTGCCATGAAAAAATCTCCCAACTAAATTAGTAAAGAAATAAAATAAAAATTGATTTGTGAGAATTGAGGAAGTAGCAAAATTTAACTACTTCCCCATAATATTTAAGCTGAAGCTAATTCAAGTTCTTCAGTAGCCGATTCGGTTTCGGGCAAAGTTGCAGCCATAGGTGTAGATTCTGCTAAGTTAATTTTGACTACCTTATGTTTGGCTTCCTCTACTTTGGGCAGCATCAAAGTCAAGATACCCGCTTCATAGTTAGCTTTAACTTGGGTGTTAACTATAGAAATTGGTAAATTCACCTTTCTTTTAAACTTGCCGTAGTGCAGTTCTGAATATAAATAACGAGACGATTTACTGGCTGGGCGATGACGCTCTCCAGAAATAGTCACTGACTTTTTGCTAGCTTCGATCTCAATATCTTCCTTGCTAACGCCAGCTAAGGGCATCCGCAAAATTAGATTATCGCTATCATCAATTAGTTCCATCGCAGGCTGCCAAAAGTTACCTTGATCAGCGTTACCTTCGATATCTGCAAAGACGCGATCGATTTGATGGCGTAAAGAATCTACTTGTTCAAAGGGTGAAAAGCTCACAATTTTCATCACGAAATTTCCTCCGTCAATAATGAAACTCAACAGAACCGTTGAATAAATAAAATTAATTAAGTCAAATAAAAGTTTAGAAGCCTTGCTAAATCACTATTTAGATTGCATTTAGCACTCTTACTTCTTGATTGCTAATATAGCAGAGCTTTTTTTTGATTGACAACTCTGCCAAAAGTAGGGTTTTCCGAACAATTCAATAGCTCTAAGCTTTTGAGACATTTGTAAATAGCAAAATCAGCAAAAAAGCGATCGCTTAGTAATTTTTCTTTAATCCATATATACTGTCCCTTCTTAAGTTGGTAGCCGATATTCGTTTGATAAAATGCCAGAGCTGAATTTTACCTTAGTTGTCACGCCATAGTCTTCCAAGGTAAAAGAATCTACCTGGATAGCGTCATTACGGGCAGTTTTTGCCTGGGTTAATAATTCAACTTCATCAAGGCTAATTATTTTTGCCTCCAGGGCATTACGAATTAACATTACTGGTTTTTCTAGTGGTAATTTACCTTCTTTGGTAGCAGTTTTAATTTTCTTGAGAATGAACTCAGCTTGAACTGCTAATGAGAATGCATTTTCCAAGCGTCCCAAGGCTTCTTCGGTGTTAGCAGGAATATGAATATCTGCGGTAAGCCGATCTCTTTGATTTCCTGGGGTTTGCATGATCTTAGCAATTTGACTGCCTAGCTTATCTGATGGCATGATTGCTAGAGGATTAAATCGCCACCAAGCAGCGACTATGCCCAATAATGGCACTGGCATATTATTTAAGATACCTGTAAAACCTTGCTGCATTTGAGCAAAAGCATACTGCATCGACCAATCGACTACAGGAAGATCTTCTGGGTTCCGTCCTTCGGCTTCAAAGCGACGTAGGGTAGCGGTGGCTAAATACATCCAAGACAAAATATCGGCAAATCTACCTGTTAATTTTTCCTGACGTTTCAGAGTGCCACCAAAAGCAATCAAAGATAAGTCGCTTAAAAAAGCAAAGCTGGCTGATGCCCAAGCTAGCTTACGATAATACTTGGCAGTTGCCCCTGATACAGGAGCCGTCGCCAAATAACCGCGAGACAGACTAAGAAAGACAGTGCGGAAAAAATTACGTACTATCGAACCGAGATGATGCCAAAAAACCCGATCAAAAGCTTGATCATTACTATGATTTAAAGCTGCAATTTCTTGGTAAACATAAGGATGGGAACGAATTACCCCCTGCCCAAAGATAATCATGGTACGAGTGAGAATATTCGCTCCTTCAACAGTAATCGGAATCGGAGTAGCACTATAGATATTTGCCAGCAAGTTTCTCGGTCCCCGACAAATTCCTGCTCCGCCCATAATATCCATACCATCGTTAATAATCTGACGGGACAGTTCTGTGAAATTATACTTGGCGATCGCCGAAATGACCGCAGGTTGTTCACCCTGATCGACTGCGCCAACTGTATAAAGTCTCGCTGCTTCCATCAAGTAGGTTAATCCGCCAATTCGCGCCAGAGGTTCTTCAATCCCTTCAAAACGCCCGATATTCAGTCCAAATTGCATGCGGACTCTGGCATATGCCCCCGTAACTCTGGTAACTAATTTGGCAATACCAGTGCAGGTAGCAGGAAAACTAATTCCCCGTCCCGCAGCTAAAGATTGCATCAACATTTTCCAACCCTGTCCTGCTTGTTCTACACCGCCAATTATTTGGTCTATAGATACAATTACATCTTTGCCAATGGTAGGAGAGTTATAGAAAGGTACGCCCATGGGATCGTGTCGGCGATCGATAATTACCCCAGGGGTATTTGTCGGAATTAAAGCACAGGTAATGCCCACATTTTCCCCTTTACCCAGCAGGTTATCAGGATCGCGGAGTCTAAAAGCCAGTCCCATTAAAGTTGCGATCATAGCTAGGGTAATATAACGTTTTGACCAATTTAAACGCAGATAAAACTTGTCGTCATCGCCTCTAAATACTACTGCGTTAGAGACAATACTACCTGCATCCGAGCCAGCATTGGGTTCGGTGAGGGCAAAGCAGGGAATTTCTTCCCCTCTTGCCAGTCGCGGTAAATAATAGTCTTTTTGGGCTGGTGTGCCATAGCGTAATAGTAGTTTACCTGGTCCGAGTGAGTTAGTTACCCCCACCGTGGCAGTATGGGTAAAAGAACGAGATGCCAACTTAGTCATCACCGCACTATAAGCCAAGTTGGAAAACCCTAACCCGCCATATTCTTTCGGAATCATCATGCCAAAGAAACGCTCTTGTCTCAGATAATCCCAAACTTGAGGCGGTAAATCTTTACGGTCATGAATTTCCCAGTCAGTCGCCATCTGACAAACTGTTTCTACTTGATTGTCGAGAAATAATTTTATTTCAGATGATAGTTGCGGATAGGGTTCGTTGAGGAGGCGTTTGAAGTTGGGTTTGCCAGAGAAGAATTCCCCCTCTACCCAGACGTTTCCCGCTTCGATCGCTTCTCGTTCAGTATCAGAAATTTTCGGCAATAGTTTTAGTGCGGCGATCGCTTTAACAATATATCCCGTAATTAATCTCTGACGCAGTTGCGGGACATTGAAAATCAATGCGATAACACCAAAGATAATCCAGATCCAAACTGGTGCTTGGCAAACTCCCAAAATACTAGCAATATATACTGTCCATAACCAGAGAGGAACGCCAAGATAGCCCAAGATAACGAAAAGAAGAATCAGGCTAGGAATAATGATTTTAAGTTCGAGGATGTTCATAACGATTTCTAAACTAGTGTTGCAAATGACTGTAATTAATAGTTAATGATTAGTAAAAGACAAATTTTAGTAATCTCAAAAGGTGTATAAATTATGGGGAAGACATCGAAAGGATTCGGAGATCTTCTTAAGCTAGAGAGACAAAAAGGTAAAAATTCAGCTAAATCAAACCCTAAAATGACCATTTTGGCTAAAAATCAAAATGATGAGTCCTATGTTGAGTATAATTTTGAGGAACAAGAACAAAGAATTGGCACAATTGTGGGTTTTGATGATGACGGAGAAGTTCTAAGTGTTAATGCCCAGACTTTAACAACCTTCCGCAATTATCTCGAACAGAATCTAACATCTCCTTGTACTGTCACAGGTATCGAAGATTTTCAATGGGAAGAGTATTATATTATTGGACCTGGTTCTAAGAAAGAACACGAACGGTTAAGAAAAACTAAGCCTTCCTATCGCGATACCTATGAATTTTTGGGGTTTGATGATGAGGTAGAAGACGAATTTTATAGTCTTCTGGTTAACGTCAGACGAACCTCAGATAAGAAGAAATTTTGTCTGCCTTTATCAGATTTAAAAGCCACTTCTGAGGATACGAAAAACTATCAACTTCTCGATGATTACTCAGTCTGGTTCGTAAATTGGCGATGAAGGAACTATTGATTTTTGTTGGTTAGGCAATAGCCCAAACCAAGCTACAGGGGTTCCGACGAAACGTCTCTCATAACATCAAATTTTCAAACACTCCCGCAGCACCCATACCACCGCCAACGCACATGGTTATCATGCCGTAGCGGATTCCTCGTCGTTGCATTTCGTGAAGTAAAGTGGCAGTTAGTTTTGCTCCCGTACAACCTAAAGGATGTCCTAGAGCGATCGCACCACCGTTAACATTAATAATCTCTTCATCGAGTCCTAGTTTGCGGATAACTGCTAAAGATTGTCCTGCAAAGGCTTCATTCAGTTCGATTAGTCCGATGTCATTTAAGTTTAAACCGACTTGTTTGAGTACCTTGGGTACGGCTACTACAGGACCAATACCCATGATTTCTGGTGCTACCCCAGCAATGGCATAACCCAGCAGTTTAGCCATCGGTCGCACATGTAGCTGGTTAAGCATTTTCATGCTCATTATTACTGTTGCTGCTGCCCCGTCAGACATCTGGGAAGAGTTACCTGCTGTTGCCGTACCTTTAACATGAAATACGGGTTTTAATTTAGCTAAGGCTGAGATACTAGTATCGGCACGAGGCCCTTCATCCACCTCAAATACCCGTTCCCTGGTTTGGGTTTTGCCATCGGCATAGATCGTTTCTTTAAATTTAACAGGGACAATTTCCGCTTTAAAATGACCCTTGATGATGGCAGCCAATGCCTTTTTGTGCGATCGCAAGGCAAACTGGTCTTGATCCTGTCGTGAAATATGATACTCCTGAGCAACATTTTCGGCAGTAATCCCCATAGTGATATAGGTATTGGGGGAGTCGGCGATCAATTCTGGGTTAGGAGATAGATAATTACCGCCCATAGGCATCAAGCTCATTGATTCTGCCCCACCAGCAACAATCACCTCTGCCTGTCCTGTCATAATTGCCTGGGATGCCATGGCAATAGTTTGTAATCCCGAGGCACAGAAACGATTGACGGTACAACCTGGTACGGAATCGGGTAATCCCGCCCCGCGAGCCACAATTCGCCCTAAGTTAAATCCCTGTTCTCCCTCAGGAAAGGCACAGCCCATGATTACGTCTTCAATTTGTCCTGGGTCGAGATTTGGTATTTTGGCGATCGCACCTTTAACCGCAGTTGCGCCTAAATCGTCGGGGCGCACATTACGTAAAGTTCCCCTGGGTGCTTTCCCTATAGCAGTTCTAACGCTACTTACTATGTATGCTTCTTTCATCTTGATTCACCGTTCCTTATATAATTCTCCAAGGGTGTTTGTGTGTAAGGTCGTTTTGCCAAACGCTCCTACGGCTAATTCCGTAAAGGTTTCTTGGTTTTCAACAAATGGGCAATCCTTTCTTGTGTCTTCTCTTCTTTCAGTAACGGCACAAAGGATTCTCGTTCTAGTTGCAGTAGATAGTCTTCACTGACTAAAGAAGGTGCGGAGAGTTCCCCACCCGTGAGAACATATGCCAAACGGTTCGCCAGAAAGCGATCATATTGGGAGATATATCCTCCTTGTTGGAAGACATAAGCTGCTTGTTCTAATGCTGCTTTACCAGGTTGACCCAACACCATGATGTTGTCACGCCGAGGTATGGGTGCATAACCTTCAAGAGCGAGGCGAATAACTTCCTGTTTGGCTAGATATAAACGGCGATCGCTATTCATAATAACCTTAGCGCTAGGCGGCAAGAAACCAAGTTCTTGAGCTTCTTGAGCACTATTGGCTACTTTTGCCATCCCCACGGTTTCAAAGACTCTTTGGATAAAGGGTTGAACCTGACTGGCAGTTTCTTTAGCTGCGTGTTCTGCTGCCCAGGCTGCCATCCGCATAATGCCCCCAGCCCCAGGAATTAAGCCCACACTAAGTTCTACCAAGCCGATATAGCTTTCTGCTGCTGCCACTACTTGAGGGCATGCCATGACTAATTCACAACCGCCTCCAAGGGCTAGTCCCCTCACCGCAGCCACAATTGGTTTGGAGAAGTAGTGAATTCTCTGTAAGGTTTTTTGGAATTCCAGGACGAGATCGGCGATTGCATCTAGTTGACCTGACTGTGCCAGCGCCCCGATTTCAGCGAGATTAGCACCACCACAGAAGTTAACATCACTATTCCCAATTACCATGCCGCGATAGTTACTGTTTTCCAGAATATCGAGGACTTCTGTAAGTCCTGACATAACTTTAAAACTGAGAGTATTACCTTTAGATCTAAACTCGTATAAGACTACTCCATTACCAAGATCGAGTAATGCTGCCTCTTCATTTTGCCAGATAGTGTTTTCGGGATGGAATTTAATTAGATTCAGGTCAATTTCATCTTGAGGATTATTTAAAGCAACATAAC
This sequence comes from Cyanobacteriota bacterium, assembly GCA_942490675.1. GTDB lineage: Bacteria > Cyanobacteriota > Cyanobacteriia > Cyanobacteriales > Xenococcaceae > Waterburya. The sequence goes on along the minus strand of CALNYB010000028.1, from coordinate 146,955 downwards.
CGTCACTGGGAGTATAGACCTGATCTTGTTGATAAAATCCAGCCACCTGATGATGTGAAATCATCGTTTCTACCCAGTCAGCCAAGGGTATATCTGATGTCTGCATATCGGTAACGATAGTTTTAAAGCCCAAAATATCCCAGATTTCAAAAGGTCCTAATTTCCAACCAAATCCCCAGCGCATCGCGCGATCGATCTCTGCGGGACTATCGGTAATTTCAGGAATACGATAGGCACTGTAACTCAGGACGGATAATATATACTTGCGGAAGAATTTACCTGCACGACCTTGCTCTTGATATAAAGCTCTTAAACGTTCGGATAGTTCCAGTTTTTGAATGGATTTAAGATCGCCTAAATCTATTGGTTTTGCCGACTCGTAAGTAAAGGTTTTCGGGTTTAAAGAGAGAATGTTCCCCTGTTCTTTTTTATAAAAACCTTGACCTGTTTTTACGCCTAAGGTTCCTGTTGACACTAGCTTATCTAACAAGGCTGGTACGCGAAAGACTTCACGACTTTCATCATCAGGAATGGCAGGATAAAGATTTTTCGCTACATAAACTAAAGTATCTAACCCTACTAAGTCCGCAGTCCGAAAAGTTCCCGATTTAGGTCGTCCGACTAAAGTACCTGTCAGAGTATCAACTTCTTCAATGGTATATCCTTCATCGGTAAAAGCTTTAATCCCCAACATGGTGGCATAAATACCAATGCGATTGGCGATAAAATTGGGAGTATCTTTAGCGAAAACAATTCCTTTCCCAAGATGTAAACGACCAAACCATTCCAGTCTGACTAATATATCTATATCCGTATCTTCTGTAGAAATTATTTCCAGTAATTGGAGATAGCGCGGTGGATTAAAGAAATGAGTACCTAAGAAACGCTGGCGAAAAGATAAAGGTAGTCCCTGAGCGATTTCATTGACAGGCAAACCACTGGTATTAGTAGAAACGATCGCATCATGACTGATAACTGCTTCGATTCTTGCCATTAACTGTTGCTTGATTGCCAAATTTTCGACTACGGCTTCAATTACCCAGTCTACGTCAGCCAGGCGATCAAGATGTTCATCAAAATTGCCTAGAGTAATGCGACGGGCAATCTTATCAGTAAATAGAATTGGCGGTTTGAGCTTCAGGGCTTTTTTCCATGCAGTTTCGACGATCGCATTTTTATTTCCTTCTGGGGCGGGTATATCCAATAAATGAACTGTCAATCCCGCATTAGCTAAATGAGCTGCAATCTGCGAACCCATAACACCTGCACCTAATACAGCAGCAGTTCGTAACGGTTTAAATATCATGTTTTCCTCCTTTTAAGTAGGTGGGTAAAATTAATTAGTAGGTAATAGTTAGTAATAGTTAGTAATAGTTAGTAGATGAAAAGATAATTACCCTGACTTCCTTCTCTTTGATTTTGGTTTTATATTTAATCAACCCCTATCTACTTAATTCACTCTAATTTTTCAGCATTACTATCTTTTTGTAGCTTCCACGGCATCGTGGAGGGCAGGGTAATATAGTTTTTAAAGTTTTTAAAGTTTTTAAAGTTTTTAAGATGTCTCCAAAACAACTTGGCTTTAATAACAGTTTTGCGAGTCAGTCGTTTCAACGAATGTTGGACTGAGATAGATTTGGATTTTAGAATTGCCCATAACTCCGAACTCCGTAGCTTGCTTCCCGCGATAGCGAGTACTCTAAACTCCGAACTCAAAGCTAACTCTTCTCCATAGAGAGCGTTTATTTCTGTTGCAAATATCTCGTTGACTTTAGCTCGATTGACTTTCAAGTTTTGCTGCAATAGCCCATTATCTACGGTGAGATCAGCATTGATGAGCTGAAACCGCTTAACTTTCGACCATCTAGGAAGTTGTTCGTTTGCTTGATCAACCAAGGTTTGATATAGATCGACAATCTGAGACTGCTGCAACAACTCGGTATTTGGTTCATGCCAACCTAAAGTTTTAGCATGTTCCCGTAACTTATCTAGAGTGGGAAAAATCAACATGCCACAAAACTTTTTCTGCATTCCCACCACCACCGCCTGGGCGACTAAAGGCGATTCCTTAACTCGATTTTCTAAAGGTTGAGGAGTGACATATTTACCAGTAGAAAGTTTAAATAGGTCTTTTTTACTCCCTGTAATAGTTAAGAAACCTTCTGGGGTAAATTCTCCTAAATCTCCTGTATGCAGCCAGCCTGACTCGTCAATAACCGCCTTGGTGGCTTCAGGATTTTTATAATAGCCCTGCATCACATAAGGAGCTTTGACTAAGATTTCTTGATCGGGTGCGATCGCAATTTCTACTCCAGGAATTGGCAATCCTACTGTTCCCCCACGGTTTAAAGCATCTTGATTACAGCAAATCACTGAACTGGTTTCAGTCAAGCCATAGCCTTGTAGTACCGTCATTCCCGCAGCACTGAGTACATTAGCAATCTCGGCTTTTAAGGCTGCACCACCGCTGATAAAGTATTTCAGCCTACCGCCAAAGGGTTTTCGCCACTGAGAGAAAACTAACCGATCTGCTAACTTGAGTTGCAGATTGTCAAATACATTAATTGGTTTTCCCAATTCGTAATTTTGCGCCAGTTTTAATGCCCAATTAAAAATTGTTTTTTTAATTCCTCTGAGTTTACTACCGTGATCGAGAATCTTTTGATAAATTTTTTCTAATAAACGCGGTACAGTAGCCACCAGAGTCGGTTGTACTGTTTTGAAATCTCTAACTGCTCGATTGGGAGCAGAAAAATAGATCCTATGTCCGTAATTAAGATGACCGTATATTAATGCCCGTGCAAAAATGTGAGTTAAGGGTAAAAAAGAAAGTACTGTCTCTATTTCTCCTGGTTTCAACTCAGGAATACTCTTAAAAGTAGTTAAAATATCGGCGGTAATATTCTCATGGCTCAACATTACCCCTTTCGGTTGTCCTGTATCTCCTGCAATATAAACTATGGTTGCCAAGTCTTGAGGCGAAATTTGCGATCCGGAAGCGTGGACGGAGTCCAATCGCAATTCCTGTCTTTGCTCTTCATTCCATAACTTTTTACCTCTGGCTCGAACTTCATCTAGGGAAAATAATTGAATACATTGAGGCAATTCTGGACAAGATAAGTCTTGTCGTGCCTGACACAGCAACATGGGAATACACAAACAAGCTGATTTGAGTTCGCTTGCCCTTATTATCCCGTGAAGACGGGACGAATGGGGGGAGTTATTAACAATTCCCAACTCCGAACTCTTCTTATTTACACCACAAGTTAATAGTTGAGTGCGTTTTTTCTCCCAATCATCAGGAATATCAACGACAATAATTGTCTGAAGATTGGGAGTTTCTCCCAGGTAGGGAATGACTTGAGCCAGAAGATCTATGTCCGAAACAATTAACACTCTGGCTGCTGAATGACTCAGGATAAATACAATGTTATCCAAAGTCTGAGTTAAATCAATTGGTACATTGACTAATCCAGCCAGTAAAGAAGCAAAATCTACCAGACAGAAATTAAGATCACTGTGCATTAAAAATGCGATTTTGTCATCTTGCTTTAATTGTTCCGAGCGCATTCCCAGAGCTAACTCTTCGGCAGCAGTTCGCAGTTCTTGACTAGATTGAGACTGCCAAGCATTTGTTTTCCACTGGTTAAAGGCACGATGATTTGGATGGCTATCACAAGCTTCATCTAGTAATGAAGGCAAAGTTCGCCCCAAAATTGGTTGATCAATTGTAGAAAAAGATCTATTAATCTTAGTTAAAGAAAACATTGGCAATTCTAAGAGATTTTATCTCTTTTCTCCTTAAGACTATCTTTAGCCTTTTGAAGTGTTGCCGAATATTTTCTGCAACTAACAAGACTAATCTGATAGCTATGTAATAAAAATATACATTAGCTATTTAATTTTGCTAATGTTCTAGTAACTCTGCTGATATTTATCGACCATAAACATCGACAAGACAATTTAATTTTAAAAAGCTATATTCTGCCTTTGTAATGCGAGCTAATAAGCTGGTCTGACATAATGTCAGTATAGCATATTTATAGCAAATCAATTCGAGATAGCCGATGGCTAACTATTGTCATGTGTCAAAAACAAATAAACATAAGAGTTCCCGCACATGAACTGAGAATTTTAGACAGCTATGCCAAACAAACTAAGCGAACTAAGACTGAAATATTGCGGGAATTTATTCGCACTTTGAATAGAGAAGCAAAAATACTTCAAGAAAGTAAATAATTGTTAATTTTTAACTTTCTTTTTTATTTCTAATCTATTTGGCTTGAGATCTGAAATATAACTAAGTTAGTAAAAATCAAAACATATTTTTGGATCTATTTATTCATCCAAAAACATGATCGAGTTGACGTAGTAATGATATTGCGTTGCATAATAGAGGGATGAATTCAAACTGAATCTCTATTTGCTTTAGCCAATGGATCATTAGAGGAAGATCATCTGCTCTTTCTGAGTTAGTTTTTTTCAAGGATATTGGTCTCTCTATTCTGTTAACTTCAGCTACTCGTGAATTACAATCGCTGTGCCAATTCTTGTCCAATCAAATAGCCACTGGGCATTATCAAGAGGAAGATTGACGCAACCATGGCTAATTGGTGTGCCAAAATTGTTGTGCCAGTATGCACCATGAAGAGCATAACCACGATCAAAATAAAGCACATGAGGAACATCAGGAATGTCATAGTCTACGCCACGCATTCTATCTTGAGGATATTTCCGCTGAATGCTGTAAGCTCCAGGATGAGTAGGAGTTTTCGCTTTGCCACTTGAGATAATGGTTGTAAAGATTTGATTGTCCCCTTGCCAAGCAAATAAATGTTGCTCGGAAAGATCGATTTCAATCCAAGGTTGATCTGATCGCTTGAGGTTATCAATTCTTTGAGCAATTAAATTTTCTGGTGCTGCATTAGCCGAAGCTTGATTAGAAAGTAGCCAAGATTCGTTGAGAGTAAAGAATGCGATCGCACTAACTAAACACTTAACAAAAAAATCGAAAAAATCTGCTGTTCATACTCTTTCACCTCCTTTCTAGAGGTTAATTCAACCTCCTCTCAAGATCACCAGGAAAGATCCTTTCAAATCCCAATTTAGCAAAACAGTTTGAGTAACTTGTGAAGACTAATTAGCTATATACTTATTTAAAGTATTATTGGTTATTTTCAACTAGCGATCGCCGAAATCACAACAGTCGAGGAACTAGAAAAATTTCCTAACACTCGTCAATGATCGGCAAATTCAAATACACTTTCCATAACTATCTCCTTTCCTAGAGATTATCAAAAGCTAAGAGCTAAGAGCTAATTGACCTACTTTGACAGTTATTGTTTTGACCTCTGTATATGCCAGTAGACCTTCTTCTCCTAGTTCCCGACCAATACCAGATTGTTTGAAGCCACCAAATGGGGCAGCCGAATCGATCGCATCGTAACAATTAACCCAAACTGTACCAGCACGGAGACAATGAGCCACTTGATGAGCCTTGTTAATATCTTTGGTCCAGATCCCAGCAGCTAAACCATACTTGGTGTTATTAGCTTTAGAGATTACCTCATTGATGTCTTTGAACTTGATGATACTCATCACTGGTCCAAAAATTTCTGATTGAGCGATGTTCATTTGGTTATCTACATCAGTAAATACGGTGGGTTCAATAAAGAAACCGCGATCGCCAATTTTATGACCACCATACCGTAACTTGGCTCCCTCTCTCATTCCCGCTTCAATGTGGTGCATTACTTTATCAAACTGCACTTGGCTGATTTGAGGTCCTTGTTCTGTTTTGAGGTCAAAAGGATCGCCAACAACTCTATTTTTAGCTCGTTCAATCGTACGGGCAACGAACTCTGGATAGCATTTTTCTTCGACAAATAGTCTCGAACCAGCAGTGCAACATTGCCCTTGATTTAAGAATAAGCCAAGCTGCGTTCCTTCAATAGCTGCATACAGGTCAGCATCTGCAAAGACGATATTGGGACTCTTGCCACCTAATTCCAAACTAACTCGCTTAAGATTACTCTGGGCAGCAGCCGTCATAATAATCTGTCCGACTTCAGTTGAACCTGTAAAGGCTACTTTATCAATATCCTGATGGCGAGCGATCGCTATACCTACGGTACTCCCCTGACCAGGAAGAATATTAACTACTCCAGGAGGAAAGTCTGCTTCAATAATTAGTTCCCCGACTCTTAATGCACTTAAGGGAGTATAGCTGGCAGGTTTCAAAACGACCGTATTACCTGTTGCTAAAGCAGGAGCTAATTTCCAGGCTTGCATTAACAAAGGAAAATTCCAAGGAATAATCTGACCGATCACGCCAATGGGTTCGCGCCTGGTATAGCAAAGAAAATCCCCAGCCAGAGGTATGGTTTTGCCCTGAATCTTATCTGCCCAGCCAGCAAAGTAACGATAGCATTGAATAGTTAAAGGTAAATCAACATTGAGCGATTCCCGTAATGGTTTACCGTTATCTAAAGTTTCTAAGTGCGCCAGTTCTTCTAGATGTTCTTCTAGCAAATCCGCTAGTTTATACAGCAAAGCTGCGCGATCGCCTCCCGACATTCGAGCCCATGACCCCGTGGTAAATGCTTTTCTAGCTGCCTTTACCGCCCGATCTAGATCCTCTGCATTCGCTTCGGCTACTTCACAAATTACTTCTTCTGTAGCTGGATTGATCGTGATAAATTTGTTTCCAGATATACTATCAACCCACTCATTGTTAATCAAAAGCTTTGTATGAGTATTAATTATTGCTGGTTGTCTTGCTGAAGTTAATGTAACCATAATTCCCTCTCTTTAATTCCAAACTCATTACTCATTACTCATTACTCATTACTCATTACTCATTACTCATTACTCATTACTCATCCTTTTAAAGTTTTGGCAAACAAATCGCTCAAACGCTGCAATCCAGGGGATACATCTTCGGGTAATAGACGAACATCAATAATACTAAAGCTTCCACTTATACGAGATTTAGCTAAAGCCTCATGCAGTTGTTCGCCAGTTTCCACCACAAAACCATTTCCACCAAGCAAAGTAGCAAATTGAGCATAATTAAGAGTCGGAATCTTGACGAAATCTGCCTGTTCGTGAGCCATGGAACGCAAGGAAGTAAACGAGCCATTATTAAGCACAATAACGATTGGATTCAAACCCAGTTTTTTGGCGGTGAGCAATTCCATGCCAGTCATCTGAAATGCTCCATCTCCCACTAGGGCGATCGCTCTACGAAATGGATCGGCTAGTTGCGCCCCAATTACTCCAGGAACAGCAAAACCCATACTGGCGTAGAAAGCAGGGCACAAAAATGATGTTCCTGACTGTGTCTTGATATCATCAGCAGCAAATAAAGTATCTCCGACATCAGTGACTAACAAAGTATTGCTATCAATAAATTGATTGAGTTCGTATAACAAGCCACTCATGGAGATAGTGCCATAAGATGCAGCGACTCTAGGTTGCATCGATGCAATCATAGATGAATCGTAATGGGGTAAATCTTTACTGTTCTCTAAGGTCGTAATGAAGTCTTCAAACAGCACGTCTGGATATTCATGATGTTTGAGGGCAATATGTTCAGAAGTTACATAAACTGTATTTTTGGATTCTAAGTGTGCGCTGAACATACCCAAATTAATATCGGTCATAAACACCCCCAACATCAGCAGACAGTCTGATTCTTCCACTGTGTTACGTACATAGGGATCTCCCGCCTCACCGTTATAGATGCCGATATACTGAGGATGACCTTCAGGAAATACAGATTTTCCTAACATGGTCGAACACACTGGAATACCTAGTTTTTCTGCTAAGGCTACTACTTTTTCTTGTAAGCCAAAACGGTGTAATTCTACTCCAGCTAAAAGCACTGGCGATTTGGCTTGATGCAGCATGGCTAGAGTTTCAGCAATTGCCTCGGTTAAGGCTTCAGGATCGGTTTGCTTAATTGGTGGGGGTAAATATTTTACTGATTCAATCTCCGCGTAGACCATATCACGGGGAATTTCCAAGTACACTGGACGCTTAAAAGTTGTAGCGTAATCTAGGGCACGATGAATTTGATGTACGGCAGTAGCTGGATTATCTAAGATTGCAGTATAAAGTGTAATTTCCTCATAAACCCGTCTTTGAGTATCAAAAGTTTTTATTTTATGATGCAGTAAATCCCTTTCTTGTCTTTCTTTAACACCAGGACTGCCACTTAAAATGACTAGGGGGGATTTTTCCGCATAAGCTCCCGCTACTGCATTAACCATGTTCAACCCACCAACACTGTAGGTAACAACAGCTAAACCTAATCCTCGAATCCGAGAGTATGCATCTGCTGCAAAACCAACACAGGGTTCATGAGTCATGATAATTGGTTTAATTTTGCTTTCTGCCAAAGCATCATAAAGAGTAAGAGCAAAGTCTCCTGGAATACCAAAAGAGTGTTGTACTCCTTGTTGATGCAATAGTTCAAAAATATATGGTGCTATTTGGAGCATAATATTTCACCTACCCAAATAATAATTTTGTTAATAATTTAATTGCGATCAGAATCTTGGACTACTTTTTATCTCCCAGAAGCCAAAGATCCAGATAGTGGCTAGTAAAATCACTAACTACTAACCACTAACATTTTTTACTTTTCAGCATGCTTAAGACTGAGTTTTACAAATAGCATTCCTTGAACATTTCTTTACAAAAATTCTCTTTGACCATGATCTGTCGAAATGCCTCTCGAAGATACTCCTTAGCCTGTTCTAGACTGAGATTCTCAATGTCCCTCTCTAAAACCTGTAGCTGAAATTGTTGTTCTAAGCTAAGTTGTCCAAATGCTTTGTTTTGATTGTTATTATCCATGATTCGGCTCCTTAAATTTTGTCAAAAATTGGTTCTCGGCTATCCAATGACTGATTTAGACGTTCAAGAAGTAAAATCTAGGAGCAAAATTGGCAGAGTAATTAAAAAACTGAGAAATTATCCCGCCAACTCAACCAGGCAAAAGATTTTCAACTATTTTTGGTATAAATACAGTCTTCCCTAGCCATCCCTTAGTACAAGTTTTTCTAAATAATTGCTCATTATTTTGTACGGGTACGATGGTGTGTTAGTAAGTTTAGTCTTAGTAAGTTTAGTCTGTTTTCTGAGCTAACAAAAAACTTGTTAGGTTGTCACCAGGAATTTAAACCTCCCCAGTAACGCTTAGTATTCATGTATTAACTTTGGCTAATTGCATTATAGCAAAATATTTTTATTACTTACTTATATGAACATAAAAGTTAGTTTATGCAGGATTGAGTGATCTTTGTTTTTGGTATCTCACGAATATATGTCTTAATTCGGTAAAAACATCTAATAACCCAGGAATAGTAAATGGGGATCGAGCAACATGGCTTTTTGCTTTGATTGATAATGATAAAACTAAACTGATAAAAGCTTACTAAATTACTAAAAATAATCCTGATACTGTACTAAGAAATATCGAGAAAATGTCAAAAAAAAGACCAAATTGCCACAGTTTCTGGCTAATTGGTCTTTAATAGTATGTCTAATTCTTTAGTAAACTGATCTAGAGGGAACGGAGCATTATTCTGCGTTCATTTTCACTGATTGAGATAGTTTCAATGACTTCGCCATTTACTTGTGTTCCATCGTCCAAATTAACCGTGCATTGTTGTCCAGCAACTAAAATAGGACATTCTCCTAATACTTCTTCCCATTTTAGAAATGTACCATCTAAATAATAGTCGTAGATACAAAAGTGGCTTCTGCTTTGTGTATTATTAGTAGTCATGATTTTTCCTCCTAAATTATATTTAAATTAAAATGAAGAATGATCTTACATTGTTTGATCCACTGCAAATCACTCAGATTAATTAGATTAATTACAAAACTACCTAAAACTCCAATTGCTGAAGCGGGTTAGGATAATCGCCAGAAACGTATTGTCGCCATAGATTTGCTATATTCATTTTTTCCCTAATTATCGGCTGTTAAAGGCTAAGTGACCTTTCACAACTTCCTCAAATTGTTTTTCTAAAATTACGAATGTAGATCGACAGAAGATCTTGAGATTAATGTTGCTTGTTTGAGAGTTAGCTATCTATCTCTAATATATTCTTTCTAAACAATCTATGGAACTTTTACTACACAAAAAGTCAACAAAGGTAAGAGAAATTAGTTTCCAATCTCTTTTAGCTTTTAAGAAGCTATTCATATTATGGGAAAACAAAAGCGATCGCTTGAAAAATATTGTAATCTTAATAAAAATCCCGACTCTGTTAATATTGCTGACTCAGAAGCTGCTTTTGAAGTAATTCATCAATCTATCCTCAGTCTATGGGATACGGTGAATCATTTAACGACTATTCAACCGCCAAGACGGGAACGTTATCGCGTGACACTTTTTGGTTCAGCCAGAATCGAGTCGGACGTACCCCTGTATAACGGAGTTCGTCAACTAGCAAGTGAACTGACAATAATGGGATGCGATATTATCACTGGCGGAGGACCTGGATTGATGCAAGCAGCCAATGAAGGTAGTGTGATGGCAGATCCTGATAATATTACCGAATCGATTGGGATTCGTGTCAATCTAGGATTAGAGCAAGATACTAATCCCTTTGTGGAGCAAGTTTATCTACATCGAACCTTCTTTTCTCGGCTACATCACTTTGTCCTCGTCTCTGATGCCTTTGTGGTGCTACCAGGTGGAATTGGGACAGCTTTAGAAGCCTTAATGATTTGGCAATTATTGCAAGTCCGTAAGCTGCAAGATACACCATTCATTATGGTGGGAAAAATGTGGAGTGAGTTGGCTAACTGGACAAAAAAATATACGATCGATAGCGAGCCACCAATGGCAGATCCCGCAGATCTAACTATTCCCACCTGCGTCGATACTTGTGAAGAAGCGATCGCTCTACTGCGAACAGCCCATGAACAATGGAGATCATGTCAAGATTGAGTTCGGAGTTGGAGCAAGATTTTGACACTATCCTTTTTATCATAGTTAAGAGACATTTTCCGTAATTGAGCCAGATTTTCAGGCGCATATTCAGAGTGGATTGGACAATCATCCTCTCTAAATCCAACATCTAAAACCCAGTGAAGACGATTCTCAACACCCCAATGACTGCGGACAGCATGAGCGAGTAGTTGAGCATCACTAGTAAAACTGTTGATATAGTAACGTTTTGAGGTGGTTGTTTCTGTCCCAATTTTTCTTACTGATTCCACTAGACCGATGCTTTGAAGACCAACCCATTGGTCTGGGTCGAAGAACAATTCTTTCGCGGGCATTGTCCAATAACGGCGAATTTCAGTCCTTCCATCGGGGATTTCGCAGGTTGAAGAATAAAGGTAGGGTATTAAAATGAAGAGTTAAAATAGCCTCTGAATGGATATCCAAGTAAAAAATTTAGACCACTTAGGTATAGGGGACTCGCGCAGAAATAAAATACCAGCCATACAATTGATTTCTCGAAGAAGTAGCCAAATGATTGGTACATTATTAAACTGCGAGTCCCTAGTAGCAGGAATCATTGACCAATCACTGATGAGACAAGATTTTGCATGTCCTAAAGGATACCGCTCCGCATATGCTGCCGATGCCAGAAAAGCTGCGGACAAACTGAGTCGTAATTGGAAATATCATTCTCTAGAATCAGTAGAAATTGAGACTCATGCTCACTACAATACACCAGGACGACCTACTAAAAATCAATCTCCTGAACATTTTACTTATCGTGTCACCGCTCAAGTTATTCCTATAGAGTTGTGATTACCCTTGAGAGCTAGACAATAAATCGTGAGTATATCATTTAAATAATGAATGTCGCCCAGGAGATTTTGTGATTTAAAAGTATGGTTATTTAGTTTAGTGACGCATTTTTTAACTGGGCGTAAACAAGGTTTGAGTCTTTCAGGATCAAGGTTGGCAAATTACTTGTATCAATTTCTCTTGGTCTTGAGTGACGTATTCGAGGTGCGGATGAGATCAATGCATTAGGGTCACTACTGTCCAAAATCTCTGCCAAACTTTTTAGTCCTAGATCGCGATTTTTACATAACTCGTCATAGTCAAAAAAGTTAAGAAAATTAGCGCTTTCTTGGAGAAGGTGTTTGTAACTAGCAACCCAATACTCCAGCCAAAAAGCCAAAGTTTTAGTATCTTTTGATTTACGTTGGTCATACCAGCCATCAAAATCTATCGGACGCAAATTTTGCCCAAAATCGTAGTGACCGATCTGTTTCATGTATTCTGAAGTAAAGGGATCTGTTTGGTGAATTTGTAAAAAGTTAAGATGCTGCTGTAGTAAAGAACTAGCATGGTGCAGAGGATCTCGAAAAGGAACGATTATGACTGAATCGGGGAAGAGTTTGTGTAATATTTTGGTGCGCGCAATGTTGGCGTTATTTTTAGACACATAACGGGCAAAAGAGGCTGCATTTTGGCGACGTAATAGAATAATTTTCCGCATATGAGAACGGAAAAAATTATTAAATTCGCTATTCTCTTCATAGTCCCAGGTAACAATGCGATTTTTTTGGTAGTGGCGTTTCCAAAAAGTTTTCCAAATTACTTCCTCTAATGCTTCGTAGCTATCTGGACTAATCTGCATTCCATCACCGTGAGCGCGTTCAGTTGGCTCAATTGTTTGCTGAAAAGTTTGGGAAAAGCGATTCCACAAACAGGGAATTAGCACAAAGGGCATATCGCGATAACAGTGGGCTGCGAATTCAGGTGAGTCCGCACAGCATTCAAGTAGTAAAGTTGTTCCTGCTCGGGGAAGGGCGGTAATAAAAACAGGTCGATCGCTTTTACAAGTAGCAAGCTGCTGAGAGAAAATACCATCTTCAACATCAGCAAGAGCTATTTGGGCTGTATAGGTATTAAACGCCACCTGGTGCAAGGTTCGATCTAGTTGTGAATAACTACTGGTCTTTTGAGCAGCAATACGAGGAGACTTTTTACTGGGCTTGAGGCAAAGGGCAATAATGACTAATATGCTACTAACAATGAGAAATGCGGGAGAGAGAGTTGTATTCAATGAAGCAGAGAGGGACAGCCACCCCAGACGATCACCTACCCACAATACTGCTAGCGGTATTAAAATAGCGATCGCTCCACTAAAGGCAAGGATAAAGAACAATCCGAATAATTTTTGCGAATTTTTTTGTAGTTTGGACTCTTTTTGCTCATCACTCAATCGAGAAGAACGGATAATCTTCATCGAATGACGGGCAATGCGTACAACATCCCTACTTTTTTCCGTCAGTCCCAATAGCTGAATTAAAATCACAAAACCTGCAACCAGTATTATCGCTCCAAACCACTGGCTCATGCTTCTTCCCCTTCTTGAATATTTCTAGTTTCTGTCTGCTTGCGCTTTCGCAAAAGTCGTTTGATAGGATACCACAAAAAGCCAAATATGGCTGCTATTACACCCGCAATAATGGCAAGCAACGCTCCTAAGGCTGCGATTCCCGTCCCAGGACCTACATAAGCTAGAGCAGGCTGCTGGAGAAAAACAACTAGTAAAAGAACACAAATAGAAATAGTTATTAATGACGATGTTTTCATTTTTTTTGCTTAATTCTTGCTGGTGATATTAGCTTATTCTTCTTTAGTAAATAGTTGGGTATATTCTAGAGGTAGACGTTGTACTTCTCCCACAACGCCAACCATTGAGCGATCAATATAGTTGATGTATTCCCAAACAACTTTACCCTGGCGATCGATTTCAAATCCTCTCCCAGACATAGATTCGGTAATCAATAAATTACCGTTAGGTTGCCACTGATGTTTGCCCATAACCCTAGTAAAAAAAGTATTATTTTTACTACCTTCAAAAAATACTTTGCTAGTATTGTCCTTCGCTGAAACAATTACAATTCGACTCTGACGTTTTGGTTCGCCAGCACTATTGTTATTGTCAAAGACAGAGAAGGTATCACCGTCGATAAAATCAGGGTCGTGTTGTCGCACGAACTCACCTATAGAAATAAACTTAATCCTTTCGCTCTCGAGGTTAAACACAAAAACCGTATTGATGTTACGCAGTGAAACCATTACATCCCCTGGCTGAAAAAAACCTGGCTGCAATTTAGCAGAGAAAGGTTCAACGTCATTTAGGTGCAGAATGTCAGTCTTACCTAATAGGCGGTCGTCACCTTTAATCGCCGTATTCTCATTGTTGAGACTACCTAAATAAAGGAGACCTGTATAGCCATTCTTCCGCAGGATATCTGCAACATACCACTCCCGTAAAATCTCGCCTTCAGGGGTAATTTCTAAAATTGTCTCTTCATAGAATGGTGGTATAAGATTAGGCAGTCGAGAGACTTTTTTTGTCTGATACTTCGTCCCAGATACCCACAAGTTTCCATCATCATGTTGGTGAATCGAATGATGAGTTAGATAAGGCAAACGCCAGATAACTTCTCCATCACGATCTATGCGGATTAAACCCTTACTTTCAAAGTTAAAGATCAAATCACCATTTTCCATAACCACCGCACCGTGAATATTAGTGCCAGGTTTGGACTGAGGAACTAATTTTTTAGGCAGATGTTGTGGATTGGGCCACATTTTAAACCAATCGATTTCCCATTCATGAACTGTATTTCCGTTTAAATCGATGATTTTAGCTGATATGTTACGCTCTGCTGCTATTTTCGTAACCAGACTTAAACCTTCCTGTGTCTGGCTAATATTTCTGACAATTTTAGATGGCAGTTTATTGGAATGCAGATAAAACCAGGGAAGTTTTTCAGATTGTTGAGCCTGAATTTGTGACCATCCTTTGGTCGCTTCATTATAAAGTCCGTAAGGAAAAAATTTAAATTCTCTGGCAAGATAACCAACATTAAACACAATAAACGAGCTGGAAATAATGAAAAATATTAAACTGAATCTTGACGAAGTCATTTAGGCTAAAATGTGAGTTTTTCCGGCAATTATTCCTTGGATTTTCTATTAATCTGGCGATCGCTCTGATTTACCATCCTTTTTATCATAGTAAGTATAATCCGACTGAAACAATGTTGGGCGTTACTAGAGAACTATTGGAATGGTACTATTTTAGATTCAGTTAAAACTGCTGCAAAAAAGATACAGAAATTAATCTAAAAATAAAATTTGTATTACAAAAATAGTAAAATCGAATTTTTAGTTTATACTACACGCAGTTCAAATTATAGGATTCACTTTTATGAATAATATTCTCGCTATACTCATTCCTTTAGTAGTAACTACCATCAGTTTGCTAATCATCTCTAAACTCCCTATTATTGAGATTGATAGCCTCAAAAAAGCCATAATTGCAGCTATAGTATTTGGCATTCTCAATGCATTATTGAAGCCTATTTTAACTGGGTTTGGTTTGTTTAGCTTTGTAACTTTTGGGTTGGCTACTTTTGTTGCTAACGTTATTATTTTCGGGCTGGCTGCTTTACTAGTTCAAGGTTTTAGATTGCGTTCTAAAATTTGGAGTCCAATCATTGGTGCATTTGCCTTAAGCGTTATCAACTCAATTATCTTCAAACTATTAAATCAATTTTTTCCTGTAGGCGGTTAAACCTAGAGGTTAGTTGAGACTCTCGTTCCACAAATAGCTTTAACGGGAGTCCTCTTTTGTCACTTAAGATAGAGCAATACTTTTACTTAACTTAACAGCGATCGCCTGAATTTTGATCTTTTTGCGATAAATTAGACAATTTTACAGATTACTCAAACTTGATAAAGTGTAATTAATCGAGTTAGGTATTACTGCATGAATTTATCTGAACTAGTATCCTTTCTTCAGCACAAGACTTGTTTGAGCAATTTATCGCCAGAGGTTTTAGAAGCGATCGCTGCTGATTTAATCGAACAAACTATTGCAGCCAACGAAACTCTTATTACTGAAAATACTGGAGTTAAGGGATTATATATAGTTGAAACGGGAAAGCTAGCCAGTAGTAGTAAATTAGAATCCCGTCAAAGTAGTTTACTTTCGGGAACGGTACTAAATTTAAATGCTCTATTATTAGATCAACCGACGCAATACCAAGTTACAACTCTTAGTGAAACAAAAGTCTGGTTTATTAATAGTTCAGAGTTCACCAAAATAATTCAGCAATATCCTGAAATAACTCAAGCTTTTTCGCAAAAATTAGCCTCAGAAGTCCAAGAATTATCAGAAAGACTCACATTTGAACAGGAACGTCAGGTAATATTAAGACCTTATTTAGTTAGCAAAGCTAAACGAGGAGTTATCGGAAAAAGTCGCTATGCAAATAGATTGCGATCGCAGATCAAGCAAGCTTCAGAAACGAGAGAATCGGTATTACTTTTTGGCGAGCCAGGATTAGAAAAGGATAATCTGGCCGCACTAATTCATTTCGGTTCAGCTGATCGTCGAGAAGCAATAATTAAGGTAGATTGCGCTAAATTGCAAACTAGTGGTGCAGAATTATTTGGTCGAAGTGGAGGTAAGCCAGGATTAATTTCCAGTTTGGGAGAAGGCACTTTATTGTTAAATAATGTCCACCTTTTACCAGCCGAATTGTTACCTGCGATCGCTAATTTAATTGTGACAAATCAATACACTCCTGTGATACGTCCAGGAGGAGAAGTTTCTGAACCAAAAACATCCCAAGCAAGAATTATTTTAATTTCGGAACAGACTATTAAGGCGATCGATTCTGTGGTGGACAACCTGATCAAAGTTCCTCCTTTAAGAGTGCGAAAAGCAGATCTGGACGAACAAATCAACTACTATCTAAATCTAATTGGACGTAATAGGTGTCTAGGAAAAACTAAGATTACTCCTGAAGCCTTAAGAAACCTCCAGGCTTACGATTTCCCCAATAATTTGCGGGAATTAGAAAACATTGTGGAACGAGCCTTAATTCAACTCCAAGGTTGCGAAGATATTACCGAAGAAATTGTTTGGCAATCTCAAAGTAAAAAGAAACAGTATCGGCTAAATCTACTGAATAAATATCCCCAATTAAGGCATTTTCTGCGGAGTGACTGGTTCCCCGACAAGATTAATTATGGCATTACTTTTAGCTTGTTTGCCTTCATTGTGGCAGTTTTATTCATTGCTCCCCAAAACCGTCAAGAGAATTTTGCCCTTAACTTATTTTGGGCGTGGTGGTGGCCCTTGATCTTAATCGGATTTCCTTTCGTTGGTAGACTATGGTGCGCCGTATGTCCTTTTATGATCTATGGCGAGATTACCCAAAAACTTTCTTTGCTCTTGTTTCCGCGACAGCTAAAAAAATGGCCGAGAACTCCTGCGGAGCATTGGGCTGGCTGGTTGTTGTTTAGCTTGTTTGCCCTGATTTTGCTTTGGGAAGAACTATGGGATCTGGAAAATACTGCCTATCTTTCTGCTTGTTTGTTACTCCTCATCACAGCAGGAGCAATGATCTTTTCAGCAATCTTTGAACGTCGCTTTTGGTGTCGCTATCTTTGTCCTATCGGTGGAATGAATGGTTTATTCGCCAAACTATCGATGACGGAATTGCGAGCGCAACAGGGGACTTGCTCGGCAGAATGTACCACCTATCAATGTTATAAAGGTGGTGCTGCCAAGGGAGAAGGACAAGAAACCAACGGCTGTCCTTTATATTCCCATCCCGCACAGTTAGCTGATAATCGAGATTGTGTCCTGTGCATGACTTGTCTCAAAGCCTGTCCTCACCGCTCAGTGGAGTTTAATTTACGCCCTCCTGGAATTGAATTATGGACAACTCATACTCCTCGCAATTATGAAGTAGCCCTGCTGTTTCTATTATTGAACGTCATCTTTCTCCACCGTTTAGCAGAAATATCAACTCGCTTGGGTTTAAATCTAGATCTGGAACAATTTAGCAGTCATGCTTTAGTATCGGTTGTAGTTTTGAGTATTCCGATTATTTTACCCCTGATAGCTCAAGCCATAAATATCTTGATCGGTAAATGGACTCATCGATACAAACCCCGCAAATTCGTTGAATTAGCTTATGGATATCTACCTCTCGTATTGGCAGGTAATTTGGCTCACTATCTTCGTCTTGGTTTAAGTGAGGGAGGCAGGATCTTACCTGTAAGTATGGCGACTTTTGGCTTAAATGGTGCCAGTTTGCCTGTATTTGTGGCACATCCAGCAGTGATTGCTTTTTTACAAGGCGCTTCATTAATTATTGGCGTAATGCTATCTATTCTGCTCACGAAAAAGATTGCCCGTCAGCCATTTAAGTATCTGCTACCTCAACACTTCACTATCGTTGTTCTAGCTTTTGCCATGTGGCAAGTGATTGTCGGATTTTAAGCTGGAGTAATTAAATATTTGCTCATATTTGCTCATCTTTACCCATCAAACCCTGATAAATTGTACCCTTAAGATAAGAAGATAAGCGATCGCTAATAGGTCATTTTCCTCAAGTTCTTTAGCTGAGAACACTCTGATACACTTGCTTAATTTTCTGAGATACTTCCTCCCAGACATAATTTTGCTGAACATATTCTAAACAAGCCTGACTACTCGGCAAAATGCGATCGCCTGATAAACTATCCATAATACCTTGGGCAAGCTGTTGGGGTTGAGTTCCTGCAAAAACTAAATCTTCTGAAAAGGGTCGTAAAATTTTTGCAACGTCTTTGTCATATATTAGTATTTGTCTCGTTAGGATTTTACTTTTATTTGCTGCCCAGATTTATAACTATTTCGACTCACTGGAGAACTTATTGTGATCATATTCTCTTTGGAAAAGAAATTTAAATCATTCTCAATCATTTCCCTAATAATATCTTTCAATTGTCGATTGCTTTGCCAATTTAATTCTCTTTGAATTTGAGAACTATCACCACAAAGAGGTATTTTTTCAGCCTCGCGATAAAATCTTTGATCTACCTCAACAAATTCTTGATAATTTAAGCCCACACAGTCAAAAGCATATTTCACAAATTCTCTCACTGAATGGTTAATTCCAGAAGCAACTACATAATCTCTAGGTGTATCTTGCTGGAGCATGAGCCACATACTATAAACATAATCTGGAGCATAGCCCCAATCTCTTACAGCATCAAGATTACCTAAATAAAGCTTATCTTGAAGTCCTAATTTAATCTTAGCTACAGAAGAAGTAATTTTGCGAGTAACGAATTTAAAATCTCGACGTGGTGATTCATGATTGTAGAGAATTCCTGTACAGGCAAAAAGATCATATTGCTCTCGATAATTACGAACAAGGTGATGACTAGATAGTTTTGATATGCCGTAAATAGAACGAGGGTTAAAAGGAGTTAATTCATTTTGGGGACTATTACTAGCACTACCAAACATCTCACTAGAGCCAGCAAAGTAAAAGCGACAAACGGGCATTATCTCTTTGATAGATGCCAGCAAATAATGCGTGCCACTAAAATTACTGGATAAAATTGAGAATTCGTCATCAAAAGAATAACTAACAAAACTAGATGCAGCTAAGTGATAACACTCATCTGGCTGAACTTGGTTGATTACTTTGTAAAGTGATAAATGATTGTCTAAAGAAGCTGTATGTAAAACAATTTTATTTAAAATTTCTTTTAAGTTAGAAAGTTTGTGAGCAGCATCCTCAATTGAGGTTCTTCTGACAATTCCGTGTACTTCGTACCCTTTAGCAAGTAGAAATTCTGCAAGATAAGAGCCATCCTGACCTGTAATACCTGTAAGGAGAGCTTTTTTCATTTAATAAGTTATTCCCACTAGATTTTAATAATCTCTTCCAATTTTCAAGAAGATCCCTTGATTTAGAAATATACTGGTTTTTTGTTTTTCCGCTGATTTTTAAGTTTAATATGCTCCAAAGCTGGAGAAAACTTTAGGAATAGTTAGCAGCAAAATCCTTAAATCTCTGGTTAAAGACCAACTGTCTAAGTAGTCTAGATCCCACTTAGTTACAGTTTCTAAATCCAATAGATGAGAACGACCTTCAACTTGCCAAGCACCAGTAATACCAGGAAGGGCATTAAGTCTTGCTTTACCGTTTTTACCTAAGGATAAATCGTCAGACAAAGCCCAGGGACGTGGTCCTACTAAGCTCATTTCTCCACGTAACACGTTAAATAACTGAGGTAACTCGTCAAGACGGAATTTTCGCAACCATTTGCCGATTAAAGTGATACGAGGGTCGTTTTCAAGCTTGTATAAACCATTCTGACTAGCCATGAGCTTGTGATGTTGAACTTCTGCATCGATTGTCATGGTACGAAACTTAAACATCTTAAACAGTTGACCTCTCTCTCCAACTCGCCACTGACAATAAAATATTGAGCCAGGGGTAAATATTTTGATTAATATAGTTACTAAGAGCATTACTGGACTGATTAACGTTAGTAAAACAACAGCAGCTAGCCAGTCGAAAAATCTTTTAATTCGCCAATAGTAAGTTTTACGGCAACTTGGCAAAGTGCTGTTAGAGGGAATACGGACAAAAATCGGTTTGCGAGCTTGGTGACAAGCATCAGCCCAAAGCTCGATTCCCTTCTCCCCCAAAGCTCGATCAACGCACACTCTTTTAATCCAGGAATTTCTTAAGCAGCTTTCTATCCACTGTTTTCTAGTTAAGGCAGGAAAGACCTGTTTGGTCTCATTAGGGAGACTACTCACTAATAAATTTTTATGCCTCCACTTCAAATCACAAACTGGTAGATAGCTATGAGCCTTAGTAGAATCTATATCTAGGGTAAGTATCTTGGATATCTGAAGTAACATATTATATTTTATTAAACTTTCCGTAACCTAAATCATTTTGGGTCTCAAGTTTCCAGTTACCTTGATTCATTGCTTAACTCCTATTGCAATTTTGCTTTTCAAACACTCAGAGTTAATTCCTAAGTCATGTAGAATCGACTGACCGCAAAACTCTTGAATAACATCTGACACCTGTTGGAAGAACACTGATTCTGAAAAGTTATTCACTGCGTGTGTTCTGATGGCTGCGTAATCCCAACTCTGGCTTTCCACTTGCTTAATTGCTGCTTGTAAAGCATCAGGGGACTGGGGAGAGAACAGAATACCTGTTTTGCCTGAAACTTGAGTATCTAAAACTCCTCCTGCACCGTAAGCTATTACTGGAGTACCACTAGCGTTGGCTTCGATAGGAACTAAACCGTAGTCTTCGAGGGCAACAATCACAACGGCTTTTGCTTTTGCCATCAAGTGAGTTCGCCACTCATCATCAACATAGCCCAAAAATTTGATGTTGCTTAGAGACATTGCTTCTAAGCGTTTACGCTCTGGTCCATCTCCAGTAATGATTAGTGGTAAACCTAACCAATTAAATGCTTCCACAGCGATGTCTAGTCTTTTGTAACTGATCATCCGCGAAGAGATTAAATAGAAATCTTCCTTCTGACCTGAAAAAACAAATTTGTTACTGTCGATAGGATAATTAATTACTAATGCTTTTCTCTTGTATATTTGCTTGATCCTTTGAGCCACGGTTGAGGAATTTGCAATGTAGAGATCGGGTTCCTTGGCATACTTTAAATCTTGTTCCCGCATGGATCTAAGTATAGGTCTAATCAAAGGAGTTAACTTGCGATAAGCACTATATTCTTCCAGATATTTCCTAGTATCCCAGAGAAAACGGGTTACATTATGACAAAAACAAATGTGCATTGCTCCTGGTCGTTTTCTTACGCCTTTCGCAAAGCTGGACGTGCTACTGATTATTAGATCGTATTCTTCCAGATTAAGCTGACGAAAGGCAGAGTAGTAGAGAGGAGCAAATAAACGAAAATTTTTCTTTGCTCCTGGTATTTTCTGGAGAAAAGTTGTGCGAATTGGATGTCTTTGAATGTCAACTGTAGTCTCTTTGTAGTACACAGCAGCATAAACGTCAGCCTGTTCAAAAAACCGACATAACATTTCAAAAACTCTTTCAGCACCTCCTTGCTGTGTTAGGTAATCGTGTACTAAAGCTACTTTCATTGCACTCTTTTATCCACCAGACCACGGTTAGTTAAACCCAGCTAGGTGAAGTTTATCCAAATAAACAACTAAGAAAAATTACTGAGTATTCCCTTGAATGAATGTTAGCACGCAAGGCAACTGGGTAGCCCCATAGCTACATAGAAATCAGGTTAACTGTTGCTATGTTTTCTTTTATACAGCTTTCAATATAGATCTAATCCTGAAAAAAAAAAATATCTTTTTGGTAAGCAAAAGGTAATTTAAAAGTAAGATTGTTAAATAACCAGCCAGAAACCAGCAAAAAGGTCTAATTTAAGCCAATTTGAAATTGCTCAGTAAATCACTCAGTATTGTGGATTACCAAAAAATACTCAATAAAATGCTTTTATCCACTTGATACTAAGTATGATCAACTAAGTAACATTATCCACAACTTCATTTATTTTTAGTACAATTTCTGAAAATGATGTAGCTTAACCCAAGTATCTTGAGTTACTAGTAGTATAATCTGTCATAAGTTATCTTAAGACCCTATGAAATTAATAAATTAGACAATTATAAGAAGCTCAATATAAAACTATATTCGCTCAATTTAAATTAAAACTATCTTTAAGTAATTTTTCAGAGCTAAGTCTGATATAACAAACAAGAATATATAGTAGAGATGAAAAAAAAAGTTGATTTTGAATCAGTATTGTTTTTGGTAGACAAAGCAATCAGCCCCACATACTTGAATCCAACTCAAGAAATAGTTCTTCGAGAAGTATGGAACGGTAAAACATACACCAAAATGGCCTGTGACTATAATTATGATCCTGAGTACATTAAGACTGTCGGGTGTAACCTGTGGCAAACTCTTTCTCGTGCTTTCGATGAGCAAATAAACAAGAGTAATTTTGTTCCCTTCATGAGACAAAAAATCAGCCGAGTGATTGAAGAAAAAAATGGTCAACCTGAAGACTATTATCGACCTCGCTCTTTACCTGTAAAATCAAAAAAACAGCAGTTTTGCAATTGGACTACAGCCCCCAACGTTCAACATTTTTTGGGCAGAGAAAAAGAGCTAAAAACTTTAAGCTCTTGGAGCCAGAATTCTGATTGTCGCCTTATTGTCGTTTCTGGAATGACTGGTTCGGGCAAAACTACGCTGGTGACACAATTTGCCAGTTCAATCAAAGAGCAGTTTGATTGTGTTATTTGGTTTTCTCTATCACAGTTGCCATCTTTAACTAAGTTGCTGAACAAATATTTAAGGATAATTAATCACCACTCTGATGATGCTGTAGATTCCAAGCCTCAGGAACTAAGCTTTTTACTTTCAGAATTTATTGACTGTCTTAGGAGACAAAGGATCTTACTAGTTTTAGATGGTTTGGAGTATATTTTGGAAACTAATCAAACCAGCGTCTCATATAAAGAACATTTTGAGGTCTATGGTCAGTTTCTACGCTCGATTATATCCACTGATCATCAAAGCCTCCTGATAACTACTAGTAGGATCAAACCAAAACTGTTGGAATATTATGCTAGCAATCAAGTACAGTTCCTTGATCTGCTCGGCTTTAGTCACCAGACTACCATGACATTTCTAAATTCAGGCACTAATAGCTATTGGAACAAACAGGAACTGTTGCATCTGTCAGCAACTGTACAAAATAATCCTCAGCTCCTGAAAATTGCTAACAATCACCTGGATATTTTCTCGGAAGGAGATGCTGAACAGGCAATTGAAGAGTTGAGTCTTCTAGAAGCTATTAGCGATCTTCTAGAACAGGAATTGTCTTATTTATCTATTTTAGATAAAGAAATTGTTTACTGGTTAGCAATTTCTTGTAATCCTTTATCTTTAGACGAGTTGAGTAACTATATCAAACACTCTCCGTCTAAGCTAAAATTTTTACATAGTATCAAATCTTTGGTAGAGCGATCGCTTATTACCAAAAAGAAAGACGAGAAAGACTATCGCTACTCTTTGATGCCGATTATGAAAATTCATCTACGTCGAAAATTAGTTAGAGAGGCTCTTTGATGCAAAATTATTCTTCAAGATTGTGATTTAGATCGTTTCTTTGATTTTCCGTCTATAGGTTTCACTCTTTAGTAACTAGAAAGTTATAATATTGCTTGATTGAAGCACTTGAGATTCACTTTAACTTCTACCAATCATCTGCTTCAGATTGCTTTTCTAACATGGAAATAGCTAGATTAATCGCTTTTTTAATTCCTGCATCAGTTTCTTGGGCTAAAGCTGCTTGTAATGGTTCAAGAGAACGGCGATCGCTAATTTTCATTAAGGATAAAGCTGCTGACTTGCGAGTTTCTCCTTCGGCATGATTAAGCAATTCCGTTAGGATCGGAATCGCCGGCTGATATTTTAAGTTTCCTAATACTGCTGCTGCTTCACTTCTTACGTTAGCAGAAGTGTCTTGTAAAGATTCGAGCAACAAATTCAATGCTTGAGTATCACGATTTTCCTCTTCGGCTACTTTAGCGATCGCGCCAACTACTGCCGCACGAACTTCAGGAGAATCTGAGTCATAAGCAGCATATAGTTTGTCTTTTGCCTTGGCACCAATAAATGCTAACGCCCAAGCAGCATGACCTTTATGGCTTTCACTAGAATCTGGCGAAGCTAATATTTCTAATAGAGGTGTGACGGATGGTTCTCCTATACGAGCCAGTGCGCCAACGGAAGAACTCTGGACTACTGTATCTTCATCATTAAGTAGGGCATAAATCAAATGAGGTACTGCCTGGGGTTCTGCGATCAGCGTCAAAGTTTTGCCTGCTGCCCGTCTAACGACTACGTTGGAATGATTCAATAAAGCATCAATTAATGGCTCAACTGCTGATTTTCCCACTTTCCCTAATGCCTCAGCATAAGCTAGCCTGGTTAAGCCTCGCGTATCCCCTAGACACTCGACCATTTGCTGGATAAGCTCTTGGTCTTGGTGCTCAAAAGTTCCCTGAGCAATTTGCTGATTAACTTTAGCTAAGAGTTCATCTGTTTCGTTGTGAGAAAGTTGCAATGTCGGTTGATTGTCGAATATGTTGGACATCTTTTTGTCATTAATTTATAGATAACTTAACTAGCTAATTTTAAGTTGGGGGTTTGAGTTACCTGGTATTGTATTTCATCACCATCTCTAAACGAGACAAGGCACTGGTGGCTGATTCTTGAATATAAGGATCGGCAGACTTGTCATTACTTAGATTAGTTAATACCTCTACCGCTCTAGAATCACCCATTGAGCCAAAGGCATTGAGAATTGCCACCTGTACTGCAATGTTTTCTGTAGTATTTAGAGTTTCTACTAAAAGATCAAATACAGGAGAGCCAATTTCAGCCAACGTCATCACCGCAGGTATATTTACCACGGGGTTAGAATCGTTTAATGCCTGTTTTAATCCCTGAATTCCTTCTTCTGGCATCGGTAAATCTGGATGATTAACTACGATTTGTGCCAATGCCTTAGCACAGCTTGAACGCACTGTGGGATTATCGCTATTCAGCAACGAATCTACTACAGGAGGTACAACCTCCGCGCCAATTACCCCTAATGTTTTTACCGCAGAACGTCTATAAAGTACGTCCTCTTGATCAAGAATGCTCATTAAGCGAGGAATAGTAGTCTCATCACGATTTTCGGCTATTTCTACCATAGCCTTTCCTCGTAGATTGGGATTAGGATGTTTGAGTTTTTCAAACAGATCGTCTAAGGACATAATCGATAGATTTATATTTAGTTGAACTAAAGATCAGAAAAAAAATTATCATCCATAAAAATATTGGAGATTCTTAGAATGCTACTTAAACAGATTATTTCAGTCAAAGCAACAGTCTATGAATCCCCAATTATTTAATTGACTTATTGCAAAAGAGCAATTAACTCAAGTAAAAACTATTTAAGATAAAGAATTGATTACATAGTCCAAAAGAGCATTGTACTCAGTTAGAGCTTGAGCAGAAAGATCGCGAGGAGCGCAACCACGGTTACGAGCAAAGCTCAGAGCTTCAACATAAGGAGCAGTAGGCAAGTTCAAAGCGCGATATACTTCACGTTGTCCAGCAATACCCCATTCATCCAAAGGACCAGTACCACCAACTACAAGACAGTAGTTGATTAGGCGCATGTAGTGCTTAATGTCACGAAGACATTTGCCTTTGAAAGTATCAGTAGAGTTAGCTTCACCTTCGTTATTCAGGTAAGAATACTTGGCGATGCAAGCATCATAAGCTTCTTGAGCAACGTTATCGATGTTGCCAGCTAGTTTTTCAGCAGCTTCCATACGAGCAGCAGCGCGCTGAAGACTACCTTGAACTGACTCTAGATCAGAAGAAGAAGGAAAGCGTCCCGCTGCGTCAGCAGCAGTTACAACTGTAGTTACAACAGATTTCATAATTTTGGATATCTCCTGGATTGCTTATTCTATTAAGTGGTAAAACGCCCACTTATATTAGTTATTGGCTAAATTTAAAAAAGGTTCTAGCTAAGAGCAGAAATTACACGATCAAAATAGCTACCTGCTTCAGAAACAAGACTTGCACAACGATCAGCAACTTCTGGGCTTCCCATTTTACGCAATCTATTACCAGCGAAAGCTTCGCTAGGCTGATCTTGGATGTGTGCAGCAGCTTGTGCTTTCATAATTTGGACTGCACGAGCAGTAGAAGTAGTAGGTACTCCCAAAGCACTATAAGTTTCTTTTAAACCATTTAGACAACGATCTTCTAGTACAGATGCGTCTCCAGCTAATAGAGCGTAAGAAACATAGCGAAGAATGATTTCACCATCACGTAGGCAAGCAGCCATACGGCGGTTAGGATAGCAGTTACCGCCAGCTTGGATTAAGCCTTGGTTTTCGCAAATCATACCAGCGATTGCATCAGAAACCATGCAACTTGCGTTACTTGCGATCGCATTAACAGCGTCCAATCTTCTGTTACCTTCTGCGATGAAACCTTTGAGAGAAGCAATTTCTTCTCCACCAATGCACTTAGTACTAGCGTCAGCTGCAACTACAGCTCTAGAAAAAGCGTCAAGCATTGAGCTCTCCTTAATTAATTGACAACAAATTTAGTTTTTAATTTCTCTGACGAAATACATTACAATGTCCCCGCCAGTAATTAACATAAGAGATTATCTATACCATAGTCTTCTTTATTAAAAACAAAGTAATAATCTGTAATGTTAAAGTAAATCTTGTTACACTCTGGTAAATCTTTTAAAGCTTTATGTAGTTGAGAACATTAGTCTTTAAAGTGGAATCAACTCAGGAAAGTTAAGCAATAATTGTTCTCCGTCCAATTCATCACCTAGTTTAGCAGGAGAGAAATGAATTTGAATTGCTCTTAGCTTTTCTTGATAGTGAAGATTAATCAAGGCTTTGAGTCCATATTCTAATGCTTCAATATCTGCGAGATTATTTTCTAAATCTGGTGATTCTCCTTCAAAAGCGACGGTTAACATGATGACTAAATTACTTGTCACAGGTAGGGACAAAGGTGCGTCATCGTTAAGTTCCTCATTGGTATCTACGGCACTCAAATATCTTTGGGCAGAATCGGTAAAGAGTTCGTTGACAAAATCTCCTGCTTCTCCCTCATCCCAGATTACATCCCCTTCATTCCCCGCAGATTGCCAGTCAGCACTCATCTGTAATAGATTTTGACAGACAGATACTAAACCTTCTCCCAGTACTTCTAAATCCCCATCTGCCTCAATTGCTTCTCGTGCCACACGATTAAGCACACCTAGCATAGGTGCAATTTCTGAACCTGCTAAGTGGATAAAAACACGAGACACCACAAAGCGAGTTTTACCACTAATTTTAGAAATGCGATCGCGCCAAGAAGTCATAATGATATAGAGATTGAGGATGCTATATTAATCTACCATTATTGCGAAAGTGTGTTGAACAACGGCTAAAATTGGGGGCGAATCAGCCCGTAGTTTATTCGAGTAAGTATGAAGATTCTATTTTTACATCCTAATTTTCCTGCTCAGTTTCGCCACCTAGCTACAGTTTTGGGACAAGATAGCAAAAATACTGTAGTCTATGGCACCAATCGTACTGAAGGTCGGATTGCGGGAGTTAACAAACTAGTATACGAAAAATCTCGCACGGCTCGTCCTGAAACGCATCATTATGTTAGACCATTGGAAAATGCAGTTTTAGAGGCTCAAGGAGTATATCGGGTGGCGCAGAAATTAAAAGATCAGGGTTTTTATCCTGACGTGGTATATGGTCACTCTGGATGGGGACCAACCCTATTTATGAAGGATATATTTTCTAGAGCAACTTTGCTTTGTTATTTTGAATGGTATTACCGTGCTTATGGTTCAGATGCTAGCTTTGATCCTAGCGATCCGATTAATGCGGATGATGAAGCTAGGATTCGGATTAAAAATGCGCCAATTTTATTAGATTTAGCTAGTTGCGATCGCGGTTTATCCCCGACAGCTTGGCAGCGATCGCAATTTCCTCTCGAATTTCAGAGTAAACTCAAAGTTCGTCACGATGGCATAGATACTGACTATTTTAAGCCTGTACCAAAGGCAAAGTTGTTTTTACCAAGAATTAATTTAGATCTTACAGAAGCCAAAGAAATTATTACCTATGTGGCGCGGGGAATGGAGCCTTATCGTGGTTTCCCACAGTTGATGGAAACTATTTCTATCTTGCAAAAAAAACGCCCCCACTGTCACTTTGTGATTGTCGGTAAAAATCGTGTAGCTTATGGCAAGAGTCTTCCTGACGGCAAAACTTATAAAGATGCCATGCTGGAAAAATTCCCCCTAGACATGAACCGGATACACTTTACTGGCTTATTGCCCTATGATGAATATCTCCAGGTGTTACAGGCTTCCTCAGTGCATATTTATCTTACTCGTCCCTTTGTACTTTCTTGGTCGATGTTAGAAGCGTTATCCACAGGTTGTTTAATTGTGGCTTCCGATACTGCCCCCGTGACGGAAGTAATCGAAGATAATGTTAATGGCTTACTGGTTAATTTCTTCGATCCTCAGCAAATATGCGATCGCGCGATCGAAGCTTTAGACAATCCTGAAAAAATGGCGGCAATTCGTACCAAAGCCAGAGAAACTATCTTAGAACGTTACGATTTAGCTAATTTACTTCCCCAACATTTACAGTGGGTTAGAGATTCAGTGTAAATTCAGTAGTAAGAGCTTAGCAATCATAATGGTCATCAATGAAGAACAAAACAACAGGAAGATTGAGAAAGCTAGAGGAGTTTTTTGAAGTCTCTCTTTGGAACTTCCGTTTTTTCATCTTAGCTCCAGTTATCTTTAGTTTACTCAGTGCTTTACGCTTAATCATGATTGGCACGATAGATATTTGGGCAGGATTAACTTTAGCCTTAGATCCCAAAGATCCTGAAGGGGAAATAACGATTCAGACAGTGGCTTATATCATTGGTGGCGTAGACTATTATCTAATTGGTATTGTTTTATTTATCTTTGCTTTTGGTATTTATGAGTTATTTATTTCAGAGATTAATATCAAACATCAAGATAAGTCTAGTATCTTGCAAAGTAATAGCCTAGAGGAACTTAAAGGTAAATTAGTCAATGTAATTGTCGTGGCATTAATTGTTAGCCTGTTTAAGCAAATGCTTAGTATCGAAATTGGCAAGTTAAGCGATGTAATTTATGTAGCCATGGCAATATTACTTATTTCTATCAGTCAATATCTGCTCCATCTAAGCCATACGAAGTCGATAAAACATAAAACTTCTGGCGATACTAATAACCATAATTCTGCTGAATCTTAATGAACTTGACACTCCCACGCATAAATAAAATTATAGGCGATCGCTTTGTTAACAAAGCGATCAGGGTTTGAAGAATTTTATTGTGCGATCGCCATTAGATACGATATGAGTATTAATATTCTCGGCAATAATATCGGCTATTGGAAGTATTCCGTGTTGAAATATATATTATGGCTCTTCTATATTCAATTCATTGAAACCTTCATATTTAGAAAAGGATAGAAGATAAATACTTTTAATAAGATTTGGAGATATAGACAATAACTCATCAAAAACGGTGTTTTTAAGAAGATTATCTTTAGAGCTGTCAACACAATCAAATATTATCTTTGGTAATTTTTCACAAAGCTTTTTAAAAGCTTGTTTGTCTCCAGAAACTATCTCATAGAATTTATCTATTGATACTCTTCTAATTCTTTCATGAGTAACTGATTTCTTATCTATAGAAGTTTTCCAAGGAATATTTTGGCTTTTACGTGCGATAACTTCTACCAACATACAAGTAGCTTCAGGATCGTTAAGAAGCGTATTTTGCATACGCATATATGTATTTTTTGATGATGAAGAATTCATAGTATTATGCTTGTTTTTCATCTCTACAAATATCTTTTTATTATTGTTGACAATGTCGTATCCATTCTTAGGAACCACCCAGTCATCACCAAAATAGTTAAAAATATTTTGATGAAAATATCCAATATGATTAGTATTTGATTTATCTATCTGCCTTAATGCTTCGCTTTCAATTAGTTCAGAGATACTTTTTCCATATATTTTTGCATCAAAAGTCAATTAATGGGGTCAATTAGATTTTCGTTAAATTGCTTTAGATTTATTGAAAAGCGATATTTCTCTACCGTATTAGTCACATGAGCCATAATAGCTTCATCACTTATAAAACCAAGATTGTATTTGCTCATAGAAATATTTGCCTGAAAATTACTTTCTAACATTGAAATCAAAGTTTTCCCAATGTGATAAGCCAAATTGACAGGAACAGCATTACCTATTTGTCTATACTGTGATGCTAAAGAACCTGTAAATTGCCAATCATCGGGAAAACTTTGAATCCTGGCATACTCTCTTACTGTTAGCGGTCTTGTTTCTTCAGGATGACATCTTTCAGTCTGTTTTTGAGCAGGGCTACAGGTAAGAGTTAATGAAGGTTCATCCCATGAAAGTCTCCTAGCCATCCCTGTCTTACCTCCGCCCAGGTAAAAGCTTTTCTTCATATATTCTTTCTGAATATCCATTGGCAGATCTCGCCAATACCCCCCTGGTGGAACTAATTTTAAAATTTCTTCTTTGCGCTTGGGGTAAGTTGCTCCATCCGACTCAGGACAGTTTTTCAATGCTTCTCTGATGGAGACAGTGTAGTCTTTCTCTTTAGGAAATAATGCAGGTATATCTAAATCTTTAGTGAAATCAACTTGAGCTATGTCTTGATGCTCGACTTTCCAATCGGGTCGATTTTTTTTCAGTGTATTGACACTATTTTTATCAATTTCAACCAGCAGCTTAGTTTTTAAACCTGCATTTTCAAAGCCCAAAGCCATGCCACCACAACCTGAGAATAATTCGATGACATTGAATTTTGTTTTTTTGCTTTTGAGAACTTCAAACTCTACATTATTTCCCAACCCCAAATACTTGTTTTGAATACGCCTTAGTTCCCCAAGGTCGAATAATCTATAGTTTTTTTCAGAACGTTTAGCTCTAATCAGTTTTTTCTTTTCCCATCTGCGTATAGTGTCAGGAGAAACATCTAAAATTTGAGCAGCTTCTAGGACTGTAACCTTCTCTTCAGCAGCTAATTTAGTCTTTACCATGTACACCGTCACAAAAAAATATAGCCATAATATTATGCAATGGTTACTTTAAAAAAGCTAATATTTTTTTGGATGCCAGCAATTGCTAGTGTTGGGGGCGTTTTGGGTAGTCCTGTAGAAGTAATGATATAAAATAATCGTTAAGATTAAGAAGCTTCTACCAATGCCTAGTTGCCCCAATTGTTACTCTGAAAAAACTGTCAAAATGGACATATTCACAACGGGAAACAATCGTCAGTGTGCTGATGTCAAATATCCTTCAATCAAAATATCAGAGTCAATTATCTGAGTTGTGACTTGATTTAATTGCAGCGCATTGGTCATCATTGTTAAGCCTAAATCACCAACGGGGGATGGTGCGGATATTCCACCGATAATTTTAGGGGCAATAAATGCCATTACCTTTTGGATTGTACCATCGGCGATCGCCTTAGCAGCCAATGTGCCTCCGCATTCCCATAAGACTTTGGAGATTCCTTGTTGATATAAATGTTCCATCACTATTTTAGGAGTGAGTGCAGTGACGGTAATAATATTTATTTCTTTGCTGCTCAATTTTTGGTGCTGTGCAGCATTACTATCTGCTTCAGTGAAAATTATCGTTGGTGCAATATTGGTATTCCATAGGTTACAGTCGGAGGGTAAATCTAAACTACGACTCATCACAACTCGCAAAGGATTATGTTCTGTTAATCCGTGGGTGGTTAAGTTAGGGTTATCCTGACGTACCGTATTTCCGCCAATGATGACCGCATCACAAGTACTTCTTACCTGATGCACTAAGTGACGAGAAGCTTTCCCTGTTACCCAAGCACTATGTCCTGAAGTGGCAGCTATCTTACCATCTAGCGTCATGGCATATTTTAAAATCCCCAAAGGCTGTTGATGGAGTATACGATGGATAAAAGCCTCATTAAGTTGACGACAATCAGTTTCTTCAACACCGACTATAACTTCAATTCCTGCATCTTGTAGTTTTTTAATTCCTCTACCAGCAACACGAGGATCGGGATCTACCATTCCTGTAATTACTTTAGCTACCTTTGCCTTGATCAAGGCTTCGACACAAGGTGGAGTCCTTCCATGGTGACTACAAGGTTCCAAATTTACGTAGACGGTGGAATCCTGGGCTTGCGATCCAGCTTCTTGTAGTGCAAATACTTCTGCATGGGGTTGTCCAACTTTTGGATGAAAGCCTTCCCCAATAATCTCACCATTTTTAACTATGACTGAACCAACTAAAGGATTTGGTGATGTTCTACCTGATGCCTGCCGCGCTAACTGCAAACATCTTTGCATCATTTTGATGTCAAAAGCAGATATTTTTGGTTCATTCGTCATAATTTATCTTAACAATCGCCGTGCCAAGTATTAATAAATTGTTAGTAAAAGGCGATCGCTCAACATAATCATAAGATACTCAAGTATAAAAATGGAGTACTTGAAGATAAAGACTCTTAACTTTCTGTTAACATGAATCCCTCTTCTGCCAACTCATCCCAACATCCCCTATCTGCCAAAGTTGAACTAGTCCCTCGCCGTCATAGCAAAGTGAGAGATAGTCATATTACCTTAGCTCACGGTAGCGGTGGGAAAGCAATGCGCGATTTGATTGATGATATTTTTGTGGGTAGCTTTGATAACCCCATGCTGGCAGAATTGGAGGACCAAGCCAGAATAAGTTTAGATAGTTTAATGACTCTGGGCGATCGCCTTGCTTTTACTACCGATTCTTATGTTGTCGATCCACTCTTCTTTCCTGGTGGTAATATTGGCAACTTAGCAGTCAATGGTACAGTTAATGACTTGGCAGTTAGTGGTGCTAAACCTCTGTATCTATCCTGCGCCATGATTATTGAAGAAGGACTGCCTGTTAAAACCTTACGTCAAGTGGCTCAAAGTATGAAAGCTGCTGCCGATGTTGCTGGGGTACAAATTGTCACGGGTGACACCAAGGTAGTTAATCGAGGTTCGGCGGATAAACTGTTTATCAATACAACTGGAATAGGAATCATTAGAGAGGGTATTGCGATTTCGGCTCACAATCTCCAGGCTGGAGATTTAGTCTTATGTAATGGTTATCTTGGGGATCATGGTGCAGCAATTACCGTTGCCCGTGGTGAACTGGCATTAGACACCACCATAGTCAGTGATTGCCAGCCACTTACTAGCTTAGTGGAAACCATACTTGCTATTTGTCCCGAGATTAGAGCGATGCGAGATGCCACCAGAGGAGGAGTAGCAACCGTACTCAATGAATTTGCTCTGAGTTCGGATGTAGGAATAAGACTTCAAGAATCTTCTTTGCCTGTGGGAGATGAGGTTAAAGGAGTATGTGAATTACTAGGACTAGATCCTTTGTACTTAGCAAATGAGGGCAAGCTAGTGGTAATAGTACCCCAGTCAAAAGCAGAAGCAGTTCTCGCTGCGATGAAAACCGATCCTGCTGGAGAAAATGCTTGCATCATTGGTGAGGTAATTGACTCTGCACCTGGATTAGTTCTCCTGGAAACCATGTTTGGGACAGAACGAATTGTAGATATGCTTGTAGGGGAGCAATTACCTAGAATTTGTTGATTTAGACAGATAACAATCAGTTTCATATTGTCATGCATGAATTAGGGATTACGGAAAATATAGTTGCGATCGCCGTAGGATACGCTGAAGGATTGCCAGTTAAACAAATTACTCTGGAAATAGGACAACTTTCAGCAGTCATGCCCGATGCCATTCGTTTTTGTTTTGATGTTTGTTGTCGAGATACAGTATTAGCAGGAGCGACTCTAGAAATTATCGAAGTTCCTGGCTTAGGTCGCTGTCGCCACTGTGGAACAGAAATGTCTCTAACTCAACCCTTTGGTATCTGCGATCGCTGTGGTAGTGTGGAGTTAGAAATTATCCAAGGTGAAGAATTAAAAATTACAGAAATGGAGGTTGAAGAGCTATGTGTGTAACTTGCGGTTGTTCTGATGATGCTCATGTTACTATCACTAATTTTCAAACAGGTAAAACTAAATTAGTGGAGACAGAGAACGATACACCTCATACCCATACTTTATCTGACGGGACGATAATTACTCACTCTCATCGGGGACAGTTTCACACTTTATCTCCTACCAACGTGTCTCAGATCCACGCTCAGATGCACGGCAGGAAGATTAATCTAGAGCAAGATATCCTCAAAAAAAACAACCTCATTGCTGCTCAAAATCGTAACTGGTTTCAAACCCGTAATATTTTGGCACTTAACTTAGTTAGTTCTCCTGGGGCAGGTAAGACTACCCTCCTAACCCGCACTATCACAGATCTGCAAACAGAAATTCCTCTCAGTGTAATTGAAGGCGACCAAGAAACAGTCAATGATGCCCAAAAAATCGGCGAAACTGGTTGTCCAGTGGTACAAATCAATACGGGAACAGGCTGTCATTTGGAAGCAAAAATGATACAAAAGGGTTGCCAAGAAATAGATCCCCCTCCCAATTCCCTAGTGATGATCGAAAATGTCGGTAATCTCGTTTGTCCTGCTTTATTCGATTTGGGAGAATATGCCAAAGTAGCCATTCTCTCAGTCACCGAAGGAGATGATAAGCCGATTAAATATCCTCATATGTTTCGAGCCAGCAAGGTAATGATTCTGACTAAGATCGACTTGCTGCCCTATGTCCAGTTTGATGTTAATCGCTGTTTAGAATATGCTCGACAGGTTAACTCTGAGCTTAAGATTTTTCAAGTTTCTACGGTAACAGGAAAGGGACTCAATAACTGGTACGAGTGGTTGAAAGCTAGATGAAAAATATTTTTTATTTACTTTTTAATTAAAACTCGCTGCGCTCAAACAAGCTCTAAGCTCTAAGCTATAGGCTCTAAGCTTGGCAATTAGATAGGGATTTTGACCCTAACTAATTGCTTGCACCGTTTAGACGGTGGGGAATTAGACCCGAATTTAGCTTACAGCTTACAGCTTACAGCTTAAAGCTGGTTAACTTTTTAGTTACTTATTATTTCATTCAAGAAACTCTTCTTAAGTACTCTTGGATTGCCTGTCAAAGCTTGAGCAATATATTTAGTTAATATTTGATCTTTAATCTTTTGCAAATTAAAACTGTCTTGTTGCTGTTGATAAATGCCATCAACTAAAATATAAATCTCTAACTGATTATTTATCCAAAACCAGACTTCTTTTACTCCTAACTTCTGATATTTTTTCAGGTCATCAGTACGACCACTACTAAATACTATCTCTATCGCCAAATCGGGAACTTGTTTTAAATTACCAAAACAAAAGCTAGCATCTGGCTCTTTTCCTACCTGTTTATTTTTGTCTTTATAAGTTGTTGAACCTGTAGGATAATAATCCAAATCCAAGGTATCACAATAAGTAATTACCAACAAAAAGATAAAGTCTTTAATCACTTCATGATTTTGACTCGGAGACATTAAAGTAATTACTCCATCGAGAAAAGATGTCCGATAACCTAAATATTCTGCTGCATTAAACTTTTCATAATCATCCCAAGTCATACCCGAAAAGCTCAAAGTCCGATCTTGTTTTAACAGATAATCTTTATTAATTGGTAGTTGGTCATCGATTAACATGACAACAAATAATTTTTGAACAATAAAGTTTTATTTTAAGTTTTATTTTGAACTTTTTCTGCATAGGGCAAGAGTAAAGTCTCTTCAATTTCTTGGCGCACTTCTGGGCTAACGAAGCAATCATGATGCAGGCATTGAGTTAGTAGTTGATTAGCAAAATAATATTGTTCCAATAACGCTTTTTGTTCTTTACTAAATTGCCAATCATGTCCAATATCTTGATACTTGATCATGGCATTTCTAAAGTCTGTTGACCAAGTTTTGCCATGCTCTTGCCACCAAACTTTAAATTCTTCATGGCTAGTATTTTCTTTATCAGGAAGTCTCTGCTTGAGTTTCAATAATACTACATAGAGTTGAGGAGCAAATTCTTTTGCTAGTTCGAGGTTGAGGTTTCGGTTGAGGTAGAGGTAGAGGTTGAGGTTGAGGTTGAGGTTGAGGTTGAACTCCAGATCTAAACCGAGATAAAAAACTCGACAGAGAGTAAGATTTTTGTTGATGTAAAAGTCATAAGTTTTCTGAATTGTTTCAGCATCTTCGGTTGAAAATTTCAGATTAACTGCTTGAGTTTTGCGATCTAACCACTGTAAATATTGCTGCAACTCTTGATCTGCTGCCAACAAACTATCAATCCGATCTTTCATCAATAAAACTAATTTCTCGGCATTGGGAGACATTGATACCGCCAATAAAAATACCTCCCGCCAGCGTTTCTCCAAAAGATGTTCAGCTAATTCCTGTAATGCCTCATCGGAAGACTGCCTCACTAAAACAATTTCCCTGGCGGTAAAATATTCCTGAAACGTAAGATGGGAAAAAGAATAGATATTTCTTGCCCTGGCAGTTAATAAACCATGTTGCGCCTCAATGTTTCTAAGCACAATTCCGCTATCCCCCTGCAATGCCTCATCATCTAGATTTGCCCCTGGTAGGTTACGGATATATTGGCTGATATATCTTTTCGCCTGATCTACTTTAAAGAAATAATCTCCTGGGGCGAAAGTTTTCCAGGCAATTTGACTCAATAAATCCTCTTTTTTAGCTATCGATAGCGGTTTATAAACCTTGTCTCGTGGGATTCCCCGCGTCGAATCCCACTTTCTGAGTAGGGCATTTATTCCTTCCTCATATAACTCCTTGCGGTTAGCGGGAAAATCTCCTAATTCCTCAAAAGAAATACAGAGTAAGGTTAACAACAAGGGATTAGAAACCAATTCTTTAATCGGCTGATCTTTTTCCAGGCGGGTTAAAAAGGTTTCAGGCTTGACGGGCTTATCTTTAAACCAATTATGAGCAAAGGTAGTAATTTGTGACCAGTCGAAATCAGCAATTTCTACTTCGGTAAACTTCTCAAAAGTATATTCCCGCGCAGCAATGCGACATGTCAGGACATACTGATTATCCTGATTATCAGGATACTTGTTAGTTAACTGTTCAATTTCTTTGATAACTCGTTTACTATCCCCTTCCAATACCTCATCTAAACCATCCAACAAAATCAAAGCCTTGCCATTACTAAGAATTTGATCCACATGTTGCTGATTTTCAGGTTTCAGATAGCTGCCGAGGTAATCTAACAACTTAGGTTCACCATCAGCTTCGGCAAAATCCTTGAGAGTAATAAACCAAGGTACTAAATCTCCTTGAAACTCACCCTGACTACATTGAATCGCTAAATACTTGAGAAAAGTAGTTTTCCCCGCCCCTGGTTTACCTAAGATCAATAACTTGCTGTGCTTCGTAACCGCGTCCTCTCCTGGTATCTTCTCCTCGGTAACGTTGCCCAGATTAAACCGTTCAAAATCTTCTAAGTTGCAATTTTCAAATAACTTCGTAATCTCTTTACGTGTACGCCCGCTGATTTTCTCTAAAATATTAACCTGGGTGTAGATCTGACCTAACCCAATAGGCTGTGTCATATCAAAGATTCGCATTGTGCCACAGCGATTTTCGATATCTGCTTTTACCTGTTTCCGTAGTTGAGTTACTAGAGTCTTAATATCTATACTCTGATCTACTTCCGTATTCTGGGCATTATCCACAGTATTTTTAGTGCCTGTAATTTCTTGCCAATCTAATTTAAGTATTTTACAGATTTCCACGAAAAGCTCGTAGGAGACTGGTTTACAGTTAAAAAAACGCGAAACTGGCTGACGACTACAATTTAATCTTGTTGCGATCGCTTTTTGTGTTAATCCCAAAGATATCGCAGCATTCTTAGCCTGGGCTTGGTATTGTTCTTTTATTTGGAGCGATCGCTTTGCCATAATTCAATGCAACTACTTTTGCTTATTGTAGCGATCTGATAAATAAGCTCAAGTCACCCACAAATCACCACAAGTCACATCTTACTGTAACCCATGCAATACAAACATTACAGCATTCTATAAGAGTCGTAAATAAACATAGACTCATGGAAGAAATATTATTTTGGATTATCTCTACTCTGTTAGCTTGGGCGATCGAACGTAGTGCCGATGCCATGCTAGATCTAATCATCGAATGGTTAAAACGTCGGCTGAGTTAACAGGATTTGTTGGGTTACCCTTGGGCTAACCCAACCTACGACTACGACTTATAGTTCAAGCTAAGACGGGTGAGCGAAATTTACGGTGGCAACAATTAATTTTCGCATTTTAAAGTAATGAGTAATAAGTAATAAGTAATGAGTAATAAGTAATGAGTAATGAGTAATGAGTAATGAGTAATGAGTAATAAGTAATGAGTAATAAGTAATAAGTAATAAGTAATGAGTAATAAGTAATGAGTAATAAGTAATAAGTAATAAGTAATAAGTAATAAGTAATAAGTAATAAGTAATAAGTAATAAGTAATAAGTAATAAGTAATTACTCGCTACTCGTTACTCGTTACTCGTTACTCGTTACTCGTTACTCAAAGCTTCTCTATTGTTTAACTGCCACGCCTTTTTTCGTTCACCCAGCTAAGACTTACTTTATTTTAAAATCTCTAAATGCTTTTGTAGTGGAGCAATAGTATTAGCTGCGATCGCACCACTAGCAGCCACCGCAGGAATACCAATACCAGGGAAGGTAGAATCCCCACAGCAGAGTAAACCTGAGAGGGGAGTAGTTGAGCCAGGAAAGAGGGCTTTACCCGCCTGGTGGGCAGCACCATAAGTGCCATTGTGGCGACGGAGATAACGCTGGTGAGTTAGAGGCGTACCAACTAAAGTTAGTTCAGTGCGATCGCGAATATCAGGAATAACTCTTTCTAATGCTTGCCACATTACTTCAGCACGCTCTTGTTTCTGTTGCTTATAAGCTTCACTACGACGATCCATTCCCGCCCAAAGTTCGTAAGGTTCATTACCAGGAGTATACACATGAATCCCATGTTTTCCAGTCGGTGTCAGGCTAGGATCTAGTATCGAAGGAATCGACATCACAACCACGTTTTGCGGGGCGGTTACGCCTTTTTCCCAATCATTAACCACAATGTAATGACATTCCAAATCTTCTAATCCTGTGGCATCGATACCTAGATGCAGATGCATAAAACTGTCACACTCAGGGGTATTCGCTCTTTCATTAACAAAGCTTTTTGGTAATACTCCTTCAGGAATCATCGGCAAAGTATCCCAGATTGAAGCGTTAGAAACTACTGCCTTAGCTGCTTTAATTTCCCTTCCATTGCTTAAGCGCACTCCAACAGCACGATTGTTTTCTACTAATACCTGTTCAACGTGGGCATTATAAATAATCTCGCCACCTCGTTTTGTTAGCCCTCGCACTAAAGCATCAACTATTGCCCCGCTACCACCCATCGGATAATCTAACTTAACTCCTGGCTTATACCATTCAGCAAACATGAAAGCCATTTCCGCCCCTACAGTGCCACTAGCAGGTAAACCAGACAGCAGAAAACAGAGCAAATCTAGCCAGTTACGAATAAACGGATCAGTTATTACCCCGTCCATAATCTTGCTAAAGGAACTAGTCATCCGCAGAATATTAGGTAAATGCCAGAGAGTATTAGGCAAATATTGACCCATACTAATTACAGCGCCAAGATCGAAGCGCATTGCTAAGGGAGGTAAAGCATTAACCGCATCAGCCAAAGGCTTCATTTCTGCCTGAAGTCTACGCCACTGAGTTACCGCATCTTCCCCGCGAAATTCTCTGAGTACCCGACAAAAATGATCCGCCCCCACATAAGCAGCAAAATCCCCTTCAGGTATCCGACAACCCCAAGCATCATAGCTTGCCCATTCCAAGTCTTCTGCGATCGCATCTAATACTTGACGTAGAGGATTATTAGTCGGGCTAGCAGACAACCCAGAATATAAAGATGGTCCCGAATCAAACTTATAGCCATCTCGCTCAAAACTATGAGCAGCACCCCCAGCAATCGAATGACTTTCGCACACCATCACCCGATAGCCATATTTCGCCAACAGCGCAGCACAGGACAAACCACCTACACCACTACCAATCACGACGACATCTACAGATTGATCTACAGATTGATTCATATTTAATTGCTGATTATCTTTACCTTTGCACCCCTATGAGTATCTCTGGATAGAGACTAACTATTAATTATCTCTAAACAACTGCCATCGAATTCAGTAATCCCTGAAATAAGGCTAGACCATCAGTACTACCGATCGCCTGATCAGAAGCTCTCTCTGGGTGAGGCATCATGCCTAAGACATTGCCTTGCTGATTGATAATTCCCGCGATGTTATTCATCGAACCATTAAGATTATGCTCGGCAGTAATTTCTCCTGACGGACTACAGTAGCGAAACAATACTTGATTGTTATCTTCTAAAGCTTTTAAAGTATCATTGTCGGCATAATAACAGCCTTCTCCGTGAGCCACAGGTAAAGTAATTACTTGTTGAGCCTGATAATCTTGTGTCCAGAGTAAATCATTGCGCTCAACTCTGATCGGGACGCGATCGCAAATAAAATGCAAACCACGATTGCGAATTAATGCCCCTGGTAATAAACCAACTTCCGTCAGTACTTGAAAACCATTACAGATCCCCAAAACGTACTTGCCCTCTTTGGCATGTTCAATTACGCTGTCCATTACAGGAGAGAACTGGGCGATCGCACCACAACGAAGATAATCACCGTAGCTAAACCCCCCTGGAATAATCACAGCATCGAGATCGTGAATATCTGTTTCCTGATGCCATACCATGCGAGTCGGCACAGACATCAATCCTTGAGTCACCGTCAAGATATCGCGATCGCAATTCGAGCCAGGAAAGACTATTACTCCAAACTTCATAACTTTACTCCTATAGTGGTAGTGAATCCTAAGCTGTAGCCAGTTCGGTTAGTTCAAAGCAGTAATTTTCAATTACCGTATTTGCCAATAGGCGATCGCACATTTGATTAAGATGCTGTTTAGCTTCATCCTCGTTAGCTGCGGTGAGCTTTAATTCAATATACTTACCAATTCTGACGGATTCTACTTCGGTATAGCCCATTTGTTTAAGTCCCGATTCTACCGCCGTACCTGCTGGATCTAGTACTGAAGAACGAAGGGTAACATAAATACGAGCGTGATATTTGCTAGCCATAGAATTGTGGTTGATGATTACTAGAAGCTAATAGCCACTATGATTTTATAGCTTTAGCTGACACAAATAAAATAAATTAAATTCAAGATTCAATTGGGAGCAATTTCCACAAGTTAGCAGAGGTTAAGAT
Organism: Cyanobacteriota bacterium; assembly: GCA_942490675.1. Lineage (GTDB taxonomy): Bacteria > Cyanobacteriota > Cyanobacteriia > Cyanobacteriales > Xenococcaceae > Waterburya. The sequence continues at coordinate 105,106 of CALNYB010000028.1, read as the reverse complement.
CGTGGAAGTTAATACAGACGTAAAATAGATTTAGGTTTCGATATCTAACAGCAAACTATGAAAACGCAACGTACCCGTTCTCAAGAGCGAATTATGACAGTACTACAAAATCTTAAGCGTTCCATTTCGGCTCAGGATCTTTATATCGAACTCCGTAGTCGCGAACAGGATATGGGTTTAGCTACAGTTTATCGTTCCCTCGAAGCTCTGAAATTACAGGGAGAAGTCCAGGTACGTACCTTAGCCAACGGTGAGTCTGTTTATAGTCCCATTAAAAGCGATCGCCATCACCTTACCTGTGTCAATTGCGGTACATCTGTCCCGATCGATGAATGTCCTGTACACGACTTAGAAAAACAGCTAGAAAAGTCTCATACATTCAAGGTTTATTATCATACTTTAGAGTTTTTTGGTTTGTGCCAAAAGTGCCATTCTATTTAATTTTTTCTGATTAAGACATGCAATAGACCTCTGCCAAAAGTCTTTTCGTGATCAGACATAAATATAGTATATTTGTTTTAATCAAACTCCAGCTTTTTAGATGGAAGCAATTTTCGATAAATTTAATTATTTCTTAGGAAAAAAAGTTGCATTTGGTATATTCTGCGACTTTTTTAGTTTGCCAAGTAGAAAAAATCCGACTATTATGAGCATTAAAGCTGACAACAAGGTTGATAACTGCAGATGCAGGTTTAATTGAGTGTTGCTAATCAATTTTGTATGGCTATAAAAACAACTTACTATAGCCACAAGGAAACAGAAGTGTAGTATCTTAACTAGATATTCGCTTTAGAAATATTTAAGTAAGAGATTAGTCAATTAGGTTTAACGCTGCCCAGTTTCGGATCAAAAATAAGAATTAAATACTCACAGATGTTTTGATTTTTATTCCCGTCAGTTCTTCCGTAAGTTTTATTGTATGGTGCATTGAATTGATAGCCTGCTTTAAAACATTTTAAGACAAGGCGCTCCATAACAGGATTGACCTTATGTTCTATTCGTATTCTAGTCAGGACGTTTAATTTGAGTGCAAACTACAGTAAATTGCGTTCAATTCATCAACCTTTACTGTTGAGATTAAGAAACAAATAGGATACGCATTTTGGGTATCAAGCACATTCTTAATTGAATAAAAAATACCCATTACATAAAGTAGAAAATAGTAGAAGCACAAAAGTTATATGCATATCAGTTCATCAATGCTTATTCCATTTATTAGCGGAATTTATCTCTTTGGAATTCACGTTTTACTTAGATCATTACAGCTTGAAAGTACCAAGAAATTGCTGAAAACATTTGGCATAATTCTTGCTTCTTAGGATATATACAGCGGTTTGCGTATCAGTCTGGGAAAGTAAAATTTCCAAGTTAATAGATAATCAAGATCAAGAAACTAAACTGTACTAATCAGTTATGCAAACCGCTGTATACAAGAGCACAATGAGAGCATGCTCATTAGATTTGAGAGAAAAAATGCTCAATAAAACCCAGGCGCTTCGATCATTTATTTGTCACCGTATTCTTCTGAATTTAATCCGATAAGTAGGCAGACGGAATTAAATATAAAACTTAGGGAAGCAGGAGAAGCAGGAGAGGCAGGAGAAGCAGATAAGAAATAAGGTGTTTTTATTTTATATTTAATTTAACCCAGCTACTTAGAACGTTGTTGTTTGTTTGACTATAAATAGCGATCGCGATGAAAAGACTTAGCAATAAAAAACTCATAACGAGTATGAATAAAAAAGGTTGATTAAGATCTATGCAAATAAAAGAACTGAGAGTTAAGCAAATTCATCGACCTTTACCCAGACAAACTGACCAGTCAAAGGTAAAACAATTAGCTCAATCTATAGCCGAAGAGGGTTTACATGAACCAATTGATGTCCTGGAGGTGGAGGGACAATACTATGGGTTTTCTGGTTGTCATCGCTACGAAGCCCATCAGCTTTTAGGCAAGGCAACGATCAAATGTCGAGTGCGTCGCGCCCCTCTTTCTGTGTTGCGATCGCACATTGCTTAATGCGATCACTCTTTACTCCAATAACCAACCAAATAATTCTTCTAAAGTTAACCCAAAAACTTTAGCAAAATCAGGTACGGGTAAAACATCCGTTGTTGCTTCAAAAAATGCGGGTTGTTGTGATTGAAAATAAACTAATACAGACTGTTCTTGAGGATCGATTAACCATCCTAATTGTGTGCCGTGGTCTAAACAATGGAGAATCTTTTTTGTCACCCTAGTTTGGCTTTGATCGGGAGATAAAATTTCAATCGTCCAGTCTGGTGCAGCTTGAAATGAATCTGCTATTTCACCATTATCGTCGCGAGGTATTCTGTCCCAAGTAAATACAGTCACGTCAGGTACAGTAGAGCGTCCAGCAAACGTACATCTTAGTTCAGAAAATGCACGAGCCGTTTTCTGAGGTTTAAGAGCAACATTAATAGCAGTGGATAATTCAGTCTGAATTGTACTGTGTTTTCCTTTCGGCATTGGTTTTTGAATAATTTTCCCGTCGATATATTCACTGGCGGGTTTGGTTTCTGATAATGCCAAAAACTCTTCTAGGTTTATGGATTTAGAGGAAGTTGTAACCATAGCTTGATTTGCCATTGGATATTGAAGATACCTAGATTTTATTCTACCTATCACTAGAACAGATAATTGTTCGCGTTCATAAAAGCTTGATCGCCTAAGATTAGTTGAGTACAACCAAAACTAATCAAAAACAATTAGATTAAATTTCCCAAAGTAGCTGTTGATAGTATTTATAGCAGTTTGAGCGTTGCTCCCATGGTTAGGAACAAAACTATGTAACACAATATCATTATAGATAAAAATCAATTGTGTTTTTTTTTAATATAGATAAAATAAGATAATAAGCACAGTTAATAAAAATAAATTTGAAATGTTTTTTGTCAATACTCTGGAAAACTTTAAGTTATTTCTGAAATCGAAAACTCATAATTTTCAAAATCTAGAAAAAGATGTTGATTATTCGGTTGATTTTACGAAATATGGTCAATGTGCTAGTCTGACGACTACTAAGTGGATCAAAGTAGGAGAAACTATAATATTGACTTATGAGGGCAAACCCACAAAATATTATGCTGAATCTGTAGATGTTTATTGGAATCATGATCAAATTCAGACTGTTTTGCTCAGAAAATTAAATGATGTAAGTAGGTAAGCTTTAAAAATCCTGCTGACGTAGTTTGACCGATAGAGAAGAATTATTCGCCAGGGTGATCGCTATTACTACACAACCAGCTTTAATAATTCCCATTCAGTATTTTTCATGGAGAGTGAATCCTTATAATTTGAATTGGGAATTGCTGTGTTTTTACTTGGTGCATTGATCTATATAAAGAATGAAACCAATTCATCTCAGGCGTATTATGTACGCTTGCGCCACAGCTTATACCAAGGTCCTAGAGGTCCTGTTGTAGCTGATAGTTCACCAACTTCCCCCCATGCACCAGCGTAATCGCGCCAAGGTTGAGAGGACAAGGACTGGACATTCAGAGAGGTGTCCCAGGAGTAACCCCCTGATGCAGTTTTGTCAGTACGTAATGCCCCAAATGAGCCTGCTCGTGGATATAATGCGTGAGATCCTTTGGCACAGTAAACTTTAACTCTTTCTCCATCCATTTCAAGTTTGTTACGCGGGTAGTATGGGCGATCGCCGTGTGCACTCAAGTAAGCACCTATAAGTCGATCATTTTTAGTTACGGCGGTAAAGTCTTCCCAGTCTCCTTGATGGCTAATATCGATCACTACCTGTGAAGGATTATATCCGAAGAAGAACCAGTACTGATGGAAAATACTGCCATCATCTTGGTTACTTTCATCAAGAAATACAGGAACAATATTATCAGGAGCGCGATCGCCTTCTGGAAAACCATCTGCCTCAAGAAAAACATTCCATTTTCTGCCTCGATTTTTGTCTCTTGGTCGTCGATTATCTCCATTGGAGTTAAGACCATAACTGTTTATAATTTCTAGAGGAATGTCGTAATATTCAGGTGATTTTTCGTTAGTTTTGATCCACTCTTTCAAAGCTTTATTGTATCCGAAATCTTTACCGAACCCTATATGATGACGAAAGCGTGAGATAGAAATAAATTCAATCGGGTCCATCGGAAAGTATTTATCGTCTGGGTGCAGCAGTACTTTAGGAGCAAACATGTAGCTCAACCTCCATATATTGTTCTGTAGTTAGTATATTCCTTTGTAGTCGGTCAACTATTTCTAGATTTATTGGGATATCAAAAAAACTGGTGATTTTATAATTTATTAAGGCGATCGCCATGAAAATCATCAAAATTCCACAACTACAGGGGCATGATCGCTGGGTTTTTCTAGTTTTCTAGGTTCAACATCAATCCAACATTTAACAGCCTGCTGATAGAGTTTATCCGTCAGATAATGATGATCGATTCGCCAACCTCGGTTACGAGTAAAACCGCCCGAACGATAATCCCACCAGCTAAAGTGTCCTGCTTCGGGAATAAACTTACGAAAAGCATCCTGAAAACCTAATGCTAATATTTCCCTGAGAGTGTCCCTTTCTAAAGGGGAAGACATGATGTGTTGGTCTCTACCTTTGTCGGTGTAGATATCTTTATCTTCCAGAGCAATATTAAAATCACCACAGACGCATATTTCCTGCTCTTGTGCTTGTAAGGTTTGCAGATATTGACTCAGAGTTTTCAGCCAGTTAAGTTTATAGGCATATTTATCACTGGCGATCGCTGATCCGTTAGGGACATAGAGATTAACAATCCTGACGCCATCCGCCACACCACTAATTACTCGCTTTTGCTGGTCTAAATCCCCCACCTCGCCCACAATCGGACTAAATCCACTGCTAACATCAGTCAGGGGATTTAAACTAAAAATAGCCACACCATTGTAAGATTTCTGTCCTGAAATATAGACTTGATAGCCCAAATCTTCAAAAGGCGATCGGGGGAAATCATGATCCTGAACTTTAGTTTCTTGGAGACAAAGCACGTCTACCTGATGTTGTTGTAACCAGTCTGTGACAATTTGCTGGCGAGTCCGAATTGAATTAACGTTCCAAGTAGCTACTTTCAATGATTAAATCCCAATGTTAACAATCAAGTAAATTATCTCAATTATCCAATGAAACCTGAATCTTCAACCCTTAATGTTTTTGTCTATGGCACTTTCAAGCCTGGAGAGACAAATGGATTAATAGTGCAAATATATACTTCAGGTTTAGCCACCACGAAGATTAGATAAAGTTAGTTGCCAACAGCAAGACTCATGAAATAATAAATATGGTGATAGTAGATTACCCGTCCATTATTACTATCAACTCGGTAATATAGTTGAAGGAAGCGCGTCTTTTGAGTGTGCTTCTTTTTTTTGTTTAATAGAATTTAAGGTGAGTCATGGTGTAGGAATATTGACGATGTCCTTTTAGAGTTTCCTGCACTGCTAAACCTAAGAATTAGTAGTTAGAGTAAATGCGATCGCACCAACGTCATTATTAAATTAATACTAGAGAATTATCCGACAGTCTAACTACCGTCGTTCTTGTTCTTATTTCTAATCCTAAAAATTTCAACGGTTGTTCAACAACCCAGAGATTATCATCAACCTGTCTTAGCATTAAGACTCATCCTCAACTTGTTGCTTTAATTTCTTTGGTGACATAGACTACCGAATTGTATTTAAAATAATAAAGTAGAGGGAAATAATCAAATCTATTGATCGCCCAAAGCGAATTATAAGAACGGTTAACGAAAACTATGGATTTAATTGCACTTGAAAGCTTATTAGACAATACCTCGTTTGGGGTGTTGCTAGTCACTATGCTGATTTATTGGAGTGGGGCTGCTTTTCCCAATCTCCCTTATTTAGCAACTCTAGGAACGACAGGAATGGCAGTGGCTAACCTTTGTATGGCTACTTTACTGGGTTCTCGTTGGATTGAGGCTGGTTATTTTCCCCTCAGTAATCTTTATGAGTCGCTGTTCTTTCTCGCTTGGGGTATAACTACGATTCACTTCGTTGCAGAAAGAATGAGTCGTAGCCGTTTAGTAGGAGTGGTTACTAGCCCTGTAGCGATGGGTATTACGGCTTTTGCAGCCCTTAGTTTACCTCTGGAAATGCAGGAGTCTGCCCCCTTAGTACCTGCTTTAAAATCAAACTGGTTAATGATGCACGTCAGTGTGATGATGCTGAGTTATTCTACCTTGATGGTAGGCAGTGCGATCGCCATTGGGTTTCTAATTGTTACCCGAGGACAGAAAGTAGAGTTAAAAGGAAGTTCGGTGGGGACTGGTAGTTTCCGCGATCGCGTTAAGCAAAAAACCACCAAAATTAAAGTGCAGGATAATGTCTATGCCAGTAATGGTAATACCGCAGTTCTGGATTTACCCCAGACAAAAACTGTAACTCTTTCTCCTGAACGTTTGAGTCTGGCTGATACTTTAGATAACATCAGCTACCGCGTAATTGGGTTAGGTTTTCCCCTGTTAACTATTGGCATTATTGCTGGGGGAGTTTGGGCAAACGAGGCTTGGGGTTCATATTGGAGTTGGGATCCTAAAGAAACTTGGGCGTTCATCACCTGGTTGGTATTTGCTGCTTATCTTCACTCTAGAATTACTCGCGGTTGGCAAGGAAGAAAACCCGCTATCCTCGCAGCAGTTGGCTTCGTCGTAGTTTGGATCTGCTATCTAGGAGTTAATTTGTTAGGGCAAGGTTTACATTCCTATGGTTGGTTTCTGTGAATTACTGCTTCGATTGAATTCAAGTAGGAAGTGGAGATTTTCTTTAGAAGAATTTTCTCGATGAGTTTTTCAGGAGTAACCAGTCATTGGTGACAAGTTAAGAAAAAACAGTTTTAGTCAACTTCTTGGTGCATTCGCTCACGGCACGGGAACCAACAAGACCGCGATGCACCGCTACTACAGATAGTGTCTTATATCTCAGATAACACTAAATATGGATTAGAGTCGATGGGGATGGCGATCGCGCTTATTTCTCTGTTTGTTTTCTAGAAACACCTCAAAAGCTATTGGCTTAAAGCTTGGAGCTATTGGCTAGTAAGCATTTGACAAACAACACAAACCCTTAACTTGTCACCAATGCTCTTCGGCCTAAGTTTTTGCGGCGAGCGACCCCTGGCTTTTTGAGAAGTTACCACGAACAGGATTTAGTATTACGTTATCTTAGAGGATAAGAAAGTAATGTTTATACAAAAGTAGCTATGAAAAAGTTAGTGCTGCTGTGCCTGTTTGTTCTAGGAATTGGATTTGCCCTGTTCAATTTCAAAGGACTGGCACAACAAGGAGAGTTTGACTCCATTATTTTAGATTTTAAGGAAGAAGTGCCGATTTCTCAAATTAGTGAAGAAATTCAAGAGTTGTCATCAAAATATCAACAACAAGTTGAACTCAACAGTGTTTTCTCCATTAGCGATCATATCTATATTGTGGAAGGAGATAAAAAAATTCTCCAAGAATTAAAGCGGTCAGCTTTGAGTAAAGATACTGAATATATTGAAGCAAATTATTTGTACCGAGCTAATGCCGTTCCCGACGATCCTCAATACAATAAACAATGGAACTTCCGCTCTATCAATATAGAGCAAGCTTGGGATGAAACCAAGGGAGCAGGAATAACCGTTGCCGTAATTGATACAGGAGTCAGCCAAGAGAAAGTACCCGATTTAAAATTAACCAAGTTTGTCAAAGGCTACGATTTTGTTAACAACAAAGATGATGCTAGCGACGATAATGGACACGGAACCCATGTAGCAGGAACCATCGCCCAATCTACCAACAATGGTTATGGTGTTGCGGGTATTGCTTATGAAGCCAGTATTATGCCGCTTAAAGTCCTCTCAGGTAGTGGTGGTGGAACAGTTGCTGATATTGCTGAGGCGATCAAATTTGCTGCGGATAATGGTGCAGATGTGATCAATATGAGTTTAGGTGGCGGTGGTGCCAGTAACATGATCGAAGAAGGGATTAAGTATGCTCACAGCAAGGGGGTAGTAATCGTTGCTGCGGCTGGTAACGAAGGTCGTAATGCTGCTTCTTATCCTGCTCGTTATCCCGATGTCATTAGCGTTTCGGCTACTGATGCTGCGGGAGATAAAGCTGATTATTCTAACTTTGGTGCAGGGGTCGATATTTCTGCTCCCGGCGGTAGTGCAGAAAGTGAGGCAGGCAAAATTATTCAAAACACAATCAATCCTCAAACAGGTAAATCTGAGTTTATTGGCTTGCATGGGACTAGCATGGCTGCGCCCCACGTAGCTGGAGTAGCTGCTTTAATCAAAGCTACAGGGGTAGAAGATCCTACCGAAGTTTTGCAAATCCTGAAGCAGTCCTCCCGTAAGATAGAGGAAGATCATCTTAATCACTTTGGTTCAGGGCATTTAGATGCTGGCGCAGCAGTTCAGCTAGCTCTTAAAGGCAAGATTAGCTTTAATGATTTTTTCCGCTGGTTGCGTAAGAGTGGCTATCTCAACTTCGGTTTCTGGATTGATGGTGGTGCGGTGGCTCTGTTACCCAAACTGGGTATGGTAATCGGCTCCTATTTACTAGCTTGGTTTTTACGAAATTATCTTCCCTTTACTCTGGGTCTAAATAGTGGTTTGATTTTTGGTAGCTCTGGCTTATTTTTCCTGCAAGGATTGTATTGGTTCGATTTACCACAATGGCCAATGCGTTTATTTGGTAGTTCTCTGCCCGAATTGGGTAATGTTGTTTTCGGTAACGCTAACCTCAATCCCTTGTTTGCCAGTGCCTTGATTCCCTTTATCTTGACTGCCTTGTTACTGGGGCATTCTAGCTTAAAATGGTTTGCGATCGGTTCTAGTATTGGCGTGGCAGCTTGTTTGGGAGTTAGTGCTGTTGCCGATCCTAGTTTATGGCTTTTAGGTGGTGGCGCGATCGCCCGTACTTATTTAATGGTCAATGCTATTCTCTGCTTCGGTTTAGCATATTTAGCCAGCCAAAAAGATACCCAACGAGCAAGTCTTTAATAGAATGAGGGATGAGGAAAATGAATCTTTGATTTCTCAAATCAATTTGGCAAATTGTTAGTGCATCAGAGAAGTGATGGTTGACACTTCCAGCTTGATTTTATTAATCGCGATCGCTTTTTTTGGGGGGGAGTGAACGGTTACATCTCCTCCTTGTCCTCCTTCCCTAAGTTTTATATTTAATTCCGCCTACCTACTTAAGTGCTGAGTTCTAAGCTGTTAAGATAATTTGGAACTCAGTTTTTTATGGTCAAGGTAGGTAATATGATTGTTACAGGAACAATCGAGAAAAAGGGATTTGGCTATGGCACTTGGGCGTTAGTAGCAGAAGGTGAAACCTACGAATTAAAAGATCCCCCAGCAGAATTGCAACAAGAAGGCATCAAGGTAGAGGCAACAGGAAAGATCCGCGAAGATGTTATGACAATGGCGATGATTGGTGCTGTTTTAGAGGTTAAATCTTATAAGCTGCTTTAGTCTTTATTTTGATTGACCGAAAATTTTTTGCAGAAATTTCAAGGCGATCGCATAAGTAGGTTTAACTCCAGTTTGTCCTAAACCGCCAGATGCTAATGTACTGCTGGTCATTAAGGGATTATCTGAAGCATAGTAAACATAGCGTAAGATTACATTTTCATTAATACTTTTGCGAATCTTAGCTGCTGCCTGAATTGCCTTTTGTAGATGCGCTCCCTCCATTTCCAAGCCGACAACATTCCAAGAGGAACTTCTGAAGTAGTCTAAAACATCGGCATTTTGTAGAGAAGTTCCCAATACGGTTAACAAAGCTCCTTCGTGAATGGGAATTTCTAGTTCTTGAAAATCTTGTCTATTCACGTCATTTTCAAAAGGATAGTTGTCTGCTGTCCCCTCAAAAATATGAGCCGTCGGCAGCATTAAATCTCCCTTATCGCCAACTAAAGTTCCTGCTTTACCCGTCACGGAAATTGAAGCGAGATTTAGTTTTTTAGCTTGCCCTTCAGTTTTATAAGGCTTGAGCAGTTCATCGAATAATTCAAAGGCTTGCTCCCCAAAAGCATAATCCATGACTAATATCACTGGCTTTTTTTCGATTAATGTTTGGTTGAGCTGCAATTCAGGAGAAAGCAAATCTAAAGGTAATAATGAAGTATCAAAAATTTGTACGTGAACGTTTGTTCCTGCACGATCTTCGAGATAATACATGCCATGTTGTAGGGCAAATTCTAGTACTTCTTGATTGAGATTTGTCTGATCAGGCAGACTTAGTTGGCAGGCAATTTTTTCGATAGTTTCTTCTCCCATTTGGTGTTTCAATGCGGGAAAGGCATAAAGGCAATTGAGAATGCTGTGAAGATTGGCACTAACAATATGCAGAGGACGTTGCCACAGATTATGTGTCCAGAGAAATTTTTTTACTTCCGTTGCCCACCTTTCTCCGTGAATGTGATGACCAATTCGTTCTCGTAATGCTGAACTAAAGGTAATTTGGCGATCAGCTTTGCTTTTATCGGACTTGTAATCGCGTTCGTACTGCATCTCTTCAATTGCTACTCGACCCAGCCAATAAACTATTTGAAATAAACTATTGTTATTGGGTTCACCTTGCCTAAACCGATGCTCTGCTGCAACAGTCTCTTCAAAAGTTCGTCCTAACAGAGTACTGGTATAAGAAATAGCTTGCCGTCTTACTTCAATCTCTTCTAAAGAAGGATCTGTGGTTGATGTTTGTTCCAAAACAATTTTTTCCAACTTTAACCACTCTTGAGTGGGATGACCGTCATCTAAAGCATGGGCTCTAATTTTGTCAGCTTCAATATAAATAAAAGTGAGATGAGTCAGAATATCGTAAATCTCACTACGCCCTCTTGTCACCTCGATTAACATTGTTTCTTCATCGATGCGATAGCAATTGCGACGACGTTTTGCAGGAACAATTTTTTCAAACCCCGAATTATTGTATCCCTCTGCTGCAATCAATTTAATAAAACGACACCTTTCAATTCCTTTTGGTAATCGGGCAGTTACATATGCCAGTCCCTTCAATTCGACTTTCTCCGCATCAGCCATTGAACCGTATATTTCAGGCTGGAGCGTCAGCAAAGCTTCAGTTAGAGCCGATCCAGAAACACCACCTGGTTTATAATAACCCCGTACAAATAAGTGGCGCATAATTACGTAGATTCGCTCGATTGCTGCTCTAGATTCTTGGGCGCGAGATCGGTCGGGAACTGATAAAGTCATTGGTATGATGAAATTAATTTTGAACAGCAGATATCTCTATCTCCTCTTTTGTAGCTAAATACATGGCAATTTTTTGTTCCCAGTAGGCTGTTTCATTAATAAACAGGGGATAAACTGTATCTTTTCCTTGGTAGAAAATAGAATTGCCGTCAAATGTTAAAAACATAGGTTCATCAGGATTTAAAGCACAGTAATCATTACCATGAAGTTGTGGATGTACCATGCCTGTGATTTCCCCTTGGTTGTCTGTGGGAAAATAAATGGTTTTAAATAAAGAATATACAGTAATAGTAGAAGCAAATTGAGACTGCTGTTGTTGATTTGTTCCTTCTATATAATCTAATATTTGTATTACTAATTCTTCGGCACGTTTAAACCAAATAGGATCAACTACGTTAGGTGCGATCGCACCCATTTCAACTGTAAAGCCAAGAGGAAATATGTTTCTAAAGCGATTTTTATCTTTATTGTTAGGAGTGCAGACAATTTTTACCAACGGATTTCGTAAAGCTAAGTATGCTGCCAACTGCAAGTTAAACGGTTTATTACTGCTTAATAATAAAGTAAGACCCATATTTGATGTGCTGGTATGAAAATCGAGAACAAAATCAATTTTTAATTCTTGAACTTGCTGATAAGTTTTTTGAGCTAAAAGTTTTTCATAATAATTAATATCAGGATTATTTATGTTTTTTAAATCAAAGCATCGATTGAGGTCAATTTCACAATATCTTCTATTGAGCTTAATGGCTTTGGTATTAATTAATAAAGTTTTAGTTATGAAGCTTTTTCTTGATGCTAATTCTTTATTTTCTTGAAATTTCTTTACTAAATAAATCCCTGTTTTTTCGTTTCCATGTATCCCTGCACTCAAGAGAACTGTATTTATTTGAGTCATCATAAATTTACCAACGCCCTATTCCCTAGCTCAACTATTTTCTAATTAATTTGACTCACCTACTTATGTGATGTCAAGACAGGCTCAAGCCAATTCATTAGTACAGTTAACCCGCGAATTCCTTAAGAGTTCGCAGGAGGAAAATGTCAACTGGTTACCATTGGTGACAACTTAAGCTGAAATGGCAGTTGCCAAGGGGATTTGAGAATTCGGCGAAAAGAAGAAATCCTCGGAATTTTTTTGTCGCTCAGGGAACGGGGCAATGATTAGTCGGACGCGGGGTTTTCGGATTGATTTAACTACTCCTAAATCTCGATTTTCTGGAGCAGCAAAATACTGAATCGGATCATCAGTTAATCCCTTTTGAGGAGCGAACTTCAATTAAACGTACTGTAACATAGGGAGTTGTCTCAGTTCCCGAACCAAGACGAATCAGACGGTCGCGGATTGAATAACTATCAGTAAATATCTTTTCTACTTTGATTGCTGCACCTGCTTGGTGCGCGTGCGATATGCCGTGAAACGACATATCGGTCGCATCCGCTTTTTAAGACGAGTAATAAAGTGAATTTCTTTCTCAATTAATTTGAGCCAAAAACTAAAATGATAAAAACCCCGATCTAAGAGCAATAAAGTCTTGGCGGACACCAAATTTAAAATATCTGCTTCTAATAGACTTGTCCGAAGCTTTGAGATTTTCTTGAAACCAGATTTCGACTGGTAGTCTTGTAACTAAATCAATTACGACCCCCATTTTTCCAGCTAATTGACCTTGAGGAATATCTTCTAAACTCTTGAGTTTTTTAAATAATGCTTCTAAGGTTGAACCATCGATCATCCAGATTTTCTCAAATTTTGACAATGTAAACTGGACACTTTCCGGTAACGGCCGACCTTTTCTTTGATGCCAGTTTGATTTCAAATGGGGCAATAAATCCTTAAAGATTCTCTCAAATAACTCGGCAGGAAAGGTCAAAAATCGAGTTGAGATAGCTTGTTGAGTTACCTTGGTCGGATTACACCAGAGAAATCCTTCTCTTGCTAGGATTGTCGTTAATTCTGTAACTCCTGCTACATCTCTCCATATGCGAAGCGGCTTGCACTAAAGCACTCGCTTCGCGTCGCCCTCGAATGGGGGTATCCTTTAGGACAACAGAGTCAAGACTGCCACTACCATCAAAGGTAAATTTAGTATTCTGTCTCTGAGTCCCAATTGACGATAATAATTTTCCTGAGCAGTGATCGCTGGAGTAAGTAATGCTTCAAGTTGATTAGCAATTACTTCATCTTCTACCATCGGGCGTTGGGTTTTCTTAGCGTGATCTTGGTTCAGTTTTCGGTTGTTACTCATGGGCAACTGCAATCGCTCAAATCTTTTTCTCTTGGTAGTTTCACACGATTTTTGACCCCTCTTGACAAATTACTGGATTCCTTAACTTGTGACCAATGGTACATAGTAGAGAATTTTTAGCTCGGAATGAGTTAGTTGTTTAACAGTTTCAAGCCATTCTTCACTTTGAAGGGGATAAAACTTTCCTTGAATTCTATTTAGTGTCATCGTAGTAATTGAAGTGAAAATGTAACGTAAGAACTGCCTCCTCTCTTCGACTTAGAAGACAGCAACCTGGGTGCCTGACACATCTATGTCAAACCCATATTTTTCGTGAAAATTTAATTTTGTTAATACAGTAAATCAATGCTTTCAAGCGATCGCTTTATTAGAAAATACCTTTTTAGCAGAAAAAACAAATTCTATACGGAGTAAGGTTTTGAGGCACTTGTGTCAGGCAGCCAGCCTGTTTAATCTATCAAGTTGTTTACTAAGCGATTTTTAGGCACTATGAATTTTAATTAAACTGCTCAAAACAAAATGCCATACAAGTAGACAAGTAAATGCCCCCATTCGAGGGCTTGTACTCGAATGGGTGTAAACGGCTAAAGACTTTGTTTGTCTCTCAGACAGCTAAAATTTCGTATAATTCTGTTTTTTACCAATGCCAATTAAGAATAGAAACCTAATTTAGTATTTATTGAGATTAACACCTGCTTCTTTTGCCATGGCACCAATGCCTCTTTTTTCTAAAGTCTTGATCGCTTTTGTAGATAGGCGTAATCTTACCCAGCGGTTCCCTTCCGCCCACCAAACTCTTTTCCACTGCAAATTAACACCTTGTAATTTTTTATTACGGCGGTGAGAATGCGATACTGCCATAGCGTTATTGGCTTTTTTTCCCGTTATTTGGCACTTACGACCCATGATTTAACTCCGATTATATTTCACGATCTCTTATTATAGCTAATGATATACTTGAACGATAAAGTGATTTGCGTCCATTTTCCTGGCTTCCTCTTCCTTTGACGGTTGACTGATATACCTATACCTACCAATGAATCTGACTGAGGATATAGCGCAAACGGTCATAATCATCCTTCAGAAGTGTACTGAGAGTTCGACCGACATTAACTAACCAATCTCGATTTGCCTGACGTTGGCGGTAGACATCTCGCACTGATGCTGCAACTAAAGACTCCACTGGTATATCCTTTGCCGATAAGAGGGTTCTCAAGAAATCCAGATTTTCGGTAAAGTGAACTACCTCGATCGCATCGCAGTGATAAACCGATTGATGAATCTGAGGTGGACGAGGCGGTAAATATTGGTACACCTGCCCTAAGTTTGCGCCGTTCAAGTTATTAGGAGTTTCAAAACCGACAATAGCTGCTTTAAATTCGGTTTTTAGCATCGCAAAAATCTGAGGCTGCTGTTCCCGCAATTCCTCTAAAGATAAGCCTAATGCCCTAGCACGGTGAACTGAATCAATGGGGCTAGTAGTGACGTAGGTGACTACGGCAAAAATCTTATTGCCAGACTCCTCATCAAAAGATTTGATCCAGCTACCGAAAGGAGGCATTACGGGGAACTTAAGATCCTCTGGTTCGAGACATTGAGCTAAATATTGAGTCGTAGAGGTTTCGATCACCTCACCAATATGCTTGGGATTGCGATCGTCAACTGTAAATTGAGGCAGGGGAAGACGCATACTTTAAGGGATGAGGGATAAGAAATGAGGAGATAAACAGTTTGTTTCTCCAAAAACTAGCTTTATCCTGGGTATATTAACGTTATTTTTTCTTTTTGGTTAAGTCTACGGCTTCTAATTCAGATAAATTAAAGGTGACTAGCTTATCCCAATTGCCTCCTTCAAACAACACAGCAACTTTACTGTCGTCTATGCGCTGGACTAACCCCTGAAAGTTATAGTAGATATCGTCAGAGTTAGTAACTTTAACTGTTGCACCAGGTAAGATAATCATTTTGTTAAATGCGATCGCTCTTTACAATAATTTGTCTTATTTAGCTTACCAAGTAAACTCAGTTAGGTTAAGTAGTCTATTAGCAGTCAATGGCGATCGCATATTTTTACGGTCGCCAAAAATAGTATCAGAGGCTATGGTGGGTTCAACTATGGTTAGCCTTTTTACAGTAATTTTTTTTAATTAACAGATTAGGAAAGACATATAGCAATTAAGATATCAAGTCACAAAGTTAATTGTTATTTATCAGATTAAGTATTCCTCAAAGCCGTAGTAATATTTAACATTTTTTATTTTTATAGTTGAAATTTGCGCGATGACTGAATATTCAAAGAAATTTATATATATTATTGCAGATAAGCGCAGCGAATTATTGGTGCTGATTGGATTATTTTTAGTCACGTCGGTATTAGAAGCATTTGGTATCGGTTTGATAGGACCTTTTATTGCTTTAGCAACTAATACCGAGCTAATTCACCAAAATTCCAATTCAGAGTGGCTTTATACTCAGTTTAATTTTAGTTCTGAAGTAAATTTTGTAGTCGTATTAGGGATCGGAGTTGCAGGAATCTTATGGCTAAAATCAATTATCGGTTTTAGCGTCCAAAAATACATTTTTGGCTTTGGTTTTGGTCAGCAAGCTGATTTGAGAACCAGATTAATGCGTGCCTATTTAAAAGTGCCTTACACTTTTCATCTTAGTCGTAATACAGCTTCTCTAATCCAAAATATACTTAATGAAACATTGGTTTTTGCCAATGGCGTTCTCATGCCAACTTTGTTTACTGGAGCAAATTTGGCTATTGTCATTGCATTATTAATTTTACTATTTATTACCGATACAGTTGTGACCGTATCAGTACTAGCAGTCTTGTTAGTTGTTTTTGCCTTTATCTATCAGTTTAGACGTAGAGTGGGGGAGTGGGGTAAACAAGCCTCCGCAGCTAACAAAAAAATGGTGCAGATTATTAATCATGGTATGGGTGGGTTTAAGGAAACACGCATTATTGGCTGCGAAGTTTATTTTGAAAAGCAACTGGAACACCAAGCGCAAATATATAAACAGGTTGTGGAAAAGTTTCAGTCTTTTTCTCTTTTGCCAAGATATACTTTAGAGCCAGTTTTAATTAGTTTTATTATTGGTTTTACGATTATTTCTTTACTAACAAATCAAAACCTAAATACTTTAACGGGGACTTTAAGTGTATTTGGGCTAGCTTCGGTTAGATTGCTTCCTGCTGCTAGTAACTTGATGCAGTCATATGGAGGAATTAAGCGTTCATCTTATGTCGTCGATCTCCTCTACAGCGATCTTAAAGAACTTGAGACTTTACATACTCAAGATCATGCAACATCAAGTTGGAGAGCGGAACTTAAATTTGAGCAACAATTATCAATCGAGAACTTGAACTACACTTACCCTGGTGCATCTAAATTAGCTTTAGATAATATTTCTATCTCCATTAAAAAAGGAGAATCTATTGGCTTAATTGGTAAGTCTGGGGCTGGTAAAACTACCATAGTAGATATTATTTTAGGACTATTGCCCATCAAAGATGGCGATCTAAAGATTGATGGGGTTTCAGTAAAAGATAATCTGGTTTCCTGGCAGAAGAAAGTAGGCTACATCCCCCAATCTATTTTTCTCATTGACGATACCTTAGAACACAATATTGCTTTTGGCGTAGAAGATGCCGAAATAGATCGTTATCGCTTAGAACAAGCTATTGAAGCCGCCCAATTAACCGAAGTAATTACTAGATTACCTCAAGGACTTAAAACCGTTGTGGGAGAAAGAGGAGTTCTCTTGTCAGGTGGGCAAAGACAACGAGTCGGAATTGCTAGAGCCTTGTATCACGAACGAGAGGTATTAGTTTTAGATGAAGCTACCGCAGCTTTAGATAACGAAACTGAACATCTAGTTACTAAAGCAATTGAATCTCTCAGTGGTAAAAAAACCATTATTATCATTGCCCATCGTTTAACTACTGTAGAACAATGTGATTGCATCTATCTAATGGAAAACGGACAGGTCATTCAGTCAGGTAGCTATGAGCAAGTAGTGT
Source organism: Cyanobacteriota bacterium (assembly GCA_942490675.1). Taxonomy (GTDB): domain Bacteria; phylum Cyanobacteriota; class Cyanobacteriia; order Cyanobacteriales; family Xenococcaceae; genus Waterburya. The sequence continues at coordinate 87,575 of CALNYB010000028.1, read as the reverse complement.
TAGAAAAACCAGTAACTCGTTGAACAACTTTTAGCCTTGCTGAGAGATTTTATACAGATGAATAAAAAATTATTTAGGTTTAGCAAGTTAATAATCTTGGGACTGTTTGGTAGCATTACTTTGGCGATTATTATTGCCTTGTCATTACCAAGTATTAAAACTCGCTGGCAGTTTGACCGCGCACCTATAGCTTTAGCCAGTTACGATCTATTCGATCTAGGAGTGGTTGATGCTAACTCTGATGGCAATCTAGATTTATTTACTGTTAACCATAGTGCTGCACAAAGCCTCAAGTTGGGGAATGGTACAGGTAAATTCCGCGATTCACTTTCGGCTTGGAATCTCGATCAAGACCGTGAATTTCCTCAGCTAGAAGATTCCCTGGCTCAACCAGAATTTAACCAGCCTGGACTATATATTTATCGAAAAGATAAAGCTCTTTACTTACACGGTTACAAACTTGGTCAACAGACTATTTCAGGAACTTTGCAACTATCTTGGGGGATAACGATAGAACAGCAAAAAATGTTCGCACTCAAAACGAGGGCAGAAACGCAACCATTAGGAACAGTAGAAACAAAAGTAGAGTTTACCGCTAGTGATAATGGCTGGTTAATCATTAGGGGCAAAGATGATATTGTCGAAATTCCGCATAAATTTCAGCTAGATCCTGATGTTTCTCTGGCAAACATCCATATCGGGATCAATAAACTCCAACCAAATAACCATCGCTTTGATTTAATGTGGCGCGATCGCCATACTATGGCATGGACAGATATAAATCAAGATGGAAAGTTAGATGTTTTTATTGGTCGTGGTGCAGTGAAAGGTCAAATCCAACAGGTGAGAGATCGTCTTGATGATGAACTGATGATCTATACTCCGACTAATTTTGTCAATGAGATTGCAGATTCGGGAATGAGCAAAAAAGATTGTCCCGCAAGACAATCAGCTTGGGTTGATTTTAATAATGATGATCGTCTAGATCTCTACTTAGTTTGCGGTAGAAACAATAGACCAGAACATCCCAATCAATTGTGGCAGCAGCAAGCTAATAGAAAGTTTATCGATCTTGCCCCTGAATTGAGACTGGACTTTTCCGAAGATGGTTGTTTTCGCTGGCTAGATGCTGATCGCGATGGTGATCTGGATTTGCTAGCAACCAAGGAAAAAGTAATCGCCTTATGGCTTAATCAAGGTGATCGCTTTGAACCTCATACCATAGTTGCCAAGGGCAAAGCTAAAATTATGAATTTGGCGATCGCTGACTTTGATCGGGATGGGGATCTTGATGCCTATGCCAGTTCTAAGTATGTAGAACAACCAAATCTACTGTTAGTCAATCACAATGGTAGTTTTAAAGCGGTAAATCCTGAAATTTGGGGACTCCCAGAAACAGGTATCAATGCAGCTTGGATTGATTATGACCGCGATGGATTAACCGACCTACACCTTGTCCCTCAAGGAATTTATCGTCAGCTACCTAATCATCGGTTTAAAGCAACAGAAGTACTTAATTTCAGTCGTAATCTTAGCAAAATAACCGATGCTCGTGGTGTTTGGTTTGATTTTGATAACGATGGTACAGAAGACTATTTATTATCAGCCAAGCAAACTCCTTCTGTATTATCACGCTTGAAAAACAAGCTGTTTCCTAACGATGATACTAATAACTGGCAAAAGATCTGGCGTGCCAGTCTGTATCAGAATATTAAACCTCAAAACCATTGGTTGCAGATTGTTCTATCAGGTTCGCCAGGAAATCCTCAAGGAATCGGTACAGTAGTTGAAGTGATTACTTCACAGGGAAAACAGCTACAACAGGTAGGTAACACTGACAATTCTTACTATTCCCAAGGACATTATCGACTCTATTTTGGACTGGGACAAGACGAACGAGTTAAAGCCATTAATCTTAAATGGCCTGATGGTCAAACCCAGCACCTCGAAAATCTATCTAGCGATCGCCTTTTGGAGATTAACAAAACTATTAGTTAACTTTAGACAAATAAAAAATCATGAAAAATATCAGTTTCAATTCACAACCACAAAATTTCCTGGAAAAAAGCATCGTAAAACCTTTGAAACAACTGCGCCGAAATATTTTAAAAAAAGCCTGGTCAGAGCCAGTTAAACCAATTGCTTGGCATAATTTGCTTTGGTGGATTTATCAAACAGCTAAAACTGATATTCGGCATTACCAAAAACAGGAACGTTCTCTAACTGTAAAAAGAGTTAAGGGAATCATGCGACCTAATTTACAAAATCCCATTTTTATTATTGGCTCTCCTCGCTCTGGAACGACGTTCTTAGGAGAATGCCTGGGGACAATTCCTGAAATTTCTTATCACTTTGAGCCAGTTCTAATTAAAGCAGCTTCTCGATATGTTTACACTCAACAATGGCAGTTTAACCAAGCTAGCAGTTTCTACCGACAAGTCTATGCTTGGCTGATGCGCTTTCAAGGCGATGGGGATTTACGTTTGGCAGAAAAGACCCCCAGAAATAGCTTTATCATTCCCTTTTTGGCTCAGGTTTTTCCTGAGGCTAAATTTATTCACATTATTCGTGATGGACGAGATGTTGCTTTATCCTTGACTCAAAAGCCTTGGTATAACAAAGAACTAAATGGTTCGACAATGAGAGAACCTGGGGGATATTTATGCGGTTCGACACCCCGTTTTTGGGTAGAGTCAGACCGCCATGATGAGTTTAAAACTACTGATAATATTCATCGTTGCATTTGGTTGTGGCGCAGATATATAGAAGCTGCTTCTGAGGGAATGAATTCACTATTACCAGAGCAAAGATATGAACTTAAGTATGAAGATTTAGTAATGAATCCTCACGACCAAGGAATTCGCCTATTGGATTTTTTAGATATTAACAAAGATAATTCCCGCTCAATTTTTCAGCAACACTTAATTAAACAAGTCCGCCTGGACTCTGTTGGCAAATGGCAATCTGACTTGTCACAAAAGGATGTGGAAAAGATCAGGAAAGAAGCATCAATTTGCCTGGAAAAGTATGATTATAAATTTCAAGTAAACTAGTTGCCATTTTGAAAATTATCAGTAAAAATATTATTAATTATTCCTTAATCTTAAAATTACTAATACTTAAAAAATATTTTGAAAATTGTTTTTTTATCGGACTGGATTACTAATCCATATAAAGAACTATTATCTAGACATTTATCTGTTCAAGGAGCAATAGTATATGAGTATTTATGGAGTACCTTTTTTATTTCTAAGGCACTCAGTAAGGGAAGATGCGATATCCTACATCTTCATACCCTTCATCCCTTCTTGTTAGGAAAAAATTATTTAACTAGAAGCCTTAAATTATTACTATTTATTAGTCAAATTCTTCTTCTAAGAATATTAGGGGTTAAAACAGTTTGGACTGTACATGAATGGTCAGATAAACTAGCTGGAGGAAAAAATAATTTATCAATTAGAGCTGCAATAATTGCCGTAAGCTGCTTCTCTGCTGTTATTGTTCATTGCGAAACAACCAAGCAAGAAATTAGCAAGCTGCTAAATATAAAACCAGCAAAAGTTTTAGTTATTCCTCATGGAAATTATATTCAATACTATGAAAATAAGGTAACTACTACTCAAGCAAGAAAATTACTCAACTTGCCCAGCGACAATCTGGTTTTTGTCTTATTTGGCAATATCTATCGTTATAAGGGAATTCTAGAAGCAATTGAAGCCTTTAGGATGTTCGATTGTCCCCAAGCCTCTTTATTAATTGCGGGTCAAGTTGGAGAATCTGAACTAGAGACAGATATTAAAACTGCTATTGGCATCAATCAAAATATCACTCTAATCGCCGAACGGATTCCCGACCATGAGGTTCAAATCTATCTTAACGCTGCCGACTGTATTTTATTACCTTATACGGTCTATACCACTTCTGGAGTAGCTATTTTGGGAATGTCTTTTGGCAAAGTGTGTCTGGCACCTCAAATCGGTTTCTTCCAAGATGTTATCGATGAACAAGGTGGCTTTCTGTACGATTTGCCCCATCAAACAGGTTTAGAGATCGCTATGAACCAAGCCTGGAATAATCGAAGCCAATTAAAAGATATGGGGGCGCATAATTTGGCTCGTATGGCGCGATGGAATTGGGATTATGTCGCCAAGTTGACTCTAGCAGCTTATGCCAATAATTCCCAAAGTGAAGAATTAAACATTGCGCCGCAATTATAAGTTTAAACATTTACTGGGAGCTATCAATCATGACTCATGCTCGCTTATTACCTGCAATTGTAGTTGTTGCTTTTGCCAGACCATTAGCCCTAGAACGTCTACTAAAAACTATTACTAGGGCGAATTATCAGACTGATGAAGAAATTCCTCTTGTGATTAGCATCGATAAGGGAGGCAGTAGCGAAACTCTTAAGGTTGCCCATGATTTTGTCTGGCAACACGGCAGCAAAAGAATTATCGAACATCAGAAAAACTTAGGCTTACGTCGCCATATTATTTCCTGTGGCGATCTTACCCAGGAATACGGGGCAGTAATTATTTTAGAGGATGATTTACTGGTATCTCCAGAATTTTATCGCTATTCAGTTGAGGCAATTGCTTATTATGAAGATCGTCCAGAGATTGCTGGCATTTCTCTTTATTCCTACGACTTTAACGAATATGCAGAAACTAAGTTTATTCCATTAGAAGATGGCTACGATAACTACTTTATCCAAACTGCTTGTTCTTGGGGTCAGGCATGGACAAGAAAGCAATGGTCAGGATTTAAACAATGGTATGATGCTGATTTTTGTTCCGCAACTATAGATAAAATAGATAAAATTGCTCCTCAAAAATTAACAGAGTGGTCAGAAAATTCTTGGAAAAAATACTTTATTAAATACATAATTTCCCAGAATAAATATTTTGTTTATCCTCGAATTTCTCTGTCAACTAATTCTGGTGATCGAGGAACAAATCATGGCGGAGGAGGTAATTTTCAAGTTTCACTACTTTTAGGCTATAAAAGATATAATTTTAGTAATTTAGAACAGTCTGTATGTATCTATGATAGCCATTATGAAATTGAATCTTCCTGTCTAAAGAAACTAAATCCCAAACTACCAGATTTGGATTTTGAATGTGATTTTTACGGGACTAAAACATTAGAAAATATTCGTTCTAATTATCTAATATCAATCAAAGAATGTTCTTGTCCGTTAGAAACCTATTCTTTGTCTCTTGTCCCCCAAGAGCTAAATATTATTTTTAAATTATCAGGAAATTGTTTTAGCTTAGGTCGAACCAAACATTTTAAAGAAATTAAATTATCTAACACTATTACTCAGTTAAAATATCTGCATAAAAACTTAGGTTGGACAAGATATAAAAATATCTTGCAGCAGACATTCATTGATTTAATTTCTCAAAAATTGAGTAATTTATTAATCACTGAAAAACTATAAAAACAAACCAGAATATTTTATGAAAATACTGCATGTAGCATCATCCGAAAGTTCGGGCGCAGGGCGGGCTGCTTTACGTTTACATCAAGGGTTATTAAATAAAAATGTCGATTCTTCAGCCCTCGTATTATATAAGAACTCAGACAATTTATCAGTAAGGGAATTAAATAAAACTGCTAGTTTCTATAAACAAGCTCAAGATAAATTATCAAAGCAAATTACTAAAAAGATTTTTAGTTGCGATACTACTTTTTCAGCCAATTTTACTCCTTCTTTAATTCTTGATTCAATTAAAGAAAGAAAGGCTGATGCGATCAATCTACATTGGATTGGACGAGAATTTTTAAAAATAGAAGAGCTTAAACAACTGAAAACTCCTCTAGTCTGGACTTTACAGGATATGTGGTCTTTTACGGGAGGCTGCCACTATAGCGAATCCTGCGATCGCTATACCGCTTCTTGTGGTGCTTGTCCTCAACTAGGGGGGAATAAAGAGCGAGATTTATCTCGTTGGATCTGGGAACGTAAAACCAAAGCATGGCAAGATCTGGACTTAACTATTGTTGCTCCAAGTACTTGGATTGCCGACTGTGCCAGGTCTAGTTCCCTCTTTCGCGATCGCCGAGTAGAAGTAATTCCCTTCTGTCTTGATACCGATAAATACAAACCAGTAGACCGCCAGACAGCTAGAGAGTTATTAAACTTACCTCAAAATAAGCAGCTAATTTTGTTTGGTGCTTTTAGTTCTACTTCCGATGAAAGAAAAGGATTCCAGCTTTTAGTTCCCGCCTTACAAAATTTAAGTCAGGCTGGTTGGGGTGAATCAGTAGAACTATTAGTCTTTGGTGCTTCTCAACCAAAAGAACCAATTGAGTTGGGTTTTAAGGCTAATTACTTAGGACGATTTGATGATGATGTTTCATTGTCTCTTCTGTACTCTGCTGCTGACGTGATGATAGTGCCATCGATTCAAGAATCTTTTGGACAAACCGCTTCCGAATCTCTGGCTTGCGGTACCCCAGTAGTTGCTTTTAAGGCTACGGGACTAAAAGATATTGTCGATCATCAGCTCAGTGGTTACCTAGCTAAACCCTACGAGGTCGAAGATTTGGCCCAGGGGATTGCTTGGGTTCTAGAAGATAGCCAACGTCATCAGCAACTACGGCTTAATGCTAGGGCTAAAGCGATCTCCACTTTTGCTTTGGAATTGCAGGCTCATCGTTACTCATCTCTCTATGAGGAACTTTTAACTGCCAGCAATCAAGCTATGAAGCAACCCGTAACCGTTAGTTAATACCGTCAGACTTTGATGATGCTTACAAAACAATCTAGTAGTTTCAAATCGCTCCACCATTTTACAACACAACCTGCTGTCAACGTTAGTCAGAAACGATTAATGTTATTTGACCTCCTGGTTGGGGGGCATCATGGCAGCTACATTCAACACTTAGTAGAGTATTGGCTCAAGCAAAATCGACCAGCTAAATTATATATTGTCGTTTCGCCTCAATTTTTCACCAGACACGCAGATGTGGTGGAGTTAATTAACCAGAATGAATCTAATAATATCGATATAATTGCGATCGCACCAGAGGAAGAAGCTGCTTTAAACTCTCCTCAATCTAAACTGAAACGGGTCTTCAGAGCCTTTCGAGAATGGAATTTACTTTGCCGGTATGCGAAATTGTTAAAGGCTACCCACTGTTCGATTATGTACTTTGATACTTTGTGGTTGCCTCTAGTCTTGGGTAAAAAATCCCCTTGTCCTTTTTCGGGTATTTATTTCAGACCCACATTACATTACAGGAATTTTGCGAATTATTCAGCCAACAGGCAGGAAAAAATGCTGCAATGGCGGGAAAAAGTAACCCTAACTCGGCTTTTACGCCATTCTCAGCTACATACATTATTTTGTATTGACCCCTTTGCTCCAAAATACATTGAAGAGGTATTTTCCAGTCACGTACAGCTACTTTCTATTGCCGATCCTGTCAAAATCCCCGACCACTCAAAGTTACCTCAAGGTAGTTTAAAGGAGAAGCTTGGGATTGAAACTGATAGAAAAGTATTTCTATTATTCGGCGCATTAACAGGACGTAAAGGTGTCGCTCAGTTATTAGAAGCTATCTCTTTATTATCATCAGATCTTTGTCAGAAAATATGTCTTGTAATGATTGGTGAAGGCGACAAACAATCGATTGAAACTCAAGTTGAAACTTTCTGTCGAACTAAACCAGTTCAAATTATCGGTCATTACCAATTTGTCCCCGAACAAGATGTATCCCAATATTTTCAACTAGCAGATTTCGTACTGGCACCCTATCAAAAACACATAGGGATGAGTGGGATCTTACTATTGGCTGCTGCTGCACAAAAACCCATATTAAGTTCCAACTACGGACTAATGGGAGAACTGGTGCGACAATACCAGCTTGGTTTAACTGTTGATTCGACTTTACCTCAGGAAATTGCTGATGGCATAACTGAATGTTTGCACAAATCTCCAGAACAATTAGGCGATCGCCAGCAAATGAAGACTTTTGCCGAACAAAATTCTGCCGAACGCTTTGCTCAAGTAATTGTTGAGCATTTGGCAAGTTAGTTCAGCAACGCACACATCAATTATAAAAAAATACTATGATTAGCGAAATCTTAACTACACCGACTACCAAAAGTCAGCCTAAAGCTAGGCGCATTGCCATGCTCTTCCAGGGAGCAGGACACTACTGGCAACCGATATTGAGTGAATTTACGAGCTTGTTTCCTCAAACTACGGTTTTTACCCCTGCTTGGCCTGGCTTTCTTCCTGGATTTGAAGATTCTATCAAAGTAATCAAAGTAGGAGAGATGAAAGTTGTTTCTCAGGATAAATCTGCCAAGGGATATAGTCCTTCCTTTACCTACCTGTCTCCTAGCATCATTACTCATTTGCTGCGATATCAACCTGAAGTGGTCTTTTCTACTGCTTTTTCGCTTTGGACTCTTTTGGCTTCGATTTTAAAGATCATTTTTAGGTGGCGAATAGTGGTTGTTTTTGATGGTAGCTCTCCAGGAGTAGATCGTCTCGATTCAAGATTGCGTTTCTTCGTGCGACGGTTAATCGTCAGACTAACAGATGCTTTTATCACTAATACTGATGCTGGGAAAGAGTATCTAACTCAAGCAATTGGTGTTGAGGAAAACCGTGTTTTTGTCCGTCCCTACTTAATACCCCATCCTAAAACCTACGCCCAAAATTCTCCAAATTTACAGTCAGATGAAGTAAAACTGAAACGTCCGATCTTTATCTGTGCGGGTAAACTCATTCCCCGAAAGGGATTATTAGAATTACTACAATCCTGTCGTCTTCTGCAAGCTCAAGGATATGAAGATTACTCCCTGTTGCTTGTCGGTGATGGATTGCAGCGTCAAGAACTCGAAGAATTTACCCAGGCTCATAATCTGAAAGAGCAAGTCCAGTTTTTAGGCAATGTCGAATACGAACGGATGGGCAATTACTATCGGCAAGCAGACGTTTTTGTCTTTCCCACCTTAGAAGATGTCTGGGGTTTAGTCACTGTTGAAGCCATGATGTTTGGCAAACCCATTATTTGCTCAAAATGGGCAGGAAGTGCGGAAATTGTAGAGGAAGGTAAAAACGGCTATGTCTTCGATCCTCATGCTCCAGAGCAACTAGCGGAATTAATGAGTCAATTTATTGATTGCCCTGATTTAATCAACAAAATGGGTGAAAAATCCCAACAAATTATGACCGATCACCAGCCAGAAGCAGTATCTCAATTTATGGCTGAAGTTGTTGATTTTGTCCGATCGTAACCAGATTAAACAGCTTTCACTTATTAAATAAACTTTTAGGCATTTAAGGAAAAATTAACTATGACCGAAACAGTCGAGCAAAAGTCAGCATATATCATCATACCCGTTTATAATCGTCGTCAAATTACTCTTGCTTGTCTAGAGAGTCTTAAAACCACTGGCGATTTATCTCGATATCAAGTGGTAGTAGTAGACGATGGCTCTACCGATGGAACTAAAGAAGATATTAAAGCTCTTTATCCAGATGTTACCGTTATTGTCGGCGATGGCGATCTCTGGTGGACAGGAGCGATCGCTTTAGGCATGAAGTACGCTTACGACCAGGGCGCAAAGTATTTTCTCTGGCTCAATGATGATTGTCTACCTCAGCTTAATGCTCTGCCCCAGCTAGTGGCACATATGGAGCAACATCCCGATACCATTGCTAGCGCCAGCTTTTACAACCCAGAAGCTACCGAACCATCGCGCTATAGCGGTTTTCGCGGTCGGCAAGGTCAAGCTGCATCGGCAGGAACAATTCTAGAGGTAGAAGGAACCTCTGGCTGGTGTGTAGGAATTCCCGTGGCGGTAGTTGATCGCATTGGTCTACCTGAAGTATCCAAGTTTCCTCATTACGCGGGGGACAGTATGTATACCTATAAGGCAACCCGTAAGGGTTTTAAAGCCTGTATTTTGGGGGATGCGATCGCCATGCTGGTCGATCCAGGCAACTCTAGAGCTGACCTGCCCAGCTATTTTAATCCTCGACTAACCCTAGCTCGCTCTTGGCACTGGTTGTTTTGGCATAAGAAGTCACCGTTTCGTCTACCAACACAGTTCTATTACCAAATCAGAAGATATGGACTAGTGCGGGGACTGTTTCTTTTTTTAGCAAAAGCCTGTTTATGGCTCGGACAGTGGGCACAGCTACAAATTTCGTCATGGCTAAATTATAAAAACTTAAACCTAGAGCAGAATGTCTAATCTAAGAATGTCTAATTTAAAGTCTGTTGAGCCTGATATAGTTACATCTCCCCAAACTGGAGAATCAGATTTATTTCGTCGAGTCATTAAAGCTTTAAAGCAAGCAAACCATAGTTTGTGCGTACTGCACGGCTATCAAAACTATCCCGAAGCTATTACTTCGGATTCGGATATAGATGCTATATCGCAAAATCCAGAGCAAATTCCTCAGCTTCTTACCGAACATGGCGTAGCGGAAGTAGTTCAAGTATTACAGCACGAAGCCACTGCTTTTTCCTATGTTCTATGTCGAGAATATGAGGGAAAACCAGCCTTGATTCTGCTCGATGTATCTCAAGATTACCGCCGTAACGGAAGAGTATTCTTTCGCGGGTCAGAATTTTTACAACAACAGCAATCTTATAAATTTTTCAATGTACCGCCAGCAGAACTAGAATTTGCCTACTATTTAGCTAAAAAATTGGCTAAAGGTGCAATGGATGAAACCCAAGCACAAAGATTAAGCGAACTGTATCGAGAACAGCCAGCTAAATGCGATCGCCAACTACAGCGTTTATTGCCGACAGCCGCAGCCGAAACTATCGCAATTGCTGCTAGCGGGGGCAATTGGCAACCAGTGTACGATCATCTGCCAAATTTACGCTCGGCACTACTAAGTAAAGTAGGACGAGAAAATCCTGTAAAAGTCTTGCGTTTCTGGTGGGGTGAACTGGCTCGAATCTTTAAGCGCATTCGACAACCTACAGGACTAATGATTGTGTTTTTGGGTGCAGATGGCTCAGGCAAAAGCACAGCGATCGCCGAAGTACAGCAAAAACTTTCCCCAGCTTTTCGCCAAACTCAATATATCCATTTGCGACCTAGACTGGGATTAGGCAATGATAACAGTTCTCCAGTCGTAGATCCCCACGCTCAACCCCCTCGAAACTGGCTGGCTTCCACTCTTAAGCTACTTTATTTTTTAGCTGATTACTGTTTGGGTTATGTGACCAATATTTTTCCCAAATTGACGAGATCAACCCTAGTTATTTTTGATCGTTACTATCAAGATTTGCTAGTAGATACGAGACGCTATCGTTATGGCGGTTCTTTATGGTTAGCCCAATTGGTAGGTAGATTTATTCCTCAGCCTGATCTCTGGATTTTATTGGATGCGCCTGCCGAAGTAATGCAGGCTCGAAAAAAAGAAGTATCTTTTGCGGAAACGGCGCGACAGAGAGCAAGATATTTGGAATTAATCGACACCTTGCCCAATGGTCACGTAGTAGATGCCTCCATGCCTGTTGATTCAGTTGTACGAGATATTGAAAAGATTGCTCTAGCTCATTTAAAACAACGTACCGCTAACAGACTTAAGCTCAAATAGCGATCGCTTAAATAACTAGAAATTTTTACTGATTATTTAGCTCAAAAGGCTTACAAATATGAAAAAAATCAAGGAAATCCTGAAAATAACTTCCTTATTTATTTACTATTCCCTCGGCACAAAATTTCCCACGGGTCCGGCACCCACTTCTCGCATTGGCTATTTGCTCAAACAAAACCTTCTTAAGTTCGTTGCTGATGAATGTGGTGACAATGTTTTAGTCAAGCATGGATGCTATTTCGGCAAAGGAAATGGTTTGAGAGTCGGCAACCGTTCCCAGTTAGGACAAAATGCCAAAATCGATCCTTTTGTGACCATTGGCGATGACGTTTTAATGGGTCCAGATGTAATTATCCTGACGACTCGACACGCATTTGAAGATCCTCATACCCCAATTAATCGACAAGGTGTGATGCCCATAGCGCCTGTAACTATTGGCGACGATGTTTGGATTGGAGCAAGAGTAATTATTTTGCCAGGAGTAGAAATCGGTAAAGGCGCAATCATCGGTGCTGGTTCAGTCGTAACCAAAAATATAGCACCAGGAGTAATCGTTGGTGGTAATCCTGCGACCTTAATTAGAAATCGTGGCGATCGCTTAATTAGCCCATTAAAAACTATTTAACTATTTAGACCAGAATTTTTAATATTTTTCATAAATTGAGATAAATAATGGATTTACAACTAATCAAACTAATTATTGACCAAGTTTTTCCGCCAAAAACAAAGTTAATCATCAACGGAAAAAAAGTTCCAGCAGAATCAAAATTCTGGCTCATTGACAGTAAAAAAGGAACACGTTGGATTATCCCCCAAAATCCTCGATACGGTATCTCCATTCTTCGGCAATGGCGACCCTACGGCACTATTTCCTATTGGAAATGGCAATTGCTATTAATTGCTTATTGGGCAAAAATATTACATCGATTACCTAACGTTACATCGATCGCTATTGTTGGTGAGACAGACTGGGATTGGCGACATCTGGGGTATGAAGGATTGAGCTTACTGCCCATAATTTATATTGGTACACCAGGTCCAAATCGTAAAGCGGTAGTTTCATTAATTGATTGGGAAGATTCTACTTTGATTGGGGTAGCGAAAGTTCCGTTGACCGATAATGCAACCGTTAAAATCTTGCAGGAAGCTGAAATCTTAAGCAGTTTAGCCACCGAAAAACCTGGTCTAGCACCTCAATTACTACATATAAACACAGAAAAAGGGATTGCAGTACAGGCTGTAAAGGAAGGTAAGCTGACAAAAGCCAGTCTAACTTCGGCTCACATCTCTTGGTTTTCTCGTGCTGAAATTCCCCATCTGCAAACCTCACTGCAAGAGCAGGTGCAGTCTCTTAAAAAGCGTCTGGCAATTTTAGATTGGATCGATCCGCAGATGCGATCTAATTTGAATCGCCTGCTGGAAAAGATAGAAGATCCTACCCCTTTACCCAGCACCTGGGTTCACGGTGATTTTACCCCTTGGAATTTAAAATGGTCTAGCGATCGCCGATTGCAGGCAGTAGATTGGGAAGAAGCTAAATATAATGGTCTACCCCTTCAAGATTTATTTCATTTTCAATATATTCAATCGCATTTATTACAGGAGAAAAAAAATCTTTTAGAAACAACTAGGAAAAAGCCCCTAGTCTCAGAGTATTTAGATTCTCAAGGTATTGATCGCACTAAATATAATAAATTAGCTCATTTTTATTTAGTGGAAAGTTGGTTGAGCTGTCAAGAAAGGGAAGACTGGAGTTATGCTGACTTCCTCGCAGCAGAAATTGCTCAAGTATTAAAAGAATCAAAGTGAAAATACTATTATCTGCCTACGCCTGCGAACCTTATAAAGGCTCTGAACCTGGTGTAGGTTGGCATTGGGCTAAAGAGATGGCGCAATTGGGTTATGAAGTGTGGGTAATTACTCGTGCTAATAATCAATCTGTTATTGATCAAGCATTATCGATAAATCCCAGATCTAATTTGCATTTTGTTTATTATGATTTACCGACCTGGGTAAAGCGCTGGAAAAAAATCCCTGGGGGAGTTTATCTCTATTATCTTCTCTGGCAATGGGGGGCATATTGTCTGGCTCAATCTTTAACCAAAGAGATAAGTTTTGATTGGGTGCATCATCTTACCTTTGGGGTACTGCGGATGCCTTCTTTTATGGCGTTTTTAGGCATTCCTTTTATCTGTGGTCCTCTTGGTGGAGGAGAAAAAGCGCCAAAGTCTCTGAGGACCGGCTTTCCCTTACGGGGTTATATTTTAGATTGGTTAAGAGATTTATCAAATAGGTTGATCTCGATTAATCCCCTACTTAGGGCAATGTATCAGCGTTCGAGCATTATCTTGTGTAAGACTGAAGAAACTAAAGCAGCTATTCCCCCGTCCTATCAAGATAAATGTCGACTCTATTTAGAAATTGGCATTGAACCAAGCAACAGCGATCTTCAAGCAGCCCAGAATTTTCGTCCCGATGGAGAATTTCGGCTGTTATATGTAGGTAGATTAGTTTATTGGAAAGGACTGCACCTGGGACTCCAGGCTTTTGCCCAATTTCAGCAACAAATGCCCAATTCTCGACTTACCGTAATTGGTAAAGGCAGCGATGCAGCCTGGCTACAACGTATGGCGGCAGAATTGAAAATTGATACTGCAATTGACTGGATTGATTGGATGCCCCAAAAGAAAGTTTTACAAACCTATAGTCAACACGACGCATTTTTGTTTCCTAGTTTGCATGACTCTAGCGGTAACGTAGTTTTAGAAGCTCTATCCCATAGTTTGCCAGTAGTTTGCTTAAATTTAGGTGGCCCAGGCGCAATAGTCGATGACTCTTGTGGTCGGGCAATTGATACGACTAATTGCAGTTCGGCAGTTGTTGTTCAAAGACTCAGCGAGGCTTTAGTAGAATTGGCAGGCGATCGCAATTTGCGCAAACAATTGATGAAGGGAGCTTTGAGCTGCTCTCAACAATATCATTGGCACCAGTTAGTCGATAACTTTTATCACACCTTAGAATCTCAAAAAACGATCGATACTATTGCTTGAACATAACTAGCAAAACCCCTAAATCTCCAAATTGAGTTTCACAAATTATCTTGATGACTAATGATAAGATGACCAATCTGAGTCAAAAGGCGGGATATATACCCAGTTCGATCTTAATACTAATCGCATTTAGTGCTGCTTTTTTTCCTCGAATATTAGAAGCTGCTGGTGCGCCTTCGGCAATTAATTTTCTTCATTTTGCCGTTGTTCCTTTGACTGTTGCTTTCGTCATCATTAAAACTCGCACAAAAGACCCTACTCAAATTGTCACATCACGATTACTTTTATCAGGTATGTTGATTTTGTTTGGAGTCATGACTGCTAGCGCGTTGCTAAACAAAGCAGGTGTAATTAATCTTGTTCTCGATTTCTTGTTGCTTGCAGAACCTTTTATGCTTTTGTTGGCAATAATTTGTATACCAATATCGCCTAATAAACTGAAGTTTTTTAGACGTTGGTTAGTTGGTTGTTGTCTGATCAATTTGGTATTGGCTTATATTCAATGGCCACTTTTGCATCAGGGATTACTTCCCAGGGGTTCATTAGGGGTAGAAGATGCAGTTCAAGGCGTCTTTTACTTAACAACGGCAGGTAATTATATTTCAGCCTCTATTTCCGTTTGCTTTAGTTTGTATTATTTTACTAATGCTAAATTGACCCATCTATGGTGGCGAATTTCTCTCTTGTTAGTCGCTGCCTGGCAACTGATAATTTCTGATTCCAAACAGACTTTACTCGCTTTTGCTGTGGCCTGGTTATTTTTACTCTTGACTCAATTGCAACAGCCAAAAAAATCATTGAGTTATCTAATCGGAATTATTGTAGCTATGATGGGCTTTCTCTGGTGCGTCGAAAATCTACCATCCTTTAGTGCTTTTGCACATTGGTTAAATCGCTTAGAGCTATATGGCCCCAATGGAGAAGCAACCCTAGCCAAAACTGCTGGACTTAGAATCATTCCAACCTATTATGAATACCCTTTACATTGGTTGTTTGGTCTTGGTCCTGGTCACACAATTGGGCGATTAGGGGGATGGATGCTAGAACAGTATTCTAGTTTACTATCTCCCTTGGGTGTAACAGTTCATCCTGCTAGTCAGGCTACTTGGGATGTAGTGTATGCAAGTTGGGTTGCCAAAGAGTCCACTATGTTTTCACCTTTCTTTGGCTGGGCGGCAATTTGGGGAGACTTAGGTTTTTTTGGCTTAGGAGCATATTTGTATCTGGGATATTTGGTCTGGCATCATGTTTGTCAGGACGATTTGGCTCGGTTTTGGCTCTTGAGTATATTTGTGGTCGGTTTGATTTTTACTCAGATGGAAGAACCAGGTTATATGCTTTCTATGGCAATGTTTATTGGATTAAGATGGCATGAAAGCAAGATTCGGCTTCATGTAAAACGTTGCTGATTAAAGTGTAAATCAATCGCCTCATTGTTAATTAGATATTGTTTTTGAGCTGTATTTTATTGGTTATTATTTATTTTGCTTACAGGTAACAATTATGAGTAAAATCTTGTTTAAAAAGTATCGACTACCGATTAATTTATGGTGTAGAGAAATCAATCTAAATCTGGTGGTGATCGCTTTAATCAGCCTATGCTGTTTTGTTCTCTTGTCAGGATGTTTATCAGCAAAAAGCATTCCTGAACCGATGATTGAGTCAGTTGTCTATCCTCTGGATGCAAATTTTGCTAATGTTCAAGATTACGGAGCCAAAGGAGATGGTATAACTGATGATACAGAAGCTATTCGTCAAGCTGTGCAGCAAAATTTAATGCAGCATAAAACATTATTTTTTCCCGCAGGAACTTATTTAGTTAGCGAAGAAATTGAATGGAAACATAGTAACGGTAATTATGGCGCTTTCCTAACCTGGCAGGGAGAAGGTATAGGGCAAACGACGATCAAGCTCAAAAATCGAGCCGATCTTTTTCAGAATTCCGAACATCCCCAAGCAATAGTGCGTACTGGATCGATTGGTACCCAAGATGGTCAAGGACCTCGCGCCCATAGTAACTATATTTTTGACATGACTTTTGATGTCGGTATAGATAATCCTGGTGCGATCGGAGTAGACTTTAATGCTAGTAATACTGGTGCGGTAGAAAATGTCGCAATTGTGTCTCAAGATGGTCAAGGAACAGTCGGTTTAGAGCTTACCAGAGAAGTTGGTCCTTGTCTGATTAAAAATGTGACGATCAAAGGTTTTGATACAGGTATTAAAATTGCTTCTGCTCTTTATAGTATTACCTTTGAGAATATTTATTTAGAAAAGCAAAATAAAGTAGGGATACTTAACGATAGCAATGTGATTGCGGTTCGTAAATTGACCAGTTTTAACCAAGTTCCGGCTCTAATTAACAAAGGTTACTGGCCAGGTCCTAGTGTTCTAATAGATTCTGAACTTCGCGGTGGTTCTTCCCAGCAGGTTGCAATTCAAAATTCGGTTAATCTTTTAGTTCGTAACGTCAATATAGAGGGCTATAAGGCGGCGATTCAAAACAATGACGAACTAATTAGGAGTTTGCGGATCAAAGAATTTGTTTCGGGCGAACCTAAAAATTTATTTGATTCTCGCCAGACAACTCTCAATTTACCCATTAAGGAAACACCAGAATTTCGCGATCGCAACCTCAACAACTGGGTTAACGTTCAAGACTACGGTGCTATTGCCAATGATCAAGCTGATGACTCCAAAGCCATCCAAAAGGCAATCGATGCAGGTAAAACCACCGTTTACTTTCCCAATGGGAAATACAGGTTAGACCGACCTGTAACTGTAAGAGGTAGAGTTCGCCGAATAATTGGTTTTAATTCCCCGATTAGTTCGCCCAATGGTTTTTTGCGCTTTGAAAATGACCAACATCCAGTAATTGTCGAGCGATTTAATTGCTTTGGTTCAGATCGTTGTCTGATGGAAAATGTAGCCTCTAAACCAGTCGCATTACGTCATTCTACTGGCATTCTTTTTTCCACAACCTCTTCAACTGGAACTTGGTTTATTGAGAACGTTGTAGCTCCTCGAATTCATTTAGGTAAAGGTCAAAAACTTTACGCTCGTCAGCTTAACTGCGAATCTCCTCCTCCAGAACCCCTCTTGAAAAATGATGGAAGTCAAGTTTGGGTATTAGGCTATAAAACAGAGTTTGGCAATACTGTGGCTGCTACTTTTAATGGCGGGAAGACTGAAATCTTAGGTGGCTTGTTTTATCCTTCTCAGGGAGTTAAAGATCCGACTATACCTTTATTAATTAATCATAATTCTGCGGTAAGCGCAGTTTATCGGGAAATAGCCTTTGGTTCTACTTATACCGTCCACATAGAAGAAACTCATGCAGGAGAAACCAAAACTTTTAAGCGCAATGCTTTGGGTAAAGGTAAGATGATTGCCGTACCTCTTTATACAGGCATGACAGATTGAATGGTAGTGTATCAAGAAAGTTTGACGACTCCCGCCGTTAAGCGCTACGCGCCCTCCACGGGGGATTCTAACCCTTACGAGTTTAGATTTCTGCTTCCTTTCCTCTTATCTAGACCAAACCGAAGTTATGCCCCCGACAGAACGAATCCACAGACATTTTAGTTGGAATTGCACGATGCGCCCCACCGCACAATCAAGAAACACATTGATTTCTCTCATCTCGCAACTGGAATACATTGGTTGCAGCAACAGATTCTTTCTTGCTGCAACCGATGTATTCGTTTTTCGAGGTACAAAAACATTTCTCTCACTAGGTCGGTTCTGGACATAACTTCGCCAGCTACCAAACTAGCTACTGACCTACTTAAGACTCACGTTCGATGGGCTGTTTTACACCACTATTATTATCTCATTACTTATGCCATACAAACATAAAGTTTTAACCAGAAAATGTATTTAAATATTGTCGCTGCGCGGTTTTATTTGTTGGACAAAATTCATCTCACCAGTAAACCGTTTTCTGCGCTTTCGCTACGAAAATGCTTTTACTGGGAGTCCTCTTTTGTCACTCAAGATAGCTTTTAACTACCATCTACAATAGTGTAATAGTGAGACAGTAGATTAGATAGTTATTAGAATTAGGTAAAAATTATGGCTAATAGTCGTCGTGTGGCTCGCGTAGCTGCTTTAATTAAGCGAGAAGTAAGCCAAATGTTACTCAGCGAAATCAAAGACGATCGCGTTGGTGCAGGAATGGTAAGCGTTACCGAAGTGGACGTTTCGGGAGATTTGCAACACGCTAAAATTTTTGTCAGTATTTATGGCACGGAAGAAGCCAGATTAGAAACTATGGCAGGTTTGGAATCTTCAGTAAATTTTGTCCGTAAGCAATTAGGCAGTCGAATGCAGTTGAGACGCACGCCAACAGTAAAGTTTTTTGAGGATTCATTGGAAAGAGGAGACAATATGTTGAACCTGCTGAGTAAAATCAGCCAAGAAAGACAAAACAAACCAGAGATAGTAGAATGACGTGAGTTCGGAGTTCGGAGTACTCGCTCCGCGAGAAGCAAGCTACGGAGTTCGGAGTTTTATGCCGAGTTACTTAAAAGATTGGCGCAGATTGTCCCTCAAAGAAAAGATTGCTCAGATGATTGTTGTCCGAGCTTCTGGCTATTTACATGATCATCAAATTCGTTATCCTGTTTGGGAAGCGAATAATGCTAAATTAAGCAAGTGGCTCGCCGAATTCAACCTGGGTGGGGTAATTCTTTTGGGGGGCAGCAGCATTGAATTACAAGCGCGATCGCAACAGCTACAGAGTTGGGCGAAAACTCCCTTGTTAATTGCCGCAGATGTTGAAGAAGGTATTGGACAGCGTTTCCCTGGAGGCACTTGGTTTCCGCCACCAATGGCTTTAAGTGAGATTTATCAGCAGAACCCTGATCTGGCACGACAGTATGCTTACCAAATGGGTATGGTGACGGCAGAAGAAGCTTGGACTGTGGGAATTAATTGGTTACTAGCTCCTGTAGTAGATGTTAATAATAATCCTGATAATCCTGTAATTAATATTCGCGCTTTTGGCGATCGCCCTGAAGTAGTTGGTGCATTAACCACCGCATTTATTCGTGGTGCTAGATCCATGGCTATTTTAACTACCGCCAAGCATTTTCCTGGACACGGAGACACCGCCACTGACTCCCACCTAGATTTACCTGCTATTCCTCATGTCGATTCTCGACTATCAGCTATCGAATTGCCCCCATTTGAGCAAGCGATCACTGCTGGGGTAGATAGCGTGATGACGGCTCATCTGTTGATTCCTGTTTGGGATCAGCACCAACCAGCTACTCTCTCTAAGGAAATCGTCACAGGGAAACTAAGAAAGCAGTTGGGGTTTAAAGGTTTAGTCGTTACCGATGCTCTAATCATGGGGGGAATCACTAAATTTGCTACTCCTGAAGAAGTTTCTGTAATGGCAATTGAAGCGGGAAGCGATATTTTATTGATGCCTGATGATCCAGAGGTGGCGATCTCCTCGATTGATAATGCAGTGCAGTCGGGCAGGATTACTGAACAACGTATCAACCAGTCTTTGTCCCGTATTTGGCAAGCTAAGAATCGCGTCTTCTCTGCTCAAACTGAAGCTTCAGAGTTATTTAATCATCAAGCTCAACAGACAGTTAAGTCTATCTTGGGAGATTCGTTGCAAAAAAGTGAAGTATCCCTAATCCCTAATTCTGATCAGGATTGTCGTAATTTGATTGTGGTGGATGATGTATTGAATACTCCCTATTTGGATATTAATTCTCCTGCCATTACAATTCCCCAAAGATTTAATTACCAAAGACAATTGTTAGACAGCGATACCTTAGACTGCATTTTATTGGATTCTCGCCCTACATTATTGCAAGTGTTTATTCGCGGCAACCCTTTTCGTGGCAATGCAGGTTTAACTACCAAAGCCAAACAAATATATCGGCGATTTATCTCCAGTGGACAGGCTGTGGGAATAGTGATTTATGGCAGCCCTTATGTAATGGAATGGTTTAACAGCATTATCGAGTCAGATCTACCTTGGGTTTTTAGCTATGGACAAATGAATCAGGCTCAGGCGATCGCCCTAGAAGCTTTATTTAGTCAAAAATCCATTGTGCTAGGATCTAAGTCACATAACTTCGGATTTTAGTCTTAGTATCTTTACTCCCGTTAACTAGGATTGAGCAACATCAAAAAACCATTAAAATCATGTAAAATATTTCAGCTAATTACTTAATCAAATCTCGATATAATATTAATATTACTTATATTACGACTATTTTGTAATTTTCGATACAGCAGTTTAGTAAATAGTATTAACAAATCCCTGCTCATAGTTTATATTTGTAGAAGAAGATTTAAATTCAAAATCATTAAATTGGTGATAATACATGACTGCTGCTACTGCATACCATCCCGTTTCCCATAGCTATTCTCTAGATACCCTCAAAGACGAAGCTCGACAACTCATCGAAATAGGCATTGTTAGCCCTCAACAGTCTATATATACCCTTTGCAAATATATTCCAGCCCGCGAATGGGTGACAATTGAATGTGAACTAGAAAGATCTGATTACCTCTTGCGCGATCCTATTGGGGATCTAGTTTCTTACGACAGTTGGGAAAACGATTAAGTATCATAGACCAAACAATCATAAATCAAAAATAATTACCACGGGACGACGGTAGGTTGAGTTTGGCTTCATCTAGAGATGCGATCGCTTTCTCCAAATTAATAGATGCTTCTAGTAGAGCGTCAAGATTGATTTGAGGAATAGCTTAATTAAAGTTTCTACCTTGTCCCCTTGTCCCCTTGTCCCCTTGTCCCCTTGTTGTCCCCTTGTCCCCTTGTCCCCTTGTCCCCTTGTCCCCTTGTCCCCTTGTCTCCCTGGTCCTTAATTTATGATTTAGACTGCACTATCCTAATCTCCACCATTCCCACTGCATACTGTCCCCTCAAAAGCGCGATCGCCTTACCCAGCAGAGAATGAGTAATTGAACGATGGGGGAATCGTAACGAAGTCATGCCGAAGGCTTATCCTCAATCCATGAGCTAATTGAACGGGAAAGAAGATTTTACACCCATTCGAGTGCAAGCCAATGGTGCTAGTGATGGTGTCGATGTCAGGAATTTGTGAGCCAAGGATAGCCAAACCTAAAGCTAAAGGACTAGTAGTTCCTAGTATTAAGGTGATTTCCAAGAAAGACTATACCCACTTGCATCCGTCAAATCAGCATACCGTTGCTTTCTTGTGGGTATAATGATTGCTGGAAATCACCTAAACTCTGCGTGAAACTAGATCTCAGAGGCTAGGTATATGCTTCAAGCTTACTGAACAGCTTTTAAATCTCTGTTAAGCTTCCATTTGATACTGCCATCATCAGGGTCTCCTTCACTAAAATGGAGTCCTAGAACCATTTGTAGATTGGCATCATCTTTGATTTCTGCTAGAACTTCGTCATAGCTTTTAGCGGAATTTTCGATAATATTATCAAGGCGGTAGCATATCGAGCCTTCGCGGGAATCTAAGACCTCCCCATTCTTAAAGATAACGAACCCTTCAAAGTCACAATTAAACTCTTCATACTCAGCCATAGCGCGATTTCCAGAAATATATCCAAAAATGGCTTAAATTCTCAGCTATGTCAATGATTAGATTTACCTAATCGTAGAATGGCGCGATAATCTTTAGGATTAACGTTAGCGGTTAATTTCATTTCACTCCTTATTAAACAATGTCTTAAAAGCTAATAGCGCGAAAGCGAAGCTTTCCAGTCGTCTAGCGACGATCTGCGCGAATGCGCTGCGCTGACAGCTAAAAACCAGTTGATAAACAACGTAGTCTCTTAACTTGTCACAGATGGTCAAAATTAGTAGTTATTATATAAAATTAATCGCCAATATTAGCATAAGCCGAATATTCTTCGGCAAATAAACTAAAGTCTGCTTGATCTGGATCTTCAGTTAGTGCAACGAGTTTTTCTGCTAACTCATTTACCCAATAATCTGTTGTACCTAACTTGGAACTGGAGAAGTTATTGTCCTCAAGAGTCATAGTTTCGCCACTAAATTCTGTGGCTCTAAATGCTGAAAAATCATCAATAGCAGTAACTTCATTGTTTTTGATCACTGAATTATAGCTTTTTTCATCGTAGATACCGAAGATGTCTACTTGTTGATTAAAGCTAGGTGCTAAAAAGTCTTCCCCTACATTTTCAATGACATTATTTTCGATTGTCGTACTATTATTGGTGTCATTCCAGATACTGATTCCATTTATATCAGAGAAGTAACTATCTTTTACGGTAATATCATTAGTGTTAAAAAATTTAATGCCAGCAGCATCATGACTTTGTGTATGTTGCGCTCTAAGATTAACATCTTCTATTGAAAGACCGCTGATGATCCCTCCGTCTGTATTTTCAATCCCAACAGCTTTTCTGCCGATATTATGTATTTTAGAATCCAATAACCGAAGTCCTTCAGCGTGGCTAAGGATTATCCCAGTGTTATTTGGACCGTTCCTAATTGTTTGGTTTATACCAATATTATTTATATCAAGGTTTTGTAATGTGAGGTTCGATGCACCTTCAGCAAAAATGCCATTATTACCATTGGTTATTTCTACGTCTTGAATAGTTGCACCACTCGCACTAGCAGTTAAATAGAAAATTGATTCCGACGTTCCGCCTCCGTCTATTACGGAACCTTTTTGACCATCAATTGTAATATCTTTATTGAGTCTAATTCCTTCGGTATAGTATGTATCATTCCCCAGTTGAACTAGATCACCATTCTTGGCAGCAGCGATCGCATTTTCTAAATTCCCCTTAAAATCACGATCTACATTGATAATTTTTGGCTCGTCTTCTGTTTTAGTTGCTGTTTTGGAATCAGAAGGGATAGATTCAAGATTAAAAGCCAGGTTTTGTAATGTTAGGTTAGATGCCCCTTCTCCAAAAATGCCATGATTGCCATTGGTTATTTCTACGTCTTGGATAGTTGCACCACTGGCACCAGCAGTTAAATAGAAAATTGGTTCCGACGTTCCGCCTCCGTCTATTACGGAACCTTTTTGACCATCAATTGTAATATCTTTATTGAGTCTAATTCCTTCGGTATAGTATGTATCATTCCCCAGTTGAACTAGATCACCATCCTTGGCAGCAGCGATCGCATTTTCTAAATTCCCCTTAAAATCACGATCTACATTGATGATTTTTGGCTCGTCTTCTGTTTTAGTTGCTGTTTTGGATGTAGTTGCTGTTTTGGGACTCATAGTATTTAACAATATTTTTAGTCGTTATCATCGAAAAATGTCTTAAGATCTAAAACAACTTAATTTTTCGATTTTTAACTCAGCTTAATTCTTAACTGAGAAGTATTAAGTTTTGTGCAGATTAAACCGTACCAAGCTAATAATAATAGCCACATTTGTCAACAAAATTAGAAACTATAGCTCTATTATTTTCTCTGTTTATTTCTTATATGGGACTAATGGAGGCAGACTTAAATAAAGTCACCATTAAAATGGGTTCTATTTATTTATGAATCGACTTTGTTAATGGTATCGATATTGGCGCCCAAGACCATTAACTACCTACTTATTAGTTCCCCAAATGACAACCCAGAAAACTGCTATATTCAAATTAAATATTGACTTTTATATTTAAAATGTCTCAACGTCCGATATATCTTGATGCTCACGCAACTACCCCCATGGATCAAAGGGTATTAGAAGTGATGTTGCCCTACTTTACCGAAAGTTTTGGTAATCCTGCAACCAATACTCATGTTTATGGTTGGGAAGCTAGTGCAGCAGTCAAGAATGGGAGGGAAGTAATTTCCAGGATTATTAATACTACCCCAGAAGAAATTGTTTTTACTAGTGGTGCAACAGAGGCTAATAACCTTGCGATTAAAGGTGTGGCAGAAGCTTATTTTAATCAAGGTAAACATATTATTACTGTCGCTACTGAACATCGGGCAGTATTAGATCCTTGTGCTTACTTAGAAACATTGGGGTTTGAAGTTACCTATCTTCCTGTCCAATCTGATGGCTTGTTAGATCTCCAGAAGTTAGAAGCAGCTATCCGAGAGGATACAATTTTGGTTTCTGTGATGGCAGCCAACAACGAAATTGGCGTATTACAACCATTAGCTGAAATTGGCACAATTTGTCACAGTCACGGGGTATTGTTCCATACTGATGCAGCTCAGGCGATCGCCAAAATTCCTTTAGATGTGGCAGCAATGAATATTGACTTGATGTCTCTAACTGCTCACAAGATATATGGACCAAAAGGCATCGGCGCTTTATATGTGCGTCGTCGTAATCCCCGCGTTAAGTTAGCTTCGCAGATCCAGGGAGGGGGGCAAGAGCGAGGCAGGAGATCGGGTACTTTGTATACACCCCAGATAGTTGGCTTTGCTAAAGCTTTAGAGATTGGGGTAGAGTCAATGGAATCTGAATCAGAGCGTATATTGCAGCTTAAAAAACAACTCTGGTCAATGTTTAAGCCCCTTGACGGCATCCACTTGAACGGCAATTTTACTAAAAGCCTCCACAATAATCTCAATATTAGCATTGAGGGAGTTAATGGCTCGGCTTTATTATTAGGACTGCAATCAGTAGTAGCTGTCTCTTCGGGTTCTGCATGTTCTTCTGAATCTACTGCACCTTCACATGTTTTAACAGCTTTGGGACGATCTGAAAAACTAGCTCATGCTTCCCTACGCTTTGGCATTGGTAGGTTTAATACTCCAGAAGAAATTGAAATTGTAGGCAATGCTGCGATCGCAACTATTAAGTCTTTACGTCAAGCTAATCAATAGACCTTTTGCCTAAGTCCGATTTATTTTTGTAAGAGGTCTATTGATTATGTAGAAATAGTAACTCTTTCTTTGCCTCCCAAACCAAAGGCTTCATGAACTGCCTTGAGAGCGTTTACTCCATCTACCTCATCGATAACGCAACTGATTTTGATTTCAGAGGTGGTAATCATCTGGATGTTAATTTTTTCCTGGGCAAGAGCCGCAAAAAACTTAGTAGCTACTCCTGGATGTCCAATCATGCCAGCACCAACTACACTTAATTTAGCGATCGCCGTATCTCCCGATACTTGACCACAGCCGATTTTTTGATCTAATTCTGTAATCACCTCACAGGCTAAATCCGCATCTGACTGAGCAACGGTAAAGGCAATATCACGAGTGGGAACACTATCGATAATATGACAACGTTGAGATTGAATAATCGCGTCAACGCTAATATTTTTTTTCGCTAACAGGGAAAAGATCTGCGCTGCCATGCCTGGGGTATCTGGCACCTGACGAATGGCAATCCTCGCTTGATCTGTATCGAGAGCTACGCCTCTAACAGGGGGATATTTACCCTGATACTGATTTGCCGTAATTTCCTTTTGTGAACTGAGATCGACATCAAAAGATTGAGACAGCAAATGTAAAGCCCGATCGCATTCTGATTCATCGATTACACAGCTTACCTTGACTTCTGAAGTGGAAATCATCTGAATGTTAATGCTGGCATCGGCAAGGGTTTTAAACATTTTAGCAGCAATGCCTGGACGACCAATCATCCCTGCACCAGAAATAGCCACTTTGGCAATTTGGCGGTCTACCATAACCTCGGCTTCGTTGGCTGCGGTAGGATGAGTCCGTAGGGAGGGCGCGATCGCTTCGGCAACGGCAGATGCTGCCTGTAAGACCCGATTAACTACGGTAAAAGCAATGTCGTTGGTGTTTCCCTCATGAATCGATTGAATGATTAGATCTACGTCAATACTCTGTTCAGATATTTCGCCAAATAAACTCGCTGCTACCCCTGGACAATCTGGCACTCGTAAGAGCGCAATTTTCGCCTGATCACGGTCTACTTCTACCCCATCTACTGGTTTGGCAATTTCCATCCCCTGTAAGGAACGAGGTTGGGGTAAACGAGAAACTACTTTGGTACCAGGGCGATCGCTCCAGCTAGACAAGACCACCAGTGGCATCCCATAGTTGCGAGCAATTTCTACTGCGCGGGGATGTAACACTTTGGCTCCTAGGCTAGCCAACTCTAACATTTCGTCAGCAGTGATCTCAGACATTAGTTGAGCCGAAGGTACGAGACGAGGATCCGTCGTCAGAATTCCTGGGACATCGGTATAAATCTCACAACGATCTGCTTTGAGAGAAGCCGCCAGAGCCACTGCGGAGGTATCAGAGCCACCCCTTCCCAGAGTGGTAATTTCTAAAATTTCACTGTTGCTAACTCCCTGAAAACCAGCGACGACTACAACCTCCCCCTTATTAAGATGTTGTTCCAGGCGATCAGTACATACTTGCAAAATCCTGGCGCGACTATGTTCTGCTTCGGTGACAATTCCCACCTGCGCTCCTGTCAGCGAAATTGCTGGTTGTCCTAATTCTTGTAAAGCCATACTCAAAAGAGCAATGGTTACTTGCTCTCCAGTAGACAGCAGCATATCCATTTCTCGACGGCAGGGATTACTGGATATTTCATTAGCCAGTTTTACCAAAGTATCAGTTGTCTTTCCCATTGCTGAGACAACTACCACCAAGCTATTTCCTTGCTTTACAGTTTTGTGTATTCTATTGGCTACAGCCTGAATTCTCTCTACTGAACCGACCGATGTACCACCGTATTTTTGAACAACTAACGCCATAATCTTTATCTCAATCCCACGAGAGGCATCGATCATATTATCAGTTATTAGCGACAAGTCGCCAGTAAATTTATCAAAGCTAGTATTTAGATATAATCTAAAGATATTGAATTAAAGAAACTTCAGATTGAGTTGGTGTGGGTGATTCGGGTTTTAGTTGTAGCATAATCCAGTTGATTAATCCTGAGAGAAAGGGTAAGGCAAAACAGATCACTAGAGCGATCGCTATTCCACGAAAAATAGCTGGTCTTTTGTTGCCTTGAGTGGGATAACCACAGCTAAGGCAAATCTCTGTTTCTGTTGCATTAAAAGTACCGCAAACTTTACAAGGTTCTAAAGACATTCTCTAAAAGATAAGTGGGAAAGAATAAAAGATAAATTGATCAACGTCAGTTCCACAAAACTACAAACTCTTTAATTCATAACTTTTTGGGTGTTTGAATTCTCTATTATTTTGTTGAGAAAATTATAACTCCCAACTCGCGTTGATCACGATTGTTTCCTTTCTATTTCTTTAACCTGACCCTACTCCCTTTTCTCCTCTGCTGATGTCAGGTTGCCGATGTTCTTGTATTCTTCATAAAACAATCCCAGTAAACCGCCCAAAGTTCCTAATCCACGAGCGGTATATATTAAAGAAATCACGACGGCAGCTTTTCCGATTAGTAGCGAAGGAACAAGTCGTATCAGTCCAATGGTAATCAGAGCAAATCCTTTTAAAATACGAGTTGACTGGACAGAAAAGGAGGGATATAGCTCTTTCTCCGCAGAACTATAGCTGCTCGGTTCGCGATAACCACGGAACAAGATCCATTTTAGGTTAGTACGAGAAAACGGAATAAGATCATAGACAATTGCTTCATTTGCCCAGGTAATCTTGTATCCTGCTTTATGGAGATTTAAAAACAGATAGCAATCAGAACCCCCAGAGATTGCAAAGCGATTATCAAAAACTGGATCTAAGTTCCTTAATATTTCAGCTTTAACGATGACGTTATTGGTATAAGCTACTGGTCTTGATTCCCCTGTTTGAAAGCGAGGTGGTTCAAAAAATTTACCCCTTACAATCCAGTCAGGAACTTCGTAATCTTCAAAACGAGGCATTACTGGTCCCGTGACGATATCTGAATCATATTGGCGCTGTACCAGTAGCAGTTCTTCTAACCATGATGATTCGGGAATTTCATCATCATCGATAATCGCAACAAAATCTGCATCTACAGAGACCATCGAAATGGTTTTGTTCCGCGCATAGGTAATTCCTCTTTCACTTTCGACACCTGTTTTTAAGTTCCATTGAAATTGCGACTTAATCTCGTCACAAATTGCATCAGCCAATCCTGCAACGTCATTATCAACTATAATAACCTCTATTTCAGGTTGATCGATTTCCACAAAAACTAATTGATTGAGTCCTTGAAGTAACAGCCGAAGTTTTTTTGGTCTTTTGTAGGTGGCAACACATACTGATATCAGCATACTTTTATCATTTTACTTTAATTTTTTATGAATAACTATGAAAAATAATGAATCTAAAAGATATTAAAATTAGAATTGCTCAGATTACCAATAAAGCATTATTCAAAGATACTTCATGGATGTTGATTGCTAGATTAATCAATGTTATAGTTCAAGCTGCTTATTTTATAATTTTGGCTCGCTCTTTGGGAACAGAAAACTATGGTTCTTTTGTTGGTGTCTCTGCGTTAGCATCTTTGTTATCTCCTTTTGCTGCTCTCGGTAGCGATGATATTTTAGTCAAGCGAGTATCAGTTGAGCGAGGAGTTTTTCCTAGCTATTGGGGCAACGCTCTATTAATTTTACTAGTTAATAGCATGGTTATAACTAGTTGCTTATTATTAGTTTCTGGATTAATTTTTCCTGATAATATCTCATTAGTTCCCATTGCATTTATTTTAATAGCTGATTTACTTTGCCTAAATCTACAAGATGCTAGTAATAAAGCTATGAGAGCGGTAGGGTTAGTCCACAAAGCTGCTCAACTGATAGTTTTGAGTACTGTAGGTAAGCTGATCGCTATTTTATGTATAGTAGCTTTTCTAAACAACTTTGATTTTTCGGCGACTGTAGATATAGAAACTTGGTCTGTGCTTTATTTTTTCAGTTCTATGTTAGTTGGCTTATTTGCTCTTTTAACAATTAATAAAACAGTAGGAAAACCCAGGTTGATGCTAGCAAGAATTAAGTCGGATATTAGACAAGGAATCTATTTTTCTTTAGGAATGTCAGCCAATAATATCAACAATAATATCGACAAAACTATGTTGCTTAACATGGCAACCTTAGAGGCAACGGGAATATATGGTTCAGCATACCGCTTTATCAATATTGGTGATGTTCCCATGCTTGCTATGTTTAATGCTACCTATCCCCGATTTTTTCAACATGGTGCTTTGGGATGGGATAACTGCCTGAATTTTGCTAGAAAGCTGTTACCGATAATTTTGGTCTACGGAATTTTAAGCTTTGTAGCTTTCCAAGCTTTCGCGCCAATAGTTCCTCAAATTTTGGGTTCTGAATACCAAAATGTTATTTCTACTTTACGCTGGCTAGCACCACTACCTTTGATCACTGCTTTACATTTACTAGTAGCTAACACCTTGACAGGTTTGGGGCATCAAAAAATCCGTAGTATTATTCAGGTAATAGCAGCAGCTATTAACATAGCTCTTAATGTCTGGTTGATTCCAATTCATGGCTTGTATGGAGCAATTTGGGCAACCTTAGCATCTGATGTGAGTAGAGTTATTTGCCTTAGTATTGCTTTAATTTATCTGTATAGCTTGAATAAAAAATCTCCAGTGCAATAAGTTGTATTTGATTATGCTAGAAAGGAAAAGATAATATTTAGCTTAGAGCTTTTATAATAATTTCTGGATTTACTTGATCGGTAATAATTACTTTACCGATCGCATTAGGCAAGATAAAGCGAACCTTTCCTGCTTTGACTTTCTTGTCACTTTTAATAGTTTCTAAAATATCTGAGATGGCTAACTCAGTAGGAAGATCAATTGGTAAACCAGCCTTAGCAATTAGTGCATCTTGGCGTTGAGCCTCTTCTGCTGTCCACATGCCCATGGCTACAGCAATTTTTCCTGCTGCCACCATTCCGATTGCCACAGCCTCACCGTGAACGAATTGTTTATAGTGAGTCAGACTTTCTACTGCATGACCAATAGTATGTCCGTAGTTAAGAATTGCCCGTAATCCTGCTTCTTTCTCATCTTGACCAACTACCTCCGCTTTTGCCTGACAGGAGCGAGTAATAATAGTTTCTAATAGTTCATCCCCG
Organism: Cyanobacteriota bacterium; assembly: GCA_942490675.1. Lineage (GTDB taxonomy): Bacteria > Cyanobacteriota > Cyanobacteriia > Cyanobacteriales > Xenococcaceae > Waterburya. The sequence goes on along the minus strand of CALNYB010000028.1, from coordinate 56,970 downwards.
ACATGATCCAAACTATCGAGATGTTCATGATGTTCCAACTTAGTGAATAAATCTGCATCCCAAATTACCCCGTATTTAATCACCTCCGCCATTCCTGCGCGAAATTCTCTAGGAGGTAAAGTTTTTAATAAATTTGGATCAATTGCCACTAATTTTGGCTGATAAAAAGCACCAATCAGATTTTTTCCTTGGGGATGATTAACTCCAGTTTTTCCGCCAACTGAAGCATCGACGATCGCCAGTAAAGAAGTTGGTACTTGCACAAAATTAACCCCCCGTAACCAAGTGGCAGCGGAAAATCCCGTCATATCGCCAACAACTCCACCACCTAAAGCGACAAAAGTAGAAGATCTTTCTAAATGATTGGCTTGGGCAGTATCGTATACCTGCTGAATCGACTCCAGATGTTTATACTCTTCCCCCGCAGGTATTAAATGAGTACAGGTTTCAAAACCAGCTTCTTTTAAGGAATTAAGACAAGTTTCACCGTAATGACCAAAGATTTCTGGGTTAGAGACAACTAACACCTTATTGCCAAGATTTAATTGTCTCATTTGGTTTCCCAACTCTTTTAAACTGTCAGGAGAAATTGCGATCGCGTAGGAATCTTGGGGTAATTTAACGGTGATATTAGGCATATTGACGATAGCTTAATAGATCGGCGATGGAAGTAAGTAGATACAAGTATTTTATATTGTATGCACTCGCTGACAACTTTATTCTTAAGTTCAGCTCTTAGGTTGTCGTCTTTCATGGTAATATCCCAATTTAGAATTATAGGCTTATACAAGATGGAAAATAATCTATTACATAGCGGTGAGTAGTAGTCGTAACTAATGTGCGATCGCACTTAGCAATGGAACTCCCCAGAGATATTCAAACCTTGTCTATGCCTATAGTCAGGAGTTTTTCCAAGCAATTCTACCAAGAAAAATGTATGCACAATATTTCGCCAGCGAATTTAAATAAATCAGATACAAATCAATACACTAATATTACCGACTATTGTGATCTATGGGTAACTTCTGGTTACTATGACTATCAGATAATGGCGAACGATGCCAAATCAACTATTGGTGATAGTCGCAAAATTCTTGAATTAGGTGTAGGAACTGGATTATTAGCAACTAGTAAGAACGATAAATTCGCAATTTACCAAAAAGTCTAGAAGTTTTTCTAATCAGATAACATCTAAATTCACTAGGTATTTACTCTAATCTTCCTTCAGACTACCTTAAAAATTATAATTTTGAGTCCCCAATCATTATGACTATTCTAATTGAGCAAGCAAGCGACTTAGATTGTATAGAATCTTGTCGTCAAATACTTGTAGACGTGTTTCACGACGAACTTAAACTATACGGGATGCAAATACCTGATAAATACGAACAAATATCCCATTACATGCAAATCTTATATGCCGACATTCTTGTTGGAACTTATCGCATTGTTGTTCCTAACTGTTCTTGTGGAATGCCTATAGAAGAAACTGGATTTGACATCAATAAATTTTCTCAAGAGAATGTATGCGAAATGTCACGCTTAGCAATCATTAAAGAAGCGCGAGGAAAAATTATCTTCAATAAAATCATATTTTCTGCCTGTATAGTTGCGAAAAGTTACGGAGCGACAACCTTACTAATCGAAATCTTACCGCAGAATCTTCATCTGTTTCAAAGACAAGGTTTTGAACAGATCGGTGAACCAATAAAAGATATCACTGTACGATCCATTAATAATAAAGAATCAATTGTTATTCCAATGCAAAAACATCTTTGACTTCTTGGTTATGAAAAGTGATAAGCGATCGAGAATTATAGATATCTGGAACTAAACTAGAGTACTTAGATGCTCGATTAACTGTTGTGCTTGATGAACTCCTTCTATCTTTTCGGCGGGTTGACCATCTTTAAACAAAACTAAAGTAGGTAAAGCCTCAATTTGATACTTAGAAGCCAAATTAGGATACTTATCTGTGTCAATTTTGACTACCTGGAGGCGATCGCGCAAATTAGCCCCAACCTGTTCTAAAATGGGCGCCATCATCTGACAGGGACCACACCAAGTAGCATAAAAGTCTACCAATACAGGAATTTCGGAACTTTTTAAGAGGTCTTCAAAACTGGAGAATTGCTTTTTTACTGCCATGGCGATCGCTTTTGGTATATAACTAATTAATTTGGTCGCGTAACGAGAAAATTAGTCTAACAGACTAGTTAGTCTATAGCAATTCTCAGAGTCATGAGGTACAGTTTTTTTTCCCTTTTCCCTTTCCCCTTTTCCCAAACACAATCAAGGTGTACCTCACAAGTACGAGAAACGCTATATATGATAGCTAAGTTGAATCCCCAGTAACTTAAATCAAGCCACATCATCACTTTCTAATTACCAAAGAGTGAATCCCCTCAGATCTAACTTGACGGAGATCCTTAGTGGCAACCAGTCTCAACAACCTGGCTCTATTATACGCTTCACAGGGAAGATACCCTGAAGCCAAACCCCTCTTGATACAAGCTTTAGAGATTGCCGAAGCAGTCTTGGGAGAAAATCATCCCAATACCAAGACAATTCGAGATAATTTGAACTAGGCGATGACCGCCCTTAGGGCAAGGCAGAAGGCACAAAGGGCTTGCCCGCATGTAGGCAGGAGGGCGGTCAAACTTAGCTCTCACTATCTTCTGAATCGTCTTCATCTGCTAGAATTATTTTTTGAGTTTCAATCAAAGTGTCAGACGCTCGCTCTAATTGCTTCTTTATCTCTTGTTTTTCATAAGTCGGCAAAAGTTCGACACTTTCAGTTAGAGTGTCGGACACTTTTTTCACCCGCTCAACTGCCGTGTTCACTTCCAGCTTGTGATTAGCAGCTTCTAGCTTATAGTTAGATGCTCGAATTAGTGACCAGGAAAAGCCGACACTGAGAATGGCAAAGGCAATGCCTGTAAAGTTCCAAAAACAAGGGGTAGGGGTATTTCTCATCCTACCCACCTCGCTACTTCGCTGCGCCAATCGATATGCACAAAGGAATAATACTTACCCAAACCACCTGAGTGAGAATCTCGCAATAGCCTGTAAATCTTAGACGCAGGTAGATAATTAGAGCGGATATCAGCACCGTCTCCGTATTGATGCCTTGACCATTGTGAGCCACCCACGCGAGCATTGATATGAGATGGACGATACCAAGAATTAACCCAAATAGGGCGATCGCCCAAAAGCGATGAAGATCGTCATTCTCGGTGCGATTTTTCGAGAAATCAAGTTTTTCAAAGATGCCGATTAAATTACCCAGGCGATCGATCTTTGCCTTTCCTTCTCCTAACTTGTTGGGATCGTTAAAATCGGGGAAGTCACTACGGGCAAGGCGTGAATTAGCATCAATAAGCGGTTGAATAATCTGGGTATTAATAATCTTGAGGCAATATTTTCACAGGTTGAAGTATCTACGCATAACATAGGAGCAATGATACGACTGTCCAGAAAATTACAAATGCCATTGAAAGATAAATCATATTTCTGCTGACAGAAGCCTTCGATAAAATCAAATTTTCATATATCCCTGCCAGACGATCCTGATGTCTATTAGGAAACATAAAGTTTTCTACAGCTTCATCAGTTGTACCTCTATCAGCAGAAAATAAAATTTCTTCAGTTATTATCTTTTCCAACTCAGCTACTTTATGTTCCCATCTTATAGCGTTTCTCAGATGAGTGAGGTACGATCTTTCCCCTTTTCCCTTTAACCTTTACCCAAACACAACCGAGGTGTACCTCATAGATACGAGAAACGCTATACCTGCCAATATTTACTACCTAAATTGACGCGAAACCATAGGTATGAAATAACTATTCCAAAAATCGCAAATGGTAATTGAAACTTTGGACACACTCTTGAAAATGTTCCAAAAGAACAAGGCGAAACTGTTGTTGAAATGTACGGACTATATATATGGTGTCGCACAACTACAGGAATGGCGATCGCTTACGACTGCGTAATTAAAGAAATCTATGATGACCTCATCTCAAAGTAAACATTTAGATTTATCTGTCCGTGTAGCTCATCTACCGAATCCATCAGGGTATTTTGTCTCAGCATTGAAGGGAGATTGGGGGAGTTTGAGTTTAATACTAGAGGAGTCAGGCGATCGCCACTTTTTTAGCTCCCTTTGTCCTTTAGTTACATTTTTCGGTTGTGTGTGTCCAATACAGTCTTGGATAAGTTAATTATTTAAGTTAGCGATCGCAATTTATTAAAATTCTGAAATTCCCAATTAGCTTAAAATGAATCCAAGTTAGTTAACGGCGATCGCTAAATTAAAAAATTGACAGCATAAAATTGTCCGAAGCATTTTTCAAGGCTTCTAGCAAAAACTTGAACATGGAGTGATAGCATAATTTGTGCAGCAAACATTGGAACTACCAAATCATTTTTGATAAGTACCTAAGCAGAATTATTTGTATATTTTCCTCCTACCTAGTACCTAGTACCTAGTACCTAGTACCTAGTACCTAGTACCTAGTACCTACTACCTTTCTCAACTATCCAATTAATTTTGCCCGACTACATATGGATATCAATAGCTCAGAAATACTGACTGAAATTAGAATTATGCCTCTTGGGGATTCCATTACCCACGGAGATAAGGAACGAAACACCTATCGTCGTCCTCTATGGCAAAAATTACAGGAAGCCGATTTTAACACAGTAGATTTTGTTGGTAGTCAAACTGAAAATAGTGATGGACCAAATCCCAACCCCGATTTTGATTTAGATCATGAAGGTCATTCGAGTTTTAGAACCGATGAAATTTTGTTACAGCTTGATGGTTGGGTCGATTCAGCTCAACCTGATGTCGCTTTGATTCACTTGGGAACTAACGATATTCTCCAGGGTCAATCGGCAGACAGTACCATTGATGAGTTAAGCCAAGTTATTGACGCTTTTAGAGCTGATAATCCAAATATAACTATTTTTCTGGCACAAATAATCCCTACCATCAACAATAATGATGAGCTTCAAGTATTAAATGAAAAAATTCCTGTTTTAGCAGCCAAAAAAGACCAAGAAAATTCGCCTGTTATCGTTGTAGATCAATTCTCAGGATTTAATTTGAGTGATGATACTTACGATTCTATTCACCCAAATAGCGATGGAGAAAACAAAATTGCCGTTCGTTGGTTAGCAAGTTTTAGTGAGCTATTTACAGAATCTGATCTAGTAGATAGTGATTTAGAAGAGACTCCTTCATCTGATGAGGATTTTTTGTCTAATGAAGGAGTTCAGAGAGGAGATAGCGTTTATCGCTTTCTCAACCCTACTTCTGGCGTACATTTATACACTGCCAATCCCTCAGAATATAACTCCCTGATCGATGAACCAACTAATTTTACCTTTGAAGCCGAATCTTACGTTTCGGTAGATCCCTTATCGGGAGGCAGAGAAGTATCTCGTTTTCGTAATACAGTTACTGATGCATATCTTTATACTATTTCTCAAGCAGAAAAAGATTTCATTACCAACAATCTAGATAATTATGTTTTAGAAGGTAGCCAATTCAACGCTTTTGATACTGAAGTAGAAGGAACAATTCCTATATATCGTTTTTATGAGCCAACTATTGGCACGCACTTTTTTACCGAAAACATAGATGAGAAGATATTTGTGGAAAATAATCTCTCATATAATTTTGAAGGCATTGCCTACTATGCTTATTCTATATAAAAATTAATCAAATCAAGCTTCAATTTTCAATTAACCAGCAATATCTACGCCGTTCAACTCAACCAATAATTACAAATTTTTCAATTAATCAGCTCTAGAACACAGAAAAGATGAGAAACAAGAAAAATGAGAAACAATAGTATAGATATAGCAAGAGCGGCATTAATATTTTATATCGTCACCATCATACATGGTGTATTTTGGCTGGATCTAATACCGCATTCATATGGTTCGTTACTGCTTTTCGAAATGCCTTTGATTTTTGTTATTTCAGGTTATGCCTACGGACTATTTGAAAAAAAAACGCGATTCGTTTTAAGTTTTAAGAATTACATTTTATTTGTGATTAGTAGAAGCGCGAGAATCCTAATACCATATTTTGCTTATGCTATATGTTGCTTGTTTATAGTTGTGCCACTAGATATTAAAGAATCTCCAACAGATATAACGGCAACAATTTTAGCCTGGCTTAATCCTCTTAGGGGTGGAGAAGGGCATTCATTTGGAATGTTAACTATGCACTTATGGTTCATTGGACCTTTTTTGATGGTGACACTCCTTCTTCCGTTAATAACAAAATTATCCTCCTTAAGGACACCTCTATGGCTTACAGCTATCGGATTATGCATTACGATCTCAACTATACCAGTAATCTCAGAATCCGCAAGTAGATTGATTACACCAATTTTTTATTTATTTTGGGCTTATTTAGGTTATATCTTGACGATTCATCTCAAAATTAAACGTAGTCAATGTATAGTAGTGTTTTTATTGGGTATTGCTGCACTTATATTAAGTAGGTTTTTCTTGCCGGTTACGCTAGATATGCAATCAAATAAATTTCCGCCGAATTGGTTGTTTTTTGTATTTAGCTCTATTTGGCTGTCATTATTCCTACTTGTTTTTTCTTATTTCAATTCTAGACAAATTGAATTCTTAGCTTCTGCTAATTGGTTTAAACCATTCATGGCAAATGGCTATTCAATCTATTTATGGCAGGGAATGGGATATACATCTGTGACTGTAATTGGCTCAAAAATCAACCTATCAATATATTTTTTGTGGTTCTTTGCAATAATAATGACTGTACTCTTAGGAATATTTTTTGGTCCATTGGAAAGAATTAGATTGAATCTGGGTGTTATGAAAACATAACCAAATAAGGCGTTGTTCAAAAATGGGTGATTTTGGCTAACGGGACTTGTCTTCCTTGTCTTGGTTTTAGGCTTAAATGTAAAAAAAATCTACCCTTGTGAGGTTTCCTGGCTTCCCCTGCTTACCTCTATCCATCAATTCCAAGTTGTCCGACTAGTGGTTGTCGTTACAATAGATGTCTTTACATTAGTAGCTGCCAGCCAATATGTCTCCAACGAAAGCCAATCACCAGAGATTTCTTAGTCTAGTAAAAACTGCTTGTTTGTTTTTTTGCTTAGGCATAATGCCAGTTTTGCTCAGACCAAAACCAGTTTTGTCGGCGGAGAGAATTGTCACTTTTTTTGGCCCTTTACAAATATCTATCTCGGTTGATTCCCTAGAAACTTTTGCCAAAGAAGGTAAAGTTAACTCAGATTTAGCTTTGATTGCCAATCGCCTTGATGAGCCAACAAAAGTTAAGCTACGAGAAATTCTCCAACAACGCTTTGAGATAGATCCTGCTTTTATTTCACGCTATGCTCGTCTCCCCATCACTGAAGGAATACTGAGTAAGATAGGTAATATAGTTCAACCTAAGTCTGGTATTAATGGTTTGTATGGTATGCGAGCAGCCGCAATTCTGGCAGCAGCAGACCAAAAAGAAGGCTTAACTGTAATTAATGTTTTACGTCGTTTTCCCAGTAACGATATTCACCTCGACTCCAATCTTTTATTACGGGTAGGGCGAGATTTAGCAAATCTATCTAGCTATCGTCAGGCAGCGGTGGAGGAAATTATTCGGCAGTCCGCAGCAGAAGCGGAAGCATCTCCCATAGATACTTCGCAACTTGCCGATTTGAGCCTACCTGGCTCTTGGCAAGTAACAAAACAAGCGATGTCTTTTGAAATTGATAGCTTACGCACTACAGATGTTGGTTTATCTTCATCCTACGATCTCAATTTCGATTTTTATTTACCTATAGGTAACTCTCAACCAGCACCGTTAATATTTATTGTGCAAGGTTTTGGATCCTCACCAGACACTTATGGCTATGTAGCTGAACAGTTAGCATCCTACGGTTATGCAGTAGCATCTGTAGAACATCTCGGTACTAATTTAGCCCAGCGTATGGCATTTCCCAACGGGGAATTAAGCAGTTGGATTACTCCCACCGAATTTGTTAGTCGTCCTCTAGATGTTACTCACCTTTTAGATAAATTAGAAGTCTTGGTGGCAAACGATCCACAATGGTCAGCCCAACTAAATCTGGAACAGGTAGGAGTCTTTGGTTATTCTTTTGGTGGTTATAGCGCGTTAGCATTAGCAGGGGCAGAAATTAATCAACCCAGATTAGCGACAGAATGCAGTCAGGAAGATTTAAATACCGTTCCCAGTTTTTACTTCCAGTGTCAAGCTCAACACCTACCACCGATTAGTTTTAATGTTAAAGACCCTCGTATCAAAGCAGTGTTCTCTGTCTACCCTCTGACTAATCCTATTTTTGGTCCTGAAGGGATGAGCAAAATTGATATTCCGACCATGATTTTAACAGGTAGCCAAGATACTACCGTCCCCCCTGTTCAAAATCAAATTCATCCCTTCTTATGGCTAAAAACTGCTGATAAATATCTAGCCCTGTTAGATCCTGGAACTCACTTTACTACAGTCAAGGTCGAAGATAGAGGACTTGAGGGCATACCCTCGGTAGCTATCCAAAAACAAACAGATGAACAAAGCGCGTTAGGAGAGCTTAATGGAGTTATCGCCCGTGACTATCTCAAAACCATGTCGGTAGCTTTCTTTAATCGTCATTTACAAGGACTAGAGGAATATGCTCCCTATCTGACTGCTGCTCATACTAAAGACATTTCTCAAGAAGGCATTGGTCTTCATCTGACTCAATCTTTACAGCCAGAGCAACTAGAGACAGCCTATGGCAAAAACCCACCTCTTCCCTTGTTTCCCGATCCTGTAGTGGCAACTAAACCCCCACGGGAAGAAACAATTTTAGAGGAAATTAACCGTACTGGGGTTCTAAAAGTAGCGGTCAGAAGCGACGCAGCACCTTTTGGTTATTTGAATAATAATTCTAACTGGACTGGATACTGTGCTAGTTTTGTTAACTCCTTAGAGAATTATTTGGAATTAAAGCTCGAACACCCTGGCGGGGTTCAAGTGGTCAAGTTACCCTCTAACTTAGAAAATCGCTATCAACTTGTGCAACAAGAACGAGTACATCTAGAATGTGGTCCTAATACAATTAGAAGCGATATTAAAGACGTTACTTTCTCTCAACCCTTCTTTGCTACAGGAACTAAGTTTCTTTTATCCAGCGATCGTGCTAAGCAAGTTAATGAGAATCGGGACTTAGCAGATTTAACTATTGGCGTACTTAAAAATACCACTACGGAACAGTTTGTCGAAGCGGAATATCCGACAACGGAAAAAGTCTACTTTGAAGGGATAAGAGCAAGAACTCAAGCCGTAGAAGCTTTACATAATAATACTATTGATGCCTTGGTCAGTGATAGCATTTTGTCTACTCAGGAAATCCAACGCCAAGGTTTAGCAAGTAATGATTATGTCCTTTTACCTAAGCAACCTCTGACTTGCGATTACTATGGAATGCTACTTCCCGACAATGATCGTCAATGGCAAAATACAATTAACGGTTTTTTGAATAGGCAAGCCAGAAAAAAAATTAATGCTAAATGGCTGGGAGCGTTTTCTGAAGAAGTGTTATCATCTGTCGATTCTTGTAACACAAAGAGTTAAACAAAAGTAAGAGAGAATTATCCGTGGGAGATCACTTTAAAACTAGAATTATCCAGTCTAAGCCCGTCCAGTTATTGATTAAAGTTTTGCTGAAGTGGCAGCGAGATGAATGTTTGGAAATGGGGGCTGCTTTAGCTTATTACGGTATTTTCTCCCTCTTTCCTCTTTTGCTATTGATTCTTAGTATTGTTGGTTTTTTGCTGGGTACAGATACTAGTGCTTATAATCAGCTCGTCAGTTTTGCTCAAAGTTCGATCCCGCCAGCAGCCTACAGCATTGTTGTTACTACGTTACTCAATCTTAACCAGAATAGTATAGGAGCAGGGCTAGTTGGCTTTTTGCTGCTGTTATTTACAGCTAGCAATGTCTTCGGCGCTCTCCAACGTTTTGTTAACAAAATTTGGCATGTCCCAATAGAGCAACGTACTCATAACAATTTGATAGCCAGCACGCTGAATTTTTTGAAAGGCAGGTTTGTAGCTTTTGGACTGGTACTAGGTATGGTCTTACTCATGCTGCTTTCTTTGCTTTCTCGTATTGCTATCGATATAGTCCATAATGTTGTGAGTAACTTCAACCAATCCGTTGACTTTATCAAGATCGATACTCTTTTGTTGATCAGGGGATTAGATAAGGGAGCAATATTTTTGCTGCTGAGTTTAGCAATTATGGTTTTGTTTAAAATCCTACCGTCAACCTTGGTGGCTTGGGGTGATGTTTGGTTAGGGGCGTTAATAACTGGAGCCTTAATTAGGTTCCTTCAGTATCTTGTCAGTAATAGCATCATCAAAATTGGCAGCATTTTTCTTTCTTATGGAGTGGTTGGCACCATGATGATCCTTTTGCTCTGGATTTACCTTATTTGCCAGATCTTTTTATTAGGATGCGAATTCACCTATGTATATGCTCATCTCTTTGGCAGTCGACGCCAGCACAAAGTTTATATGCAACCATGAGTATGATTGCTGCATCATAGCTGAGAAGAAACAGCTTCTTCTCCTACATACTGTCTGGCTGCATGAACTAGAGGCAATAAAACCCCAACTTGCTCTATACCATTAACTCCCAAATCACTGTGGCAAAGAAATATTTTTTCTGATGCTCTAGCTAAAACGTCTCGTAAAATTCGCTCTAAACGTTCTTTATCCATGGCATATTCATTTTCGGGCATCCAGTTTCTTCCCGTCCATTGTTTGAGAAATAGAGGCGCAGCAAATAGAGTGGCAGCACCACCCTGTGACCAAAGAGGAGAACTAGCATCCAACCAAAATTGCCAACGGTGAGACGATCGCAAAGAACGATATTGAAAGACAGTGGACAGAGTAACCGCACCTATTTTAGGAGAAAACTGGCGTAGTGGTCGGGGATTGGCGGTAATTGTACCCCGACGCAATAGCTGAATAAACTGAGCGACAGTAGTAGACTGGGTTTGAAAACTGGGTTCATTTTGCCTTAATCTACGATCTACTTCCCAAAAGTGCTGGGCAGTTTCCATTAATTCTCGTAACACTGCTAATTTGTCGCTGCTGAGATATGAACCATTATTTAAAAAGTGTTCAATGGCTTCCGATAATAGAACAGTCGGAGTCAAAAAGCTTTGCTGCTGTTGTCGAACTTTACTGGCTTCAATCCAGTTAACAATTTCTTGATAAGCATTCGTCCCTTGATGTCCTAGCCGATCCCAACGAGGAAAAGTTTCTACGGGGGATAGATAAGGACGCTCAGGATCGACATGATAGCAGTAGTCAGCAATTAATCCTGCCCGAACGGGATCAATCCGAGAAATTGATGGTGACTGAGTATCTTGACTGTGGCTAAATACCGTGAGCATTTCGGCGATCGCATCACGGTCAACCAAACGACCTAAATCGGCATAGACTAAACTCAATAGTGTCAGTAGACTTCTCACTAAAGGAGAGCTAATAATCGGACGCTGCTCGTTTAAGGGTGTAACAGGAATACCTCTGGCAGAGAGTATTTCAATCAGGCTATAGCGAGCAATTTCATCTAAACCAGGAGCAATAATCGCAATTTCGGTAGGTTCAATCTCCTGTTGCTGCACGGCTTGAATAATAATCTCGGCAGTTTGTCGCAGTAACTCCGCGCGAGAAATAGTTTGCAGAGATTGAATCGTATCTGGTGCGGTAACTAAGTAAGCTGCTTCGTTAACCAGATCTACCGCCGTATCAGCAAATGCGATCGCTAAATTATCGGTAACTGTAGTCAGCTTTTCTACTTGACAACGAGCAGCTAAACCCTCCAGGTAATCTGGATCGGCATTTAAGCCCAGGCGAATTTTGCCATGGGAATTGTAAGTAAAGACAGCAGATACACCCTGATCTAACATAACTTCAAATAGATCACGGGCGATCGCAGGATAGTCATCAACATCATCGGCAAAAATTGCCTGATAACGACTTTTTAGGTGTTGTTGATATTGGGGATTAGGCAACAAATAACGCCAATAAAGCTCATAAATCAAGCCATAGGTTAATAAACCTCGATCTAAACACCAACTGCGCCACAGTAAAAGTAATTCTCCCATTCTTTGCCAGAGATGACCCTGATCGTTGTTTACATCTAGCCCTGATAAGCCCTGGTGCAATATTGTAGAGATATCTTCCGTCGGCACTCCACTAGAACCAGCTAGCTGCATTAAATCCAGGGTTTGACGCACCAGACGATACTCATTGTCCAACTCACACAAATCCTGCCAATCTGGTTGATTACGCCATAGCTGAGTGGCTAATTCTTGTTCGGTTTCGGGGCGTAATCGGAGAGGAAACTGAGCTTTAAGATTTAACTCCTCAAAAATCAAGGGGAAAAATAACATTACCTCATCGGTGATAAAACCAACGGGAGTCTTACACACCACTGGATAAGTACCATCAACCGCTAGTACCAGGCGATCGCTCAATGCTCGACGATTCTGATTATTCGCGGCAAAAACCAAAATAGCTGAAGCTAAATTTTGCGGGAGGGCTTTAATTTTCGGTTTAAATAGTTGCTGACGCACCCAGCTAGTAAATTCCGTGACTAAACGAGAAGTTTTTCCTGTGCGGGATGTTCCAGTAATCCAAAGAGAAGAAGCAGTAGATTGTGATTTTTTCATCACACCAATATTTGTATTTAGTGGAGATCGCACTGAGATCGTCAATAGATATTTGAACTCTTAACTAAGTTTAATGGAAGAAAGAAACGCCAACCAAAAATTATTTAACACTTAACCAACTAAAAATTTCTGTAACGGATAATTGCCAATCTTGAAGACTTTCTAAGACAGGCAAAATTTCTTCATCTGATTTAATTTCTGGCAATTGGTTCGGTTGAAATATCATCACTGATTCATCTTCAGGATCGATTAACCAGCCTAATTCTGTTCCCTGTTTCAGACAAAACAGAATTTTTTTGATAACTTTAGTAGTAGATTGTTCAGGAGAAAGAATTTCGATCACCCAATCAGGATAAAGTTCAAATTTATTGGCAATTCTTCCTTTTTCTGTTTTCGGAATACGATTCCAACTAAAAACTGTAATATCGGGAACAATAGAACGTCCCCCAAAAGTACATCTTAGTTCAGTAAAATCATGAGCAAGTCTTTTCGGTAAAACAACTTCATTAATAGCTGTTCCAAGACGAATTTGTAAGATACTATGTTCTCCTTGAGGCATGGGTTTTTGTTCAATTTCTCCATTGACATATTCACTAGCAGGTTTCGTTTCAGGAAGTTCTAAGAATTCCTCTAGGGTGAACTTTTGTCTAATTTGATTAACAGCAACCATTTATGACCTCCTTTTTCTTGAATTTTAACTGTTACTGGACTCAGTTCCAGTCACGCTTACAGAAAAGCGATCGCTGCTAGCACAAGTGTGGATTACTACCTTACGCTTCGATTCCCAACGAACCCGCCATTTCTCATCAACTTCTGGGGTTAAATCGCACAAAGCTTTAGCTTTCTGTTCCGCATCTTGAGCTAGTTCGAGCAAGCATAGTAGAGTGTTTTCATCTGGTAGCTGTTTCATCGTATGTTTTACCAATTTATTAATATAAGTCTTATACTTCAGTATCATAAAGGTATTAAAATTTACCTCTCTGAAATCAAGCAAAGCTCTTAATCTGATTATTGATGGCGCGGTTTAAAATTAATGAAACTTCAAGATATTTTTAATGCGGGTAGACGTTGGTTAGCTGCTACCCCTGAAAGAGCTTTAGATGCAGCCTACCGCGCAGCAATTAGGATCAAGGCGATCGAAGATGATCATTTTGAGGGGCAAATAGTATCTGCAAGCTCGGTAGAATATTCTCAAAGCGTCATCAAAGTTTTCCAGGGAGATGTCCAGAACTATCTCAAAACCATCAACGCTAGGTTAGCAGAATTTAGGATTAGTCGAGGCTTATTAATTTTTTCTAACACTCAAACCAATAATTCTAGTCAAAGTATTGTTCTCTACACTAATGGCTTTGACGATAGCCGTGAATTGACGGTACTGGAGAAATTAGCCTTTATTGATGCCGTTACCTATAAGTACCAGAAGCCTGTTGTTCAGGATATAGAAATAACGCCTACTCGCCGTTTAGAAAAAGGTCAGAAAAATAACCGTTTAATTATCAATAAAAATAATCGTTCTCTGGCATCAAATAAATCGACTGAGGAACCAAATGGGAAAGATCCTAGTACAGAAACAATTACCGATAAAACCAGTGTTTTACCCCGTTCCTTTATGCGGACGCTCAACCGCATTAAACAGGAAATTGATCCTAAATCGGAAGATACCGAAGAAGAGGTGGTTAAAAAATTTCGTAAAAGCCGTAATAAAACGGCAATTTCAATTCGATTTTTATTAATCTTAATTATTGTGCCATTGCTGACTCATCAGGTAACCAAAAGTATTTTGATCACTCCCTTGGTACAAGATTATTTTGATAAACATCCGCAACAGGTATTATTTATCAATCAAGATCTGGAGGAAGAAGCTTTCAGCGAGTTACGACACTATGAAGAAAAGCTTCATTTCAAAACTATGATTTATGAAGATTTTCATCTTTCTCAGTCGGAAGAAGAAGCTGAACTACAACGCAAAGCAAGCGAATTATCAGAGGAGTTTCGGGGTAGGGGTATTAATGCGATCGGCAATGTTTTTGCTGATTTCTTTTCTTTATTAGCTTTTAGCGGAATTATTTTTTTCTGTAAACGAGAGATTCAGATTATCAAATCATTTCTTGATGAAATTGCCTATGGTTTAAGCGATAGTGCTAAAGCTTTTCTAATTATTTTGCTCACCGATATGTTTGTCGGTTATCATTCTCCTCATGGCTGGGAAATTATTTTAGAAGGTATTGCCCGTCACTTAGGATTACCCGAAAATCGTGACTTTAATTTCCTATTTATTGCTACCTTTCCTGTAATTTTAGATACAGTTTTAAAATATTGGATTTTTCGCTATCTCAATCGTATTTCTCCTTCTTCTGTTGCCACCTATAAAAATATGAATGAATAGGTCATATTATATAATTAAATGTCGATCAACTGTTGAGTAAGTAATATTACTTGCAGGTTAATTCTTGGTTGCTAGCATTATTTTCTTGGTAATTATTTTTTACGTAAAATTACTAAGTATTTCTAACAATGTTTTCTATTTCATATTAAGTAAAGTTTTTTAATTGAATGATTAGGACATTTGTTAATTTAGAGCTTAAAAAATGAGATTTTCAGTCATGCTTTAGAGTGATTACATAAGTTGTAAATCACTACTTTGCACAACCTTAAAATCAATCGTAAATAATACTTAAATATTTTTTGGTACGTATTTTTAACTAATATTTTTTAAATTTTAAAGCTGTTGACAATTTAATAATTATATTCACAATAGATAAGAGACAATCTCTATTTTTGGCTACTTTAAAGTCCATATACTTAGTCAATAAATACACCGAATAAGAGTATGTCAAATGCTATATTTACATACTCTTTAACAGTAGCTTATAACTACTTTATTCATGTCACTTTCATGTATTAAAAATGAGGAAAGATTATGTCAAGCGTCGTAAGAGTAGAATACGTAGACTTATCAACTGAGCTTGTACCAAACGAATTTACGGTTACAGGTGACAAATTAGAAGTTTTTACTCGAAAAGATCAAAGAAGTTTTGCTGAAGTAGAATCAGGTGATTCGCCTGTTTCTATTACTGGTGGCAACTTAGATGACACTATCGTAGGCGGTGTTGCTAATGACACTATCATAGGTGGTGCTGGCAGTGACAACATTACAGGTGGTGCTGGCAGTGACAACATTACAGGTGGTGCTGGCGATGATGTGTTAAAGATTGATCTCGGAGATACTGTATCCACCGGTGATGGGACAGATAGAATTCTACTTGACCTATCTAAGGAATCTGATTCGCAAAAGCCTCTCACTATTACTGATTTTCAGCCTGAGGAAGATAAGATTGAATTTTTTGGTGTTAAAAATCCTTTAGAAGTTGCTGTTTATGACCCGAAGACTGGAGTAATCCTATTAGATAGTGAAGAAGTAGTCACGCTAGATGAAGGTCTAATTCTTACTAGAGATGACATTAAACTTCCAGGTAACGACTTACCTCCCAGTCGAGTCGATAGAAGTGAAACGACAGTATATCGATTTTTTGATCCCACAGGGGGAGGACACTTCTATACCGTTGATGAAAACGAGAAAAACTTTGTCCAAGAAAATCTAAATAATTACACTTTTGAAGGGAAAACCTACGAGGCAGTCGACCCGACAGCAGGAGATGGAACAGAGGAAGTATATCGCTTCTTTAACCCTTCAACAGGAGTACACCTTTATACAACCAGTGAAAATGAAAGAGATTCCATTAGGGAGAATCTGGATAATTTTAGCTACGAAGGGGCAAAATTTTATGCTTTTGATACTCAAGTAGAAGGTTCTCTGCCCGTTTACCGTTTTTATGAGCCTACCCTTGGTGTACACTTTTTTACCCCTAGTGAGTTTGAAAAGAACAGTGTGATGGAAAACTTGGATAACTATGATTTTGAGGGTATTGCTTACTATGCTATGCCCCTTGAAAGTGACATGAGCGATGTGTAAGCCTCCTTGATTATATAGTTTTGGATTTATTCTCTCTAAATTATCTTGCTGGTCACTCAATTTAGAATCGAAATTAAACTGTCATGACGATTCTCTATTTGACACTTTTATTCATGATTAATTGTCAAATTCTCGTAGTCTAATAAGTAGTGACACAAAGTTAATTACCTATCACATAGGGCTGAAAGCGTTGCATAGCAAGTATGGCTATGTGTAATTAATTTTGGTTAGGCACTTAACGTGAATTTGGTTATTTCATTAAATCTACTTATTTTTATAACTTAAGCAGAGGTTTTATTGGTATGTTTGCCAGTAAACCTCTTTTATTTTGCTGATTTTACAGTATTTCAGTATTTCAGTAAAAGTAACATTGTCGATAATCGAATATTCAAACTAGATTTGTATTCTATCTGTCACTTTATAAAATATAAAAGCATTTTATATGGCTCAACCTACAGCATACGAACAATATCTACTCGAATTAATTAATCGCGCTCGTTTAAATCCTTTAGGCGAAGCTAATTTATTCGGTATCGGATTAAATGATGGACTAAGTGCTGATACGATTTCTGATACTGCCAAACAACCTTTAGCTTTCAATTTACTATTAATAGATTCTGCTCGATCGCATAGTCAATGGATGCTAGATACAGATACTTTTTCTCACACTGATGCTGGAGGGAGTAGTGCAGCTGATCGCATGCGTGATGCGGATTATAAGTTTACTGGTAGTTGGACTTGGGGGGAGAATATTGGTTCTACAGGAACTACAGGGACACTCAACGTTAATAAGGCTGTAGCTCAGGTAAATGAAACATTATTTAAAAGTTCTGGTCATCGTAAAAATATTTTAAACAATAGTTTTCGGGAAATTGGTCTGGCTACTCTCGCGGGAAACTATCAAGGTTATAACTCCTTAATGGTAACGGAAAACTTTGCCAAATCTGGCTCAGATGTATTTTTGACAGGGGTAGCCTTTGATGACTCGGTACAGGATGATGATTTTTATACCGTAGGAGAAGGTTTAGCAGGAGTGGAGGTTACTGCAGTTCGCCAGTCTGATAATCTCTCATTTACGACTACGACGATGGCTTCAGGGGGTTATCAGATTGCTTTGGATGCAGGAACTTATGAGGTCAGCTTTGCTGATAATAATCGGACTATAGGAAGTACAAGTCAAGTTAGTATTGCGGGCGAAAACATCAAACTAGATTTAGATACTAGCAATCTAGCTGTTGAGCAGACTCAGCATATTGGAGAAATTGGTAAAATTTCTGATTTTGATCATGTCAATCAGACAATTCAACTCAATAATACCTATATCAACCCTGTCGTGTTCGCTCTTACTTTATCTTACAATGGCGGAGATTCAGCGATCGCCAGAATTACAGATATTCAAGATGACAACTTTTCGCTATATCTGCAAGAAGCTGAATATAAAGATGGCATCCATACCAGGAAAGAAAGTTTAAGCTACATGGTATTGGAGGCAGGAACTTGGGAGTTAGCAGACGGGACTCTTTTAGAAGTTGGAACATTGAATACTAACTCCACCACTACCTCATCGTGGTCAAGTATTGACTTCGAGAGTGATTTCTCGACAACCCCAGCAATTCTCAGTCAAGTACAAACGAACTATGGCAACCAATTTGTCCGCACTCGTCAAAAATCATCCAGTGTTGATGGATTTGAGTTGGCAATGGAAGAAGAAGAACTCTTAAAACCTTCAGGTCATGCGACGGAAACCGTAGGCTGGTTAGCAATAGAATCAGGAAGTGGTGATTGGGGTGGTTTAGAGTATCAGGCGGGTCACACAGGAACCAATATAGACCATACCTGGGATACGATAGACTTTGAGCCAAACTTCGAGCAAGCACCGAATTTCTTTGCCTCATTAGCTAGTTATAGAGGCTCGGATTCTGCGGGGTTAAGATACCATAATCTTGGTAGTTCTGAAGTACAAATTAAAGTAGCAGAAGACCAAAGCCGAGATAGTGAGATTAGTCATATTACTGAAGCAGTTGATTTTTTAGCGATCGCTGGTTCGGGAAATTTAAGTGCCACTCCCTATGATCCCATGCTAAATTTCTAGGATTTTCGGGTTCCTGTAACTTGTGAGTAGTTTGTCTTGACCAAGATAAGTAGGTAAGCACAATTAAATATAAAGACTGAATTTAGATGAATTTTCAGTCTAACTGTTTCAAAATGTATTTATTTTCTCATTGTTATGCTTGTTATATAGCGTTTCTCAGATGAGTGAGGTACAGTTTTTTTTCCTTTAACCTTTTCCCTTTACCCAAACACAACCGAGGTGTACCTCATAGATACGAGAAACGCTATAGATAAATACACTTACCTACTATATTTAATTCCCTCTAGCTACTTACCTGGATATAATAGGGTTACTAAAACTATCTGATACGGTTTGGTATGGTTATTCGGTTTTTCTCCACATGGTTTAATACTTTAGCTGTGACACTCGTTATCTGTTCCTCGGGTTTACAAACACTAACAGTTAAAGCCGAATCCAAGATATACGATCCTCCTTCAATTACTTCAGAAACAGAAGTATCTGATACCCTCACGGAAAATGATATTCCTACTGGAGAAGGAGGGTTTGCCCGTGATTACTTTGTGGAGTTAGAAAAAGGCGATCAGGTGGCGATCGATCTTACTTCAGATAACTTTGATTCCATGGTCATGCTGATTGGTGCTGATGGGTCAACTATTGCTGAAAATGATGATGGACCCGATGGAACCACTAATTCCTTGTTGTTTTCTCGGATCACCGAAGCGGGAAAGTATATTGTGCGAGTTAGAGCTTTTGGCGATACTAGTGGCGGTAAATTTACCCTCAAGTTAACTAGACTGAAACCTACTGTAAAGTAGTGAAAGGATTTTTCTATTGCCAACCAGCACTAATTAGCAATCTGATCTTTGAAATCAATGAGTAATTGCATATTATCAATCATAATAGTTCTCATATCTTGAGTTAGAGGCAATACTCCCTGTGGGCCGAACCATTGCTCAAAGATTGTCACATATTCAGGCTGATCATTCAAAAATCCCTGCATAAACTCAATCAGACTGTAGTTAACCGTATTGAGAAACTGAGAATTGTTTTCTGGCACCATACAGGCTATTCCTTCACGGGAAAAATCCCCAACAATCTGAAAGTTTTCTGGATTAGGAATGCTACCGAGCCAGCTTTCCAGTAAAATGCCGTCAGAGGCAAAAGCGTCAATTTCATTATCCTGTAATGCTTGATAGCCAGCAGCTCGATCCTTCATGGTGACAATCTCTGCTAAAGGTTGAATCCGCTTGGCAGTCTCTTCATTAGTGGTTTTAGCTAACACACCAATACGTTGATCTACTAAAGAATCAGCATCCCAGTAATTATTACCTTTTTTAGTGAGAAGCCTTGTTCCTGTAGAACCATAGCTAAAGGAAAAATCAATTTGACGATCGCGTTTCCAAGTAAAGCTACTGGCATCGCAAACAATATCAATCTCTCCCGACCTTAGTTTGGGAATACGCTCTTGGGGTGACAAGGCAACTAATTCTAGTTTAATTTCTCGGTTGTATTCTTGTTCTAGTTGACTAGTAATTAGTCCTAAAATATCAATAGAATAGCCCACTAATTCCCCTTCAGCATTACGATAGGCGAAAGGTAAGGCATCTTTACTCGTACCTGCGGTTAGTTTTCCTGTGCGAGCAATTTTTTCGGCTACCGTTTCGGCAACAGCGCCAGAAGTAGTCCAGATCAGCCAACTACAGCTTAACAACGAAAGAGCCATTTTTTTTGCCCACAAATACCGCAGCATAGATATTTCCTATCTTAAATTAGGTTCCCTCTAGATATTTTTTCCAGAGACCAGACATACTAACCCTTGTGCTGTTTTAGGTCAACACCGTGATTCTAGATGGCGAAATAAATTCGCCCTATCTCACAGTCATTTCTTTGACCAACTCTTTGAAGAATAAACGTACAGTTTTAGCTGCTACTTACCTTTTTTATCCCCTGAACTATGTTCAGTTAACTGAACATAGCTTTAATATACTCTCTACGCATGAAAGAAATCGCATCTAAAGGAACTCCTTTCGGACATACGGCGGTACACTCACCATGGTTAGAACAGTCACCAAAGCCTTCCGTTGCCATTTGTGCTGTCATATCTAGCACCCGTTGTTTGCGTTCAGGATCTCCTTGTGGGAGTAATGCCAGGTGAGAAACTTTAGCTGCGGTAAATAGAGATGCAGAAGCATTGGGGCAGGCAGCAACGCAAGCACCACAACCAATACAGGCTGCATAATCGAAAGCGCGATCGCTATTTGCTTTGGCTATAGGTAAGGAATTGGCATCGGGTGCAGCACCAGTATTAACAGAGATATAACCCCCCGCAGTAACAATGCGATCAAATGCTGAGCGATCGACTACTAGATCTTTAACTATAGGAAAAGCCTTAGCACGCCAGGGTTCAACGGTTATTGTATCTCCATCCTGAAAACTTCTCAGATGTAGCTGACACACGGCAGTTTGTTTTTGCTCCCCATGAGCTATCCCATTGACCATCATGCCACAAGAACCACAGATCCCTTCACCACAATCACTATCAAAGGCTACAGGCTCTTGATTATCTTTGATTAGCTGTTCGTTTAAAACATCCAATAATTCGATAAACGACATACTCGGATGAGCATCAGCTACAGTATATTCTTCCAGTTTGCCTTTACTGCTAGGATTGCTTTGTCGCCAGATTTGTAAATTGATTTGCATAATACTGATTATTAGTTGGCTAGCTGCCAAAAATTTACTTAAAGGGTGATTTAGCGTAGCTAATATTCTAATACCCTCAGTATAAGATCTTTAAATTAGAATAATGGGATAGCTATAAATAAAATTTATGCTAAATAGAAAAAAGAAGCCGACTACTTTATTGATAATCTTTCTTGAGGAACATCTGCTAAAGCTTCATCGGGCAAAACGTAAGAAGAAGCAATTAATTGCTCATCCCAGTCAATAATTTCAGGAAAACGAATGTTAGGCAATACTCTGACGGAAAATATTTCCTGTACTGCATCTTCAAACTTCAAAAAGGCAATAGTTTGAGCCGTTTCTAAATTAACTACCCATACACCGCAGATTCTTTGGTTAAGTCTTTCTGTCAAGGGGACACCGCTAAAAACGGCTGTTTCTCTGACTTGAGAAAGTCCAATAAATGCAAATGAACCGTAAAAATCTATGCCACGGGTGAAGCCAGGTAGAGTAGTAAAAGTTTGTATTTTTCCTGTAAGGCGATCGCAGATTGAAAGACTTCCTTCTCCAGATTCTAGCACCCACAAGCGATCTCGGTACCAACGAGGAGAATGAGGCATAGATAAACCCCGACTGATAATTTCATTACTAGACACATCCATTAAAATCCCGCCATTGGCTTTATTTTCCCGCCAACCACCCATACTATCGGTTTCTCCCAGGGCGGTAACGTATTTTGGCTGATGGTTGACCATTGCTAAACCGTTTAGGTGGCAACGATCCTCTGGAGTTAATGCCGTCACAAAATTTGGTCGCCACCGAGGAACAAAGCTATAGTTTTTATCTAAAGTACAAAGACAAGAAAAGCGAGTGTTAACAAACCATAAGTCGGAATTATTAGCACCTCCCCACTCCATTTCATGAATATCAATATCTCCTGTGATGTGGGATTGACGGGGTAGATAACAAGCGTCGTGCTTTCCTGCTGGCTCTACTTTTACACCCACTGCGGGAACATTTCTCAACTCCCAAATCTGGCTACTACAGCCCAAGGCAATCTTGTGAAGATCTGCTGCAATACCCATCGGCTTCTGGAAAATTCGAAAGTGAGTATTAATGTGGTTATCATTGGCACGTAAGATAATTACTTTTCCCGCCTGATAAGTAGAAACCACCAAAGAAATTCCTAATTGACTGAGAATTTCTGGAAAATTATTAGTATGAATGCTACGCATTGGTTCATTCTGAGGTGTTGCGGTTTCTTTTGCTTCGCTAGGTTGGGACATAAAAGTTTAAGTAAGAAGTAAAAAGAGACAGGGCATGCCTTGTCTGTACAGATAGATGAGAGTAGATGATAGTAGGGTAGGCAAATACCCAATTTTAGCTTAATCAATAGTCAAAACATGCTTTTGCCCACCTTCCCAAGGATATTTGTGCTCAAAATAACCTCAGTAATCGGTAATCATGGTGAAGTTTAACAATCGAGCCTGCTATTTTTGGTTAGGTATAAGTTTATTATTTACTCTTTATTATGGAGTATGTTTTTATTATTTTGTTTTTAGCCAAGAATATGTAGTTCAAGATGATGCTAGACAGCATGTAGTTTGGTTGCAAAGATTTATCGATCCAGAATTATTTCCTAATGATTTAATTGCCGACTATTTTCAAAATCTGGCACCATTAGGGTTTGCATCACTATATTTGCTTGTAGCTAAAGTTGGTATTGAGCCAATTTTATTTGCCAAAATATTACCGCCAATCTTAGCTATATTGACAACTGTTTATATCTATCTATTCACCCTAAAAATCTTACCATTACCCATTGCGGCTTGTTTAAGTAGTTTATTAATTAATCAACTTATTTGGCTTAACGACGATCTGGTTTCAGCAACTCCTAGAGGCTTTATTTATCCCTTATTTGCTGCATTTTTATATTATTTATCTAAAAATCACCTAATCTCTTGTCTGATATTAATGCTCTTACAGGGTTTATTTTATCCTCACATCTTATTAATTGAGATGATGATCTTAAGTCTCAGATTATTAATATTTAAAGGAAGATTTATAATTCGACTTACGACTATTAAACAGCCATATATTTGGTGGATAGCGGGATTAATAGTTACAGCGATCGCGCTTTATCCCATAACTCAGAAACCTTCTGAATTAGCAACCACCGTTACTGTGGAACAAATGCAACAGATGCCAGAATTTAATTTAAATGGTAGAAGCCCTTTTTTTGGTGGAGGTTTATTGAATTATTGGTTTGCTGGCTCTAGTGGTTTCAGTCTTCCTCTATTTCCAACGATAGTTTGGCTTGGTTTATTGCTACCCTGGCTATTAAAAACCAAACTCCCAATTATTAAATCAATTACCAATAAAATAACTATTATACAACAAGTTACTATTGCTTCTTTTTTTATGTTTATCATGGCTCATCTTTTGCTGCCAAGATTACATTTGCCTAGTCGTTATACTTATCATACAATGCGGTTTGTGTTAGCTATTTCTTCGGCAATTGTATTAACTGTAATCATCGATCTAATTAGAAATCAACTAAAGAGAAAGCTTAAATACAAAATACCTTTAAACCTATCGGAAAAAGTTAAGCTCACCACAATTACTCTTTTCGGCATCATCATGATTGTTGTTCCTGCTTTACCTCACATATTTCTCAACGGTTATCAAGGTTGGAAAGTAGGCGAAGATAAGGAGATATATCAATATTTAGCTCAGCAACCAAAAGATATATTAGTTGCTTCTCTGAGTAAACAAGCTAATAACATACCTGCATTTTCTCAGCGTTCAATTTTGGTAGGAGGAGAATTTGCCATGGCTTATCACCCTGCTTATCATAATCAGATTAAACAAAGAACAGTCGCTTTATTACAAGCTCAATATAGTTCAGATCTTGTAGTATTAAAGTCTTTTATTCAACAATATAATATCGATTATTTCTTATTGGATGAAACCGCTTTTAGTTCTGAATATTTTTCTAGAAAAAAATGGTTAATTAATAGTTCTTGGCGAGATGAAACACAGCAGACAATTAAGCAATTAAAATCTGGAATCACCCCAGCTTTAACTAGATTTATTCAACCCTGCACGGCAATATCTACTGAAGATTTAATTCTGGTGGACGCTGCTTGTATTAACCAAGCAAATATGAATACAGTTTCACTTCTGGTTGACTGACTAAACTTCCGCAACACCAAGCTTTATTGATTTATTTGACCTCAAACTATCTTTTAGAAGGAAAAGCCTCAGAAAAAATCCAGCAATAATGGCTCGTCTAGAAAAAAAAGGCGACTCTATCCCCTAGAGGCGTATAGCGAAGTCCATTCCCATCTGCCAGAGATTTGTCAGCATTGTGGCGAGCAGTTAAAGGGGAAAGATCAGCAGCCATATCGTCATCAAATCTCGGAGATTCCCACCTTATCCGCCTATGTGATTGAGCATCAACTGCATCAGTTGTAGCAGCAATTCTCATTATGAGAACGATTATGGCAGAGCAAGCACTGCGTGGGGCAGTGAATTCGTGTCTCGGATTCTCACTGCGATCGCATCCCTTAAAGCACAGCAGCGAAATCCTCTGGATTATCTCACAGAAGCTTGTCTTGCCAAGCGATTAGGATTATCCGCTCCATTCCTATTACCACCAACTCTGATGGAGGTTGAAACACCCATGGTGGCGTAAACCTTTGGGACGCTTACGTTGCTACTGTACCAGTTGGTTATGCAAACCGCTGTAAGTTTTTATTTGAGATTGTATTATGGCAAATAAAGCTGTTCATAGTTTTTAAATAAATAAAACTGATATAGGGTTTCTCATTGTTATAAGGTACATTACTTTTTCCCTTTCCCCCTTATTCTTTGCCCAAACATAACCGAGGTGTACCTCACAAGTACGAGAAACCCTATAAGCTAGCTATTGAGCCCATATTTAAGCCCAAAAAGAGGTGCAGCATCTAAAGAATAATCCATAATTTCAATTAATTTGTTATTTTTTGTCTGAATAAACAAGTCAAATGAATAATTATTTAATATTTGCTAATTACTTTGATTTTTTATTATCTCTTTTTTTACTTTTGATTTGTTGGCAAAGACAATTTTTATCGAATAAAGTTCCTTGATTTACTTTAGATAACTTATCGAAAAATTATCTTTTTCAACTATCATCTTCTTTACTTTTTAAGCTTATATTGTAGAAACCAAGCAAAAAAATAAATAAAAAGGATAACGAGGATAAAAAAATGAAATTACAATTTAGAGCTCTATCTATCACTTTAGGTCTAGTAGCACTTCTTGGTGCTTGCACTTCTGTAAAAAGTGGTACTCCCGATATTACTGGTACTGAAAACTCTGTAGAAGTATCTCCTGATGGAATTGAATTAGAAGGTGCTGAAGAATTTGAGACTGAACAACTAGAAGCCTCTGAAGAAATCGAGACTGATGAACTAGAAGCTTCCGAAGAAATCGAGACTGATGAACTAGAAGCTTCCGAAGAAATCGAGACTGATGAATTAGAAGCCTCTGAAGAAATCGAGACTGATGAATT
This sequence comes from Cyanobacteriota bacterium, assembly GCA_942490675.1. Lineage (GTDB taxonomy): Bacteria > Cyanobacteriota > Cyanobacteriia > Cyanobacteriales > Xenococcaceae > Waterburya. The sequence goes on along the minus strand of CALNYB010000028.1, from coordinate 30,942 downwards.
AGAAGCCTCTGAAGAAATTGAAGATACCGAACTAGAAGCTTCCGAAGAAATTGAAGATACCGAACTAGAAGCTTCCGAAGAAATTGAAGATGCCGAACTAGAAGCCTCTGAAGAAATTGAAGATGCTGAACTAGAAGCCTCTGAAGAAATTGAAGATGCCGAACTAGAAGCTTCCGAAGAAATTGAAGATGCTGAAAATGCTGAAATCGAAACTCCCGAACTAGAAGCAGCAGAAGAAGCTGAGTCTATTGATCAATCCAGCAGCATCGAAGGAACCGCAGACGACAACGTAGAAGCAGTAGAAGAAACTGTTGATGTTGATGATGTTAATAATTCTCAATTCTAGGTTACTGAAAATCAAACAGTAAGAACATATAATCTCCCTAGGCTATTATCTGGGGAGATTTTTTTTGTCGTCGCAACAAGATACTCCTGCCTCCCTCCATTCGTCGTTAAATCCTCATATCTCAGTTTTTCAGTAAGCCCTAAATAACCTACGTGAAAAGGATTTAGTATCATATTCCAATTACAGAAAATTCTTGACTCGACAATTCATGATCGATCAGTTATTGAACAGAGGGAGATGAGACTTGTATATGTTCTTGATTTGATGAATTATTTTTAGTTAAAGCTGCTTTAACTAATCCCAAAAATAGAGGATGAGGATTATTAGGACGAGAACGGAACTCAGGATGAAACTGGGTAGCAATAAAGAAAGGATGGCTGGGCATTTCAATGATTTCTACTAAACGTCCATCAGGAGATGTGCCACTAATTTCATAATCTGTCTCTAACAGTAGGCTGCGATACGCATTATTAAATTCATATCTATGGCGGTGACGCTCATAAATTACTTCATTTTCGTATAAAGAATGAGCTAAAGTATTGAGTTTTAAACGACAAGGATAAGTTCCCAAACGCATTGTTCCACCGAGATCGATTACGTCTTGTTGTTCTGGCAGAATATTGATAATTGGGTTAGAAGTATCTGGATCAAATTCGGCACTATTAGCATCTTTTAGTTCTGCAACATTTCGCGCCCATTCAATTGCGCAGCACTGCATCCCTAAACACAAACCCAAGAAAGGAATATTGGCAGTACGAGCATATTCAATTGCCGCCACTTTACCATCTACCCCTCGAACGCCAAAGCCACCAGGAACAATTACACCCCTAACATCATGAAGATACTTAGCTGCGCCATGAGCTTCTATATCTTCGGCACTTACCCAACGCAGATTTACCTCACAGTTAACTGAGATCGCCCCATGTCCTAAAGCTTCTACCACCGACAAATAAGCATCACTAAGCTGAATATATTTACCAACGATCGCCACTTCAATTTTGGTGCGAGTTGAGTTCATTTTAATTACCAAATTGCGCCAGTCTTTTAAATCAGGTTGACGCTGCTCTAACTGCAATAATTTCAAGGTTCGTTGTGCTAATCCCTCTTGCTCTAAAATCAGGGGAACTTCATAGATAGAGCTGGCATCAAGGGAAGTAACAACGGAATTAACCTCTACGTCGCAAAATTCAGCAATTTTTTCTTTAATTCCAGGAAATAAAGGGCGATCGCTACGGCAAACTAATACGTCTGGTTGAATCCCGATCGAACGCAATTCTTTAACTGAATGCTGAGTTGGTTTAGTTTTCATTTCCCCGGCTGCTGGAATCCAGGGAATCAGCGTGACGTGCATATAGACTACGTTATTTCTGCCGACATCTTTACGAAACTGACGAATTGCTTCCATGAAAGGCAGTGATTCAATATCCCCAACCGTACCGCCAATCTCCGTCAGTACTACATCTGACCCCGTATTATTGGCAACACGATGAATTCTTTGTTTAATTTCGTTAGTAATGTGAGGAATTACTTGAACCGTCCCACCATCGTAATCCCCTCGTCTTTCTTTGTTAATTACCGCTTGATAAATCGACCCCGTAGTTACACTATTGAGGCGAGACATTGAAGTATCGGTAAAGCGTTCGTAGTGTCCTAAATCGAGATCTGTTTCTGCACCATCATCGGTAACAAATACTTCCCCATGTTGATAGGGACTCATCGTGCCAGGGTCAACATTGATATATGGATCTAGTTTTAAGATTGATACAGAATAGTCTCGTGATTTTAATAACCGCCCTAAACTTGCTGCCACAATACCTTTCCCGATACTCGATACTACCCCGCCAGTGATAAATACAAATTTAGCCATAATATTATGCTTGATGTGAATTAGCTATATTCCAATTTATAGGCTCTTAGCTCTTAGCTTTTAGCTTTTAGCTCTTAGCTTTTATGCTTATAGTTACTCATGTAGACTTAGAACTACGATGTTTATAAGCCCCTCATCAATCATGAACAGGGTTTTGCGATTCAAAATTTAGATACATTTTCTTGATGAAATGTTTATACGTCAAGGGTTATAGATGCTGTAGTATTAATACAACTACTAGGTATTTAACCTCTTTAAACACTTAGTAATCTAAAGACTCAGACACCTTGAAAACTCAAGGATCGGATTTTACTGAGTATGTCAAGTCTACAAACTACTAACATTACTGGAAACAACTCACAAACACAAGTTTTTTATGTTTAGAATCACTTATTAAATATTGTTTACTAATTGGACTACCAACGAGCAGCCAAGTAGTCTTTGATCTCAAAAAAGTCTTGCCACTGAACATATGGCTTATTTTCTGTGTTTAAATATTGCATTAGGCGATCGCGGGCAAATACCAAGTCAGCAGCCAGAGACATATTAATGTCTGTTACGGAATCACCAATCGCAATTTTCTCTTGGGTTGGATGTTTTGCCATGATGGTTGCCTTAGCAATAAATTCTGTATCACTTTCAATCGTAGAATAGGCTCGTAAAAATTCTCCTGTAGTGTCAACTTCCCCTGCATAGATGGCAGCAACTTTCTCGGTTAACCCCTGACGTTCTAATACTGCCTTTACCATCGCTGTCAATCCACCAGAGATAATTACAAAAGGTACTTCAGCATCATTAAGAAATTCTATAAAATCTTTAAGTCCTGGTCGTATAGGCTGATGAGAGATAAATTCGATAATTTCTGCATAATGCATAGCTGGAATGGATCCTAAAGTTTGGTGTATTCCTGCTTTGAGAGTTATTTCCCGTCTAAAAATTGCGGGTAACAGTCTTTGGGCTGCTTCAGGAGCGAATTTTTCTAAGACGCTAACAAAAGTATCTTGTGTAGTAATTGTGCCATCGAAATCGCAGAAAACAACTCTTGAAGAATTCATTATTATTAATAAAATGTAGAAAGAATATTGGTTTATTGCTTGCCCAGAAAACGCTATGATCGACCTAGAACTAATCTTATTGACAGTTAATACTTAATACTTAATATTATGGGAGAATCAAAACGCCGTAAAGCAGCACTAGGAAAACAATATGGTCAAGATTCCGAGAGATTTATTTCTTGGATCCCAATTACTAAAAATCAAGCAGAAAAATTTATTCAAATAACCTCTAAAGGAGCTTGGATTGGTATCGGTGTCATGATTGCTGTTTGGTTGACTATCAGATTTATTGGACCAGCGTTTGGTTTCTGGGAAGTTTATTAGAAAAAAATTGCCTGGCAGAGCAAAAAAAATTTAAAATAGATATACATAGCAGGTTAAGAGATGAGCGAACAAAATCCCTACGAACAACTTGGGGTCACAGAAAATTCTTCCTTTGAAGAAATACAGGCTGCAAAAAAAAGACTTTATGAGCAATATGGTAATGATAGTGCTGTGTTAGAGACAGTGGAAATCGCTTACGACTCAATAATTATGGATCGCTTGCGATTGCGTCAAGAGGGCAAAATTAAAGTTCCTGAAAAAATTCGTTTTCCCGATCGCAATTGGGAAAAAAGCATCAGAGTTCCTCAACTTGTCAATGATCAATCTGCGGTTTGGCTACAAAAGCTCATTGACACTCCTTCCCAGGCAGATATTCTGTGGCCTTCGGGGATTTTCTTAACTCTTTCAGCGATCGCCGTATTTTCTCAGAATACAGGCGGATCAATCCTTCCCTTATTAATGGCTTTGGGTTTTATTGCCAATATCTATTTCCTCAATCGCAAGGAGGGGCGTTCTGGACGTGCGTTTCTGATTAGCTTTATTGCCCTATTTGTTGGAATTGCTCTTGGGACTAGTTTAGCTAATTTGCTTCTAGGTCAAGGGGGAGTTACTGTCTTGGGTGGAGATCAATTTGCTTCGGCTGTAACTTTCTGCTTATTTTGGATAGTAAGCTGCTTTTTACGTTAATCTCAAAACCTGCTGGGAAAACAATTCAACTAATTAAAAATAGCTGAAATTCAAAACCGTGAGGCAAAAATCAACTTTAAGCTGCCTCTTCTGGAACGAGTCGCTCATGGGGCTTGCGTCGCTTAGTTGCATGGAAACCCCATGACCTCGCTCGTCTTCCGCTTTTTTCGATTTTCTAGGGCAAGAATGACTCTTCTTGGCTATCAGATCAGATAAGTCTTTCTTTTCCTTCTTTTCTGATCAGTTTTCCATCCAGCAGACCATTGAAAATGCCTGGAGGAGGGCAGTTTTAGAACATTAGATCGGCAGTAATCTCTATCAACGCCAAGGCCAAGCGATTACTAACACTTTTTTATCAGTGACCGTTACATAAATCTTTAATTATGTCTAACTTTCAGATAACGGCTGCTTACTATGTTCAACCTTTTAATGATTCTGGATTAGTCTAAGGCTAATTCTGAGCAAAAAGTTACCAGTATTTTGTAATTTGTAAGATTAAATATTAATATATTGGAGCTAATATGCAATTATTATTTGATAGTTATTAAATTTAGGTATTTCCACTGCTTACCATTTTTAATATTACCAATAATAATTAATAAAAAAGCATTTACTTTGGCTGATCATAAAGATGTCGGAAAATATACTTACTTGGTACTGGATAATTTATTTGATGGTTTTTATTTATTGGTTTCTACTGTTTTATTTGGATAGCAACACTTCTAAAATTGATTTACTGTCTTGGACTATCCTTTTAGTTGCACCCTTGCTATGGCCAATTATTTTACCTTTATCTAGTTGGGAATTAAGTCGTAACAGCCTCAAAAATATTTTACTTTAAATCCCATCTTTGAAATCCCATAATGAAGACACACAGAAGATACGTAACTATAGCTGTGGTTCAATTCTATCTTGAGGAATTTCTGGAGCTATATTACCTCGATTAGTTTTGGGCTGTAGTTTAGGATCTATTTTTGCTGGATAGCCCATTTTAGCAAACTGCTCAACGAATTGAGTTTGATCGTACCTTTGGTTTTGATTTGATTCTGCGGCAGCTTGCTTCTGCTGTCGCAGTTTTTTTAGCTTGGCTTTTTTCCCCATAATTACTTTAGTCGAACGGTCCTAATTTTAAATTTTATATTAATTCAAAACTGCTAAATTGCTTTGATGATTGAGATATAAATTATTAATTAACTTTATCTAATGAAACATTTCAGGACAAAGATAATTACCCATAAAAAATATCTGTTAGTCTTTAGTGACTTCCAGATTTAATCAAAGCCACATCAATACGAGATTCTTCTGGTTGAGTAATTTCAGCTTTAATATCAGGACCAAAAAATTTCTCGATCTTCTCGTGTCTTTTTTCCCAGTCTTCCAAAGAGAAAAAAGGAGAATAATATTCCATGAGTAGAGTATAGGCACCCTCTCTCGATTGCTCTTGAATACCAGCTAATATTGGTCTTTCTTCATCTGTAGGGCTTAGACCAAACTTGGCTAAACAATCGTCAAGATGGGCTTCTTGTCCATAACGAAAGCGGGTTACATCTTTACGCAACTGTTCTTGTGTTGGGGTTGCTTGCGATCGCAATTCTTTAACTTCGGGTGTAGTTTCTACTGTATAGGGTACTGGTTTCAGTTCCGATGCTTTAAGCGCTAAACCACCTAACAGTAAGGGAATGCCATAAAAGAATCCTGCTAAATTAAGGGTATTCATTCCCACGGCATAGGCATAAAAGCCAATGATAGTCAGTATTCCTCCGACAGTTAAACCCACGGCAGCCAATGGTATTTTTCGCAACATATTTAAAAGATTGTTTATATTTATCAATATTGTCTATTCTAGAGCTAATGGATACTTGGTAGAAATAAAATTATGGAAAAAGCAGATATCAAAGCGAAAATCGTACAAATGAACAATAAGAGAGATTCTTTAGTAGAACTCCTCGAAAGACCAAATTTAGGAACATTGAGAATTGATGTCGATCAAGCGTTGGAAGAACTGGATGAATTGATTGAAGAATTTAATGAAACCTTCCCCGAGGAGAAAGTATAGAAAGTTGTTCGTCAAGAGTTTGAGATCTAAAATAATATTAAGCTCCCAAACTTTGCTAACTTCAGACTTAGACGTAGATAACTATTGGCACAGTGAAATATTTTTTTCTAAGTGATGGCTGGACTTACGGAAGAGTCTGGGAATTTGGCGGATTATGGGATCAGGTTAGCTGGGGACGCAAGCCTGAAATAAAACGTCTTGACTGCGGGATATTACAACAGCAAGAAGTTCTTTGGCTTTACGCCGTTGAAGATGCGGTATTGATGGTGGAAGTAGCACCAGAAGCGGATCTTCGAGCTACTTCTAGTATCGGACAGGTAGTACTCAAACGCTTAATTAGTGCCCAGCAGGTTATTGAAGTGCTAAATCACGCTGAACTGATCTTTAATTCTGCTGCCAAGAAAAAATAAACAAAAACTTAAGCATAGGTTAATCTATTCTTTGGATATTGTTACAAAAATTAACTTTTGTCGATAACATTCGATAGATCTTGCAATAGGTTCTAACAATAGTTACACTTCTTTAAATAATAGTAATTTCAAGTCATCCTTGAATAAGCCCAAAATTTTTGTTGGCTACTGTCAGAATTTTCTCGGTAACCACAAGGCTTGTGGCATAAATACAAATTACAAAATAACAGTCAACTTTAGCATTACTATTTTAATAGTGACGTTGGAGTTAGCCAGCGTTATCTGGTCATACTAGACAAATTAAAATTATTTAATCAATAGGAGGAGCGTAGTCAATGGGACTACCTTGGTATCGAGTTCATACAGTCGTCCTGAACGATCCAGGAAGACTAATATCAGTTCACCTGATGCACACTGCTTTAGTAGCAGGTTGGGCAGGTTCAATGGCTTTATTCGAGCTAGCAACATTTGACCCTAGCGATGCTGTCCTAAACCCTATGTGGCGACAAGGTATGTATGTTTTACCTTTTATGGCACGTTTGGGTGTAGATACATCTTGGGGTGGCTGGAGCGTTACGGGTGAAACTGGCGCAAGTGCTGGTTTCTGGTCTTTTGAAGGAGTTGCGATCGCACACATCGTCCTTTCTGGCTTACTGTTCCTCGCAGCAGTATGGCACTGGGTATATTGGGATTTGGAATTATTCGTCGATCCCCGTACTGGTCAGCCAGCTTTGGATTTGCCAAAAATGTTTGGGATACATTTATTCTTATCTGGACTACTGTGCTTTGGTTTTGGCGCATTCCACCTCACAGGTTTGTGGGGTCCAGGAATGTGGGTATCCGATGCTTACGGGGTGACGGGTCACGTCCAAGGGGTTGCGCCAGAATGGGGTGCGGCAGGATTTAATCCCTTTAATCCAGGTGGTGTGGTGGCGCACCATATTGCTGCTGGTGTGGTTGGTATTATTGCTGGTCTGTTCCACCTCAGCGTTCGTCCTCCCGAGAGACTCTATAAAGCTCTGAGAATGGGTAACATTGAGACCGTTCTGTCCAGTAGTATTGCTGCGGTATTTTTTGCAGCTTTCGTGGTTACAGGAACTATGTGGTATGGAAACGCCACTACTCCCATCGAATTATTCGGTCCAACTCGCTATCAGTGGGATCAGGGCTACTTTAATCAAGAAATTCAGCGTCGTGTAGAGACGGCAATGGACGATGGTTTAACTCGTTCCGAAGCCTGGTCTACAATTCCTGAGAAACTAGCTTTTTATGACTATGTAGGAAACAGCCCTGCAAAAGGTGGTTTGTTCCGTACAGGTTCCATGGACAGTGGAGATGGTATTGCCCAACAATGGTTAGGACACGCAGTATTTACCGATGCTGAAGGTCGTGAACTAAGTGTTCGCCGTATGCCTAACTTCTTTGAAACTTTCCCAGTTATCTTGACTGATGCCGATGGTATTGTTAGAGCAGATATTCCCTTCCGTCGAGCAGAATCCAAGCTGAGTGTTGAACAAGGTGGCGTTAGCGTTTCTTTCTTCGCTGGTGCTTTGGATGGTCAAACTTTTGATAATCCATCTACCGTCAAGAAATATGCCCGTAAGGCTCAGCTAGGGGAAGCGTTTGACTTTGACACTGAGACACTAGGATCTGACGGTGTATTCCGTACTAGCCCTCGTGGTTGGTTTACGTTCGGTCACGCAGTATTTGCACTCTTCTTCTTCTTTGGTCATATTTGGCATGGTTCTCGTACACTATACAGAGACGTATTCGCTGGTGTTGACCCCGAACTGGAAGAAGAACAGGTAGAATGGGGCTTCTATCAGAAAGTGGGTGACAAATCCACTCGTGCTGCTAAAGAAGCATAATAGCTACCTCTTAGTTGTTACAAGGCTTTGTTTTGTTGGGGAGATAGTAATTAATCTATTATCTCCCTGATAAAAATCCAGTCAGTAACTGGAAAAACCTTACTTCAGTTATTTTGTTGGTAAAATATTAGTAAAGACACTTTAGGAATTTAACTATGGAAGCTGTTGCGTACATTTTGGTTTTGGCTATGGCACTTTCAGTTCTCTTTTTTGCGATCGCTTTCCGCGAGCCACCTCGTATTGAAAAGTAAACCAGAAAAAGGTTAAGTATTATTAAGAATTCTTCATTTCTGAGTCTTTTTTGATTATGGTCTGCTGTAAGACAGACTATGATGTAGGAAACGGCTCAGATTTGTTGTTTATATAAACAATTTATAGTAAACATCTATATTTAAATTAATGCACTGTCCCAATTGCCAACATACGGAAAGTAGGGTACTTGAATCCCGTTCTACAGAAAGTGGGCAAAGTATTCGTCGCCGAAGAGAATGCTTAAATTGTAAACAGCGTTTCACGACCTATGAGCGCATTGAACTAGTTCCTATTACTGTAATCAAAAGAGATGGTAGTCGCGAATCTTTTGATCGCGCTAAGTTACTCAGAGGAATACTGAGAGCCTGTGAAAAAACCAGGGTTTCTTACCAAAAAGCAGAAGCGATTGTGGATAATATTGAAGCCAGATTACAGCAAAATTCAGGCAAAGAGTTTAGCAGTAGCGAAATAGGAGAATTGGTTTTACATAACCTGCGCTACGAAAACGAAGTGGCATACATCCGCTTTGCTTCAGTGTATAGAAAATTTCAAGGTATCAAAGATTTTATTGAAACACTAAATCATTTGCAAAATGAGAATTCTCAGGATTCGGACTTTAAATCCTGGCACGAGACTCCAAGTTCTGATTCTTCTGCCGCAACTGCTGATTGTATTTCCTAATCAATTTCTCTTCCTGATTCGTTGAAGATTTCCAGGCTATTTTCGAGTCGGGAGACTTTAACAGAAGTAATCATTTTCATGGTTTTTTCTTTCCTGTATGGTTTTTAGAGTTAGATGGGGACTGCACATCTGGAATTGTTGCTACTGTCAGATGCTTACTTTGAGGACAGCAATTCTCATTTTGAAACCAGTTTACGCCATTTCAGCGATCCCCATAATCTTTAATAATTGTTAAACCCTTGTCGTGCAAGGGTTTAAATGTCATGAAATCTTAAGATGAGAATTGCTGCTTCGAGGACTAGCAACTTTGAACTCAGGTTGATTGAGGTCAATTAAACAGCGTTACAGATATCGTTGACCAATCCTTGATTTAATTCATGGACTAAAATCTGTTCTAAATCAATTTCTCTTGCTGATTCGTTGAAGATTTCCAGGCTATTTTCGAGTTGGGAGACTTTCACAGAAGTAATCATTTTCATGGTTTTTTCTTTCCTGTATGGTTTTTAGAGTTAGATGGGGACTGCGCATCTGGAATTGTTGCTACTGTCAGATGCTTACTTTGAGGACTAGCAACTTTGAACTCAGGTTGATTGAGGTCAATTAAACAGCGTTACAGATATCATTGACCAATCCTTGATTTAATTCATGGACTAAAATCTGTTCTAATACCAATTTGCGTTCAAAAGCGTAATTTTGATAAGGTACTTGACTGGAATGTCAGATGTTCGAGGAATCATGCCCAGAGTCAGTCGAGTTTTACCCCACCTATCAGTAGAGGAGGTGCAGCAAAAGATTAAAAATGCTACCAACTTTCGCCGACAACAGAAGTGGCTGATTGTCTACAATGCTTTGGTTGACCCGAGGACGGCAGCCGAAATCGCTTTACATACAGGGACAACCAAGCGCACTGTACATCAAGTTATCTCGGACTATAATCGTCAGGGAGTGGAAGCGATCGAGACTGAAGGAAAGGGAGGAAGACGACGTGGTTATCTGTCTTTAACTGAAGAAAAAAAGTTTCTGACTCAATTTATGGATTCAGCTCTGACAGGACTAATCACAACTGTGACGAAGATTAAACGCGCCTATGAAGCTCAAATAGGTCGTCCCTGTCGATCAAACCACGATTTATCGTCTGCTCAAACGTCACGAATGGCGCAAGGTGATGCCTCGCTCTCATCATCCTGATACTGATTTTGAGAAGCAGGAAAAGTTTAAACAAGAGTTTCCCAGCTTAGTAGACGAAGCCTTGAACACCAAAGACCCTCAAGACAAGCGACCTGTATTGCTGATGGCTCAAGATGAGGGGCGTTTTGGGCGTTTGGTAAGAGTGATGAAGGCTTGGTGTCCCTCTGGTCATCGTCCTCTAGTAGCGAAACAGGGAGTAAGGGACTATGTTTATGCTTATGCTGCGATCGCTCCTGCTGTTGGAAGAATGACTGCCTTAGGTGATTTCCAGGAAATAAATTACCGCCTAGGCTGGCCGGATAAGAATATCCCATTTGGGCAGCAGGGGGTTTCGTTCCAGTCGTTTCTCAATCTCCTTCATTGCCTTGCCCGAAAGAGCAATACCTTTTTGGTACACCTTCTTACTCAAGTTAATTACAGGATGAATTCCCTTCCAGGTCATGCTAGAAGCCCATCCCAGCATCGTTTCGACATCGGTGAGCTTGGCTCCATTCCAATGCTGCTCGAGAATCCCCCAACACCGCTCAATAGGGTTGTACTTGCTGTGGTAGGGTGGATAGTACAGTAATTGAATCGGCTTGGCGATCGCGTCGGCCCATGACACCATCCGCCATTCGGAACTGAGTGCGCACGCCACTGTTTTCTGGACCGTTATCGACTTTGATTTGGATCAACTCGCTGTGTTGCTGTTGTTGGGTGGTCAGGGTGTCCCACCACTGTTGGAGGCTATCAACCACAAAGTCACTGGTTTTATAGGATCTACCAAAGCTTATGTGCAATTGACCACTATCCTCGTCGACAATGCCGAAGGGGATGTATTTTTCTTGGCATCCCATGTCATGGTCACTGGCTTGGTTGTCACCTCGGGTCTTGCCACCACGTGAATAGTCCCCAATGTTGACGGTCGCTTTCGCGTCCATACTCAAGCGTTTGACCTGGCCTGACTCCCCAGAGGTGTCTTTGGCTTGGATATTGTCAAAAATCCTATCGGTTTGGGGAATTTTTTTTTGAGGCTTGGCTTTGACCACTTTGCGCAGGCGGTAGCCCATACGGTTTAAAATCTCAGCCATGGTACTCGGCGCCGGTAATTGCTCCTTACTAAATCCTTGGACACTCAGTTGACGAATGGCTTCGGCAGCCGAAGCCACGAGTATAACCAATCGATGTGGTAAAGGTTGGGTCCTGTTGGGCATAGGCTTCTGCCAACTGGCGTAGGGCTGCTGCGGCTTCTGGCTGACGCTCTGACCAGGGTTTAGCTCCCCCATAGGCTGAGTGTGCGCCCACACAGGTAATGCCGGTGCGTTTCTCTGCCAATCCCACTGCCACATTTTCTCTGCCCCAGCCAAATACGGTTTCTGCCAAGCGGGCACTGCCAGAGCAGTATTTGAGCGCCATAGTTGCTTGAAACCCTCGACGTTCTGCCCCGCCCATCTTTGATGCGGCCAGACGCAGATCTGCTATTTGGGATGCTGTTAAAGCTTCGCTGGTCACAGGGGGTAACTTCACGGATGTTCTCCTGACTGACGACAGGGTGAAGTATAGCATTGCTGAAGCCGGTAATTTAGTTCTCAGAAATCACCTTAGTACTTCCTTTTGTGAATATTAAGATGATGGAATTGTTTCTGCAAGAGGTTTCTCAAGATTTTGCCGATTATTTTATTCTAATGCAGGTTGATCAAGCCTCTTGGCATATTTCCGATAAGTTAAACATTCCCGAAAATATTCGTTTAATTCCCCAAACCTCTCGTAGCCCTGAACTAAACCCTGTTGAACATCTTTGGGAAGCGATTCGTGAAAACTATTTCTACAACGAGGTATTTGATTCCCTGGAGAAAGTCATCGATACCCTCTGCGAAGGTCTTAACTTTTTCAATTCCGTTCCCGAACAGCTTAAATCCATGACTTACTTTCCCCATCTGAGAATTACGTTTTAGAACGCAAATTGGTATAAATCAATTTCTCTTGCTGATTCGTTGAAGATTTCCAGGCTATTTTCGAGTTGGGAGACTTTAACAGAAGTAATCATTTTCATGGTTTTTTCTTTCCTGTATGGTTTTTAGAGTTAGATGGGGACTGCGCATCTGGAATTGTTGCTATTGTCAGATGCTTACTTTGAGGACTAGCAACTTTGAACTCAGGTTGATTGAGGTCAATTAAACAGCGTTACAGATATCGTTGACCAATCCTTGATTTAATTCATGGACTAAAATCTGTTCTAAATCAATTTCTCTTCCTGATTCGCTGAAGATTTCCAGGCTATTTTCGAGTTGGGAGACTTTAACAGAAGTAATCATTTTCATGGTTTTTTCTTTCCTGTATGGTTTTTAGAGTTAGATGGGGACTGCGCATCTGGAATTGTTGCTACTGTCAGATGCTTACTTTGAGGACTAGTAACTTTGAACTCAGGTTGATTGAGGTCAATTAAACAGCGTTACAGATATCGTTGACCAATCCTTGATTTAATTCATGGACTAAAATCTGTTCTAAATCAATTTCTCTTCCTGATTCGCTGAAGATTTCCAGGCTATTTTCGAGTTGGGAGACTTTAACAGAAGTAATCATTTTCATGGTTTTTTCTTTCCTGTATGGTTTTTAGAGTTAGATGGGGACTGCACATCTGGAATTGTTGCTATTGTCAGATGCTTACTTTGAGGACTAGGAACTTTGAACTCAGGTTGATTGAGGTCGATTAAACAGCGTTACAGATATCATTGACCAATCCTTGATTTAATTCATGGACTAAAATCTGTTCTAAATCAATTTCTCTTCCTGATTCGCTGAAGATTTCCAGGCTATTTTCGAGTTGTTTAATTTCTGTAGAGATAGTAATCATGATTCAATTCTCCTGGAGACTATTTTTGGCAGTAAATTGTGATTTGCTTGAATTGAAACGAAATTTTTTACTGGGAATGATTGCGCGATCGCATGACGTTCAAATTACACACCGACAAGACTTTTATCTAACTTCAGTGGGCTTAAAATTGGTTGCAACATCTCATCTGTCATATAGCCTTTATGAGCAGGACTAAAGCACATTAGTGCAGTTTCATAACAGGCTCTTACAATACGAACTCGCTCTTGAGAAGTAAGCTCGGCAATCATTTCCACTGTTTCTTCTACGTGTTCGGCATCAGCACCGACACTACTATGGGTGCGTTGACAACGAGTGGCATTGATCCCAGGTGGCAATAATGCTTCTATTTTTTGGATGTATTCCTCTCCAACACCCAGAGCCATACGTTCCATTGTGTAGGAATAACCGACACAATCGATAGGATTGTCATCTTGTATGCTGCGAGTGAAGTAATCTATTAAAACCTGGGCAGCAGGAGGAACAAGTTCTTTCACTACAGCTTCAGCATCGTATCCTAGTGATTTTATGTCTCGAAGAGCTAATAAATCATGTCCTGCTTCTTCCTTAGCTTTTTCTGCTGCCCAATCTGCCAACATCGAATGACCTTTTAGGGCAAACCTCCGAGCGGCTTCTTTGAAAAGTTGTGGTGCTGGATGAGTTAAATGATAAGCACCAGCTAATCGCCATATCCAACGTTTCGCAGTCAAAGCAGGTGGTCTGACATCGGAATTTACTGCATACTTAGCAGCAGCGATCGCTGCATCTAAGAGATTTTGAGTAGAGTCTATACTACCATCGATATCTTTCATGGATTGACCATAGCGGTCTAAGATATCTAAGTCATTAGATTTGTACAACCATGCACTTTTGGTAGTTGCTACTGCTACCGTTTCTGGCGAGAGTCTTGTCCATTGAGTATCCATTGAATTAGATAGACATGTCAGAGGAGTCATTTCCCTCGGCGGATTAATAATGCAGATGTATTCTTCTGACTTGAGGGATAGACGTTCATTAGAGTTCATAATCAACCTAAAAGTTCAACAGGTAATGATTCATTAAGGTATCTGGAGTTAACTCAGATACTATGTTTTGTTGCAGACAAAACTTTTGCTCTTGGGGAATGATTGCTCTTTATTTACTTCTACCCATGCTTTGATAAGTTGGGAAAGTACAAACGTCATCGTAACCTTCTCCTTCATACACAACACTTTCAGCCTAACCTTTAGAGATTCAGGAACGTATACGCTAATAACTTCCATGTCAGTCTCAGGAGATAATACTGTCCGATCAAAGATCGGTTTCTTAGTCAAAAGCCAGTCTTGTAGCAGTTGCTCACTTATCATGCTCATGTTTAATCCTTGTTGAGCGCAAAGAATTTTAAACTGAAGCTTGAGTTGACTGGATATAGCTGCTTTAGCGATAACGCTTTTTTCTTTAGTTTCTTGCCTCACAATCTTCTTGCTTTAGTACGAACGATTAAATTGATTAAATAACAAAGTTTTAAAGTTTCAATGTTACTAATCACTATCATTCACCTTTCAGGTTTTTACCAGGGAAGATTAGGAAGTTAAGCAGAAAAGTTTAGAGCCGATAGTTTCTTGATAATTCAGATATTATCTTGAGCGATCTCAGCAATTTACTATCGCATCATCAATTCTCATTTTGAAACCAGTTTACGCTATTTAAGCGATCCCCATAATCTTCAAGAATTGTTAAACCCTCGTCGTGCAAGGATTTTTATGTCCTGAAATTTTAAAATGAGAATTGCTGAGAAGAAACAACTGTACTTGACCATCCCTTTTTATTCTGGTAAGCTTGAATCATGATATTAGGTTGATGAATAACTTAAATGTTCAACGCTCAACCCATTTACAAGGAACAAGCGCTATAACACTTAGACTTAAGACTACTGAGTTTTGTTGGCAGACAAGACCTGTCTTGATCCTACATATAGCGCTTGTTTTTTTTGGTTGCTATCCTCGTTGTCGAAACAGATAGAAGGTAGCAAACTCCGAAGTAAGGAAAACTTAGGGACTGAATCAGGTAAAGTCAAAAACTGTGATTGCTTATCTACAAATTTGTTGGTCATGATCTCAATCATCTCAGTAACAAGGTAACGAAGTGACAAAATACATAAAGTACAAGTTCACCTTATTACTTTTACTTACAAAATTATTCTCGCGCAAGTGAACTTAAGGAATTTAAGCTGATTAACTTGATAAAACTTGATATATCCTTGGACAAAAACCGCTTAAATAAAGGGTTTTCGACTTATAAATATTTATTATTTATTATTCATAAGTCAGGTATAAGATATTTTAATAGGCTCGAGTTTTAGTGCCAGAAGTTGTACTAAACCAATATCTTTTAGTTTAAACTCCAAGTATTTTACCTTACATGATAACCCGCATTTAGTACAGTAAAAATGGCTACTTTTCGTAGTTAGAGAAAGTACTTACCCATAAGTATTACATCTCAGATAGACTATTAAGTTTTTTAGTGACAACATCATGTTTTGGCTTTTGTAAAACCCGCGCAAAAAAACTCAATAATGATTATTATTGCTTTTCCTGTAGTTGCACCATATAAAGCAGTTTAATCATCTAATCAACTGTTCATGCCGATTAAAAAACTTTTTATATATCCCTTCAGTAATCAATACCGTAGTCATCAAGTTAACCAGGACGATCGCAAATAAAATCAAAATCTGATATGAAGTAGCATCACGGGGATTGCTACCGCCTAATACTTGTCCCGTAAACATTCCTGGAAGACTAACTAAACCGATGACAACCATATTATTGAGAGTAGGAATTAAACCCGTGCGAATTGCCTCTTTTTGATAACCTGAGATAGCTTGTTTAGCTGTAGCACCCAGACTCAGATGAGTTTCAATTTCTAAACGGTTATGATTAATTGAGTTTAATAGGCGATCGCCCGCTAAAGAAGCCCCATTCATCGCATTGCCAAATAACATTCCTGCTAAAGGTATTAGATACTGAGGTTCGTACCATTGATCGGGTTGAACAATTAACAAAATCACATAGCCCAAAGTAAAGGCACTGCTAGCAACAAGGGACAAAATGACCGTAGTTAGAAGTCCTGGGAGCTTTTGCTCAATACGATTACGGGTAACGATCGCAGCAATAGTAATCATCACCCCCAGAATTCCCAATACTACCAGCCAATTATCAATTGCAAAAACAATATCTAGAATGTAGCCGATCGCAATTAACTGCATCAAAGAGCGTGTTGCACTATAAGCCAATTGCTTCTCTAAGCCCAGTTTACGCCACAGGGATAGGGCGATCGCAATTCCGATCAATCCCAGGCACAAAACTAAATCAACCGTATCTAAGACAATTAAATCATTCAAGATTAGTAATCAGTAATCAGTAATCAGTAATCAGTAATCAGTAATCAGTAATCAGTAATCAGTAATCAGTAATCAGTAATCATCAAGGTGCTAATCGATTAATTGACCAACTACCATCAGCTTGTAGATCATACACTAGGCGATCGTGAAGGCGACTGGGACGACCCTGCCAAAATTCAATCTGGTTAGGAATTACCCTAAATCCACCCCAATGTTCAGGCAAAGGAACGGTAACATCATCACTATATTGTTCTTGTAATTCAGTTAATTTTTGTTCTAATACTTGGCGATTGGGAATTACCCGACTTTGAGCTGATGCCCAGGCACCAAGCTGGGAAGCTTTAGGACGACTGTGAAAATACTCGGCTGATTCTGCTGGTGAGAGTTGCTCAACCTTGCCTTCAATACGGACTTGCCGTTCTAGTTCTTTCCAGAGAAAAACCAGGGCAGCATAGGGGTTAATCGTTAGCTGTTGTCCCTTTTTGCTTTCATAGTTAGTATAGAAGACAAAACCTTTGGCATCTACTCCTTTGAGCAAGACAATTCTAGCCGTAGGTTTGCCTCCACGAGTGGCAGTAGCCAGAGTCATGGCATTTGGTTCAATTAAGTCAGCGTCTAAAGCTTGTTGAAACCAGACTTTAAATTGCTTAATTGGATCTGAGTCGAGATCAGCTTTGGTTAATCCTGCTAGAGTATAGTTTTGTCTAAGATCGGCTATAGAAGAGTCCACGTTAATATCAGCAGTAAATAAACAGTTATTAATTTAACAATTTACAGCGGTCCTCAGTTTACTGAGATACATTTTATTTCTATCTTCTGCTTTATCGTCGAATGGGGAGTTCTGCCTCCAAACGAACAATTTTGGATCTCACCAATTCGAGAACTACTATACACTTCACTAACTGCGTT
The DNA here is from genome assembly GCA_942490675.1 of Cyanobacteriota bacterium. GTDB lineage: Bacteria > Cyanobacteriota > Cyanobacteriia > Cyanobacteriales > Xenococcaceae > Waterburya. The sequence continues at coordinate 13,069 of CALNYB010000028.1, read as the reverse complement.
AAAGTTTAAATAACGGAGGAAAAAATAATTAGTACTGTGAACAATTTTTTCAAGTGGCGTTCTTTTGTAGTCAAGGTAAGTTGGACTTGCTTATTAATCGGCATCATTTATTTGAGTTCTCAAGCTAATCAATCAGTTTTAGCTCAATCGAATCGTAATTTCAGTTCAGAGATTGCCTCTCTTAGAGCAAGAATGAACCAATTAGAACAAAATGTCAATCGAATTCGTAATGGAAATATTAGGTTGGGTAATCCTCAAAAATCTCAACCCGCACCAATCTTGCCACAGCAGCGTTTTAGAGGAAGTAATCCACCTCTTGTCGATGGTCAAGTAATCGGACAAAGCGATCCTACTTTTAAACGTATGGCTACTTTGTTAATTGAACTAAAAGAAGATGTTAGGGGGATTGAAGAACGTTTAACTAAAATTGAGCAAACTACTAATCCTTAATCCCAAGTCGCCGATTCTCAATTCCTCAAAATAGAGTTGTAAAAAACATAAATTATGGATTATAAATTATGAATTATGACTACAACTCCTGCACAAGAAGCGATCGCTAATTTAATCAATCTGGCAGAACGAGGAGAAATTGATCCTTGGGATGTTCCCGTAATCAGCATCATTGATCGTTTTTTAGCCGAACTCGGACTAATTGGCGAAGCTAAATCAATTCAACAGGAAGCAGATCTGCCTCGTTCAGGTCAAGCCTTCCTTTGGGCATCAATGTTAGTACTGTTTAAAGCTGATAGCCTGAATCAATTAGAATCAGAACTGGCGGAAATCGAATCAGAAGAATTTTTTGAAGAGGAAATTTACTTAGAAGGCGAAAGACGATCGCTCCCTGCTAATTTAGAACAGCATTTGCGTCGTCGTACCTCAGTGCAGCCTGTAGGCAAACGTCGTGTAACCCTCCAGGAATTGATTGAGCAGCTTGAACATATTGCCTCCGAAATAGAAGCCGCCACTACCGATGGTTCTCCTCGGCGCTCGAAACGTTCCCGCAGCGCAGCGATTAAAGCGATCGCGCAACTGGCACACAATGAAAACTTAACCGAGTTGGCTGCTCAGTTAGAAAATTTCTTGCATCTTAATCTGACTCAATTAGCCTCAGACAAGGATTATATTGACTGGGAACAGTTATTACAAAGATGGCAATTTAAAGAATCAACTCAAGTAGAGGCTCCAGAACAAGAACACTTAGATTCAGATCGTGCAGGAATCTTTTGGGCATTGTTGCTGCTCTCCGCACAGTCAAAAGTAGAATTATTTCAAGAAGAATTTTACCAAGACCTAAGTATTCGCCCCTTAAATTCCTGTATTCAAACTTGATGCTTCGGTGGACATTGTTGATACACTGGAATAGTTTAAATAGTTACTATTAAGTCTGGTTGAGGAGAAGCTTTCATGAAGGCCATGATTTTAGCGGCTGGTAAAGGCACTCGCGTTCGTCCCATAACCTATACAATTCCCAAACCCCTAATTCCGATTTTACAGAAACCAGTCATGGAGTTCCTTTTAGAGCTACTTCGGCAGCATGGTTTTGATCAGATTATGGTTAATGTTAGTCATCTAGCCCACGAGATTGAAGGCTATTTCCGCGATGGTCAACGTTTTGGCGTTGATATTGGCTATTCATTTGAAGGTAGCATTGTCGATGGTGAATTGGTTGGTGCAGCAGTCGGTTCTGCAGGAGGCTTAAGAAAGATTCAAGACTTTAACGCTTTTTTCGATGATACGTTCGTGGTTTTGTGTGGTGATGCCTTAATTGATCTGGACTTAACCGCAGCAATCAAACAACATCGAGCTAAAGGCGCGATCGCTACAGTGATCACCAAGAAAGTACCAAAAGAGGATGTATCTAGCTACGGTGTGGTAGTTACAGACAAGAAAGGACGGATCAAATCTTTTCAGGAAAAGCCGACTGTTGAAGAAGCGTTAAGCACCGATATTAATACAGGAATCTATATTTTTGAACCAGAAATATTTGACTATATTCCACCTAATCAAGAGTACGATATTGGCGGGGAGTTATTTCCCAAACTAGTTGAGAAACAGGCTCCCTTTTACGCTGTTTCCATGGACTTTGAATGGGTCGATATTGGGAAAGTTCCTGATTATTGGCAGGCTGTTCGGGGAGTTCTAACTAGAGAAATCAAAAATGTTAACATTCCTGGTACAGAAGTTGCTCCTGGGATTTATACAGGATTAAATGTCGCAGTCAACTGGGACAAGGTAGATATCACTGGTCCAGTATACATTGGCGGAATGACTAAAATTGAAGATGGAGCAAAAATTATTGGTCCATCGATGATTGGTCCGAACTGCTATATCTGTAGTGGTGCAACTGTAGATAACAGCGTGATTTTTGAATATTCAAAATTAGGTGAAGGGATTCGCCTGGTTGATAAGTTAGTGTTCGGACGTTACTGCGTTGACAAAACGGGTGCCGCGATTGACCTACAGGCGGCAGCCTTAGATTGGCTAATCACTGACGCTCGCAACAATCCTTCCGCGCAAGAACTCGATGAACATAAGGTAATTAAAGACTTTTTAAAAGAAGATAATTAGACTTAGACTTACTGCCTAGCGTCCTTTAGAGTAAAGAACGCTAGGCAGTAATCTGAAACAAATTAGACGAAATTAGACGAATAATTTTATCAACATTACATTATTGAGACTTTTGTTGATATAATTACGGAGTTACGCTGGGCTATAACTCAGTTGGTTAGAGTGTCACATTGACATTGTGGAAGTCGGCGGTTCGAGTCCGCCTAGCCCAACTACTTTTAGTAGGACAGGACAGATCAGAAAAAACTAATTCTTCCCTGCCTGGGGTTCGACTCCCTGACTAAGCTGCCAGGCGATAGCATTTAGCACCAAGCTACCATTGCCTGAACAGGTTTCTTGAAACTCTTCTTGGGCTGCTACCATCGAGCCAAGCTTTTCAATGGTTTTGCCATATTTTTTGTCTTTAGCTAATTCCTTTTCATCGGTAGTTAAAGGACGCGATCGCTCTAGAACAACCTTAATAATTGGGACATATTGCTCTGCTTGTTCTGATGCTTCCTGCACCTCAAGCTGTAGTTTAGTTAACTGAATAATTTCTTGTGCGCCCTGAACAATGGGTAATAATTCCTGACTATCTGACACAGCTTTAGTAGATTTTACTTGAGGACTATCTGAGGGTACATAAAAAATATGGTCTTGTGTTAAACCATCGGGAAAACGATTGACATCAATCTCTTCCTTTTCCCACATTTCTTGCACCATCTCTAAAGCTTTGGCACGATTCTTTTTAGTATCTCCTGTTCCTGATACTTCGATTAAAATGCCTTCCTGTTCTGCTGCTGGCTTGGAAAGATCGCTGACTGCCACAAAATGAGAAACTACTGAGGTTTTTGCCATGTTAAGTAAAAATCCGAAAATTCCAATATTATTGTACTATTTTTGCCGAGGCCTTATTTTAATAAATTTTGCGTTTTATCTGTTTTATCTATTTATTTATGGACTTTTATTTAGGCATCGATTTTGGAACTTCTGGAGCGAGAGGAATAGTTATTGATGAACAGAAAAATATTATTGATACTAGACAATTAAGCTTTTCGACTATTGCTATAGATAAACTTAAACTGGCTCAGACTTGGCAAGATACTCTGTTTGATTTAATTGTTCAAATACCAGTTGCCATCAGAAAAAAGCTTAACGCGATCGCCATAAACGGAACTTCATCTACTGTATTATTAGGCGACGCTACTGGAAAACTCCTTACTGAACCAATTTTATACAACGATTCTAGAGGCAAAGAGGTACTGGGGGAAATTAAAACTATTGCCCCAGATAACCATGTGGTGATTAGCGCCAGTTCTAGTTTGGCCAAGTTATGGTGGTGGCAAAAACAGCCTTACTTCCATCAAGCTCGCTACTTTCTGCATCAGGCTGACTGGTTGGCATATTTATTACATGGCAGGTTGGGAATAAGTGATTATCACAACGCCCTTAAACTAGGATACGATGTAGATTATCTCTGCTATCCAGGTTGGTTGCAAAATTTGCCCTTTAGTAACTTATGCCCCCAAGTTTTAGCCCCTGGTACATCTGTAGGAACAGTAACTCCAGCCAATTGCCGTCGTTTAAATTTATCCGCCGACTGTATGGTCAAGACAGGTACTACCGATAGCATTGCCGCTTTCCTTGCTAGTGGTGCTAATCAGCCTGGAGAAGCCGTTACTTCCCTTGGTTCAACCTTAGTTCTAAAGCTACTGAGTCGAACCAAAGTTACCGCCTCTGAATTTGGTATTTATAGTCATAGGTTAGGACAACTCTGGTTAACTGGTGGTGCATCTAATACAGGTGGGATGGTTTTGCAGCATTTTTTCACTGACCAAGAGCTAGAGCAACTATCGGCACAAATTAATCCTGAGACAGTAAGCCCTCTAGAATATTATCCTTTATTAGAGCCAGGCGATCGCTTTCCCTTTAACGATCCTAATTTATCTCCCCAGTTAGAACCCCGTCCTCATGAGCCAGCGAAGTTTCTTCATGGCTTATTAGAGAGTATCTCTCGTATCGAAGCTTTAGGTTATCAAAAACTGCAAGACTTAGGAGCTGATCAACTAACCTGTGTGTATACAGCAGGGGGTGGAGCAAAGAATGCTGTGTGGCGGAAAATTCGTCAGCGTTATCTCAAAGTATCAGTTACGTTGGCAGCAAACAAAGAAGCAGCTTACGGTAGTGCTTTACTAGCTGCTGATCAATCTCTATTATCGAAAAACTAATCCAACAAAAAAAGATTAATTATCAGTAGTTTGACGGAATACATTCTGCCGTAACTGGTGAGCAATGGGGCACTAGTCATAATCAACAGTAGATTTATCTCAGCTTCAAATAAAAGTACTGACTCTTGATATTCTGTTTACCCAATCGATAAAAAACTAGGTAAATATAGTAATCAATTAAAGACAACTGCGAAACAAAAATTTTCTGACCATGATTGCACTTATCTACTTAGCTTCTCATATTCAATGTGTTGTGGGTGGAATCTACTTAGAACCTCAAGTTAATCTTTATCAAGAGCAAGAGCCAGTTGAACTTTGCTTGTAAGCTTGTAAGTGCTCGTATGTTATTACCTATTGACTCGGTTGACAACCTCAGTTTGGAATGCAGCGTGATCCACAATACTAGTGCAGGGATCGCAGAAATAACACAGCAGTTATAAAGGGAGTATAAACACCTGCAATTGTAGGTGACTAGATGAGGGGAAAACAATCATGTCTGGACCCCGTCCCCAACCCATTAACCTCAAACGTAATCAACGGGCCATCCTCAAGAAACTGTCGCGTCGTCGCCAAACGCCGCACGCTCTTGTTGAACGCTCCCAAATCATCCTGCTCGCAGAGGAGGGGCTCTCCAACAGTGAAATTGCTCGCCAACTGAATATCGACCGCTCTACAGTGCAACGTTGGCGTCAACGTTGGCTTGAGTCGAGTGACAGATTAGCTGGCGTTGAGAGTAAACGAGCACGTCTTGAGATCATTAAGAAAATTCTCAGGGATGAACCGCGGCCAGGAACCCCTGTGCACTTCAGCGTTGAGCAAGTCTTCATAGGGTGTGGTCAAAAGTAGTTGGTGAGGCTCCAGGCGATCGCTAAAAAACTCGACGCCAAGTGGGATTGATCTAAACAAAAAAAGGCAGTGTAGTTAAAGAGATGAATCAATAAATTACACTGCTATGAACCAAAAATATAATGATTGTATAGAGCAAATAAGTCAAATTCTGTTTCAAGCAATTACAGAGAGAGAAGAAAATCTGGTGGAAACAGTTGAGGAACTTGACTCTGACCTATTATCACTGTTACGTACTATCGGCGCTCGAGTGATGTCAATGTTGATGACCTGGTTAGTTAATCAGGTGACAAGTCAAACTCAAACTATTGGTTGGGTAATTCATCGACGACCCTTAATTAAATATACAGTGATTTTTGGTCAACTAAAGATAGAATCGCCCTATCTTTGGAATAAGAAACTGAAAATGGGGATTCGTCCCGTAGCCGAAAAACTAGGAATAACTCATGGAAAGCATTCCCCAGGCTTAACAAGAGCTTTGGTAGATTTTGGTGCGGAAGAATCATTCAATCAGGCAAGTAAACGCTTTCAAGAACATTATGGTTTTAAGATTGAGTCGAGTAAAGTCAGAAGAGAAGTGCTTCAAATCGCTCGATTATCGGAACAATTTGTGGAGCAAAGACTAGCCAAATCTCAAGCACAAGCAACTATTAACCCCAAAACAAAGACCGAAAGACTTTTATTAGAATTAGATGGTTGTCTTTTAAGAACAGGAGTAAAAGTGCCAGAGGAGAAAGTTGGATTAACCAAGATTCGGAAAATTCCCCAATCTTCTCGAAAAATTGATTGGCGAGAAATCAGGGTGGCTTTTGCTCGTCCAGTTGAGCAGAAAAAGCAGCGAACATTTGTCGCTAGGATGGACAAGATTACCTATTGGCAAGGGGTGAAATTGAAAGTGCCCACCGATATATCCCACAAAAAAGGTTAAAAATCCCAGGAGCTACTTGGCACCCTGATACCATCAATCCCATGCTCGCTTTAAGAATTATTCGAGCCAATGATTGGTGGTCTGAATTTTGGAGTGGATACAGACCACAACGGAACTGCATCAATGTTTAATTAACTTTAAATTGTCAAATTCTACTTTTAACCTCAAGTAAATTTTAAGAGTAAATTGTCGGATAAAAATCCTCTTTTTCTCTATTCAAACTAAACGGTTTAGTTTGATAATTAGGCGATCGCCCTGGAGAATCACCAACAGGTTTTGATTGCACCCCTCTAAAGGAGGATAAGATTTTTTCTGGTATTCCTGGGCTGTTTCATTCCAGCTATAACCTGTTTGAGTTGCTGTAATTAAATAGGTAGCAACTGGATCTGGCTCATAACCCAAATCAGTCGATCGCACCAGATACCAGCTTTTACCTGTAGTATCAATCTGACCTGCTTCATTAAAACGATGGAACATCAATACTCGTTGACACAATCTTTGAGTACGAATTTCAAAGCCAGAACGAAAGCTAGAAAAAGCATCTTGACGATGCAGCCAAGGCTGAACCTCTACATCAGGCAGGGGATTGACTACATCATGTTCCCCGTAGTCAAACACCACCTGGAATAACCAATTGTCTCTGGCAAATGGTTGTTGATTACCATACAAAACTTGCTTTAAGTATTGCCGAGTATAGCTATGTTCATCTGCTAAACGATTTTGCTCTTGAGGTAAGGTCGCATCTACATTAGCAGCATCTTCTTGTTTGTAGCGATAAATAATTACATTGCCCTTATCGTCGTAACTCTCGCAGAGTAGCCACTCAAATATGCGTGTAGAATCTTCTGGAGCGACAACCCGACTGGATAAATCTTTGCCATAAACGCTCGTGATATTATCTTTAGTCAGCGATCGCCAATGTACATCTCCCGTATCTTGATGTTCCCAACGTTCGATCCGAGCAAATAACCCTTCAATTCGTGGACGATATCGCTTTACCTTATAAGTTCCCGTTTGAGGATAACTACTCAAATGCTGAGGCAAAACATCATTAGGTACATTGACAACCCTCACATCATAGTTTTGAAAATTATCCCCTGTCCGTTTTGGAACCAGATCTTCAGCCCCAGATCATTCGTAACAAGTTAAGGAAATCAGAAAAAAGTCAAGCCAAAAGCTAAATCGTGTCAAACTCATAGAGAATTAGCAATTGAGCGATTTTATTTCTTTATGGATAAGAGTAAAAGACTGAATCGAGACCACGCCAAAAGAATTCAACGACCAATGGTGGAAGATCGAGTCATTGCCGAACACTTAACCGCTTTATTAACTCCAATCATTACATCTCAGTCGCGGTTTTTTCGAGAATTGGGACTTAGAGATAGGATTTTGACACTGCCTTTAATGGTAGCTGCGGTGTTAACTTTGTTGTGGAGAGACGTTCCAGGAGTAACGGAATTAGCGCGGTTACTCGAGACAGAAGGATTTTTATGGTGTGGGAAAACAAAGGTTAGTCAACAAGCCTTGTCTCAAAGATTTTTAACCTTTCCTGCTATTTTATTCGAGAACATTTTCACCGAACTTTTGCCTAGCCTGAAAGCCAGATGGTCGGCTCGTCACAATCGATCATTACCCGAAAGTGTTCAATTTACCTTGTCTAAATTTGACAAGATTTGGATAGCTGACGGTTCAACATTAGAGGCATTATTTTGCAAGCTTAAGAGTTTGTCAGAGGTAAAGTCGGGAAAATTAGCTGGCAAGATGGGTGTGGTCATTGATTTGGTCACACGATTGCCCATAGAAATCTGGTTCCAGGAAAATCCCAATGCTTCGGACACTCGTTTTGAAGAAAACCTCTTAGAGTTAGTTTCAGCCAAGACCTTGTTGTTACTAGATCGAGGATTTTATCATTTTCAGTTTTGGCAAAGATTAATCGATCGAGGAGTTGACTTTATTACCCGCAGGAAGATTAATGCTGCTATTAAATATCAACAAGTTTTTACCGATAGTTATAGTTTACGCGATCCGAAGGCTATTTATCCCGCTTAGTTTGGGACGCGGAGCGTAATCGCTTGGTCAAGATCGGCTCCGGACAAAAAAAACTCCATTTGTTACTCTGCGGTTGATTGAAGTCCGAGTTGGGAAAGTCTGGCATTCTTACTTAACTTCAGTGCTTGAGCCAGAAATATTACCTCCCTATGTTGTCATTGATTTATATCAAAAACGCTGGCGCATTGAAGATGCTTTTAATACAGTTAAGCGACTGTTGGGGCTGAGTTATCTTTGGACTGGTTCAATTAATGGCATCAAACTACAGATTTGGGCGACATGGCTATTTTACGCTGTTTTGGTGGATTTAGGAGATTCTGTCGCCGATGAGCTTTCACTTCCCTTCGACCGTATCTCCCTAGAAATGATTCCCATGCGGTCTTTATTATTTTCATGGTGCTTCAACTAGAGGAGAGGCTTCTGACCCAGTTAAATATTTTGCCCAGCCTAATATTCAGAAATGTTTGGGTATTGTTAAAAGACAGCGAAAACCGAAGCAGAAGTTAATAATTGCTCCCTTTCCAGATAAACAGCTAGGTTCTGAGCAGTTTTTCTTTCAATCTCCTCCCAAACCCTATTTGACAGCTAGCTTACAGCCTTAACTTGTGACCAATGGCCCCAGATAGTAAGAAAATATCAGAATCTTCCGCATCTCGATATTGGGGTAATCCCTTTTGAGTTTTGCGCGTAATCGAAGGAACTCCTAAACTCCAACCCAAGCCCAAAGAGCTATTACCCGAACCAGAATCATAGCTTAAGGCTAATTGAGGTGAAAAACCAGATCGCCCAGGTGATACAAAGATCGGAATACTTAGAGAGCCTGTCCCCGTCACTGGGTTCATAGAAAACTTCTCTCCTATCCCTGCGATCGCATCGCCTCCTTTGGGCAAAGATACTGCTGGGGGAGCAGAAACATAACCGCCTTGCGAAGCCATGCCGTCAGGCTTATTGCCGTTCTGGGATTCTTTATTATTACTCGCTTGAGCCCTAGAATCTAACATAAGCTTTAGTTTCTAGTTATTGGATTACCGAATTGTTTTAAATTCGGTAGTTTCAAGTCTCTATTGATACTAGTAGTATAAGTCTGTATTGCATCTACATTAACCGCTTTGATATGAAATCTTTACAAAATTGAAGTAGGTAAAGAGTATGGGGAAGTACCATAAATTTATTTTTTCACGAAGAACTCAATCAGTTTTGGACAAATTCAATTCACCGATTACAACTCAGGTAAATCAAAGTCCTGTTTAGCAGCTAAATAATGCTTGATGATAGTAGCTACAGAATTACCCGATAGAGTGGCTACAGTTTTAATATCTACTCCATCTCGCACTAATCTAGTGATGAAGGAGTGCCTTAGAGCATAAGGTTTTAGATACTTCTCCACCTTTTTATCTTTAACTAAACCCTTTAATACAACACGCCAATTGTCATCCCTAAAGTTGTTATGGTTCAGATAGCCTCCCTCAATACCAGAAAGTAATAGGTTATTCGAGTTTTTCCTTCGAGGAATAGACTTGAGTACATCTTTGAGTTGTTTGTTGCATGGGAAAAGACGAATCTCTTTTGTCTTGGTATGAGGTAATAGTATCCCTTTACTATAAGCTTTGGAGAACTTGATGTAAGTCTTCCCTCCTTTGCGTTTAATGTCTTCGTAGTTCAAAGCTACAATCTCTTCTGGTCTAGCACCAGTTAAAGCCAATAGCTCTACATAGTGAACATAAAAGGAATGCTGATAGTGCGATGATTTGGGATTATATTCATCTGAGTAGAAAGCAGCAATGATTACTTTGACTTCATGAGGTTCAAAGCATTCTATCGGCTTCTTCTGTGGCTTGGGAATGTTAATGCTCTTAAAAGGATTAGCGGTAATAATACCAGCACTAACAGCAGCATTGACCGCAGGATTGATGCAAGAGCGAAATAGAGTAGCTATTGTTGATACAGCGTATTGACCCTGCAAATAAGAAACAAACTCCTGAGCTTTGTTTAACTCCAATAGCTGTTTGTCAGTCCGAGATAAATATCTGTCGCAGTCCTTCCAGAGATAGTTTTGGGTAGTCTGAGCAATTCTATCTTTATTTAAATCTTTATATCGCTCCCAAACTTCGACTAGAGTATAAGTCTTGGTTTTCTTTTCTTGAGCTAGTTCAAGCGTCTTAGCATGAGTAGAAGAGTACCTTGCATAAGTTTCATCAAAGTCTCCAAGATCTATGTCTCTATCGATAAGCTGTGCTGCTTTTAAGGCAGTTACCCAACCTTCATCAGTTACTTGAGCTATCCTTAACTCATGGCGTTTTCCTCTTGGGAATGTCCATCTAAGCCGGTAACGACTTGCTTTGATGTCAACGCTAACTCTACCAACTTTGGCTTTTGATTTTCCTTCTGAGTACATGGGGCATTGCCCCAAATCTGCCCCAAAAGTGAATGAAATTAGAGTCTAAAAAGAAGGAAATACGTTGATATTTAGCCGTATTTCTGCCTTGCAAGCAGGACGTCACTGGTTCAAATCCAGTATCGCCCATATCCTTTTAAATACTACGTGTTATTTAAAGTGTAAACTACGGGTACGATTGGCGGTTTACCTACTTCTTGTATCGGTTTGTGTCTTAATCGATATGAGTTACAAGCAATAGTTTTACCAGTTCTAGATTCACCTACCACACGACAAGATTGTCTTGCTTGGCGTTTTCCCTCAAGCCACCCATGTAAAACTTCTACCTGCTTTAAGGTAACTATATTCTTTTTGTTCAGACGCTTGATTTCAGCCTGTAGCTTGTCGCTTGGTAATTCTATACTCACCGTTCGCTCAAATTTGTGAGTCATTCGGAATTATAATAGCGAAACAGCTTGCATCATAAGGGTTTAAGAAGATGTAGAGGAGGTAAGTTAGAGGAAATCGAGAAATGGCGATCGCACAATAAAATTCTTCAAACCCCAGGGAAAACGCATCTTAAGGGTATTGACAAATTACTAGTTATGTGAATTTTGTTTAAGCGCTCGGCATTTAACCACTGCGCGATCGCCAAACCTTGGTTCTCCAGTTTTCGACACCGCTATAATCTTCAAAAAGATTAATTGCCAGGGTAATGAAACTCAGACCAAAAATTACGATCGCCGACCATTTTAGTGCACTAGAAGATCCCAGAATAGAGAGAACGAAACGTCATAAATTAATTGACATTATTACGATTACTATTTGCGCAGTAATTTGTGGAGCAGATGGTTGGAATGATATTGAATTATATGGAAAATGTAAGTATAAATGGTTGAAAAAGTTTCTAGAACTGCCAAATGGAATTCCCTCTCATGATACATTTGCGCGAGTTTTTTCTCTGCTCGATCCAGAACAATTACAGCAATGTTTTTGCCAATGGGTAGAAGCAATTAGCCGGATTACTTTTGGAGAAATAGTAGCAATTGATGGAAAAACTCTTCGACATTCTTACGATAAAAGTAAAAATAAATCGGCTATTCATATGGTTAGTCCTAAAGGATACCGCTCCGCATATGCTTGGGCCACAAATAATGGCTTAGTCTTAGGACAAAAAAAAGTCGGAAGTAAATCCAATGAAATTACTGCCATTCCCGAACTGCTTAAAGTTTTATCGTTAAAAGGATGTATTGTTACTATTGATGCAATCGGCTGTCAAAAAAAGATAATCAAACAAATTACATCCCAGGAGGGAGACTATGTAATTGCCTTAAAGAAAAACCAAGGGGGTCTGTACGAGCGGGTAGAAAAACTATTTGAACAAGCCCTACTCAATAATTTTAAAGGCTTAATCAAAAGTGAATATCGGCAGTCTGAAGATGAGCGGGGACGAGAAGAAACCAGATCTTGTCAAATTCTGACTAATATTAACCAAGAAATTGACCCCAAGGGAGAATGGAAGGGTTTAAATTCCATAGCTTATGTCGATTATTTACGAACAGAAAAAGGAAAAACTACTCTATCCGAAAGAAGGTATTTTATTAGTAGTCTAAATGCTCAATATCATAAATTAATTGCTAAGGCTATTAGAAAACATTGGTGTATAGAAAACCAATTACATTGGGTTCTAGATGTGAGCTTTAATGAAGATGCTTCTCGGATTAGAAAAGATAATGCTCCTGAAAATTTAGCTATTATCAGACACATAGCTTTAAATCTTTTGCAACAGGAAAAAACTCTCAAAGTGGGAGTAAAGAATAAACGAAAAAATGCTGGATGGGACGAGAAATACTTACTCAAAGTTTTAACAATTTAATTAGTTAAATTGAATTGAAATTCGAGAGAATTTCTCCTTTCTCACTATTTAGTCAGTTCAAAACTGATGTAGTTTATCCTGTTTATTTTTACTTACTTTCGGTTAAAAAAGAGCTAATTTTAGGGGATTTATGGGGCTGGCGATCGCTTTTTGCCAATGACAGGTGACATCACACTTTTTTGTCTGGCTCAAACCTGCTTCTGGCAAGAATTTCGGCGATA
>CALNYB010000027.1:0-20701 GCA_942490675.1 Cyanobacteriota bacterium | reverse complement strand
ACTAAAAGAAATGCGTGAAGATCAACAACTAGCATTCCGCAACGCTCAAGATAAAATCGACAAGATCCAAATCGAGTTTCAAAAGCTTCAAGGCGGTATCTTTTACGTAGAAGATAAGATCCTCACAAGACATTACTATCTTGAAGATGAAGCAGCAAACAACCCCGGCAACCCAAACCCCGGCAACCCAAAACCCAAAGGTAACAAATCATGATGAACATGAAGAAAATGGCTTCCATGATGAGCGGTGATCCCTCAATGAAAATTGAAATCGAACCAATGGAGAGGGAAGGCGAAGGCATAAACGAAAAAGAAATCATGATGAATGCTCTCCAAGAAACTGAAGATATGATCATGAATAGTTTGTTGCCGGCAATTCAAAAAATCAAAAACATGGAAGGAAATGAATATGAGTAAGTTTGATAGAGATTATGCGATAAATCTTTGCTTGGGAAAAATATCAAATACTTCAGTGTTTGCAAAATGGGGTAGAAACGAAGCTATTTCAAGCGGAACGCCTGAAGATATTTGGGATGGCGGCGGTAATTATACTGGATTCGCAACGATACTAGAATCAGGTAACGCTGAAAAAATGGAAATATTTTCATCCGCTGCCGCTGATGCTGCCGCCGGAACAGGAGCTAGAACGGTAGAGATATCAAATCTACTCGACGATGATGGTAATCTAATGCCACCTCAAACGGTGACACTAAACGGAACAACGCCTGTTGAAATAGATGCAACGCAAACATACGCACGAGCAAGCCGAATGAAAGTTCTTACGGCCGGATCAGGGGGTGCTAACGCCGGAACGCTTACCTTAAGGCATGTAACCACAACAGCGAATATCTTCGCTAAGATGCCGATAGGCTACAACCAAACGCAAATTGCTTGCTATACAGTTCCGGTTGGGTACAAGCTTTTGATTAATAAAATCTATGCTGGGGCCAATCTTTCGGGCGGTAGCGCTCAAAACGTGGAAGGCGCTCTTGTAATGCGGCCATTCGGTGAAGTATTTCAAAACAAGCTTCCGATTTCGATTTCATCATCAAAAGACTTCCTTGCAGTAGGTGAAAAGTATTTCTATTGCGTTGACGAAAAAACAGATGTGAAGGTCAGGGCATTAGTGCTTTCAGGAACAAACACTGTAATGACGGCCTCATTTGGCGGCGAATTAGTAAAGGTTTGATATGAGCTATACAAGTCAAAATTTGCTTGATGCGGTTGAAAGACGTTCATTTGTCCCAGCCGGGCAAACCACGTTTGAAGACGATGAGATTCTTTTGATCGCTGATGAAGTCCTAAGAAATGATTTGCTTCCAAATATCCTAGGACTAATGGAAGAATATTTCATCAACAATATTGACTATGCTATCACTCAAAATCTTCAGCCTTATGCCGTGCCAGCTAGATCAATTGCTTCAATTATCCGTGAGGTGCATTACATAAATGATTCGGGATCAATTGAAGATTTGCAAAGAATAGAACCCGAGCAAATTGATTCAACAACCCGCACGTCAGCCAAGCCGGAATCGTTTTATTTAAAAAATGCCAACGTTTGGATTCATCCTATTCCAAATGCTACGCAAGGAACGCTTAGATTGATGTTTCCTTTGCGCCCGAGTAATTTGATACCGATTGCCGATGCCTCAACAGTTTCGGCAATTGATACGGCAACCAATACGGTAACACTCACATCAATACCAACCGGGTGGGTAACAGGGAACACGTTTGATTTTATTTCCAAGGACGGAAGCCACAATCATTTGGATCAAGGATTTGATCTAGTCTCAACGCTAGTGTCTGGTAGTGATGTAACGCTACCAAGGTTGCCACAAACTCTTAGAGTAGGGGATTATATTTCACTAGCTGAACAAACGCCGGTCGTTCAGCTTCCGGCTGAGTATAGGGATTTACTAGCTCAAGGAACGGCATGCTTTATCATTGAAAAAATGAACTTACCCGGAAAAACTTTTGAAAGGGATCAATACAAGAAAAGCCTAGAAAATATCCAAAGGATGATTTCGCCAAGAACCCAAGGTTCCCCAAGATCCGTTCCTATGCCAAACTTTTTATAAGGGCATTTATAATGCAAGAGTTGACGCTGAAAATAGCCGGTTTATATACTTCCCCGAATGAGCTTTCCTCGGTGCCAGACGGCGCTTTGATCAAAGCTGATAATATCGACATTATAAAAGATAATATCGCTGAACCCAGAAGGGGATACCGCCGCCTTGCCGCTGGCTTCACAGATTCGGCTGATAGGGTTGACGTAAACTTTTTTTATCAAGATATTCAATTCGCACACCACGGTACATTATATAGCGCTGATACTCTCAGCTACTTTGAATCGGGGGTTTGGAATCTAATAGGAGCGTATAGCGCCCCAAACTCTAATATCAAGATAAAGACACTACAATCAAACCAAAATCTTTATTTCACAAGCTCTGAGGGTGTGAAGAAACTAGATTCATACAGCGGAACAGTGGTTCAATCAGGCGTATCAAAAGGGTTGGATATCCAAGCCGCCGTGACAGGAGCAACCGGCTTTTTGGCAAATGGCGATACCGTGGCATACCGAGTTCTTTTCGGCTATAGGGACGCAAATGATAATCTTATCATAGGTGCCCCCTCGGGCCGGGTTGAAGTAACGAATAGTTCAGGCGGCACTAGAAACGTAAGTGTCACGTTCACGCTTCCAAGTGATGTAACAGAATCTTATTTTTATCAAATATCTAGGTCAGCCGGCGTTTCAACCGGAAGTCCAAATGATGAGCTTCAATTAGTTTTTGAAGCTAACCCAACAGCCGGGGAAATCACCGCCGGAACGGTTACTGTGACCGATGAAGTTCCTGATGAGCTTAGAGGAGCGGTAATATATACCGCCGCAACCCAACAGGGCATTGCATTTCAAAATGAAAGACCGCCCCTTTGCGAGGATATAGCACTATTTAGAAACGTAGTATTCTATGCAAATACCACTTCAAAGCACCGCTATAGCCTCACTCTTATTTCTGTCGGGGGAACAAACGGCATAGCTGTGAATGATACCATTACAATAGGCGGTATCACATATACCGGAAAGGCCACGGAAACGGTTGCTTCGGCTTA
The DNA here is from genome assembly GCA_942490675.1 of Cyanobacteriota bacterium. GTDB lineage: Bacteria > Cyanobacteriota > Cyanobacteriia > Cyanobacteriales > Xenococcaceae > Waterburya. Next base: position 17,590 of record CALNYB010000027.1, on the reverse strand, counting down.
TTTTGCAGTAGTCACCGGCGGTTCAGCGTCACAAAATATTGCGGACACAGCCGAAAGTCTTGTGAAAGTAATCAATAGACACACAAGCTCAACAGTCAATGCTTATTACCTATCAGGCCCGGATGACCTTCCGGGGCAAATGCTCATTGAAGAAAGATCAATTGGCGGTGCGGCATTTTCCGTGACTTCATCAGTCGATACCTGTTGGAATCCAACCGATATTCCAACCAGTGGAACAACAAGCCAATCCTCAAACGACCGATTTAAAAACGGCATATCTTGGGCAAAGCCCCTCGTGCCGGAGGCTGTTCCTCTTGTGAACAACGCTAAAGTAGGTTCTGAGGACGACGAAATCCTAAGAATCATCCCACTTCGGGAAGCTCTTTTGATTTTCAAACAAGACGGCATCTACCGGCTAACAGGATCTTACCCGGCCTTTGATATAGAGCTACTTGATAGCTCGGCAAAACTGCAAGGGCGGGAAACCCCTGATATCCTAAACAACCAAATCTATTGCCTCACCGATCAAGGGGTTTCCGTAGTTTCTGATGGGGTTCAAATCATTTCAAGACCAATTGAAGAAGATTTGCGGCGTCTTTTCGCCGATGATCTAAGCCTAGTCGATCAAACATCTTTTGGGGTGGGGTATGAGACTGAAAGAAAGTATCACCTTTTTTTAGTAAACAATTCATCGAGTACAGCGCCCGATTACTCATTTGTTTTCAACGTGTTTACAAACTGTTGGACAAAACACATATATAGCGCCACATCGGGCGTAGTTTATAAAAACAACCTATATCTAGGGGATAAGGGATCAAATTTCATTGTGAAAGATGAAAAAGCATTCAACTACCTTGACTATGCTGATTTCGGATTCGCAACAACCATATCAATTGTTTCTGGAACCTCGATCACTATTGGATCATCAATTGATTTAATCGCACCGGGGGACGTTATATATCAATCTGATACGGTATTCGCCCGGGTTGTGTCGGTCGATAATATTACAGCTATTGCAACGGTTGATAGTGAACCGGGCTTTTCCGTTGCGGCATGCGATATATATAAAGCAATTTCAACAGAGATTGAGTTTGTTCCATTTGATATGGGTAATGCCGGTATTTTAAAGCAACATCATACTGTAATTTTCTTGTTCAAATTTGATTACAATGGCACTGGCTACATGATAACGAAGTCAGATATTTCCCCTGATGAAGTTCTTACCCCGATAGCCGGCCTTGGTTCGTCTTTATGGGGGCTATTTAATTGGGGCCAAGCAAGGTGGGGCGGTAGAAACCTAAAGCGCCCTGTTCGGATGCTTGTTCCAAGGAAAAAACAAGTTTGTTCGCAATTATCCGTTGGATTCAAACATGCTTGGGGCTATTCGCCGTGGGAGCTTCAAGGGATCACAGTGCATGCGGAATCAACCGGATCAGAAAAGGTAGGTCGGTAATGGGACGTATTCCAGTCATAAGAAGAATCCTAGCTGAAAACTTCACGGAAGTATCTTGGATGGGCCGCCTAGCTAGCCCGATCAATATTTTCATGGAACAAACAATCAGGCTATTTAATAAAAATCTTAGTTTTACTGATAATATAGACGGAGAACTTAAAGAGTTTACGGCATCGGGCGCTTATCCGGTCAATATCTCGTGGGGTAGACCGAGTAAACCAGTAGCCGTTTGGATTGGCCGAGTATTAAGAACGGACGGATCAACGGTTTCTTACTCAGCGGCCTTAAGCCTTAAATGGCAATTTAATACCAAAGGCGAAATTCAAATTGACGATGTTGTGGGGCTAGATGATTCCGCTTCAATTCAATATAAAATAGTAATAATAGGAGTGGTCGGGTAATGGCTTACGTTGCAAATTTAAAAGAAGATGAAGAAAAAAATCAAGGGCAAGCCGGTGCTAATCTAGTGGGTGGCGAACAAACCTCAACCGGCCAATCTTCGGTGATTTCGGGATCAGGCGAATCTATGCCAACAAGCCAAGATCAAGCGGCCCAAACATCAAAAGCGGGATCAGGTTCCGGCTGGACGAACTTGAATCAATACACTGATGCGAACCGAGGGAATGATGCCCAAATGGCAACAGACCTCCGAGAAACACAGGGGGAATATATCAACCAAGCTCGTGATGCCAGCCGAAGCCTAGTTGATAACGCAACGAAGGAAGCTTCGCAAGCTCAACTTTCTGGGTGGGGTGATGTTTCAAAGCGTCTTACCTCCGACCCTTCTTCAGTGCAAAAAGATGAATTTGACAAATATTATAACTACCAATACCAAGGCCCAAAAGATGTTGCCGGTGTGACCGGATTCCAACAAACTGATGATCAGTTCAAAAATCTAGGGCAATTATCTCAGCGCTCAAATGATTTTTCAGGGGTTGCTAGTCTGTTAGATGAAACCTATGGGCAAGGCGATAAGCGCTACAATCGAGGCCAAAACACGCTCGATACATTTATCACTCGGCAAGGGGATGAGGGAAGTAAAGCTTTATCTGATTTTAGGTCAGATATCGCAAAGGAACAGGGGACATACCAACAAAATCTTAATCTAGCTCAAAGAAGCCTAGCTGACCAAAGTAGGCAAGCGCAGAGGGTGGCTAGCGGGTTCAAAAACACAACCCAATCAGCCCTAGCCGATTATCTGTCTCAAGTGGAGGCGGCCAAAACAGGTGCGGGCGGTTCTATGAGTGCGGGCATATTCGCCCAAACAGGAACGCCACAAGGCATTCTTTCCGGCCAAGATGAGCTTGAAAATTACATTAAGCAAGGCATGGAACAAGACGCTCAACTTAGAGCTATATCAGAACTGATGGGCCAAGACTACCAAGCAACAGATTGGGATGCGGTCAGGCAAGCGGAGTTGAATCAAACGCAATCCGAAGCTGATCAATTGATCGCTGACTACCAATCAAACCTTGCTAATGAGCAAAAATCCTTTCAGCAACAACAAATCGAACGTGTTGCCGCTGAAGTGATAGCGGGCAAGCGTGAAAACTATTACGACCTACCGCCGGCAGTGAAAGAAGAAATCGCAAGGCAAATGGGCGTTGATAGTAGTGATCAAGTATCAAATGCGGCATGGGCAACCTATGAAGCGCCGAATGAATTTAAAAGAAAACAATCGACCGGGCCGATAATTAGAGAAATCACGGGATAGGGGAAAAAAATGGTAGCATTTAACTCAAAGGGCGCTATGAGTGGCGCAATGGGCGGGGCCGGTGCGGGTGCCGGATTCGGCCCACAAGGTGCAATCATCGGCGGTTTGGCCGGGGGTGTTCTTGGCGGGTTTATGGGTGGGGATGATGGGGAAGCTCAATACCGTGAACAACAACGTCTTATAGAAGAGTCTTTAAGAGATATCGAAAATATTCCCCTTCCAGAACTAGAGCGCATTGCTTACGAAAACCCAGAATGGCTAGAAAACCTCGTTGCAATGAAGCAACAAGATTCAGAGCTTAGAAACATATCCACAGATCCGAGATTAAAAAACCAACAAATGGCCGCAATGAGCGCCCTTGATGAAATAGTGCAAGGCGGTGGTATGACGGCGGCTGATGAAGCTAATCTCTCCATGATCCAAAACCAAGCGGCAACGGCTGATCGGGGCCGCCGGGAAGCGATCATGCAAAATATGGATCAGCGGGGCATGGGTGGAAGCGGCTTGGAGTTACTCAACCAACTCCAAAGCTCACAAGCGGCAACAGATCGCCAAGCGCAAGGTGGCCTAGATGTTGCGGCAATGGCCCAACAGCGTGCGCTCGATTCCATGATGAACCAAGGGCAGATGGCCGGACAGATGAGGTCACAAGATTTCGGTGAACAATCAAGAATCGCCCAAGCTCAAGACGTTATCAATCAGTTCAATACTCAAAACCAAATGCGGGCAAATGAGTTCAACACAGCCGGGCGACAGGATACCGCTAATATGGGAACAGATCTAAGGAATAGAGCTACCCAATACAATACCCAGTTACCGCAACAAAATTACGAAAATGAAATGAACAAGGCCGGGATGAAGGCATCAGCCAGAGGCGCTCAAGTTGATATGATCGGTGGCAAGCGCCGTGAAGACCTTCAAACCGATGCGAACCGCATGGGTTCGATGGTTCAAATGGGTTCTGGTATAGCTGATTACTATGCCAAAAAAGAGCAAGCAAATAAAAATAACGGGGGAAGCGTATGACACCGGAAGAAAGAAAAGCCGAGCTAATGCGAATGATCACAGAAAGATCGCAAATGCCTGATATGGGTCAAGCTCAAGCAAATGCCAACCAAGGAAATTTCGGTGCAAACATGGCCCAAGCCGCTGAGGGATTTGTAAGGGCTAGAGGTCAAGCCGCTGGGGGCCAAGGAGTGAACCAAGGCTTTTATGATACTATGCGAAACACATCAAACGCCGGCTTAAATGACGCCAAAGCCCAAAGGGCCGAAGCTCTTAAAGCTATGCTCTTAGGTCGAAGCATGGATGAAGCGGACAAATCAGCCGCAATGACCGCTGATGAAAACCAGTTTCAGCGTGGCAGACAATTGGGCGCCGATAATCGAGCCGAGAGAAGCATAGCGCTTTCCGAAAAATCCCAAGGGCATCAATCTAAACGTCGATTCGAAACAAGAATTGATCCCAACTACGGCGCATACTCTTATGATTCATGGACAGGGGAAGCAAAACCGCTTAAGTTCGCCCAAGATGAAAACGCTCAAATGGGCGCTGTCACTACCGGAAATACAGGGGAAATTGGCGCAAATGACTGGATGACGGCCGACATGCCGCCAAGTAAAATGCGAGGCGAATCACCTAAGCAATACTCAGCCAGAACACAGGTTTGGAAGTCAAACCAACTTAAAAAGAATCAGCCCCTTAAAGACGCTGAAAAGAAAAGCCGCACGTTTGCGGAAAGACTGCTCGAAGCGGAAAACGTTTTCAAAGATCTTTCCGAAAATCAGGACTATGACAGATCGGGATATTTAAGCGGAATGGCCGCATACCTTACCCCTGAATTTGCGAAAAGCAGTGAGCTAAGATCCCAAGAGCAAGCCGAGAGAAACTTTATCAATGCCGTATTAAGACAAGAATCCGGTGCGGCAATCGCCGAAAGCGAATTTGAATCGGCTGAAAAGCAGTATTTCCCAAGGGCTGGGGATAGTGCGGAAAACCTTGAGCAAAAAAGACGCAACAGGGAAATAGTTATCAAAGGAATGATGAATGACGGCAAGCTAGATAGTCCTGAATCACAGGCTAAGTTTGATACTCTTTCATCTAATCAAGCGGCGCAACAAGCCCAACCAAGGAAAGCCGAAGCGCCATACGGTAACAGAGTGGCCCAAGGCGGCAAAGTTTACGTCTGGGACGGTCAACAATACATCGAGGAATGATATATGCCTTTTGATCCAAGTAAGCCCTTTGAGGCAATAGAAAAGCAAGGTTTTGATCCGAGTAAGCCATTTGATCAGATGCCGCAACCCGATGCCGTTGCAGTCACTACAGCCAAAGAAAGACCGGGCCGGGATATCGGTGCCGGTGAATCGGGGTTCAGAGGGGCGATTGATTCCCTTACTATGGGATTTGGGGATGAAGTAGGCGGCGCTATGGAAGCCCTTGGATCGCTTGTTGGGATCAGGGGTATCGGTTCGCCTAATCTTAAGGATATTCGATTAGAGACGGATACTGAAGATGAGCAATCATTTAAGGAAGTATACGAGGCCATGAGGGATAGACGTAGATCCCTCGATAAATCAGCCGAGGAACAAAACCCAAAATCATATATGGGCGGCCAATTCGCCGGTGGCGTTGCAAGTGTCCCTATGGGCGGCGCTTTGCTTAAAGGTGCTTCGGCTATCCCGAGTATTGCAAAAGGTGCCGGTGCGGCGGGTAAGTTTCTCACATCAGGCGGCAAGGTTGCTCAAGCCGTGAAAATCGGCGGCGTTCAAGGCGCTGGCTATGGTGCCGGAGCATCCGAGGCTGAGGATATCGGCGGCGTGATATTTGATGCGGAAAAGGGTGCCTTACTCGGCGCCGGTGGCGGTGCTGTACTCACAAAGGGCGGGGATATTGCCGCCAAGGGCGTACAGGCACTAGGTAGGCTTATCGGTAAGGTGAACCCATATAAAACATCTGTTGAGGTGTTATCAAACTTTGCGTTTGACCTTCCCCCGAAATACACCGAGGAGCTTCTTAGGAATCCAAAAGTAAAAAACGCTAGAACAATGGATGAACTATCCGATATTGTTGTGAGCACAACAAAAAGAATTAGGAAAGATCTAGCTCAAGAAGATACAATCGCATGGAATATGCTAAGTGATACGCCTGTTGTTTCAAAGGCCGCACTAGCCGATTCCGTCGAAGCATATAAGAATAGCCTTAATCTTACCGATTTGCCGGGTGATCGGGCGGCAGCTAGAAAGATTGATTCACTCATATCAACCGTTGAAAAATGGGAAAGCGACCTATCCGAAAAAGATCTTAAGTTCTTAGTTCAACGTATTGATAAAGATACTGATTGGAACGCAAAAGATTTGGCAATGGCCAATGAAGCTATGCAGTCTTTAAGAACCGGCTTTGATTCTTACATAAAAGGAAATGATGCATATAAAAAACAAATGGTGAAAGTAAGGGATCTTACAGAATCATTTAATTTTCTTCAAAAGAAAATGGGCTTGCAAAAAGAAGGCGGTGATTTTGCGCCACAAACAACTAAGACAAAACTTAAAGCTATGTTTGATGCCCAAGGGGAAATAAAAAACAAATATATCAAAGACAGACTCGGAAAAGTCAATCCTGACCTCGTTGATGAAGTGAGGGCTAGATCCATTCTTGATCGAACGGAAGGCGGTGTCACTCAGGGATCAAGAAACGTGTTAGCCGGCGGCTTGGTTGGCGGTGCGTCTACCGGGCCAGTGGGCGCTGTTTTGGGTGCTAGTCTTGGCTATATGAAAGATAAGTACGGTAGGAAAGTAGGCAAAGAGCTTATCGACCGCAATAGAAACAAGATAAACCAAAGAAGCAAAATGTTTGAGGATTTCGGCGCTAAGATCCAATCAAAAGCCGAACCATTTGCAACGGCTGAAAGAACATCAGCACAAGCAAAGCTTCAATCAGGCTTCACGGCGGCCACGGTTCCAAACTTAATAGCTGATAAAATCGGGAAGCAACAAGGTGATTTTTCCGAACAGGAAAAAAGGGCGGTAACTAAAGTCTATATCATGAAACAAAAAAACCCCAATCTTTCTGAAGAACAGATCGAGGAAGTTTTAAAAGGAAGCATCCCGGGATATTCAAGAAAAAAAGCCGCTGAGGATTTCACCGGCAATACTCAATCAATGGATTAGGGTTCTTTTTTCTTAACGCCGGTAGACATACAGACGCAATTATACCAAAGATTTCCTTTTTCATCGAATTTGTAGTTAGTATCAATATCTCTTATAAAGCGACCACACGAACACGGACGATTGATCGTGATCGTTGGTTGCTTTAGATTTTCAGTCATTGAGTACTTTATTTTGCTTTGTTTCAAGATATTCCCCTTTGTTGCTTAAATAAGACTATCGGCAATAAGAATAGAAACTGAAAAAAAACTCAAACCGCTTGAAAAATCAGGCGGTTTGATAATCAAGTTTTTCTCTAGGGAAGTTGAGATATACCCAATCACCGACGTGATGAAGCATGTATTCATCATAGCACATTGCCGCTTCTACATCAGTTTTGAACAAACCGCCTACGTATTTCTTGTGAGGAGGTTGCGGCGTCCAAACCCTAACTCTATAGCCTTCTTCACGTGTTATCACGCCCTTGAAGCCAGTAAGTGAATACGGCCTTGAAGGTGATTTTAAATTCTTCACAACTTTGATAGGTAAAGATTGCTCGGGTATCCTAGCCCTAGATGAAATCGAACCAGTGAAAAGAAAATCGTTTTTTTGGCCGACTAACAATGAAATTTTTATCGGTAGGGTAGGGGCCGGCTTCAAGGAGTATTTCGCCAAAACCATCGCAATATCTACAATATTCAGTTTGTCTTTTGTTTGTTCCTTGCCCCTTGCATTTTTTGCATTTGAATGTTTCGTTCCCATTGAGTTCTTTTCTTTCTTTGTGTCGTCTGTATATAGTTCTTAGCGATATAGTTGATAGTTTGTTTGTTTGCAAATCTTCAATCAAAGCAATTTTTGTTTTGTTTGTTTCCCTTTCCCATACTTGATGGACAATGAAAGCACCGCACTTTTTGCTATGATGCTCAAAGCAACGTCCCTCGTATATTGATTCAACTTTTATCATTTTCATGTGCGGGCGTTTCTTGTACGGCTGAAATGAACTTTGATTGTTGACGCTCTTTAATAAAATCCATTGTTCCCCTTGAGAGGCCAAAATACTTGATTCTAGCGTCCCACTGATCTAGTGCTATACGAGCATCAGTAATTTCAACCCAAAGCATCTTAGCAGTTTCTTGATTGGGATTAGATCGGTATTTCGATAGGGCTTGAAACAGTTCCCCAAACTCCTCGGTTGTTTTGATAATCCTATCTGTCACATCAAATACATCAATTGATTTGGTAACGGCTTCTTTGTAATGTCCCGGTGTATTATCGTTCATTCTTCAATCCCTTGTGGTTTATCTATTTCGTAAAGTATTTCAAATTCTTTTGTGCAACGTCTTAAGCATTCTTCAGCTATTTCTTTTGATGCAAAGTGTATGCAATCCCTAATCACAGAGGTTGTTTTGTAAACAGAAAATCTTGAATTATTGTACAGGTAAGAGATAGCAAAAGATTCGCTTTCGTGATCAAGTCCCATCCTAAAACCATGCAAATAGTCAGCGGTTCTTTGGATGATTTGCCTAGCCCGAATCTTCTTAGCGTCACTGTTCGCTATACTAATATGGTCTTCGTGATAGCAATTTGCTTCATCAAGCCTAGAATCAAGAGGCCCCCAACGTGTGACGTTGGTATGAAACATATCATTTATATAAACATATCTTTCATTTTCCTTCGGTTGCCAAAAGATAGGCCTGTAATCATCTTCACAAGAGCTTTGAACTTCACAAGCTCTTTCTTCTTGTTGCTTGATAAGTATCTCGATCTTTTCTTTCATGCTTTTAAGTTCGTCTAGTATATCCATCATTCAGCCTTTCCTAATAAATCAAATTCTTTCAAAAATTCTTCGCCCTTCGGAGTGATCCAAGAACCACAGCTTGAACCGCCGTGAGCGGCGTGATCGGTGAGATTAAGCAAAAACAAACAAAGCTCAACATGATATTTATCAAGCTTAAGCTTACTAGCTACTTCTTCATACCAATTCATATTTTGATCCTCGTGCCGTATTTCCCGAAGCACATTGATTACGTTCTGTACGCATGCATCAGATTCACAACAAAACCCCAAGTCACGCATAGCGAAAATAGATTGATCAGTATTCATTACACCTTCCTTTAAAATAGCTCATCAAGTTCAAGACAACCGCTTGCGTCAACAAAAAAATGCATAGACATACCGTCATAATTGACAGAACCAAGGTAGGCTTGAGTTGGATCAACAACAACAAAACTGTTATCGTAATACATATTGATATCAACTTCGATCATTCTTGAGTTGGTATCAACTAAAGCGATCATTTCTACATCAGCATTATTTATATCTAAACTCATAAAATGAAACTCATCATTTATGCGAAGTTTTTGGGTTCGTATAGGTTGTAGCTTGTGCCTTTGTATTTGCATTACATCATCCTTCATTTTTTGTTCCCCAACGAATAGTTTTAGATTTATTGATGAAACAATCTTCGATGCTCATCAAGATCATAGCTTTTACTTTCGGAACAGCTTCGGCTTTAAGCATATCTAATATGCCGCTCACTATCGTGGTGAACACACTGACGGCCACAGACATAGCAAACCCCGGATTAAGACGATGCTCATCAAAATAGTCGGTGACCATAACCATGAGCGCTTGCGTATGCTCTTTAATCTCTTCATCATTATCAATATATTTCATTCTTTTTTGCCTTTCTGGTTGTATACGTCTTTGAAATGCTTACAAGCAGACATTGAACGAACAGGAAGCCCAAACCTGTTGCAATATCCCATTTTAAAATGCCCAAGCCGCACGTAAGCAGTACAAGCCCAACATTTTTTCCATTTGAAAGCGCCGGGGGGATCTTTACTCACTCAGTCGCCTTTCAAGCTTATATCCAATATTTTTGTACTTGTAAGTCCAGTGCTCTTCAAAAATTTCTTTACAGTCTTTAAATCTCATGCCCCTGATCGGGTAGCTAGCATGGCTGTAAGCGCCGCTTTCATGTTGTACACGGCATGTTCCATATTCATTACATGCGCCGACTTCAGCTACCACAAAATCACGACAAATCAACAGTTCAGGCTTTTGGTTCAAACCAATGATCAATAAAACAATGCCGCCAATGAAAGCCCCGAAATAGAAAAAACCTATGATTATATTGGTATTATCTTTAGTCATCTTCTTTCCACTTATCGCATACGCTAGAACAATACTGATCTTCATCGTGATACGCACAAAGCGCATAAGTATCATAGTCTTCAATTTCCCCGGCCCAAAACGAGCACGTAGCGCAACATTTCGCTTCTCTGATACTAGTCATCCAAAAACCCCTTGTCCTTCTTCAGTTCCCTAGAAACCGCCGCAAACGTCTCTTTCATCCTTTCATCAAACATCTTGATCACCATTTTCCGGTTGTAGGTTGTAGGCCCATAGAAAGTACTTGTAACGCAAACAACAAACCGCAAGCACATATCCATGCATTCATCAGCCGTCATGCCTTCTTCCTCAAGCTCTTTAAGCCAGCGGCTAACAATCCGTTGATCTTTTTCCCTGTAGTCTTCTTTCTTAGCTACAAGCTTAAATGGGTTCTTAATCTTCATCCTTAAATCCCTTCCTCTCTAAATAAAACTGAAATGCATATATCTTTTCACCGCCGGGCGCCAAAACAACATCAGGCCCGGAGTGCTTCCCTAAAGACTTCCATTCGCAACCGTGCGGCCCTTTTCGCCCGCCGGTGAAGTTTCCTATGCATTTCATATAGGCATGCATAGGAAGCGCCCCATTTTGTTGATACTGTTCCATTGCCCTAGGTGTTTGAATCCCTCGGCATCCGGGGTATATAAATTTCCAATTTCGCCTATTTGCGCCGAAATGCCTCGTGCCTATCTCGATCCAATCTTGATAGTTGTAAGTGTTTCCCAAAGTGATACCTATATAATTTGAAATTAATCTTATATAATAGTGCTATATAAACAATATCATTACAATATTTAAAGATGCGACAGATAAATATACTCGTACTATACTCGTACATTGTTTCCTGTAGCAATATCAAGATTACCCAAACAAGTAAAGGTCTACTTTATGAACAACATGAGTAATAACAATAGAAAGAAGAATGACTTTAATAATCTTGAATGGAGAACACAGGAAAGAAACAAAATACTAAAACCAATCAAAAGACAGGGAAGAATTACCAATATGCTAACATACTCACTAATAGGCATAGTATTAGGCATTGTAGTAATATTAATCACACAGGCAATAAACGAACTATGGAGGTAGAACCATGAAAGTAGCACTAATCCCCGGACATACTAAGGACCGCAAGGGCGCTCAGGCATATAACGGCATATCTGAATATGATTACAATCTGTTTGTGGCCCATATCATATCAAACCTACATCAGTTCAATGTTAGGCACGGCCTCAACTCCATATCAGATATTTCAATACTGACCAGAGACCAAGGTTGGGGATCTATAGTTAGTATGATTAATAAGCATGAAATTGATATGACGTTAGAGCTTCATTTCAATTCATTCCACAGGCCGGCATCTGGAGTAGAAACCCTAGCAATGGAAAATGATACCGGATCAATTGCATTTGCCAAATTTTTATCATCAAGATTAGGCAATGAATACCGATCAAGGTTGAGAGCGGATGACGGAGTGAAAGAAGTAATGGATCAAGAAAGGGGATATCACAACCTTGCCCAAGTAAGATCGGCGGGGGCATCTATATCCGTACTAGTTGAGCCGGGCTTTTTAAATTTCAAGAACCCGGAATCCGAGGTCATAGTGAGCAACCCTCTGAGGTATGCTAATATTATATACAAGATACTAGAACAATGGATTGATGCCGATTCCATATAGAGGAATAGATATTGAATGTTTCAGATGTAGAGAAGCTTCTAAACACCGGTTGGGGCCAAGCGGTATTAATTGCCGGCATAGCTCATCTACTATTATCAAATAAAAAGGTGCTATCGAGTATTGAACAGATAGTGCTGAAAGTAAGCACGATTGATTTGTATATTACTAAACAAAAGGTAGTAGATGAGTATAGAACAAGAGAGTTGAAAGAATTGAAAGATGAAGTGATACATCTGCGGGAAAAAGTAACTGAGCTTGAAAAATTCAAATCAGATCGACTAAATTAATCAAGCCCGAACCAGAATGGCAATTCTTGAAAGATATGTCGATTATATCAGATCTTAGTCTTAGAACCCATATTGACAAAATACAATATTGATTTGACTGCATTGGCGATCTTATCAAGACCTTCTTCAACCGCCGCTTCCAAGGTGTCATTCTTCAAATCAAAGTGTTGCTCAAACACAAGCTTAAGATGATGAATCTCTTCTTCGGTTAGATCCTTTGCTTGCGGAATGACTTGATTGTAATCAATTTGTGAAAAGTCACGTAATGCTGTAAACAAATCGCCCACGCTTGTTACATCGGCCCAATTCACTTTCCCATCTTCAAGTACTTCCCCCATTACAGACGCAAATTTTGCAGTGGTTTGGATCAAAAGCACTAGATGAGCGATTCCCATGGTTTTTGGAGTCATGATAATTTCCTTTAAAAAGAATGAAAAATATAAATAAGAGTAGATTAAATTCTATATTTTAAATTGATGATTGAAAAGTCAGATCAGAATTTTCTTTGCAAAGTTGGGGAAGTGTGATTTTATTTGGGAAGGAATAAAGTACAAAATAAAAAAAGCCGAGCGTAAACTCGACTTTTTGATGCATCTGAACCAACGATTAGGAAAAGTTCAGGGCTATGAACCCACTTTGAGGAAAAGTTCATGAATCTATTTAAGTCTAAATATAGTGCTAAGTCAACTCAAATTCAAAAACAAAACGCTATTGGTAGCGGCAAACTTGAAGTGAATGATAGAGAGTTTTTATCCCAAATCTCTATCATGCAGAAATCACGAATTTTTTTGCAAATAGGTAGAGGGATGGCCGGGAAGCCTCAGATGCTTTTGCAGTGGCTTTATTTAAGAAGTAGTGGTCAAGAAGTATTCATTCCACAGGAAGCTATTGCCGATGAATTGAACATTAGCGTGCGCACAGTCAAACGGTATGTGAAAGAGCTTATCAGGTGCGGTTATATATATGTCCGTTGGTTTCGGAATCCGTGCGGTATGAACCTGACTTCCGGCATGAGGATAGCGCCCAAGGCTTGGCGTGAGCTTATATCTATATTTGCAAACTTTACATCTTCATTGAAAAGAAAAGTGAAGCATTACATTGATAATGTGAAACGCCCTAACGTAGGTAGTGACACTATGTCACGCTCTATAGTTATAAAAGGGGGTACGCAACTTTCCGAAATGACCTTCCCTAGGAACACGAAAGAACGAACTAGACTTGAGGTTGTGAAAGAGATACCATTTTAAACACTAGTTGATATACTCGTACATTTAATTTAGTATTGTTTCAAATTCAAAGGATTTATTTATGTCGCATCTACTTAAGATTTTAAATATCTTTAATATAGCCGTAAAGGCTTACGAAGTATTTAAGAAGATAACAAGAAAGAAACCCGAACAGATAGAGCTTACTCGTACTGATAAGCTTATTGACGCATCTATCATGGCTGATCGTATCAGGGACGATATGCAAGCTTGTGGTATGATCGTATTATCTATGATGGATCATGAGCTAGTTGACAAAAAGAATACGCCTGAAGACGGAATTGAAGGTGTATTCCGTGATATGGGTATGAGTGAACCAACGCTTAAGAGCGTGATTGAGTGGGTAGAAAAGGCAAACTTCACTTGGGCTTGCTATGCTGATGCTTTGAAAATACTTAGGTCAGAACTACCTAGGGAACAATTACTTGATGTTGTAAAGCATAAACCAAAGAATCAACCCAAGACGGTATCAGCTAGGAAGCTTAAAAAGATCCATGATAAATATGCTGAAGAAGATGAAGTCAAGAATCAAGCTGGTCTAGAAGCTCTCGAGAAGCTCTCTAAAGATCTGGAGAAGGTGGCCAAGCTTAAGGAGAAAAAAAAGGATGAGTGAAGAAAGCACATATTTGAAAAGCGATCAGACTGATGCTAGGGGTATTCAAGAGTTTCTTCATAAGAACGGATATGAAGTTCCGGAATCAGGCGAACCGCATAGGATAGCAAATGGAAAGATACTATCAGCGTTGAAGGATATGGAATCAAAGATTGAGGCGTTGACTATGTTTGCAGAAAGCGAAGGGCAATCGGCTGAACATATAATAAGAAAGTATAGTAAGGGAAAGACGGATGATTGAAGAAGAAGAGTTTCATCCGACAGTGGTAGAGATTCATGCCGTATATGATGTGATATTTAGGGGCTTCATAGCTTCATCTGTGTTTCGTAAGCTTTTAAGCAAGTTTGGTTCGACAGGCGATGTTTCGTGGAATGTGATTTTATATGTCACAAACCCTGTGAGCGATAAAAAAGAACCTAAAGTGTCACTGAGAAGAGAAGATATAAGATTCATAGGCGATACCTTCGGGTTGGATTGTGATTGAGGACAATTATTAATATGATAAAAAAATTCAGAAAAAAACCAGTAGTGATTGAGGCTGTTAAATGGACTGGCTTGCAATCCGATCTTGATAAGATGATATCTTGGTTTGGAGTATATCGAAGCCTAAAGAATCCAAGCGGGAAATACGAATCTATTTCTTGGGATAAACTAAAGAGTGAGATTAATATTGAAACCCTTGAGGGAACTATGATTGCATCCAAGGGAGATTGGATCATAAAAGGGGTTGAGGGTGAGCTTTACCCTTGCAAGCCGGCAATCTTTGAAAAGACTTATGAGGAAGTGAATGACTGAAGAAAAAGGCCAAACGGAAATAGTTTTCACTGAAAAAGATATGTTGGAAATGAGTGGGAAAACAAGGATAAGCACCTCAAGGGATTTCCCGTCATATCTAAGCGTATATAAGGCCGTCTTGAAATATAATGAGCCAGCGATTAATAGCGCTGTTAAATCATGTGGTGCTTTACCTATGATGCCAAGCGAGCCAGAAAAGGGCGTTGGGTTCTTAGTTTTGTTAGAATCGGAAAAGATAACAAAGATCGAAGCTGTGAATAGAATAGGATTTTCTGATCTTAAAAAACTTCATAGTAAGATTTCTTGCAAGTTTTGCACATATTGTTTTGAGGCTGTTTTTGTTGGGCCTGAGTGCCGATATTTCCCGCCGCAAGTAGTGAGGGATTCTAGTGATCACAACTCAAGATATCCAAGTGTTACTCAAATAAACCCATGCTCGAAGTTTGAAAGATCTGAAGATTCGATCTTCAGAGCTATTAATATATTAAATAAAGGAAATCAAAATGACTGAAGGATTAGACTTATCAACGTTAACAATAAAAGAATTGAAAGATTACATCAAAGAACATGGCCTCAATATCAACGTTCATTCAAAAATGAAAAAGGATGAATTGCTTGAGCTTGTTTTTGATGAGCTTAGGATTGAAGAAAAAGAAGAAAGCATCAAAGATGAAATAGCTGAAGAAGAAGTTGAAGAAGACACCACCGAAGAAGATTCGCATGCGAACGAAGAAGAAAGCAATGAAGAAAAAAAGAACATTCCAACAGAATCCCCAAAGCGTGATAATACGCTGACTTATGCATATACGCTTGAAGAAAAGGACATTAGAACAGACCGTTGCCGTGAGCTTGTGATTAAAGATAATAAAGTGATTGAAGAAATATTGATCGCCGAAGACGTTCCGCAAATAGTAAAGATGAAAATGAAGCGGGCAATGTATGAAAGAAGGAATAGATAATGAAAGAAGAAATCAAGATGAACCAAAATACTAATATTGAATCTCTAATTGCCACAAGAACCATTTTCATTGATGCTATTGAGATTTTTGAGACCTCACAAATCCCCGGTAGCATGATGGAAAAAGTTATGAATTGCAGAAATCACTTTTCTAATATGATTTTCGAGGCTGATAATATCATTGATCAGATCACAAAATACAAAGCTGGTTTGTCTAAGAAAGCAAAGCCAAAGCAATCAACGAAAAAAGTAACAAAAAAGAAAACAACAAATAAAAAAGCGATTAAGAAAAAGTCAAAGAAGGGTAAGAAATAATGTTAAGTGATAATTATAAAGCAGTTAGGCCGGACTTTAAAAACGTGGAATATCCGAAAAGACTATTCAATAAGTATTTTGGATATAAACACCTTCCCGAAGCGCTACAAGAACGGTCAAAGATATTCCATGATGCGGCGACAAAAATAATTGATTCAAACCCTGTTGACTACAATCAAGCTATCCTTGCTCTTGAGCTTTTGGTTCAAGCAAAAGATGCTTATGTTCGTTCTTTTATACCGGAGTAGAAATAATGGCATTAGAAACATTAAAGGGGATCAATGAAATAGGCGGTTTTAAAGTAATCAGGAGTTTTTCTGATGCTGGTTTGGCTGAGGGTGATTTCAAAGGCTTGGATGAAAAGCGAAAAGAATTTCCTATCAATATTACGGAGCGACTTAATTGTATTTCATTCAAATTTCAAGATGGCCCAATCAAAGAAAATGGCGTGAACGGTGCTCAAATAGATGTGCTTGCTCATGTGCTTAAATTGATTGTTGAGGGATTAAATAAAGACTTCCCTAGCGAGTTCAATGATCGAGCGATTAAAGGGCTTGATGATTGCCTACAAGCATTTGCAGATCGCAAGGCTGATAGGGAAAAACGAAACGTAGAGGGGATGAATTTAAAGTGAACAGATTCGATTACATAGAGTATGACTATACAGCGATAATTCAACAAAAGCATTTTAAAGAAAAGTTTATGGATCTGGAAATGAAAGTAGCTGATAATCTTGTTTCCCCAAGAGCAAAGATGTTAGCGCTGACTAAGTTAGAGGAAGCCTATATGTGGGTAGGAAAAGCTATTAGGGATGATCAACAAAAAAGAACTGGTCACGTTCCCCTTCAAGAAGAAAGAACCGATTCTTAATCCATGAAGGCGCTGATGCTAGGATATGATTACAACTGTTGTGAAACTTTGTGTGAAGGGGTTATTTCCTATGGGGGTTTGATTCCCCTAGCCTTCGCTTTTTAAAGGTGTGATGAAATATGTTACAATATGACTTAGTAGCGTTTGGGTGGCAAGCAACGATTATTTTTATCTTTATCGGAACAGTCTTTTTTTTGACCCGAAAAGAAGAAATCAAGAAAAAGGAAGTGGAAGATTCTAAACTTAAGCGTCTTGACGGTATGATAGTGAAAAACGGCGGTAATATTTTGCGCCTAGGGGAACGTTTGTCCGATTGCGAAAG
>CALNYB010000026.1:0-805719 GCA_942490675.1 Cyanobacteriota bacterium | reverse complement strand
TTGTCAGATCCTCGGACAGTATCTGGTTTTAGTCCTCTGTTAAAAGAGATGGTCTATCCCATCGCTACAGATCGCTCTGCTGGTTCTCGTCTCTGGGATGTCGATGGGAACGAATATATCGATCTCACTAACGGTTTTGGACTAAATTTCTTCGGTTGGTCGCCAGAATTTGTCAAACAAGCAGTAATCGCTCAAATGGACAAGGGGATTGAAATTGGCCCCCAAACTCCTTTAGCAGGAAAAGTTGCCAAAATGGTGCGGGAATTTACAGGTATGGAACGGGTGGCTTTTTGTAATACTGGTTCAGAAGCTGTAATGGCAGCTTTACGTCTAGCTCGAACCGTCACTGGGCGTAACACAGTTGCTATATTTAAAGGTGGTTACCATGGCACGTTTGATGAAGTAATCGTCCGCAGTGGTGCTCATCTCAAATCTCTGCCTGCTGCACCAGGGATTATGAATTCGATGTTTGAGAATATTTTGATTCTAGATTATGGCACACCCGAATCTTTGGAAATCTTGCGTAATCAAGCCGAAGATCTAGCAGCCATTATGGTGGAACCCGTTCAAAGTCGTAAACCGGGATTGCAACCAGTCGAATTTTTACGGGATCTCCGAGAACTAACAGAGCGTTCGGAAACAGCTTTTATTTTTGACGAAGTAGTAACGGGATTTCGAGTTCATCCTGGTGGCGCACAGGCTCACTTCAATATTAGAGCCGACTTAGCGACTTACGGAAAAGTGGTTGGTGGTGGCTTACCTATCGGTATTGTCGCAGGAAAAGCGGAGTATATGGATGCTCTAGATGGTGGTTTATGGCAATTTGGCGATAATTCAATTCCCGAAGTGGGTGTTACCTTTTTTGCTGGTACTTTTGTCCGTCATCCGATGGCACTAGCGGCAGCAGAAGCAGTTTTATTGAAACTCAAAGCAGGAGGAGCCGAGCTTCAGCAGTCCCTTAGCATCAAGGTTGAAAAGTTGGTCACACAGTTGAGACAATATTTTGAAAGAGTTGGCGCACCGATTAAGATCGACTATTTCAGTTCGTTCTTCTATGTTACCTATCCTCCTGAAGTAACTTACGGTGGTTTGCTATTTTATTTATTGCGGGAAAAAGGAGTTCATATTTGGGAATATCGCCCTTGCTTCTTGACTTTGGCTCATACTGATGAAGATATTGAGCAAATAATTTGGGCTTTTAAGACAAGCGTTGCCCAAATGCAGTCAGTTGGTTGGCTGGCTAGTTCGAGCAATGCTACCGCCATTAATCGCAATTTGCCACCCCAGCCGGGAGCACGTCTTGGGAAAGATGCTGCTGGTAATCCAGCCTGGTTTATTCATGATGCAGCGCGTCCTGGTAAATTTTTGCGAATTATGTCTGATCAAAACTAATCTGTGCACCATTTTTTACTTTACAAAATATAAAATTTTCATTTTGTCCATATTATGTTCAGAATAGAACCGAATTTATTAATTACATTCTTGATTTAGGGTATGAATTAATTGATAGCTGGAAAGATAATCGTACTTGCTCTATTCCTTTTCACCCTGAATGTTTTGTAAATGGGTATCATGGCTTCTATTTTAAACTAAAATAATCATAAAATAAAAAAGAAATAACAGAAACAACTACAGATTTTGAGGTTAATATTACTTGAGGCAATTATCGTTGTCTATTCCTATCTTTCTAACAATTTATTGAGCATATAGCGTATTTTTTAATTGCAACATTTTACAACTACCATAAAAAAAATTTTTCTAAATAAACTGGAGGTATTGATTTGAGTTTAAACGTATCTAATGATAAAAAACGATTAAGTTTGCCTGAGGCAATTATTACTGGAGATAGACAAAAATTCACGGAAAAATATAATCACGATAGCTTTAAATTTACACATAATTTAGCAGGGCACCCACTATTTGAAATACCTCGTCTGGTAGAATTGGCTGATTTTCTCTTACAGCAAGAAGGTAGATCGATCCAATTTAGAGGTAGCGATCGCCCAGTGGACGATTTTGGGGATGCTCAATCTAGAAATAAGCAAAGGGAGCGACTATTACAGGAATTAGCAGATATTAGAAATTCTAAGTCCTGGCTGTTGTTATACAGCGTACAACGGAAGCCCGAATATCAAGTTTTACTAGACCAGATTATTGGGGAATTAGAACAGCTAACAGGTCAAGATATACGCTCCCAGATTACTTGGTTGGATGCCTACATTTTTGTTGCTTCTCCTCAGGGAATTACCCCCTACCATATCGATCACGAAGCGACTTTTCTCTTTCAGATCGCAGGAAATAGAACTTCTAATCTTTTTGATGGTCGCGATCGCTCTATTCTGAAAGAAGCAGAAATTGAAAAGTATTATATAGGCGATTTTACAGCCGCTCAATACCAGGCAGAACATCAGCCCAAATCGAGTATTTATAAGTTAACTCCAGGCACAGGAGTTCATCACCCTCCATTAGCACCTCACTGGTATCAAAACGGCGAAAAATATTCTGTAGCTCTGGGAATTCATTTTTGTCTCAAAGATCAAGACCGACAAGGTAAAATTTATCAATTTAACTATTACTTAAGGCAGTTAGGCTTTAGTCCGACACCTCCTGGTAAATCATTGATAAAAGACCACCTAAAATCACTAGCATTAGAATTAATTTCTACTCGCAATCCCAAAAGTAAATACGAATTATTACGTTCTGGTGTTGATCGTATTAAAACTATCACTAGTTCATTTAAATCCGTCAGCAAAAACCTAAAAAATCTAAATCGAGGAGCAAAACCTTAAATTTAGAAATATAAAAAAAATTATTATTGATTATGAGTAAAACAGAATTTAAAACCGTTGCAGTCGATTTCGATCCCTTTGCCAATGGAGAAGTTCTATTCACTGCTCCCGCTACAGCAGCGCAGCAAGAAATTTGGGCTTCCGTACAAATGGGTGACGATGCTAATCTGGCATACAACGAATCTCAATCTTTAAGATTAAGAGGGGAACTCGACCTTAACGCTTTTAAGCAAGCAATTCAGCAATTGGTAACTCGTCACGAAGCTTTACGTACCACTATTAGTAGTAATGGCAAGACTCTTAGTATTATCGAACAGTTATAGTTAGAGATCCCACATCACAATTTATCTTCTTTGGACTCAGAAGAACAAGCCGAGCAAATCGGTAAGTTACAACAGCAAGCTGTTGAAGTGCCTTTTGACTTAGAACATGGTCCTCTGTTTCGCGCACAGATTCTACAGCTAAATCAACAAGAATATTTAACGATTCTGACAACACACCATATTATCTGTGATGGTTGGTCTTGGTGGGTTTTAATTTCTGATTTAGGTAACATCTATTCTGCATTACAACAAAACAGCACTCCAGATTTAGAACTAGTCGATTCCTTTAGCGAATACGCTATTTTGGAAGAGTCACAAGCAAATAGCCCCGAAAAAATAGCTACCGAAAATTTTTGGATAGAGCAATTTTCTGAATCAATTCCCGTATTGGATCTGCCGACTGACCGACCTCGACCGACCGTGAGAACATTTAATTCTGCCCAAGAGGACTATCCCTTAGCAGCCGATTTAATAGTCGGTCTGAAAGACTTAGGTTCCAAAAGTGGTTGTAGTTTGATGACGACACTCATCGCTAGTTTTGAAATATTTCTTAATCGTCTTACTGGACAAAAAGACTTAGTAGTGGGGGTTCCCGCTGCTGGACAGGCTGCTTCGGAAAAATATAATTTAGTCGGGCATTGTGTTAATTTACTACCCCTTCGTACTAACATAGAGGCGCAGCAATCATTTAGTGACTATCTGCAATCGCGACGCACTCCTATTCTCGATGCCTATGACCATCAGGAGTTTACCTTCGGGCGTTTAGTACAAAAACTATCTATTCCCAGAGATTCCAGTCAAATCCCCTTAGTTTCCGTAGTATTTAACGTTGATCAAGATTTTGAACCAGGAAAATTAAATTTTGGAGGGTTGGAAGTTGATTTTTTTACCAATCCCCGTTGTTTTGAAAACTTTGAACTGTTTATCAATGCTACTAGCGTTAACAACGGTCAGCTTAATCTTGAATGCCAATACAACACCAATCTGTTTGATAGTGGTACAATTTGCCGTCGTTTAGCAGAGTTTGAGACTTTATTAACCAGTATCGTTGCCAATCCAGCTCAGACAATTGCTACGATTCCTCTGCTGCCTGAAGCCGAACTGCAATTACTTGACAAGTGGAATCAAACAACAGCCGATTATCCCAATGTCTGTCTTCATCAGTTGTTTGAAGCGCAAGTAAAACGTTCTCCAGATGCAGTTGCGGTGGTATTTGAAGATCGAATTTTAACCTATCAAGAGTTGGACTGCAAAGCTACTCAATTGGCTCATTATCTTCAAGGTATGGGAGTTAAGCCAGAAGTTTTGGTTGGAATCTGCATGGAGCGGTCGCCCTTAATGCTGATTGGAATGCTGGGAATTCTCAAAGCAGGTGGAGCCTACCTTCCCCTCGATCCGTCATATCCCACAGAAAGAATTTCTTTGATACTGCAAGATGCACGAGTTGCAGTGTTAGTTACTCAAGAATCTTTAGAATCAAAACTGCCAAAGCATACGGCACAAGCTATTTGTCTGGATCGCGATTGGGAAACTAAAATTTCTAGTCAAGAAGATTTCGTTTTTAGCTTTAGCAATGTTAAGCCAGATAATTTAGCCTATGTTATTTATACTTCTGGTTCTACAGGAAAACCAAAAGGGGTTTTAATTCCCCACTGCAATACTGTCAATCTTTTAAATAGCATTAAGCAGAAACCAGGCTTGACAGCGGAAGATGTATTGCTTTCTGTTACAACTATTTCTTTTGATATTGCCGTATCGGAAATTTTCTTGCCCTTATCCGTAGGAGCAAAATTGGTCTTAGTCAGTCAACAAGTCGCGGCCGATGGCATACAGTTGCTTGAGACACTGAATACTTCTGGCACAACATTTATGCAGCCTACTGTAACTTGAAGAATAAAATGGCACTAATGGAATCATAAAATGGCACCTCATTAGAGTATAAAAGCTAGTAAACTCGTTGATTGATTTTTGTAAATATCGAAAGCTTTGAACCATAAAATGGCACTCTTACTAAAAAAGAATCATAAAGTGGCACAAAACAAGCTAAAATTTGCTTGAAGAAAAGCAGTTCATTCAGAGAAGCGCAATGCTAACCAGCGAACAGTTTTGTGACTGGTGTATCAAACTCGATTTGAATGAGCAGGCAATACAAGAAATTTCACAAATTCGGTCTTCACCGCCATCGCGGAGGGTACAAAGTCGCAGAGGAAATGTCAGTGGTCGCTATCCCAGTCAAAAAATGGGGGTGACCATTCAGTTTGAAAGCCACCACCACGAACTCGCAGGAATCTATTCCATGGAATATGATAGCGAGGTACTCGAATATTACGACCAACCACCAACGATTAAGCTGAATTATGAGAGTGCATCGGGTCGTCAAGTTGGAGTAAAGCACACTCCCGATTTTTTCGAGATCGCTCAAAGGTCAGCTGCTTGGTCAGAATGGAAAACAACACAAGAATTGGAACAACTGGCAATAAAAATGCCCAACCGTTACCAGAAAACAGAAACTGGTCAATGGCGATGTCCTCCTGGGGAATCTTATGCAAATGACAGGGGACTTAAATATCTAGTACGTACAGAAAAAGAAATAGATTGGAATCTTCAACGTAATCTTTACTTTTTAGAAGATTACTTCAGAGAGAAAACAAAACAACCTTCACCATTGTCTAACCAACAAAAAATAATAGGATTAGTAGAAACTCAGCCTGGCATCACACTATCAAAACTAATAGAGTGGGGACTTAACAAGAAATGAAATTTACAGGTTAATCGCTACTCAACAACTTTACGTTAATTTAAGTGGTGCTGATTTAGCTAGCGAACCAGAGAAAGTTCAAATCTTTCTGTCTATTAAAAATGCTACTGCAACTTCCCGACTATCCCAATCACCCCCTTCAAAGGAGAAAAATCTCCAGACTCAGGAACTAATTAAACCAACCGCAGGCAGTCAAATAATTTGGGATAGAATAAATTGGCGAGTTCTCAACTTAGGCGAGACAGAAATAACCTTATTAAACTCGCAACAAGAGGTAGTTCACTTACCAGTTACAGTTTTTGAACAACTGATCACACAAAAACAAATAGTTGTAGCCAATACGATTCGTTCTAACCCAGCCCCCGAACATTCAAGAATTAAAAGTGCTAGCGAGTCAGATTGTGCAGAAGCTAATCGACGTTATCGTATCATTGCACCTTATCTGGCAGGTTCTACTAGAGACGAGAGCGTTCCTAAAAGAACCTTTTATCGTTGGGTCAGACATTGGCGACAAGCAGAACAGATATATGGTTATGGTTATCTTGGTTTGCTGCCCCAAAGCCACCTCAAGGGGAATCGTCAATCCAAAATACCCGAACTGACCTCTAAACTAATGGCAGAATATATTGTTAACGATTATGAAACCTACAAACAAAAAGGTAAAAGGGCAGTATATGGGGCTTTGGTAAATGCTTGCCAACAGAAAAATACCGCAGTTCCCAGTTATAAAACCTTTCTCAAATTCTGTAATAACAGACCGACATACGAACAAACAAACAAACGTCAAGGTTCTCGTGCTGCTTATCCAAACGAGCCCTTCTACTGGGAAGCGCGAATTCACTACTCCAAGACATGGGGATCGCCCTTGGGCTATATGTCATCTAGATCATACTCAGTTAGATCTTGAATTAGTTTCTTCTAAAACTAAAGCACTACTAGGTCGTCCTTGGGTTACTTTTTTGAGCGATGCCTACTCTCGACGTATTTTGGCTTTTTATCTAACTTTTGATGCACCTTCTTATCGTAGCTGCATGATGGTAATTCGAGATTGTGTAAGTCGTCATGGACGTTTACCTCAATGCTTAGTGGTAGATGGAGGTAAAGAGTTTAGCAGTGTTTATTTTGAAAGACTGCTGGCGATGTATGAATGCACATCCAAAACTAGACCAGGAGCAAAACCTAGATTTGGTTCTGTGTGCGAGCGTCTTTTTGGTACTGCCAACACTATGTTTGTTCATAATTTGGCGGGCAATACCCAAATGACTAAAAAACCTCGCTTGGTTACTCCCGCTGTAAATCCACGTCATCATGCGGTTTGGACGTTAGGCAGTTTGCAGGAGCATCTATGTAATTGGATTTATGAATTCTACGACCGTCAAGAACATCCCGCATTAGGACTCTCACCACAAGATGCTTACGACCAAAGTATTATTCAGACTGGTTTAAGACCGAGCCGATTAATTCCCTATGATGAAACATTCCGCATTTTGACTATGCCCACTACGAAAAAGGGAACGGCAAAAGTTATTCCCAACCAGGGAGTGAAAATTAATCATCTTTATTACTGGCACAACAGTTTTCGTAATGGAAGTGTTGAAAAAACCAGCGTTAGCGTTAGATACGACCCAAGAGATGCAGGAATTGCTTATGCTTATGTGCGAAAACAATGGGTTCGCTGCATTTCTCAATATTACAGCGTGTTCAAAGGTCGCTCGGAGCGAGAGATTCAATTAGCTACTCAAGAATTAAGACAGCAATACAAACAACACTCAAAAAGATTTAACATCACAGCCAAGGCTCTAGCAGTTTTTCTGTCAGGAACTGAAATTACCGAATCGATTCTCATGCAGCGTTTGAAAGATGGAGAAGTTAAAGATACGGATAAGTGCGAACCTATTGCTGGGCAAAATGCTTTGGCTTTAGTTGATGTCAAAGAAGAAAAATCTCAATTAATATCGACAGAAATTAAGCCCTATGAGGAATTTTGGTAATGGCGATTCGTAGATCCAACAGACCTCATCATGTTTTATCTCGACAAGAAAAACTGGATTTATTCCGTGACTGTACGGTGGTGCATCCCCATCTCAAAAAGGCTTATGAAGAATTTCGCGATGCAGTTAAGAATCCAGGTGGTGCATCAGTAATCTTTTTGTTTGGTCCGACGGGAGTCGGCAAAACAACTTTATTACGTCAAATTATGAAAGTAATGGTGTCGGAGAAAACTGCACGTCTAGAAAGAGATCTCAATTATCTGCCAGTGGCTACAGTAGAAGCCCGCGCTCCAGAATCAGGTAGTTTTGATTGGAAAGTTTATTATCAGAGTGTCCTAGCTTCTTTAGCTGAATTACCAACTTCCAATTATCCAATTCGCAATAGAAGCAAGCTCAAAAAAAGTAAGTCAGATCAACGCAATATTGGTTCAAAGAATAGTCATTTATCCACTCTACGAGAACAGGTGATAGTTAACATACGCCATCGAGAGTTAGTTGTTTTCTTGACTGATGAAGCTCAAAGATTTTCTAAGCTAGCAAGTAGTAGCAGACAACAGGCTCAAATGGATGCATTACAGTCAATGGCTAGCATGACCAATACTTTACATGGGCTATTCGGCACTTATGAGTTATTAGAATTTCGCAATCTTAGCGGTCAACTATCCCGTCGCAGTATCGATATTCACTTTCCTCGCTATCAAGCTGATTGTGACTCAGATTTAGTTGAGTTTCAACGGGTTCTCAAAAGCTTCGGAGAAAAAAATGACTCTAGAAAAAGCTCCCGAATTGGAAATTCATTGGGAGTATTTTTATGAGCGGAGTATTGGTTGTGTTGGTATTCTCAAAGACTGGCTGACTCAGGCTTATCGCAAAGCTTTACATGAATCCGCTTCTACTCTAAGCGAGCATCACTGGCGACCTTACGCACCGTCTGTAGCCCAATGTCTTCAAATAGCAGCAGAGGCGATTGAAGGAGAGAAAGCATTTAAGTTTGAGTCGGGAGAAATCTCTTTATTGCGTCAGAAATTAGGTTTATCAGGAGCATCATCTTCAACTATTAGCTCGGAAAATTTGTCTGTTAGTGCTGCTTCGAGCAAAAAAAGCAAAGGTCGCCCTGGAGTTCGTCAGCCTAATCGGGATGTTATCGGGGGAACATAAAGGTTTGTAGTTACGTTTTAACCGATATTTTTTCTTAAACTACCTGGGTAGTTACCATTAATCTTGATTTTAAACTGACAAATTTTCCGAAAAGTGCCATCTTATGATTTCATTAGTGCCATCTTATGATTCAAGTTACACCTACGCCTGTTACTTGGCGATTGTTATTAGCAGCTGGTTGGCAGGGAAATGTAAATTTAAAAATGATCTCTACTGGAGAACCTTTACCCAGAGACTTAGCTAATCAATTATTACCTATGGGTGCTGAACTCTGGAACCTGTATGGACCCACAGAGACAACCATTTGGTCAACTAGCTGCCAAGTTGAAGAAAGTAATAGAGCTATAAATATTGGACATCCGATTACCAATACTCAAATATACGTCTTAGATACAAATCTACAGCCTGTTCCGATTGGTGTACCAGGAGAACTGCATATCTGTAGTGGCTTGCAAAAGCTAGAGCCTCGGCTCGCAAAAACTCTGGTTTTAGGCTCAGATTAATCTGCCAAAAATATCCGCTTCGGCTCACAATATTTGCAGACCGACCCACATTAATCTGCAAATGGCTCACAAAAACCAATTCAGACTCACATTATCTGCAAAACCTATACTTATAAAGGAATACCAATCTTGAGCATCTGCTCTCTCATATCAGTGGTTCGACCTGGAGGTAGCTGACCGTGTAAAAAAGAACGCACCTCAGATGTTCTTATATTCAGCAACTCAGCCAAAGCTTTGGCATTGTAACCATGACGAATTAAGCTTGGTTCGAGGTCATTCAAGCCAATAGCTAAGACCGTTTCCATAAACTCGGCTGTAATTGGTTTGACTCCCACCTGATAGGCTTCAGTCATAGCAAGAGTCAAATATTGCTCAATTTGTAAGGGAGTTGATAATCGCTCTCCTAAAAAGGCAATCGCTTCTTCAGTCAGTATTTCTGTCGGTTGAAGCTTATTTTTAGTAGCCTGTCCTAAAACCCATTCAATATATTCCTCTTGATGACCGCGAATGCCTTCAAGGGCAAAAGCATTAGTACGTCCGCCAATTTCTTCAAGTGCTGGTCTTTTGAGGTCATTTCTCAGCTTGGGATGCCCTGCTAAAACAACGCTTAAAGTTCCTCCATTGTGACGAACCAACTCAATCAGTCGCTTTAGTCCTACCAAGGTACGGTGATGCAGTCCATGAGCATCATCCACAAATAAAGCTACTGTTTGATGGCATTTTTGAATCAGTGCTAGCAGTCTTCTTTCTCGCTTTTCTGGTTGAGTAGGAACTTTTAAATCTTTCTCCGTTGATAGGTCGTAAAACAGTGCAGTAATGAGAGTTGAGAGGCTGATCTTATCTGACTCTACAGCTAGAGAGCGAGAAACGATAATTTCTTTAGTGCTGCCCAAATCATTGATTAGGCGTTGTAAGAAGGTGGTTTTACCCGAACCCACAATGCCAGATAAGGCAATTAACCTGCCTTGACCGATGATTTTCTTAAGTTCCTTCTCTAAATGAGCTTGAGCTTCGGTTTCAAAAAGCCTAGATGGTCTAGCTCTTTTTCCAAGCCAAAATACGACCTTACTTCGCTAAACATCCCTACACCTCCTCTGCTGAATCACTGAAGTAAGCTCGAATTTGGCTCATCACCTCTTGTTTATTGAGAGTGGTTTCGAGAATTGAATTGACTGCTGACATTTGTTCTGGGATTAGTTTGGCTAAAGGTTTGACTAGGTAATCGGCAATGGCGTGTTTGGCAGCAATGGTATTGGCAAAGAACAGTTCGCCAAAGGGATCGGGGTCAACAAAAGACTGAACGGGAAAGGGAATTACGTTCTCGGAAATTGCTGGCAATTTGGCTACTCCTGTAGATGACGTAGGCAAAGATAACTTTTTTGCCAAAACTTCAATGCGGTCGGCTCTTTTTTGGATGTCAGTTTTCTTAAAGCTGCGATAGCGACCGAGGGGAATAGGATTGCCTACAGGATGATAAGGACCATAGCGAGTTGATTGATGTTCGACGTAGAGTTCGCTATCAAATAGTCCCCACCACAAAACTACTTTTTCTCCTGCTAAGTCTGGCTCTACTTCATAGAAAATACCATCAACGGTAATTCTGGCATCGATACCAACTCGGCGTTTTTCGGGTTCTCTGGCAAAGGTACAAAATCTCTCCCAATCGCACATGGATTTAATTCCCTCTTTGGGCAAACTTGTCAGCCAATCTTCCATCCGAGAATGAGCTTCGCTGCGGTGGGGTCTGCTATTGTAATGAAGAAGAAAACGCATTAACCCTTCATTAGCTTCGGCTTCTGTCTCTGGGGCGTGGAGATGATAAAGGGTTTCGTGCATTTCTTTAACGGTGCGAAAAGGTCGCTCTACTTTGCCTTTTGACCTGGCTGTGACTCTGCGACCGTCTTTGCCTTTGGGCAGATGGGTGCGTATTTCAATCCCTAAATAGCTCATAACTTTTTGAAATATAGAGCTACGAGTAATTGGACCATTATCCATGTAGAGCATGGTGGGAATTCCTGAGAAGGGAAAAGCTTCTGTTTCCTTGGCAGACATGGCATTAAACAGAAATCGTAATGCAGCTTCTACGTCTTCCCCATAAACCCCATGATATTCCTGATAGGATACGCCACTACGGTCATCCACTACACTGTAGAGCATTAGTAATGGTTTACCTCTTCCTGGTTCTATCCAAGCTGGTGTCTTAACGTATTTGAGGTCGGAAGGACTCAAATCGAAGTGCCAACATTGATTACTCGATTCTGCTTGAAAGCGCACAGCAGGGGGTTGGCGTAGTAAGGTATTGCGGTCATAACCCCACTTTTTGAGGTAGCGATTAACGGTAGATTTCTTGAGTATTCCTCCAGGAGCTTGTAAATGACCATCGGGGGTATTAATTCCTTCTTCTTCCAAGAGTTGAATGGCTCTATTGGTAGATAAATGACGACCTTTTTTGTTGGAGGTTCGCACTTTTAAAGCAGCAATTACTTCGCAGTATCGCTCTAGGGTGGTTTTGGGCATCACGCGAGGTTGACCGCAATCGACACGACGAGCCGATTTAATTACTTTACGTTCTCTCAGAATGCGATAAATGGTGTCTTCAGAGACTCCGTAAAGATTAGCTGTTTCCTGAATTAATTCTCTACGTTCGGAACTATAAGCTGGTTGCTGTTCTAGTCTTTGGCGTAGTTGAATGACTGCTTCTGGGGGGATTTTTCTCTTTGCCATGATGTTACTTCCCCCTAACTAGATTTGAGTTGTTTGGGATGCAGCTCTTTTCTTGCCAACCAGTCATAAAGAGTAGAAGGAGAACAGTCTAAGAGTTTGGCAATGGAACGTTTGCTAATTCCTTTTGCCAGATACATTTTAATTTCTTGTTCCTTATTGTCCAGTTTGAGTTTGGCTGAAAGACTGCCTCTAGGTCTTCCTAGTGGTTTTCCCTCTGCCTTTCTTTTGGCTAAGGCTTCGGTAGTTCTCAGGGAAATAAATTCTCTTTCGATTTCGGCTGCTAAACCCAATACTGTTGAAGTGATTCGGCTTTGCATGGAGTCATCTAACACCATCTGCTGTTTAGCAATATGAACCTTAATTTCTCGTTGAACGCAGCACTCTAGTATTTCTAGTACCTGGAGGGTAGAACGAGCCATGCGACTGATTTCAGCA
Organism: Cyanobacteriota bacterium; assembly: GCA_942490675.1. GTDB lineage: Bacteria > Cyanobacteriota > Cyanobacteriia > Cyanobacteriales > Xenococcaceae > Waterburya. Next base: position 793,038 of record CALNYB010000026.1, on the reverse strand, counting down.
AAGATAACGATATCCCCTACCTGCGCAGTTTCTAGAATCAACTCTCCTATCATTCGAGATCGCCATTTCAAACGACCAGAAGTTTTATCCTCAACAAACTTGAGATGACTGATGGCGTGGGTGTTGGCATATTCAAAAATGCCATGACGCTGATTATCTAAATCTTGGTGGTCGGTAGAGACTCGCAGATAGGCATAGGCAACCATAATTAGCTTTTCCAAACAAAACTATGTCTGGAATTTAAATGAACGCATACTATTTAGTTTATACCCAAACAAGCCTGTATTAACGTCCAGTTAATACCATCCTTTAACCTGGACATTTGAAGTTCAAAAGGCTCAAATTCATCTGCTGACAATGATTGTACAGGTTTTGCAGATATTGTGAGCCAGAAAAAGTTTTTGCGAGCCATTTGCAAATTAATGAGAGTCCATTCGGATTTATTGTGAGCCGAAGCTCCAATTTTTTGCAGATTAATCTGAGCCGAAAACGCTAGTTTTTGCGAGCCGAGGCTCTAGCTTTTGCAAGCCACTACAGATAGACCCCCAGCAGATGCAAGAGTGCTTCTTGAGTTGGGTCAAGCATTTGAGTGACAAGCTCGAGGTCAATGTCATTAGTATAGATGGCAAAACAGCCCGGGGTTCCTATGACCGGGAGGGAGGTCTCAAAGCTTTGCACACCGTAAGTGCATGGGCGAGCGAACATCATCTGGTCTTGGCTCAGCAAGCGGTAGAGAGCAAATCAAATGAGATTACAGCGATACCAGAGTTACTGAACTTATTGGATATTACCGGAGCCATTATTACCCTAGATGCGATGGGAACGCAACGGAATATAGCAGCTCAAATTATTGAGCAGAAAGGGGAATATATCCTGGCTCTCAAAGGCAATCAAGGCAATCTGCACAAGAAGGTAGTCGCTTTTTTTGAACAGGCTCATCGTTACCTCTATTGCTTTACAAAGGTCAGTAGATCGAAAAATTTTTTTGGAGTCAGAGAGCATGGGGGTTTCAGCCGATACTCTTATCTTCTGAGAGACTGTCAAAATCAGCCTTTCAGCGTTTAGAGATGTAAACCCCAAAATAGCGATCGCTGATTTTGACAGAAACAATGTCGGCTGAAACCCCCATTATTCCCTTCGTTTTCGATCTACTGAAGGTACGATACTGCTCCCTGGGACATGTCGCAGATATTTTTCTCAACGACTGTTCACATTGACAGAGACAGGCTCAATGCGCGGTTGATTTTTCGCCTTATGTTGGTAGCCCATTTTACCATTGGGGACTCTCTTTCTCGGAAATCACCTTAGCTTCTGATTCAAAAGAGCGATCGCCTTTCCAGACTTCTACTTCACTGCCACTTTTCAACAGCCTCTTGCTTTTGTTTGGGCGTTTCTGGAAAATTACCAACTTAATCTTGATCTTTATTATTGCAGGTGCGATCGCCACCGTTCAAATCCCCAATTTTATAGCTGATTCTGCTAAAGTTGCTGGCTTACAAAGAGATTTATTGATTCTAGTTGGGCATTTAACCCTACTCGCTTTCGATCCTAAAGGAAGGTTAGTAGCAGGAAATAGTGAGTAATTTAATCTTTGAGCCATATTTAAGGCTGAATTATCATATATTTCTCAAACTGCGAAATGTCCGAGCAAAAAGGGCAGCTACCCGTAGTGGAGCAAGCTGCCCAAGAAGTATTATCCTTCTCCTGTTTCCTGGTATTTCTGAAGCGGAACAAGAGCAAGTAGCTTACGCTGTCAAAGACTGTTTACTGGAGGTATAAGTCCTGTCCATTGCGCTAATTAATTGAGAACCGGCGCTTGACTGTGGGACAAAGCTTCCACTAAGCTACGTACCGCAGCTACCATCGCGACTTCACTATCTAGCTGGTTGATTGCCGACCCGACACCAACTCCCGCTGCCCCAGCTGCGATCGCCATTGGCGCGGTCACATTAGACATGCCAGAAGCGCAGAGTACTGGAATATCTACGGCGCGAGAGATACTGTAAGCAGCCGCTAAGGTTGGGGCTGCCTTTTCAATTAATCCTCTCACTCCAGAATTAATCGGCTGAATGCTTGTACCACCTTCAGTTTGAATGATATCTGCACCAGCTTTAACTAGCTGTTCTGCTAGCCGAACTTGTTCATCTAAAGCCAATATATGAGGTACAGTCACTGAAAGGGTAGTGTTGGGTAATAAGGCACGAGTCCGTTGGGTTAGTTCTAAAACTTCGGGAGCTTCAAATCTTCTTCCCTGACTGTAAAAACTGTCGAAATTACCAATTTCAATCAGATCAGCTCCAGCGTTAACGGCACCGACAAATAATTGTGGTTCGACCGCGGAAACGCACAGGGGCAGACTGGTTAGCTGGCGAATTGCTGACACTAAATCGGGTTTAGCCGCAATATCCACAAAAGTTGCGCCACCTGCTTCGGCAGCTTTCACTACTGCTGCAACTTGTGGTTGGTCAAAGTTATTTAAACCGCTAATTACCTTGAGGGCATTTTTTTGAGCCAAGGCTTGAACTAGTTTAGGATGTACTGTCATATTTACTTCCTTAGATTCTTGAATCTGAACTGTTTGAGTTCCAATTTGATTATCTTAAGCTGACATCTTGCGACCGTAGAATAAGATAATTGAAGGAGCATTAGGATCAGATAATCAATGTTTTCTGTTCTTGATTGACTTTGCCCTTACTTAACCAACCTGAATGCTAGGTTTTACCTCAAGGTTAGTCTGGCAATTCAATCTTCCAGGGATTCAGAGGCAACAGAGGTGATTTGTTTGCGCTGCATCAAGGCTGTTATCCTTTGCAACAGCATATCAACTTCTGCTTCTAGGTGTAGGTACTTAACTTGCTGGTTTGTTTGATAGTGCTGAGTTTTCTGAGTTCGATTAGATAAGAGTGTTGTCATAAATAACTTGTTATTAATTTGATTTGGTTGCGCCAGTTTGAAATTCTAACCTAAGAAAAGCATAACTGAACGATCATAATCTTTAGATTTCCTTTAGACTGTGATCATTTACACTATTAATCGAATGTGTAGAAACAAATAGCTAACAATTATAGGAATTTTTGAGCTGAATTTTTTATTTAGGTAAGTTTCCCTTGTTTAGTTATTTGCAAAAAAAAGAATTAAATTTAGCGATACTAATAGCCAGACTATTGTAGAAAAAAATGAGTTTACTATCTAAAGGCTTTGAAGTGGAAATGTACACTGGCACTCAGACAGGGAAAATCGTGGGGATGTCAGATAAGATTGTTCAAGCTTTAGATGGTTTTGTCCGTGAGCCTGATAGCCGTAATGTCGAATACACTACTGCCCCCTTTTGTGGTTATGACCGTCTCTTGTGTGCCTTACTCAAGCCCAGGCAAGCCTTAAGAGGCTATCTTCAAAGTTTAGGAGACTATACACTGATTCCAGGTAGCACCTTGTCTTTAGGGGGCAGCGATCGCTTTCATCGCTCTGATCCGAATAATCCCTATCACGATTACATTGAGCAAACCTATGGCACTGATGTAGTTACCGCTAGCATCCATATTAATATTGGGATCGAAGATCCTGAAATACTGATGCAGGCTTGTCGTCTGGTTCGGCTAGAAGCTCCTTTGTATCTGGCTTTAAGCGCATCTTCTCCTTTTATTGATGCCCAGCCAACTGGGAGCCATTCTACTCGCTGGCAAATGTTTCCCAAAACACCTCAAGATGTTCCTTTGTTTGAAAGTCATAGTCACTTCATTCGCTGGACAGAAGGGCAGCTAGCAGCCAAAAAGATGCTTAATGTACGCCATCTTTGGAGTGCTGTCCGACCTAATGGCGATCGCCGTCCCTATAATCTTAATCGTTTGGAATTGAGGATTTGTGACTTGGTAGTCGATCCTTTAGCTTTGTTAGCAATTACTGCCCTGCTAGAAGCCAGAATTATGCAGATGATCGATCATCCCGAACTCGATCCTCTACAGCAAAGCAGTTTATCGGCTAACGATTTATCGTCAGAGCTAGTTTCCATGGCGAATGAAAATGAAACCCTGGCAGCGCGCCAGAGTTTGGATGCGTCATTGTATCATTGGCAGGATGGCAGAAAAATCTTGGCAAAGGACTGGATTGAAGAAATTTATGACCAAGTATATCCCATTGCTAAAAGAAGAGGCTTTAGCTGCTTTCTTTCGCCGTTGAAGAAAATTCTGCGCCAAGGTAATACTGCGCAGCAATGGCTAAAGCTGTATGCCCAAGGTATGTCTCCTGTAGAAATTATTCAACAAGATATTCAAAACATTGCCAAGCAAGAACGAGACTTAGAATACGTAGTGTGTCCACCACCTGCTCTAATTGCTTGAGGATGACAATAAAAGAAACTCCATGCAATACCTAAACAATTAATCTCTAATGCTCACTGCTCACTGATTCAAATGGTTCGTGTTGTTCTAATTAACCCCGAAATTCCTCCGAACACTGGCAATATTGCCCGCACCTGCGCGGCGACTCAAACAGAGTTACATTTAGTTGCGCCATTGGGATTTGAAATAAGCGATCGCTATCTTAAAAGAGCAGGCTTAGATTATTGGCCATATGTCAAATTGCATTACCACGAAGATTTATCTGCCTTTTGGCAGCAGCACCAGGAAAAAGGCGGTAGATTAATTGGTTTCAGTGTCAGAGGCAGCAAAAATTATCTTGACTGTCAGTATCAAGAAACAGACTGGCTTTTGTTTGGCAAGGAAACTGCTGGTCTCCCACCAAATGTTATTGCTGCTTGTAATGAAAAAGTTCGGATAGATATTGTTGAGCCTAACGTTCGTAGTCTAAATCTTTCCGTTAGTGTCGCGATCGGATTATTTGAAGCCATCCGACAATCCGCGACTAGTTAGCCCAAATCTGTAATTTTAAATTTTGCTCACCCAGCACTTGTCAAAAATTCTGTTTTGAGATAATCTGCCATGAAAATAAGAAATGATATTTAGAGACTACTCCGCTGTAAAACTTGGGAGTAGTCCTGAGCGTTGGTCAACTATTTGATCTGCTAATTTCTATCTAAAGTTAATTACAAAACTCATTGAGCAAGTATTAACAGTATTTTTAGTTATATTCTGTATGGATAAAATTAGGCTTTGAGCCAATTAACAATTAACACCTAAGCATTAACAACCATAAGCAACAAAGATAGACTCCTCGTAAACATGACTCACAATCAAAATTCATCTCAAAAAAACATTCAACCAGAGTCGAATCTTTTTGATCAATCTCCTTCAAAATCCGTTAATAATAGCAAAGTAGCCAAAAACATTTGTCTCAAATTAGGCATTTCCCTATCTTTAGCAGCAGCAATTCACCTCCCAAGCTTCAACCAGGCAGCACAGGCTAGAGATTTGACTAACTTCCCAGTACAGAGTCTGTCATCTACCAGAAAAGACGGTTTTGACTCTATTCGACCACAGAATAAAATTGCTACTTTATTGCCCCGTATTCTCAGCCTAATTACTTCTCCAGTTAAATCTCGGCTAACAAATTCACCAAACAATTTAAGCAAGTTCAGGACAGCTTCACTTATTTCGCCGACTCCCAACCAGACTAATAGAACCAATGTAGAATCAGAATCTTCAGCTCCTCTTCTCCCTGTTAAACCATCTTCAGTTACATCTCCACCGCGTATCCACCAAGTACAACAGGGCGAAACTATCAATCAAATTGCCAGAAAGTATCAGGTATCGAGAGATGAGCTGATTAAACTCAATAAAATTCCCAACTCCAATATTATTTTTGTTGACCAACGGCTAAAGATTCCAGCAACAGCAGTTAAGAATCAAGATGACCCTCACATTGCCAAGCTCAGAACAGAAATAGAATTATTGCGGGCTCAGTCTAGACAACAAAAATCAGAAATTGGCAATAGTTCAATTTCAGCCAGCTTGATTTCTGCGCCTAATTCTGAGGATCAGTATCAATTAAAATCAGATCCAGAAAAATCATCTGGAGCAATGCCTAAGCTAGATCCACCAAAATCAACCAAAATAATCTTCAGCCATCTTCAACCAGACTTGCTAAAAAAGGATGCTGTCGCTTTGATATTACCGCCTTTACCTGATCCTGAAGAATATTTACCTCGTACTTTCGACGGTTATATATGGCCAGCGCAAGGTGAACTAACTTCTGGTTACGGCTGGCGTTGGGGAAGATTGCATCAAGGAATCGATATTGCTGCACCTGTTGGTACTCCAGTTTTAGCGGCTGCATCAGGAAAAGTAGTCAGTGCTGGATGGCATGATGGATATGGCAATATGATGAAGCTGGAACACTTGGACGGTAGCGTTACCCTATATGCTCATCTCAACAGAATTTTAGTTAATCATGGTCAAAAAGTAAGTCAGGGGGAACAAATAGCTGAGATGGGTAGCACAGGTCATAGTACTGGTTCTCATTTACATTTTGAAATCCATTCCAAAAACCAAGAAGTAATTAATCCCTTGGCATTATTGGGTAGTCAATAGCTTTAAGCTCTCCTAAAGGATATGTTATGCCCTTGTGGTATAACCGCTTCTATAACCGCTTCGCATATAAGCTCTAAGCTAGGCAAATGTTACGGAGCTTGAACTCCCACATATGACCTCCGCCCTAAAATAATATTAGCGATCGCTAATTCTCAATTTTCTTTTTAGCTGCGATCGCTAGTTGCACTTCAGGGATCTGTCGGAGCTGATCGATGATGTCTACTACCTGACCATGTTCGACGGTTTTGTCAGCATTAACGATCACTGTGGTATTGGAATCAGTTTCAATTAGCTTCTCAATTTCAGCTTTTAGCTGATTTATTAGCGCGGGTTTGCTATCTATAGTTAGTTTACCTTTCTCATCTAAACTAACGGTTATTTGCTTGGTCTTCTGAACCTCCGCCGTAGTAGCGCGGGGAAGATTCACTGGTAAACCTTCAGAGCGAGTTAGATAGAGGCTAGAAACGATAAAAAATACTAAAATAGCAAAGATCACGTCGATCATTGGCAAAATATTGATTTGGGGGGGTAGATCTGGTTCTTCAGGTAGGTGCATTTTTTAAAGGCGTTGATAATTTGATTGATCAGATTTATGGTGTTTCTGTCCGTAGCTTGTAGCTTAATTTTTTATTTTGTATATGACCTCTGTTGTTCATGTTGATCGAGGTGAGTTAGTTCAAGTTGTCCGCCAACTTCCTGAATTAGGGCAATTTGCTGGAGATATAGTCCGCGAAAGATGCTGGCGAAAAACAAAGTGGCGATCGCCACAATCAAACCTGCTGCGGTAGAAGTTAAGGCTTCGCCAATACCTCCAGTGACTCCTGCTGCCTGAGATGATTCTATATCCCCTAATTTTAAGGAAGACAAAGAAGTAATTAAACCTAAAACAGTACCTAACAATCCTAACAACGGCGCGACACCGATCACTGTTTCCAAAGAATTGTTAAATCGTTTGAGGATGGGAATTTCTGCCTGAGCAGCACTTTCGAGAGCTAGCTTGAACTTTTGCGGTGTCGATCGCTCTAGAGAAAGGGCAACAGAGAAAATGCGGGCAACAGGTAAGTTTAAATGCCGTTTGAGCATGATGCTAGCTGCTTTGGGATCATCTCGATAGAGGTTGAGCAGTTGTTTAATTACCTGATTTTGCTGACGGGATATATTAAGCCAAAAAAGCGATCGCTCTAAGATCATTGCTAGGGAGTAGATTGAAAGTCCCAACAAAGGGAACATAACTACGCCACCGCTTTTAAATAATTGCCAGATGGTTTCCATAAATCTAAACCCGTATTTCAATAAATATGAATGTTAAAGCTAAATGTAATTTCTAAATTCTCCAAAGGGAACCCAGGAGGCAAAGGGGGGAAAGGTGCAGACTTTTGTACTGCTGCCAAAGATGCTCGATCAACTTCAGGTAACCCAGAGCTTTGAGTTACTCTAAGTCCAGTAATTTGACCATTTTTTTCAATATCAAAAGTTAGAATAGTAGTACGATCATCTACTCGGTGAGTAGGATTCCAGTTAGGCTTTACTCTCTGCTCCATCGCAGCAATATATTCACTCAAATCAATATCTTTTAAAGCACTTAGTTGAGCAGGATTTAAAACGCTATTGTATTCGAGAGCCTCGGGACTGAAAAACGCATCTCCACCACCATTGGCTAGAGTTTTTTGATAGTCTCCACCTAATAAATTAGCAGCACTGTTTTCAGGCTGTTTAGAAATAGCGGGTGTATTTGTTTGAGGTACTGGTACTTCGTTAGCTGGTTCCCTCTGCGGAGGTTTAGGAGGCAAACTTGTTGCAATGGGAGTTTTAGGTTCAGACGGTGCTGGTTTAGGTATTGCAGGGGAAGTAGCATCCGAATTTGATAATACAGGTAGTTGGTTATTAGCAGGAGGTTTAATTGGTTCAGATTCAGCTACTGGCTCCTGTTCAAGAGGTTTAAGTGGTTCAAGAGGTTTAATTGGCTCAGGAGGTTTAATTGGCTCAGGAGGTTTAATTGGTTCAGGTTCAGCTACTGGTTTTGGTTCTGAAGGTTTAGGAGTCGGTGTAGCTGAAATTGGCTCAGGTTCGGGTAGTTTGGGTTGAGGAACAGGAGTCGGTTTCGGTTCAGATGGCGCTTGTGGGGTAGGAGGAGGAGCTATCTTCGGTACAGTAGGTGCAAGTTCTTTGGCAGGAGTGGGAGTTGGACTAGAGGGTGTATCATCAGTAGTTTCTTCTGGCTCAAGATTTTTCTCGGCAACGGAATTTTCTACGGCTCTATTTTTAGTTTCTGGCGGTGGCTCTACTTCAGATTCTTCGGGAACAGTCACAAACTCGATCGGTTTACTCTCGATTTCTTCTTGGGCGATCGGCTGAAAACGCTGATATTGCGCCAGCATTAACAAACCTAAACCATGAACTAGTACTGAAGCGAAGATAAACCAGAAAAGTTTTTGGAGACTAAAACCACGGCGATTTACAGTTGGGGTTTTTTGATTACTTTGATTTGCTGGTTTCAAATTTACCATTATTCAAATCACCGTTCATTAATAATTTCCTGCATTCAACCCTAGCAAATTTAGCCTTTTGCTTGATGAGTTTTTGTTAAGACATTAACTCAGATAATAGGTTTTAACCCTATTGATTAGTTGTGGTTGTTGCTTTTCATCCCTCAAGCATTAGACAGTTATTTATCTAAAACTACCTTGATTTTTATAGACGACTGGTCTACTATAGATTTATGAAACGCACCAACACGCGCAATGAATTGATCCGTGCTGGCAGTGATGTTATTGTCCAGCGGGGGTTTAATGCAGCCAGTATTAATGACATATTAACTACGGCTGGCGTTCCCAAAGGTTCGTTTTATTATTATTTTTCCAGCAAGGAAGATTTTGGATTAGCGATCATTGATGATTTTGCTAGTAGATATCAACATAAAATCAGAATTTTTTTAGAAGATGAGCAATATTCTCCTCTAACACGGCTACGCAACTATTTTGAATCTAAGATTGCAGATATGCAAACCTGCGAATGTGCCGATGGTTGTTTAATCGGTAATCTTGCTCAGGAATTATCAGCACAAAACGAACTGTTCCGCGATCGCCTTAATCAAATATTTAATAGCTGGGAACAATATTTTACCCGATGTTTGAGAGCAGCTTTTGAAGCAGGAGAATTGGCGGATGATCGTCATCTAGCCCAATTAGCAAAATTCATCTTATCTGGTTGGGAAGGAGCAATTTTACAAGCTAAAGTCGCAAAATCGATAGTGCCGATGCAAACCTTTGTCACAATTTTATTTGAGCGAGTTTTGTATAAGTCTTCCTCTAGTCAGATTTAATCTGATTACTTAAACATTTAATATGTTTTTGTTGGTAATATTTATAGTTGACTGGTCTACTATAAAACAGCAACGTGTTTGATCAGCTATTCAAGAATCTTTTTCCTTAAGCACCCAATAGATTTTAAACCAAACAAGATAGAGAGAAATAGAAATATATGTCAGAAATACAAGACAAAGTGATCATCATTACGGGAGCAAGTAGTGGTTTAGGAGAAGCTACAGCCCGTCGATTAGCCAAGAGTGGAGCCAAGTTAATGCTGGCTGCTAGAAGAGAAGATCGCCTGCAAGAATTAGTGGCGGAGATTCAACAAGATGGGGGTATCGCCAAGTATCAGGTTACAGACGTGAGCGATCGCTCTCAGGTAGAAGCTTTAGCCAAAGGAACTCATCAAGCTTATGGACGGATAGATGTTTTAGTTAACAATGCAGGGGTAATGCCCTTGTCCCCCTTAGCAGAAACCAAGGTGGATGAGTGGGAGCAAATGATCGATGTCAATATTAAAGGAGTATTGTATGGTGTAGCTGCGGTAATGCCGATAATGCTACAGCAAGAATCGGGTCACATAATTAATCTTTCCTCAGTGGCGGGACATAAAGTATTTGCGACAGGAGCAGTTTATTGCGCTACCAAGTTTGCTGTCAGAGCAATCTCTGAAGGAATTAGGCTGGAATCAGGTGAAAAGATTCGTTCGACCAATATTTCCCCTGGCGCGGTGGCTACTGAGTTAACTAATACCATTTCTCATAGCGATACAGCAGAGATGGCAAAACAGCTATCTGGAATAGCTATTGATGCTGATGCGATCGCACGGGCTATTACCTATGCGATCGAGCAACCAGGAGATGTAGACGTAAACGAAATGATTATTCGCCCGACTAAACAAGAACTTTAGAATCAGTTTTCTTAACTTGTCACCAGTAACCAGTAACCAGTAACCAGTAACCAGTAACCAGTAACCAGTAACCAGTAACCAGTAACCAGTAACCAGTAACCAGTAACCAGTAACCAGTAACCAGTAACCAGTAACCAGTAACCAGTAACCAGTAACCAGTAACCAGTAACCAGTAACCAGTAACCAGTAACCAGTAACCAGTAACCAGTAACCATGACTTCTACAACTAACGTTCCCCATCTTCTAAGTCCTTTAAATAAGGGTCTATCATTGAAAAACCGTGTGGTAATGGCTCCGATGACTCGCGCTCGTGCTGGTGTGGAAAGGATGCCAAACGCTTTAATGGCAGAATACTATGCTCAACGAGCAGGTGCAGGTTTGATTATTAGCGAAGCCACTACTATCTCTGAACAGGGTAATGGCTGGCAACAAACTCCTGGAATCTATACTGACGAACAAGGTTCGGCTTGGAAACAGGTAGTTGATGCAGTACACCAGAAGGGTTCATTAATTTACTTACAGTTATGGCATACGGGTAGAGCTTCCCACAGTAGTTTTCAGCCCAATAATCAATTACCAGTAGCTCCTTCGGCAATTAAAATTGAAGGGGGAGAGGTTCATACACCTGACGGAAAACAGCCTTATGAGACTCCGAGAACTATAGAAACAGCAGAAATTCCGCAAATTGTGGAGGATTATCGACAGGCAGCAGCTAGAGCCAAACAAGCTGGTTTTGATGGTGTTGAAATACACGGGGCAAATGGCTATTTAATTGATGAATTTTTACAGTCTAAGACTAACCAGCGCGTCGATAAGTATGGCGGTAGCATCGAAAATCGCTATCGTTTTCTCAAAGAAATTGTCGAGGCGATATTAACTGTTTGGGATGCTGGCAGTGTCGGAATCAGACTTTCGCCCAACGGTAGTTTTAACGACATGGGGTCACCAGATTACCGCGAGACGTTTACATATATAGTGGAGCAGTTAAACGGCTATGGGCTAGCATATTTACACCTGTTAGATGGTTTGGCTTTTGGGTTCCATGAACTGGGAGAACCCATGACTCTGGCAGATTTTAGAAAGATCTACGATGGAATATTAATTGGCAACTGTGGTTATGATCGCACTGATGCCGAACAGGCAATCGCTTCTGGAGATGCCGATTTAATTGCCTTTGGTAGACCATATATCAGCAACCCCGATTTAGTGGCTCGTTTTGCCAATAATTGGGAGCTAAATCCTGATGCCGATATGGACGTTTGGTATTCTTTTGATGCAAACGGCTATACTAATTTTCCAACCTATCAAGAAGCTCAGGTATCGGTTTAGGTGTTGTTGAAGTTTGAGCTGTTAGCAAATAACCTCATAGAGATAAAGCGATCGCACTGTGTTGGAGAATCGGGCGATCGCAGTGTGAACAAAGTTCTTGATCATGCCACCATTTTTTGGATGTTCATTCTGTTGGTAGTGTAAGACTTATAGTCACTCCAATTATTAGATGCAAGATCTCAGTACAAGATTTTTCGCCCATAAAATTTTCGCCCATAAAAAAGGTGGGCAAATGACCCACCTGACAGAATTGTTTTGCGAACAGTCTGTTACATCAAACCTTTAACATGACTCATGATACCTTCAGGATCTAGTCCTTGGTAGGGAAACTGTTCCCAAAGTCCGCCACAACCTTCTTCATGGACACCAAGGTAGGCATACTTGGGAGTCAAACCGCGCTCTAATAACCAAGAACCAAAGCGACTACCTAACCCCGTCCGACGGTTAAAGGATTCTACAATTAGAACAAACGGTGCTTGACCGATTTTTGCCATCATGTCTTCATCGACAACGTTGAGAGTAGATTTATTAATTAAACCAACGTTGATGCCTTCTTGTTTCAAGCGTTCTACTGCATCTAAAGAACGATAAAGAGCATCCCCAAAACTAACGATATAACCAGCATCACCTTCGCGGATTACTTCGTCTTTGCCAGGAGTAAAGGTATAGTCGCCAGCAAAGTATTCATTACCCTGATCATCTAGGATCATGGGGACTTTAGAACGAGTGGAGAAGATAAAGCGCATTCCTGGGTTGTGGAAGACTTGGTTCACACAGGCAGTCATTTGGTTAGCATCGGCAGGATAATATAAGCGGGTTTCATAACCATCTTCTAGTCCGTTATCGGCAAACATATTGTTGATACCGAAGTGGCAGGTATTGTCTGCCATGTCATCGATACCAGCGTGGGAGAAGTGACACAAGAGATTAGACTTGTTGAGGCGTGCCATAGTAATCTCAGAGATGCACATTTCGAGGAAAGCACTAAAGGTAGCAAATACACCCTGTTTACCCTCTTCCATACCAAAGCCAGCAGCAGCCGAAAGATTACCCCGTTCCATAATGCCAGAAGGGATAAAGACATCAGGATAAGCATCGTGGATTTGTTTGAAACCACAAGAACCTTCTAAATCACTATCAATAAAGATGACTTTCTCTTTGCGTTCGGCATCGCTCATTTCACCGAGGACAGAAACTACCGCTTCACCAAAGACGTTACGGTTAGAACCTAGCTTATCGCTAACACCCAAAAATTTATAATCGTGGCTGGGTTTGGCGATATTTTTTAAGAAGTTTACTGCTGCGTCTTGACCATGTTTTGACAAATAGGCGATCGCTTTATCCACAGCAATTACATCATGTCCGTGAGTAGAACCTTCAATGCCCTCAATTCCAGGACACATCGGACGTTTGTTAATTAAAGCAATGGGTCCATCCCCTGTTACCGCAGCGCACATACGGCTATACAAAGAATCAATATCTTCGCCATCTCCCTCGTTAACTTCTAAACCATGACCAGCTAAAGTTTTTTCGACGCTGTAACCTTTCAAGTATTCAGAAGGGTGTCCTGCGATGGTGACATCATTATCATCAATAAATAGCTTAACATTGAGGTTTTGTGCCACTGCTAAACGAGCAGCTTCAGCGTCGTTACCTTCTTGTTGCGAACCATCAGAACCCAAACAAACTACCACCTTGTCAGGATTAGCCATTGCTATACCGTTAATATAGGGCCACATATGTCCCAAACGTCCAGAACTAAATTTAACTCCTGGTGTTAAGCCTAATTCAGGGTGTCCAGGTAATTTAGAATTGGCTGCACGATAGTTGAGTAAGTTCTCTTTGGGTAAGTCGCCATTTAGCACCGCCATTAAATACTGAGTTGCCACGCGGTGTCCCGCCTCATCAAAAAAGATTGGCACAAACTTATCAGGGGCACCACGGAAAAAAGCATCAAGGATCATCACTTCGGGGACAGTATCGAAAGGTCCTCCAGTATGTCCGCCAACACCTCTAGCTGCACCAGTGGCAGTAAAGAACACGATCGCCTCACGACAAAGTTGGATATTGGCTTTTAAGATTGCTCTCTGTTCATCCGTCAGAGTAGATTTATTGGGATCTAAGGCTAAAGGTTTATAAGCATCTAAATCGATGGGAAAACGAGTTGTGGTTGTTGTCATGGTTTATCTTAAAATTGTGCGAGTAAAGTTGTAAGTTAAAAAACTGCTACACCGTATAGTTAGCATCAATTTCTGAATTATTGAAATCTAATACTTATATATAGCGACAAACAAATTCAAGTTTATCGGGTTGTGGTAAATGAGGGAAATTCTTTCTGTATATTTGATGACTACGGAATTTGTTATTTGAATATTAGAAACGGTTTAGAAAAATATACTTAAAAAAACTTAAAATAAGGTTTACATCCAGTAATAAAAACTTCACTCTGATGACATCCCCACCCCAGATAGAACAAGATCAGTCTCCAGAAAATACAAATAATAGTCAGCCAAACAAGGAGGAAAAAATTCTCTGTCCCCATTGCCTACGCACAGCCACTAACGGAATCAAGTGTAAAGGAATGTGCGTTGCTGATGATGATTATTAAATCGAGTGATCGACAAGATCAACACTTGACTAGTTTTGAGCAGTCAAATTAACAATTAGACTAATCAATGAAGCATTATTATCGATCGCATATTGATTGGTAGAGTAAGAGCGAGCATCATCAATATAACTGAGCTGACCCTGATTTTTAGCTACCATGCCATCTTGAGCATCACTATTAGGACCCCCGACAACTAAACCAGGAATAATTATTTTTTTGGCGACGGCAAACGGATGATTAATGTGTTTGACATGTTTAGTCCCAATATCTGTGATGAAAGTTTGATTAAAGTAATTGCGCCCCAGGATGTAATCTAATTGATCAATTGCAGCATTCAAATAGTCTTTATTTTGAGTCAATATATAAGCATAGACTAGGGTAATACCTTCCTCGGCAGTCATGCGATTAGAGTTCCAGATAAAATTATCATTAGCGATGTGATAGGCACTCTTATTGACTTTAGCTAATAGTAAATCTGCTCGTTGTTGAATCTTGGTTTTTATTGTGGTAGCAAGTTCTTCTGATGTGGGCTGATCCTCTTGTCTAAGATAGTCGATTAGAGCCAGAGGGGCGGGATTTTTCCAACTAAATAAACTGTAATCTGTTTGGTCTAAATTCGCGGCAAAATAATCAGCAAAATTCAGCTTTCCTGTTGTAATGTATAGTTCAACTGCTGCCCACAGGCGATCGTCAATATCAGTCTGGAGACTCTTTTCCGTATCAAACTCAGAAGCTAAGTACTTTATTGAACCATTGTCGTCCCCCTCTACCCAATCAATCTTCATTTCAGGTTGTGTCTGGAGATATTGCCAGGCTGACTCGGCAGCATTTAGATACTTGGCTGCTAATTGAGCTTCAAGCGATTGATAGGTTCTACTAGCGATCGCCATTACCGCTGCAAATTTAGCAGTTTCAGGGGTGGAAATACCATAAATATAACGAGTTTGAATATCTTCGTCAGGAGCTATAGCAATTGACCATTGGCGCCCAGCTAATTTGCGATACACAGCACCATCAGCTCGCTGCATTTTTAAGAGCCAGTCCAAACCAAACTGCATCTCATCAAGTAAATCGGAAATATCATTGCCACTTTCAGGAATCCCTAATTGACCATCAGGAAATAGATCTGGTTGTTGTTGATAAAGATTTAACAAGCGAGCAATAGTTACTGTAGTCGTAGCGACATACTTGCTATAACCTTCTCCATTATGCCATCCACCCAAGGCAGCAAGATTGTCTCCTACTTGATGATACTGGTCTTGATGAGCGAGTATTCCATCTTTGAGGTGACATGGAAGATGAGATATGCCAGTAATCGGATCATCAATTTCCACTCCGCATCGTTGCAGATAATAGGATCGTAATAGAGTAACAAGAGGCTGTTGATAGATTTCATTACCGATTTTAAAAGGTGCGGATTTTAACTTGCCTTGTTTTAAATAATACTTTCCTGGTTCAGTAATCGATGAAAAATCAATTTCCGAGAGGCGATCGCCTGTCTCATCATCTTGAATTTCTGGGATGGAAGTCATTGTGGCAACTAATTTCTTGGTATCTGAATTAATTAGCTTAATTTGAGCAGTTGGGTTTTGATTATTAATTAACAAAGCTGTTTTTTGCCACTGGGGTAAATATCCTACTTGATTGACAACAATTTCCGTTTTGATTTTCGATAAAGTCTCAATATCACTATCTAAAAAAGTAGATATACCTAGAATCAGGGCAATAAAAGTAGCTGCTAAAAATAAGATACGTAATCTGTAATTCACGATAAATTTTCACTGTTCATTGATAGTGCAGTGTTTTTTAAGTAATCGATATAGCCATTGAGCAGTATAACCTGTAGTCTTGCCAATGATTAACTTATCAAATTTTCGTTTAACTTGACCTTTGTTCAGTGAACCGACGGTAACGTTAGTATTCCAGCTAGCACTACTTAGAAGTAGTACTAAACGCACTGAGTCGCTTAAATTTCTCCGCTTTTTGCTGCATCCGTTCGTAAAGGCGATCGCAAACCAACTCACAAAGCTCAAAAATCATGGGGTCTTGAATTTCATAGTAAACACTTACCCCTTGAGGCTGGCGGGATAAAATCTCGGCTTCAGTTAGCATCTTAAGATGCTTCGACAAATTCGCCTGACCTAAACCAGTAGCTTCGCCGATTTCACTCACATTCATCGCTCCTTCTCTCAAGCAGCTTAAAATTTGCAGGCGACTAATCTCCGAAAGCACTTTAAAATAGTCAGCAACTGGAGACAGGTATTCAGGCGGTTCAGGAGTCTTGTCACGGGGGGCAGTTTTGGGCATGGACAAACGAAACGAAACGTATATTAGTTTGTACTTTATATAACTATATAGTATTTTAACAAAAAAGTAAAACGTTGAAAACTACGCCAGAATAGCTAATTCATGAGTTTTGATTTGATGCATTCACTTTCAATCAGAATTTCCTTGCTATTGCTTTTCTCTAATTCTTGGTCAATAGCTTCTGGAGCGATCGCTATTTTAATGGCTTGGAAGACTTCCTTAGCTTCCAACTTCGGGTTAATCAAAGAAAATTCTTTTAGCTGCACTTTTTTTATCTTCTCAAAATAATTTTCACTTTACTTGATTTTGGGCTTAAACGAGAAGTATTGGGGCTGGTTTGGGGTGAAATGCGATCGCTCGATCTTAAGTAGCTGACTTAAATGACCCCTATCCACTTGATTAGGTGAATGTAACTCTTGGTCTAGTAATTAAAGCCAATTGCCAATCATAATAAAAGGAGACCAATAGTAAGGATGTTTGAAGTGAGGGGAGTTAATTAAATTCAATTGGGCTTTACGTAAAGCTTTGGCTTTATTAGCTTTGGCTTTATTAGCTTTGGCTTGAGATTGAGTAATATTCTCATAAAAATGATTCATGGTTAAGGCAGTAGATTCATCAGATACCGTCCAAAGAGTAGCCAAAGTAGTTCTTGCCCCTGCTTTTACTGCTATACCTGCTAATCCTAAAGCGGCTCGTTTGTCTCCTCTAGCGGTTTCACAAGCACTAAGCACTAATAGCTCGATCGCCTGTTGTTGCTCGGAGTTACTATTGTCTAAGAGTTGATTTAACTCATTAATAGTAATATTACTGTCCCAAGCCAAAAGAAAAGTATCTTCTAAATTAGAGCTAAATTGACCGTGAGTAGCAATATGGACAATGGGATATTGGGCGCTTGTAATTTTTTCTTGTAAACGCTTGTGAGTAAAATTATCGTCCCGCAAGACAAAGCTATCAGTATAACTTTGGATATTATTTAATTCCTGATTGACATATTCTAGGGAAGAAAAACCTCTTCTTCGTTGAGTAATACCTGCTGCTAGGGTTTTAAATTTTACTTGTTCTAGAGGTAAAGGTGCCAGGAGTTGTAAACCTGGAGTCAGAGCTAGACTATATTGTTCAATGAGATATTGTTCGCCATCATGAAGAGCTGCTAAGGGAATGTTGCGGAAACTACCATCAGGAACAAATATCAGAGTTTCAATATTCTGTATGTCTAGCTCTTTTAATACTGGACGTATTAACCAACTATAGAGTTTTTGGGCTGGTTGATAGAATTTACGACGACTCCGAATTTGGAGAGTTTGACGTAATTCTTCAATTACAGATTCTAATTCGGCTTGAGGAATAAGTTGAGAATAATGTTTGAGAGACTTATTAGGTAGACTAACAATTACTTCTAGGCGATCGCGTAATATGATTGGATAAATTACCGCAGCTTGGCGATCTAGCTCATCAATGGCGGTAGGAGTAACATCTAAACAAGCCTCGCGGAAAAAATTATTTAGTTCTGCCAATTGCAGGGATTCGATGGTATTTCTGGCTTGTAATAAATTGTCTTGACTGACTGGTTGATCGTTGACGGAGGTAAGTAACAGACTTACTAACTCGCGATAGACAGGTTCTACTTTCTCACGGAAAGAAAACTGTAAATTCGAATTGGTGAAAGCTAAATCACTACGGAGAGCTTCTAAAGCGTTAACGGCTTCGGTATAAGATGCGACTGCCCCCTGTTGATTGCCATCAGCTTTAAGTAGTCTTCCTAATTGCCACTGCCACTGATAGGTAAGATCGGAGTTATTAATTACCTGAGCCAATTGCACGGCTTTCTGGGTATATTTACGTCCCAAGGCTAGTTGCTGATCTGCTTCATATAAATGTCCTAACATTCCCAGAGTATAGGATTTTGCCTGAGGATCTTCTAGCTTTTCTGCTTGCTGAATCGAAGTTTTTAAGAGATCTTGGGTTTGAGTAAAATATTGTTGGTTGCCAGTGCGATTAGCTAACTCAATCAATTGCTTGGCTAAATTAACCTGAGCATAGACCACCCTTCGGCTAGGAATAGAAGTAAGATTAGCTAGCTCGGTTTGAATTTGTGGCAGTAACTCTATTGCAGGTTGCCATTGCTCAGTCGTAATTAATAAGCCCAATTGATTTAATTGCGCTTCTGTTTTTATTATAGGTTGAGCAGTCGTCGCCACAGCCTGTTGATAATAAATAATTGCCTGAGTTTGATCTGCGTCAGCTAAAGCTGTATTGCCCAAACTAAATAAAGTTTTACTACTTTCTTCAGATAAGTTTAATTCTTGGGAAAGAGCGAGACTTTGATGTAGCATCTCCTGAGCAGCCTGTAAATCGCCAGTAACTTGTAAAGCAATTCCCAAACTACGTAAACCAGTAATTTTTAAAGTCGCATCAGATTGTGTTTCTAATTTAGTAGCAATTTTTTGCAATGCTTTTTGGGCGCGACGATATAACCCTAAACTTTGCCATACTTGAGCTTGATTAATTTCAACTCCTAAAGCACCGATCTTATCTCCTGCTTGTTGATAAATTCTAGCAGCCTCTTGCCAGCTTGTTAAAGCTTCCTCTGTTTGCCCCGTAGCAAACTCTAGTTTGCCTTGAGTATTCATAGTTTGAGCTTTAATGTTCAAACTACTAACATCTGATAGATTTTGCAGTAGTTCCCGACTTTGAGCCAAATATTCCTCAGCTGCGGTTGCATCTCCTAGCTTTTGACTAGTTAAAGCCAAGTAATTTAGAGTTTGGGCTTGAACTGGAGTATTTTTCTGAAGTTGAGCTTCTTGATATGACTGTTGCCATAATCTCTTGGCTTCCCTGTATCGTCCTGACTGATAAGCCAATCTGCCCTGGTCAACTAAACTTTGGGGGGTATTTTGAGAGCTAGTTGCCGTCGGATTAATCTTATCTAGGGCGATCGCTTTACCAGATCCTACTAAAAGACAGACAATCGTTAGCATAGAGCCTAATAATGGATTAATTGCCATAAAATTTTCTTTAAATGACCAAATAAAGCTCATAATTGTAATTAATGACTAATAATAATAACTATATATTGCTTAAAATACTTAAATAGCCAATTTTTACTTGTTGACTTTACTACTTACGACATTGATTAAATAATGCCCAGTAATCTGGTTTATGTTGGGTGGGCATGTAACTTAGTAATTGCACGTTACCTTCGTCGTTAATATTCCAGGCTCTAGCTTCAATGATTTCCTTCCCATGAGCAGGTCTAGACAGATTGTCAAATGTTTTGTCAACTGTTGGAACATCTACAAAACTGCGTAAATCTTCCCAGACTGATTCTCCCCGCAGATGTTGGCTAGGATTCTCTGCTAATCCTCCTTTGCCTGTATTAGAAAGCGCGTTCGTTTTGTCTTTTGGGCAAACAGCAGCAATTAATGCCGTAGGATCTGTAACTTTAGCCGATAACTGCCCAACATCGATTTGTTGCTCGGTATCAGGACTATTGATATCTACTACCCCATCCACCCCAAACTCAGAACTAGCATCCACTAAACTATCAGCAGTGAGCAAGAAAACCTTAGTTGTGATGTCGATATTGCCACCATCTCCTCGATCTGCTTTAGCAATAATATTACTGTTGTCTTGAGCAATTATATAATTACTATCAATTGCTAGGTTGCCACCACCACCAGTACCATTAAAAACGCTACTACTAAGTTCGCTGTTATTTAGAAAAATAAAATCTGTAGCTAGATGAATATTTCCTCCCCCCGAATTCTCAGAAGTAGCTGTAATCTTACCCCGTTGAGCATTCAAATTATTTGCCCGAATACTAATATTCCCTGCTCTTCCTGAACCAGAACTGTTAACAGAAACTCGTCCCTGACTATTTAATTTTAAATTATCTGCCGTAAGATTAATATTGCCACCATCCGCATCACCTCTAGTATCTGCATCAATTTCGCTGTTATTACTGATAGTGATGTCTCCAGCAATATTTAGATTGATGTTTCCTCCGCCATTGTTATAAGTTGAAGCAGTAATACTACTAGGAGCATTGGCGGAAGTGGCATCTAATTTAACAGCATTAGCATTAATCTCAACACTACCTGCTTTTCCTTCTCCTGGAGGTATGTCAATGTTCCTACTAGAAAAGTTGCTAGCACTAATGGTTGCTCCATCAAGGATAGTTAAGCTATTCGTATCAATTTTCAGATTTCCGCCATTTCCAGTACCTATAATGGCATTGCCAAAAATACCACTCGCTCCAAATTCCGATCTGCCAATTAATTCAATCTCATCTGCTTCAATTTCTAATTCTCCTCCAGCACCAATCCCAGCAGTACTTACAGCAATTTGCCCCCCATCAATCACCTTGAGACTTCCAGTCCTAATTTCTAATCTACCGCCATCGCCTTCTGCTGAAGATGCAACAGTAGACTGGAAACCACTAGGAGATTGGAGAACTCCTCCAGAAATCTCTATCTCATCAGCTTCTACGGAGATCTTACCACCTACACCGGAGCCTAAAGTAAGGGCTGAAACTTGCGCACCATCAGAAATATTTAATTTATTTGTATCAATCTTAATTTGACCACCTTTACCTGTAGCGGCTAATTCAACGTTATTAAATAAACCGCTACGAATTCCACTCGAAGATGTGCCAGTTAATTGTATTTCTTCTGCTTTAACATCTAAAATTCCCACATCACCATCACCAAAGGTACTCATTGCTACCTGTGATCCATCGGCAATTAACAAAGATTTAGTATCAATAGTTAATGTACCACCGTTACCTATAGCTCCAGATTCTACATTGGCCAACAAACTACTAGCGTTGCCTCCTGGAGAAGTTCCCACCAATTCAATCTGATTTGCCTTGGCTAATAAATCACCCCCATCACCATTGCCAAAAGTAAGCGTTGCAGCTTGCGCTCCACCAGCAACTAGAGTATTGTTGGCATCAATTTCTATATCACCACCGTTCCCCGCTCCAAACACTAGAGTAAATAATCCACTGGAGTTATTAAGTATGGGTGAACCGCCAAACAATTCCACGTAATCAGCATCAACTTTGATATTCCCTGTATCGCCGTCTCCATAGCTACTACTAATTATCTGGGCTCCATCAGCAATAATTAGGTTGGCGGAATTTAGTTCAATGTCACCACCATTTCCCGTTGCACCAGTCGCAACATCCGTAGACAGACGACTAATAAATGGTAAATCTAAAGAAGTTCCTGCTACTACTAGCAATTCTGAACCGTTGATTTGTAGTGTTCCCCCATTACTATCACCCACAGTATCCGCCAAAATTGCCGAGCCATCGGTAATAATTACCTCTTTTCCTTGAACCTGTACATCCCCTGCTCCATTTCCACTAACTTCGAGAGAAGAAGCATTGGCGAGATTGATATTTTTAAAATTACTGACCTCTGTATAATCGAAGTTTAAACCTGATTCCGTTAAGTTAAATCGGACAAATTGATGATCTGCAACACTACCAAGTTCAATTCGTCCTGTTTCAGCCGTAAGATTACCTCCGTCTAAAACAACTTTTCCTCCCACTAAAGCCAGGGTTTGTCCTTCATCTACCTCAAGTCCCGTAGGTCTAGAGCTTTTATCGACGGTAAAATCACGATTAAATTGAAGTTGATTTCCACTACCCTGAACAACAAGCTCTCCATTACTGTTGCCATACTGCAAGCCAACTGGAATACTTACTTCTAACAACGGCGGTGCTTGAGGATCTACGGCACTAAATTCACTGTTATCGGCAAACTTGAGACTATCGGCAGTACTTCCAACAAAAGAACCACCAACATCTAAAGCGGAGTTTTCTCCAAATACAATCCCGTTAGGATTAATTAAAAAGAGATTGGCAGTACCATTAGCTCGAATTAAACCATCAATATTAGAAACAGAATCACCAGTAACACGACCAATAATATTCTGTATGATTGAAGCGTTATTAAACCAAGCCGTATTTCCCGTAGACAGAGAAAATTGTTCAAAACTATGAAATAAATTACTCCCTACCGTTGTACCACCAGAGATCTTAATCATATTTCCATCAGTCAAAGGATCTGAGTTATTAGGTAAGGTGTTGTCGCGAATTACCTGTGCTGATGCTGTTGTGTTTAAATTTACGAGTAGAAAACAGACAAAAGATAACCAAGGAAGTGATCGACTTTTTCCTTGACTGAAGATTTGCTCAGAATATTTTCTCGGGAATAATGTTTGCTGGATCATTGCAATTGAATTTTAGTCAATGAGACACAGGTGATTTTGGTTGCCAGAAACTAATAATTAAATTTGGATATATTTATAACTTGACTGTTGTAATTTCCTGAAAACCTTGTGCAGTAAGATTGTTCCGCCACTATTTTTATAAAAGTGGCACTGGGACATCAAACTGCTAGATGAGGTAATATATTCCCTGGAAAAATAAATTAAGTATCAATAAAAAAATCCATGACCATTACTAGTCATAGACTTCCCTAAAAAGATATTTAACTAACATTCCAAATCATTAATTTTTCTTTACGCAAGTCAAAATATAATATGTAAAAATTACATTTGAATCCCAGTTAGGCGATCTCGCGTCAGAATAAATTTTCGTCAATCGGCGATCGCTAAAAGCGACATTTCCTGAGTATAAATACTCAAAAAGAACTGAAGGACTTTTGACTTTCGCTCGATAACCACTCTCAATATTTCTTTAAGGCGGTTAAAGCAATTAGTAGAAAAATCTTGGTCAATTATTTTTAGTGCCACTGCCTGTCCTGGAGATTGGTTATACGCTCAACTACCCAAACTGCGTCAAGAAGTTGCTGGCAAGCTTGGGATAGATAGTGGCAATCTTGGAAATGATGTTGGAGAGGGAATTAGTAGAGAGTTATCTTTAGGTTCTGAAGGTTCAGATGTTATTCGACTACAAAAAAGACTAGCTGAAAAAGGATTTAACCCTGGAGACATCGATGGTGATTTTGGTGATAATACCAGAGGTGCAGTAGTAGCTTTTCAGAGAGCAATGAAATTACTTGATGATGGAATTGTAGGTAAGCAGACAAGAAAAGCGTTAGGTTTCTAATACTGAAATTAATTCGAGGTTAATTATCGATGCGAAGATTTATAGAAAATGTGACGTTTATTTTAAGTTTAAGCATTTTCTCCAACTTATTACTTGCTAGCTGTAATCTATTACCAATTTCCGATCAACAAGATAACTCAACCTCGAACTCTGCTGTTGCTAATAATATTGATAATTTACCCCAGCGAAATTCTTATAATGAAATTGATTTAGATCAAATTACTACTGATTCAAATAAAGGTAATAGTCCTGACGAAATAGCTTTAAATATCTTTGGAACGGAAGAAATCGAGGGAACTCTCAAAGAAGATGTTGACGTTGATACTAGTAATCCAGAACAGGCAATAGTAACTATCACCCAGACAAATTTACCTGATGATTCATTGAATAGTATTCGTTATCGAATAGATTTTAAAAGTGTTGATTCTCAATGGCAAATGGAATGGGCTGGACAACAATTTATTTGTCAACCAGGAAGAGGAAATCAAGATTGGTCAAAAGAACTTTGCTATTAAACTTCTTTCGAGGAAATTGGAAAAATAATATACATATTATCTTGCAGCTTTGATGGTTACGCGAATATATAGAGTTTTAAACTAGGCTGATTTTCACTACAATCTAAAGTGCGTAATGGGAACATTACTGTTCATTAATTGATTTAGAAGACAAATTTTGTGCCTACATGTGGCTAGAACTTTTTTGTCTTCCACCTTCCACTTTCGTTTGACTTTGTTGTATGTACAAGATGTATTAATATTACTCTAATAGACAGATAGCAAATAGACAGCGATCGCGTGACTTACATTAATCCATCGCTAAACGGGAAAGTTATGATCAAAAAATCTCACGTTAGGATATTCGGCTGATTTATATCAGCCTATATTCTGCCTTCCCCGTAGGGCGCTGCTCACTGTTCTAATCGTCCATTTGCCAAGGTTCAGTAATATTATCTTCGTCTAAAATCTTCTTGGGACGTAAAATCAAAACTAGCTGACCAACAATTGGTGCTTCTGGTTTGGTTTCAAACCAACGCAATTCTAATTTTTCCTCTATTTCCACCACAAAATAACTGTTAGCATCCCAATCTTTGATGGCTCGATCTAAGATGACCAGAACTTCCTCTACATTGCCTCCCAGGTATTTAGGCAAAATATTACTGGGACAAAAATAACCGATGGGATCTTTTGCCTTGAGAACTACTTGCCAGCCTGGGATCGGAATATATGCACCGCCATTGGCTTTGATATAGCTAAAAGGCTGTTGTATTTCTACTTGCTCCACTGTTGCTATCTCTTCCATGTTTAGAGGATGGGAGCCAGCAAGAGGAACAATACGGGGTAATTCTTCTTCTAGTTCTAGTCGATACAAAGGCAGCAAAGGTTCGCTAACATTCTTGACGACGCTAAAGTCACTTAATAACTCTTCGATCGCCTTTCTGGTAGTGGCAGAATGAGCAAACTTTAGTCCTTGAGCAATTAAACGCGATCGCTGTTGTAGATCTTTTTGAGCTTTAGCGCGCTTCCAAGATAAGTAGGCTACCCAATCTCCAGGATGGTTAGTAAAGGCAGTTGGTAACTGAGACATGCGGCACACATCCTTAATTGCTTTGGATACCAAACGCGCCTCATCGATATCAATTCGCTTGTTATATGCCAGTAAGCCAGCATCTACCCGTTGCTTTTGGTTGAGTACACGAAACTCATACAGTACATCGCTGCGAGGTCCTTTGAAGTATTCGAGAACTTCAGGAGCAACATTTGCCTGAACTAAATTATCGAATACCTGAGACGCAACAATTACCAAATTCTGTTGGCTATTCTGAAACCCTGTGTCTTCAAAGATTCTTTGGGTGCTGTATCCTGCTTTTTGTAGCTTCTGACATACTTGTCCCCATTCCACCCAGCTACCTTCTTTATGCAGCAGCGATCGCATCAATTCTTGGGCTTCTGTTTCCGATATCTGAACCTGACTATCTCGTGACATATTACTCCTAACTCCTAACTCCTAACTCCTGTACAAGACGTTCCATGAAACGTCTCTAACTCCTTATCTTTAATCCTCGTGATAGTGAGTCAAGGAATGAGGAACTTCTAAACCATTAGTTTCCATTAAGGCCGAGTTACTCATAATTTCTTGGGGAGTACCATCGGCAACAATCCTTCCTTGATTGAGCATGACTACGCGATCGCAAACTTCGATAATCAATTCTAGGTCATGGGATGAGATAAAGGTTGTCTCATGAGAAGAGTTTAGGAATTGTATTAATCTGCGTCTGGCTCTCAAGTCGAGGTTCGCACTGGGTTCATCATAAAGTACGATCTGAGGCAACATGGCTAACACAGCAGTGATCGCTACCATGCATTTCTCACCACCTGAAAGCTGATAGGAAATTCGCTCTGCCAAGTGAGTCACACCCGTTAAAGAGAGTGCCGCATTGACTCTAACCTCAACTTCATCAGGAGATAGCTCAATATTTTCTAGACCAAAAGCAATATCATCTCGCACTGTAGGACAGAATAGCTGATCGTCAGGATTCTGAAATACTAAACCTATCTCTGGATTAAATTGCCCCGCTTCTATGGGACGATCAAATAATCTAATCTCGCCATAAGTCGGCTTGAGAATGCCACAAATTGTCAGAAATAAGCTAGTCTTACCAGAACCATTTGCACCAATCAAACCGACAGTTTCACCAGCACCAATGTCTAAGTTGATATCGGTTAAGATTGCTCTTTCTTCTCCATAACTAAAGCAGATATTTTTGAGAGCGATCGCTTTAGTTTTTAGAGATAGTTGATTTGCCGTCTGTTGTACCAGATTGTTCATTAGTTTTATAGTGTTATGTCGAACAATAATTTTTGATTATTTAAAAGCTCGGTAAGATTAATTCTAGAGATATTAAAAATACTCCAGTTACTACTGCTATTGATGTTGCCAATAAACTCTGGCGATCACTGGGATTTATTTTGAGTATATTATGTTTTTTCTTTAATTTTTTCTGGCTACCATAACCACGCAAAATCATTGCCTGATAAATTCTCAAAGAACGCTCATAACTTCTGATTAATATGCTACCAGTTAACTGAGCAAAAACTTCTAAATTGCGACGATTAAACCTCTTAGATTGGAATCCTCTTAATCTCATTGCTCGCTGCATAGTAGTCAAGGTTTCCCCCAGTTCTTCTAAGTATCGATAAGAAAGCAGAGTCATATCTACAATTACTCTCGGTAAACCTAAAGAACGCATTGCCTTAATACTGCTTAAAAATGGAGCCGTTCCAAATAATACTAGGCTAACTGTTAAAATACAAAAAAAACGCACTGAAATCAACAGCGCTTGCCAACATCCTTCCTCTTTGATTGTCAAATATCCTAGCTGAAAAATTGGACTATTTCCTGATATAAAAGGTAGTAAAATGACCACAGCTAAAATAAAACAGCTAGGGTAACGTAATCGTTTGATCAAAAATGACAAAGGAATTCGAGATACAGTAAACAAAATGTAGGTAATTAAAATCATTATGGGCAGCAGCCATACATTTTGAATAAAAGCGAAAGCGAAGATTAAGCTTAATAAGCCCACCAGTTTATATCCCTGTTTCCAGCGATGTAGTGGAGAATCTAAATAAGCATATCGATCAAGAACTAATTTCATTAAATAATTACTGATTACTGTACAGACAAGACATGCCTTGTCTCTTCTTCACGACTTTAATAATTCAGGTTTCACTTGCTCTAAGAACGAAATCAGCATCACTGAAAATACTCCTTCGATCACAGCTTGAATAGCGTAGCCACCTAAAGAAACGAAAATAGCGGTTCGTTCTACACTAACGTTCATGTCGGGAGAGATATTAGTGACTAATAAAATGGTAAACATCGTTGCTGAAAGTAACAATGCTCCTGCACCAGCGACAAACGATAAAACTTTAGTTAGTAATTGTCTTTTTCCTGATAGATGTTCCCGTTGACGAAATAAATGATAAGCTGCGATCGCTGGTGTTCCCAAAATAATTGCATTCACCCCCAGAGTTGACATTCCTCCATGCTGAAACATAACTGCTTGAAAAAATAATCCAATCAAAATGGCAGGAAAAGCATAGTATCCCAGTACTGCACCCATCAAACCATTGAGAATTAGATGAACGCTGGTGGGAGGGAGGGGAATATGAATTAAAGAGGCGACAAAAAAAGCTGCGGTTAGTAAAGAAGCCTTGGGTATATTTACTTGGGTATAGCGATCGCCTTTGATCTGCCGTAGAGAGTACCAGGTAACCCCACCAGTCAAAGCATAACCAGCTAGGCAGATATGGGGAGGAAGAAAACCATCAGGAATGTGCATTCAAATAAAAAATAATCTATTGATCAGACTTAGGATCAGACTTGGGGCGAGAGAAAAACAAAGCTGTACCAAGAAATCCCCATCCCACAGCAGCAGCCATTACCATCTTTTGGGAAGATGAATATCCCCCCCCAGCAGACAGTAAATGATTATGAGCCTGATTATGAGCCACCTTGCTTAGGTTGCCAGCTGTGATCGGAATACTAGTGATATCTCCATGTCCAGATTGACGCACTTTGACATCCCAATTACCAATATTTTGCGGATCGCGATCGGGAACAAAAGTAAAGCTGCCAATATCATTAGTAGTACCCTTTAGCCAAGGATTCGCGCGATCGCTAGGCGCATAGACTACCACCTGGGCATTTGCCATCGGTGTACCATTGTCATATTTTGCTTTAATCGTAATCGCGGACGTTTCTTTATATTCAATGTTTGCACCATGAGCTAAGGCTCTTTCTGGTATGAATATTATTGCTAGTAAAGTTAAACAGAAGTAAAACCGAGTCATAAATAACTGTAAGACTACTTATTGTTGTTAGTTTGATTTGTTTGCCTTAAAAAAATTGTAGAATTTTTCCTCAGAAAAAAACCATCTTCTCGTTATTTCTCAAGAATTGAGCGTCTTTTAGCTGAGAAGAGCAAATTATTATTTAGTTTTCTTGCTTATTGTGAATTAAACCATGTCTAGATAGTAACGTTGACGACGCAATGTCCTTCTCCCACATGACCTAAGCCTGCGATCGCCTCTGTTAGCTGTTCATAATCTTGGGGAGATAGTTGATTAGCTAAATCTGCTTCATTGAGTTTTACGGTGCCGTTGCTGGCTAGATTAGCTAAGGGCTGAAATCCCAAAGCGTCTTGATTTAGGGCATCTTGTTGAGAGGAATTCCCATCCCCAAAGATGTGATCAAAGTGAAAGGTTGCCTCTACCTTTCCCGATGCTTCTGGCGCAACTATTCCCTGACGCGATTCCCCGATAAACTCACCACAAATATACTCAACTGGCTGATTAAAACCTAAATCGAAGTTAATGATTTCACCATCTTTAGTTGCTTGACCAATTAGGGCAATGGTATTTCCTGCAATCGGACTGTCTGCTTCTGCGGTACTTAATTTCCAAGCTAAAGCATTGTAAAAACCCGCAGGAACATTAGCTGATGCTACCACAATCGGTTCAGCGTCAGCCTCTCCCGCAGCCAAATCTGGAGTTTTTAGACTGTCAAAATTGACCCTGTTTTGATACTTAATACTTTCTTTATTGTCTCCTTTGCGAGGTTCAAAAGAGGATTTCGTAGTGTAGGCGATCGCATCACTAATATTGACATATAGGTGTTCAAAATTTATGCTCCAACCATCCTTGCTCACAAAGCCTTGCCTCACAAAATCTTCTCCATTGGCAACCAGTGCCAAAGTGCCCTCTCCTGTAGCAGCAGTTACAGTTGTCCATCTATGTTGTTGATTGAGACTACTCAAAATCACAGAACCTAGAGCTATCCCGTAAGCAAATATACGTACTTTTTTCATACTTATTCATACTCCTGATTGTCTGATCGCTGAAAAAAAAGATCTATGGATTTTTAATCTCACTTGATTAATAATAGATTATGACCAAGCTTTTCAATCCCCCTTGATTAATAATAGATTATGACCAAGCTTTTCAATCCCCCTGGAGGTCATTATGTATCGTTCTTTAAAGTAAGTTAACTTTTTGATGATTAATTTTGGCGGACTGAATTTTTAAGTACCAAAATTAATCCGTGTTATTTTTTGTCAAATTGCTTACAATGCCATAGAAGCGAAAATTAAAGAAAACTTTGTGATTTCTTGATAAATCATCGGCAAATATTCGCAAATTCCTGTCTAATCTTTACCAAAGTCAATGCAATCGAGGCTAAAATCGGAAAATAATTGCAAATTTCTAGTCAATAACACTCACGTAAGTATTTGATTAAAGCGCAGTTAAACAGTCGATCAGCCTTGTTGATCCACAACTAGCTAAACTCGTAAATCAGAAATTCAACCAGAGTGTAATAAGACACCCACTGAACTTTGCTTAACTAAACTTAACTAAAACAAATATCATTAATTTCTCACTGAAGGAGCAAGAGGAAAACGGCATGACCCAAGCTAATCAAGTCCTAGCAACGATAGCCAATCCTGTAAATGATTGGGAGAGCCTAATCGAAGAAGATAGTAAGAAAAATCAAGTCAACATTGATTTAAAACCAGCAGCTAAAGGGAAGAAGAAAAAAGCTAGTACTACTAAACGTGCAGAAAGAGGTAGAAAGAAGCCTTACACAGAAGATTCGATTCGGATCTATCTACAGGAAATTGGTCGTATCCGACTGCTAAGAGCAGAAGAAGAGATTGAGTTGGCTCGTCAAATTGCCGATTTGCTAGAATTAGAGAGACTTAAAGATAGTCTAGAAGATGGTCTGGGTAGAGAAGCTACCGACGAAGAATGGGCCAGAGAAGTGGACATGGAATATCGCAAATTCCGCTGTCGTCTGTTTATTGGTCGCAGAGCCAAAGACAAGATGGTGCAGTCCAACCTCCGTTTGGTGGTCTCGATCGCCAAGAAATATATGAATCGTGGCTTGTCCTTCCAAGATTTAATTCAAGAAGGCTCTCTAGGCTTGATTAGAGCGGCTGAAAAATTCGACCACGAAAAAGGCTATAAATTTTCTACTTATGCCACCTGGTGGATCAGGCAGGCTATTACTAGAGCGATCGCCGATCAATCTCGGACAATTCGCCTTCCTGTTCACCTTTATGAAACTATTTCCCGCATTAAAAAAACTACTAAAATCCTATCTCAAGAACAAGGACGCAAACCTACGGAAGAAGAAATTGCGACTCGTATGGAAATGACCATTGAAAAGCTCAGATTTATTGCTAAATCAGCTCAATTGCCTATATCTTTAGAAACACCCATCGGTAAGGAAGAAGACTCCCGTTTGGGTGATTTTATTGAGGCTGATGGCGAAACTCCAGAAGATCAAGTATCTAAAAGTTTACTTCGAGAAGATCTAGAAAGCGTACTAGATACTCTCAGCCCTCGCGAACGTGATGTTCTTCGTCTCCGTTATGGTTTAGATGATGGTCGCATGAAAACGTTAGAAGAAATTGGACAAATCTTTAATGTTACTCGTGAGCGTATTCGTCAAATCGAAGCTAAAGCCTTACGCAAACTGCGTCATCCAAATCGCAATAGCCTTCTTAAAGAATATATCCGTTAAGCAGTTAACGTAATCTGTCTTGGGATAGAGAACAAAAAGGGATCGGCACTAACTGCTAGATCCCTTTATTTATGCGACAAGCAGTAAGTAATATCAAATCCTGTACAAGTCATCTATAGTTTTAGCTTTGATGTATCAATCTAATTTTGTTTTTGGTTATGGTTCACTGGTGAATGTGAAAAACCTAGAGCAATACTTAAAACGGGAATTAACTCCTGGCTCAGATTATCTAATTTGTGGCTTAAAAAACTTCCAGCGTTGCTGGAATGTAGCAATGGATAATAGTGTTGATTTACCTAACTATAAATATTATCGTCATCGGCAAACTGGAAAAAGATTAAATGGTCTTGTCGCTTTTTTAAACATTCGTCCCCATCTAGATCAAATCATTTCAGGAATCTTATTTCGTGTCTCCGATGCAGAGCTAAAGAATTTAGATCGGCGCGAGCGCAATTATCGAAGGATTAATATTGTTAACCAACTTGATACTAAATTACAGGGAAATGCCTGGGTGTATATCGGACTAAAAGAAGCTGAACAAAGATATCAAGAAGGATTAAAACAAAGTAAAACTGTAATTTCTCAGGATTATTTTGATTCAGTGCAAAATGCTTATCTTTCACTAGGTAGTAAGAAGTTTTTAAACTATATAAGTACTACAGATAAACCCATGCTCCCTATTATTAATCTTGAAAAGTGTGAAGTTTGATTAAGATTGGGATGATTCTTCTGTATTGTATCTTAATACTCTTAGAGATTTATTAACGCAGCTAGCAGTAAGAGATCTCCATCAAGCAAAATGGACAGAAGAAATTCAGATCGGTTTCACACCTCAAATCACCAACACCAAAAAATACTATTCAAACTCAATTTTTTCATTGATCCATGTTTCCCAGTTGCATCCCGCCAGAAGCAAGTAACTTAACCGAATCAACTTCGATCGCTTTAGCACAACAGATTCAGCAAGCATTTATTCCGACACCTTTAATTAGGGAAAATATTGCAACTACTTATGTCAATCAGGGAAGCAGTGGCACACCTATCTTACTGATACATGGCTTTGATAGTTCTTTACTAGAGTTTCGTCGTTTGTTACCGATACTGGCAGCACAACAGTCTACTTATGCCGTCGATCTATTAAGTTTTGGCTTTACGCAACGGAATTTAGATATTCCCCTCAATCCCGAAAATATTAAAATCCATCTCTATCATTTCTGGAAAACCATAATTAAGCAGCCTGTTATCTTGGCAGGTGCATCTATGGGTGGTGCAGTAGCCATTGATTTTACCCTTGCTTATCCCGAAGCAGTGGATCAATTAGTTTTATTAGACAGTGCAGGGTTAGCCAAGCAGCCAGCTATCGGCAAGTTGATGTTTCCTCCCCTAGATTATTTTGCTACTGAGTTTCTCCGTAACCCCAAGATTCGTCAAAGCATTAGTCGTGCTGCCTATTTCGACAAGAGTTTTGCCAGCTTGGATGCTCAAATCTGTGCTGCGCTGCATTTAAAATGCCAGGATTGGCATAAATCTCTGATTGCTTTTACTAAAAGCGGTGGTTATGGTTCATTTGCCAATAAGATCTCGGATATACAACAGCAAACTCTAATTATTTGGGGCAAGCAAGATAAAATTCTAGGTATTAAAGACGCTGCTAAATTTGCTCAAGCTATTCCTAATAGCAAACTAGTTTGGATCGATAACTGTGGTCATGTTCCCCATTTAGAAAAGCCTCAAGCTACGGCAAACGAGATTTTGAAGATAGCTGGAGCTGGATAAAACCCAATATTCGAGATTAATATCAATATATTACTCAGGAGCGCTCACTTTACCCATAAAGAGAATAGTTTCGGTAATGTCATCGCGGATCGCAAAAAAGAAAGGGCGATTAACATTCATATTAAATGGTTGAGTTTCAGGCGTTGCCGATGTGATGCGGATACCAATAGAAGTAACTCCCGCAGCTTCTGTTCCCTCTTCATTAACTTCGATCACTGCTTTATGTTTAACCGTATCTATCGCCACCGAAGTATCAGTCATTGCTGAAAAATCTGCCTGAGAAGGAATAAACATCTGTTGCATTCCTAAAGATGCTAGAACATCTTTTAGTTCTGTGTCGTATTCCAGCTTAAACTTAGGGAGAGAAATGTTGCCTGATTGCGATCGCATTTGACTCAGCCATTCTCGCCAGTTATCCAAGTTTAGCTGTTGATTGAATTGTTCGAGACTGCTGCTTTCTTGGGGAAGAAAAATATACATCCCCAGTTCTGCTTTTTTCCCGTAGGGTAAGCGTATCGCCTGAAATTGTTCGTTGACATAATAACGATAGTCTCCTGTTTGACTCATTGTTGCCATAGGTTTTGTCTTACCAGGCTTAACGTAAAAAGGCTGTTCGGTAGTGGCATCGGCATCAAATTTATTTGCCCAACTACCTTTGAAATAAACAGCATTGATCAGATACAAGGCATCCTCTGGATAGACAGAATCAACAATTTCAGGAATCTTCTGCGCCGTATTTTTGGCTACCCATTGATTGATCCTCCTCTTAACCGAGGAATCAGCAAAATCTAGGTTGCTTACTTTTGCCTGATAGAAATCCTGAGCGTTATTAACAAACTGCTGCTTTAACGCAATATTTTGGTTAACCCATAAAGAATTAGCGATCGCCAACTCTACATCAGCATCAGCAGTTTTAAGTGTTTCTATGAGCTTGGCATAGCTGGGATCGACCTTTGCCGTTGCCAATTGATCTAACCCTAACGCTGTATTTATTTCTGTCAGAGTTTCTCCCCCAGTACCATTACGAATCATTGCTAGAGCGATCGCAACACTGTTAGGCGAAATAACTATATTCTGATTCTCAGATTCTTGCTGAGTCTGAATTTGCCTAAATAAATTAAACCCAAAACGGTTACTGGCACTAACTAGCTGACTCACGTTTGTATCTGTAGTAACTGAACTGACTACCAATTTAGGAGAGGTAATTTGATTCTGGATTGAGGTGCCCATAGGCATAGGTGTTCTCTCCTTATTCCACGGGCTGGTTGGATTTATCGAGTCAGCTTGTTCCTGTGATACTATCAACGCCAAGATCAGAAGCAAGCCCACAGCGAAAGTTCCCAAAATAGTATTACGGTTCATTAGCTACGAAAATAATAGGTGCAGGTTATGGTAGTTGAAGACGTAATTAATCAACCAGAGGTTTCTGTTGCGAATCATTAAATCCATGTAGATAACCAAGATCCCGTCTTGGAGCGATCGCCTGGAGTGAGTGTGCGATCGCACTACTGAATTAGAGTTAGCTCATGAACTCAATAATCTCGCTGCTAAGATACTGCGATCGCTCAAAGATATTCTGCCTGCAACGTTAGAACTACTGAACTTAGTGGATCATGAAGATGCAATTTTAGACTTGCTAGAAGACTACTCAAAACTCAAAACTAATCCTGACTACTGTTTAACTGCTCTTTTAAGGCTGCTAAAGAAGACCAACGACTGTCTGGATAGCTATCTTCTGAGGTGGCTTTAATGGTAGCTCCTGGACAGTTCTCGCCACATACTTTTCTCAGAGGTAAAGCTAGAGA
Organism: Cyanobacteriota bacterium; assembly: GCA_942490675.1. Taxonomy (GTDB): domain Bacteria; phylum Cyanobacteriota; class Cyanobacteriia; order Cyanobacteriales; family Xenococcaceae; genus Waterburya. The sequence goes on along the minus strand of CALNYB010000026.1, from coordinate 757,845 downwards.
TAGCTGCTCAAAAAGCCAGGTTTCTGGGTCAAAATGTCCATTAGGAGGTAGAGTTTCCGACAAATCTTCTAGTAAAACCTCTCGTTCCGTGGGAAGATCCTCAATGTTTTCTAATTCAGATTCCAGCCAGATCAATTCTGAAGTATCAATCGCTAGACGATGATTATAATGTTGTAAACAGCGATCGCAAACTAAAGTGGTAATTGTTTCTGCCTGAGAGATTACCTCCAAAAAATTACTTCCATGTCTTACTATGACCATTCCTTTTACAGGAACCAAAGTGTCCAAACCAGCGATAGTATCATCGACAATAACTTCGATTTTTCTCTTTGGCGCTTTAAGCAGATGTGGAATATAAATTGCTTCCATTATTTACCTATTGATGACGCAATATTTTGATGACGCAATATTGAGTGATGTACCTGTAAGGTTGGGAATAGAATTATTGGGGGATCACTACTAACTTTCGGTCAGGCTCTTGACCTCGACTTTCGGTTGCCAAATCTTCAATATCTTGCAGCAAAAAATGAATTTGTTTTCTTTCTGCTGAAGATAAACCAGGTATCTCTACTTCCTGTCCCGTTTCTTTCACCTGAGCGATCGCTTTTTGGGTCAAAGTTTCTAGCTCCTGATTACGTTTAACCCTGTAGCCATCTAGCTCAACCACAAAAGAGCATTGTGCTGCTAAATCTTGACCTAAATTGAGAATCGTATTGGCGAGATACTGAATTGCATCAATATTCTCCCCTTTACTACCAATGAGCTGCTGCTTTTGTTCTGAGGTAAAATCGCTATGGTCAATATTTAGCCAGCTAGAGTTTGAGTCAGTCTTGACCGTCTCAAACCCTTCTGTCTTAACTTCAGCAACTAGACCCATGAGATTTAATAGCTGCTGTAACCATTCTTTTCCCGAACTTAATTGATTTTCCACAATAGTTGATGGTTATTAACCTGAAGTTTTTTCTTTCTTCTTAGAACGCTTGCGCTCAAATGGCAAAGCTTCTCTCTTAGATGCAGCTTCGGTCTTTTCTTGTTCATCGAGAATTTTCTGCAAATTGTCTGGGAGAGGTTCCCTCATCAAAAACCAAGTCTGACCAGTTTGGAAGAAGTTAGCCACCACAATATACATTAATACACCAGCAGGCAAAGGAAAGAATAAAAACATCCCACTAAACAGCAGGGGAGTAATTTTATTAATTGCCTGCTGTTGATCTGCACCAGCACTAGCATTCTGTGCTCCACTCATCTGTTGGTTAACGTAGATACCTACACCAAACATCAAGACCATTGCCAGAATGTCAAAATTAATTTCGCCGTTCTCTCCAGTTACACCAACTCGACCCAGCTTTTCAATAAATAAGAACCCCGTATTAGCAGCTATACCAGGAACTGTAACTTGGATTGTGGCATCTCCAGATTCCAGAGCAGTAATTGTACCGTCTTCATTAATTTTTATTCTTTCAGAACCTTTCGTAATTTCTAAAGTAGGCTCAATATTGCTGTCGGGATATTCCTTGAGTAGCGTATTTAGCGATTTACCCTCAGGAGTTTGAAATTCTACCTTAGTGCTTTCTCCGACTGCTAGCTTGCTACCACCAGGTAACATAGCTGCAACTTTCTCATGAATTCCGTCTTCAATATAAATATTTTTGGGCTTAGTGGCGAAAGGCTGAGGAGCAATACGTTCGATCTGCTCTTGGGGCAGAATTTGAACATTAATATCATAAGGAGTATCTGTAAATGGCGATCCTCTCAAAGTTGCAAATAAAGCAAACAAAATTGGCATTTGTAACATAAGAGGCAAGCATCCTGCCAGGGGATTGCCAAACTCCTGCATCACTTTAGCTTGCTCTTCACGCTGCTTCTCTGGGTCATTCTTATACTTTTGTTTAATTTGTTCTTGTCTCTCCTTCATCAAGGGTTGCACAATTTTCATCTTGCGCATGTTGCGAATCTGTCCTGCACTGAGAGGAACCACCGCCAAGCGAATTACGATTGTCAGAGCGATAATTGCAAAACCATAACTAGGAACCAGTCCATAGAAAAAATCCAGGATTGGAAGCATGATGTTGTTTGAAAGGAAGCCGATACCAAAATCCATTTTCTAATCTGTCCAGCCTTTACGGAATAATTTTAATTTTCAATCCAGTTTAATCGATCGCACTTAGGGAAAACCGACCCAAACTGCAATTTGCATCCTTAGTTAACTCTGATCGATTCCAGGGGTCTACCTGTCTTGTCTGCTGCTTTTTCTGAAATGTAGTCATAGATTTCTCTAAAATGAGGGACAGCACGCATTTCTAGACGGCTTTTATCTCTTAGGGTGACGACTAAATCTCCCCATAGACCGACTCCTCTGGGAACTTTGACAATTTTGATAACTTCGGAGTAGATAATGTCTGTTCTCTGTGTACCTCTCCAGCCACCAATTACGCAAATACGTCGATCTGTAATGCGATAGCGTAGCCACAAAGCTCTAACAATTGCACCGACTGTTAAAGGTATGCAGATGACTGTAAACGCTAATAATATGTTAAAAATTAAATCCCCTACATGAGGGCCACCTTCGTAAAAAACCTCTTCTTTAATACCCATTTATTATTTTTGCTTATTTTAATAACTCTTCTAATTCTCGCAAAAAATGTTCATATTTGCATTCAATTGCTTTGGGTTTGACGACAATTACTATTTTCCCACCAGGAGCAATCAACTGTATATTATCCATAATTGCGCTTCTGATCTGTCTCTTAATCCGATTACGAACTACGGCTTTTTTACTAACTTTTTTGCTAATAGATATGCCAAATCTTGTCTCTGGGATGCAATCCACACCTTCTTGGCGATCAACATAGAGAGCAATTAAGGTTAGATGAGGGCTATAACGGCGGATTCCCTGCGCGTAAACAGCCCTGTAATCTTTTCGGTTTTTTAACCTATGGGCTTTTGGCAATCCCACTTAAATAAAATAATAATCAAATTAAACTGATAGACGATGACGACCTTTCTTGCGACGTGATTGAATCACTCTTTTACCATTGCTGGTCCGCATACGCGAGCGGAATCCAGACTTTCTTTTTTGTTTGCGGTTAGTTCCGCCCAAAGTACGCTGGGTCACTGGTTATTTCCTCAATAAACTTCAACTAATGTGCTTTGCAAAAAGCGACAATCTATAATCCTACTATAAAATCAGTGAAATCAAACGACTGGGCTAAAGTATATTCGCCACCAACCACATGGTCTAAGCTGTGGCATGAATTGCAAAATTCATGCCAGAATTAAGGATTTATGCTAACAACCCAGGCTCCAACTAGTTGAGCACCAGGTGTATTGATTGCAGGAACTACTCGAGCATAAAAATAGTATGTTCCGACCTCAGGATTTCTGACATTAGAAAAGACCAGTTCAACTTTTTTAGGTTCTTTCAAAGGTTGTTCAAGATCTATCTGGATAAATCTATTTTTCTCGTCCCAAACTACATTTTTAAGCGGTAATGATTTATCTTTGTCACCATTTAGTCTGACTTCAATTTTATCAGTGTCAAATTTGCCATCAAAGTAGTCAGGATAGGAAATTACAAACTGAGTTGCGCCATTCTCTAATTTCTTTTTGGGAATTCTGAGACGATAGCGATCGCGATTATCAGCAATCCCCCCAAAATCTAGATAATAACTAAGAATATCAACCTCTCGATTACCAAAGATAACTAGACCTGAGCCACCTTGAGCAATTGCAACAGTATGAACACCACCTAGAGTACAGGCTGCAAGAGTTAAGGCAGTTAATAGTGGTTTGAAGAATGATTTATTGGTGAACATAATTAATTTGATTTAATTTGATTTAATTTGATTTTAAGGATGGATGTAGCTAAATCTGGCTTGATGGATTTTTGCTTAATGCTCTCAATTAAAAATATACAAAAATCTACTTAATAAAAAAGTGATGAGGTTTAACTCAGCAATAGTTAAGTTAACAGATTATAGGACGTAACTTAGTTGAAAAAGTGCCACTTGTCGAGTTGCCCTAGCAGTTTTAAGTTTATACTTCAAAAGAGGTCAACAGAATTTTGTATCTTGGTGTTTCGGATGGGTAAAGATGGGTAAACCTGCCGCTCCCCAGCAAGCAGTAGTAGTCGCAAAAGTTTGAATTGATGGATAGAGTCTCGAAGGGGAAGCAAGGGGAGCAGGCTCACAAGGGTAGACTTTTTACATTTAAGCCTGAAACCAAGACAAGGGAGACAAGGTTTAAATTACTTAAAACCTAAAGCCTAAACCTAATTTGCCATTTGGACCTCTAACAGAATGATAACCTCCTCCAATAACTAAAAGGCTACCAACGTTAAGATGAGCTCCTCCTGAAAAAGCGATTGTTTCGTTGCCAGAATAGTAGCCCAGTCCTAAATAAGGAGAAACAAAAGGAAAGCTGATAAAGGTGAGGAAATCTGCACCCGTGGCACCTTCTTTTCCTGTTCCGACTTCAATACCAGTACTACGCCATCTCACTCCAGCACCATAACTTATCAAATTATCTACGGCGCCAACTGTGCCCCAAAACTCTGGTAAGACTTGACTTGAGGCGGGAGAAGCACATATCGTCGCAACACAGGCAGTTAAAATACTGGTAAAAATTGTTCGTTTGACGGTAATCCGAAAAAGATTAAGCATATTTTAAATACTTCAACAGTAAACTAGATAGACAAACTGATCTGAGATAATCCATTGAAACAATGAACATTCGTATTGGCAATGGCTATGATATTCATCAATTAATAGCGGATAGACCATTAATTTTGGGAGGAGTTACCATTCCGCACAGTTTAGGACTTCTAGGACATAGCGATGCTGATGTTCTCACCCATGCCATTATGGACGCTTTATTAGGAGCTTTGGGAATGGGGGATATTGGGCATTATTTTCCCCCGAGCGATCCTAAATGGAAAGGAGCAGATAGTCTAGTGTTGCTACAACAAGTTTTGTCAATCATTCAGTCTCAAGGATGGAACATTGGCAATATAGACTCAACTATCGTTGCCGAACAGCCTAAACTAAAGCCACATTTGAAGTCCATGCGCTCTACCTTGGCGCAAACTATGGCAATAGAAATTGATCAGATTAGCATCAAAGCTACTACTAATGAAAAGCTTGGTCCTGTGGGTAGACAAGAAGGAATATGTGCCTATGCAGTAGTTTTATTAGTTAATGTTTAACATTTGGGATCACCTTGTGGTTAACAAATATTGTTTAATTATGAATGCTGCTAAAAAACCAGAAATGATGTGTCATTCTAAGCAAAGTAGGTTAAGTTAAGATAGCAAAATTGAAGAAAAAGCTTTAACTAAGCTAACTCTTAAGAGCATCAAGCCTAAAAATTATTAAGTAAAATTGTGCCATGGTGCTACAGCTATAAAATTAATTGTAATTATCTGTATTTATTAGCCTATCGTTATCAGTAACTCAAAAAGTATGAGTGTAGTTTTAGAAGTAGATAACCAAGTTTATACTGCGGAGGATTTAGTTCCCCTGCTGACTGAGTACCAAATATTGCCAAAACTGGCTCAAGAAATTCTCACTGATAAAGCGATCGCCAAAATAAAATTTAGCGAAGAAGAAAACACCCTAATCTTTGAGCAGTTTTGTCAAAAACACCAGCTTACCTCTGAAGAACAGGTACAAGCATGGCTAGAAAAGCAGGGAATGAACCGCCAACAGTTGCAAAACTTAATTACTAAAAAACTGAGAATAGATAAGTATAAGCAAGAAACCTGGGGCGATCAGGTAGATGCCCATTTTATTAAGCGCAAATCTCAACTAGACCGTGTGGTTTATTCCTTAATTCGAGTCGAAAAACCAGAGATAGCTCAAGAGCTATATTTTCGGATCAAAGATAATGAGAACACCTTCAGTGCTTTGGCAATGGAATATTCTCAGGGGACAGAGGCTCAAACAGGTGGATTGATTGGACCAGTAGAAATTAATGCTCCTCACCCGAAAATTGCTCAAATATTAGCCACCTGTCAAGCTGGTCAGTTAGTTCCGCCAACTCGTGTGGGAGAATGGATTGTGATCATCAGACTAGAAAACTATATCTCGGCAAAGCTGGATAATTCTATGCGACAAAGAATGCTGGATGAACTATTCGGTCGCTGGCTCAACGAAGCGATTCAGCAGAAAGTATCTTTTTTACCTAGCCCAGTCACTTCTTAAGGCGTACTTGACTTATGACTAACACCAATACTAATACTACCAAAATTGTCGAACAGTTTCTCTCTCTGGTTCCCCAATTTAATCAACTTCCTCCTGAGGCGATCGCCGAAATTGCCCCTAAGCTAAAACCATTGCGGTTTGGTGTGGGTAAGGTAATGATCATGCGGGAAAAAATGCAGGGACAGGTAGCAATTATTTCTGAGGGAGAAGTAAGGCTGCTGGGTTATGATCCCCGTACTAAAATGCCTAATACTCTAGACAAACTTAAGCCAGGACAAATTATTGGCTGGGTTAATCTCGCCCGTGGTGTGCCCTGTGAGACGGCGATGGCAAGTACCGAAGTAGTCTGTCTGGCTTTAGATAATGAATACTTTTTACACCTGATTAATAAGTATCCTCAGTTAGCAGCAGAATATAAGCTCAAACCTGCAAAAGTTGAGGTTTTTGATTTATTAGGTGCTCAACTGGAAAAGCAAGCCCAAGGAGATTGGGAACTGGCAGAATTAGCCAGCAAGGTGGTGGAAGTTGCCGAGGTATATCATCTATCCCCAGGAGAACATCAACTAATCGGGGAAACAATTAAACCATTAAGAGATCCTAATTTGGTGTGGTTAGTTAGTGGCGGTGTAATTGATGAATTTTCTGTTGGCGATCGTTTTGAATTAAGGAAAGATCGTCAAACTATTACCGTGACTGGGAATCAACCTGCCCGATTGCTCTCTATACCCAAAGCATATTGGTTTGATGATCAAGTAAATCAAGAGCAGGGATTTGATGTTTTCGATGAATTGGGGCAAGATGATGTCGATATTGTACCCCGTTTAGATCTAAATGATACTGACTTTGATGACTCCGATGGCTTAGGAGAAGGCTATACTTTTCACGGCGAAGAAGAGATCATTGAGACAGAGAAGAAAGATTATCCCTTTGTCAGAGGAAAAACCCCCTTGGAAGTAGGGGTAGCATGTTTTCAAATGTTGAGCAAACATTTTGGCATGCCTTTTCGGAAAGAGGTGATTAAGCGGGTTTTAAAAGAACAGCTAGAGCGGACTCCTAATTTATCTTTACCCCTTTGTGGCGGAGTCTCCGAACTAATGGGGCTAAGTCCTCAGTTGATTAATGTTCCCGCTGAGGCAATTACCCGTTTAGAAGGACCCTGTTTAATAACTTGGCAAGATAGTTTAGCCATCATCTACGAACTAAATGAAAAAGAATTAGTCATCGCTGTTCCTGAATTGGGGTTGCGTCGTTACAAGCCCGAAGACTTTATTGCCAGCTGGGGCGATGGCGGAGAGGTATTATTACTCAAGAAAACTAAGGATACTCCCCAGGAAAGATTTGGCTTAAATTGGTTTTATCCTGCCCTGCAAAAATATAAGCGGGTACTGATTGAAGTTTTTGTCGCTTCTTTCTTTGTCCAGCTATTCCAATTGGCTAACCCCTTGATGATTCAGGTGATTATCGATAAGGTAATCAGTCAGAATAGCCCTGATACTTTGTGGTGGCTAGTCGGTTTTCTGGTTACGATCAATATTTTTGAAGCTTTATTGACTACTCTACGTACCTATCTATTTGTTGATACCACCAATCGGATCGATTTAAGTTTGGGTTCAGAGATTATCGATCATCTCTTAAGGCTGCCCCTCCGTTATTTTGAACGGCGACCTGTGGGAGAGATTTCTACCCGCGTTAATGAACTGGAAAAGATTCGTCAGTTTTTAACGGGAACTGCATTAACGGTAGTTCTAGACTGTGTGTTCTCGGTGCTATATGTACTGGTAATGTTGGCATATAGCCCACTATTAACAGCAGTATCCCTGGCGATTATTCCTGTATTTATTGGTTTGACCTTAATTTTCTCACCGACGATTCGCAGACAATTAAGAACTAAAGCAGAACGCAATGCCGAAACTCAGTCTTATTTAGTTGAGGTTCTAACAGGAATCCAAACCGTTAAGGCGCAAAACATTGAATTGCGATCGCGCTGGAAATGGCAAGAGCGTTATGCTCGCTACATTTCTACTGGATTTAAAACTGTAATCACCTCCACCCTAGCTAAGTCTGCCAGTGATTTTCTCAATAAGCTTTCGCGGGTAATTATTATCGGGATGGGTGCATATCTAGTCCTGGAAGGCAAACTAACCCTAGGACAATTAATCGCCTTTAGAATTATTGCTGGTTACGTAACTTCTCCTGTAATGCGATTAGCTACTCTATGGCAAAACTTCCAAGAAACAGCTTTATCATTAGAACGTTTGGCTGATATTGTAGATCATCCAGAAGAAGGAGAAGATGACCGCAACAACATTCCCATGCCTGCAATCAAGGGGCGGGTTAAATACGATAACCTTTCCTTCCGCTTTAAAAATACTGGGCCCTTACAGCTAAAAAATGTGACTACAGAATTTGCTCCTGGTACTTTCGTAGCGATTGTGGGAGAGAGTGGTGCTGGTAAAAGCACCATGACTAAGTTGTTGTCTCGACTCTATGAACCAGAGGGTGGCAGAATTTTGGTCGATGGTTACGACATTAACCGTGTTGAACTATATTCCCTGCGTCGCCAGATTGGTGTTGTGCCTCAAGATACGTTGTTATTTGAAGGCACAATCATCGATAACATTGCCTTGACTAACCCCGATGCTACTACCGAAGAAATTATTGCTGCTGCTCAAATTTCTGCTGCCCATGAATTTATCATGACTCTCCCTAATGGTTATAACACCAGGGTCGGAGAACGAGGTTCATCACTTTCTGGAGGACAAAGACAACGAATTGCGATCGCTAGAACTATTTTACAAGCTCCTGCAATGATGATTTTGGATGAGGCGACAAGTGCTTTAGATTTTGCGACCGAGCAAGAAGTATCCCGCAATCTCAAAGAAGCCCTCAAAGGACGCACTGTATTTTTTATTACCCACCGTTTAGGTACAATTAAAAATGCTGACACTATTGTCATGATGGATGCAGGCGCTATTGTCGAACGAGGAACTCATGAAGAGCTGATGGCTTTGAAAGGACGTTATTGTTATCTCTATCAGCAACAAGAATCTTCTGTGTAGTATCGAACCCAATTTATCAAACCCATGGTCGAGTTATCTCAGGCAATTGGTTTGAAAATTAGACTAATTTACTATCCTCGTGATCACAGCAAGTATAATCAGATTGAACGATGTTGGGCGGCACTAGAAAACTATTGGAATGGTGCCATTTTAGATACTACTGGGAATAAAAAATCTAAGTAAATTGTAACTAAACTGGATGTTTTTGTTTTGCTATATTAGCAAGTTTATAGCGATCGCTTCCTCATTTTTATAGTTTAATTTTCTCTTACTTTGATAGACAGGACGATCACTGTCACTCTGGTATGCAATAATTAGTAGTATTATTTAATTACATTTATATTAATTAAAGTCAGATGGAGCTATCAAAGTCAGAAAGAGAGGAGGCAATCAAAAAGTTAAAAGAAAGTACTTCTGTTGCTAAGTATGCTTTTTACGAAGCATTGAAAAAAAAGAGAATAACTGATGAACAACTATTAAAGATGGTTGAGTATTCAGAGGTTATGGCAATGCTCAAACCAGTCATTAGTGAAAATAGATTAGGTCAAGGAAATAGAACTAAAGAAGCTAATAATAAGACTAAAGAAGTAGAAAAAGAACTAGCCACCTTAAAACAAAAATTTGTGGATTTCGAGAATTCAGAGATTTTTCAACTTGGGAAATGGCTGATGGACAAGCTTAAGCTTTCGGGGCAGTCTAGAAAGACAGAGTTAGCCAAAAAAGATTTAGTTCATATTCAAGACTATCAAAGTGATGTTGAGGATTTAGTTGGTACTTTACAGGAACACCATAGAATCGCAAATCAGCAGTTGTCTGAAAATGAACAAACCATTGTATCTCTTCAAGACACTATAGATAATCAAACTAAAGTTTTATTAGCTAGTAAAGACAAAGAAATTAGTAATAGAGATGAGTTAATCAGAGTTACTAAAGAAGAGGTAATTAAAGAATCTGGTTTAGAAGTCTGGAATAAGATTTGGTTAAAAACTCAGAGGAGAATAGATACTGATGAAGCTAGTTAAAGGTTTGAGTTATCGGCAATGGCAACAAAGAAATACATCGAATTTTAAAGCTTTATCTAAAAATGTCCAGAAAGACATAAGAGGTAATGGTTACTATAACGTTGGTTGGGAAAAAATCAAGAGTTCATGGAGATTAATCTCTGAATTAAAAGTTATCAACCTAATTGACTATAAGCTTAAATCTGGTGATATTGATGGTGCAATAAATATAGTTGATATTGAGTCAACAAACGCTAATAAAATAGCTAATAAAACTATTGATAATATTCAACAGACACGCCATCAGCTAGATAAATCATTGGTTAATACTATCAACAAGTATTCTAAAATTTAAGTTTTAGGATTGTAATTATGAAGGGTATTTCAAAATCAGAACTTAATCATCTTTATCGAGGAAAAGATATTCAGTCTATTTGGGATACGGCAAAAGCATTAGATGTAATTAAACATTCAGAACTGGGTTATATTAGTCCCAATCAATTTAGAGAAATAAACGTTAATAAGCCTTGTCCATACTGCGCTAAAAGAATGGTACGCGGTCAAGATATTCATGCTACTACTTCATTTGAAGAAGCTAAAAAAAGAGGCTATGAGTATTTTAATAAGCAAGGAGAAAGACTAATTAATCGTGCTGGATACACTTATTTTCATCCAAACTATATAACTATCGATCACAGGATCAATAAAGCTCGATGTCCACAAAAAATGTTTGACTTTAATAATTTACAAGCTGTATGTTGGCGATGCAATTGGGAAAAAAGTGACGATAATACCTATGATTCTCGATACACTAGGGTATGTTTAAACTCACTGGTTGAAGAAACACTGTCTCGCTACCAATAATGTAAATTGCCGATCGCAAGTTTAATTAAGTTTAGCCAAGTCAATACTGTAAAACCTGCTTAGGTTAATTTATTAAGCCTCTAGAATTTCAGTAGCGGTTAATTTCAACTGGGAGAACGTTACAGAAGAGACCGCATCATCTCCTGTATATACAGTTTTACTGTAGCTTCCATCTTTCAACATTAGAACTGTTATCTTTTGTTCGATGGGGTCAACAATCCAGTATTCAGGAATGCCTGTATTTTGATATTCAATCGCTTTGTCGGTATAGTCCCTCGAACTTTGTTCTGCCCCATTAGATTACTTGTTAACATGGAATTGTAATTAGGATAATCTACAAAAGTTCGATTCACTTTTCTTTAATTAGCGATCGCACAATTGATTCTCAATATTTTGCTTCCAATACTCGCTGAAATACCCTGACGGCATCTTCAATCATTGCCTGAGTTAATACTTTACGTCGATATTTGGTCACCAAAATAATATGAAAGACAATTAAGTTGGGGTAGTTCATAATAAACTATTAAGACTACTGGAAAATAACGTAAGGAGTATAAGCAGTTGACAGATCAAGCACAGCAACCTCCTCAACTACCTAAATTACCTACTTGCGCCATTGAGACAGAACAAGGCTTACAAGCAAAAACTCAAAGATGGTTTGAATACCCAGTCAAGGCGCAGCCTCACCATACAGACTATGCTGGGATCGTATGGCATGGAACGTACTTAACTTGGATGGAAGAAGCGAGAGTGGAGTATTTGCGTTCGATTGGGATTGAATTTGCTGATTTAGTGGCTTTAGGATGCGATTTACCCGTCGTAGAACTTTCCTTGCGCTATCATTTACCGATTCGCCTGGGAGTTTCCGCAATAGTCAAAGCGCGTCTGTCAGAGAGTAAAGGAGTTCGTATGAACTGGGATTATGAGATTCAATCCTATGATCGACAGGAATTATTTCTCACAGGCAAAGTTGTGTTGGTGGGAATAGATCGAGAAAAAGGAAAAATCATGCGTCAGCTACCGCCACAAGTTCAGGATGCCTTAGTTAAGCACACTACAGCCTGATCTGGGTCACAGCAATATTTCCGCCAAAACAAATATCCACATCTGTTCCTGGATGGCGATCGCGCTGGGCATATTCTCCATGATAATGATAAGTATCCCCCTCGACTTTGAAATTTACGGGTAAGGGAGCAATACTAGGTTCACACAAAATAATCTGGGGTTCTGGTTGATCTGCTTCTAGGTGGGGTAAATTAACATTCCAAAAACTACCAGGAGGTAAAGGACGAGATCGCAGATCCGCTAGTACTCGACTAGTCCAACGAGTTGCCAGCGACCAATCAATTACTAAAGGTTTTTTAATCCAATGGGAAATAGCGATCCCAGGAATACCATGAATAGCAGCTTCTCTCACCGCAGCTACCGTGCCCGAAATATAAACGTCTGTACCCAGGTTTCCTCCAGCATTAATTCCTGATAAGACTAGCTTAGTATTGGTGGCTATCTGAGTAACAGCGAGACGAGTACAGTCAGCAGGAGTTCCGTCTAAGGAATATTCAGTAGACGACCTTTTTTCGAGCTTCATGCCCCTGTGAGTCGTTACCTGATGTCCACAGCCAGAATACTGTTTATTAGGGGCAACAATGGTGCTGATTTCTGAAACAGCCTGCTGCAAAGCGCGAATCCCAGGGGCATCAATGCCATCGTCGTTAGTTAAAATAATCGTCATTAATGATCAGAAATTTTGCTAAATAAGAACACATCGTCTTGCTGAAAATCCAGCTTAAATTCTGGAGATTGTTTTAAACGCCACAGTAAGTTGCTAACCAAACTAGGATTAACATTTAAACCTAAGTGGCGAGTATTGAGCATGACATATTGAAATTGATTTAGATTAGGTCGAGAAATACTATTGTCGATCGCTGCAATGAGCGGACGGTGAGTCAAATGAGGTACAACTGTAGCAGGAGCTAGAACTGCCTCCTTAGTCATGATAAGGGAAATAGCGATTTTTGTGGCAGCAGAGGTGTCAACAGATTGAAGATATTTGGTGCCAAAATAACCAAATTTTGCCAAAGCTAGCCAGGTGACTAGAGACCAAATAATAATTGCTTTACGGCTGCGTATCCAACCGTCTCCAGCGGCTAAAGTAGCGATCGCTGATAGAGCTAAAAATGGCAGAATGGGCAAGGAATATTGATGAATTAAATCTTTTTGCAGAGGATAATCCGTCAGTAGATTTAATAATAACAGTGGTGTTGCGCCAATTAAGGGGGCGAGATGTTTACCAGAGATCCCCCACAACCAGGGAGCAAATAATAAAGCTAAATATTCCAGATTCGCAACAGTAAAGATATTCCCCAGTACTAATCCTGGTTTAAAGATTAAATTAGTGGCAATTTCGGTAACGGAGTCCCCTAGAAAACCATATCTCCCAACCGCAGCAGCCTCCTCTCCGCTAAAGGCAGGAATAATTAACTGAGTAGCCACAATGAACCAAGCTGTACCCATAATTATGGCGATTATGCCATAGGGTAGTCTTTTTTCACTGATAATTAACCAAAGTCCCATAGCCACGACCATTAAAGCTAATACTGCTTTGCAGCCCAAGATGATTACGATCGCAGCGCCAAACCACCACAGTTTTTTCGCTCTTGCTGCCCATACTGCCACTAGAATCAGGGGAATGGCGATCGCTTCAGGATGAAAATCAAATAGATTGGCGTTAAAAATTACAGGATAGAGTAAATAAGCAACTGCTACACCATAAGCTTGTGCCTGGCTCAAACCAGCTTGAACCGCTAGATACCAAATGGGTATTGCTCCTAATGCCAAAGATAGTCCTTGCACTGCAAACAGCCAATGAACATCAGGAACAACTGCATATAGTAACGCTAAAGGATAAAGCATCCAAGCAGCGTGATCCCCCAAAATATGTAAACCACGAAAACTAACTATCGGCTCTTGTCCTTGGCTAATCAAATAAATAGCATTATCAAAAATACCTAAATCAAAAGCAGTAGATTGAAATAAGTTATGACGGAAACTGCTACAGGCAAACAAAATTATCGTAGCAATCGCAACCAACCATACTAGGGGAAATCGAATAAATGCTTTATTGGGCATTGGTGAATCTAAATATGATAATTACAATTATTATTTCTAATTAGAGGCTTTAAAAGTAAAAGCTAAAAGCTATGAACAGGAACACTTTACGTTTTAAGTTGTATTTTTGTAGTGTACATTCAATCACCAACGTCCTTTACTGTTTCTGAAACAAGAAAACATCCTGTTGATGATATGCCAGATTATATTCAGGAGTATTTTCTAACAGGGTTCTAGTTGCGATCGCTTGCTCTTCAGAAGTTGCTGGGCTTAAATGCTCCATGGCGATCAAAACAGTGTCCAGATCGTATTGTTTCATCCTGGCTAAATCCCAGTCCCCTTCCAACAACTTAATCATCTGGCGCTGACTAAGATGGGGGGCAATAAACCCTGTCGTTAATACTCGATCATCAGGCTCAATTAAACTAATTGCAGCATTTACCAATTGAGCATTAGCCTGTAATGGTAGATAACGAGTCCAAAAATAACTGTATTTGCCAAGAGCCAGAAAAGCGATCGCTGCCCAAACAATCAACAAGCGTCGCGACAACCAAGTTCGGTAGTTGAACCGTTTCAAATAGCCCAAAGATTCAATTAACCAGACAAACAGAAAGGGAATAATTGGTAAAGAATAATGATGGATTAAATCCCGTTGTCCAGGATAATCCGCCAGAATGTTTAGTGCCAACATCGGTAAAGCAGGAATAATTGCGCCAATTTTCCGCCAGTGCAGACCAATAATAATTGGCAATAACAAGAGTAAATAGTAAAACAAGCGATCAGGTAATAAAGCTCTAGTTAACAGTAATTGCGGTTGAGTCAAGGTTTTTAAAGCAATTTCAGGCAAAGAATCCCCAATAGAACCATAGTGCCAAGTCCCTGCCATCTGATATCCACCGCGAAAGTTAGGGATAATATAGGTTGCTGCGACCAAAAACCAGATAATACTACCAAAAATACAGACTAGACCAGGAATAAATTTCTTTTGCTTCAACCAAAGCCACAATCCTAAGCCGACGGCAGTGATGCTCATAGCTTCCTTGCAACTTAAAACCAAGATCACCCCAACTATGCCCTGGCGATAACGCTCACCCTTAAACGCCCAAACCGCCCACAAAAGAAGAGGAATAGCGATCGTTTCCGTGCGAAATTCCGTATAGAAATTAATATTAAATAAGCCAGGATACAAAAGATAACAGACTGCCACTGCCCTAGCAGAATTAACCGCTAAACCACTCTGAAGACTGAGAGCATAAATAGGAATTGCCCCCGCAGCTAAAGCGATCGCCTGTACCGCTAAGAGCCAATGAACATCAGGCTGAATTACGTAAAGCAAAGCAACAGGATACAGCACCAATGCCCCGTGATCCCCAATCAAATGAACCCCATCTAAGATCGAAGAAATTGGCGCTCCTCCTTGACTCAATAAAAACATGAGCTGATCAAAAAACCCCAAATCCGTCCCCGCCCGAAAAACAGCTAGTCGATAACTACTAGCAAGCACAAAAAATCAAGCTGGCGATCGCTACTAAGACCGTCAAAAATAACTTTGATTGCCTATCCTGACTACTTTTAACTACTCCAAACCGCTCAATTTTCACTAACTGCTCTTGACTGATAACTGAAACTACTGTCCCAAATACGCCTCTAACACTAACTCATTATTCTGAATCTCTGCTGGTGTCCCTTCTGCTAGATTAGTTCCTTCTGCCAACACCCAGACGCGATCGCACAGACTCATAATCACGTCCATGTTGTGTTCAATGATCAAAAAAGAAATTCCCTGCTGATTCCAGTTAACAATATGTTCACAAATTTGGTTGATTAGGGTAGGATTAACTCCTGCTGCTGGTTCATCCAGTAAGATCAGTTTCGGATTAGTCATTAAAGTACGCGCCATTTCTAAGAGCTTCCTCTGTCCACCAGATAATGCACCTGCATAATCGTAAGCCTTTTCTGCTAACCCCACAGACTCTAAAATGCCCATCGCCCGTTCTTTATTCTGCCGTTCTTCTGCTCTCAATTTTGATTGCTGAAACCAAACCCGAAAAAAATTCTCACCCGTCTGATTAGGCGTTGCCAACAGCATATTTTCTAGCACCGATAAACGAGACAATACTCTTGCTACCTGAAAAGTACGAATAAATCCGCGAGTAGCAATTTTATGAGATGGTAAATTGTGAATCGGCTGATTATCAAACAAAATCTTGCCGCTATCAGGCTCGATAAAGTTAGACAGCAAATTAAACAGAGTTGTTTTTCCTGCTCCGTTTGGTCCAATTAAGCCTGTAATACTACCCCGATTGACTTTCAAATCAGCATTATTCACCGCTTTGATGCCGCCAAAACTTTTAGATAGTCTTGTCGCCTGAAGTAAAAAGTCCTTTGATGAATCTTGTGACACTACTTCCTCAATAATATTTTGTGATATCTGTTCAGCAATTTATCTAAAAATACCAAAAAATTTTCAACTCGGCTTGAGAACTTATCTGAAACGCTTTTCTTCTTCTCCTAGCTAGGGGTGAATCGTTCCGTCGGGCATAACAGTTCCTTTCCAATTGATGCCGCTTAAAATACTATTTTTCAGGTTAGCCCCTCTTAAATTAGCTCCTCGTAAATATACATCAACCAAGTTGGCATTTTGTAAATTGACTTTTTCTAAATTAGCTTTGAACAGTAAGGCAAATCTGAAGTTAGCATTTTGTAGATTAGCCCCCTGTAAATTAGCTTTTGTCAAATTGGCAGAGCAGAAATCGATTTTTTTATTTCCTTGGGAATTACTTATACTTAGCTGCGATATGCTTGCCAAACTACTGTTGCTTGTGTTGGTATCTTTGAGCACTGCCCCTGCTAGTATGGCACTACGTAAGTTTGCCGAGCGCAAGTTTGCTCCCTTTAGAGTTGCTTGCTCCAAACTTGACTGGCGTAAACTGCACCCGCTTAAGTCAGCACGGTTAAAACTGGCATAAGTCAAATCGGCGTTGTTAAAATTAGCCTCACTCAAATCTGCGCGAGTAAAATCAGCACCACTTAAGTCTACTCCTGTAAGATTAGCACCACTAAGATTTGCCCTAGTAAGATTAGCACCACTAAGATTTGCTCTAGTAAGATTAGCATTACTCAAATCAGCATCAGCTAGATTAGCATCACGAAAAAATGACTGGCTGAGGTTCGCATCGCTTAAATCTACTCTGGCAAGAGAGGCATTTTCTAGGTTAGCCCAGCTAAGATCTGATCCAGCTAGATCAGCACTATTAAGATTTGCTCCTGCCAAATTTGTTTTGATTAACCGAGCATGGCTGAGATTAGCACGGCTAAAATTAGCCTCCTTCAGATTTGTGCCACTAAAGTTAGCCCAGTCTAACTCGGTTCTACTAAAGTCAATATTTATTAATTCAGCCTGTAGTATTTGAATTTGGCTCAGATCAGCACGACTAAAATCTTTATTACCCTGCTTGTATAGCAGTAATAGTTCTTCTCCATTCATTAAATTGCCATCTCAATAACTTGCAGTGGGGACATCAATCTATAGTTCCCGATCGCTTCTCCAGAATAACAGCAGACTATAAAAGTCAAATTGTTGTTTGATTTATTTAGTGCGATCGCTTTAAAAAAAATACAATAATAATTCATTGGTCTTTGGTCATTCGTGACAAGTTAAGACACTACGGTGTACAACAGACTATTACCTGATGACATGATGACAATTGGTGACAAGTTAATCAAAAACTGAAAAAGAGCTTGCCCGTATGTACTGAAAAGATGCCTCGAAAACCCCGCAACCTAAAACCCAATTACTGTTACCACATTACTACTCGCTGTAATAACCGTGAATTCAAGCTAACTCACCATGAATGCCGCGAAGTGTTTCTCTATGCCCTGAAACGAGCTAGAGAGAAGTTTAAATTTAAACTCTATGCCCTGTGCATCATGAGCAACCACGTTCACTATTTGCTCGAACCCCCAGCCCCAGAAGACTTACCTAGAATCATGCACTGGCTCAACTGGTACACCGCCATCTGCTTCAACCGAATGCTCAATAGAACAGGACATTTCTGGGAGAAACGCTATCATAGCAGTGGCTTTGAGAAAACGGACTACAAACGGGCATTAAATACCCTACGATACATTCATGCCAATCCTAAAGCAGCAAGGATCCAGCAGGGCTTTTTCTACGATTTCTCCAACTATGGCATCCACGATAGGCTGGGTGACGATGGTTTAACTCAATGGCATCCAGCATTTCTGTCTCTGGGCAAGTCTCTAGATGAATGTGCCAGGAAATATAGAGAATTCTGCAAGAAATACAAGCCTAAACCCAAGCCAGAAAAACGCTACCACTGGGGAAATAAGCTGCTGCCTAAAGTATTAAACGCCAGGGAAAGGAAGAAGCGTGTCCCTGGACAAATGAGACTGCCTTGGGATGAATGGGAGGCGAATAACGACGAAATTCGTGTCGTCGCTGAAAAGTTCGTCCTAGCAAACTGCTATGACCCAAAAGTGGCTGCTCAATTCTTTAATGATTCCTGAAATTCTCATAGGTTATCAGCGTGCCTGGAAAGTAGAAGGTCATCCAAAAACTGATGATGTTATGCCCTTGTGGTACTGATGACTGATGATGTTATGCCCTTGTGGTACTGATGACTGATGATGTTATGCCCTTGTGGTACTGATAACTGAAAAGTGCCAGGTATCGAATTAGGAAAAAGCCCATGTTTTCGTAGAGAAAGTACCAAAAACTAAGCTTGACAAATTGCCTGAATTCGTTATATCTTACAGGTTACAGTTCGCAGCGCGAGAAAAGAATTTCTCTTCCCACATCCCTATGCCACTCCCCCAACTCTCCCCACTCTCCCCAAATCGAAGAATCCCCGCAGGAAGGTTTCCATCCAAACTGGTTTCATAATCCGTATATCCCCCCATACGTTCGTAGCTCACGTACCCCTCATTTGATTCTATTCCTGAATCTTGTGTTTTCCATCCTACATCAATATAGAATTGTCGCCAATTTTTCTGAAACTTTTCCCAATCCGCAGTTGGACTTCCATTTTTTTGCCAGATTTCTTTTTGCACAGAGAAGCCGAACTTACCATTACTAGAATCGAACCACAATTTGTCGATTTTTCGCAAGTCTTTGCAGGAGAAATTGTCGATGGAATCTTTGTCGAGCCATCCTTCCTTTTCTCTCTTAGCTTTAAAGAGCATAAGAAGAAATGTTTTTAAGTCAGCTTCTTGCCACTGCCCGTTTTTTAGGTAAAATTCCAGTTCTGTATAGTGAACATCATCAGGAGTCAAATTATTAGCCGTGTGGGAAGAATTAAGCAACTCGATTAATTGCTGATGGACAGATTTAATAGTATCAACACTGAGAATCTGGATATCGCGATTAGAGAACAGATCGTTAGGAGCTAACTTAAGAAGCTCGAAAGCTTTTTTATAAATTGCTAATGCCCCTTGAGTATTCCCCTGCTCTTTTAACAAACTAGCCTGCTCTGACAATAATTTGACATGAATTTGAAAGATTACAGGAGAAGTATCTATATCTCCCTGTGACTCTAACTGCTTGTAAGTTTCTGCGAGGGTTTTGTCTGCTTTGTTTAACCGTTGGTTTGTTGAAATCCACTTTATATATGTAAATCCTATCACCATAATTGCTGAAACAGAGATTGCTGCTAGTCCAGCAAGTCCCCAGCGAATCGTTCGTTGAGCTTGACGATTCGCTGATTCTGCAACTTCTCTTGCTTGTCTTTCTCTCTCTAATTGGGCTTCTTTTTCTTTCTGGGCAATTTCTTCTTCTCTTTCTTGAACCCGACTCGCTCCTAAAAAATCTCGGTCTTCTCCCCCTAAATTCTTCCCTGATGCCCAGGCTTCAGCATCCTTTAAAGCTTGTCCTCGCAAGAGCCGAGAAACGTCTGTTTTTCCCGATTGTACCCAGGCTCGATAATTTTCCGCGTAGGGGCGCAGCTTTCCCAACTCCGAATCAAGCCAAGCTTCATTAAAAACTCTGGCGTAGATGGGGTTATAAACTACTAGGACATTATTTCTTTTGACAACTAAACCAGATAATTGTAGCTCTCTTTCTTCAGAACTATTATTGGGGGTAACTTGTCCTTGTTTTAAAACTTGGCGATACAGTTCTAGTAAGTATCCTGCTCTTTGTTCGTTACTTAAAATCCGATTTTGGATGGTTCTTAAATGTTCTTGCTCATCTTGAGTTTCCCAATTGTCAATGATTTGACGGTGAACTAACCTAGAAATATCTGGGGTGGGATTGTTTTCAGCTAGGATTAAACTACAGAGACGTTGGGTTAAAAAGGGCTGTCCTCCCGTCCAAGCTAAAATCTCGGACATCACCGACTCTGGATCCCTCACCGTTCCCTTCAAACCTGCGATTAAAGGTGCTGCTTCATCTTGGCGAAATCCTTGGAGTTCTATCCCCGTGCCAATATTGAAAGGAGTTAACTGCTTATTTTCAATTAAATCCGCAGGGGTGGCTACTCCTAATAAACAGAAGGTGACTAGATTTAGGTGAAACGCATCTTATCGCCGAAATTCTTGCCAGAAGTAGGTTTGAGCCAGACAAAAAAGTGTGATGTCACCTGTCATTGGCAAAAAGCGATCGCCAGCCCCATAAATCCCCTAAAATTAGCTCTTTTTTAACCGAAAGTAAGTAAAAATAAACAGGATAAACTACATCAGTTTTGAACTGACTAAATAGTGAGAAAGGAGAAATTCTCTCGAATTTCAATTCAATTTAACTAATTAAATTGTTAAAACTTTGAGTAAGTATTTCTCGTCCCATCCAGCATTTTTTCGTTTATTCTTTACTCCCACTTTGAGAGTTTTTTCCTGTTGCAAAAGATTTAAAGCTATGTGTCTGATAATAGCTAAATTTTCAGGAGCATTATCTTTTCTAATCCGAGAAGCATCTTCATTAAAGCTCACATCTAGAACCCAATGTAATTGGTTTTCTATACACCAATGTTTTCTAATAGCCTTAGCAATTAATTTATGATATTGAGCATTTAGACTACTAATAAAATACCTTCTTTCTAGAGTAGTTTTTCCTTTTTCTGTTCGTAAATAATCGACATAAGCTATGGAATTTAAACCCTTCCATTCTCCCTTGGGGTCAATTTCTTGGTTAATATTAGTCAGAATTTGACAAGATCTGGTTTCTTCTCGTCCCCGCTCATCTTCAGACTGCCGATATTCACTTTTGATTAAGCCTTTAAAATTATTGAGTAGGGCTTGTTCAAATAGTTTTTCTACCCGCTCGTACAGACCCCCTTGGTTTTTCTTTAAGGCAATTACATAGTCTCCCTCCTGGGATGTAATTTGTTTGATTATCTTTTTGACAGCCGATTGCATCAATAGTAACAATACATCCTTTTAACGATAAAACTTTAAGCAGTTCGGGAATGGCAGTAATTTCATTGGATTTACTTCCGACTTTTTTTTGTCCTAAGACTAAGCCATTATTTGTGTCCAAAGCATATGCGGAGCGGTATCCTTTAGGACTAACCATATGAATAGCCGATTTATTTTTACTTTTATCGTAAGAATGTCGAAGAGTTTTTCCATCAATTGCTACTATTTCTCCAAAAGTAATCCGGCTAATTGCTTCTACCCATTGGCAAAAACATTGCTGTAATTGTTCTGGATCGAGCAGAGAAAAAACTCGCGCAAATGTATCATGAGAGGGAATTCCATTTGGCAGTTCTAGAAACTTTTTCAACCATTTATACTTACATTTTCCATATAATTCAATATCATTCCAACCATCTGCTCCACAAATTACTGCGCAAATAGTAATCGTAATAATGTCAATTAATTTATGACGTTTCGTTCTCTCTATTCTGGGATCTTCTAGTGCACTAAAATGGTCGGCGATCGTAATTTTTGGTCTGAGTTTCATTACCCTGGCAATTAATCTTTTTGAAGATTATAGCGGTGTCGAAAACTGGAGAACCAAGGTTTGGCGATCGCGCAGTGGTTAAATGCCGAGCGCTTAAACAAAATTCACATAACTAGTAATTTGTCAATACCCTTAAGATGCGTTTTCCCTGCTACCCGCCCCTAGAGCATCATAAAAACCGACAGCAAAATCAATTGCTGCCCTATCCCCGATCGCTTTGTTCATGCCGACTACATACGGAATGTGTTGGGCGATCGCTCTTGCCTGTACTTCTGAGTAACAAGCATTGAGAACCACGCACTCTAATTTATCGGCAAATAACTCGAATAGTTCTGCTAGAGCCTTGGTACCGACTAACTTCTCGTGTCCAGTTTCATCCTCAAATACCAACCCTCCAGATTCAATGGCATATTCTGGAACTGGGCTCAACTTTCGCTCGCCCCTGTCATGTTCCATCTCTTGTTCTGGAGAGCCAATACCATGCCCAGAGAAATGGAGAATTTGTGGCTCGTGTTCTAAGAGCGATCGGCTAATATCTCTGTAACGGACAGCTTCAGCCATTTCGATAATAAATTGTTCGCGTCTTTTTGCCCGTTTCAATCCTTCCTTGATTTCGCGAATCTCTTCACCCAAACGCAATGGGTTTGTCCCTTTGGGGTTGGCTGAGAGAATTAGGATTTTCTTGACTGGGGATAAATCGCTCATCTATTGACCAGGAAAGGGGCAGCTTTTTTGTTTAACTTATCAATACCTTCGCCAAACTAAATCCATAGAAGATGGTATTTAGTCAAGGGTACTCTCGGGAAAAATTTAAGTATAATTTATTACTCAAGTTTTGGCAAAAGTTGCGTGTTTGACATCCTAAGTACGGCTAAAATCCAACTTTGGGTCAATTTCATGAGCAAAAACAATTCAATTGTTCTACTTTCATGAGTTGTAATGTCAGAGTTGACAGTATAAATTTCTGATAAATCTAATTGTGACTCTCCAGACATTGATGCGAAGCATACAATGCTGGCTTCCCCAAATCCCGTAGAATAGAGAGAACTTCGTTTACAGTACTCCTGTTGTTTCCTGCTACCGCATTTTATAGAGAGGTACGAGTCCTGCCCCTCTGGCATCCAAGGTTTGACACCATTGAAAACCTAGAACCAACGTTCCTTGAAAATTTTACTTACAGGAGGAAACAATCAATTTAGATCGAACTTCCCTGTAAAACCCTATATTTTCAGTTGTCGAGGTACAAATATCTGACGAGCCTTTTAGTCTTCTTTCAGATATAAGCATCTTACAAGGCTTGAAACCTTTCTTTACTAGATGAAGATTCTTGAATATCAAGTTAACTGTTTACTATCTTACGCCAGCCCGTGCTATCATCCCGACGGACGCGAAGCTAATCCTTTAGGGCTCGACTCTACATTCTTGAAGTCAGAGCGCGGGGCTTCCCGCACGGAATGCTAAATCTACTGAAGCTAATTTAATCGCTGAATCTTCGGTTTCGTATTCAGACAATAACCATTTTCCCTCTTCGGTTTTGGTGTATTGCATAATGTGATGTCGTTTTTGAGAAATTAAAATATACTCTTCCATCTCAGGAATAGATCGATAATAAGTAAATTTATCCCCCTGATCGTAATTTTGGGTTGATTGGGATAAAACTTCAGTAATCAAAATAGGATTAGTTACTGTAGTAGTTCCTTGATCCGCATAAATAGGTTCTCCCTTAATTAACATCACGTCGGGATATGTATACTGACGATAGCGCGGTATCCATAAACGTATATCACCAATATAGACACGATAATTTTGCTTTTTTAAGGCAAATTTAAGGTTAGCTGCTAGATTTAGGCAGATTTCATTGTGATTAGTTGTTCCTCCAGTCACGGGAATAATTTCTCCATCCCGATATTCGCTTTTATATTCTGCTTGTTCTTCTAACTGTAAATATTCTTCTGGTGTGTAATTACGGGGTTGGGTTTGTAGTTGCATGACTGGAAAGGGTAAATTTCGTCTCCTTTTTCTAGATTAACAATAGGTGAACTACTGCGACTACTTTGATGATGAATTGTAGCGATCGCAAATTTTGAACAGGGTTTTACAATACAAAGTTTTGATCTCAAGGAGTCATCCAGAAACAACTTCGGATTTTTGGTAAGACGTTTAGTCAAATGCGAAGTAAGAGAGAGAAAGTTCTCAAAAATACCAATCCACGGGTTTCACCCTTGAGTGTAGTTACTTTTCATTAAACCTTTTTTCAGCTAACTTTTTCAAGTTTTGTCCTATACTAAGATTCGCCTCTTATCATTTTTTAAAATATGAGTTAAAATTCGCCCAACGACTTCTTGATAAATTACGGAGATTACTATAATGTCTGCTCTTCGCCAGCCTAATTTTTCTACCAAATATTATTCTCCTACAACTCAACTAAAAAAGATTAATGATCAGCGCCAAGTAGTTAGACAGCCAAAAGTTCACTCTGCAAAAATAGTCAAGTCCAAGGCTTTTTTGGCATCAACTAATTTACCTAGTAATCTTCAAGCCTTATCCCTGTTGCAAAAAGGTTCTTGCGGTTTAGCGATCGCCTCAATGGCTGCCAGTATTGGTCTTTACATATCTACAGTACATATTCCTAAGCTTTGGAGTCAGGAATATCAGCATTTAGAAAACTTACAGCGCCAAGAACGTCAGCTAGTAGCAATCAACGAGACAATCAAATATCAAATTGCACATGAGGCAGGTCAAGATAATCGTTTAGCCTTATCAAAACCTGAGTCAGCAGTGTTTATCAATCCTGCAAAAACCCAGGTTAAAAATCAGTCTAATATCAGCAAAAATAAACCCAACACAGTTGAGTTAAAGCATAGTAGTTTAGGATATTAAGCCAAAATAACTTTGAGATATTAGCTATTATTCATGACTTAAATGCTAGATAGCTTAGAGCTTAACTATGCCTAAATCTAAGTTTCACCCTTCTCAATCACGAATCAGGCGTAATTCAATTAAATTAGGTTCAAGAAAATTATTCCATAATCGCCCTGGTCCTAAAAATGTCCAGAAAAATCATGGTAAAAATGAATCTATACTAAGACTGTTTCTGGTATGGGGAATATTAGTTATCGCTGCCCTGGGTTTAAGCTCAAGATTATACTACTTGCAGATCGTCGATCCCGTTGTCAAATACGACCAAGCTCCTCAAGGAAAGAGATTAACTCAGATAGCAAAAGATCAGCAAACAACCAAGCTCAATTTTTATATTCCTCGTCGTCAAATTATAGACCGACAACAGAATGTTTTAGCAACAGATAGAATTACCTATACACTCTACGTTCATCCTCATTTATTTAAAAGAAATTCTCAGCCAGTCTCAGCAGTAGAAATTGCGTCACAGCTAGCAGATATATTGGGTAATAGAACTTCTGAAGAGTTGTTAGCGGTTTTTGCCAAACAAGACTGGGGCATTCGTTTAGCGGGAGATCTGCCAGAATCTGCTCAGGCAAAAATTGCCGCAATGCAAATTGATGGTCTGGATTTGAAGAAAAACTACACTCGTTTCTATCCTCACAAGGAAATGGCAGCAGAGGTAACAGGGTATGTTAATCGTGATAGTAGCCGTATTCCCCAGGCTGGAGTTGAATACACCCAAAATAAGCTCTTAGAACGAGAGCCAATTAGCTGGAAGATGAAGCGCAGTTTCAATAAGGAAAAATCTGTATTTCATCCAGGTGATTTAGATCGATCGCAACGGCTGTTCAACTTTGATGATCTAAGGTTAGAGTTAACCATTGATCTGCGTTTGCAACAAATTGCTCGTAATGCTTTAAAGCAACAGATGAAACAGTACAAAGCCAAACGAGGTACTGTAATTGTCATGGATGTTCGGGATGGTGCGATCGCTGCTTTAGTATCCGAACCCACCTACGATCCCAATATTTATTATAAATACGATATTGGATTATTCAAGAATTGGGCAATTACCGATCTCTATGAACCTGGTTCTACATTTAAGCCGATCAACATCGCTTTGGCTTTAGATGCAGGAGTTATTGCGCCACAAGATACGTTTGATGATACGGGAGAAATTCAAATCAAAGATGCTGTAGTACGTAATCATGATTTTTCGAAAGTAGGCGCCAGAGGAGAGTTATCTCTCCCAGAAATTTTGCAGTATTCCAGTAATGTGGCGATGATTAAGATCATGCGTCGCATGGATCCTCTTGACTATTACCAAGATCTCCAGAAATTAGGCGTTGAAGACAAAGTAGAATTTGATATTCCTGGATACACCACAGGTAGATTAAAGAATGAAGTGGAGTTTACCGTCAGAGAAATTGAACCCGCCACTACAGCTTTTGGTCAAGGTTTCTCCCTAACTCCCCTTAAGCTAATTCAACTTCATGCAGCATTGGCTAATAAAGGTAAATTGATTACGCCTCATGTCGTCAAGGGTTTATCAGATTACAACGGTTATCTCCACTATTTTCAACCACCTAACAGTAAACAAATTTTCTCTGCCAAGACTGCTAGTACCGTCTTGGAAATGATGGAACAGGTGGTTGAGGATGGTAGTGGCTATGCAGCAAAAATTCCTGGTTATCGAATTGCGGGAAAAACAGGTACCTCCCAAAAGGCGATTAATCAGGGCGGTTACGATGAGAAGACTAAGATTACTAGTTTCGTCGGGTTATTCCCTGTTGAAGCTCCTCGATACGCAGTCTTGGCTGTAGTTGATGAGCCTCATGGAGAACATACCTATGGTTCTACCGTTGCTGCACCGATAGTTGGCTCGGTTATCCAAGGAATAATTAATATTGAAGGCATTCCACCCAGCAACGATAATATAGATGCAAATCAGCAAAATCAATGAAATAGTTACAGAAATTTCAAATACTAATTAAATCTTAAATCTTACGGTTTAAGGCTTAATGCTAGCTTGATGATTCCATAGTCCTAATCCCCACTCATGTCAAATAATATTAAATGAGCAAGAAATTAAATTTTCTGGCTTAGTTGCTGTCTATTGGTGACATTAGTGTTACTCAGTATTGAGCCACCACTCATGCAGATTCTTGAGACTTCCAGACTAACGCTCCGATACCTTACTTCCCGTGATACAGAAGCTTTGAGACCTATCTTAGGTGATGCTGAAGTAATGCGATTTTCTATTATTGGGGTTCATAGTCAAAAACAAATCAAACAATTTATTGAACAGAGATTGCTCTCGTATCTAGAGCATGGTTTTGGTTTATATGCCTTAGTTCATAAGCAAAATCAAGAGCTTATTGGCTACTGTGGTTTTTTTATTCAGTCGATTGAGCAGCAAAGTGAAGTAGAAATTGGCTATCGTTTAGCTAAAAAATATTGGGGACAGGGATTAGCGACCGAAGCAGCCAAAGCAGTTTTAGAATATGGTCAGCAAAGATATAATTTCAAACGTTTTATCTGTTTGATTGAACCCGAAAATGTTCGTTCAGTTCGGGTAGCAACCAAGCTAGGTATGGAGCTAGAAAAAAAGATAATTTACTATGGTTTAGATGTGGCAATGTATAGTTTGAACTCTCGATAATATTTTCACAACTCTGATGAGATGTTCCACAAATATTCTCTCAGAAGATAAGGCTTTATTTACTTCTTTTTGTTCCTAAGTAGGTACTTTAGAGGTTTCCAACGAAGGTTTAATCACTCATCTCAAAGAATTTGGCTTCATAAAACTACAGTCTTTATTTGTAACCGTTCAGGGGGGTGATGAAGTTAATAGGGTTTGAGCCATCGCTCAGCCTAGAAACTTGGGTGAACAGGGCTAAATTCTTCGGTTTGAGTGCCTGAAACCCTCATTCTGCCGTTACCCCCTGAACGGTTACCTTTATTTTTTGTCAATGCGTAAGTCCTACAGTTTCACTTCTTGAGGATGTTTTCAGATATATTCCCAGATATAATTGCTCATTTTTGTTGCTTTTCTGCTTAACTTTAAGCCTTATCTGCACATTTTTACATTCTTTTCTCGTTTTGATTGTATTCTGGAGATGTCTAAGGTATTGATTATATTGTTAGCTTGGAAAATAACATGATCTTAAATCGCTTTACTGAAAAGAAAACCGAAGAACTTTATGCTCATGTAGATAGCCTGTGCCGAGCTTTTTGGGATAAAGAAGGTAGTCTCCATTGGGGATATTTCCAAGACCCTAATGCATCTAATTTAAATCCAGAGGATTTTCTGCCAGCTTCTCGCTATTGGGATCGATGTATGCTTGAGCGCAGTGGAATTGATGCCGAATCTCGTGTACTCGACCTTGGCTGTGGTAATGGTAATGCTGCTATCTGGCTAGCACAGCAGACTGGATGTAAAGTTGTCGGAGTAGATTTGAGTCGCTCCCGAATCGAGAATGCCCAAGCTAAGATGAAGGAATATCCCTCCCTAGATCTTTCTTTTCATAAGGCATCAGCAACTCAACTTCCTTTTGAGTCGGAAACTTTTACCCATGTTTGGAGTCAAGCAACAATCTATCATGTTCATGAACGCCAGCAAGCTCTCCAAGAAGTCCACCGAGTTCTTCAGCTAGGAGGAAGATTCGTTTTTGACGATCTAGTTACACCAATCCCCATCGAGCAACTCAGCGAGGCTGCCCAAAAATACGTTTATGAGCGTATTCTATTCAAACCGTTATTTAGTGGCGAGTCCTATACGGAGTTTCTCACTCAACTGGGGTTCGAGGTCTTACAAACCGAGGATTTGAGCCGACATTTACACCAAAGCTACCAATTACTTTCTCAACTGGCTCATCAACACGAAGCTGAAGTGAAAGCAGCTTATGAAGCTTCTGGACTCGATCCTGAACATTATATTTCTCCGACATTTTCTTATCAAAAAGTTTGTGAGGCAATAGATGCTCAGGAATTAGGGTGGTTTTTCTATCTTGGTCAGAAGAGATAAAATCAGAGTTAAACCCATTTAACCTTTTCTTCTGATACAGGGAAGGGAGAGGAAACCAGCTTTTATCCAGAAGATTTTGCTAAAGCGACCTCTTCTAAACAGGGTTCTTGATAACCCAAAATATTTTTCCCTCTGACCAAAATCGGTTTCCATCGGTCTAGTTTAATGTTCTTCACGCCATAAACCCGCATATCCATACCATTTTCTAGCATGGTTTTGGTGAATACCTGAGTATCTGCTTTAATCACGCGACACCCAGCCGCCCAACGCCGATTATCTGTCACGTTATCTGTAGAACCATGAATCATACGTTCGCACAACAGAAAAAATTGTCCCGCTTTGGCAGGAAGGGTTTTGGTATTTTGCTTGTCAGTGGGGTAGTCTACTTGGGTATCGTAAATTCCATAAGCTCTTCCTTCTTCGCCTCCCCCTGTGCTAATGTTCATCGGATAAACATCTTTATGAGAGCCTGGAATCACTAATAAACAGGATTGTTCTTCTGGTACATCAGTCAGGGCAATCCACACCGTCACTTGATAGAGTTCTCCGTCCTTGGCTGGCTTTAAGACAGGCTCTTTCATATCAAAGTTGTACCATCTGCTAGCCTGATGAAATGAAGCCCCTTTGCTATGGGGAGCAACGGAAAAGAAATTGCTGTGCCATATCCCTAAATCTGCACCGAGGAGTTGGGCGCAACGTTCGATAATTGCTGGACTCGTGTATAAATTCAGCAGTACTGAATCCTCAAGATGGCGTTCATAAGAGTTAAGCACATCAATGTAATATTTTTCTTTCTCATTGAGAGATTCAGGGGATTTAAACTTGCCATCGCCTTTTTTTAGGTCAGTGAATTGATAGTCACCGTTAGCGTAGGAAAAGATCTTAGATTCAGTGTTCCCTAACTTGATGATATGCTCTCTCAGCTCTGCTATTTCTGTGGGAGGGATCAGATCGAATGGACCAAGATAGCCATTGTCATAGAAGCTGTGAATTTCATCCTCTGTCATTTGATATTGAGGATCCACAGCAACTTTGGGCTGATAAGAATCTGGTTCATCTAATGTGCAGTAATAGTTGAAATATACTTTTTTTCCACCAGACTTAAAAGCCATCCAGAACATCTTATCGGTGCAGCCCATAGGAAGTTCATTCCTAAAATTCTTCGGTAAAAGCGGATGTAGAAATTTAAGCTTCACCAGTAGGTAGATGAAAACTAACTTCAGACGATATAAAAAGTGCGGTTGGTAGATCATATTTTTTTCCGTTATGTTGGAGTCCAAAAGTGCTTTGGGTTAATTACAGGAAATGGGGCAAAAAATAACGGTTAAACCTTTTTCAATACTGAATTCCAGTTTTTGGAAACGTTATAGCCATACATATCTAAATAGTAGGTATCGACGAGATATTCATCTTCGCGATCTTTCAACCAATCCCTGATAGTATCAAGCTTCTGTTCAACCTGTTTGAGTTCGGAAGTATCTTCCCAACGACTCATCCAGTATTCGGGAACCATTTTATTGGTGTCTTCAACAATCCAATAGTCTCCAGGTTGTAAGCCATTGTTGTGAAAATATTCTAAAATTCCCAACAGATTTACATGGCAATCTTCAACTATCAACCAGGGATGGGGGAGGCGGCTAAGTAGATCGGGGCTAAAGATTGCGCTAATATTATTACAATCCCCCTCAATCCAATTAATCCGAGAGTCTGCTTTTGCCTTGTCATCCAGTAGAGAAAGATCGACATCAACAGAGTAAACAGTCCCTTGGATCTTGAACGTTTCTAAAAGATCGGTAAACCAGACTGCACTTCCGCCACTTAAGGCACCCAACTCGATAATTGTTTGGGGTTGAAGTTCTTTAATCAGCATTGGGTAAGCTGAAAGTTCAAATACCCCTTTGCTAATTAAAATATCCTTCCAAGTCTGCAAAAAAGTCTTTGTCAAAAGATGTTCCCACATCGACATTGAAAGATCGCTTCTATCTTCCCGTTCAGAAATCTTGACGAAACGCTGCGGGTTAGTCAAACCGTATTTCTTCTGTGTTTCTGATATAGCGATACGGTAATCCAGTAAATTGTCCAGGCTACTCATGTCATAATTCCCATAGATTTAAGTAAAATTGTCTTGATTGCTTGACTTAAGCAAATTTTCCTCTAGAAAAAAGTGCTTGAACGCCATATAGTTCTTTCTGCCAACGAGATAGTCCCATTCACTGAAGGCAGTCTTCAGGTGTCGAACTCCTGAATTGTGAGCGAATGCTTCCCGTCCGTGAAAAATACGATTATTCTGGGCAATAATGCAATCTCCAGGAGTGAGACGAAACTTATATTGATAATCGGGTTTCTTTAGGTATCGAAACCATTCGCAGTAAGCTTGATAGTAGGACTCCATCAAATTAAAGGGAATGTCCCATGTCCAGGCATGAGAATGATTAAAACAAACACCGATGATTTCTCCTCGCCAATCCAATTCAAAAATAGACTGCGTGCGGCGATTATACCGACGGGCTTCGGAAAAGGTGTTTGTATAGCAGAAGAGAAATTTTGGTCGCTAAGAGATTTTTTGATACCAACTGTCCCACTTTTGATGATTGGATATTAAATTTAATATCATCTGTAATAACTATATAGCAATAGTTTCAGAAAAAACTGTCCCAGTAAAAGGTAAAAGTGGGACACTAACTCAAAATGCTAATCTTGTATATTTAGCGATCGCAGTAAAGTTTGATTCCTAAAATCAAAATCCTTTATATATAAGGCTTTCAGCACTTAAAATTTCCTTACCGACCAAAATTTCCCCGTTGCTAAACAAACACCGAAAAGAATTTTTGAAACTGAGCTGGTATTTCTACTAGTGTTTGGAAGTACTGAGGATGATCTTGGCGAAAATCTTCTGCAACCCGAAAGCCATCTACTACAATTGATTCTCCACCAGAAACTTCATTCTTGATACATTGTAAAAAATGCAGCAGATTAGCAGTATGGGTGAAGATTTCATAGTCATTATGAGGCAGAAGAGCGTTGCTGGTTTGAGACAATCCATATTCTGGTGGCTCTGTCCCAACTTCATAGAAATCACCGATTTCAGTCGAACGAACTGGACCAATGGTGCGAATCAAATCTGTGAGATTTTTGACATTACGCAATACCGTAAATCCGTATGCACAAACTTGATCGATCCAATTCTCCTCTGGATCGATTTGAAAGTCATATTGCTTCATCGGATGAGATTTCAACCAATCCCGATTCCAAAGCACTTGCTCTTGATTACGCTTGGCTACCTTCTGATCTACAGGACTACGATCTGAATCAGAACCGTGATCATAAGCATGACTTAACAACCAAGAAATACTGTATAAACTTTGGTGATGAGGCTCTTCAGACCAGATAATTTCTAGTTCTCGATCTTTAATGTTGACCGATAAAGGGCTGGGCGCTTCTTGCTGTTGACTAATATCGAATATTTTTTGAAAAGAGTTGGGTTCACGACACTGCGGACAAGGACAGTTATCTCGCAACCAAATATAGTGAAAACGTTTGCCCTCAAGAGTAAAGAAGCTACTGGTTGTTTGATGACTCATAAGAACTAAACCTTTTTAAATACAGAATTCCAGTTCTTGGAGACGTTATAGCCATACATATCTAGATAGTAAGTATCTACTAGATATTGATCTTCGCGATCTTTCAACCAATCCCTCACCTCATCGATTTTTTGTTCAATACGTTTGAGTTCTGGAGTATCTTTCCAACGACTCATCCAGTATTGGGGAACCAGTTTATTAGTATCTTCAACTATCAAATAGTCTCCACTTTGTAATCCGTTGTTATGAAAATATTCACAAATCCCTACTGTATTGACATGGCAGTCTTCTAGAACTAACCAGGGATGGGGGAGGGTAGAGAGTAGATCGGGGGTCAAGACTGCACTAATATTGTTACAATCCCCTTCAATCCAATTAATTCGAGAGTCTGCTTTTGCCTTGTCATCCAGCAGACAAAGATCCACATCGACAGAGTAAACAGCACCTTTAATCTGAGACATCTCTAAAAGATCGGCAAACCAGACAGCACTTCCTCCACTTAATGCGCCTAATTCGATAATGGTTTGTGGTTTAAGTTCTCTAACCAACATCGGGAAAAGAGATAATTCAAAAAACCCTTTGTCGATAAAAATATCATTCCAGGTCTGCAAAAAGGTCTTTTCCCAGAATATTTTGCAAATAGGCATGTCAAGATCTGTTCTATCTTCACGCTCAGAAATCTTGACAAAACGTTTCTCGTTATCAGGACCGTATTGCCGATTTGTTTCTTCTACAGCTATACGATAATCAAGTAAGTTTTTGGACTCATTCATGACATTAAATTTGTTCTCTTGATATTTTCTAATCTTTAAAGATTTTTTTAGTTAATTATAAATAATCTCTACTAAAAAACCTATTCTTTTGCCTTCTGATAACATAGATTACCTGCAACAATTATATTATCAAAAAATTGCTCTATATCTTTTAGTTTAACATCTGAATTAGTAAGTATTAAACGAATAACAATCCGCTCTTGATAATGAGCATAGTTGACAAAAGTTTCCCCTGAATGGAATAAGCAATTGCGGAGTTCAAGATTGATTTTGTCTAACAAATCAGGAGAAATATTATCATCATTAGGATTGTAGCGAAAACAGATATTTAAAAAGTCTGGCTCTACCATTAATTCGAGATATTTGCAATTGCGAATATATTCAATGGTATATTGAGCCAAGTCGAATAAATAATCAACTATTTTTTCATAGCCCAAATAGCCGTGAGTTTGCCAAGATAACCATAATTTTAAGGAGTCAACTCTGCGGCTACATTGCAAAGACATTTGTACAGGATTATAATCA
This sequence comes from Cyanobacteriota bacterium, assembly GCA_942490675.1. GTDB lineage: Bacteria > Cyanobacteriota > Cyanobacteriia > Cyanobacteriales > Xenococcaceae > Waterburya. The sequence goes on along the minus strand of CALNYB010000026.1, from coordinate 723,888 downwards.
CCAGTTGTATTTTCTTGATCATGAACATATTCAGTTCCCTGACTAGAACAAGTTTGACTTAAAACTCCTTTTTCTTTAACTAAGAAAGCTGAACAAGTTAATGGAACTCCCATTAACTTATGAGCATCCCAAGAAAAAGAATCAGCTAATTCACTTCCTTGTAAGAGATGTTTATGCTTCTGGCTGAATAAAACTGGACCTCCCCAAGCACCATCAATATGAAGCCAAAGATTATATTTTTGAGTAATTTGAGCTATAGATAAGATCGGATCGAAAGCTCCCAAAACGCTAGTTCCCGCAGTCGCCCCTACAAAAAAAGGAGTTTTACCTTGCTGAACACTTGACTTAATTGCTAGTTCTAATTCTTGGGGAATCATCCGCCCTTGGACATCGGATTTAATTTTAATAATATTTGTCATTCCTATTCCCAAAACATTAGCGGCTTTAAGAAAAGAGAAATGGGACTGATCGGAAACAAAAGCTACTAAATTACTATCTTTTAATCCTTGAGACTTGGCTTGAGGTAAGTATTTGTTTCGCCCACATAGCATAGCAATTAAATTTCCATTGCTACCCCCTGTTACCATTAGCCCTGACCCAGAATCAAAACCGATTAGTTTGTTAAAAGCAGCAATTATTTCCTGCTCCATTAATAAGGCTACGGGTGCGCTTTCGTATAGAGTCATTGAAGTGTTAGTAACACTTGTTACCATCTCTGCAACTAAACCAGATAGATCAAACCCGCCCCAAAGATGATTTAAAAACTGTGAACTTCCAGTACGTACACTATATTTTAAGTACAATTCAATCAGAGGTATTAATTCCTCTATAGATTCTCCTTCTGCTGGCAAATTTAAATCAATATTTTGCTTCAGGATATTAGTAGCTTGATGATTCAGTACCTTTTGATTTGGGTTTTGATTTTCTGCTAGATAATCAAGGATAATGTCTAGAGATTTATGAAGAATTACTCTTTGTTTCTTCGTATCTAAATTATTTGATAATAATTGCATAATTCTTAATTGCTTGTCTCTTTGCAGTTTTATGCTAGGTTTAAATTTTCTTGACTTAGTTCTGATCTTTTCTGATTATTTAATTGGCGATAAATGGCACTGTCACTCAGTATAAATGACCTGAAATTATCCTTGATAGAAATGTCAAGCTCATCAATATAATCAAATGCAGATTTGCCTTGATCATTAGTGATTTCTAGACTTGATCCAGCTTGAATCAGTGATTTGGCAATTTCTACATAGCTATTTTGTAATGCAAATATTAATGCAGTACTTCCATTATCTTCATCATTATCTTCTCCGTACCATTGAGCATCAAAATTTATTTTAAGTTCATTTTGAGGGGCATTTTTAGTTTGCTCGATTAAAAAATTGATAATTTCTTCGTGACCATAGTAGGCTGCTGTGAAAAGTAGTCTAATACCGAATGTTTTTTCGGTTTCCAGGTAATATTTAGTACCATATCGCAGCAGTAATTCTACAATTTTAAGGTGATTGTCTAATGTTGCCCTTAATATAGGCGTTCCTATTTCTTTATCTGGAATATTAGGATCTGCACCATTACGCAAAAATAATTCTACCAAGTCAATTTCATTGTGAATAACTGCCCAGGTTAAGGGAGTTTTATTCATATGACCAATGCAATTAATATCAGCATGATATTCAAGTAAAAGATGAATAATTTTCTGATTAATTCTTGGTTCTTTAATTGCCCAAATTAAAGGAGTATTGGATAGGTTATTGGCAATATTAGGATTAGCTTTATTTTGCAAAAGACATCGAACTAATTCATAATTTCCTTGTTTCACAGCCGAGCAAATTGCAGTGTTGCCTAATGCTCCTTGAACGTCAATTAATTCTGGTTCTTGAATGATAATTTTTTTTAGATCATTTAAACTTGTTTTTCTTTTGATTGCTTGAGTTAATATTGTATCTTTCTGATTCCTAAAAAAAGCTTTTTTCATCTGACTATAAATATGCAAATTTCAGCTTGATAAGTATTTATTGGTAGTTAATTAAGCATCATATCTTTGATGAAGCCAAGGATCTCCTCGTCGGTGATAGCCATTATTTTCCCATAATCCCAACTTTTCATAATCCAAAAACTCTAAACCATTAATCCATTTCGCACTTTTCCATCCGTAAAGATGTGGAATAACTGTTCTTATAGGACCACCGTGTTCAGGGGAAAGTGGCTCACCAAATAGCTTAAAAGCAAAAAAGTTATCTTCTCGAACAAAATCATCTATGCTTAAGTTAGTTGAATAGCCGCCATAACAATGCTGCAATACATGAGTGGCTTGAAGATCGACATCGACCAATTTAATGAAATCGGTTACTTTTATACCTGTCCATTTAACGTCAAGTTTTGACCAACGGGTAACACAGTGAAAATCTTTGGTAAACTCATGTTGAGGTAACTGCATTAAGTCCTCTAAAGTGAATTTTTTTGAGTATACCAGTCCCCAAACCTTTAGTTCCCATTGATCTAGGTTAATCTCTGGAATTTCTCCATAGGTAAGTACAGGCAAAAGATGAGTGAGGTTCTGACCTGGTGGAGTACGTTGCTTGTCAGGCGATCTAAGATGCTTGAAAAATTTATTTGGCATTTTTTCGATTGTTTTCTAATTACAAAGCTAGCTTGATTATTGATTGATATACTTTTGATCGTAAAATAGACGCTAGCCAAAAATGACAAGACAGAGATACTCCCAGATCGAGTATAGAATAAAAGCGCACTCAATTGATACATGCACTTGTAACAAAATAACTACTTGAAAATAATTAAATTAGCTTCAAGAGAATCAATAAAGATTGAAAAAAAGTCAGTCCTAATTCCCTAATTCTCCACCGAATTATCTACTAAATAATTTGACACACCTACTTATCCCCCCGTAATTACTGGTAAATATTCTGGTTGCAAATCTCTAGGAATCGTCACTAGTACTGATACATTCAATCAATTTGTGAGATTAAAATCAAATAGCAGACAAATGACTGCTGATTGGCTAAATATAGGTTTTAGAGGAAAATTTTGTGCAAAGAAATGCTGGGCATGTACAACAATATAATTTGTTATCAATTATTAGCCCTAGACTAATTAATAACAAGCTTACTAAGCTAATAACTATCTTATTTACTAGTACTTTATGTCCTCTGCCAGCGGTAGCTCAGTCAGCAGCCAGTAACATTACTCCAAGCTCAGATTCAGCAAAATTCAAATCTTATATTACTCCTGGCTTTAATTACCATTTAGAGCCAACGATCTCTCCTGGCAAACTGCGCTTGATGACTCAGGAGTTGGAAGGTTTAATTGGTCGCTTTAAAACGACGTTGTTGACTGCTGATGCTAATCACAGCAAACTAAACATTTCTACCAACGAAGTTATCCAACAAATACTAGAGCAAAGAACTATTATTGATAAACAGAATCAAAAACAGATAGCAAAATCCAACTATCGAAATTCTCATCAAGCTTTACAATTAGCAGTTCAGAAACTAGAAACATTTCGTTCTTTGGCCAGCCAACGCCGATTTGCTGAAGCCCAAGAAGAGTGGTCTACTGCTCAAAAAGTTTTATGGGACAACTATCCCAGCAACAGCCCCATTGCTGAATCTGAAGTTCGAGGAATGTGGCTAGACCGAGGCACAATTGTCAAATCTAAATCTGAAGCTGATTTGGTCGAAATATTTGATCGTATGGCATTGGCAGGCATTAATACCGTTTTTTTTGAAACCTTAAACTCTAGCTATACTATTTATCCCAGCCAAGTAGCACCTCAGCAAAATCCTTTGGTAAAAGGTTGGGACCCCTTGCGAGCTGCGGTAAAACTAGCCCACGAACGAGGAATGGAATTGCATGCCTGGGTCTGGACATTTGCAGCGGGAAATCAGCGCCATAATACAATCCTCAACCTTCCCCGCAATTACCTTGGTCCAGTTTTATCACAACGCCCACATTGGGCAATTACAGATCACGAGGGTAGTCGTTTTCACTATAGCTCTGGTAAGGTTTTTCTCGATCCTGCTAATCCTGAAGTTCGAGAATACCTTTTGTCTTTAGTAACAGAACTGGCTACCAATTATCAGATTGATGGCATTCATCTCGACTATATTCGCTATCCTTTTCAGAGTCCTACAGGCAAAATAACCTATGGTTATGGCATTGCTGCTAGGCAGCAGTTCCAAGAGCTAACTGGAGTTGATCCCATCGAGCTAAATCCTTCTCACTCGCTCTGGTCGAAGTGGACAGAATTTCGCATCGAACAGGTAGATAATTTTGTTGGTTCCGTGTCTCAAAATTTGAAGCAACTTCGTCCTGAACTGACTCTTTCAACGGCAGTTTTTCCTATGCCACAAAGGGAACGTCTGAGTAAAATTCAGCAATCGTGGGAAAAATGGGTCAGAAAAGAATGGATTGATATGTTAGTCCCCATGACCTACGCTAAAGACACAGGTAAATTACATAGTTTGACTAATCCTTTGCTCAGTGAATTTGATCATGGTAAAGCTTTACTCCTACCCGGGATTAGACTGTTAAATATATCCGAGGTGGTAGCACTAGACCAAATGCAACTCTTGCGTGGCATGTCTACTCAAGGATATGCTCTGTTTGCTGCCGAAAATTTAAACCCTCGTTTGACCACTATTTTCAACAGTACTCAAGGGGAACGAACTAGGGAATCAAAGAAGCCTTTACCTCATCGAGAACCTTTTAGAGCTACCTTATCTCGATATCAAGGCTTGCAGCAAGAATGGAATTTCTTCTTAACTCAAAATTCCCCAGCAATAGAGGATACCATCCTAAGGAAATGGGGACAGCAAGCCGATCAATTAAGGCTAGAATTGCAAAATCTAATTGATGAACCTTCTGGGAGAAATTTTTTCTCGGCTCAAATTACCCTAAATTCCCTTCGTCGGCAATTTCCCTCCTGGATGGAACAAACTAAAGATGTTGATGCCTATCAAGCAAAAGTTTGGCAAAGCCGTCTGGATACTCTTGATCGCTTACTAAGTTATGGAGAAAGAAAGAGTTTAAATAACTATTAACTAATCAGTAGCCACATGGAGAATTGAGGGAAGTCTGTGCATTTACCCTGTTAGAATAACAATGTCATAAATTTCCTCACGATCAGAAGCAGTTATGCTACTTACAGAGACTAACCTAGTCGCCCTTTTATATCTAGTTTTGAGTGGCACATATCTTTTGGTGTTACCAGCATTAGTCTATTTCTATCTCAACAAGCGTTGGTACATTGCCAGCTCAATTGAACGGGTAATTATGTATCTTATGGTGTTTTTGAGTTTCCCTGGAATGTTATTGCTGAGTCCTTTTCTCAATTTCCGTCCTCAACGTCGCAATTTAAAAGCTTAAGATACTAAGATACTAATATGCGTAGAATCGATGCTCTGGGTATTGGTCTGGGTGTTTTTATTGCTGCTGGACTAGTTTATGTTGCACTGCAATTAATTGGTCTAGATGGGATTGATGCGGGAATCTGGACTCAAGCATTGCTAGTCATTGGCTTGGTGGGCTGGTCTTTGACCTACTTAATTCGAGTAGGCACTAAAAAAATGACCTATAATCAACAGCTTAAAGATTATCAAGAGGCTGTAATGCAAAAACGTCTGGAGGAAATGTCTCCTGAAGAGTTAGCCCAGCTACAGCAGGAAGTTGACCCAGGGAAAGAATCCTAAATATCTCGATTATTTTAAATATTTATTTAATTAATTTTGCCTCATGAATGTTGCCCTTCGTTTCCAGAAGCTCAAAGAAAATTCTGAATGTGCTTTAATTCCTTTTATTACCGCAGGAGATCCAGATTTAGCAACAACCTCTAAGGCGCTGGAAGTTTTAGCCAACAATGGCGCAGACATGATTGAACTAGGTGTTCCCTATTCCGATCCTCTGGCAGACGGTCCCACAATTCAAGCAGCAGCAACTAGAGCCTTACAAAAAGGAGTCCAGCTAGAAGATGTTTTAGCTATAGTTAGACAGGTAGTCGGTAAGATCAACGTTCCTATTATCTTGTTCACTTATTACAACCCCATTTATTATCGTGGTATTGAGACTTTTCTTCGGCAAGTAAAAGAAGCAGGAGTCAGTGGTTTGGTTGTTCCCGATCTTCCCCTAGAAGAAGCGGAGGTATTACTGAAATCAGCAGCAGAAATAGGCATTGAAGTAACTTTGTTAGTCGCTCCCACAAGTTCTCAAGAGAGGATAGATGCGATCGCCGCTAAGTCTCAAGGCTTCATTTATTTGGTTTCAGTAACTGGTGTAACTGGGATTCGCTCTCAAATGGCAGCAGGAGTTAAAGATCTCTTGGCTGATTTGCATAGCACCACAGATAAACCCATCGGGGTCGGTTTTGGTATTTCAGACCCCGAACAGGCAAAACAACTCAAAGACTGGGGTGCAGATGCCGTAATTGTTGGCAGTGCGATCGTTAAACGCCTTGCAGACGGTACTCCAGAATCAGGATTAAAGGCGATCGGTGAATTTTGCCATTCCCTTAAACAAGCAATTTCATAGAGTTGTTATTTTGGTTTGATTAATCAAGATTTGCTTAACAAGCTGATGGTTAATACTGAGATCTTGCAACTAGTGGAGGCAGGCTTAAATAAAGTCACCATTAAAATGGGTTCTATTTATACCCCATCCAGATAGAGAACTGGATTTTTTTCTATAGGGAAAAACTACGGGTTTCAAAGTGGACGCGGTTTATTTATTTATGAATCAACTTTGTTAATGGTATCGATATTTACGCCAAAGACCACTAGCCTGTAATTAATTTAACGAGAAATATAACAATCCTAAATCTGAAATTATCTGTGACCATTGCTGGCACTTTTAGATCTATCTGTTGGCAATAAGGAGTTGGGTAAGTCTTCAAAATTTTTCTGCACCGCTTTGCAAAATTCTTTCATTTGAGCCACTGTCATAGTTGGTTCAGCCTGTCCTTTTTCCCAACGGCGAATAGTCGATACCGCGACACCAATTTCTCTAGCTAATTGTTCCTGGGATAGCTTAACGTTTAGTCTTAATCTTTTAAAAGGAGAATTTGTTTCTTGATGCTGAAATTTCTTAGGTCTGGTCATGGTATTTGTATAATTTTTAGTGATGATAGAACAGTAGATAGTAATTTTTCAGACAGCAAAAATATTTATATTTTAGCTAGGTATTTAAGCTAAGTTTTAGTGCTTAGATTCAACACTAAATTCAATATATATCACCAAGATATTGCTAGTAAAAACCAGATTTTTAATTGCTATAAAATAAATAAATGGCATTATCTAGCAAGAAAACCTTGCATTGCTGTATATAGAAAATAAGAGTAATTACTGAATTAGAAAACATAGAATAGATTGGTTATAACTCACAATAATAAAAGATATATTGCCCCTAAGCAATAACATCATATATTTATGACTTATACGCTCGATTTGTACGCTCAATTTTGTCCCATATTAACAAATAAAAAATAGAAGACTATTCGCAAAATTACCGAATTTATCATTGATTTAAAACAACTTTTAAGCATATTTAGCTTAGTTGATCTTCAATCCACGAATATTGCTTAAACAACAAAAATAAAATACAAATTAATAAGGTCAGTAATTTTGCTGAAGCCAGTTTAATATCTGTCTAATAACAACAACAAAATACAAGTTTGAAGATGCCAAGCTTAATCTCTTTAAAATAATTATACAACCCTTTAAAACAATTATACCCTGCTCTAAACCTATACCGTATAAGCTTTTGAGCAGGGTATTTTAACTACTTATATTCGGAGTGCAAACCCATCTATGACAAGTTAAGGGTTTGTGTTGTTTGTCAAATGCTTACTAGCCAATAGCTCCAAGCTTTAAGCCAATAGCTTTTGAGGTGTTTCTAGAAAACAAACAGAGAAATAAGCGCGATCGCCATCCCCATCGACTCTAATCCATATTTAGTGTTATCTGAGATATAAGACACTATCTGTACTAGCGGTGCATCGCGGTCTTGTTGGTTCCCGTGCCGTGAGCGAATGCACCAAGAAGTTGACTAGTTCAATTTTTTCTTAACTTGTCACCAATGGTTATAACTGCCAAAAGATTTAAGGACAATCAAAAAGCATTTCGGTCATGTAGTGATCTGTCCAAGTTTGACCCAAGGACTTTTCCAATACTCTGCGAGTTTTATCATTTTGTTGCTGTTGAGCGCAGTAGTAACGTTGCCCTGATTGAATTTCAGCTTGTTTAAATTTAGAAGCTACGGGAGATGAAGCCAAAGCAGCTTTGCAGTGTATGGCTAGAGATTGTTGAACTCGATCAAGAAACAGTTGTTCTTCTTGGCTATTGCTGGGATGCACGAATAAACAAAACTTCGAGAAAATATTTCCCCATTCAGGTAAAGCACGGGGTTGAGAAAAAGCGATCTGGGGTAAATTAGCTAAAGTTTGACTATAGGTTTCAGGAAGCAGACCATCGCTATTTACAGGGGACAAATCGACAATTGCTGCCCCAATTCCCGCCTTGCTACCGACTAAATCCACCCCAAATATTGGCAGATCGTAATTTGAACGAGGAAACATCACACAGTGTAGAATATCCAGGCGATCTCCAACCTTAGCCAATTCTAAATGTAATTTGCGAAACTGAGTGGTTTGATAACAGCAATTTTCGATAATTAATTTTTCTGATTCAAGATTTCCCTCTACATAACCCAAATCATCAGGTATGGGATAGTAGGCAAGATCTAAGTAGCGCATCCATTGTTCTTCAATACAGTTTGCCAACTGCTTAATCAAAGTGTGTTGACGTTCTCGAAGAGAAGATTTGAATAAAGCAATCATGAGTTTGTATATAGTTTAAAATTCATAATGGTTAATCGTAGAAGCTTGCTTGATCAAGCCTCTACGATTATTGGAGATAATCACTTTAAATTATTTTGAGGGATCAAAATTAATTCTGATCGTCACTAGAAGCTTTCTCTTCCTTGGGGCTACTATCTTTGGTTTCCTGGTCGTTACCCGCATCGCTTTGTTTGAAGGCTTCTAAAGATTGAATATTGACAATAGTTCCCCCCATTTTGCCAATACGCTGCATTTCCTCATTCATACGATTATAGGGAATAGATACAAAAACATTACTACTACTACGAAAAGAATAGCTATTTCTATCGTTTGCTTCGTTCTGCTTTAATCCCGCTACTTCATAAACAAAAATACGATTATTTGATGACGAACTGGAGCAACCGCTAAGTACTGATTTGCCTAACATTTTGTCAAAATCTCCTTTAAGCTAAAGTAACGCTGGCAACTTTACCACCCATTTTGTTGATCTTTTTCAGAGTGGGGGTAAGTTTATCGTAAGGCACTAAAATAGCTCGACTAACTCGGCGCACCTTAGGATATCTGGGTAAATTCATTGCCGATATTTCAATCCGATAAATACGATTATCTTGATTGGCAGTTCTGAAAGCCCGAGTAGGTGTGACCCCTTGACTAGAAGATTGGTAAGCCCAGCCTTCACTGCCCCCTGATGGTGCAACTACAGCAGAAGCACTATTACGAGCAAGATCTTGAGCCAAACAAGATTTTTTTCCTGTTACCTGAGAGCGATCGCTATTGGCATAGCCCCGATATAGTTGGAACATACGGGTAAAGCCCACAGTCTTTTGCCCTTGTTGAGTTGCAAAACCTCTGTAGTAGGGAACTATATAGTCGCCAAAACTGGCTTCATATTCGGCTGAGTCGATATAGTTGTCGATATCGGCTTCAAAACCTTTATTTTGATAAAGATCGAGGTGATAAATTATCTCCGACTCATCATAAGCTGCTCGCCCTAATAGATGCTTGAGGTTTAACTCAATCACTCTAGTTTGAAAATTGTCATACAAAAATTTCGTCTTATAGAGTTCTGATTTGGCTACCGCCCGTACAAAGTCTCGCACCGTCAGAGAACCATTACAGAGTAAAGACTCTGTCGCTGTTAGACGCTCCGACTGCATAATATAGTCGTTGCCCAAAACTTGCCGATAAACGGCGTTGATTATCGCCTGGGCATCATCTTGAGTCCAGTTAGGGCGTAATTCTAAAGGTTTGCGATCGCTAAAAGCAGAAACTCCCAAACGAGATGCTGCTGTTGTAATTGCCACTTACTATTCTCCTGAATATATAGATAGTTATGGTTAAAATTGGGTTAAGCGTTAGTAATGCTGAGAACTCGACTACCTTGTTTATTAAGTTTTTGCAGGGTTGCCGAAAGTCTTTCGTAAGGAACAACGTACTCTTGCATACTACGACGTATTTGGGGAGCCCGTCCGATTCCCCCTTTGGTTACCCGCAATCGATATAAACCGCCTCGTTCAGTGGTAGTTGTACCGGAAAGACAACCGTTCCCACCGGGACTACGCACAGGAGTTGCCATATTGCGAGCCAAATCGTAGGTTAAACGAGGACTACCTGTATTCCCTTGAGCGCGATCGCTATTGGCATAACCTTGATAAAGTTGAAACATGCGGGGAAACCCAACAGTTTTTTGCCCTGTCTGGGTCGAAAAACCCCGATAAAAAGGAACAATATCATCCCCAAAACTTTGCACATATTCTTCAGAATCAATATATGAATCAATATCTGCTTCAAAGCCTTGATTTTGATATAAATCGAGATGTTCGACAATTTCTGACTCATCGTAAGGCGCACGACCAAGTAAATGCTTAAAGTTTAACTCGATGGTACGGGGATGATAGTTGTTATAAAAGAATTTTCCTTTATAGAGTTCTGACTTGGCTACTGCCCTGACGAATTCGCGGACTGAAATCGAACGATCTGCCAATAAGGATTCGGCACTAGTCAGACGTTCCGAGTTCATTAGATGGTCGTTGCCCAAAACTTGACGATACACTGCGGCGATCGCTATTTTGGCATCTTCTTTATCCCAATTAGGACGTAGTTCCACCATATTAGTATCTTCAAAGGCAGAGATTCCCAAGCGAGATGCTGCTGTAATTGCCACTGGTTATACTCCTAAATTTGCTGATTGTTTTACTAAAAAAACTGCTCGGAATTACAGCCAACCATTAAACAAAAAGACAAGCTCAATAGTCATCTGCAATTCCGAGCTACTAGAAAAAATCTAGCTGAGGGCGTTAATCGCATACTCAATATAAGAGTTAGCTTCCACAGCAGGATCGCCACTTAAACCATGATTGGCTTTGATATGTTTAAGAGCTTCTACATACCAGCTAGGAGACAACTCAAAAGTAGCGTTGATTTCCGCAACTCCTGCAATTAGATAATCATCCATAGGACCAGTGCCACCAGCGACCAAACAATAAGTGATCATTCGTAGGTAGTAGCCGATATCCCGAGCGCACTTAGCTTTACCTTCAGGAGTAGAAGCATAATTTGGTCCCTGCATTTGAACAGTATAGGGAAACTTAGAATAAACGGCTTGGGCTGCACCGTTTACCAAACTGTCTGCTTGATTAGTTAATCCTTGAGCAGCTTCCAAACTAGCGTTAGCTTGGCGAAAACGACCGAATGCAGTTTGAATTTCGCTACTGCTTAAGAAACGACCTTGAGAATCAGCAGCTGATACTGCTTCGGTGATAGGAGTCTTCATGAATAAAATACCTCTGGGAATAAATTTTTACTATGTTTAACTAAAGGATGAATCTGGGTAGAAGCAAACTAGCCTACTGCTGCTGCTGCACGGTCAAAGTAACTCGATACTTCAGACATCAAAGAACTGCAATCTCCTTGAGTTACGCCATTTCTGTCATTAGCAATGGCGATCGCAGCAGCTTTCATTTTGCTGACAGCTTCAGACACAGAAGGACCTGGAACTCCTAAAGCTACATAAGTTTCCCGTAAACCATTCAAGCAACGGTCTTCTAAGACACTGCCATCCCCAGAAAAAGTAGCGTAAGTGACATAGCGTAAAATGATTTCCATGTCTCGTAAACAAGCAGCCATGCGACGGTTGGTATAAGCATTCCCACCAGGTGCAATTAACTGGGGCTGTTCGGCAAATAAAACACGAGCAGCATTAGCGACAATAGCTGAAGAATTACCAGTGATGCGGTTCACAACATCCATACGTTTGTTGCTTTCTGCCACCATATTTTTGAGAGCATCAAACTGGCCTTGATTGAGATAGTCACCTCTAGCATCAGCTTGGGAAATTACCCTGGTAAATGCGTCAAACATCAATATTTCTCCTAAATCTTATGTATGCACCAAATGAATTATTTAGAAAACTGATTCCTAACTTTTGGTCAAAACTATATATATTGCAATAAAGCTTTGAAGTTAGGAGATTCAGTGACATTTGGATAAACTTATTCAATCAAAATTTTTGTGCAATTCTTGTGCAATCGTCTCCGTGAAAAATAAAGTTTTGTTTATTTTTGTATCGAGATACACTATTTAAAAGTTGTGATTTAAAAGTTGTATGAAGACAAAAGGCAGAAGGCAGAAGATTTTTAGCCCATCAAATACTCCTAATTTGCAAGTGGGTTTTCAGAATCGGATTTACTATAAGAGGGAATTACTGACTTTAAAAGATGGGTAATCAATTGCAATGTTTGATCTTTGATGTTGATGGAACTTTGGCAAATACAGAGAGAGATGGGCATCGAGTAGCGTTTAACCGCGCCTTTAGGGAAGCAGAGTTGGATTGGCATTGGTCGGTAGAATTTTATGGCAAATTATTAACTGTTTCTGGGGGAAAAGAACGCATCCAATATTTTCTTCAGCAGTATCTACCAGATTTTAAGCCAGGTAAGGATCAGGCTGACTTGGTGGCTTACCTACACAAGCTGAAAACTAAACATTACTTGGAATTGCTCCGCAGTGGCACAATTCAATTGCGTCCAGGTGCCAAAAGATTAATTGATGAGGCGAGAACTGCGGATATTACTTTAGCGATCGCTACTACTACGTCTTTACCTAATGTGATCGCTCTATTAGAGAAATATCTCGATCTAGATTGGTTTGAGGTAATTGCCGCAGGGGATATTGTCCCCTTCAAAAAACCTGCCCCCGATATTTATCATTATGTTGTAAATCGCCTGGGACTTGCTTCGGAAAACTTTCTCGTTATCGAAGACTCGGACAATGGACTAGAATCAGCGACAGCAGCAGGATTGACCACCATCGTTACGGTAAACAACTACACTGAGCAACAAGATTTTACTCAAGCAGCTTTGGTGGTGAGCGATTTAGGAGAGCCAGACATGCCCTGTCGAGTTATTCAAGGTAGTTTGGCGGCAGAATATATAGACCTTGCTAGTCTGCGATCGCTTAATAGACTTGACATTTAAGACGATCGCTAAATCCCTCAACATAAGGGCAATTGATCTCAAAAAACATACAATCTAGTAAATTGCTAATAAAAACTAGTTAAAAGATCAGTTAATTTAGTCGAACTAAGATACAGATGGGAGCGGGAATAAAATAATCGGTGCCAAAACACAGTCAAAACTCTTTATCAAACCCTTATCAAGAATATTTTAACAATCATAAGTTAACTACAGACCTTAAAGGACGTTCGGTTCGTGGTGGAGCAATCACGCTGCTGGCTCAAGGTAGTAAATTTGTTCTGCAACTTAGCTCTACTATCATCTTAGCTCGTTTACTGACCCCCAATGATTATGGACTAATCGGCATGGCGACCCCAATTATTGGTTTTGTCCAGTTGTTTAAAGATTTGGGTCTTTCTACCGCCACCATTCAAAGAGATGAAATTAATCATCAACAGGTAAGTACCTTATTTTGGATCAATCTTGTAGTCAGTATTTTAATTTCGCTAGTTTTTGCAGCTTTAGCTCCTGTGGTTGCCTGGTTTTATCACGAACCCCGTCTATTACAGATGGTTCTGGTCTTATCCAGTATTTTTGTCTTTGGTGGTTTGAGCGTTCAACATCAGGCATTACTCAAAAGGCAAATGAGATTTGCCAGCATTGCCAAAATAGAAATTATTTCTGTCTTAGGGGGAATAGTCGCAGCTATTGTCGCTGCAAATTATGGTCTAGGATACTGGGCATTGGTGATCATGCAATTAGCCACAGCCGTGATTAACGCCATGGGGACATGGATCGTTTGCAGTTGGCGACCTGGATTACCCAGTCGCAATTCTAAAGTGGGTTCGATGTTAGCTTTTGGCGGCAACTTGACTGGTTTCAACTGTATTAATTATTTTTCCCGTAACCTAGATAATATTTTAATTGGTCAATATTGGGGGGGAGGACAATTAGGTCTTTACTCTAAAGCTTATCAGCTAGTTTTATTACCCATTCAGCAGATTAATATACCGATCAATAGTGTGGCGCTACCGCTTTTGAGTCGCGTACAAACCGACTCTCAGAAGTACGTTCATTATTATTATAAATTTGTCCTGGCGATTGTCTTTTTAGGGATGCCAATGGTGGCATTTTCTTTTGCGGTTACAGATAAGCTGATCCTCTTAGTGTTGGGAGAACAGTGGCTAGAGGTTGTACCTATATTTAAATTTCTCATTCCTGCCGCCTTTATGGGAACTTTTAATTTAGCCAGCGCCTGGGTATATCAATCTCTGGGAAGAACAGATCGTCAGTTGCGTATTGGCGTAGTCATGTCTACTTTAGATATTTTGATTTTTCTGGTTAGCGTTCGTTGGGGCGCAATTGGTGTCGCTGCTGCTTACGGACTGTCAAGACCTTTGATCTGGTTTCCCAGATTTATTTACTGCTATTACGGGACACCTCTCAAGTTAAAACAACTAGGTACTACCTTAGCCCGACCAGCTTTTGCTTCAATTGTTACCGCAATTTTAATTATGCTGTTAGATAGTAACTCGCTGGCTAATACCCAGATCTGGTTATCACTATTAATTGACGGTTTAGCTTATGGTTTTTTATATTTAGCAATTTGGACTATTTTGCCCCAGGGTAAACAAACATTACTTGAGCTTTTCCAGCTTGTAAAAGAGTTTAAAAAGTTTAAAAAATCTGCTTAGTCGATTATGAATGTTTACATGATGAATATGGTCAACGAGTAATTGCTTTTGGACATTGGGCAGATGATAAGTTTTACTGCTCTTCTGCCTAGAGTGACAGAAGAGAGTTAGTTAAACTAAACTAGTTTGAGATTGGGGTAATACGCCAAAATATCGTCAGAAGTTAAGGTGTCGCCGTCTGCTTGGGGTGTCCAAAGAACTTCTACGGCTAAAAGGCGATCGCTACCCAGACTACCTAATTGTTGTAGTGCCTGACGCAAATCATCTGAACCGTTTATTTTTGGTAAATCAAGACTGCCAGTTGCCCCAACAATTATGGTGGCAATAATATATTCTCCAGAATCGCTTTCTTTTAACTGGATTGCACCTTCGGCGTTGCCACCCAGAGCTTTGAGTGACTCATTGCTGACTACGCTATTTACATTGCTCAAGGTTTCATCAGTAAACTTGCTGCGCTCTGTCAAAGCCAATTGATTAAATTTTGCTTCTGCTGCATCTAAGCTGGCTTTTTGTGAGTCTGTCATACCATAAACCCAATATTCAGGGTGACGCAACAAAGCTAAAGTTGCTTCCTGAACTACTGTTGCTCGTCCTGAAGCAGAACTAGTATCGGCAGAAAGAGCCAGGCGATTGAGTTCGGGCTGTAATTCACGAGCATTTGCCAGTAAACCTACTTGTACTTGCGCCACAGCTACTTTAGAACTTCTTTCATAACTACCATTACTATCTGAACCTACTCCCGCATTTTGCAAACTACGGACAATAAAGCTAGCGATCGCCAAAAAGATCAGGATGGAAAATAAACCCCCTCCACCGTAACCAAAAAAGGGTAGCAAGAAGGGAAAGCCGAAACCGCCCCCACCATAGCCATAACCAGATCTATACCCACCTCCATAATTACCACCACGAGGAGCAGAGTAGCTGCGAGAAGGGGCGCGGAATGAACCACCGCCAATCCTACCTCCAGTACGGGCTGCCATAGCGCTACTAGCGTTACCCAAGACGAGAACGCAGACTAGTACCAGGGGGACAATAGATTTGAAACCAGATTTAAGACAGGATTTAAACCAAGAATTTTGTTTAAAAATCATTTTCATATTTGCTTTTGTTAGCTGTATATCTAAATTATTTAATTATTTGTCTGACTTAACCGCCACCGACAATCGTGACAATTTCCAAGCGATCGCCCGACTGCATCTGAGTATTTGCCCAATACTGACGGTGTAAAATTTCACCGTTATATTCTACGGCGATCAGACGAGGATTAAGTTGGAGCTGGGTTAGTAGCTCTGGTAAAGCAGTTTCCGCTATGCAGGTATGGGATTCTCCATTGACCTCTATTTTTATTGTATTAGTTGCATTTAACATAGATCTAGCTGACCATTGGGGTAATTACCGTCTAAATCAATTGGGATAAGAACTGGCGGGTAACTTGAGTTGGTTGCTCTGCTTGCATGATAGCGCGAACCACTGCGACTCTCTGTGCCCCTGTGCTTAGAATTGCATTAAGATTGTCGAGATCGATTCCGCCAATGGCAAACCAAGGAACGGGACATTTAGCTTGTACATAATCAATGTATTCGGCGGATGCTGCTGCTTTGCCTGGTTTAGTCGGTGTCTCGTAAAAAGGACCAACTCCCACATAATCAGCGTGTTCGGCGATCGCCTTATTTAACTCCTGTTTGTTAGTAGTAGAACGACCAACAATTTTATGATTGCCCAAGATTTCACGGGCAAAAGCTACTGGCGCATCCTGCTGCCCTAAATGCACTCCATCGGCATCTACTGCCAGAGCGATATCTACCCGATCATTAACAATAAATAGAGCATTGTATCGATGACATAGTTGACATAGCTGATGGGCTTTTTCTAAGCGATCACTATCCTTACCATCTTTATCTCGGTACTGCACCAGAGTTAAGCCACCTTTAAGGGCTGCTTCTACAGTCTTAAGGATTGCTGGTTCAGGAGAAGTTACTAAATATAAGGGTGCGTTTTGTAGCTGCTGATGACGATAATTGTTGAGCAGACTACTTTCAATGGTGTAAACACGATAACGTAGCTGTTTACAGGCTGTTGCCATTTTGGGTTCGTAGAGCTTGCTGTATTCTTCCAGTACTCGTAAAGCTTCTTGCGAGCGACACAAGTTTGCTTGAAGTAACTGTTCAATGCTTTCCCGCACTTCTTCTTGAGGATGAGAGAGATCTGTACCCACGTCACCAGGGGTATCCCTCGCCTGGCGCAATTCCCAACTATGCCACTGTGCCAACTCTTGGCGGATCTGTTTGCATTCTTCGGCTAAAGGCTGATTATTTAAGCCCAAGCGACACCACTCTTCAATTATTCTTAATCCTTCTCTGGCGCGATCGAGATTGGCATCTAAAATACGGTAAATGGCTTTTTTCATAAATTTTCATATATTTTTACTCGACTGATATTGATACTTCCGCCAAACTACACTGCTGTACCAGCATTAGTTTGGCAACAACGTAACTCAAAGCTACAAACCAAATTAAAAATGGCGTTAGACATAAGCCGAAACTCACACTAACGCCACCTAAGAATATTAAAAATATTAGTTTTTTACTATATTTAAGGTCTTTAAATGTGCTGACCTCATTTCATATGATACCTATATTCCCAGATTTTTCTGAGATATTTTTGTTTCATAATATTTTCTTTATATTTATCTAAATCAAGACTTATTACTTTTTGTTGCGACAATTGAGTTTGTGCCTAAAGATACTCCCAGTAGCTGAGAGAGCCAGATTTCAAAGTCTCGAATCGGATGTGACCGCATCGCAACCAAAGGATCTATCATTGGTTCAACTAAAATTGTAAACATTCCCGCACGATTGCCTGCTAGGACGTCTGTAAACAAACGATCTCCTACCATGGCAATCTGTTCGACGGGTAAATTCATAGCTGTTGCTGCCTGCTTTAATTTACGACGAGAAGGTTTTTTGGCAGCAGAAATAAAGGGTAAGTCAACAGAGTTGGCAATATTGCCAATGCGGGAGTAGCTAATATTATTGCTTACCAGCCAAATTGGAATATCGGCTCGAATCTCTCTAATCCACTGTTTTAGCTCCTCAGAAGTTTCTTTTTGCCTAAAAGGGACAAGAGTTTCGTCTACATCCAGAATCAATCCATCAATTTTATGTTCTCTAAGTACCTGGGGGGTTAAATCGAATATAGTGCTTCCTAGAATTAAATTTGGCTGTAATAAGCTGATCATAGACATGCATATAAAAATAGAAAATAACAAATTATCCCTCGACAGAGATAATCTTACCGATTTAATTAAGAATCTTGCCGAATTTTAGAATAGATTGAACCTCTGTACCTGAGAAAATAGCACAAGTATTACTAAATACAAGTATTTAATCAGTTAAGTTCTGTGTACTGCCTACAGAAGATCCTAAAGAAAAGATATATTGTTAAAATTAGTGAAGAAACTGAAAATTTAACTAAGCTATAAGAACTATGGGTCGTATTGGAGTTTTGCTACTCAACTTAGGCGGGCCCGATAACATCGAAGATGTCCGTCCCTTTCTGTATAATTTATTTTCTGATCCTGAGATCATTAGATTACCAGTTAAAGCGTTGCAGAAGCCTTTAGCTTGGTTAATTTCTACTTTGAGAGCTAAAACATCTCAGGAAAACTATTTAGAGATTGGTGGTGGCTCTCCTTTACGTGAGATAACAGAAGCCCAGGCTAATGCTCTACAAGACAAGCTCAGAGAGATGGGACAAGATGCCAAAATTTATATTGGAATGCGTTACTGGCATCCTTTCACTGAAGAAGCGATCGCCCAAATCAAAAATGACGGGATCAGAGAAGTAGTAGTATTACCACTTTATCCTCAATTCTCCATCAGTACTAGTGGCTCGAGTTTCCGTGTATTAGAAGAAATGTGGTCAACAGACCCTATATTGAAGGAAGTAGACTATACATTAGTACCTTCTTGGTACGAAAACCCTGGCTACCTGCGATCCATGGCAGATCTTATTGGTAAAGAGCTAGACAAATTCCCTAATCCTAATAAAGCCCATGTATTTTTTAGTGCCCACGGTGTCCCCATCAGTTATGTGGAGGAAGCAGGAGATCCTTACCAAGAGCAAATTGAAGAATGTACTCGCTTAATAATGCAAACTCTTGGTCGCACAAATCATTATACTTTGGCATATCAGAGTAAAGTAGGACCTGTAGAGTGGCTCCAGCCTTATACTGATGACGCGCTGAAAGAGTTAGGGGAAAAAGGCATCAAAGATTTAGCCGTAGTACCCATTAGCTTTGTTTCTGAACATATCGAAACCCTCCAAGAAATTGACATAGAGTATCGTGAAGTAGCCGAAGCAGCAGGAATTGAGAATTTTCATCGTGTTCCTGCGCTAAATGTTGATCCTGGCTTCATCAATTCTCTAGCAAACATAGTTGTAGATTCTTTAGATTCTAATCCTTGTTCTTTTGCCGACGTGACTCATCCTAAAAAGAACATGAAAATGTATCCCCAAGAAAAATGGCAATGGGGTTTGACTACTGCGGCTGAAGTATGGAATGGTCGTTTGGCTATGTTGGGTTTTATTGGTTTATTAGTCGAGTTGCTTAGCGGGAGTGGTCCTTTACACATGGTAGGTATTCTTTGAACAACCAAGCTTATAGCTAAAGGTAATTTAATTCGCGTTTTATATTAATAACTTTTGACATGGTTCAAATCAGGGTTACAAAACAAAAAGCATTGGCGGCTGGAAATCTGAAAATGTAATGAAGGAAAAAGTCCCACGGAATTATTAACTATAGCTAACATAGCTAACATGGCAAAATCTCATACTTTACCAGAAACAAGCTATGGTGAACTTTTACTCTTACTTTTACGCAGAAGAAAGCGCTTCAAGGTTAAGGGGAAGTCAATGATACCGTTACTACAGCCAGGAGATGAAATACTGATTAATTCCTATGCCTATCAAAGGTCTCTGCCCCAAATTGGCGATATTGTAGTGATGATGCATCCCCAAAAGAACAGGCTAGCTATAGTCAAGAGGATTACGGCTATTAACAGTGATGGCAGCTACTTCCTGACTGGAGACAACTTGGATGCAAGCACTGATAGTCGAGATTGGGGAACTATAAAACTTCCAGACATAGTTGGTAAAGTAACTAGTACAATGCAGCTTCAATAGCTCTAAGCTCTAAGCTCTAGGCTATAAGCCTGACTTAACTACTAAATGAATAAACTCAATTTGATCTAAATGTACATAAATTAGTACGTCTGTGTTCAGGATTAGTACGAACAAAGTTACTAATGCTAAGTGCGATCACTCTCCCCAAATCATATTTTCCTGGAAAAAAGCGATCGCTATCAATAAAATCAGATTAGTAAAAGGTTGACTATTAGCTTGAGAACCTTCTAAATTCTAACCACCTGATTTACATCAGTTTAGCTTGAGCCTTGTCTAAGCAAATACGCAATTTTTCTGCCAGAACTGGTGATTTCATAATAGATGTATGGTTTCCAGGAATTTCGTAAATTTCCATTCCTCCTGCTGCAAGATCACCCCAGCCAAGTTGAGGATCGCGGCAAAAACCTGGAGGACGTTCCTTGGCTCGGAATAAAATTACTCGGCCAGGGTACACTTGAGGGACATAAGCTCGATTCGCTTTGAGGCTAGCTTTTTGAACTTGTTGCAGTGCCTCAGGTAAATCACTGAAGGTATTGCGACTCATTCCCCGAGCAAATGCATTGGCGTAAAAAGGGGAAGAAGAATATTTTAAGAGCAGGATCGCTAAAGAGTTGATCCACTTTTCCAGCGGACTAATATTGCTAGAATTACTCTTGTATTTAGCAATCAGGACTCTAAAGTCCTGTTGCATGTTCTCTGTTTGAATTTTTTGGTCTTCATCGAAAACTCTCTTGAAAATTCCTAACCTATCTAGAATCTTAATTGTGCTCTGTTTAATTCCCAATTGTTTTAACTTAAGCACAAGCTTTAGGGTCAAGAAATCAAACATTGCCCAATTTAAGACAGATAATAATCTCGGGATGGGTGGTAATAGCTTAGGGTATTCTGGACCATTGGTATCAAAAAGGGACAGCAGAGCTATCTTCTCTTCTTGAGCCTGGAGACGCTGGGCTATTTCCCAAGCTGTAGTGCCTCCACTAGATAAACCAGCCAAAAAATAAGGGCCATGAGGCTGAATCATACGTATTTGAGCAAGGTAATGATCTGCCATGTCTTCAATTCGAGTATGGGGAGTGTATTTCCCATCTAACCCTCTTGGTTGTAAACCATAAACTGGTTGATCTATGCCCAAACTATAGGCTAAATCTCGATAGACGAGAAGGTTACCACCTCCTGCATGGATATAGAAGAGAGGGGGTTTGTTACCATTTGGTTGAATTGCCACCAAACTTTCCCAAGGGGCTAGCCATTCCTTTTGACGGATAATCTGGGCTATTTCTGCCACAGTTCCTGACTGAAAGAGGGTGGCTAGAGGCAGGTTCTTGCCGAATTGCTTTTCAATTTGAGCGAATAGGGTTACAGCTTGTAAGGAGTCGCCTCCCAGGTCAAAGAAGTTATCATGGATGCTCACTCTTTCTACACCTAAGACTTGAGTCCAGATTTCAGCTAGCTTTTGCTCCACTGGAGTGCAAGGTGCAATATAGTCATTGGCAAGCTCTGGTCGAGAATGAGTATTTTTAGTTATATTTCCTTGTTTAGTAATATCATTAGTATCATTAGTATCACCTGCTTGAAGGGTATTTTGACTTATATTTCCTTGTTTAGTGATATCATTAGAATCTCCTGGTTGAGGAGGATACATCCAATAACTTTGGCGTTCAAAAGGATAAGTCGGTAAATGTAGACGATGACGATGTTCATCCGCAGTAAATTTTGACCAGTCGATGCGGACACCAGCTAACCAAAGTTTACCTAAAGTTGTGAGCAAAAAGGCAACATCAGAATCCGATTCTTGGGGATGTCGCAGAGATGTTAAAATCACTTGTTTCACGTTACCATTAGGATGCCCAGAGACTAAGGTACTTAAGGTTCGCCCTGGCCCTACTTCTAAGAAAACTTGTTCTGGTTCTGTCAATAATTTAGCTATTCCTTGGGAAAAACGCACTGTTTGCCGAATATGTTGTACCCAATAATTAGGGTCTGTTGCTTGTTGTGCCCTAATCCAATCTCCTGTAACGTTTGATATGTAGGGAATTTGGGGTGTGTTTAAGCTTATACGCTTCACTTGCTCGGTAAATAACTCCAGAATTGGTTCCATCATGTTCGAAATGGGGATTAATATTATCAATTAAATAACTATTATTTCCTGAGCCAGCGTAAACACCAATTGCACCAGGATAATTTTCAGTATCATACCCTGCACTTTCTATGGCCTGCCATGCATATTCTAAAAATAAACGATGTTGTGGATCTGTGATTTCTGCATCTCGAGCATTAAACCCAAAAAAGAAAGCGTCAAATTTGTCAATATCTGAAATTGTTGCACCCGCTTTGACATAATTTGGATTATTAAGTATTTTTCGCTCTATTCCTTCTGCAAGAAGCTCATCATCCTTAAAAAAGGTAATAGACTCTACTCCATCTCGCAAATTGTGCCAAAATTCATCAGGATTGTTTGCCCCTGGAAAACGACAAGACATACTAATAATGGCAATATCTGATTCATTTATCGAATTTGGTATAATTAACGATTCCATCTACATAAATCCCACTTAGATATTTCTTAAGTACTAATTCTGATTACGATGAGCTTGTCTTGATTGACGTTGCTTGCTTATAGAAGCTTTATTTTTACTACGACTTATTGCGCGATAGCTGTTATCTATAAAAAAAGAGCTTTACCGATCTATTGGCAAGTTTTGAATAAAAAAGGTAGCACTAATTTATCTGAACAACAAGCAATTATCGTAACCGTTCAGGGGGGGGAACGAAATCTGGTAATCTAAGAGGTATGGATGAGAAGCACCTACTAGAGACGGCAGGAATTGGCACCGACGATTGGGAGAAAACTCCCGTCAGTGTCAGAAAGTTAGTGGTGCAGTTAGGCTTGAAGATAGAGCAACTAGAGCAACACCTCAAAGAATTACAAGTTCAGAACCAGCAGCTGAGTGAAAAAAGCAATCGTAACTCACAGAACTCCCATAGCCCTCCCGCTTCAGACTCCCCTAACTTTCAGAACATAAAGAAAAAAAAGAAACCGCGAAAAAAGCGAGAAAGGACTTGTCCGCATCTAGGACAACCAGGTCATCGGGGTCATAGCCGTTCCCTGTATCCAGTAGAAGAGTGTGAGCTCCTCAGAGATTACTATCCCCAGACTTGCGCTTGTTGTGGAGAGAGACTGACAGGATTTATTGGGTCAGGATTTTCGAGGGATTCTCAATAGCGATCGTTATAGTGCCTACAATTGGGTCGATGTTGACCAAAGACAACTATGTTGGGCGCACCTGAAGCGAGAGTTCACCAAAATCTCTGAACGCAATGGTGTATCTCGTCAAATAGGACGAGACCTGCTGGCTCAACAGAAGAAGTTGTTTCGCTCTTTGCATCGAGTAAGAGATGGAACGATCAGCCAGACTCAGTTTCAGTCATTAGTATCGCCGATTCGCTCTTCGTGTGAGAAGTTTACTCTCTTCAGGGGCTGATTATCAGATTGGCTCAAGGGAGAAAACTCCTCTAGCTAAGACTGTGCGTACTTGTCGCCAATTACTGAAAGTGGAACCAGCCCTGTGGCTGTTCGTCACGGTAGAGGGCTTGTCCCCAACCAATAATGCTGCCGAGAGAGCCATTCGTCCAGCAAAGCTTTTCAGAAAAAAATAGCAGAGTGGCGACAGAAAAAATTGGAAATCTTCTGGTTACCCACTTATTCACCCCAACTTAATTTGATTGAAACTCTCTGGCGATTTATGAAATATGAGTGGATTGAAAAAGAGGCATACTCTAGCTGGAAAAATTTAGTTAAGTATGTCGAAAAGGTTTTAAAAGATTTTGGCACAGAATATACAATTAATTTTGCTTAGGTACTTAGATGCTTCACCAAAACCTTTTGCCATTGGGAATCCTGATTATTAAATTGATTCTAGCAGCATATTACAGCTTCATTTTTCGTAACTGCTCAGGGGGGAAACTAAATCTGGTAATCTAATGTGAATACCTCACTTGATTCCTCAAACCTTTCTTTCAAACTTGAAAGTCAAGCTTCCTTGAATACCTGTTTCTACACCGTAACCTAGCAATACCAGTTTTCCATTTGCGGAAACTTCAGCAGATACGGAAAACTCAGTAAATTGAAATGTGCCTACCTCATCCTATGCTTTTTCCAATATGCCTTCGATTTGGGTGAGGAATAAATTGACGTTTTCCGCTAAAACCTCAACCTTGAGTTCCTTGGGACTTCCTCCTCGCCTGACGGTAGCGTCTGTGGTGCGAACTGAGATCGTATCATCACTCATTTGAGCCTCCTGCTTGAACTAAGCGAATGGATGGGGGTGCATACATAGAGTACAGCAATCCCGACGGATTCTTGTAATTTTGCAAAAAGTACCGGCGCGCAGCTAACAAACTTTCCCCTAATGGGTTCCCCGCCAGGAGGTGAATGTACAACTGTTCAGCAAAGTCAGCGGCGAAAGCGTCAGGGACAGTGCATTCAGTCGCCACTATCCCCCGTGCGCCGTACTTGAGAAATGCGGCGGCAAAGTTTGAGGTATAAAGTGGGTTGCAGTTGCCTGTCTCACAGGCATTCATGATAATGAGGGGATGTCCGTCAATTTCGATCTCGTAGGCATCCATTTCTCTAAGGGTGATCGGAAATTCTTCCGAGAGTAATATGTGTGACAGGTTGGGGGAATCAGAGTTATGGGCAGCATGGCAGGCGAAGTGGGCTAAATTAAAGCTATTTTTCCAGAAGTCTCTAAATTCTTGAAATTCTGTTCGCATATTGTCGGGATCGAGGGAACGCAGCCGAAAGAGAGCGAGTTGACCTTGATCTTCTAGTTCTTGGAAGAAATGAAGTTCTTGTTGAAGGACACCAGGCAACCCACTGTAGGTCAGCATTCCCAATGTAGGACAAGTATTGAAACTGATTTTACGAAACAAAGGCTCCGGGATGAGCATCTTGGATAATAGTGCGAGAGATGAGATGGTTCATTCCCCAAAAGTGATCGTAGGAGAATGGCTCATCTAGGGTGGCGGGATAGATCAGTTCCCAAGGTAAGAAAAAATCTTCTGAAACAACCTGGATGGAGACTGCTTGGCTCAAACTAATTAACTCTCTTATAGCAGTCCGTGCGTCGGGGTGGCAGAAAACCTTATTGAAGGCATAGTGACCAACTTGTGCGAAATTTTCCAATTCCCGTCTTGTTGGCAGATCTTGTTGATTATTTCTGGCGATCACATCCATTTCTTGCTGGAGTTGATTGTTCAGTTCCGCCAGATCCAGCGATGTCATCCCCATGGGATAACGTTTCCGTCGTCCCCACGCTAGTATTTGTAGCCAGTATTGCTCTCTCTGTTTGCAAATTTCAAGGTTAACAGCTAAAGGATCGTCTTGGAAAGCAATAGGAGGAATCGGTGTTGTTCTCTGCATGGTTTTTGTGACTCCGGTTTTTTCTTTTGTCTGCATTCCTCTCTTCATGAAGCCAAAACGATTTCCTCTGCTTCAACTACTTCAATTTCAAATTGAATTTTGGCAAGCCAGTGTAGCTGATAGAAAAACTCGACCCGAACCTGCCTGCGTCCTGACTGTGTTGGCTTAATCTGGAATTCTGCCTTGGCAGTCTCCTCAGTTCGACTAAAGAGGTATGGCTGCATCCAGGCTGGCTCAATCTCCATATCTTCCGCCCAGACGACAATTTCCAATTGAATAGGCTCTTGCTTATCGAGAAGTTGGACTGGTTCACCTTTAAAACCTTCGAGAATCTGAGTTCGTATACCTGCCTGAAGTTCGTATGTCCGACCTAGATAGAAGGGTTGCCCTGATTGATGATCTTTGATTTGTGCGATCGCATATGCCTCGGGATCATCATTGTCATTAGTGTCATTTTTCACAGTCATATTCTGGAACAGCACCTGCCGCTTTACCCCCCCCTGAACGGTTACCTTTTATCTTTTTAATTGAATAATTATTCAACTAAAAAGGGGAGAAAGCGCGATCGCGCTTTCTCCCACTATGAATGATTATCATTTTTATTTTTAACTTCAATTCTTGGGCAATTCTTTTTTTCTCTATCCCAGGGGGTGACTAACTTTCAGATGTCTTGTCACCCCGTGAGAGTAGTTTTCTTTCTACAGAAGATCTAAAACAGAAAATTCTTGATTTTATTGGATACTTTAACCAATATTTTAGCAAATCATTTGCCTGGAAATTTAAAGGGTATCAAGATTAATTTTTTACTGGTCAATTACTTCTGTCCACCTGGACTAGATAATTATCTCTTTAATTTGCGTCAGCTCCAAAGAAGGTGGTTGGTCAGATTTGACTGCGGTTAACCAAAGTAGATATTCTACGTTACCTGCGGGACCTGTAATCGGAGAGGTGGTTAAGCCCTGATATTGCCAACCTATCTCCTGCGCTACCTGCCATACTTGCAAAATTGCCGATGCTCGATCATCAAGATTACGCACCACACCCTTTTTACCCACTCGTTCTCTTCCTACTTCAAACTGGGGTTTAACCAGTAACACTACTTCTTTGGGTAAAGTTAAAAGATGCCACAGAGGTTCAAGTACTTTAGTCAGAGAGATGAATGAGAGATCCATTACTCCCAAGTCTGCCATGACTTGATCTTCATAGAGTTCATTGGCAGTTAAATGACGAATATTAGTTCGTTCTTTGAGGATGACGCGATCGCAAGTACGAATAGTCCAGGCTACCTGCCCATAACCCACATCCACCCCATAAACTAGTTTTGCTCCTGACTGCAACAGACAGTCAGTAAATCCCCCTGTAGAAATCCCCCCGTCCAAACAGATGCGATCGTGTACCTCAATCTCAAAAGTCTCCAGAGCCTTAATTAATTTCTTGCCACCACGAGATACATAGGGGGGTTGTTCTTTGACTTCAATCTCCGCCGTGGTTTTAATCTCTGTACCAGGCTTATCAATAATTTCCTGGTTTACCTTAACCTTACCTGCTCTAATCAAACGCTGCGCCAGTGCCCTAGATTCGCAGAGTTCTAAACTTACCAATAATTTATCTAATCGCTGTTTCGCCAAAGTATATTTCAGGGGACAAGCAAATAAAGCATAACAGTTTTAGCAACCATTTAGAAGCTTAAAGGTTATTAATTATAGCTTACAGCTTTTATTACTGAGATATAATTCAGTTAGAGAAGGAAATGAAATTAATGGCTAAAAAGAAAAAACCAGAATCCGCAATATATTCTCACCATGCAGATTCTGAGTATGTTCGAGAAGTATCTTTTACTATATTAGTTACTGGCAATGACCAGAACATCAGTCATTTGACTTAATTAACCCGTGCAAATTGACTCATAAATAAGCAATATTACTTAGATTGATAGTCTTGAGTCAGAGATTACTTAAGTATGAACTTCAAATTATAAAAAGCTCGCTCAATACCTCAAAATTATAAAATTAGTAAGTAAGTAAAAAACCAACAGCCAGAAATTATTTTATGTTTGATGCTTTAGCAGATCGGTTAGATGATGCGTGGAAGAAACTACGCGGTCAGGACAAAATATCTAAAAATAATATTCAAGATACTCTCAAGGAGGTACGTCGCGCTCTCTTAGCTGCCGATGTGAACCTTCAGGTAGTTAAAGCCTTCATTGCTGATGTTGAGACAAAGGCTTTGGGAGAGGGAGTTATTTCTGGGGTCAACCCAGGACAACAGTTTATCAAGATTGTCTACGATGAACTGGTTAAGGTGATGGGGGAAAGTAACGTACCTCTAGCACAAGCAGAGCAGTCTCCTACAGTGATTTTGATGGCTGGTCTACAAGGAACGGGCAAAACTACCGCTACGGCAAAATTAGCCCTTTATTTACGTAAGCAAAAACGTTCCTGTTTGATGGTCGGGACAGACGTATATCGTCCCGCGGCGATCGATCAGCTGCTGACTTTAGGAAATCAGATCGATGTTCCTGTATTCGAAATGGGAACCGATGCCGATCCTGTAGAGATTGCTAAACAAGGAGTAGCTAAAGCCAAAGAGCTTGGGTTGGATACGGTAATTGTTGATACCGCAGGGCGACTTCAGATTGACGAAGACATGATGGGGGAACTATCCCGCATCAAGGATATCATCAAGCCCGATGATACGCTACTGGTAGTGGATGCCATGACAGGGCAAGAAGCTGCTAATCTGACTTACACTTTCCATGATCGGATTGGCATTACAGGAGCAATTCTGACTAAGTTGGACGGTGATAGCCGTGGTGGTGCTGCTTTATCCGTTCGACAGGTATCCGGGCAACCAATCAAGTTTGTTGGTGTGGGGGAAAAAGTTGAGGCGCTTGAACCCTTCTATCCCGATCGCTTGGCATCTCGTATTCTAAATATGGGTGATATTCTGACCCTAGTAGAAAAAGCCCAGGAAGAAATTGATTTGGCTGATGTCGAACAGATGCAGTCCAAAATCATGGAGGCAAAGTTTGATTTTAATGACTTTATTAAACAAATGCGCCTGCTCAAGAATATGGGTTCATTGGGGGGAGTTCTGAAGTTAATCCCTGGGATGGGGAAAATAAGCGGTGCTGACTTAGCTAAGGGGGAAACTCAGCTCAAACGTACTGAATCAATGATTAGTTCCATGACCAAGGCAGAAAAAGCCGATCCTGACCTGCTGGCAAAGTCTCCTAGTCGCCGTCGTCGGGTGGCTAAAGGCTCTGGATTTGAAGAAAAAGATATCTCTAAACTTGTCAAAGACTTCTCCAAGATGCGTTCCATGATGCAGAATATGGGGCGGGGAATGCCTGGTATGGGAATGCCTGGTATGGGTATGGGGATACCTGGTATGGGCGGTGGCATGCCTGGTATGGGAATGCCTGGTATGGAAGGCTATCCAGACCAAGGTAGAAGAAAGAAGAAAAAGAAGAAGAAAAAAGGCTTCGGCTCATTGTAAAATAAGAGATTGTCTTAGTTTACTCTAGGGAAAACACGAATAGATAGATTACAATCATAAAGGACAAATTTGAATAACCAATGATTAAATTACGTTTGAAACGTTTCGGAAAGAAGAAAGAGGTCAGCTACCGTATCGTAGCTATTGAAAGCAAAACTCGTAGAGATGGTCGCCCTATCGAAGAATTAGGTTTTTACAATCCCAGAACAGATGAGACTAGATTGAATGTTCCGGCTATTGTCACAAGGCTACAGCAAGGAGCGCAACCTAGCCAAACCGTAAGAAATATCCTCAATAAAGCTCAAGTTTTTGATCAAGTACATGCCAAATAAGACGGAATTGTCTGGCGATCAGATAGCGGGTAGTCCCGATTATGAGAAGCTAGTACGCTTTCTGATCGAACCTTTTTTAGAAGATCCTCAAACTCTTAGTGTGAACTTAGAAACAAATCCAAATAACAGAAAAATTTGGTTACGGATTGCTTTTGACAAAGGCGACCGCGGTAAAGTATTCGGTCGCGGTGGTCGCAATATTCAAGCCATTAGAACTACCATTCAAACCGCAGCAGTAGCTCATAATGATTCGGTCTTTCTAGATATCTATAGTGACGAGCCACCTAAATCTGATGATTTTGGTCGTCGCGAGAGAAGCTCTGATAATAACCGCAGAAAAAGCAGCCCCAGCAAACCTGCACCTAAGATTGTCAAGAAGTAAATGATTACTGGTTAATGTAAAAGCCGCTGCTTACTGATTTGAATCGCCAGTTTAATTGCTGCTTTCATGCTACTAGCGTTGGCAATCCCTTGACCTGCTATGTCAAAAGCGGTGCCGTGGTCAGGGGAGGTGCGAATGAAAGGCAGTCCCACAGTGGTATTGATTGCCTGATCAAATGCCATCAGTTTAACGGGGATTAGTCCCTGATCGTGGTACAGAGCTAGGTAAGCATCGGCAGTATGGGGTTGGACTTTATAGTTGCCGTACCAAGCCTGTCCTGGTTTAACCCACATAGTGTCAGGGGGAATCAGCCCCATTAGTTTTGCTTCAGGGTAATTAGCTTGAGCTTGTTCTAGCCAGTCTCTGAGCCAGTCTTGTTCTTCTGTACCTAGCTGTCCCGCCTCCCCGCTATGGGGATTTAGACCAGCGATCGCAATTTTGGGATGCTGGATATTAAAATCTTGTTTCAGGCATTGTATTAATAAATCTAGTTTTAAGGTCATTAATTCTGGAGTCAAAGCTGGGGACACATCCGTCAGGGGAATATGAGTCGTAGCTAATAGGCAGCGTAACATCCAACCTGTATGAGGAGACTGCCCGATAAACATCATGCCAAACTTATTTACTTCTGCTCTTTGAGCCAGCACTTCTGTTTGACCAGGATATTCATGCCCTGCGGCTTTCCAGAGGGATTTGGCTATCGGTGCGGTGACAATACCTTGAAATTTCCCCTGGAGGGTTAAGGCGATTGCTTGTTCTAAACAGGCAAAACTAAACTCACCACTAACTGCATCTCCTTGTCCCAAGGTTATAGCGCCATCTAGGGGAACATCTAACACTGATAAAGTTTGAGGATCGGCTAAATCGTTTTTGGTTAAATCGCTATGCTGTAAAAGATGTTCGTAGGTTAATTGCAATAGTTGGCGATTGCCGATGACCATTATTTGAGATTCTGCTGCCCATGAGTCATTGACCAGAGCTTTAAGCATAATTTCTGAGCCAATCCCTGCGGGATCGCCCATGGTGATAGCTAAAGAAGGAATTGTAGACATTTGAAGTTTCAGATAATTGAAGATAAATAATCCGACTTGATGATTTAAAATACCTATACTGATTATGATTGAGAATTAAACATAAAATTCAAATCATCTGATTAATCAATATCTAGCAAAAAACAGGAGAAATAGACATGAGCGCAGAGAGTATGTTGTTCAACGGAGCAATTTTATG
Organism: Cyanobacteriota bacterium; assembly: GCA_942490675.1. Lineage (GTDB taxonomy): Bacteria > Cyanobacteriota > Cyanobacteriia > Cyanobacteriales > Xenococcaceae > Waterburya. Next base: position 692,844 of record CALNYB010000026.1, on the reverse strand, counting down.
TATCGTTTTGATTTTGGGTGGACTTAGCCTAGGTTTCCTGATGCTCAAAATTCAAGGCGGAGAACCAGAATAAACTCTACGTCTGATGTGAATTAGTCAAAAGCGGACTGCTCCTGACAATTAATGGCTAGAGACCAGATTATGCGCACCTGGATAGGAGTGATTTGAATGATTGTATTGTCGTTCAACGTACTCGAACAGGCTACCAACATGTTTACACAAAGTATCCTCCAAAAGAAGAACTTATATTCTGTCAGCAGTAGCTAACATTGACCATAAATTGTCAATTTATTGTGCATCAAGTTGATAGCTTTACAGTGCGAAAAAGCCAGGAGCAAATCTTAGCTGGTTACCCAGTTGACTAGAGTTCTGACCGGAAATCCAGTTGCTCCCTTGTTGTTGATCCCGCTGGCAGAATCTGCCCATACGGGACCAGCTACATCTAAATGCATCCAGGGAGTATCCTTAATGAACTGTTTCAGGAATAGTGCCGCCGTAATTGACCCCCCCGCACGAGGACCAGTATTTTTCATGTCAGCAATTTGTGACTTTAAGCCTTCAAAATATTTTTCTTCCATCGGTAATTGCCAGAATTTTTCTCCCGCTAATTCCGCAGCAGTTTTCATCTCTTGAGCTAGAGCATCGTCTGTACTCCACAATCCTGCAATATCATTGCCCAGAGCGACGACGCAGGCTCCTGTTAGAGTAGCCAGATCGACGATCGCATCAACCTCTAGTTTTTCAGCATAAACTAAAGCATCTGCCAAAGTTAGTCTACCTTCGGCATCGGTATTATTAACTTCAATCGTTTTGCCGTTGGCAGCTTTGAGGATATCCCCTGGGTGCATTGCTTTACCGCTAATCATGTTTTCGGTGGCAGCACAAATAAAGTGAACTTCCACCTCTGGCTGGAGTTGAGCGATTACTTTAGCTGCGCCAAGGGTTGCTGCGCCGCCTCCCATATCCATTTTCATGGTTTCAATACCGCTACCGCTAGGTTTAAGATTCAAGCCACCAGAATCAAAGGTGAGGCTTTTGCCGACAATGGCGACTTTACGTTTCGCTGTTCCTTGGGGCTTGTAAGTTAAGTGGATAAACCTAGGTGGAATTTCCGAAGCCCTACCGACACCAAGATAAGCACCCATGCCCTGCTCGAACTTTTCACAGTCGGACTGTTCGAGAATTTTCAGCTCTAAACCATAGTTTTGGGCAAGCTGTTGAGCCGTTTCTGCCATCGTCACAGGAGTAACTTCGTTGGCAGGGGCATTAACTAGTTCTCTGGCAAGGATCACTCCCTCAGCAATAGTTGAACCCTTGGCAATTGCCTGATCTTGCCCTGCTAAACCAATTAACTCAATAGTTTCTAATTTAGGTTCTTTGGATTCTGGTTCAGACTTAAAACGATTGTCTTCATGCAGCGCCAGAATAATTGCCTCAGTAACAGCTTGAGCTAACTCGGCGGGTGATTCTGAGCCTGGAGAGATACTGATCCCCAAGGTACTATCTTTCTTCGCCAAACGAGCGATCGCTGCTGCGGCATTACGCCAGCTATCGACAGATAAATCGTCAGCCTTTCCTAAGCCAATCAAAGCAATCTTACGTATAGGATTTTTGCCCCCCAAACGGCTAATTGCGGTAGTACCAGATTTACCTTCAAATTCCTCATCAGCAATTAATTCCGAGACTGTACCAGCTAATTTTTGATCTAACTTTGCCAAATCTCCTGATAATTCAGTCTCACCTTCTAAGATACCAACGGCAAGTAACCCGCCAGTCCAATCTAATAATGCTGTATCGGTTGATTTGATCTGCATCCTCTTTTAATTGATCCTTTGTATGAAGTAACTATATCTTAGTTTATCTATAATAGTGAGCAATTCTGCTCTCCAGGGTTATTTCTCCCCAGCCAACTGAACGAAAATTCATAACGCCATGTTTTGGTTTTTGAACCTGGAATTAAATTAATGCTAAATTAATAATTTCTTGAGCAACCCGATCACAAACTCCTACTTGCCCCAAGAGCGATCGCATCTGCTGATAGCCTAGGCTAATTTCCTGTCTGGCGGAGGTATTGGATAACAGTCTGATCGCTTCAGTGGTAATGTTATCGGCAGTTACAGCTTCTTGCTGAAGTTCAGGTACTAATTTGCGGTTAACCACTAAATTGGGCGGAGACATTAAAGGCACTTTAAAGCCGATTCTACGACCGATCCAGGCAGTAAGGGGATGAATGCGATAAATAACCACCTGGGGTATATCTAGTAAGGCAATTTCTAGGTTAACTGTTCCCGATTTAGTAATGGCAAGATCCGCAGAGGCGATCGCCTCAAGTGTTTGACCATCGAGAATTTGAGCAGGTAGCTGATACTTGGTTACGGCGGTGGTAATTGCCGAACGATAACCCGACAAAGATACAGGAATCAGAAACTTAACTTCGGGAATTTGCTGGGAAATGTGCTGTGCAGCCTCACACATTACAGGAAGTAAGTACTTAATTTCTTGCTGGCGAGAAGCAGGTAAGAGAGTAATAATCGTCTCCTCTGGTTCAATTCCTAGGTTTGACCGTGCCTGACTTCTATCTGGTGCCTGCTGCATGCGATCGAGTAGAGGATGTCCTACCCAGGTAGCGTTAATATTTCTCTGAGTAAAATATTCAGCTTCCCCAGGAAAAATCGCTAGTAACTTGTCTACTACTTGGGCAATTTTGGGCGCATTATTCAGCATCGGCACTGCCCAATCTTGGGGAGCAATATAGTAAACAATCGGTATGTTCGGCAGATGCTTTTTCAGATAACTAGCTAAAGCCAAATTAGAGGCAGGATAGTCAATCAAAACCAAAACATCAGGAGTATTAGCTCTAATATATTTTTTGGTTAAATTTTGAATTTTTATAGTTGGCAGGATAAAAGGGATTGCTTCAATGAAACCCATTGAGCCGATGACTGCCGTATCAGCCAGAATCTTGGCGCCAGCCTCTTTCATGCGATCGCCACCCAATCCAGCAATTTCGAGATCAATATTTTTTTCAGCAGCAATTTTATATAGGGACTTGATCAACATCGCCCCTTGTAAGTCTCCCGAAACTTCTCCTGTAGCCATAAAAATTTTGATCATGATTAAGTGACTCGGTATAAATAAAATTAACTGGTTAAGAAGGATACGCGGAGCTTAATCGCTTTAAAGCTGCTTTAGGTTTTTGTTGATCGATACACATCTCGCCGATGAGCTACTTTTATAACTATTACCAGAAGTTGATTATCCTGAATGCTATAGACAACCCGATAGTTACCCACTCGAATACGGTATAAATCTTCCTCTCCAGATAGCTTAACTACACCAAGAGGACGAGGGTCGGTTCCCAGGGCATCAATTTTAGGCTTGATTCGTTGTTGCTCGTGAGCAGGTAAGGCTTTGAATTGCTTGGCAGCTTGCTTGACAAATTCAATACGGTAGCTCATAACCCGACTTCTGTTTTAAGATCTTCCCAGGCTACTGTGCCTTCAATTTCAATAGTTGCCAAAGCATTACGAGCATCTTGTAAGTCTTGATTATCTTGCTCTTGCTTAGCTTTGAGAAAATACAGGAAATCCAGGACTTCTAAAATTAATGGCTCGGATATATTGTCTAACTCTTGAATTAACTGATCTTTGATGGTCATGTTTTGCCTCCTATGCTTAGTTATTAAAAACTAATTCTAAACGTTGTTGCGATCGCTTTAATGCCTCTTCGGGTGTTTGTTTCCCTAAAAGACTGGCTTCAATCGCTCTACCCAAGTTTTCCGAAAGCCGATTGTATTGAGGAATGATGGGACGGGATTTTGCCCACTGCATTTGATCGAGGAATACTTGCACTACAGGGTTGGACTCTACAAAATTTTGATAGTCTTCACTCTGCTGAGATTTAGTATTTACAGGTAAGTAGCCCGTCCCTAATGCCCAGGCTGTCTGAAACTCTTCACTTAAGACATATTCTAAAAACCGCAGGCTAGCTTGTTCTCTTTCGGTGGTGGTTTTAAACACAAATAGATTTTCGCCACCAATTACCGCAGCAGGTTTTTGCGCCACAGGGATGGGAAATACATCATAATCGATATTAGTTGATTTTAGCTGGGCTAGTGTCCAAGGTCCTGTAATTTGCATTGCCACCTTACCTTCAATGAAGTCATCAATTTCATAACCCCTTTCTGGTGGAGATAAGATAGCTACCCCATCTTGTACTAAGTCTGCACCAAATTGTAAAGCTGCGATCGCGCCTTGGTTAACTAAGTTTGGTTGTCCTTCCTTTAATAAATCTCCTCCCGCACTATAGATAAAAGGTAGCCAGGTAAATACCGTCCATTCTCCCTTGCCTAAGGATAAGAAAATACCGTGTTGCTCAGGGCGATCGTCATTATTCTTGTCTTGAGTTAATTTTTGGGCTGTTTGCTGCAAATCTGACCAAGTTTGAGGAATATCTGTAATTCCTGCTTGTTCAAATAAGCTAGGACGATAAAACACCGCAGCATTATTAGTGGCAAAAGGAACAGATAAGATCTGTTCGTCTAACTCCATTGAGTCGAACATTGCAGGGTCAATTTCTGATTTAAGAGCTGAATTATTTAACCAGTTGTCTAAAGGTAACAACACACCTAATTGATTTAGCTTGCCTGCAATTTGCGCTACAAACCAGAGAATATCAGGAGGTTGGTTACTAACTGTCGCTGCCAAAATTTTTGGCAGTTGAGCATCAGGCTGACCAATATATATTGCTTTTACTTTGATGTCAGGGTTTTTTAGGTTAAAACTATCTACTAATCCCTGGAAAATATCACGATTTTCTGGCGGATTGATTCCGTGCCAAAAGGTTATCTCCGTAACTCCTGATGTACTCGTTTGCTTTTGGTTGTTGCAACTGCCTAGCAAGAGTAAATAAAAGAGTAACCCGCATATTATGATAATTTTAGCTAAATAATACTTGAGCCTATGGTGTTTTTTCGGTAACTTGCGATTTAAAATCATCAACATAAACTAGTTTAATTATTCAAATATTAAGGTTACAAAATACTTTAACTGCTCAATACTCTGTAAGAGATTACTCCGCTTCCCTTTCCCCAAACATAACCGAGGTATACTTCTCGCTTTACGAGAAATGCTATACCAGTTAACTATCGAAGAGGAGAATATTAGGCAAGATGAAGCGAACAGCATTTCGACGTAAGCTATACCATATTCTGGAGGCTCAAAATTATAGTAGCTGGCTCTCCAAATTAGACCAAGTTCTGTTGTCTATCTTAATTATTCTAGACATCAGTTGTTTTATTTTAGAAACTTCACAGCCATTAAATCAAAATTATCATTGGCTCTTTAAAGGCATAGCTATTTTTTCCACTGTAATTTTTACTATAGAATATGGACTTCGTTTATGGTTGTGTACTGTTAAACGACAGTTTCGTCATCCTGTATGGGGTAGAGTCCGCTATGCTTTAACACCCATGGCGATTATTGACTTTATTTCTACTTTTCCTTTTTACCTATTACTAGTGTTTCATCATTTGGCTTTCTTAAAAACTTTAAGACTGCTACGGTTGGCTAGAATTCTTAAAATTGGCAGACATTCTAAATCAGTACGTTCTTTAGTTAGGGTTGTTGTCAGTAAACAAGAAGAACTTTTAGTTACATTGTCAATTATTGCTTTCTTACTGATTATTGCCTCTAGTTTGATGTTTTTTGCCGAACATGACGCTCAACCAGAAGCTTTTTCCAGTATTCCTGCTTCCATGTGGTGGGGCGTTGTTACTCTAACTACTGTAGGATACGGTGATATTTATCCTGTCACGGTAATTGGTAAATTGCTCGGAGCAACTTTAGCTTGTTTTGGCATTGGCGTGTTTATTCTACCCGCAGGTATTGTGGCTTCTGGTTTTGCCAAAGAAGTTAGAGAAGATATTATTCCCGAACAATTGTCAGAGCATAAAACATTAGAATCAGTGGCGGTGCATCCTACATCAGAGGATACATCTAAGCAGCAATCTTATCAGCAGATTCAGGCAGACGCAAAACTTTTAAAACATTGTCTCCAAGCTGCGCAACAAGAGATCGGAAGTATGGAGTCAAATAAAGATGCGATCGATTCTTGGGCAATGTTTCTTTACTTTCAGGCGAAACAAGAACTTGCTGAATACTCTGAGTTGGCAAATAGACCTTAATCTTGTTCTTGATATTAACGATAATTCTGACGTTATTTAACAATACTTAATTTTCACTCAAACCTAGATCGATAAAATGCATTAAATCTATTTATTTTTTTGTATATGTATCCCATAAGACAAAGATTATTTTTGTATCATAGACTGCTTTTTTTTTTGTATTAAATAGTACAATTTTGTCCACGAAACAATATTCGTATTACTCACATGGAAAATCTAACAAAACTTTCCTTGCCTCTAACAAAGTAGGTAATTAAAGAAGATTAGATACATTCAAAATATTAAGGTCATGTCACAATTAGGAAGACGTAAATTTTTACTTTTTAGCTCTACAGGAGTCTTAGCTAGTCTGTTTTTAAAAGGCTGTGCTGATAGTGGTGGTGGTGACACTGCTGCCGATCCTGGTGCTACTGCTGCTCCTGAAGCGGCTGCGGGGGGAGATGGAATCAAAGTCGGCATCCTGCATTCATTGAGCGGTACGATGGCAATCAGTGAAACTACTGTAGTTGATGCAGAAATGCTGGCGATCGAGGAAATCAACGCGGCTGGAGGGGTTTTAGGAAAACAGATTATCCCTATTAAAGAAGATGGGGCTTCCGATTGGCCGACCTTTGCGGAAAAAGCAGCTAAATTAATTGATCAAGACAAAGTAGTTACTGTCTTTGGTTGCTGGACATCTGCCAGCCGAAAAGCTGTATTGCCAGTCTTTGAGTCGAAAAAGCATATGTTGTGGTACCCCGTTCAATATGAAGGACAGGAATGCTCTAACAATGTTTTCTATACTGGTGCTGCACCAAACCAACAGATTGAACCAGCAGTTGATTGGCTAATAGAAAATAAAGGAAAAGAGTTCTTCTTGGTGGGATCAGATTATGTCTTCCCTCGTACAGCGAACACAATTATTAAAGAGCAGCTAGCAGCTAAGGGCGGTAAGGTTGCAGGGGAAGATTATTTACCTCTAGGGGATACAGAAGTTACGCCAATTATTACTAAAATTAAAGCTGCGTTGCCCAATGGCGGTGTAATTTTTAATAGTCTTAATGGTGATACCAACGTAGCTTTCTTTAAACAAATGCAGGGGGCAGGGTTAAATCCTGATAAATATCCTGTAATGTCTGTCAGTGTTGCCGAAGAGGAAGTTAGACAAATTGGTCCAGAATACCTCAAGGGACATTATGCTTCTTGGAACTACTATCAAACCGTAGAAAGTCCCGCGAATGAAAAGTTTGTTTCTGCCTTCAAAGCTAAATATGGGGAAGATCGGGTAACTAACGATCCCATGGAAGCAGCATACATCATGGTTTACTTGTGGAAACAAGCCGTTGAACAAGCTGGTACTACCGATTTGGAGCCTGTTCGCAAAGCAGCGGTAGGTCAAAAATTTGATGCCCCAGAAGGTCTGGTGACCATGCAACCTAACCATCACATTTCCAAAACAGTACGCATTGGAGAAGTCAGAGATGATGGACTATTTGATATTGTTTGGTCTACGGAAGGCCCTCTAGATCCCATTCCTTGGAATCAGTACGTAAAAGAAACTAAAGGTTTTGCCTGCGACTGGACTGATCCTACTAATAAGGGCGGTAAGTACAAGAAAGCTTAGATCGTTTTTGGATATGCTTGGGTTTCCCAAGCATCCCCCATATGCGAAGCGGCTTGTACCCATTCGGGCACAAACCCTCAAATGGGGGGATCCTTTAGGACGCGCTTTTAGCTTTTAGCTACTTTTTGTTATCTAATTTTTTCAGGAAAGATTACTAAAGATATTTATCTTAGAGAATAGAATGTGTCTACATTAATTGAAGGTTTATTTAACGGGATTAGTATTGGTTCGGTATTATTAATTGCAGCCCTTGGTCTGGCAATTGTCTTTGGACTAATGGGAGTGATTAACCTAGCTCATGGCGAATTGATGATGCTGGGCGCTTATTCCACCTTTGTTGTGCAAAATATTTTTAAATCTTTGGGAGAACCCTGGTTTAATTTTTATATCATTGTGGCGATTCCCGTGGCATTTATCGTGTCTGCCATTGTGGGCTTGATTTTAGAACGGGGCGCAATTCGTTTTCTCTATGGCAGACCATTAGAAACTCTTTTGGCAACCTGGGGAGTCAGTCTGATTTTGCAGCAGTTTGTCCGTAGCGTTAACTGGCTATTGATGATCTCATTGGGAATTTTTAGTCTATTGTTCTTTGGTGGTCTGCAATTAGTTAAAAATCGGACAGATTGGCACAGAATTAAACATAAAGCGATCGCCTTGCTATTATTCTTAGCTACGGGAATTGCGATCGCTTTTTACTATTTACTCGGTAAAAATTATACTCTCTCTAAACCTTGGTTTAGTGCGAGAAACGTTGATGTTACTGCACCTAGTTGGTTACGTGGTGGAACAACTGCTCTAGGTTTTCAAACACCTTATGTCCGCTTGTTTATCATTGCTCTGACTATTCTCTGCCTAATTGGTGTTTATTGGTTCTTACAGCGTTCAACCTGGGGGCTAAAAATTCGCGCAGTGACCCAAAATCGTACCATGAGTTCTTGTTTGGGTATTCCCACGGCTAAGGTTGATGCGATCACTTTTGCTTTGGGTTCAGGTTTAGCGGGAATTGCTGGCTGTGCCGTAAGTTTACTTGGTTCTGTGGGACCAAATACAGGGCAAAACTATATTGTGGATACTTTTATGGTGGTAGTTGTCGGAGGTGTCGGCAATCTGTTGGGGACTGTATTGGCTGCATTAGGCATTGGCATCCTCAACTACCTAGTGGGTTCAGGAACTTTAGCCTTGTTTTTGACTTCTTTCAGCACACCTCAACCCATAATAGATTTCTTTTTATTCTTTGCTACTAGCAGTATGGCAAAGGTAATGGTATTTGCTTTGATTATTATTTTCTTGCAAATCAAGCCTGCGGGGTTATTCCCCCAAAAAGGAAGAACGGCGGAATTGTAGTTAACTGAGTTTTAAAGAAGTAATGAGTAATGAAACTGGTATTCAAATTAAACAAAGAAAACGTAGAAATAGGCTGATCGAAATTGCTGTAATTATTGCTTCAGTTATTATCTTGGCAGTTATTTTACCTAGTATAATTCCCGCTTTTAGACTGCGCCTAATTGGTCGTTTTCTATCTCTAGCAATTGTCGCTTTAGGTATCGATCTTATCTGGGGTTATACAGGTTTATTGAGCTTAGGTCATGGGATCTTTTTTGCACTGGGTGGTTATGCTCTAGCCATGAACCTTAAGCTGCAAACTACGGGAGGCGAGTTGCCAGACTTTTTTACTCTCTATGGCGTTAAAGAACTGCCGTGGGTATGGCAACCTTTTAATTCTTTTCCCTTTACTATAATTGCCTTAATTATTATTCCTGGAATTGTTGCCGGTTTAATTGGCTATTTAGTATTTCGTAACCGCATCAAAGGAGTCTATTTTTCAATTTTGACTCAGGCGGCTCTATTAGTTTTCTTTAATTTTTTTAATGGTCAACAAAAAATAATTAATGGTACTAATGGCTTAAAAACTGATACCGAAAAGATCTTTGATATTGTAGTCAGTTCTCCTGGAGTGCAGCGAACTTTTTATATTATTACGGTTATTTGCCTAGTTTTGATCTATCTTTTGTGTCGTTGGTTAACCAGTGGACGTTTTGGCAGACTATTAAAGGCAATTCGTGATGATGAAACTAGAGTCAGATTTTCGGGCTATGATCCCACAGGGTATAAGGTTTTAGTATTTGCGATCTCTGGAGCGATCGCAGGTATCGCAGGAGCATTATACACAGTCCAAACAGGAATTATCACCCCCAGCATTATGCAGGTGGCTTTCTCCATTGAAATGGTGATTTGGGTGGCGGTAGGTGGGAGGGGAACTCTAGTGGGTGCAATTATCGGGACCCTATTGGTTAGACTAGCACAAACCTTTTTAAGCGAAAGTTTTCCTGAAATTTGGCTATTTTTCCAGGGTGCATTATTCCTGATTGTCGTGACGGTATTACCTGATGGCATTATTGGCTGGTGGACAAATTATGGCTGGATTAAATTGCGATCGCTCTTCGGAGATAATCAATTGGTAACCTATCCCAGTTTAGTAGAAGATCCTGATACGCAGCAAGAGAAGGATCAGATATCGGGGAATTAATTGAGTTCGGAGTTCGGAGTATTAATCATGAGCATGAATATTGGGTGATGAGTAAGATATTAGAAATTGAAAATTTAACGGTTAGCTTTGATGGTTTTAAGGCTCTCAACAACCTAAATTTTAGTATGGATTCAGGAGAGCTTCGCGTAATTATTGGTCCTAATGGTGCTGGTAAAACTACCTTCTTGGATGTGATTACAGGAAAGGTTCAGCCGACTAAAGGAAGGGTATTATTTAAAGGGAAAAATCTCCAGAAAATACCAGAATATAAAATAGCTCGTATTGGCATTGGGCGAAAATTTCAGACTCCAAGAGTTTATTTGAATCTGACAGTTAGAGAAAATTTAGATCTAGTTTGCAACCAAAATAAAAATGTCTTGTCTACCCTGTTTAGTCCCCCCAACAAAAGTGAACAAAGAACTGTTGCAGGGTTGTTGGAAACGATTGGTTTGTATAGCAAAGCAAATCTAATTGCCAACTTGCTATCTCATGGCGAAAAACAACGTTTAGAGATCGGCATGTTAGTCGCCCAGTCTCCAGATTTGTTACTAGTAGATGAACCCGCAGCAGGATTAACGGATGAAGAAACAAATAATGTTGGGGCATTATTACTTTCCCTAGCGGAAAGTCATTCTATTATTGCGATCGAACATGATATGGAATTTGTACGCCAGATTGCCAATGACAAGGTAACAGTATTACACCAGGGAGCATTACTTTGTGAGGGAACAATGGACGATGTACAAAATGATCCTCGGGTGATCGAAGTTTATTTGGGAGAAACGCCAGAATAATATAATACTTAGCAAGTAAAATAAGTAAATAATATGACGTCTGATCGCATCACATTTGACAGTTAAAAGATTAAGGACAGAAGGATATGATGCTGCTCATTTAAGTAAATAAAGATTATTTAAAATTCCAGATTTGCCATTAAATTAAAAACAAAGATTAGTAATAGAATAAAAATGACAGAAGTAGCAGATTTAATGTTAAGAGCATCTAATCTTAATGTTTATTATGGTGAAAGCCATATCCTCAGAAATGTTGATCTTAGTGTTCCTGCGGGACAAATGGTTTGTTTAATTGGGCGTAACGGAGTTGGCAAGACAACTTTGCTAAAAACGATCATGGGCTTGTTATCTCCCCGTACTGGTGAAATATTCTTTAGTGATCTCCCTTTAAGCAAACTAACTCCAGATCGCCGAGCAAAATTGGGTATTGGCTATGTACCCCAAGGAAGAGAAATTATTCCCCGTGTCTCCGTAAGAGATAATCTTTTATTGGGCTTGGAAGCAAAACCCCAGGGGAGAAAAGGTAAAGAATCGATCCCCGAATCAATATTTGAGCTATTTCCTGTACTTAAAACCATGCTGTCACGTATGGGAGGAGACTTAAGTGGGGGACAACAGCAACAATTGGCGATCGCTCGTGCCCTAATGGGTAAGCCACGCCTACTAGTCTTAGATGAGCCCACAGAAGGCATTCAACCCTCGATCATTTTAGAGATTGAAGCAGCAGTCAAGCAAATTATCGCCGAAACAGGCATCTCGGTATTACTAGTCGAACAGCATCTACATTTTGTGCGCCAAGCAGATCGCTATTACGCCATGCAAAAAGGTGGTATCGTAGCATCTGGAACCACCGACGAATTAAGCAAAGAAGTAATCCAACAATTCCTCGCAGTGTAAATTATGACGTTGCCGATTCGATGTATGACATACAAAGTGTTTCTGTTCGTCCTAAAGGATACCCCCATTCGAGGGTTTATGCCCGAATGGGTGCAAGCCGCTTCGCATATAGCTTTAAGCTCTAAGCTTTTTTAAGAAGAGCACAACATGGAAATTTCAAAATCACATTGTACCCTTGTGGTATACCTTGATTCAGCAACACCTAAATTATTTACTCGTTACTCGTTACTTACCTGGACTTCTCATTCCGCACTTCAGTTTGTAGTTGGTAAAAAGTATCGGTCTGAATGCACTTTTTATCCTCGCTTGGCAACCAGGAACAGACGCTTTTTGGGCGACAAAATACTTTGATTTCAAGTTATTTTCATTAACCTATAATTATTGAGAATGACTAACCAAGAGAATTTTTTGGGGTGACAAGTATCTGAAACCCCCTGTGAAAATAGGATTTACATTCGATAAGCTGATTTTAAAACCAACTATAACATAAATTTTTTTAATATTTTTGACCAATCACATAAGGATAATTGAAGCTAAAATGCTGACTGCCTGACACATTTCACTAAAACCTAATCAAGCACGGCATTTCAATTCGCGAATTCGACTGAACCAGATGGCATCATAGTATTGTTTTTTAGCTTTCTTGGAGGCAAAACAAAGTTGAGGATCTTTAGGGAGTAAGGGAATAGGAGATAGCAAAGTACGACCTTTATTGAGAACTCCTTTGAGCCATCGTAAGCCGATTTTAAGATAGCTCAAACCACGCTAGATGATGAGGATCTACTTGAATTCTCAGTCCTTCAAGCTGCACAGCCATGCCTTGAGTAGTAGCAAACAGAAGAGCTAATGCTACAACCAAATATAAGCGTTCTAAGGATTTGGCATCACGAATTCGGGATTCTTCTAGCTTAAAAGCCCCAGACTTAGAATCCAAAAATAATTCTTCAACACGGAACCGTAAACCATATTGCCGTGACGTGTTTGTAAGGAAGGCTCTTCATCAGTGATGACCGCCCAAGGTTCTTTGACTCCTTTAACATTGGCCAAGACGATATTACAACGGTATTCTCCATCCAACCATAAACCGACATTGTGATAAAGAACTGCTTCCCCTTTAGCTGGCCAAAGGTACATGAGTTCAATGGGATGCCGTCGTGGTCCATGAAGAGTCACATCACAGGGGACACGTAAACAGTAATGCCAACTAATATCTTGTAGCCAACTCATCAATTCATGGTTGGCAAATCCTCGGTCTGCCAAGACCATGATATCAGGATAATTAGATAATAGTCGATGTGCTAACCTCAACATTAACTTGTATTCCCCAAAAGCCACCGTAGCACTCTTATGTTCTTTTACCTTCGACAGAAAGCGCACCGCCCGCGCTGAGGCTTCCTCAGGGTATAGGACGGAGCAAGAAGGGAACGGCTCGACCACAACAGACAACCGATAGATGAATGATGCATTCATCGATTCCACAGGACCGTTGTATCTAATGCCAAATAAAGACGTTGTTCTTGCCAATTATTTATTGCTGCCATGACTAAAGGCACATACAAAGATCTGACTCGAATTCGACGATTACGAAGAAATCTCTGCCATCTTCTTGAGGACACGTCGCCTGGGGTCTCCCCAGGCGCTCGTGCTGTCCGTTCAGTACTCTGGGCTTGTGAACCACGAGTTGGCACATAAGCTTCCCACTGGCTCAAACTAATTGTTCCACTACAGATTCAACTGGACAGAAAACGTAATCTTAACATATTATATTTGAAGTGCGGAAAGGGAACGTTATCATCATCGTCGTCATTGTCGTTATCGTCTTTATTCCAAGAGTTATCTCTCCAAGAGCTTATTACTTCTCAAAGACTTAACTGCCCCCAGAATTATCTCTCTAGGAGTCACTTCCCCAGAAGTCACTTTCCCAGAAGTTATCTCCCCAGTAATCTTTGACCGAATCAGATATTGTTTCCACGCCATCGCCATCCCAGAATTTGTCTGAACCAGATTCATCAGTATGATGGTGAGTTTCTTCATGATGGTGAGTTTCTGCCGCAGCAGCATCAGTAGTTGATTCTATTTCGAGAAAGTAGCCTCCTGTTTCTAGCCACCAGCCACCTGAAGAAGCGGAACTGCCCCACCACCAGCCACCTGAAGAAGCGGAACTGCCCCACCACCAGCCACCTGAAGAAGCGGAACTGCCCCAGTTATAGGCATCACTAATTAAAATATTCTTTTCTACATCTCTTCTACGGTCTGCAATTTGGGATGACTCTACTTTTGCTTGAGCATTATTGTAAATAGCGTTCATGTCAATGACTCCTGGGTCAACTACGTCCCAACCAATTGCATCTAAGACCGTTAAATCGTCACTAGTTATTGACCAACGCTCTGCAAGGCTAATGAGAGAACCCATCAAGGCATGGTCATGATCAGAATCTTCTGACTCTGCTAAATGACCAACTTGGAAATCTTCCCCTTTAGACAACCCTAGAGTACTTTCTTGACCATCAATTGAAAAGAAAGCTTCTTTGTCATAAGAAAGATCATTAATTCCTAGTTCTAAACTTTCTGTGGAGTAACGGAATAAATCCATAGTGGTCATGTTGGTAATTTTTTTACCAACTGTCTCTTCGGTATATTTAGCATTACTAATAAAACCCAAAACATGACCAATTTCATGTTGCGCCATACTCAGAAAATCTAATGTTCCCTCTTGAGGAGCTTTCAGATAGTCATAATTCCATAGCGAGCCATCTAAATTATTTATGAGGATATAGCCATCTAATTTTCCCTTATTTCCTTTTAGCATCCCTAAAGCTTTCATATTTGCTGTAGTGACGTGAGTCTTAAAATTCTTATCTATGACTTCTCCACCCACTAAAACATCAATCTTTTTTTGATCTAGCAGATTATCCGCCACAAACTGGTCTGCATCTGTAGTTATATCATCTTGAATCGCCTTATAAATTTTTTTGTATTTAATCCCTGTTGCGATCGCAGGAAAAGAACCTCCAATCACATTATCAGGCAATAAATCGTCCGTAGCTTCAACATGAATGTTGATTTCGAGGTCTTTGCCTTTATAAGAATCGGCTAAATGCTGTGACCATATATCACCAGCTATTTCAAATCCTAATATTTGATCGTCACTTACCCCTGGAGCAAAACTAAAATTAAAGTTGACATCTGTATTTAAATTACTCATTTTGATTTCATTTTTTTTATTATTAAAATTTAAAAACTCAATTATTTGATTTAATCGTATTTTCATAATAGATTTATTTTTACTACAAATAGGTAAAGTACAGATGTTTTTTTTGATCAAAAAAAAGCTTTTACTTACATTTTTTTTATATAGATAATATTTTTATGCAAAAAAATACGCACATAAGAAATAGAGAAGTAGGTATTTCTTCAAGTTAAATATTATTCATCTTTATCTAAAATTTATTTTTTGCTGATGATTTTAAGAATATTCATCAAGAACATAACTGGAGGAACAATAAAATTTGTTATCCAAAAAACCTGAAAAAAGGGGATAAGCAAGTATTGAAGTGCATCAAATAAATATGAGGGTGAGTGACATCCTCCCGACGCTCATCGCAAAGCGATAGAGCGCGGGCTTCCATCGTCGCCAATGGATCTTGCTCCCCTGACACCTAAGGGTGAGTTGCGCCACTTATCTAGAACCAAGTTCCCCGACAGTACGACTTGAGAGCCAATTTCTTGCTTTTCGGGAGTCCCCCGATACGTTTCTATTCCTCGGTTACAGATTTCCTGTGCCGAGGCAATATCTCTATCTACCACATAACCACATTCTCCACATTCATGCCGCCGAACACTGAGATCCTTTCTCACTGTGGTTCTACAGTTAGGACAAGTCTGAGATGTGCCACGATGATCTACTCGTCCCACAAATACATCTCTCTTTCTAGCTACATATTCTAAAATGGTTCTTTGCTGTCCAAAAGAAGCATCAACTGTATGCTTGCCTAACATTCCTTTTGCCATGATGCGGAAGTCACAATCTTCAATGTAGAGGTTTCTGCCATATCCCATAGCTTATGAGCTAATTTGAACTGATAATCTGTGCGCTGGAACCCGATGTGGTTATGTTGTTTTGCTACTTTGACCCGAGCTTTCTCGTAGTTGTTCCCTCGCTTCATCTTTCTCGACAGTCGCTTTTGTAGCACTTTCAGCCGACGATGGGCTGTCTGGAAAAATTTAGGTCTTGCTTCGGTATATCCATCGCTGGTTGCCACATAAGACAACAAACCGACATCGACACCTATTGCATGACCATGAGGTACGGGACGAGGAAGTTCCATATCCGATTGTATGGCTAACACCGCAAACCAACCTACTGCTTTTTTCACCACTCGAACTTGTTTGACCACAAACCCCTCTGGTATCGGTCGGTGCAGATTGATTGGCACGAACCCTAACTTGGGTATCCCAATAGTCCAATCCGTTAGAGGATTAGTCTTGAACTGAGGGAACAGCAAAGATTTCATCTGTCCATATTTTTTGAACCGAGGGAAGCCATATCCTCTGCCTTGAAAGAAGTCCCAGGCATCGTGCAATCGCCTAACATTGGTCTGAAGCACTTGGGATGGGGCAGCTTTGAGCCGAGGGAACTTTTTCTTGGCTGGAGGCAGGTTATTTTGCTGTTGGTGGTAGCTAGGAAAGGGATAGTCCGCAGCCATAATGTATTCTGATTCCAAACTGCATCTGGAGATCGGACATTTGCGAGATGCAATCCAATCTTTTAGCTCCCTCAGGGCATAGTTATAAGATAGGCGACAAGTTTCTAACCACTCCGACAGTAGTTCGATTTGCTGCTTATCTGGGTATATCCTGTAGGCGTAATTTAGAATCATCTGCCTATTCTACCATACTGAAGTGCTAATGGTAAAAATTCAGATTTATTCGTCTGCCCTATCGCTTCGACTCACAGGCTTTTCATCCCGACCCTGAATTAGTTTTTCCGCTTTCGCTACAAAATAACTACGGCGCGGGACTTCCCAGCCTAAAGGTTAAAAATTTAGCTCACATTAATTTGATAATACGATCTAGTATTTTTAACCTAACAATGTAGCTGCGATCGCACTTGTTACTGGCTTAGAAAACAAATATCCCTGCCCATACTTACATTGAAGCTCAATTAGCTGTTTTTTTTGTAGTTCACTCTCGATTCCCTCGGCAATTAAATCTAAATTAAACACTTGTGCTAGCTTGATAATGGTCTTGACTAGTTCTAATTGATGAGGATCTCTTTCCATACCTTGAATAAAACAACGATCAATTTTTAAGGTATCTACGGGCAAAGAGTTTAGATAACTCAGAGAGGAATAACCCGTGCCAAAATCATCCATCGATAGTTGAACTCCCAGGTTTTTGAGCTTTTCTACTGTAGCCGAAACCAGCTTTATATTTTCTATAATTTCGCTTTCAGTGATCTCCAGCTTGAGACAGTTAGGATTTAAGCCAGTTTCTGTCAGGATTTGGGCCATTATATCTCCTGCATAGGGTTGGGAAAGTTGCTTACCTGTAATATTAACGCTAATGAATATCGACTCAGCGCGGAGATTTTGCTGATGCCATTGCACCATTTGTAAACAAGCCGAACGCAAAACCCACCAACCAATAGGTGTGATTAATCCTGTAGCCTCTGCCAGAGGGATGAAATCAGCAGGAGATACTAAACCTTGTAGAGGATGTTGCCAGCGGATCAATGCTTCAAATCCAACTAGCTGATGATCTGCTAACCTAACAATAGGTTGATAGTGTAATTCAAACTGTTCTTGTTCGATCGCTTTTCTTAAATCTTCTTCTGACTTGGATTTTTTTGAGGCTTGTAGATGTCTCCAAGACTCATAAACTCGATTACTTGCCTGTCCTTTAGCCTTAGCCTGATGCATCGCAATTTCTGCATTTTGCAGAGATTTAATCAGATTATTTGGGGTGTCTGTGAGAGAACTACCATCTATCATCTGAGGTGAAGCGATACCAATGCTAATGGTGATTAGAATAGAATGCTCTGCAAGCTTAATCGGTTCCGAAAACTCCTGCTGGATACGAGACGCTATCTTTGATGGATAATCCGCCTGATTAAAGCCTGTCAGCAAAATAGCAAATTCATCTCCGCCCAAGCGAGCCAATAAATCCTGAGTTTGCAGACAAGACTTTAGCTTACGCACAATTTCGATTAATAGGAGATCCCCCGTGATGTGACCAAAATTATAATTAATATTTTTAAATCGATCTAAATCCAAGCATAAAATCCCAAATAAGCAATCAGGATGGTGCTTTAACTGAGATAATTCTTGGAGTTTACTAATAAAATGCTGGCGATTAGGTAAGCTTGTTAGCTTATCATGTAGATTATCATAATTCAGTTGGGCTTCGATTTGTTGGCGATCAGTAATGTCAACTTGAGAACCAATTAAATGACTGACTTCTCCCTTAACATTGTTAACAGCAATACATTTGCAGTACATAAAACGGTACTGTCTATCTTTGTGTAGCAAAGAATATTTCATTTCAAACTGGTCAATTTTTCCCTGCCAGCAGTCAGCCAAATTTCGCTTTAATTTTTCGATGTTTGCGGGGTGAACTCTAACTAGCCACTCTACGGGACTATTGTGGATTTCCCATTCATTACAACCCACCATTGACTTCCAGCGAGTAGAATAATCAACCTGATCGTAATTTAAATCCCATAACCACAAACCTTCATTGACTAGCTGAGTAGTAAGCTTGTATCGCTGTTCGCTATCTCTAAGAGCCTGGCGCAATTTTCTCTCTTTCTCCGATTCTTGCTGCGCAACAGCAATTGCGTTCTCACTATCTAATTTATTTTTCACCAACAAAGCGAAGGCACTACTGAATGGATATCCGATTGCAGAATTTTTCACTAAACTAGGTATTTGTTGGTTAATAATTGTCTCTGGCAGTAGTACTTATGTACCAAAGCAAAATAAACGATTAATTTAAGTTAACTAAAATTTTAAAAGATGAAGATAATAAGTTAAGTATTTTTAAGATTATTTTTAGATTTAAGAAGTAAAGCATCGTTTTATAGCCATTAAAGTATTGTATTTATTTGAAACCCTAGGATAAGAAAAAAAGAATTGCTTTTGTATCGAGTCACAATTTGAAGTTACTTCGTTGTCATTATCAAATTGTTTAAAGTTATTTATTGATAAATACCAGTGAAAAATGATCTCTTCGATCTCCGCTTCGCGATCACACTAGTGATGATACGGCTTAATTTAAGCTACTGAAGATTCGTTACAATTTTAAGCTACTGAAGATTCGTTACAATTTTAATAACCCAAAAACTCAAGAATAAACATATAAATATATTTCCCTTTTAACAATAGTGAAATATGATCGCGTCATCTAGACAGGAGTATGCCATGAACGGCAACATTCGCATCGGAAATTTATTTGGTATACCTTTTTTTATCAACCCATCTTGGTTTTTTGTCTTGGGTTTAGTGACCTGGAGTTATGGCTCTAGTTTGACTGAATTTCCAGAGCTAACAGGGATAATGCCCTGGCTATTGGGCTTAGTTGCTGCCTTGCTCCTTTTCTCTTCTGTCTTGGCTCACGAACTAGGACATAGCTTTGTAGCGATCTCTCAAGGTATTTCGGTAAAATCTATAACCCTCTTTATCTTTGGTGGTTTAGCTACCTTAGAAAAAGAATCAGAAACTCCTCTACAGGCGTTTTTAGTAGCGATCGCCGGGCCATTAGTGAGTATCTTACTGTTTGGTGTTTTTTCCTTCGTGGCTGTTACTTTACCCCTCAGCCTGCCGATGAGGGCGGTTGTTTCTCTGGTGGCATATATTAACTTAGTCCTAGCAGTATTTAATATGATTCCTGGGTTGCCCCTAGATGGTGGTAATGTCCTTAAAGCGATCGTCTGGAAAATTACAGGCAATCCCAACAGAGGCGTAATTTTTGCTGGTAGAGTTGGTCAGGTAATCGGCTGGATTGCGATCGCTTTGGGAATCCTATCCGTCTTAGGTATTAGCCAAATTGGTAGCATTTGGACTTTATTAATTGGTACTTTCTTGTTACAGAATGCAGGTTTTGCTGCTCAATCAGCCGCTGTACAGGATAAGTTGAGCCAATACACTGCCGAAGATGCCGTGATTGCTGATAGTCCGATTGTGAATCAAAATCTCTCGATCAGAGAGTTCGTTAATAACTATGTAATCGGCAAGGAACGTTGGAAAAAGTTTTTAGTAGTAGATGACAATCAGCAGTTAACTGGTGCCGTTACCACAGAAGATTTAAAACTAATTGCCACTTCTCAATGGAATGATGTTTATCTTCATGAGTTAGTTAAACCTGTGCCAGAAACAGATACTATCCCTGCTAATACTTCTTTGTTGGAAGCAGCTAAATTGTTTGAAACCAAAAACGCCCCTGCATTAGTTGTTGTTAATGACTCAGGACAAGTTCTGGGCTTACTAGAAAAAGCTTCTATTATTAATTTGATGACTAAAGAGTCAGAAGCAAAAAGCAAAGCTGCGGTGGAATCTGCCCAAGATGATGAGAAAGCGATCGTCAATTAGAGACGAAAATTAAGTATGATGGGCACTTGTGTCACTTTTTACAGACGTACGGGAGACGAGAAACCCAACGTGCTTTTATCCGTTGGATGCGTGCCCTCATTATCCCAATTGGGTGAACGAAAAAAGGTGTGGCAGTTAAACAATAGAGAAGCTTTGAGTAACGAGTAACGAGTAACGAGTAAATACTTATTACTCTTTACTTATTACTCTTTACTTATTACTCATTACTTAAACAACGCGAAAATTAATTGTTGCCACCGTAAATTTCGCTCACCCGTCCCAATTCGAGGACAAGTCTCGCGAAGACGGGACGAATGAGGGAATCGCGACTCGGATGCTTTAGCGTCCGTCTAGTTTTTGCCTAGAGCAGCAATGTATTAGCTGTTAGGACACTGAGGCTGGAACGGGTATAATGAGATAGTATTTTTCAATAGCTTTAGTTTAAGAAAAATTTTTGTGAGTTTACCAGAAGCAGACACTCCTTTATATAATCACACCTTACCGACTCTCGAAGATTGGCTACGCAGCAAAGGCTGTGAGCAGGATCAAGATAATCTTCACTGCTGGCATTTGCAAGAATCAGCTTGGAAAGCAGAACTATGCCTTGATACAGAAGAACTGACAGTACGTTATTTTGATGCTGAACCAGAAAGTCAAAATCTCAGTCGTTCGTTCAAATACTCTCTCAGTCGCCAAGATGTAGAGGATGCAGTCTTTTCAGGACCATAATTTCATCAAGGTAGCAGTTAAGTTTTTTTATTTTTAACAATTTGGCTACTTCAACTATTAGTAATAGTTGTCAACTGAACTGAATATCTAAATCTGGTCGGAGTTCATGTGCTTGGCGTAAATAGCGATGAACGATCGCCGATTGGGGAAGCAGAGTGTTAACTTGAATCAAAATTCTGATGCAGCGCTCCAGACTACCTTTAACCTTCATTTGTTGTAAGTCTATTAGAGGAACATGATCCCAACCAGGACGTTTTCTGGCAGCAGCAGCAGGAAACATGGCATCGAGATCGGCAGTGACGGTAAAAAATACGCAAACCACATCTTCTGGTTTAAATAAATTATGAGCTTCAATTTCATCAATTAGCTGATTGACTGCGATCGCCATAGCAGCTGCCGTATTTTCAGTAACAGTCGTCGCTCCACGGATGCCTCGTACTTTCCAGTCCACTATTTGATTCTCCTCGAGTTCTCTCACAATCTGTTAAATTAATTATTACAGAAATCCCAAAAAAGCCAAGACCAGAAAGCGATAAATAGCATTTCCATTAATTTAAGGTCGGTATAGCCACAGTGGTAAACCGCTAGTTGCCAACTCAAACTGGAGCGAATCGATCGCCATACTAATACCAGATTTAGTTTGGCTTCGACCAGGAATAAAGCGATTAATAAATGGTTTTGGCTCCTCAATATTGAAGCATTCAGTTTTGTCGGGGTCTAATCCTGCCAGCTCTGCTGCCCAACGACGGGCATCTTCTTCGGTGCCTAGGCGATCGACCAGACCTAATTCTAAAGCCTGTTCTCCCGTGAATACTCGACCATCAGCAAATGTCCTTACCGTCTCTTCTTCTAAGCCACGACCTTTGGCTACAGTGGAGACAAACTGACCATAGCTGACATCAATTAGCTGTTGTAAAATTAGTTCTTCTTCTTTGGTTGTTTCTCGATCAAAAGCCAAGATATCCTTATAGGGACCAGACTTAACTACTTTAAAAGAAACTCCTACCTTATCTAGCAATCGTTCTAAATTATTGCCCCGCAAGATCACTCCAATGCTGCCAGTAATTGTGCCAGGGTTGGAAACAATATGTTTGGCACCAACACCAATGTAAACCCCTCCTGAAGCAGAGATATTGCCAAAGCTAGCAACTACCTTGACATCATTATCTGCCTGTAGCCTTTGGAGAGCACTGAAGATCTCATGGGAGTCTCCCACAGTACCACCAGGAGAATCAATTCGCAGTAGCAGCGCAGGAAAATTTTTTTCCTCAATGGTTTTAAAAGCTTTCAAAACCTGTTTACGAGTTTCTGAAGCGATCGCACCAGTAATTTCAATTCGCGCAATTTGTTTTTTGGTTTTATTAAACGGCCAAATCATTAAAAATATTTATCTTCTAACTTAGAAAGAGCATTCGATTGTGCATTGTCCCCATTCAAGGATAAATCAACTGTCTGTTGTCAATTGCTTTTTATTTATCCCTCGTTGAATTCTAACAGTTGTAAGTCAAACAATTGGGAGATTAATTGCTTTTTAGGAGGATTCAAGCAAGAAATTCTTCATGGCGATCGCCATATTAGAGAAGTGATGAAAGCTCTTACTGTACTATTTATTCAACCACATTGTGAAGTCAATAACATTTCTGAATAAAGCTTATCCCCTGTAAGCCAAATAAAGTTGCGATCACCTTAACCAAACTCAAATGCAAAAAAGAGAATTAGCTAAAAACTTTTAAATTCATCGTATCTTAAAATAGCAATCGCCATTTGATGATAGTTTTTATTATTTTGCAAAATGGTGATGGGATCGCACGATTAAAACTACAGGTTCGCTATTCTTGCCGACTCCACAAAGCCAATCCCCCTCCTCTACCTCTAGCTGCAATCAGATTTTCCTTGATCAAGAAATAACTAAAAAAAGCTTGATGTTTGATTTCTGTTTGGTAAAATTTAGCTTCTTTTTCTAAGCCATTTCTAATGTAACCGTCATATATTCTAAATCCGAACATAGTTAGGTTCAAATAGGTGAAATCAAAGGCTAAAATTCTTTTTTGGGGAATGAATATAACCGGACCAGTCAAAGATAGCTTGAAGAAAGCCAATTCTACAGAATTAATTACTTTCCCAGCATTTGGAGTTAATTGGTGATCATTTTCATAAGCGATTTGAATCTTGATCAATCGAGGGATATACTTTCCTGTCCCCAATACAATTCCTATTTTTTGCCTGTTTTTTTTGGTTCCTGTAATAAAACGTAAATTCCAACAGCCAATTAAATTAGCTAAAGAACAAGCTGTTTTTTCTTTTTTCAAATGCTTTTCTAACTCAAGTAAACTTTTAACTACTTCAGAGGACTCTGGCAATTGAAACCTGCTGGCTTTCTGATTAGCTGCCTGCTCTATTATCGATATTTTAGTTGACATAAATAAGAAAGTGATTATTGCTTTATTTTGCTGAAAACCAAATTATTGCCGGTAGTCCTAAAAAGGAAGGGATGAGAGAAAATTAAGATATAAGTAGTTTTACTTAGAAATTTTTTGAGATCAGAGTTATTGTTATCTTGTCCGAGTTGTGGTTCTCAGATAGTGGTCAAAGTCGAGGGTTTAGCCTTTTGCTCGTACTCAGAAAGAAATAACATCCTTCAACTGGCTATTCTCTCTGAGTTTTACACGATTCTTAAGTTCTCTTGACTTTTTTCTGATTTCCTTAACTTGTGACCAATGGTTCAATGTATAAATGGGCATTTGCTGGTGTATTGTTACATGTTACCGATTCAGGAAAAACTTAACTAAAGTGAAAAAAAGTTTTTATTGCTTTTAGTTATATTAAAAAAATCTATTTTAAGATGCTAAAAACTATTGAAGCAAGTAGAATCGAAAAGTTGTTAATTCAATCGAGGTCAAGCAATGCTTAGATAATAATCTTCTATAGCTATATTAAAACCCTGCTTTGAGATCTTAATTAAGTTTCTAATGATTATTAAAAAAAATGTACAAAATTATACCAAATAATTTTAATGGGTTTCGCCTGTAGACTAAGTTATTCGTTATATTATTTATTCTGCTTGATGATTTGGCATTAGTAATTACTTTTGTTTAGACATATGAAAACATGAAAAATTGTATACTTTGATCACTCTTGTTGAAACACAAGATTTTTTATAGCCTCTGAGCAAAAAATTAAAATAGCCAGAGAATGTATTATTTTCTATACTGACTAAATTTATCAAAACAATTAAAGTTTATTATGTCTTTGGTCACAAAATTATTAAATATAGTTGGCATAAACGAGCAAAAAAAGCTGCCATATTGGCTGAAAATAACGACTAAAGTGCCTAAATGTGTCTATTACTTCGGACCGTTTGATAGTCCGATGGAAGCGAAATCAGTCCAGGCAGGATATATTGAAGATATCATGGAAGAGGGTGCTCAGGGTATACACATCGAATTAGAACAATGTCCGCAACCAGCAGATCTAACTATCTGTGAAAATGATATTTTTTAATTCCCACTAGCCGTATCTTATGAGACAACTTCATTATTTACGATAATTTTGCAAATAAAGCAGCCAGAATAGTGTTAGAAAACAGAAATCCTTCGGGATCGCTCAGACGCAATTTTGGCGATCTATCCCTGATCAAGTTTTGCTCTGTTAAATTAACTAGTTGACCATCACGATTTAGAACCTCTACCCACCCTTGATCATAATAAGGTTTGAGACATGACCAAATTGCCTGAATGTCATCACGAGTAAATTGAGCCAGATCTATGCCCTCCACCATACGCAAACCCAACATGAGAGTTTCCAGTAAATAATCTATAGCAGACATTTCTGGTGCGTCAATAATTGCCCCAGCTTCTAGCCAAGCATAATATTCTCTGCGAGTGCGGGGGCGAGTAAATCTTTGTCTAGCAAGGTAGCTAGCGGCACCCATACCAAAACCGTAATAAGGTTTGTTTTCCCAGTAAACTCGATTATGGCGACACTGATAGCCTAGTTGAGCATAATTGGATATTTCATAGTGATTGTATCCCTCAGCAGTCAGTGTTTTCTGAGTTAACCGATACATCTCGGCAGCATCATCGTCATTCGGTAGAGGTGTTGCCCCTGGCTGGTATTGTTTACCGAAAGCAGTAACAGGTTCCAGTACTAAATCATAGCAAGATAGATGCTTCGGCGCGATCGCAATTGCCTGTGTTAAAGATGACTGACAATGTTCTAGGGTTTGGTGGGGTAAACCCGAAATCAGATCTAAACTAAAGTTGTCAATGTTTAATTGCTGAATAATATCTACCGCCTGCATCACATCAGCCAGAGTATGCGATCGCCCGCAAACTTTTAATAATTCCTCATCAAAGGTTTGTACCCCTAAACTAAAACGATTGACTCCTGCGTCTAAATATCCCAGTAACCGATCTCGATCAAAAGTTCCAGGATCGATTTCCATGGAGATTTCCGCATCATCAGCAATACCAAACTGTTGAGCGATCGCTCGAAGAACTTGTCTTAACTGGGTTGGAGACAATAAAGAAGGAGTACCTCCGCCAAAGAAGACTGTCTTCAGGGGTTGCTGAGGGAATGGTGTTAGGTGAATATCTTTAGTTAAAGCGACGATGTAATCTCTGATCATGATCGATGCCGATTTATTGCCTTTGTCTCCCACTACTGAAATCGGAAAATCGCAATAATAGCAACGGCGACGACAGAAGGGAATATGAATATAGGCAGCAGTGGGAATTGCTTGGTCTAAATCGATTACTGAATTATTTTGAGAATTTATTAAAGATATATTTTCTATCATTACTAGATATTCCAACACTTAAATAATTGTGTTGATTATGATTTATTAGCACGGTTTTATGAAATCAATTCGGAGTAAAACTATAGCTATAACTGGGTTATAGAGATTAATTTTACTAATAAAATTAATTGGAGCAATATTAAGAACTCCCTGAGATTTTTTACAATATCACCGAGAATTTACTACAGTAAAGAAGAAATATATCCAATACATCTTATTCAACTAAAACAATGGTTGATGCCATAATAATTATCATTTGCATTATTGCAGCCGTAAACATCGGGTTTGATGGGTTACAGTTGCTACCAGAGGATATCCTCGAAGGGGTGTCCAATATCGAAGCCTTACGCTTTGTGATTGCAGGATTCGCTGCAATTATTGGTTTAGGTATCGGCGTTGCGGTACAAACTACCTATCGCCGCCTAGAACAGCAGATCCGCAACACTAAGATTGAGATTATCATCACCAGAGCGATCGGGCTAGTGATGGGTTTACTAGTAGCTAATCTAATGTTAGCACCAGTCTTTCTCTTGCCGATCCCCAAAGAATTAAGCTTTTTCAAACCTACCTTTGCCGTACTAGGTAGCGTTATGTTCTCCTATCTTGGTATTAGTTTGGCTGATACTCATGGGCGAACTTTTTTGCGGTTAATCAACCCCAATAGTATTGAATCAATGCTGGTGGCAGAAGGCACATTAGAAGCCATGCCAACTAAGATTCTGGATACTAGCTGTATTATTGATGGCAGGGTAGAAGAACTGCTGAAAACTGGATTTTTGGAAGGACAGATCTTAATTCCTCAATTTGTGCTGCAAGAATTACAGAACTTAGCAGACGCAAGTAATTCTCAGAAGCGAATTCGCGGTAGAAGAGGCTTAGACATTCTGAATCAGATGCAGGAAGACTATCCCGATCGCATTGTGATCAACAGGGCAGATTATGAGGATCTTGATGCTGTTGATGCCAAGCTGGTTCGTTTGTCGCAGGAAATTAGCGGTACTTTGTTAACCAATGACTACAATTTAAGTAAGGTGGCAAACCTGCAAAAAGTCCAAATTCTTAATATCAATGATCTGGCTCGTTCTCTGCGTCCAATCTATCTTCCTGGGGATAATTTAGAGCTAAAAATACTCAAGCAGGGCAAAGAACCCGAACAGGGTATTGGTTATCTAGAAGACGGCACAATGGTAGTGGTTGAGGAAGGAAGCGATCTTGTTGGCGGAGAAATACAGGTAGTCGTAACATCTTCATTGCAAACTTCCGCAGGCAGAATGATTTTTGCCAAACCTCAGTCGGAATCTGAATCGGAAAGCTATTCTCAGGCTTTAGGTTAGCCTCATACTAAATCCTGTTCTATAGGCTACTTAAATAAACGAAGTAATGAGTAATGAGTAATGAGTAATGAGTAATGAGTAATGAGTAATGAGTAATGAGTAATGAGTAATGAGTAATGA
This sequence comes from Cyanobacteriota bacterium, assembly GCA_942490675.1. Lineage (GTDB taxonomy): Bacteria > Cyanobacteriota > Cyanobacteriia > Cyanobacteriales > Xenococcaceae > Waterburya. The sequence goes on along the minus strand of CALNYB010000026.1, from coordinate 665,270 downwards.
GTAATGAGTAATGAGTAATGAGTAATGAGTAATGAGTAATGAGTAATGAGTAATGAGTAATGAGTAATGAGTAATGAGTAAGAAATACTAAATATCTCAATATTAATTGAGACATCAGGGCAAACGCATCTAAATTCTGCAAGCCTTACATAGCAAGAGTTTCAAATTTTAGTTACAAAACTAAATAATAGCTAAAACCTTTGTCCCGTAAGCATTGTAAAAATAAGGTGCGTTTGCCCTGATTGAGACATAAGCTAAACACTACTTTTGCCAAGCGGATTTAGTATCAGTTCGAGTTAAGAAAATTAATTGCTTAGGGTAGCTATTAGCTTTTTACTCCGTCCTATTAGTTACAAATTACTCTGTTGCTCATTGGCAGAGTAATTTGTAACCTTTGTTCAGTTAGTCTTCGGTTTTGCTGGTTTTAGCTTGAGCTTCTAACTTAGCCAAACGGCTAGTAAGGTCTTGATTTGCTTGTTTCAGGCGATCAAGTTCCTGGCGCACCTCTTTGACGGCTTTATCTGCACCCAGATTTTTTTGAACTTTAGCGACTGCTTCTTCTGCACGACGACGTACCCTACCATCAGGAGTTTGGTCTGCTAGCCCATTAAGAATCGTAATTGCTTCGGCAGTTTGCATCTGCCCTAAAGCACCGACAACTGCAACTTGGGTTAAGAAGAAAGACTCTCCAGCGATCGCTTCTAACTGTTCGAGGATTTCCCCTAGCTTTTCTGGAGTTTGACCAGTGGATATGGTACCAAGACAGCGAATAGAAGTCAGTCTGAGGGGTTGAGGAGTACCAGGCTTAGTGTATTCTAGAATGATGTCTACCGCAGCAGCCGAAGTTTTCATTTTGCTCAATCCAGCGATCGCTCCACCGCGCACCACTTCGTTCCAACCTGCTCTTTGTTCTAAGATACTTTTCAGTAAAGCGATCGCTTCTGGTTGCTTGTCCTTGAGATTGCCTGATACCATGTCACCCAAATTACGCGCAACAGCAGCTTCGGTATAGTAGCTTGGATCTCCCTGATGGAGACATTGAGCCAGGGTTTCATAGCTGGCAACAGTTTTAAAGTTACTCAAGGCATCTATAACTGCCCGACGTACCCTAGCATCTTTGTCTTTTAACCCAGCTTCTAGAGCTTCAAACCCTTGATTTAGCTTGATTTTACCAAGTTTTTTCGCTACTTCTACCCGCACTCCCCAGAAGGAATCATCAGTCAAAGATTTAGCCAAGGCTTTAACTGCCTCTAAGCCACCTTTTTTCCCTAATGCCCCCGCAGCATAAATCCGCGAGATCGGATCGGGATCGGATTGTAACTGTTTTTTGAGTTCAGCAACGGGATAGTTTAGAGTAACCGTCTTCAGGAAGTTATTGCCAACATCAAAGCTAATGAAATCAGGTTTGTTCTCTAAGGGAAAATAAAAACTTTGCTCTGGCTGATTAATGCGCAGGAAGAAAGTTTTCAACTCAGGTTGGGTCGAATTTTTCGGGACATAGCCAAAGGCGATAGGAATCTTGAGATCAAATAACTCTTTACTGTCACTATCTTTCTTAGCCTGCTTTTGAGTTACGGTTAATTTAGCTAGCTTGCCATCCCCATCCCAGGAATATGCCACTTTATAATCAGGATGACCACCACGGAAGACATACTGATCAAACAAAAACATGAGATTATAACCAGTTGCCTGATCGATCGCCCGTAACAAATCAACAGTTTCTACTGTCTGATGAGCGTTATTCTGGACAAAAGTTTGAATTGCCTTGTCAAATAGCTCGTCTCCTAAAATTGCCCGAATCATGTGATAGACACAAGCACCTTTTTCATAGAGATGTCGGTCATAAAGTTCGATCGCTTCACGATAGACATTGGTTACAATGGGACGACGATAACGAGAACTATCTTCCTCAATATAGGCGCGAGCTTCATTTAATAGATAATAAGCAGCATCATCCTTGCCATACTCCTCCTCTGTCCAAAACACCTCGGCATAAGAAGCCATACCCTCTTTAATCCAGGCGTGAGACCAATGGTTGATTACTACCAAATCCCCAAACCATTGATGAGCTAGTTCATGCAATACTAAACTTTCAGTCCGCATATTATCGATTGCTGCTCGTTCATCTAGCAAACAGCGATCTGTTAGCAGGGTAGTGGAAGTATTTTCCATCCCGCCAAAGATAAAGTCATCGACGCATACCTGAGCATATTTAGGATAGGGATAGTCATAGCCGTATTTGTTAGATAAAAACTCCACCATGCGGGGAGTCTTACCCATACTGCGCTTACCGTCGGCTTCCCTTCCTTTCTCCACATAGTAGGTAATCGGTTTACCGCGCCATTCATCAGCGATTTCGGCAAAGTCTCCTACTGCCAGAGTCATTAAATAAGTCGGATGTACCTGCTGTTGTGACCAATGATACACAACACCATCTGTTACCTTCTCGGTATTGATCAACTCCCCGTTAGAAATTGCTCTGAAACCTGCGGGTACTTGGACTCGGATCTCCGAAGTAGCCAATTGACCAGGATAATCCAAACAGGGAAACCAAAAGCGAGAATCTTCGTCTTCTCCCTGTGTCCATACCTGGGTGGGTTTATCAGGATAATCTGCTGTTGGGCTAATAAAATAAAGCCCACGTTGGGGATGATCTACCCCATAGGCGATCGCAACTTTAATCGTCGCGGTTGTAGCGGGTTGCTGTAAATGAATCTCAATTTGTGCGCCATCATAATCAAATTGTTGACTCACACCATTAACTAATACCGATTCAATATTTAAATCTACCGCATCCATTCTTAACTGTTGAATGCCAGGACGTACAGGAGTAATAGTAGTGGTACAATTCCCCTTAAAACTTTGACCAGGAATATCTAGAATCAAATCCAGAAAGATATGATCTACTTGTCCAGGACGATTAGGGTTGTAGTGAGGTTTTGCCCCTGGAAGTTCAAAAGACTTGCGATCGCTTTCTTCGGCATCGAAATAAAAATGAGACATAGATTAGTTAGATGGTTGTCATATACTGTTAATAATATTAAAAACGTGTTTTAGATTACATAAAATTTAAATTAAATAATATTAGCTACATTATGATTACTCACTTGCTCAAATTAGACGCGATCGCTTTTCTGGTTATTTGCTTTAGTTTTCTGAGTTTACCTACCATAGCTGAAGCCGAGTCAGAAAATTCCTCGGATAGTTACTCCAAACCAATTAGAAATGAAGTGCCAGAATCCGAGGCGGGTTCAGAAACTCAAATAGTTACTCCTTCTGATATTTCTATTGAATCCAGGGAAAGTGAGCCTGCGCAAATTGGAGACATGATCGAAGTTAACCCTCGCAGTCAACAATGGGACACTCTACATTCGGGAGATTTAAACCGTGGCACAGTCAAGTTTAGATTCCCTCTCTAATAAATAAAGGGACTTGGAATAATCAACAAAATCTAGTCACCAGATTTAGCTAACTCCACCGCGTCTTTAATCGAACCAACTGTATAAAGTACGCCTAAAACAACAGCAATGATTGCTATTGGTATGTCGTAAATTGTGTTTAACCCTAGAGATAATTCAACTTCAGGAATCCCTAAGAAAAACATGGTTGCGTTTAGTAAGATCAAAATTACCCGCACTTCAGTCGGTCCAAATTTGCCATAGGAAAGCTGAAAAACTCCATTGACATAGGTGCGAATATAGACCAGTATGGACATCAACAAATAACCGATCAATCCTAAACAAGCAATGTTAAAGGTTACATAGGGCGATAAACCAAGACCAATTACGATTAGCACCTCATTAAAAGAATCCACCGTATGATCGACAAAAAAACCGTATTTAGGTCGCTCGATCTGACGGTAGCGTGCTAAATTTCCGTCTAGACTATCCCCAAACCAATTAATCACAAATCCTAGACTAGCAAGCCAGAGAAAGGCGGACATCTGATTTGATAGCCAGTAACCAAAGAAAATCATTACTGCTCCCAAGATCCCAATTCCAGTCAGAATATCTGGATTAATCCAACCTGGCATATGTGCTGCCAACCATTGCAGGGCAGGTCTTTCCAGCGGTGCCAAGAGAATATTATTTACTCTTTGGTGCGGTTTGATGTCTCCCATTGATTTTTCGGATTTTTCGTTGAATTTTAGAATCTTATCTTTCTTCCAAAAGAAGACCCTCACTTTTAGTGATGGGATGAATTTTGGCCAGGGTCTAGGGGTGGAGAATTTTGTTCTTGAACATATTTTTTCAAGACATCTATAGTAACCCCTCCGCAACTGGCAACGAAATATGCGCCTGTCCAAAACACTCGCTTGCGCCAATAAATCTCTTTCAGTTTCGGCTCGAACTTACGCCACATTGTCTTAGATGATGTGGCTTTTAAATTAGCTATTAAACTACTCAATAACTTGTGGGGTGGGTATGAAACGAGCAAATGGGCATGGTCTGCTTCGCAATTAAATTCAATCAATTGGCTGTCCCAAGAAGCAAGTACAGATTGAAAGACGCTAGCTAGTTCTTCGATCATTTCGCCATCAATCACTTTTCGTCTATATTTAGTTACCAGCACAATATGTACGGTTAGATTAAATACTGCTCTACGGGTACTACGATAATTGTTTTTCAAGATACTGAATATGTGTACAGCTAATGGTAAAATCCTATCATGAGGAAAACCTATCAGTATAAATTGATGCCAACAGCAGCACAGCGACAAGAAATTGAACGCTGGTTGTCTATGCTCAGGTATCAGTACAACTATTTGTTGGCGGATAGATTTCGCTGGTGGCAAATGAATCGCTGTAACCTAATTATTCCTCAAGGGGAATATTGTTTGCGTTGGTGCGAGCTAGGGAGTGGTCAACTTCGGAACAATCCAGATTGGCATTCTCAGTCAGCTAGCCTACCTCTACTTAAAAAAGAACGTCCCTGGTACAAAGACATCTACTCACAGGTGCTTCAGGATTGTGTCAAACGAGTAAAATTGGCATTTGAGCGATTTGTAAAAGGAGATTCCAAAGGCAACAGAAGTGGTCGCCCTCGCTTTAAAAATAAAGCGAGGTATCGCACCCTTGCATGGACTACTATCCCCGATAAAAATCTGGTCGGTAGCACTATTAAACTACCCAAACTGGGTTGGTTTAAGTTTCGTAAGTCGAGAAACATTGAACCTGGCTTCAAACTGAAAACTGTCTCTATTACTAGAAAGATTGATGGTTACTACATTAATCTTTCTGTTGAGGACAAATCTATTCCTGATATTGAGATTGATACTGTACCGACTGAATCAAATACTGTTGGAATAGACGTTGGACTTGAAAAACTATATGTAGACTCAAATAATAACCAAACTTTACCTCAAAAACATCTGAGAAAATCTGAATCAAAACTGGCACTTCTGCAAAGAAAACTAGACGACAACACTCGAAGCAAGAAGGCGAAAAGACTCGTGCGACGAGCAATATCTAGACTTCACCAAAAGATAGCAAGACAGAGAAAACATTGGCATTATAGCGAAGCACACAAATTAGCTAAAAACTCGGAAGTTTTAGCTATTGAAGACTTGAAAATTCGCAATATGAAACGAAGGAATAAACCCAAGAAAATCGAAGGGGTATTTGTTCCTAATGGTCAAGCATCATCTTCTGGGATGAACAAATCTTGGAGCGACAATGGTGTAGCCAACTTTCTGGAAATACTATCTCAGGTGGCTCAAAAATACGGTACTAAAATAGTTAAGGTCAATCCAAAAGGGACATCACAGCATTGTAGCCGATGCCTAAATCGAGTTAGTAAAACTCTATCAGACCGTTGGCACTCATGCGATGTATGTAATTTAAGTTGCGACAGAGATTACAACTCTGCATTGCTAATTAAAAAGCTGGCTGTGGGCAGCAGTCAGGATAAAAAGCTCCCAAACTTAGCAGATCTGTTAAGTTGAGGAGAATCCCTCGCGTCCCGCGACGGGAGTATGTCAATGTAACTGAAGCCATAGTCTCTTGTAGAATTGGTAACGAGTATAGAAAATTGCTATGTGTTTGATGAATTTTACAGACGTGGATAAGATGGCTGCATGCGTCCTCATGGCAAGTAAGATTAACTATTAAATGATATTGATAAAATTTAAAGAGGTAATAAGTGTGCAAAAATTTAGTTGGATATTATTATTGGGTGCGATCGCTGCTACGAACTTTGTTCAATCCGCCTGGACACAAACTGAGCCAGAGATAACTGAGCCAGAGACAACTGAGCCAGAGACAACTGAGCCAACTGAAGATATAATCGAATTACAAACGATGACTTGCAGGGAAGTTTTGAAATCTGACGGTGAAGACCGAGCGAATACCCTGATCTTTATGCATGGTTATATAAGCGGTAAACAAGGGGATGCAACTATTAATCCCCCAATGTTAGCTGATGTAACAGATCAGATTCTCGACACCTGTATTAATAATCCCGAGCAAACCCTACTTAGTGTATTTGAAGCGAGTCGTCAGTAATAGGTAATACTAAATCCTGTTGAGGTTCATCATTTATGTGAGGGCAAGAGGCACAGGGCAGAAAGTTTTGAACCTGATCAATATTTAAATCCTGGTTGATGTACAAAAGTCAACTTAAAGTCAGACATTTATTTTATTTTTCAAATAAACGATCTTTAATTATATAAAATATAATGGAAAATATAAAAAAAGCTCATATTCCAGTCATCTGGAGTGACTATCAATTCTTATTATCTAAACGTTACTTCATCCTCGGATTCAATTTTTTTTTATCGATACTAGCTTCAGCAACACCTAGTCTAGCGCAGATTAGTCCTACAAAACCCGTCTTAAGCGATCGCCTGCTCCTAGCTCAAGCTCTAGACAGAAATCTCAGAAACCGACAAATTGCCGTCCCTCCCAGCCAAGGACAAACTATTTCCGAAATTAAAGTTCGATTTGTTGATCGCAATAATCAACCAGTAACGGGAAAAAGCAAACCAGATGTTATCATTCGCGAGTTTGACCTCAAAGCAGGAGACATTTATAATGCTGAATTGGCAAAAACAGGTTTAAGAGGAGTCAACAATTTAATTACTATTAAGCGAGGCAATCTTTCTCTGGAGGAAGCCAGCACCAGCAATGATACGGTCATGGTAGTGACAGTAGAAGAGAGAAATCGTTTCCTCTTTGAATTTGCTTCCACCTTGGCCCAGCCATCAGCTTTAAAAGGACCTGCTAGACCAGTAATTGTACTTCCCCAGTCCAATCGAACCAACGGAATATCTGGTGGAGTTCGTTTTGGTGCGCGTAATCTAGGGGGTGATAACAGACTAATTTCTTTAGGTGCTGAAGCTGGGGAAAAAACTCTCGGCCTCGACCTGGATTATCGGAATTGGTGGCGAGCTAATCGCGGTTATGGGGTCAATTTCTACAATCGCCAAGGAAGAGAAACAGAATTTAGTGATGGCGAAATTGAAGTAAATCTGCCCAATGGTGACGACATTTGGGTAGATCGACTTGGTGGTGGCTTAGAGTTCTTTTTTCCCCTCGCTCAAGAAAATTTTCAAGGCGCAGTAGGAATAAATTATCAAAAAGTTTCTACTAGAGATGGACTATTTTCTTCTACCATCGAACCTGTAGACGAACTAGGCGATCCACTAACTTTCAGTGGTGATGGACAAGATTCTCTACTAAGTATTGACTTTGCTAGTGCTTTAGACAAACGCAATAGCAGCTTAAATCCTACCCAAGGTTATCGGTTATTACTGGGAATGAATCAGTCAATTCCCATTGGAGATGCCAGCATTTTATACAACCGTCTTACTGCTAACGGTAGTTACTTTCTGCCTTTAAATTTATTCGGTTTTACTGAAGGAGACCGCACTTTGGCTTTAAATCTTCAAGGGGGAACGATAATTGGAGATGTACCCCCCTACGAAGGGTTTAACATCGGGGGTTCTGGCTCATTGCGTGGCTTTAGTGGGGGAGAAGCAGGGACTGGCCGAAGTTTTGTGCACGCCACAGCAGAATACCGCTTTCCGATTTTTAAGTTTAACGCTTTTAAAGACGAGTATAGTGTGGCAGGTAGTTTATTTGTAGACTACGCTAGCACTCTTGGCTCTCAAGATGCGGTGAAAGGAAAACCAGGCGAAGTCAGGGGTAAACCTGGCAGTGGTTGGAGTTATGGTCTGGGTTTGCGGGCTCCGACCCGTTTTGGTACTTTCAGACTGGAATTTGCTCTCAACGATAATGGTGATAGTAGATTAAACTTTAATATTGGCGAAAATTTTTAAACTTGTCTTTTCAACTTGTTGCCACAGAAACCTTTTTACAAAGACTATCTAGACTTGCCCTCTTTAATGCGACAGTTATCATTAGTGTTGAGAGGATTGCAGCGAATCAAGGTGTCGTCAGCAAACAATACCATGAAGTCTGAAAAATATTCGTTGGGCTTAGGGTAATCAGTACTAATATATTGCGCTCCACTTTGGATTGCTTGATCTCGCCTTTCAGTACTACCCACTCTCGCATCCAGGGTATCACCATCGGCACGAGTACGTACGATGTATCCTTGTTTAACTAAATCTGGAATTTCCCTGTTTGGTTCATTGGTATTGATAAATATCCCTTCATCGGTGCCTGATTCTTTGGCACTGGCAAATAAAGTTGCCCCTTTAAGACCTGGATATCGCTCCAGATAAAGATCGTTTCTATTATCCATCACAAATATTATTTTGCCTTGAACTTCTGCTAGGGTGGGCCAACCATCAGTCATCACGGCTTCTTTAAGAGTGGCATAGTCACCACGGAGATCATCGGGAGTAATTAACTGTTCTGGAGGAAATACTGCGTTTATTTCCTTGTCAATTTCACTAATATTGGACGCATCAAACTCAATTGGCGTAGTAAAGTCTAAGATTATTCCCTCTGGCGTAATCATTCTAGGCAAAGTTTCCTCTTTTGCTTCCACCAGCACCATAATCGGAAAATGTTGGGGATGATTATCCGACCATGCTTTCATCTCCTGTAAGCATTTGGTAAAAGTCAAGCAGACGCTTCTAAAGTCGATATCCTGTGTATGCATAATTTTTAATCCAGGTTCGAGCATCTCATCATTGGGATCGAAGTCAGGATCGGCAGGTAAACCGACTTTCTCGACTACAGAATTACCGGAAGGTTCAGCATACATACCCCCTTCAGGATCTAACAACATATCTAGTTCAATTTGCCGAACACCCATGTCAAATTGTTCGGGTAAAGGCTCGTGAGTATACTGAAAAGTCCCTAATAATGCTTTTGTTAACCAGTTACCCTCTAAAAAAGCCTCGGTTAAGTTAGGCGCTGGTTCAATATGATAGGAATTGTGAGTACCTATGGATTGAATTTGATTGAGTCTTAAGTCCTGTGGCTCAAATTCAACCTTAGCATTGAGAGTTCCTGATAAAATACTGCCTATAGCTACTATGGTGCTGATGCTACAGCCCAACGCGATCGCGATCTTTTTCATAAATTTTTGTAATATAACCGAGCTTTGTTTATAGTTAATTTTATAGCAGTCAATAGCTGATCAGATAATTTTTACTGAGCTAAAAACAGCTTTGCAGCCTCCAGAATACTCTGCGCATCTAAAAGTGCAGAGGCGGTGGATTGATCAACTCTGAGAAACAAAGCCAACTCTAATTCATCTTGGTCAGAATTCAATTGTAAGATTCCAATATTGACACCTATTACTTCTAGAACTTTAAAAGTAACTGGTTTGCCCCTAAGTATTTCATCTTCAGTTTCAATTTCTTCTCCATCGATATAGATCTTGGGAGCGAAAAACTCAAAATTGCTATCATCTAGAACTTTTACGCTTAATTCCAAATCTGCATCTACTTCTTTTCCTTTTTCTCCGTATTCTCCGTCTACGTCGGTAATTTTCATCCTCAGTGCCAGCCGATTTTTACCGATCAAATCGAGGACAAAACTGTTAATGATCAAGTCGCCATCATCGTCGTCAATCCCATTGAAAATATCGGTAAGACTCTTAGACAAGCTAGAATTAACTGTCTCAGATTGCAGTATATTATCTAGCTGTTTTTGGGTAAAAACCATCCGCATTCCCATTCGCACAGGGGTTTCAAATAACTCTCTAAGTCGAACGGTGGGAATATCGTCTATCTTCGTTACTAAATCCTCTTTGAGAAATTCCCTTAAAGTAATATTAAACCGATCAATATCTAATTCTAGGACTTTAAATCCTACTTTTGAACTTAATTTTAAGTCACGGGTAGCAATTCTCACCCGCTGAATTTTGCCGTAAAAAGCGTCATAATTCGGTGTATTATCAATCCGCACTGCAACAGTATCTACTTCTTGCACCGCAGAGCGAATTTTCTTCTTGACCAAATTATCGCCAACCATATTCACCGAAGTTAAGATCGCCAGTATGCCAGTCAATACACTAACTAATATTTCCATAACAAGATCCTTTTTGCTTTTCCCTTTTCCCAGCCTTAACCAAAAAACCAGCGCGCCAGCCCGGTTAATATAACAACCACTCCAAATTAAGACCGAAGCTATTGTCTTTATCTTCTATAGAATTTTGTCGTTCTATATCCCCAGACAAACGTAAATGAGAAGTAACCGCGTAGCCAACGGATAAGGATGTTATGCCCACTTCTTCACTCCCCCCTGGAGAAATAAAACTTTGCGAGACAGAAATATCCCCTCCTCCAGTGCGGGAAAATGAAAGCATTAATCGTCCGCCGACTTGAACCCCATCAGTGGAAAAGTCGTTAATCTGCACATAGCGATATCCCACTAGGGGGGCAAAATTAATGTAGTTACCTAAAGGAAACAAAAAATAGTGCAAATCTGCCCCCGCATCATTGCGATCGCCATTAAACGCGGTCTGGTAATCAGCACTAATCGTTAAACCAGTACGTTTGATAAAAATATCTTCTATTCCCAGATTAAGCCCAGCGGCATTATCACTAGAGGGAAAGGTGAGAAAACCTAAACGCAGTCGAGTAACAAAAGCAGGGTCGTGTTTGATATCTTCTAATACGTTCGGGACTTCCTTCAGCCATTCTTGTAATACGGGACTATCTTTAATAACATCTGGCGGAATATCTAATTTATTAGTTTCCTCCTCAGCCGAATTATTCTCTTCTGTCTTATCTGTTTTTCCTTCTTGAGCAATTGCAGGGGAGGCTGACAATATTGGGGAACAACAATTACCAATTAGAATTAAGATAACTAATTTAATATATTGGACTTTTGCCATCTTAAAAAATATCAAAGTCATAATTATATCACTGACGGAAGGAGTTTTATCTCAAGAAATCTTAAGATGAACTGCCAAATTTTTTAAAATAGACCGAGTCTAAACCGCGTCTAGTTTGAGGGCGAGGGATGCTGAGGTCCCCTCAGCTTAATCCAATCGCCCTGTTGAAATCCGTAGTTTTTAAGTTAACTGTTCGAGGGAATAGAGAATAGAGAATAGGGTATGGTAGCATTAGACCCTGGCAGATATTAATCTTAGTATTTCCAATCGCTGCGATCGCAATTTTTCTCTTGGTGGCAGCAGGTTCACAAATTCATAACTGGGGTATTAACTGGATTTGGGGCATAGTTGTTTTGGTATTTGCCTGGTGGCGATGGTTATTAGTCAAATGGACGAAATCACCTCTGGCGGAAATAGAATCAGCAATAGAAGAAATCAATGGAGAGCTAGAAGGGCAAAATTTAGGGTTAAATGTAGCAGCAGATAAAGAACAACAGATTAATAACTCTTTACAGCAAATAATTGCGAAAACTAGAACAGATGAACCAATTTGGGCAGACTGGCAGACTTTTTGGCAACGGTGTTTAGAATTAGTTAGCGCGATCGCTCATGTCTATAATCCAGAAGTCAAACGTCCCCTGCTCAATATCTATATCCCCCAGGCTTACGGTTTAATTCGCGGTACGGTAGACGACACGGATCGGATGATGCAAAAGCTATCTCCACTGTTGAATCGTGTTTCTATTGGACAGGGGATAGAAGCCTATGAAGTATATCGTAAGTTAGAACCCTCGGCACGTAAGTTAGTTCAGGTATTCAATTGGTCACAATGGTTGATTAATCCCCCAGCAGCAGCAGCCAAGCAAGCCACGAAAAAATTTAACAATCAGGCAAATCAGGAGTTATTACTTAATCTTGGTCAATTAATCCGAGAAGTAGCCTTAAAAAATCTGGCTCAACAGGCGATCGCACTTTATGGAGACGAAGCGATTACTCTGCCTGAAGTTGTTCCCCATTCTACCTTGCCTCAAGCGAAAACCAAAACCCTGGAAGAGATTTTAAAGTCGGTTGAAACAGAAACAGAAGTTACTCAAAAGCCTGTCAATATAATTCTGGTGGGACGTACAGGTGCAGGCAAAAGCAGCTTGATCAATACTCTTTTTCAGGCGGATCAGGCGGAGGTAGATGTCTTACCCAGCACAGATCGGATTAAAAATTATACTTGGAAAACTCCTACCAATGAAGTCTTGCATCTCTTAGATACTCCAGGCTATGAACAGGTAAACCGTCCTGAATTATGGGAACAAGTATTAGAATATGCCGCCACAACAGATTTATTGTTATTAGTTACTCCTGCCCTCGATCCTGCCCTACAAATGGATTTAGACTTTTTGCAAGCATTAAAACAAGATTTACCAGATTTAAGTGCGGTGGGCATTGTGACTCAAGTAGATCGCCTCCGCCCGATTCGGGAATGGAATCCACCCTATGATTGGCAGGAAGGTACTCAACCGAAAGAAAAATCGATCCGTGAAGCAACTATCTATCGTGCTGAACAACTAGGAGATATCTGCGATTTAATTTTACCGATTGTGACCGCAGATCAGACCAACAACCGCGCCCCTTGGAATGTAGATGCCTTGTCTTTAGAATTAGTTCAGGCGATCGCCCCAGCCAAACAACTACGTTTAGCACGTTTTCTTCGAGATATTGAAGTTCGTAGTACCGCAGCAGCCCAAATCATCGATCGCTATACTCGCCAGATGTCTACGACTCAGGGTTTAACTTCTTTCCTCAAAAGCCCGATCCTGCAATTTATTTCCACCATGACCACAGGAAGCTCCACTCTAGCCTATATTTTAGCGGAACAAATCCCCGTAGAACAAGCCCCCGTGGTGATCGGTAAACTTCAGATGGCTTATGAGCTATATACGCTGCTGAGTGATGATCCGACTGTGGGCAACTTCGATTTGCCCTCCCTCTGGTCGTTATTGTTAGAGAATAATGAAGTAGGTAACAATCATGCCTGGGCGTTTGGTCATGCTTTAGTAGAATACTGGACGAATAATCTTAATTCAGAACAGTTGCGCGATCGCTATGAATTCTACCTAAAACAAAAGTAGGCATCAGGTGTAAGTGAACTACCAGACCCCGACACGCTACGCGGTACGGGGCAGGCTTCTTTCCCTCGGTGGGGCAATTTTACGTAAGTCAAGTCCCAGACCTACGGATTTTTGCAATCTAGCTGAGTTTTCATCTCGGTTTATTTCTATTCCACAAGGACAAGAATGCCATCTATCAGATAAGGATTTAGGCACAAGATTCAAGCAGGAACAGCAAATCTGACTTGTCCTCCAAGGATCTATTTTGATTACTCTTTTTCCGAGCTTCCAGGCAACCCATTCTAGTATCTGAAAAAAGCAGGAATGCCCCGCATCGAGCCAAGACTTGTTCATTCCAGAGCTTTGAGCTTGTCTATTTGGGAGAAAGCCACCGTTCCCGTTATGCGAAGCGGCTTGCCCTCGAATGGGGGTATCCTTTAGGGCTGGTTTTGGCTTATTTCTCTTAATTAAATTTTTTAGCTTCAAATTTTCGATAAAGACCACATCAGCTTTGGAAAATAGCCAATAAGCAGTAGCAAAATGAAAATTTTGCCTTTGTCTGGCTATTTTTTGATGCAGTTTAGCTATTGCCGACGTAAGCTTAGGTTTATCTTTATGTCCTTTAGGTAGCTTAGATTTAGCTCTTTGCAATCTAGCTAATCTATATGATGCTTTTCTCAAAAACCTGGGAATTTCAATATAAGTCCCATCATCACAAGTTAAAAATCGCTCAAGTCCAACGTCAATTGCAATGCTGTTTTCTCTAGTGGGACAAATTTCTTCATCCTCTTTTATCGGAACTGTTTTATCTTCTAAAGCTAACGATAAATACCAACCATCAGCTTCTAATTTAATTGTTCCAAGCTTAACTACGAAGAGTGCAGGAATTGGACGATGTTGAACAAAATCGACTTTGCCAATACCAGACAAATCAACCTGATTATCTGATATATGTTTATTTTTTAATTGAGAATAAGTAAACGATTTGTAATAGTGAAGTCCTTTGAATTTAGGTTTTCCTGCACGATTACCGTTTTTATCTGGATTAATAAAGTTGTCGAACGCAGTCTCAACCCTGTTAATCACATCTTGCAATACTTGGGAATGAATCTTTTTGTACTCTGGAAATAACTTTTTAGTATTTTTTAAGTCTCCTAACTGAACAGTACTCCATTGGACATAGCCACCCACAATGTTTGGATGCTTATCTCCTTTCTTGGTAATAGGTAATCCATCTTTACCTAATTTTCTGCCATCTCTAACCTGAACTCGAAACTCAGGAATGTCTTGATAAATCTTTTCTACAGGAACTACAGAGACATTTAGAGGGCAAGAATTAATCGGCGTTCTGGTTTCTTCCCACCAACGAAAACGCTGACCCAATCGATAATTGTACTGGCGACGACAAAGATTTAACCACTCAATCATAGTGGCGTTCTGTTCTTTGGTCGGTCGTAATTTGTATCGATAAGTCAGCTTCATATATGAGATTATATATAAACACACTGATAAAAATCAAGTATGTCTCATAGTAAATATTTGCCTCGTTCTAGAGGAGTTTCAAGACTGTACGCTCATTTAGTTTTGGTGACAAAATATCGATTAGATACAATGTCCCCTAAGATGATTGAATATTTTCAACAGGTATCGGTAGAACTATGTCAGAAATGGCAAGCAGAGTGTATTGAGGTGAACGGAGAAGAAAATCATTTGCACTTAGTTTTTCGTTACGCTCCACAGATGCAACTCAGCAAGTTTATTAATAACTTCAAAAGCGTATCCAGTCGTAAGGTTAGAAAAGAATTTGAAACAGAATTGAAGCAATTTTACTGGGACTGGAGCAAAGGTTTTTGGAGCGATGGTTATTCGATTGACTCTGTTGGGTTTGCACCTTTAGAGGTATTGAAAAAATATGTGCAGAACCAAGGACATGGTTAGTTGTTCGTCTGCGAGGTATCGAACCTCTTGACTCATATGCGAAGCGGTATCCTTTAGGACAGGCTTTTCATCCTGACCCTGAAGCAAAGCTTACAGGGCAGGAATTCTCAGCCTAAAAGGTTAAAAGTGATGATTTGGGGAAAAGGAGATCGCTGCTTGACCCAGATCATCTAAAAACTGCCTAATGATTATCCCATTCATCAGCAGCATCCTGAACTGCTTGCTCTACGCTTTTTTCGTCTAACATAGCAGCCTGTATATTTTCGTAGATTGCTTTTTGTAGTACGTGAAGGTCTTTTGTAACTGGAATTAGCACCTCTGCATCATTAAGTTGGGCTGCGCTGATTTTTTTTGCCTGTTCTTTTAAATTAGTTTGTTCTTGCTGTTCAATATTGGCAATATATTGCTCTACTGCCTTGGTTGTTGAAGGCAGAACAGTCGATTCCTCGGCAAAAGCTAACTGATTTTCTGTATTGGTGACGAATAAAGCATATTTGAGTGCTTGCTCTGATTGATCACTGTCCCGAGGAATGACCAAATTCATTACCGCCACACTTTTCTTCCCTGTTACACCAGTGATTTGTGGGGCAACAGCAGAAACTTGAGCAATAGTTGGTGCATTATTAGTTATGCTGTCGATAAATTCCGCACCAGAGCTAAGTATTGCCATCTCTCCAGCCTGATATAGCTCAATTCCACGACGATGACCTTGAGTCAGCACATCTGGGGGCAACAGTTTTTGCTGGTATAAATCTACCCAATATTGAAAAGCGGCTTTGCCCTCCCCCGTATTAAAAGCAGCCTTGCCTGATTCGTCTAGCAAATTCACCCCCATCTTCACCAAAGACTCTAATACGTCTCCTGAATCGTTGGGTACAAAAGAGATAAAGAAAGCATATTTCCCAGTCTTCTCCTTAATTGTCTTAGCAGCTTGTGCCAACTCTAAATAGGTTTGAGGAGGTTCTTTGATACCTGCTGTGGTTAATAGCTCTTGATTATAGATCGTAATTGTCGTAGTGAGATACCAAGGAAGACCAAATGTTTGCTCGTTGCAGTTGCTTGCCTGACAAACTTCGATAGTACTTGCCTGCCAGATTTTAGGCAGATAAGTCGCTTTAACTTCGGGAGTAACTACTTTTTCTAAATCTAGCCAAGCATTGCGCGTTGCCAACTGGGAGGCAAATTTGGGATTGAGGTTAACCACGTCTGGTGCTGTCCTAGCAGAGATTGAAGTCAAAATCTTATTTTCCATTGCTGACCAAGAAACATCTATCCAGCGAAGCTTAAGCAGCTCATTCTGCTCTTCAAAATTACGGTTTAAATTGACGAAATATTCCGTAAAGTTAGGTTTAAGCTGCATTGTCCAAAATTCCAGCTGATTAGAATTGGAATTTCCTTGAGGATTGCAGCCAGATAGCCCACTCAAAATGACTCCAATCAATAGATATAAGCTTGATTTTTTGATCAAGAAGATTTTTTTCACTACTTAGTTTTATATACAAACAATAAAATAAAAGATATTGCCTATAAGTAAAAATGGCAATATCCATGCGTAATTTTAACTATTATTCTTAATGTAGATCAGGTTTTTTTCGGTACTACCACCTATCAAAAAAGACCTTGGTAGCAGCTAAAATGTCCAATGTGAATGAGTCTATCATTGAATTGATTTGATATTTATTAACTTACAATTAGCTATTTGCCAATCTGTTAATCAATAAGATTAAAGATATCAACTCTATTTTGTTTGTTAAGTATAGAATCTTCAATGTTTTGGCTAGATAAGACCAAAAAAAATTCATCATATCTAATCATGAGGTGTAAATTTTGAAATACTACTTGGTTAAGGAGTATGCTAAATAATTTAACTAATATATTTGCTAATAAAGCCGCCAACATAGGAGTTGAAATCAATTCTACGAAAGTAAACATTGCTCAAATAGCTAAAAAAGGGCAGCAATATAAACTAGTAAAAAATATTTCTGCCGATATTCCTGATGGAGTATACGAAGATGGTCAAATCGTTGACTCGTTAACTTTATCTGAATTAATCAAAGATACTCTTAAAGCCAATAAAATTAATGCCAAAACAGTATCAACTGCTGTGCCTATGAGAGAAGCTATTATTCGGGTAATTCCTGTTCCCGCTGAGCTAGATGAATCAGAGCTAAAAGACATGATTTTAGTTCATGAAGCAGGAATGTACTTGCCTTATCCACGAGAAGAAGTCGATTTAGATTATGCTAAGTTGGGCTACTTTATGGATGAAGATGGAATTGAAAAAGTCAATGTCTTATTAGTAGCGACTAAAAAAGAAGTAACTGATCTTTATACTGAAATTTTTGAGCAAGCAGATCTAGAGCTGAAAGTCCTGGAGATTAATAGCTTTGCTTTGATTAGAACAATCAGAGAACAGTTGCGTCAGTTTAGTTCTAAAGAAGCTGTCGTCTTAGTCGATTTAGAGTTTGATAATACAGAAATTGCGATCATCGTGGAAGGAGTGCCTCAGTTTTCTCGTACTGTTCCCATTGGTACTTATCAGATGCGCGCAGCATTTTCTAAGGCAATGAACCTGCCCGCCACAGGTGGAACAGAGATAATTCACAATATAGATGTGCTTGATGGTATTGAAGATTCTGGCGACATAGACTCTTCACAAATAGAGTCTGGACAAGCAGCTTTACTCAAAATTCTCAGCGAATTAACTGAAGAATTGAGCCGTTCAATCAATTTTTATATTAATCAAAGTGAAAATTTAGAAATTGCTCAGTTGCTATTAGCAGGTCCAGGAGCTGGTGTTAATCAAGTAGATGAGTTTTTTACTCAAAAACTGAATTTGCCAACGATGAAAGTTGATCCGATTACTACTTTAGGTCTAGATATTAGCCAAGATATTGCCCCTCAAGATCGCCCTGGGTTAGGAATTGTTCTCGGTTTGGGTATGAGAGAACAATAAATTCTAAGTTCTTTGTCATGTTGCTTTTAACGGCATATCTGGGAACTGTAAGTGCCAGGTAAGGTATTAGTTATTTTCAAAATTTGTATGACTTTATGTATAACTTAGATATTAATTTTCTTAGAGATAGAAATCTAGAACAATCTGCTGATATCAGTAGCAATTTGTTTCAGAAAAAGGAGCCGAGCATAGCGGATAAAATTCCGATCGCCCTAGGGTCACTAGTATTTTTACTAGCACCAGCAATTGCCTTTGGTTACTTGAAAAATGTCAATGCCAAGACAGCTATTGTTAAGCAAGAAATTCAGGAAATTGAAGTCGAAATTGCTGATTTAGGTAATCAAAATAAAAAGGTTGAGGCAGTTAATCAGGAAATCGAGAAAGTGCAGCAGGAAACGGCTGCTTTAGTAGGGGTATTTGAAAAGATTAAACCTTGGGCAGCAATCATGCAGGAAGTAAGCGATCGCACTCCACCAGGAGTTTTAGTCGAATCCTTGCAACAGAGTGGTTCTGGCGATGGTACAGGGATTAATATTGCAGGAGTGGCTCGTTCCTACGAAGATGTCAATGATTTTGTCTTATTCCTTCAGCGATCGCCATTTTTTAATGGCAAACAGATTAAACTCAATGGGGCTAGTCTGACAAAGTTCTCTATAGAAGTTGAGAATGAACAAGATCTCCCAGAGAACGCTTCTTTGTTAATTCCTGAAGGTATCAAATACACAATTTCTGCCCAGCTAAATAATGTACCTTCTTCTCAACTAAAAGAAGAAATTGAGAAAAAAGGTTCAATTGGCTTAGTAACCAGATTAAAAACATTAGAACGTAAAGGAGCGACTCTAAAATGACCTTTGCTGACGATTTTGCTAATGATGAACAGTTGCTTGAGTCAGATTATCCTTCTGCTTTTGGCATTACTTTCACTCCCACAATTCTGGGAGTAGTTATAGCAGTGGCGGGAATTACTCTCGCTGCCTATGGCTTTATTAAGTATGTCAAACCTGCTCAAGATGAATATCAGCAAACCTTAACTCAAAGACAACAGCTAAAAGCTCAATTAAACAGCATTAAAACAGGAGATTTACAGTTAAAGCTAGCCCAATTACAATCGGATCTAGATCAAAAAAAAGTGTTGAATTCGCGTGTTCTTTCGATGTTCACTAGCGAAAACGACTTAGAGACATTGCTCATCGATTTGAATAGCTTTATTGCTACTAATCAAGGTGCTTTAACTCAGTACCAACCTGATAGTAACGTCAGCACGATCAGTGATGCCTCTTTAGGTTCAGAAGTTCAAGGAAAACTGAAGCGAAAAGGAATTTCTTTGACTTTTGAAGGAACTTTCAACGAAACCAAACAAATTTTGCAAGACTTGGAACGTTTGCAACCTCTGTTAATGGTACAAAGTATTAACTCTAGCGTGACCGAAGAGCCGACAGCAATTTTAACTGCCAACAGAAGCGAGATTGTACCTCAAAAACAAGCAGAGCTCAAAACTCAAATTAAGCTAGATGCTATTTTGCCCTTGAGCCAAGCAGAATTAGAAAGAGCAAAAAAAGCAGATCAACAAGCAGAGCAGGCAGCAAGAAATAACAGACGTAAAGGTCAAAAAAATAGTGAGAAATAGACCAGTATCACTAACTAATGTTAGTTCTAGAAAAAATATTATTTACTAACGGTATAGGTTGAGGATTAAACAGTGAAAAATTATTGCGATCGCCTTGGGTTTTTAACTGCATTAACAGTTATGATTACTGCGGCTCCCTCTATTGCTGCGGAGCGTAAAGTTACAGATATAGAATTAGCTAAAAATCATAATCAACTGGAATTAAAGCTATCAGCAACTACTAAAGCTGATGAAGATGCTTCCTTCTATACGTTGCATGATGGTAACACTATTGAAGCAAATATACTTAATACAGATTTAGATTTACCTGTGGGAAATTCCTTTAAGGAAGAAAACCCCATACCTGGTGTTAAGGCAGTAGAAATTAATCAGGTTGATCGTGAGCATACCCAAATTATTATCTCCACTGAAGCAGACATTCCTGTTGAACAACTACTAGAAGAACAGGGAGATGATTTAATTCTCAGCCTAAATCGAGTAACAAAAACTGAGTCTCTGAAGAGAGAACTAAAACAGTTTGGTCACCAGGCTGTTAAAAACATCAAGCAAAGCTACAAATCGGCGTTAGGTCAGAAAAAAACTAAGGACGATCAAAAATCAAACTTGGCTTCTGGCAAAAACAAATCTGAAGATTCTGAGATCCTGATCCCTAACCCTGAAATAGTGATCGACGATAACCGTATCAATGACATCAAAGAAAAAGTCTTTCAAGCTCAAGAAGACTCTGATGGTTCGGCAACTCTACCCAGAGCCGTTGCTCCTCCTGTTGGGGATATGGCGGTTTCTAATGTCAACACCATACCAGACATGGTAGATTTAGGTTCGAGCGCCTTAATTCCTCGCTTAGTGATGCGAGATGCACCAATTAGAGAAGTTTTAGCTCTCTTGGCGAGATCTGCTAATTTAAACGTTGTATATGCAGCTGGTGCGGAACAAGGGGATGAAGAGGAGGAAACAGGTCCAACTATCTCCCTAGATTTGGAAAATCAGCCTATACAAGAAGTATTTAACTCTGTACTACTAGTTTCTGGTTTGGATGCTAACCGTCGAGGAAACATCATTTATGTCGGCGAACAATTACCTGCTCAAGCTCGTAACCTAATCAGTCGTACTATTCGCTTAAATCAGGTTACTGCTGAAAATGCAGCTCTTTACCTAGCAAGCCAAGGGGCAACAGGTAAAAGACTAACTAATGAAGTCGAAGAAATTATCGATCCCGAAACTGGTCGAGTGGTTCAAAGAAACGAAACCAGCCCAGAATTAAGCGATCTCGATGGTGGTAGTGCCGACGAAACTGGGGCTCAGGCATTGATGCTTCGGGGATTACAACTTTCCACCGATGCTAGACTCAACGCCATTACTCTGGTGGGGGAACCCCGTAAAGTTGAAGTAGCAACAGCTTTCCTCACTCAACTTGATGCTCGTCGTCGTCAGGTAGCTGTTAACGTCAAGGTTTTAGACGTTAACTTACTTAATCAAGATCTGTTTAATAGCAGCTTCTCCTTTGGGGTAAATGATACTTTCTTTACCCAAGATGGTGGCTCCGCAGTTCTGAACTTTGGGGATACAGCACCACCAAATTCAGCACAAGTGAATAGTAGTCAATTCTCACCAACGATAATTCCCCTAGAGGTTCCGGGAGCTACTTTAGAACCTTTCTTTGATCGTGCAGATAATGCCACATTTAACAACGTAACTCCAGCACTAAATGATTTTTCCAATACTATCTCTCCTTTTGCTCGGCCAAACTTCGGAACATCAGACAATCCCTTTAGACCAGGAGTTTCAGATGTAGATGCTACGGAAACAGGAACTACTTACGAATACACTCTTCCTAGCTTATTCCAATTTCCCAAAAAATTCTTAGCTCAATTGGAGGCACAAATTACCAGTGGTAACGCCAAAATTCTAACCGATCCGACCTTAATGGTGCAGGAAGGACAGCAAGCTACAGTTAAACTGGCTCAGAACATCATTGAAAGTGTCAAAACTGAAATTGATAGTGAAAGTGGATTTAGAACAATTACTCCTGTAATTGCTGAAGCTGGTGTAGTTCTTACCGTTAACGTCGAACGCATCGACGATAATGGCTTTGTTTCCATGTCCGTCAGTCCTACCGTTAGCTCGATTGGTGCTAGCCAAAACTTTGATAGTGGTGGTGGTGCGGTTAACCTACTTAACCTTTTGAGTAAGCGTGAACTCAGCTCGGGTTTGGTAAGACTAAGAGATGGTCAAACTTTAATCTTGTCAGGAATTATTCAAGATCAAGAAAGAACTACCATTTCTAAAGTACCTCTTTTGGGGGACATTCCCCTACTCGGTTCGCTGTTCAGAAGCACCGACAAAACTAATGAAAGAGCAGAAGTAATAGTTTTGTTAACTCCTGAAATTGTGGAAGAGGATGCGGGACTAGCAAGCAACTTTACTCCCAGCAAGGAAAGCCGTGAAGTCCTTCAGAGAGAAGGAGTTGGGCTACTTGACAACTAGGATATTTAGCTAGTTTTGTGGCTTGATTTTAGTGGTTGAAATTGGAAAAATTGTTGAAATCTATATAAATTAACGCTTTCAACGATCCATATTAGTCAACTAGAGCTTAGAATAAGGCAGTCACAGGTTACCTCTTCTATGGGGAACAACATAAACTGTGGCTGTAAGCAAATACAAAGTCTATTAAATGTTGTGGGTTTTTATAACTCAGATGCTATAAATTAGGCTGGTGAACAGTAACCTGCCATAAAAGTGGTACGACCCTGGCGATGAAACATCGCCCAAGGAACAAGCACTAAGAAATGACAGGTCTTGCATTCACTCCGTCAATTTGATTTTTTTAATCTAAGTTCTCAATCACCGAGAACGAAACACACAAAACACACAAGTCATAAGCACATACAAGAAGGACATCACAATGAACAAAGGTGAATTAGTCGATCGCATTTCTCAAAAAGCGACTGTAACTAAAAAACAAGCTGATGCTGTATTATCCGCAGCAATTGAAACTATTATGGAAGCTGTATCTGATGGAGATAAAGTAACTCTAGTCGGTTTTGGTTCTTTTGAACGTCGCGATCGCAAGGAAAGAGAAGGACGTAACCCCAAAACTGGCGAAAAAATGTCTATTCCCGCTACTCAAGTTCCCGCTTTCTCTGCTGGGAAGTTATTTAAAGAAAAAGTAGCTCCCAAAAAGTAGTTTCGAGATAATTAATTTATCTTGAGCAGACCACAACACGGTGGAAATTTGAATTGGGCAGCCAGCATTGCTGGTTGTCCAGTTTCTGCTTTAACAGATTTTTCTGCCAGTATTAATCCTCTGGGAACACCCGAAAGCGCGATCTCTGCTATTGTTAACAACACCACCCAATTAACTGCTTACCCCGATCCAGAATATACTGAGTTGCGATCGCATCTAGCTCAACATCATCAGATTGACCCTGAGTTTGTTTTGCCTGGAAATGGTTCAGCAGAGTTACTAACTTGGGCAGGAAGAGAACTAGCTCAACAAAAATTTACTTATTTAATAACCCCCGCATTTAGCGATTACCAAAGGGCTTTAACTGCTTTTGACGGAAAAATATTACCCTGTCCATTATCTCTTGTCCCCTCTGCTTCCCCTGCCCCTCTGCCCATCCCCCACCCCTCCCATCCCCAATCGGGATTACTCCTCAACAATCCGCACAACCCAACAGGCAAATTATGGACGAAAGAGACGATTTTGCCCTATTTAGACCAATTTAGCTTAGTGGTGATTGATGAAGCCTTTATGGACTTTCTAACACCCTCTCAGGAGCAAAGTTTGATTCCAGTGGTGGAAAATTATCCTAATTTAGTCATTTTGCGCTCTTTAACCAAATTTTATAGTTTGCCTGGGTTACGTATTGGCTATGCGATCGCTCATCCCGCAAGATTAACCAGATGGCAAAAATGGCGTGCTCCTTGGTCAGTAAATATTTTGGCAGCGGTGGCGACGGCAGCAGCAATTCAGGACAAGCAATTTCAACAACAAACTTGGGATTGGTTAATTAGGGCGCGATCGCAATTGTTTGAGCAGTTAAAGACAATACCTGGGCTTCAACCTTTTGTAGGGGCAGCAAATTATCTTTTAGTGAAGACGGAAAGCTCTGCCACCAAGTTACAGGAAAAGTTATTGCAAGAATATCAAATTGTAATTCGAGATTGTCTGAGTTTTCCTGAATTAGGCGATCGCTATTTTCGTATTGCTGTGCGTCTACCAGAGGAAAATGATCGCTTAGTAGAAGCCATAACTGCTATCGTTGAATCTGGGTCGTTTTAAATCAGCAAAAATGGCGGTAGACTATGATTTGGTAATAATTGGTAGCAGTTGGGCAGGTATTTATGCTGCCAAGAAGGCGGTTCAACTTCAGGCTCGTGTTGCTTTGGTAACTCAGGGCGATGATTTGTTTTTACCTCATGATATGTTGATCAATCATAGTATCAGTGAGGTAGGGAAATTAAACTATCAGTTAGTTAATAATCCTTTTGCTACAGCATCGGAAGTAAAGTTCCCTTATGTTTCCCTTTCGGAGGCAGGTAATTGGGCGAGAGGAATTAATTCTGTGATGCAAATTAAGAATTCTTTGTCTAACTTGGCAACCTTGGGGGTGGACGTAATTGCGGGAAAGGGAGAGTTTTGTCGTTTGCCAAAACTAGCTTTTGAGGTTGCCCAGAGAAAGTTACGATCTCGTCATTTTTTGCTCGCCACTGGCGCTAATTTTGTACCTACGTTGATCGGTGACAGTATTTCTCATGGCTATATAAGCCTACGGGAATTTTGGCAGCAAGATTTATCAGATTTGGGGCAAAATATGATCGTCGTGGGGGACGATCCCACTGCTTTAGAATTGGCTCAAACTTTAGCTAGGTTTGATAAAAAAATTACTTTAGTCGCTAAAAAGCCCAGAATATTACCCCAAGAAGATCTTGATGTTGCACTCTTAATTCAGGCACAATTAGAGGCAGAAGGCATTAAGATCTATACCCACTCGGCAGTAAGTCAGATCAAAACCATTGATCAGCAAAAATGGTTACAGGCAGGCGATCATGCTTTGCCTGCTGATGAAATTATCATTGCCGATTACCGTCAACCGAATATTGCAGGTTTAAATTTAGTAGGGGTAAACGTTAAATACGATCAAACCAGAGTTTATGTTAATCACAAGCTCCAGACTACTAACTCCAAGATATCTGCTTGCGGTGATCTAATTGGTGGTTATAACTTACCAAATATTACGAGCTATGAAATTAATACTATCCTCAAAAATACTTTGTTTTTTTCCTGGTATAAAACTAATTACTCCTCGCTTCCCTGGGCAATTTTAACTCAGCCTAATTTAGCTAGGGTAGGTTTGACGGAAAAACAGGCTAAACAGCAGTATGGTGCAGAAATTTACGTAATCAAGGAATATTTAAGTGATGTAGTTCAAGCACAAATCTTAGATCAAACTACAGGGTTTTGTAAACTGCTAGTCAGGGAAAACGGAGAGATCTTAGGCTGTAGTTTATTATGCGATCGCGCTGCGGAATTAATTACTACAATTGCCTTAATGATTAAACATAAAATTAGACTGGATCAGAATCCGATGCGAGGATTGACTTCTTTATCAATACCTAATATTTATCCCAGTATGGCTGAAATATTACAACGCTCTGGCAATAATTTTTATCAGCAAAAGTTACAGCGCCATCCCAAGTTATTAAATCGACTCAGAAGTTGGTTTTCCCTCCGTAAAGATTGGCATCATTGATCAGCTACTAGAGACAAATGACAAATGACAAAAAAACTTTTTATCGTTTTTGAAGGAATTGATAGTTCAGGTAAAACTACTCAGGCGGAATTATTAAAAAAATACTTGGCAACTACAAAAGAGCAGGCGGTAATTAGTCCAGAACCTTCTAATGGCATTATTGGGAATTTAATTCGTCAAGCTTTAAAACAAAGAATTGTCTTTAGTAAAGATCAAAATTTGTTTGATCAACAAATGGCATATCTGTTTGCTGCCGATCGCCATGATCATTTATATAATGATGTGGATGGAGTCTTTAAATTAATCCAAGATAATTATCACGTTATCAGTACTAGATACTACTTTTCCTCCCTCGCATACAATTGTGACAGTATCGAACAATACAATTTTATTAAAAAGCTAAACGATCGCTTTCCTAATCCAGATTTAACTATATATATAGATATTCCAATTGAAGTTTCTTTATTAAGATTGCAAGAACGTTCGTTACAAGAAATATATGAAACTAAGACTAAGCTAACTAAAGTTAGGGAGCAGTATCAAAAGATATTTGCTGAATATGATGGTAAGGCGCTCGCAATTGATGGTACACAAGATCAACAGCACATTCATCAACAGATCACTAATAGCGTAAAAGCTATTGTTAAGGAAAAATAAGAAGTATGCGAATTGTTTAAAAGCTAAGAGCTAAGATTTGCTGCTTACAGTGAGGTTTTACCGTAACCTAAATCTTCATTTTTATCGGTTTTAATTAAATAAATAATTAGGCTGAGTTCAAAGACAATCAAGTCTACTGATAGTTATACTAGTTGTTGTTAAAAAAATATTAATAATCTGCAACTATTTATCTCAATTTAACATCTATACTTATAGATTATAGATTCAGCGAGAAAATTACCATAGCGAATTAACAAAAGCTTTCATTACTAGCATTTTCAGCTACAAACCTTACCTATAGGATGAACCAAAATTCTGAGCGCAATTCAGATAAACAAGCTTCTGGCGATCGCGAAGCCTACACTCCTTCAAATGCAAGCCCTGGGGATAATCGCGAAGTGTCTCCTACGAGCTTGAATCCACAAGAGGCATCAAAACAGTCAAATGAATATAGTCCCCCCGCAAAACATCGCAATTGGCGGCGTAAACTAGTCACAACTGTTATTTTTTTACTTTTAGGCAGCGCTGGAGGAGGTTTGATCTATGGTTGGTATTTTGTACAGCGCAAATTAATTCCTCTAATTGAGACAGAAGCAGGAAATTATTTACATCGCCCTCTAGAGTTGGGTGATTTAAAGTCCATTTCTTTAACTAAAGCGAGTTTTGGCAACAGCGCACTACCTGCAACTAATGAGAATCCAGACTTTGTCAAAGTAAAAGAAGTCGAGGTAAATTTTGCGATCCTACATTTTTTGCGTCAGCGCAAGTTAAAGCTAGACATTATTTTAGTTAAATCTGATGTCTATATCGAACAGGACAAATCTAAACTGTGGACTCCTACCGACTTTGGTTCAGATGAGCCTTCGTCGGGGGGAATTAAAGTTGATATCAAATCAATTCAACTTGATGGTGGACAGTTGGCTCTCGTTGCTTATAATTCAGCCAAAGAGGCATTAAACCCTGCGGTAATTGCCAAGATCGATCATGCTGTTGTTCGTCCCCTAGAGGATCAAATTAAGTTTGATATCATAGCAGAATTGCTCCAGGGGGGAAAATTCACTGTAGATGGACTAGGTGATAACAAAACTGGCGTAATCGATCTAGACATCATCGCGCAGCAGTTAAAAGCCGCAGAAGTTAGTAATTTGCTGGCACTGCCGATTGAGTTAAACCAGGGAAATCTTGACGGAAAGCTGGGGGTGACTCTCAGCGATGCCCCTATTCCCGAACTACAGGGGGAATTAGATCTAGATAATGTGAACTTGCAAATCCCTAATTTAGTTAAACCTTTTAGCAACAGTGAGGGCAAAATCCGCTTTCAGGGAACAAAAATTGAGCTAGACAGTGTAGCAACTAATTTTGGGCAAGTATCGGCTAAAGCCTCTGGTTCATTAGATTTGGCTGAGTCGGGAAATTATCAGATTAATTCTAAGATTCAGCCTGTGGCAGTCGCCAAGGTGATTGATGCCCTGGAACTTGATGCACCTGTACCAATTAAAGGCAAGATACGGGGAGATTTAGCGGTTAGGGGAAATTTAGAAAACCCTGTAGTCAAGTTTGATATTGCTACAACTAGTCACAGTCGTATTGATCAACTGGGTTTTAAACGCATTGATGCTGATTTGGAATTAGTGGGAACAGCTTTAAACGTTAAGCAGTTTACCAGCTTGCCCTGGGGTGGGGGAAAAATCGAGGGGAATGGCAAACTCCAGCTAGACGGCGCGCAAAACCTCGCTTTTAATGTTCAGACAAACAACATCTCGGCAAAAACGATCGCCCGTAGCTATAATAACCAGTTACCTGTAGATATTGGTCGAGTTTCTGGTCAAACCAATATTACTGCTCAAGCAGGAGACTTGACAACTCTGCGCTTTCGTAATGGCAAAGCTAATTTTGACCTGGGTAACGGTACTGTTGAGCTGGATCAGCTTAATTATGACAATGGCAAGTGGTCATCCCAGGTGACTGCTTCAGGGGTGGAATTTGGCAGTTTACCCATCGGTAAGGGTAGTACTCCTACTATTGCTCAGGGACTAGTAGATGGTGTGTTTGAGGTTACTGGCACTAATAACTTTGGTAACTTGAATCAGGTTGATGCCAGGGGAAAAGCAGTAGTAGATACTGTTGGTGGACAGTTAGCTATTCCTAAAATAGCCATAGCTGAAGGCAACTGGCAAGCAGATGCTAACACGGAAAATCTCCAGCTACAGCGTTTGTTTCCTGACTTACCTGACGAATTTAACGATAACCTCAGTGGCGAGTTTTATCTCACGGGTAACATACCTGACGATGCTCAACCCCAAACCTTAATCAATGGCTTTGGTGATCTGGTTTTGGCGGAAGGTGAAGTACAGGTATCAGACTTAAAAATTGTCGATCAGGATTGGACAGCGATCGCTGAAGGAACTAACCTCAAGTTAAAAGAACTAAGTTCCTCCACTCCCAATCAGTTTGCTGGATTAGTTAATGGTAGGTTGGAATTGGCAGGGACAACCGATAATATTACCCCAGAAGGGATTAAAGCTCAGGGAAATGGCAGTTTAACCTTACCAGAAGGGGTTTTGTCCGCAGAGCAATTAGCGATCGCTGATGGTCAGTTCAAGGCGCAGGTAACGCCACAGCAGGTAGATTTGAGTCTGTTTGCTGATCCTAATTCCGATGATCTAGAGCTTAAGGGACAGTTTGGCGGAAAGCTGTCAGTGAAGGGAAAGGTAGATAATCTTAGTCCCACAGCAGTAGCAGCAAATGGTAATCTTACCTTTAGCCAAGGAATTGATTTACTAGAACAACCATTGTCCGCAGCTATAACTTGGGATGGCAAACGGTTAGATGTACTACGAGCTAAGGGAGATGGTTTGAACGCCAAAGGTTATGTCGTATTGGATGAGTCATTTTTCAGTGATATTCCCGATAAATTAGCGGCGGTAAACTATTTTGAATTTGATGTCCCCGAAGCCCGCTGGATCGATGTGAGAAAACTGCGTCTAACTTTGCCAAGCTGGGCAACTAACCTAGATTATTCGGGACGAGGCGATTTTGCGGGTGAAATTAGCGGAATTCCCTCGGCGATGAATATTAGCGGAAACTTGGGTTTGAAAAACTTTAGAGTGGAGGAGATTGATTTCGCACCTTTTTTGGCGGGCAATGTGCAGATGTCTCCTAAAACGGGGGTGAAACTTAGCCTAAAAGAAATTTTAACAACTCCTCTGTTGCCTGCCACGGAAGACTTTGGTTCCGAGTCTCAGCCTTTGGATAAAATTGAATTAGTACTGGATTCTAACTTCTCACCTCTGGCTTTGGCGATCGCCCAGGATTATTTGCTGATCAAAGGAACGGGCAAAAAAGAAATTCTCAACCTTACTACCCAGAACATTCCCCTAGAATTGCTCAAAACCATTGCTCTCAAAAGCGATGACATCGAAGTACCAGAAAATATGGCACCTCAAGCCGTGGATGGAGAGTTATCGGGGGACTTTATTTTTAATCTCAACACTCTAGCAGCTTCAGGAGAGAACGTGGTAATCGATCATCCTACTTTTGCCAGTATCCGAGGCGATCGCCTAGAAGGAGATTTTCAATACACTGATGGTTATTTTACGATTGAAGATGTTGAATTTAAACAAAGAAATAGCATCTATAAGCTTAAGGGAAATATAAGCCAAAAACCTGATGATATTGAGCTAGATGGTCAAATAACTATTAACGGTGGTCAAATTCAAGACATTTTAGTGGGGCTACAGATTTTTGAACTGTCGGACTTTGCCCGTATTTTTAGAGATCGTACCTATGGTAATGCTGATGATCTCTATCTGTCTCCCGTATCAGCCGAGAGACAAGCTTTATTTGATGTCGGTTTTAAGAATGCTCAAGTCTTTGAGCAACTGCAATTAATGTCAGCAATTCAAGCCTGGCGGGCTTCGTTACAACAAAAACGACAAACTGCTTTTGTCCCCGCAATTAAAAATTTAAAAGGAACTTTTGATGGTCAAATTGGGGTATTTGGTTCATTAAATACAGGACTAACTGCCGAATTTGATTTTCTGGGGGAGAAATGGCGCTGGGGTAAGTTGATTGGTGAAAAAATTATTGCCAGGGGGAATCTCCGTGGGGGAATTCTGACTTTACTGCCGATTGCGGTTGAGCTTCAGGATACTACGCCTCAAACCAAAAATAAAAGCAAACCTGTTTCGCCGACTCTGTTATTCACAGGAACTTTTGGGGGTAAAACTCAATCAGGGCAGTTTAGACTGGTAGAAGTTCCCGTTAAACTAATTGAGCAGCTATTTTCCTTCCCGCCAGAGCTAGCTTTTGAGGGCTTAATTAATGCCACTGCTAGTATTGCAGGAACTCAAGCTAATCCTCAAGCGAGAGGAGAAATTCGCGTTGATAATGCCTCTTTAAATGACACCTCAATTCAGTCCACAAAAGGTAGCTTTAACTATAAGCAATCGCGTTTGAAGTTTTCTGCTAGTAGTGTTGTTGCTCAAGATGCCGATCCTGTTACTTTGAAAGGAAGCATTCCCTATCAACTGCCTTTTGCGCAGGCAAAATCAGAAAGCGATCGCCTGGAATTACAGCTAGACGTTAAGGACAAGGGTTTAGCTATATTAGATATTTTTTCCCAGGGAGAACTCAAGTGGATTGATGGCAAAGGCAAAATTGCTCTCGATATTTCTGGTATTCTCGACCCAGAGCAAAATCTACCCCGCAAGCTATCTACTAAAGGAGTCGCCAAGATTGAAAACGCTACGATTGCTGCCAAAAGCCTGCCGAAAAATCCCCTCACCAATATTAATAGTCAAATCTTTTTCGATCTAGACAACATTCGGATTAATAATTTTCAAGGAGATTTTGGGGAGGGTAAAATCACCGCAGCAGGGACTATACCACTGAGGGATAGTACTCCTCTTAATCCATTGACAATCGACTTTAACAATATTAAAAAAGTTGAATTGCCCAAACTTTATAATGGCGGCGTTAAAGGCCAACTCCAAATTCTCGGAAAGGCTACGGAACCCAATATCACTGGGGACTTAACTTTATTTGACGGTACGATTCTGTTGGTAAGTGAAAACGATAGTGATACAGCCCCAACAGAATCAAGTTTCCGCGATCAGATCGATGTTATCGCTCGACGTAATACCGATAGTGGAATTGCCGCAGCAACCCAATACAAAAACCTCAAGTTACAGCTAGGGAAAGATATTAAAATTAGCCAACCAGCAATATTTACTTTCACAGCGGCAGGAAAGCTAAACATTAACGGCACTTTTCTCCAACCCAGCCCCGATGGCACAATTGTTCTTGACAGGGGGCAGGTGAATCTATTTACCACCCAGCTAAACTTATCCAGAGACTATAAAAACACGGCTCGTTTTTCCAGCAACAATGCCCTCGATCCTTTCTTGGATGTAGTATTGAATGGTTCAGCCATTGAGGCCAGCAATCGCAGTGTTCCCAGTGAAGTATCTCCCACAGAAATTCCTGATTCCGGCTTAAGAACCCTAGAGAGCATTAGAGTTTCGGCCAAGGTAAAAGGACTTGCAAGTCAAATTACTAATAAAATCGAGCTTACCAGCAGTCCTCCCCGTAGCCCAGCCGAAATTGCAGTTTTATTAGGGGGAGGTTTTGTGGAAGCATTAGCTAATAGCAATAGTACTACGGGATTAGCCACCTTGGCAGGGTCAGCATTGTTTGGTAGCCTGAACGCTGAATTTAATAATGCTTTTCCCATCGGCGAATTACGTCTGTTTCCCACTCCGATCATTGATGAAAATCGAGATAACGACCGGGATGGACTAGCAGGAGAAATTGCCTTTGAGTTGATTGATAACCTTTCTTTTTCTGTTCTCAAGATTCTCAATACCGATATTCCTGCTCAGTTTGGTTTTCGCTATCGCCTAAACGATAATTTTGTCCTACGAGGTTCCAGCAATTTTGCGGAAAAAGGCAGCAGAGGATTAGTCGAATATGAATTAAGGTTTTAGACACGACTTGGAAGGTTAGCATATTTATCCACTACTAAAACAACGTAATTTCGTTAAAATAGTATTTATGTCCGCCTTGCAAAACCTTTGTTGTGTAAGGATTTCAGAGAAACCTTCCAAGTCGTGTTTAGAACTCACTTGTTCTTCTCATCAAACACTTATCTTGCTAAATGGGGCAAAACTAGCCAGGCTGTCACCAGGGGGCGCGACCCCCCATACCCCTAAAGGACGTTATACCCTTGTGGTATACACCTTCGGATATAGCGCGCTCCGCGCCCTTCGCAATCGCCTTTCCTTAAGACGGATCGATCAAATGTGTTAAGGCTGCCATCGGTATCATGGGTACCATGGGCAGCAAACAAATGAGCCATTGATTTAAATTTAGTGGTGCTGTTTCAAATAGAGTGTTCATTACACCCCACTGACTGAAGACAATTTGTAAGACAGCAGCAGCAACAATACCTACAATTAAGATTGGTGCTTTGATTATCGCCGTCGTTCTCCCACGTAGATAATTAGCTATACTTGTTCCTAATTGGCTGATGCTCAGAAGATAGATAATTCTGGCTGCCACCAGTGACTGGATTGCCATCGTGCGAGCAACCGTGACATCTCCCGTATTCGATTTAGCCCACTCAAACATCCCGAAAATCAAAATCCAGTTAAACAGTGACACTGCTAAGATTCGCATTAGTAGTTTGCGGGTGAGCAAAGGTTGATGAGGACTGAGTGGAGGCTGCTGCATCATTCCCTGAGATTTGGGTTCAAATGCCAGAGGAACGGTCATGGTGATGGAGTTGATCATATTCAGCCACAGTACCTGTAGAGAGAGAATGGGTAAATCTCTTGCTAGCAAAGCGCTAATCAGAATGGTCATCGATTCGCCACCGTTAACGGGTAGGAGAAAAGCGATCGCTTTTCGGAGATTTTGATAGACGGTGCGTCCTTCTTCTACCGCAGCTTCGATAGAGGCAAAGTTATCATCTGTCAGCAGCATATCAGCCGATTCTCGTGCCACTTCCGTCCCTCCTTTACCCATGGCAATGCCGATATCTGCTTGTTTGAGGGCAGGGGCATCATTGACCCCATCCCCAGTCATGGCGACGATTTCTCCTTTAGACTGGAGTGCTTCGACCAATCGAAGTTTTTGAGCGGGAGCAACCCTGGCAAATACCGAACCATCCTCAACTGCTTGGCATAGTTGGCGATCGCCCATTTTTTCTAACTGTTTGCCCTCAAAAGCTAAAACCCATTTCGTATTTTCGATACCCATCTTGCGTGCGATCGCTTGGGCTGTAGTAATATGATCGCCAGTAATCATTTTGACTTTAATACCCGCATTCTGACAGGCGTGAACCGCTGCGATCGCTTCTGGTCGAGGTGGGTCAATCATGCCCTGTAAACCTAGAAAAATTAAGTCTGTTTCAATGTCTTCATGGTCTATAGAATGCTGATGAGAACCTGTTTTCTTTTTGGCAAAGGCTAACACTCGTAATCCTTTTCGTGCCATAATTGCTACTGCTTGCTCGATCTCTGGTCGTTCAAAAGCGATCGTCTCACCATCTAGATCGATCATCTGAGAACAACGACTCATCAGTGACTCGACCGATCCCTTGACATAAATTACAGGAGAAAACCCATCGTGTAAAGTTGCCATATATTGATATTGAGATTCAAAGGGAATGGAATCCAATCGCGGTTTTGAGGCAGCGAGACTGGATTGGCTGAGACTAACTTTGGCTGCTGCTGCGATCAATGCCCCTTCGGTAGGATCTCCGACAACAGACCAATCTGACCCTGTTTGTTTTAACTGTGAGTCATTACAAAGTACTCCAGCTATCAAACATTCCTCTAAACCTGGGGGTAATTCATCCTCAAAAGGGCTTCCATGTTTATCATCGATCGCCTGAGCGATCTCTCCTTTAGGACTATAGCCACTCCCACTGACTTCATAATATTTATCTCCCACATAAATATTCTGTACGGTCATTTGATTTTCTGTCAGAGTTCCTGTTTTATCAGAACAAATGACGGTGGCACTCCCCAAGGCTTCAACGGCAGGTAGTTTACGAATGATGGCATGACGACGCGCCATGCGATTGACTCCAATTGCCAGGGTAATAGTAACTACTGCGGGTAGCCCTTCAGGAATGGCACTAACCGCTAGCGCAACGGTAGCTTCAAACATATAAAGCCAAGATTCACCCTGTCCTAAGCCGATGGCAAAAGTTAGGGTTGCCAGGGTTAAAACTGCATAGAGTAGAGTACGGCTAAATTTGGCAAACTTGCGAGTGAGTGGAGTAGTCAGACTAACTCTCTGTTCCATCGATTGCGAGATTTGACCGACTTCGGTGTCATTTGCCGTGGCGACAACTATACCTTTGCCCTGCCCAAAAGTGACAAAACTCCCTGCATAAGCCATATTAGTTCTCTCTGCGAGGGGAGTATCTGGTGGTAAGGATTTTATTGATTTATTTACGGGAACGGATTCCCCTGTTAAAGCAGATTCATCTACTTGTAAACTACGCACCTTTAGCAGTCTCAAATCTGCGGGAACTTTATCTCCTGATGCCAGCAGCACTATATCTCCTGGTACTAAATCCTGGGAAGGAATTCGTAAGGTTTGCCCTTCTCGTAGTACAGTGACTTCTGTGGTTACAGATTTTGCTAGAGAAGCGATCGCTCCTTCTGCTTGTGCCTCCTGCACGTAACCGATTACCGCATTGATTACCGTTACACCCCAAATCACACTGGCATTTGTCCAGGAACCTAAGATTGCTTTGATCGCTCCAGCCAACAACAGAATATAAAGTAGCGGTTGATGAAATTGCAGCAGAAATCTGAGCCAGGCTGGTTTCCCTGGCTTGAATTGTAGTTCATTCCAGCCATACTTTTCATAGCGTCGGGCGACTTCTTCTGGGGATAAGCCCTCTTCTAAATTGCCACCGAAACATTCAATAACTTCTCGTTCGGAAACTTGATGATAAGTGTTCGATCGTAGTTGAACTGACATTACATTCTAATTAATTGGATAAAAAGTCGGCATTGGTGAATGCGCAATGCTTTAAACAAAAAATGGTAAAGTTTTAAACTTGAGGTACTAGAAGCTGCAAGTGATTGATTAGTTATTGGCTCTATTTTAACTCGGCTGAGAGTGTCATTTAATTCTAAAATTTTAGTCTCGTTTATTGCTAAAGTTTACAGCAAATGAAAGCTTGCGAGCGAAGCGTCCTTTATGCGTGGGATGATTCATCCACGAGTTTTTTTGCTGTCGCAACGCCTAAGCCAGGAGAGCGAAAAAAAGTGGGGGAGATTTCAGTTTCTGTTTTTAAAAATCATTATTAGTTAATTGAAAATCAATTTTTAGCAGGATATAATTGACTTTTAATTTTTCCAGAGGAAATAATGAATAAGAAATTACTTACTACCTTAGGTTGTTCTGGTTCGATAGTGTTCTCTCTATTAGGGACTAATTCCGTCAGTGCCAAAGAGTATGTTTTTACTGCTCCTGAATTAGATAGTCAAATCGCTGAAATTCCTGAAAGTGAGACAGACTATCCTTTTGTAGGCTGTGGTTGTAGTGCTTATGATGCTGAAACCGCCGCTGAAATAGATCGAGAAGGAGATAAGGCGATTGAACTTTACGGTTGTGACTGTGCTGGTCATAGAAATATGGCGCGGAATATTGATTCCAATAAAATAAACGACAATTACAAGAACTTAAAGCTTTGAGAAAAAGGCGATCGCTTAGATCTTGAGGGGTTTTGCAAAGAACCCCAATTACAGATGCTTATCCGATTCATCCCGAACTATTTGAACTGACATTCCGCAATTAAATTGAAAGTTAATGGTATTTTTTAAAACAGGAAACCATCAACAGCTTAGGTTTCTCCTTCGTTTACTACCTCTTCAACATAACCGTTGAGCCAGTCACCATTGAGATCGAGGAAATGCTCTTTACCCCAAAACGGGGTAAAACTAGCCAGGCTGTTACCAAGGGCAATCTAGAAAATATTGTAGCCTTCAGTGTTTAAAACAGTAAAAAATGTTCTCAGTCAAGAATCACCAAAACTATTTTAGTGTATATCTTTTATGAATTTTAGAGCTTTGGTGAAAAATTACTCTTATCTGGCGATCACTATATTTGCAAAATCCTGTTTTTGAAACCCATAACCTGTAGGGGTTTCAGCCTAGATTGCCCCTGGTGACAGCTTCGCTAGATCGGGTGAGCGAAATTTACGGTGGCAACAATTAATTTTCGCGTTGTTTAAGTAATGAGTAATAAGTAATGAGTAATAAGTATTTACTCGTTACTCGTTACTCAAAGCTTCTCTATTGTTTAACTGCCACACCTTTTTTCGTTCACCCCGCTAGATCTCCCCCTAAATCGAAGATTGTTAAGAACGATCGCTTTTGGTTTCAATTATTAATTGTTTGTAAGATACATTTAGCATCAATTACAGTATAGGGTTCGCTTTTAAACACAGCACAGCTATCTTTATATGCCAGTAATGCGGGAATAGTGCCCTTTTCTAAACTAGCAACAACTTCTTGAGAGATCGGTTGATGTTGTTGTATCCAGCGATTATTAGCGATATAGTCTGGAGAAATAGCCGAAGCTTCGATTAACCAATGAGTAACGCCGTATTGCTGGATAAATTTAGCTACTAATTCACTATTTGGAGTATATTGCGCTTCAATCAAATCGATCACTCTTTGACGAAAGGGTCGGTAATATCCCATATGATACGGAATAGCATATTCTCGACTCACAAGAATAGATCGCTTGGCAAAAGTGGGAAAATAATCAGCCTCCAAAACTAGAGATGCAATGAGAATATCTATTGGTTGCTGTTGAAAAAACTGATATAGTTCTGGTTCATCGCCAGTCTTATATCTAGTAATGGGAAAACTTTTGACAAAACTCGGATAACAGACCAGAGAAATCGCGATCGCAAATGCTAAAGTGAAAGTAGAAAATTTTGTCACTAAATGCAGTTTCTTGTTGGCAAGACAAGCCTCCAGCCTGCTAATCAAAGCTTCGAGGATAACAGTAATCGCAATGCCCGCAGCTAGGGCAATTACAATCCTGAAACTATGACTGGCGTAGCGACTAGGAAGATGCATCTTAAACAAGACGAGATGAGCAGCCAAAAACAAACCCACCGAAACAATAATCAATTGCGTTAGGATAACCAGCCTCGGCTTAACTTCTTTTAGCAAGGGAAAACCACCAGGAAACAGCCATAAAAAAGGCAAAAATAAGCCAAATATTACAGTAACAGGGGTAAAAAGAGAACGGGGTACTAGACCAGCCCTTCCTCCTTCTGTAATATATTCCCACCAATGCAACTTAAAAAACGGCGATCTTCCCTGGGAAAAAAAATCGGGTAACTCTAAAGCCTCTGCCGAAGTTATGGTAGGGCCATATTCTGAAGCATTTAAAACATAGAGTAGTAAAACAAAGAAGGCTACTCCCAAGCCAATAAAACAAACATAATAATCCTTGCTTTTGCTTGATAAATAAGGCTTAAAACCTTGCCATTTAACTAATTGAAAAACTAATAACCCTGAAGCGACAATCACATATTGGGGATAAAAGACCCCTAAAAATACGATTGCTACACAACAGGATAAGACAGCTCTTCGCGAAAAATAATAGAGAAATGCCAAAAAAAAAGGATAAACAAAAGCTCTGGGAGTACCAGAACTAAGATCATCGTTCATCCAGAGAATTTGATTTAACAATAAACTGCTAGCAAAACAACCAAAAGGAATCGGAAAGAGCTCTTTCGACAACAGAAAACAATAACAAATGGCAACTATACTAATTATTGGCGGCAACATCTTATTAAAAACCAAGGGATCAAATCCCAAAGTCACCGCACCAAGGTATAAACTTTTGTAACCAACAGGAGCAACCGACTGAAAATAATCCGCAATCAAATCGTTAGGAAACAGACTCGGATCAACATAGCGCATCATCCAAAAGACATGCTGTCTGGCATCATCTTGAACCACCCATTTTCCTTGAAAAGCTTCCCCTAAAGCCAGAATACCGTAACTAATGGCAAAAACTAGCGTAACAATGAACCATAATTGCCATGCACGCTTACTTTTATCCTGAAATAACTTCTCTTTGATCAATTTCATGTATGTTGATTAATTAATTAAAGTTAAGTAAAGAAGTTTTTTGACTTTATAACTAAGCTAATATTGAAGACGATCAGTTTATCTTTTTTTCGCACTTAAAATTTTTTGGCAGTGTGTTTAATTGTATCGAATCGAAAACGTCGAGAATAATCAGTTTCTCCGTAAATATTAAATGAAATAGTGGGTTCATCACCGACTGATTCAACACTATGAATTGCCCCAGGCATGAAGCCAATAATCTCCCCTGGTTGTAAAATTTGTTCTCCCACAAGTTCTAGTTTGTCTGGGAATTCAGCAGTAGGAGATCGCTTCCAGAAGCGGTTTTTCTCTGTACCATCGATCAATGCTACGACGCCCCAAGTACCATGATTATGAATTGGTGATGAAGTTCCTGGTTTCCACGCTACCATCTGCACTGTTAAGGGGTATTCTGGTTCACGATAGAGTGTTTTCACTGACCAACCTGTTTTCGGCGATGGTTGATCGTATTCCATTTGTAACCAATACGAACTAGTTAACAGATGTCTGACAAGAGGCATAATTGCTTTTAGGCGATCGCGATCTTCGGGAATAGTCAGCAAAATGTCCTCTAAATCAGTTAAAAAACGATACAGTCGATAGGTATCGCTCGGTAATTCGGTTGGTTGCGGATAATGGGCTGATCTTGTGCAGTCATCGAGAACAATCCAATTTTCGCAATTTGGGTTTGCTTCAGTAATACTTTTCTCTTCCTGTGAGAGTTGATGAGACATAAAGTTCTAAGTAAAAAAATTATAAGTATCGAGTTGAAGAATCTACAGTCGCTTTAAGCATCAAGTTATTAATCTATGAAGCCTCTCACACTTGCCTTGGGGCGAAGTGTGAGTATCTGGTAAGACACTCTTCTCGATTGAGACAGCTACTCGTATCCCAGAAAACCGTGCTTCTCGGTGAACAGCAGGGACTTTAGCCATACTGCACCTCTAACTCATTTCTGGTTAGAGTTTTTAGAAACAAAATTCTTGTATTTAGATGCCATTTTGCTTGCTCCCTACTATTATTTATCGGGCGACACAAAGACTTACAGGGTCGGCTGTTACCTTGGTGCGTTGGTCTTATATCTACCCCAGTAAACCAGCTTTCTATATCTGGGGGGCAATAGTGCCTCTGCAATTAGAAGTAGTATACCATAAATGCCAACCCACTTCGCTTACGCCCTAACCCAGACTTGCTTCGCGAAGTCTGAGAATGCGGGCTGATTTTTGTTCAAAGATAGTAACTAAACTGCTTTTTATTAAAGCAAAAATAATCAACTTCTGGATTAATCTCTTCTGAGAGTAATATTTATGTCTAAAATAACACTTCTAATTGCGATCGCTCTTGCTCTTTGGGGATGCAAATGTGTTTATTGCTGCTGGTGAATTTATTCTTGGTAGCGATCGCCGAGAAAAAACTGAGATAATACGACGTTTACGTTCTTTGATGTTAACGTTAATTGCCATACCCGATTTCAGGGATCTGGATTCGCCATTAGCCATAATAGTTTGGTTTCCTAGCTCGATCTTGGCAGGATAGCGAGGATATGGATGTTGTTCGTCTTTGAAACCAGCAGAAATGAAGTGTCCATAACGTTCTTGCCATGCCATGCGCGATCGCAATTCGATATTCTGAGACTTCACTGTTTCCATACCGTTTAAATGCTTGATGTGAATTAGCTTTGTTCTGATTTATTGGTTTCTAGCTTTTAGCTTTGGTATTGATCAGCAACCAGCGATTTAACGATAAAATATGTGGGCGGAAGATATATAAACCATAAATTAAAGCTCGATGCGCGTTTCTCTAAACTGGTTAAAAGAATTAGTCGATATCAAGATGTCTCCTGAGGAGTTGGGGAAGGTTCTAACTATTGCAGGATTTGAATTAGAAGAATTGATCGATCTGCGGAAGAGTGCTGATGGTGTGGTGGTAGGAAAGGTAATTGAGCGATCGCAACATCCCAATGCTGATAAACTAAGTGTGTGTAAGGTAGATATTGGTGGAGATGAGCCATTAAGTATTGTCTGTGGTGCACCGAATGTACGGGCGGATATCTTTGTTCCTGTAGCTACGGTAGGAACTTTTTTACCTGCAATTAATTTAAAACTTAAGCCGACGAAACTGCGGGGTGAACCTTCCCAGGGGATGATTTGCTCTTTGACGGAATTGGGTTTAGAGAAAGAGTCTGAGGGGATATATATATTTGAGTCAGATGAGATCAAGCCTGGGGATGATGTCCGCCCTTTATTGGGTTTGAATGACGTAATTTTAGACTTGGCGACTACTGCTAACCGTGCTGATGCGTTGAGTATGGTGGGTATTGCGCGAGAAGTTGCAGCCTTGACTGATGCAGAGGTGAGATTACCAGGCATTGAGAAACAGGATCTTGCATCTAATAGTTCTTTGATGGGAGGAAACGCCGAGGAAACCTCGGCTTGTTCCACTCCCGTGTTGGCGATTAATATTCAAGATCCCGCAGCTTGTATGGCGTATATCGGTACGGCAATTGAAGGAGTAAAAGTTGCCCCGTCTCCTGACTGGTTAAAGTGGCGACTGGAAGCAGCAGGAACACGTCCGATCAATAATGTGGTGGATATCACTAACTATATTTTAGTGGAGTGGGGACAACCTCTCCATGCTTTTGATCGCGAGAAACTCCAACAAGTTGCAGAAAGTAGCGATTTAACTATTGGAGTGCGTTTTGCTAAGGATGGGGAAAAGTTAAAGACTCTCGACGAACAAGAGCGAGATTTAGCAACCCAGAATCTATTAATTACCGCCAATGATCAACCCGTTGCCTTAGGGGGAGTTATGGGAGGTGAATCAACAGAAGTTGATGACAATACTACTAATATTGTCTTAGAAGCCGCCCTATTCGATCCTGTGGCGATCCGTCGCTCATCCCGCGCCCAAGGTATGCGTAGTGAAGCCTCTACCCGTTATGAAAGGGGTGTAAACCAAGTAGAATTAGAATCTGCCTGCAAAAGAGCGATCGCACTATTAGAAGAACTTGCTGGGGGTACTCCTGTCGCTCAAGCAATGTCAGATCATCGTGTCGATTTTTCTAGTATTGAGGCGATCGAATTGCGTCTGAGTAGAATTAATCACCTATTAGGTGCGGTCAATAAACAAGACGGTATCGGTTACATTGAAGCATCTGACGTTGAATTAATCTTGGGTGCATTAGGTTGT
Organism: Cyanobacteriota bacterium; assembly: GCA_942490675.1. Taxonomy (GTDB): domain Bacteria; phylum Cyanobacteriota; class Cyanobacteriia; order Cyanobacteriales; family Xenococcaceae; genus Waterburya. Next base: position 623,629 of record CALNYB010000026.1, on the reverse strand, counting down.
AATCTAGAGCCAGTCACAGGAAAAGAACATAGCTGGTTGGTTAAAGTTCCTCCCTACCGTTACCGCGACTTAGAGCGAGAAATTGACTTGATTGAAGAAGTTGCCCGACTCTATGGTTACGATCGCTTTTGTGATACTCTCCCCGCGAAAACCGAACCTGGTTCTCTTTCCCCTGAATATGCCATCAAAAATAAACTCCGCGCTGTATTACGAGGAGTTGGCTTAACGGAAGTGGTGCAGTATTCCCTAGTCAAACCTACAGGAAAGGAAGTTACTTTAGCTAACCCTTTGTTTGCCGAATATTCGGCGTTGCGTGGTGAACTATTTTCTGGTTTATTAGATTCCTTTGTTTATAATCAGTCTCAGGGGAATGGCGCACTTAACGCTTTTGAAATTGAACGGATATTCTATCAAGTAGAAGATGAACTGAAAGAAAGAGATTCCGTAGCGGGAATCATGGGCGGTAATATTGTATCCCAGGGTATGTGGATTAATGGTGGCAAAGATACACCAATGACTTGGTATCATGCTAAGGGACTATTAGAAAATGCCTTTAGTAATTTAGGGATCAGCGTCGAATATCGCTCCGAAAGCGATGAGCCGAGACTTCATCCAGGGCGTACCGCTACTCTATGGTTGCACGGCAGATGCTTAGGTATTTTTGGACAAATTCATCCCCAGATAGCACAAGAGCTTGATTTAGCCAATGAAGTATATCTCTTTGAACTAGATTTCAACCTGCTGCTAACAGCTTTAAATCGAGATGCCATCACCACACCCAAGTTTAAATCCTATTCTAACTATCCAGGTTCAGCTAGAGACTTAGCTTTCTTTGCACCCTTAGATTTATCCGTGACTGCTATTGAAAAAGTAATGAACAAAGCAGGAGGGAAATTACTACAAAAAGTAGAAGTATTCGATGAATACAAAGGTAAAAATGTCCCCGAAGGACAACGTAGTTTAGCCTTTAATTTAGTTTATCAGGCAAGCGATCGCACTTTGACTGATCAAGATGTCGATCCTGTACATCAGAAAGTTCGTGATACTTTGGTGAAAAAGTTTGATGTGACATTACGTAGCTAATTAGCTTGTTGCAAGAGGGGGTAAAACCTCTCTTCTATAATTTTGCGAAGTTTAAGTTTCTAAAAACACTCTAAAAATACGAGTAGGATAGTTAAGCACCATAAAAATTAGAAATTAAAAATATTGCATGAAGACATTACATCAATACAATATTAACCTCACAAAATTTCCAGTGTCATCGCCTATTTCGTATAATATTGGCTAGCTAAAATTTCTCAAAGTTCATCTTCAGAAACCCCAGAAACTTTGAGAAAATGCTTTAGCAAACCTGTTTTCAAAGCTTTATTACCGTGTATAGGAATAGAAATTCTCTGAGTTTTGCCTAATTTCCCGTAAATGTGATGACTACCATTTACTCTTAACAATGTCCACCCATTACGTTCAAGCAATTTAGCGAATTTCTTCCCGCTAATAGACTTCATACTGCGATTTCCACAATCTGAGCATCACTATCTAATTGAAGATCAGCTTCATCAACAGATAAACATCCCTCAACTGCTTCGTATATGTTTTGTAACAACTCTTCAAAAGTATCTCCTTGAGTAGCACAACCAGAAATTGCAGGCACCTCCGCCCAAAATCCTCCTTCTTCTGCTGTATGGATAATAACTTTAAGCTTCATAATTAATCAATGGTATTAAATAGCATTTTGACATTATAGTTTTTATATACTCTCACTTACTGCCAATTAACTTACAAGAGAATAATTGAGCATATGTATCTGCGATAGTGCGATCGCACTTTGACTGATCAAGATGTCGATCCTGTGCATCAAAAAGTTCGCGATACTTTGGCTAAAAAGTTCGATGTGACATTGCGGAGTTAACTTCTTTGGAAGCTATTAGCTATTAGCTTTTTACAAGAAAAGCTTTCACTTAACCCAGTTCATGAAACTAAAATTAAGGATTATTATTATTTTCTTTGCGGGTGCTTTGGTAGCAACTTTGTTCATCGCCAGACTTAGTTCTGATCCCGATTCCCTTTTAAGCTGGTATATGGGAACAACTAAGAGCGAACTTTGGGCAATAAGTCATCAACTGAGAAATTCGGGAAATTCTAGTCTAGGGTTGACCGTTGCTCGATCAGATCAGAATTCGTCGTCCCAAAATGGAGTAATCTTTCACTCAAAGTCAGCCGAATCTAACCTCGGCTCTATTATAAGTTCCCCATTAACAACTACTAGAATTGACCCCAACCAGAGCAAACCGGCAGTACCATATAACTTTCCCTTGGGATGGTACGATACTGTCACTAATTTGGATACTCCTGCCCAAATAGCTAGGGAAGGCATCAACATAGTTATGCTATACACAGGCAAACGCAGCATTAAAGAGGTAAAAACCTACCTTGATCGAGCAGCAGCAGCAGGAATCAAGGTCATGGTAGAAATACCTCGTGATGAGGTTAGAAGAGATCATCGCTGGCTAATTACTCAGTTTGTCAAGGAATTAAAAACTCATCCTGCTGTTTTTGGCTGGTATTTGTTTGATGAGCCAGAATATATTAAGATGTCTCCGCGAATCTTAGAACGGGTTTATCGAGGGATTAAAGCTGAAGATCCAGAACACACCGTAGGAATGGCTTTTGGTAGGCTCATCCATATCAAAAGATACCTCAAAGCATTAGATGCAGTCATCTATTTCAAATATCCCTGCTATTATGATTCGCCAAAATTTTGCAATTTGCAGAATGGCATATTCCGCAAGTTAGCGGAAACAGTGGCATTTATCGCCAAGGATCAAAGTCATTTTTGGTTTGTGCTTCAAGGTTACGGTGAAGATAAATACGGTAGACCAACTAAGTTTAATCGGCGACTACCTACCTTTGCGGAGGAAAGATATATGTTGTATAGTGCGATTCTGGCTCAAGCTGATGGCTTGTTTTTTTGGACCCACTATCGCTCTCAGCAACAGTGGATTGACTCTGTGTTAACTCCTATTGTCGATGAGCTACAAAATTATTTACCGATAATTACTAGTAGTCTGTTAAACAATAAATTAGTGATTGATAACCCAGACATTCAAGCCAGTCTTTACCAAAATTCAATTACTCAAGATCGATTATTAATTGCAATTAATCACAGCAGCCACAAGTTAGAAACAGCGATCGCCATTAAAGAAAATATCAAGGCTAATTCGGCGCAAGTTTTAAGGTCAAATCGTTGGATTAATATTGAACAGGGGCTATTGACTGATACTTTTGAACCCTATGCTGTGAATATTTATCAATTAAAATAATTTTAAAATTATTTTGTATTCTCAAGATCTAGTCGATGACCAATCAAAAATTTGCCGATTTACTTATAGAACAGATTCCAAAAGATAGTAGCCAGCAGGTAACTTCAGAGTATTATATTCCCTATATTTTAGAAGCAGAAAAAAAATCGACAATTAAAGTCTTAGATTTAGGTTGTGGGGAAGGGAATTCTGAAGCAAAATTTAAGGCTCACTATCAAAACGTTGAATGGTTTGGTTTGGATATTGATGAATCACCAGAGGTTAACGCCAGAACAAAAACTGAGGGTAATTTTTATACTTTTGACGGTATCAATATTCCTTTTGAAGATAACTACTTTGATGTGATCTATTCCAATCAAGTTTTTGAACATGTTAGATATCCAGAAGCTTTACTAAAAGAAATTAATCGAGTTTTAAAACCTGGAGCTTATTTTATGGGTTCGGTATCTTATCTAGAGCCTTACCATTCCTTTAGTTTTTGGAACTATACACCCTACGGGTTTAAAGAAATATCGACCAACGCTGGACTTGAAGTAGTAGAAATTAGACCCAGTATCGATGCTTTGACTTTGATTATTAGACGGGCTTTAGGCGCACCAAAGTTTTTTTCTCGCTGGTGGAAAAAAGAATCTCCTTTGAATTTCATAATTAGCTTGATTGGTAAAATGACCAATAAAAATTCAGCGACAATTAACTCGATTAAATTAATGTTTTGTGGTCAGTTTTGCTTTTTAATTCGTAAACAACCATGAAGCATTTTTAATGTCGACTGAAATAGTAATTCAACATAATTAAATCATAGATGGGGGTAAAATTAGATGAAAACAGTCAAGTCAACTATCAGAAGTATTATTTCTACTAATGAAGTTATTTCTAATTTATTTTATATCTTTTTTAAAGAAAAAATATCGATTAATGTTCAGGGCAGAAGTATCAGCTACTATATGAATCCTTTATTTGGTAGATCTTTGACAGCTATAGACATCAATGGAGAGTATGAAGGCCCATTGTTATCTCGTTTGATTGAAGATATGCTTAATTTTCAAGAGGAAGAGCGGATCTGTTATTTAGATATAGGGGGAAGTTTTGGTTTTGATATTTTAGTCTTAGACTATTTTTTGAAAAATCAGATTTCTTGTTTTACCTTTGAACCAGATAAATTTAGTCAAATTTATCTTAAAAAAAATGTTTCAGGAATACCTGTTCAGATTATTGAAAAATTTGTTAGTGATAAGTCCGAACAAGATTCTATTGCGATCGATGATTTTTGTGAAGCAGAAAATATTAAACCAACCCACATAAAAATTGATATAGAAGGAGCTGAAATATATGCTTTAAAAGGTATGATCAATACGCTGAAAAAGTATAAGCCTAGGCTTTATATTGAATTTCATGAGATTTTTATTAGAAATCGCTTCAAGATGGATCAATCAGTAATTCATAATTTCTTTCAGACTTTAAAGGAATTGGGATATACGATGGAATTTAATTCTCATCACTATCCACTATTTTCTGGTAGCTCAAATATTTATGATTACAATTGGTTTCCCGAAAAACCAAATAATCAATTGTATGCTGTTGTATGCGAGTAGCTAGATAACATGCTTGATACTGATATTTATCTAGCTTGTTGTGTTAATAGTTGATCGTAAGTTTTTCGCATTAACTCGACGTTTTCTTGCCAAACATAGCGTTCTAAAACTAACTTTCGTCCTGCTACACCAAGGCGTTTTCGCTCATCTGAATTGTGAATCAGTTTAACTAGCGCTTCGGCGGTAGCAGCAACGTTTTCCTTAGGTGCAATATAGCCTGTTATCTGATCTTGCACTACTTCTGGTAAACCCCCTGCATCAGAGACAATCACAGGTAAGCCACAAGCGGAGGCTTCTAATACCGCTACCCCAAAACTCTCACTATCTAATCTACTGGCTGCAACATAGATGTCCATTTGGTTAAGGTAATCGGGAACTTGTTCGTGAAGGACTGCACCAACAAAATTGGTCACCTGGTCAATCTTTAATTGCCGTGCGAGAGACTCTAGCTCTTTTCTTTGGATACCATCACCGACAATGATTAACTTCAATTTCTGCTCTAGATCAGGGGTTTTAGCGATCACAATTTCTCTTGCCTGGGCAAAGGCTTTGATTAAAATATCAATACCGTACTTAGGAGCTAATTTTTTAACCGTGCCGATGGTTAAGTAATTTTCATCCTGCATCGGTTCGGGGCGGAATTTTTCGACATCAATACCAAAGGGGGTAATACTGAGGTGGGTAATATCGGGGCAGAGGGACTCGGTTTGTTGTGCCATCACCTCACTGGTGGAACATACCCAGTCAGCCTGACGAAGATTAGCTATGACTAAAGCTCGATGGAAGAAACTGGTTGCGGGAAAATCATAGACATCGCTACCCCATACAGATAACAGTAGAGGATGGTACTTACTCAGACGACCTAGAGTTCCATAACCACTGGCATAGTGGACGTGCAGTAAATCTGGTTGAATTTCTGCTAGTAGTTTTTGCAGATGTTTGAGGTTTAGAAAATAGCCGTGGGGAGCTTTATGAGGCAAATTATGAATTTTTACCCTACTATCTATCGGATCTCCTGGTTGGTGCATGGTGAGTAAGTGTAATTCACTCACTTTTTCCACCATTGCGTTTGCCCAACGTACGGTATGGATCGAATTTTGCCCAGCTAAAAAAGCTACTTTCATCTTGGTTTAACGTGGTTGAGTTTTGCTACTCTTGGGTATTAGAGACTGTTTAATTAATAAAGAGGAAATTTGCGACTAACGTATAACATGATAATTCGATTAGTTAGTTTTTCGCCTAAAAGCTGATAAATTAGCCACTTTCTGAAACTTTGAACGGTCTTTCTCAGCAATACAGTCACTATCCTAGTTTTATTGATGCCGTAACAACTTAGTAATTTGTATTCCTGAATGATTTCTCGATTAACAATACTAAGTAAACTTTGATTAGAAGTCGTTCCCCCTAGTCTAAATTTGGCGATCGCTCGTTCAAGATTGATAAAAGTGGTATTTTGACTATGAAATCTCATCATCAACTCTCGATCCGCACCGACTTCGTATTCTGGTTTGAATCCACCAAATTCTTGATATAACAAGCGATGTACAAAACAGGTAGGATGATTAATCAAAATATTGGCTGTTTGAAAAGCGCGATCGCTCAAATCTCCTCGGTGCAGAGATACCGTATGATATTCATCAGCAAACTTGTACATACTGCCATAAATTACACAGGGCTGCTGCACTTTTTGATATTCTCTGACGATGTTGTCTACCGTAGTTGTTTCAAAATAGAGATCGTCGCTATTGAGGATGCCAATAATTTCCCCTGTTGCTAAGGCAATCCCTTTATTCATTGCGTCATAGAGTCCGCGATCGCTTTCGCTAATCCAATAGTCAATGCGATCCTGGTAACGACGAATGATATCTAAAGTTTTGTCTGTCGAACCGCCATCAATAATAATATATTCAAGGTTGCTATAGCTTTGATTGATGACACTATTAATAGTTTCTTCCAGATAAAGGTCATTGTTGTAAACGACAGTAATGATTGTAACTAGAGGTAAAAACTCAGATTGGTCTTCAATCAGATCAAGCTGCGATCGTTCCTTTAACCCAAATGAGCGTTTCTGGTATCCCTTCGTCCTTAAACCGCCTATATTTTGCCCTTGATCTACTGTAGATTGAAGTGAAGATTGAGGCCAAGTTGATTGATTGTTTTGCTGCTGGCTCAAGTCCTCTGTCGAGCGATCGCCAGTGATAACCATTCGGGTCGTCGCAAAATTAGGGTCTAAGATTATGGGTTTCATTGAGGATACCAAGGAATAAATCTGCGGTTAATTTGAGGGATTGTCGGCTTGCTTAAACGACGTTCGCTAATGGCATACATAAAGATTAAAAAGATGATTCTAAAGCCAGGAATGGGCAAAAATATATCGCCCTTTATTTGGGAGATCAAAGCAGTCAGTATTAGGGAATAAAACAAAGGCTTGAAGGCATCCTGCTGTCTTTTTCCTTGGCTACCAATAAAAATATAGATTAAAGCACTATAAGCAAGAAAGGAATAGATATAACCACCAAAGTAGATTCTTCTTACGTAACCCGAATCCGACACTACAGGACCCTTAGTATTTTGATAGACATATCGACCCTCGCCAAATATTCTGGCAGTTTCCGATTCTGGCAAATGTAGATGTTTTCGTTGAATTTTGCCAAAATTACCCGTATTTGTACTCTCTCCTTGAGCAAAATTTTTACCTTGTACAAATACGTCTGATGCCCAGCCGATATTTTGCTCGATATCAAATTCTAAAAAGAATCCTAGATTGCCGATGCATAGATAAATGAATAGACTACTAATTGCTGAAAATAAAATAAATTTGGATACGAGATAAATCCTTAATCTGATTAAATTAAATACTAAAGTAATGACAGCAAACAGAACCATAACAATCATACCGATTCTAGCGTTTAACGCTATCGATAGTAATAGTGGCGGAATCAGGAGTAGGGAGTACTTGTATTTGGCAAAGTTGTATAAACAGAGACTTAAAATGCACACCACTGCTATGCCTTGTACGATGGACAGAGAAAATAAGATATCTTGACTGACACCAAAGCTGCGGAATACATAGAGATCGGGTCTAAATATTTTGTCCTTACTGGGGTCATAATTAAGAATAGTTGTCAGAATAAACATCCTCAAATCAGGCAATAAGAGCATGATGATCGCCAAAAATGACTGTATCGCCGCAACTGTTACTAAGCTACTCAATAGATCGACAAAAGACAGCTTCAACTTACGAATTCCAAAAACACACAAAAACAAAGTAATTGGCAAAATCTCAATCAAGACCATGGCTTGACTAAAAGTATTTTTCTGGGTAAAAGCAAGATCTGTCTGATAGATACTAGAGATATCCATGACCAAAGCATATATTATCGACACAATTATCAAACAAATGGCGATGAACAGATGCTTTTGCAGCAAAATTTTGACAGTTGCACTTTTAAAAAAAAATAGCAAGCCAACTACAGCAAAAGGAGCGATTAACTTATTGATGCCTAAAGGAATAAAATTAAAAGGTGGTGCATATATAAAAATAAACAGCAGCAATAAAAAGGAAACTTGCTTAATTGACGGTAATGGCAATTTTAATTTCATTAGCTCGATTTCTCTAAAACTAGAGAGTTTAATATAATTGGTTATTTATATTGGGTTATTTATATTTTTTTGCTTAGAGTTTAGCTAACTTGGATATGCGACCATAATTTTTAGCATCAATTACCCACATAACAAATAGCTTGATCAGTAAGAGAATGTCTGAAGAGCCTTCAGTTAGTTTCAATAGTGTATACCAATCTTGTAAAGCTGCCTTTTTTTGCGATCGCAGGATCGAATTGTAAACCGAACTGACATAAGTATCTTTAAGAAAAATGGCTTCAAACTGTTGAGCATCATCCAAATCGAATTGCCATTTAGCGATTAGCTGTTTTAATCCTTGCAAACGTCGTTCTTTGGTTTTAGAAGTGCGATCGCCCAAGTGTTGGCGAAATATGATTAAAGCTTCGTCTATACAATCAAAATCGTAATCAAGAGCAATTCTATACCACATATCCCAATCTTGAAAACTAGCTAGATTTACGTCAAATAAACCACAACTGGTAAAACATTCCCGACGAACAGTAACTCCGCTAGTAGTAACAGGACAAAATTTTCCTTGGCGCATTGCTGAAATTACTCCATTTTCTGGCAGCATGCCCTTAGCTACCTTGGGCTGTATGACATCATTTTCCCAACGTTTAATGATTCCCGAAAAAACTAGTCCTGCTTGAGGATTTGCCAGATGCTGCTCAATATGTCGTTGCAACTTATGGGGTAACCAACAATCATCGTCATCTAAAAAAGCAATAATATCTCCCTGTGCCTCCATGATGCCGGTATTTCTAGCTGCATTACCGCCACCAGTGCGATCTCGGTTGATTAGGCAGAGGCGATCGTCGTTAAAGCTGGCGATCATTTTTTCTATTATCAAACCATCTGGAGGATAGTCGTTGACTACTAAACAATCAAAATTGGAATAAGTTTGTTGACATACACTATTAATGGCTTGTGAGAGATAGTCGCATCTTTTAAAAGTAGGAATAACTACTGTTACCTGCATATTTACAAAAGGATTATCTTTATCGCTCGATTTGATGAACCAGATTTAGTTTATAAGCTCTGCCAATATTACTATCATAAGACCAAGCACTAATGGCAACAGCATCTGTGGGTATTAGATCTGGAGCAAAAGATTTACTCCATCCAGACTTGAGATATTGTCGTTTATTCAATGTTTCCACCAGATCTTTTCGTTCTTGCTCTGGTTTGACCAGAGCAAAAGCTCGATCAACATTATCTTTAGTTTGATAGGCTAGAATAACGGCATGAGATGGCTGACCAGAGTTTACTAATATAGACCATCCTGATGCTATGTAATTACCATTTTTATCGCGAGATAAACCATCAAATTGACCATAATTTAGACCAACTAGATTCTGTCTACTAATGTTTTGTAGATTATTAGTTGTTACTAAAGATGGTTGTAGAAAACCCATTGTATCTAGCTGATCGGCTATATTAAGTAAAATATTTTTCTTTGGATAAATCTGATTTTTAATACATTCTGGATTATCGATCTCGTAGATAAAAATCAAACAGGCTTTTGCATAAAGTCTATCTTTATTAACAGTAATAAATTTATACGTTCCAAAACTAAAATTAGCAGGGTAAGTCATTAAAAGACCTATGCATAAAACAACAACTGTTTTTTTAATTAATTGGTCAAAACTAGATAAATCAATACCTTTATTTTTAATATTTCCAGCAATAATGCTTAATAAATAAATCAAAGAAAGTATGCCATAAGTAGAGAAAGTTATATATCTAGACTCAAGAGACTGTTCTAGACCAAAACCAACTCTACCCACAGTAGTTAAAACACCACTACCTAAAGCGTAACTACCGATTAAGATCCAAGGAAAAGCTCGGCTCAACAACTGGCGATTTTGTGGGATTCCTAAGAAATAAAAACAAGATAAGCCAAATACCATAATCACAATCAAACCAATAATTTGATTGGATAGTAAATCGTGAAAACCTAAAGGTGAACCGATAAACGACAAAAAATAACCCACAGTCTTAATCGGATTAACAAATACTTCTAAAAAGCTCGGACTACTTTCTGCTTTAACATAGTTATGGAAATAAACAGCTAAATTAAAACTAAATAACAATAGCCATCCTGCAATAATCCAGCTTACTTTTTTTTTGTTTTTACGAGAAATCCAGATCAGAGAAGGAAATATAATTACCCAGCATAGCAAGCCATTGGCAAAGGAAAAAGTAGCAACAGTTGCTAAAATTCCACTCACTAAAAACTTGAACAATAAAGGATTTTGAGAAAAAATAATTGCCAAAGAAGCTGTAATACAGGCAATAGGAACAAAAGTACAAGCTTCCAGTCCCCATAACCAAGTATCCCATTGCATGGGGCTAAAAATTAGTAGATTAGCTAAAAAAAGATAAGCGATTCTTTTTCTAGGACTGCAATTTAAAGTAATTTTGCTGAGATGATAGACACTGAAAGATATTGAGCAAGCTAGTAAAAAACTAACCAACATCTCGTATTTAATATTCCAATTAGTCAAACGTGCTAATGGTACAAATAAAAGTCGAGGAAATAATTTGCGATGCTCATTGTGTTGATGTATCCAATGCTCCCAAGTTATTTGGTCTGTAACCGACTGAATTATGGCTATACCTGGAACATGCCATTCATCCCATACTGGTAAATTAACACCGTATCTCCAGATTAACCAACCCAAAATCAACGCAGGAAGAATCGCCAGCAACTTAAGAGGATATGTCTTCATATATTTCTATTTCATGTTCAGTATCTTGAAAACCAACTGTATAGCGTTTCTCAAATCGATGAGGTACAAAGTTGATCGTTCTAAGGCAGAGGGCAGAAGTAAGATGTATCTCAGTAAACTAAGAAACGCTGTATCTCGAATCAAATAATAAGCTCTCTGGGGAGTCTTGTAGATCCCCATCCATCAAAATAACTGCTTTTCCTAATGCTTTTTCTGTTCCTGCCGTTAAAGCAGATTGATGTCCAAAATTTCTGGAGAGACGAATAATTTTGATTTCTCAGAATAACATTTCTCAGAATAACAATAGAGTATTCAACTCTCTTGTCTTGCAAGACTACTAGGAACATAAGTATATTGCTAATTTGACATTCGTAACAAGCTAACATATCGAACATAATGTCATAATGTCAAGAAAAGAAAATATTAACTCAAGCGATCGCCCGTCCCAGATTAGCACTTAACCCATTCTATTTGAACTCACTGCTACTAAAGCGTTTGAGGATTTTGATCAGATTATTCTATTTTGTACTGACTTGCCAATTGCGTCATGCTCTCGTATCAAGTAGCAATGGGGCGATACTGCTTTAGGCGGTCGCACTATTTATTGGCATAGTAATATAAATAATTAAGATCTAGACTGGCAGATTGGGCATGGAAGCATAAAGTTCAATTACAGCAAATATGCGATCGCAATAACGAAAATGACCCTAAAAAACCATGAATCTGTAACAACTGGCAAAATTAAGGTTAGGCTACGGCTAAGTTTTCCTTCCAACCCGTTCTCATGAAAATCGGCAACTTCAAACTATTCAAACTAATAGATCGCCAAAGTATCGGTTTATCCTTGATGAATCTCTACATTATCAAGGAACTAATTCTGCCATTTTTGTTTGGCATGGGCATATTCACCTCCTTGGGCTTATCCATTGGTGCAGTATTTGAGATAATTCGTAAGGTTACCGACTCAGGATTGCATTGGGGAGTAGCTGCCAAAATTCTGCTGTTAAGAATGCCAGAATTTATCGTGTTTGCTTTTCCCATGTCAATGTTGTTAGCAACCCTAATGACTTACGGTCGACTTTCTAGCGACAGTGAACTCATCGCTCTACGGAGTATTGGGGTTAATATCTATCGTTTAATTATACCAGCGATCGCCTTTAGTTTATGTATCGTGGCTACTACTTTATGGTTCAATAACTTTGTCGCCCCCGTAGCCAGTTATCAGGCTTCAGCAACCCTTAGAGAAGCATTAGGGAAAACCAAAACAGACTTTGAAACTCAGAATATCCTCTTTCCTGAATATGCAGATATTGAAACTAAAAATGGTGATCAAAAAGAAGTGTTGACGCGCTTATTTTATGCCGAAGAATTTGACGGTGAGCGGATGAAAAAGTTGACCGTATTAGATCGCTCTCGTGGATCTGTTAGTCAAATCGTCGTGGCAAGTTCAGCGGAATGGAATGTATTAGAGAACATCTGGGATTTCTATAATGGAACTATTTACATAGTGGGAGCAGATGGTAGCTATAGCAATATCGTGCGCTTCCAACATCAACAGCTAGCACTGCCAAAAACTCCCCTAGATCTCACCAAAAAAGCTAAAAAAAATAGTGAAATGACTATCTTTGAGGCGCAAAAATTTTTAAAAGTGATCGAACATAGTGCTGATGAATCCAGAATTCGCAAATGGCAGGTGCGGATACAAGAAAAAATTTCCATTCCCTTTGCCTGTTTGGTTTTTGCCGTAATGGGTGCGGTTTTGGGTATTCAACCACAAGACTCTGGTAAGGCAAGGAGTTTTGGGATCTGTATTGGACTTATCTTCGGCTATTATTTGTTGTCTTTTATCTCTCAATCTCTAGGTATTTCAGGAGTTGTTCCTCCTTGGTTAGCAGCTTGGTTGCCGAATTTTTTGGGTTTAGGTGCAGCAGGTGGGTTATTGGCTAAGGCGATGGATTAATAGCTAATATTGAATGCTGTTTGTATAGGCTACGTGATATACTCTACGCGCCTTCGCTTCGCGATAGGCGGTAGCTTCTCTACAGCTAATGAAGCCTTTGAGCATTTTATAGTGACACGATACCCAACGCCACTTTTTTGATTAACAATGAGCTTGCATAGTCCCTGTCCATAGATGCCTGGCAAACAGGACAATCATGCCATCTGTCAGACAAAGTTTTAGGCACTTTGTTTAAGCAAACTGGACAAGTCTGACTAGTATTTCTTGGGTTGACTTTAAGTATTTTGACTCCTAATTTTTGGGCTGAGAAGTACAAAATATCAACAAACTGAGCAATAGCACAATCAGAAAAACTTTTGTTCAATCCTGCTTTGCGACACTGACCATTTTCAACGTACTCCCCATCGACTTTTTTGGCTTTATTTTTACGGCGAAGATTGGCAATTTTCAAGTCTTCAATGCAGATGACCTCTGCTTTTTGGCAGAGTTTTTTTGCTTCTTCAAAGTGCCACTGTTTTCTCTGTCTAGCTATTTTCAAATGCAACTTAGCAATAGCTCGTCGTATAAGTTTTTTCGCCTTTCTACCACGATTATTATCTGCTAGTTTACGTTGTAATTTAGCTAGCTTCTCCTCCGATTTTCTGAGATATTTTTGAGGTAAAACTTGATTCCCCAAACTATCGACATACAGTTTTTCTAGACCCAAATCAATAGCAATAGAATTGTTTTCAGTTGCTACGATATCAGGTTCAAGGTCGCCCGAAGTAATTCGGGCGCTGCTTGAACGTTGTTCCAACTCAGGAATAGATTTGTCTTCAGCAATTAAAGTTAAATAGTATCCATCAGCTTTTTTGGTGACAGAAGCCGTTTTAACTTTGAATTCTTCAGGTATAGCACGATGGCAAATATATTTGATTAAGCCCAATTTTGGTAACTTAATTTTATTTCCCACTAGCCAACTATCTTTAGCTTGAGGAAAGGTGAACGTGCGATATCTATTACGTCCTTTAAATCTCGGTTTACCACTGCGTTTCCCTTTTGAGTCTCCTTTGATATACCTATCAAATGCCAGCTTTACTCTTTTGACGCAATCTTGAAGAACTTGTGAATAGATATCTTTGTACCAAGGCCTATCAGTCTTCAGTTTTGGCAAACTAGCTGATTGAGAGTGCCAATCAGGATTGTCTCTCAAAACTGAACTGCCAACAGAACAAGCAATTTGACAAAAATCCCCTTGAGGAATTACACAATCAGAGCGATTGTATTGCCACCAGTTAAACCTTGAGCCAAGCAAATAATTATATTGATACCTAAGCATTGATAGCCAGCGGTCAATTTCTTGACGCTGATTAGTGTCGGGTAACAATTTATATTGAAATGCTTGTCTCACAGCCAACTTAAGTACTAAACTGAAGTTAGTGTACCATAAATTTACAACCTATTGTCCAAAAAATACAATGACTTAATATCTAGTGCTAGAAGTGTTTCGTGTTTAAAAGCTCATTTAGTGTTAGTGCCAAAAAAAGGGACGGAGAATAAAAAAAAAAAAAATAAATTTAAAAAAAAAAAAATTTATTACCAACCTTTTTCTGATTGAGATAAAACGTAAGTTGATACGTCATCAATCTGAGCAGCAGTCAAGCGACCTTTAAATTTTGGCATGGCATTTTTTCCATTGGTCACTTGTGTGGTGATAGCCTCAAGTGAGTTCATTTCATACTTATCTAAAGCCTCTTTTCTTCAAAGTTTTAGCTCCGTTAACAACATTCATCCCCCCAGCATGGCAAGCAGCACAGTTAGCACTGAAAATTTTAGCACCACTGGCAGCATCTCCAGCAAAGGCGGGAGCAGCAAAAGTAAACATCGCAGCAGTTAAAAATACCAGTAGTGTTGATAAAAGTCTGGCAAACATGGTTTCTCCACTCAAAATTATTAAATTGCAACCATAAATCTGATTGTAACCAACTGCTAATATTCGGTGATCTATTACACAACTGTCAAAAGACAGGATGTAGAAGTTTGACAAGTCGTCAAACTTCTGTAGTAATATATTTAAGGGGGAATTGAGCTTTTTCATAACTCTAGATTCTTGATTTGAGAGACTAGATTTTGTCCCAGGTTTTGCATCCAGATTTTGAGAAGCGTCCACTAAAGAAATTCATATTTGATTATAGAGAGTTCAACAAGATGACTAAAAAAATAAGTTTGTTATTGTCCGCCCTAGTATTAGTAGTATCCACTTTCTTCTTTAACGTTAATCCTGCTAGCGCCGCAGTCGTTGAAGTCAAAATGGGTACTGACAATGGAATGCTAAAGTTTGACCCCGCTACTGTAACTATTAAAGCTGGAGATACTGTGAAATGGTCAAACAACAAGATGTCTCCTCACAACGTAGTTTTTGAGAATGCTGCTGATAAATCTCACAAAAACCTAGTATTTTCCCCTGGAGAAGGCTACGAAAGTACTTTCAATGAAGCTGGCGAATACTCCTACTACTGTGAGCCTCATCGCGGTGCAGGTATGGTGGGTAAAGTTATCGTTCAATGAGCGAAATTTGTTGGACATCAAACGATAAACTGAAAAGTCAAGAATTAAAGTAATAGAGAGTAGAGGTAGATTATTATCGGTTTACCTCTCTTTTTTTTCGGTAATATAGACGTTAATCACAGATATTTGATAATTTTGAATATTTAAGCGTAATATAATAATGGTAGATTTATCTCCTCAAGAATTGGCAAGAGCCAGAAAGAATAATCTTACTCCAGAAAAATATGCCCGTCTGAAAGCAGAATCAAAAGCTCCCTACCGAGGCTTGAGAAAATTTTTCTATGTGGCGTTTGGTGCTTCTGGCTTAATTGGCGCATTTGTATTCTTAGCAAAGTTAGTGGCGGGTCAGGATTTATCAACTAATTTTCCTAATTTTGCCCTACAAGTAGGTGTAGTTGCTCTAATGATGTTTCTGTTTCGTATAGATAAAGCCAAGGATAAAGCTAAAGGCAACCAACTTAAGACGGGACAAAAAGAGGAATAATGTCATTATTTGATTTTACGGGCGATCGCAATTATCGTTTCCATCTTGGCATTGGTTTTAATTCCTTGAGGATCTATGTGTGTCATTGCTGCTTGATAGTCTTTATCTTGTAAGGCTTTGACTAAATGAGATTGCTTGGGTAGGTCTAGTTTTCCTCTATTGCCAATTTCCCGCAAACTATAGAAGTATGGTGGAAAATCAATCTCACCAAGCATTAGATTTAGTAACTTAACTATCTTCTGCCATCTCCATGTTTGAGCCAAGACAATAAAACGTTTCAACTGCTGAGAATCATGTAATTTTCCGAGCCACATCGCTCCACTGACAATTATGGCAGGATTGTTACAAGTGCAATCAACTTTATTTAATTTGCGCCAGGAACAGGTTTGATAGTTACCGCAGCTATGACAATAAGATAAAAAACCATAGTTATCAGCAGTTAATTGAGATTTAGGAAGCAAACGTAACATAATACGATAAGTTTGCCCTGTAAACAGCGAAAATATTGGTTCAACACCTAATCCTCTGCTAGCAGCCTGTTGTTGAGTCGCCCCAATTAAAAGTCTTAAAGCTTGCTCTTGAATAGCAGGATGGGAACGGGCGATCGCATTATAAGTCTGAACAGTTTTTTCTGGAGGATGTCCTGTAAGAGTACGCCCATCAGTACTAGTTAAGTACATTAATCCGCCAATCTTAGTTGCCCACAGCATACTGTTGAGATAGGGAACAGCACTACCAAAACAGTCAACATCTACTAAATCATAGTAATCACTCTCTTGATAACAACTAAAGAAAACTCGATGAGCATCTTGATGGGTAATTCGATAATTATTAGGGGCGATCTTTAACGCTAAGTTTTGCTGTAATATAGAATTAAGCTGCGAATTTCCTTCATTAATCCAGAGATAATCCGCATTACTTTCTTGCGAGTAACGTAAACTGCGAACACCACAGCCTGCCAAAGCATCCAATACCCTGAGGCTCCCCTGATCTTGCCGATACACCACAGCAGCTAAAACTCCCAGATCACGAACATATTGGCTTTGAGGATTATAAAAAGCCTTACCTACTTGAAACCTAGCCAAACCCTCTTCTTGCCAGACAAACTCATTCACCAAGATAAAACCTGATTACAACATGAGACTCATTACTCATTACTTCTCAACTTCTCAATAATTAATTCTTTTTCTACTGCTATTAACAATTCATCAATTATTCTGTTATGAAAATAGTGAGGAGGATTCCATCGAACCCATTCCGAATCACTATGTTCAGTCATCACAATTTCTAATTCTTCACTTACCCAACCAAAAAAAATAACCAAAGACTTTTCTACTTTTTCCCCTCCAAAACGTCGATAGCGAGGATAGTAAATAGTTTTAAAACGAAAATCCAATTCTAGGCAAACTTGTTTATTAGTAATTCCTGTTTCTTCAAACAGTTCTCTCAAAGCACACTGTAATTCTGTCTCTCCTGGTTCGATATGACCTTTAGGCAAATCATAACGGTACGATCGCTTCATTAGCAAGAATGATGGTTTCTTAGTTCGAGTAAAGCAAATTACGCCACAGGATTTTACTTTTTGCATGGAAAGCGATCGCCATAAAGCTACGAGCTGAATCAAAATAAATGTTAAATAGCCATAATTTACACCTTTAATGAGACCGGCAGATTAAAGCTACCATCAGCATTACAGGGAAAGGCGATCGCATCAATAACTGCATCAATTGGCAATACACCATAAAGATGAGGATACAATTCTATACCCCCTTCTAAATTTTCTTCAATCAGACTGCCATTTATTTTAGATGAATCAATCAATAATATAACAAGTCCATCCTGTCCTTGAAAAAAACGATTTGCTACTGTCAAGAGTTGATGACTATAAGAACAGTGAATAAACTGCTCGCGGGCAAATGCTTCTGGTTCATAGTTTCCAGAAGTTTGGGCATCCTTCCATTCAGCTAGAGAAGTTATGTGAAATATTCTCTTACTCAATTTGATTCACCGCTAATATGAACAATGATCTCTCTGTAGTTACCACGCTGTCGATGTTCCCAGAGATAGATTCCCTGCCAAGTACCCAAAACTAATCTCCCACTTGAAACGGGAATATGTTCTGAAGTATGAGTTAAAGCAGAGCGAATATGAGCAGGCATATCATCCATACCTTCCGCACGATGAATATAACGTGTTGCGTCTTCAGGAACTAACTGAGAAAAGAAGTTTTCCAAATCTATTAAGACATCAGGATCGGCATTTTCCTGAATCAACAAAGATGCAGAAGTATGGCGCACAAATACTGTACATAGTCCCATAGCCACATTTGATTTAGCGACAGCCTGTTCTACTTGGTTAGTAATTTTGTGCAGTGATTTACCTGTAGTTTTGATTTTTAACGCTGTTTGGTGATGTTTCATATGTGTTCGTTGCTTGTTTGAAGAACAAAATTGCTACTGTTCGCAGCTTTTAGCTTTTAGCCGTTAGCTTTATTGTTCAGAGATTTAGGAGTTTTATTCTTCAAAAGACCCTCGCTTGCACGGGATATTGTCCAGGGTTTAGGTTGACCGCTATATTAACTCTTCTTCTTGTGCCAATCAATGTGCAAGATAGTTTAGAGTACAAAAGCAATATCGTTTCGGGCAATGACGAGGCGATCGTACTAGCCAATTTGTAAGAAACAAGGTTACTACTGGATGGACAATAAAGTAAAATATGACTCAGCAAATATTGTGTTAGCGAAGGAGTTGATTTTGCAACAAACTTAATCTACTGCTAGACAATCATCAGCAGAACGAGCTTGGGCTGGAAATCAGATTCTTTGAAAACGCAAAAAAAGTAAAAGAAAGAACATTCAGAAACATCTCGCTCCGTGAATAAGTCTGGTTGGAAGTAGATCGACAAAAAAATATACTTACATAAGGATGGAAGAGTAAGTCGTTGGTAAGAGACATCTATACTATCCAGAACAAAAGTCTCTGCTGACGGTATTACTGTCAGTTGATATCTATAGTAGAGAGAATGCAAAACTGGACATGGACTCAAAACTTCTATCAGACTCGTTGGTATGCAAATCCAGATCTACAGAAAAGGAAGTAATCTAAATGTCTGAATAAAAAATAAAAGTAAAAAAAGGAGATACAAGTAATTAACTATATGTAGAAGATATACTTGGAATTAAAAGTAATAAAGTAAAGACATGCTGTGAAACTAAAGGTGGTCTGTGATCTAATGATGCATGTCTATGAAGATTGGGGGAATAAAAAGTAAATTGGCTAAATCATACTGCTGGACGAATTCGCAATGGAAGAATATTTGGCTGGAAAAAGGCAACAATGCTGTCCCTCCTCATTCACCTCTCAGGACTCAAATGGAGAAAAGTGAAAAAATCACTCTCTACTAGAACTCACATCTGCGAGTGTGCTGGTATTAGACCGCGACCACGATCAGCTATCGTCATCTGAAAAGATAATACCGTAGGGCAACGGGAATCTACGCTTGGGGAGACACTCCCTCTTGGGCAGTTGGGCAACCCTCTGTCTAACGGAGTCGCTGAACCAACTCTATCGCAGACTGGGATTAGACCATCACGTCCTGATGGGAGGATGTCAATAATGTTGGGCTGATTGTTAGGAGAATTTTGAGCAGTATTTTGGGATTTTTTTTTGGCTTCGGCTTCTAACTCTTCAACAGTCGGATTGAGATTGCACCTGGCAAATAAATACTTGATCACATTTTGTTCCTCATCTGGGAGAGCAAACCACCAAGGAAGATGACCTGCGGGAGCATTAGTTGGCTCGAAATTGAGCTGTTCATACAAGATATAACCACTACCACTGGCAACTTCTCCTTTTTTCCAGCCTACTTCTGTAGCAAAACGTCGCCAAGTTTGGGTTGAAAAATCTCCTTTTTGGTTTACACTCTGCCAGATCTTCTGTTGTGGGCTAAAACCAAATTTATTTTCACTATACTTCTTCCACAGATAATCCACGGTTCTAATATCGGGACAGGAAAACTCAGCAATGGTTTTTAGTTCGACGAATGCTTGCTTGTGTTGCAGCTTGGCGGATTTAACAATTTGCTCAATCAATTGATAGGTATGAATGTCCGCCTCTGACCATTTTTTTTCTCTCAACAAATTCCGCAGCTTGGTGTAATCGATGCCAGTTTTCTGCGAAATTAATGAAATCCTTCTAGTGCTGGAAGGAAGATCAATAGTGGTGCTGGGAATATCAATCTCTTCTGATTCGGCTACCTCAGATTCAGGTTTAGTCGCTACCTCTGGCTGTTTTTGTGGAATAGTTGCGGAAGTTTCTGATTCAGTTACTATTGCTCCCGGTTCTTCAGGTTCCGATTCAATGATTACCTCTGGCTCTGTTTCCGTTTCGGATACGGTCGTTTCTGGGGAGGAATTAGGCGTAAAAGTAGGTACAGAAGAAATATTATCTGAATCTATTGATTCAGATGTCTCTGATGGTTCACTATTGTCGTCATTGTCGGCTTTAGGGGATGTCGGATTAGTTTCTACTGCGGAAGGTGACTCTACCTCTTGCTGGATAGCCACTTCAGGAGTTTTAGTAGGAGCTGCTACGGTCGGATTGACTGCGGGAGGATCGGGAGTTTCAGCGATGGGTTGAGTATTGAGTTTAGCAATCGCCTGCTGATACTTGCTAATGGGAATAGCGTAGTTAGAAGTCCCTCCCGATAAGGCGTGGATATTCGCCTCCCCGTGGACTCCAATCATCAAACCGTCTTTGCTAAATACGGGACCTCCACTCATGCCAGGGAAAGCTTCTCCATTATAAATGAGAGAATAGCCGTTTTCCGTTGATTTTGGTAGCATTCCCACCAAGTTAGCTGGAAAAAAGCGATAGTAACGATTATCTTCTCGACGTAGCTCTCCTGGGTAACCCGCAAAATAAACATTTTGTCCTTCACTTAAGTTACTGGAATCTCCTAATTCCGCAGTCTGATAATTTTGGTTGCTGGTAAATTGAAATACAGCCAGATCTAATTCTGGCAATTGTTTGATCGTGGCAGGTATAACCTGATGCTTTCTACCATCAATAGTCTGTACGATATATTTTCCCTGGTTTTTCATCACGTGCCAGTTAGTTAGCACGGTATAAACATTGTCAGAGTAGTCGACGATAGAACCAGAGCCAATGCTAGCTCCGTCGATCCGCACAATAATTTGTTTAGCACGAAGATTGATTTCTTCTGGAGCAAGAGCCTGAGATAATTGAACAACAGCAGCTCTCGTCTCTTGTGAATCTATAGCTGCAAGTAATATATTTAGGACGATGGTACTACCTAATACTGCTCCTCCGACCATTAGTGGGATAATCTTTCTGGCAAATTTCATTGATTTAACTCCGATTCCCTCTAGATAAGTTTAGCAAGGAATTAGATACACTAACCCCTTGCGGTGTTGAGGTTATTTAGTTTAATACAAATAAACATCAAAAAAGACGCTGTGCTGAACATCAACGTCTCTAGAACAAATTTAATGTAGAAATTAAATTCTATCTTCCATCATTTTCTTTACTGCTTCCGTAATTTGCGCTGGCTGCACAATGGTTAAACTTTCCAATTTGCCATTATATGGAGTAGGAATATCCTGAGAAGATAAACGCAGTACGGGGGCGTCTAACTCATCAAATAGCTGTTCATTAATCAACGCGACTAATTCAGCAGCAATACCGCCAGTTTTCATACATTCTTCGACAATAATTACCTTGTGAGTTTTACGTACTGACTCACTAATGGTTTCCATGTCAAAAGGCTTAAGAGAAATTAGATCAATAATTTCAGGATCATAACCTTGTTTTTCAATGGCTTTAACTGCTTGAGTACAGTGGTGACGCATCCGTGAATAAGTCAGGATAGTTACGTCTTTTCCTTGACGCACCATTTCTGCCTTATCTAAAGGTAAGACATACTCATCATCTGGTAGATCGTCTTTGAGGTTGTAAAGTAAGACGTGTTCAAAAAACAATACAGGATTGTCATCTCTAATAGCTGCTTTAAGCAATCCTTTAGAATTATAAGCCGTAGAACAAGCAACAATCTTTAAGCCAGGTACAGCATGAAAATAAGCTTCCAGCCTTTGAGAATGTTCTGCCCCTAACTGTCTGCCGACACCACCAGGACCACGAATTACCATGGGAATTTTAAAGTTCCCGCCAGAAGTGTAGCGTAGCATTCCTGCATTGTTGGCAATTTGGTTAAAAGCTAACAACAAAAAGCCCATATTCATCCCTTCTATCACGGGGCGCAAACCAGTCAAAGCTGCGCCAACAGCCATGCCACAAAAGCTATTTTCGGCAATGGGAGTATCTAATAAGCGTAGATCTCCGTATTTTTTATACAAATCTTTGGTGACTTTATATGAACCACCATAATGTCCGACATCTTCACCCAAGACGAAAACAGTCTTATCTCTCGCCATTTCTTCGTCTGTCGCTTCTCTCAAAGCGTTAAACATTAAAGTTTCAGCCATATTAATTAATCCTTAGTCACCAACAAATAATACTATCATTACCAGATTGCTACCATGTAATTCTATCTTAGGCTTTATCGGCAAAAGCTCCTAGCCTCTTATCAACCAATTGTTAGTTAAATATGACTTTAGCCACTTTCAATACCTTTCTTACCCAAGAAGAAGCATTAGCTTTAATCGAATTTACGATCGCCCAATCTCAAGCCGATGGTGTTTTTGTTAGCCTCAGTGCCAGTGAAACTGCCCTCAGTCGCTTTTCCGAAAATCAAATTAGTCAAAATGTCCGCAAGAATACTTTTAGCCTTAACGTCACTAGCTACTTTGGTAAACGCGGTGCCTCTGCTGCCACTACCGAATTAGACCAAGATGCGATCGCTCAAACTCTCAGACGTGCCGAAGAGCTTGCCCGTATTGCCCCGGTCGATCCTGAATGGGTAGAATTATTACCGCAGCAAACCTATAGCGAACGCACTCCCGCTTTTGACGAAGCTACAGCCACTCTTTCTCCTCTCAACAAAGGCGAAATTATCCAGCAAGTCTGTTCTCTAAGTAAGGGTGCAGGGGTAAACGGATCGGGAACCCTCAGTACTAAAGTATCTCTTAGTGCCATTGGTAATTCTGCTGGGTTACGGGGTTGCGATCGCACTACGGAAGCGGACTTTAGTTTTACCGCCCGTGTTGACAATGGTTCGAGCTGGAATCGTTGCACTGCCTGGAGTATAGACCAATTGCCGATTACAGAATTGACAGAGAAAGTAATTGAGAAGGCGATCGCTTCGCGTAATCCTCAGACAATTGAACCAGGTGACTATACTGTTATCTTTGAACCCTCCGCAATGGCTAGTCTCCTTCCCTGGATAATCTGGAACTTGGATGCCCGTGCAGCGGATGAAGGACGTTCTTTTATGTCCCTTAACGATGATTCTGGTAAGCCTATCGGCAATAAAATCGGCGAACGGTTATTTAATCCTATCGTTGAGATCAGACGCAATGCTGCCGATCCTCTGTTGCAGGGAGGTAGATTTTTTAGCAATGGCTTAAGTAATGAAAATCTAGAGATCATTAAAGATGGTATTCCCCAGACTCTTTCCTATAGTCGCTATTGGGCAAAACAACAGGGGAAAGAACCCACAGGGGCAATGAGTCCCATTGTCATGGCTGGATCAGATCACAGCGTTGCCGATTTAATTGCTAGTACTCAACGAGGCATTTTAGTTAGTCGTGCTTGGTATGTGCGTTACGTTAACCCTCGCACTCTGGAAGTTACTGGAATGACTAGAGACGGTACTTTCTTAATTGAAAATGGCAAGATTTCTCACCCAATTAAAAACCTCCGTTTTAATCAGTGTTTACCTGAAATGCTTCAAAACTTGGTTGCCTTAAGTCAAGTAAAACGATGTGGAGGTAGTGTAATTCCTGGCTGTAAAGTAGAGAATTTTCACTTTAGTAGTATTACTGACAGTATTTAACACCTGGTTCGTGGGACACATAAACATCGATGCCAAAATCTTGAGCGATCGCTCTATTAAGAGAATTTATATTATAGTTGGTTTAAAAATCAGCTTCTCGACTGTAAATCTCATTTTCAAAGGGCTTTTCCTATAGTTGTCACCCCAAAAACCTGGCTGCCTGACACAAGTGCCTCAAAACCTTACTCCGTATAGAATTTGTTTTTTCTGCTAAAAAGGTATTTTCTAATAAAGCGATCGCTTGAAAGCATTGATTTACTGTATTAACAAAATTAAATTTTCACGAAAAATATGGGTTTGACATAGATGTGTCAGGCAGCCAGCCCAAAAACTCCCAGTTACTTTGTAGCTACTACTGGGAATGCTTCGACCGAGACGATTAAACGATATATTGAAAATCAAACTAATAAATGAGATACGCGGGGATTTTAATCCCGCGTCGCTATTCAACCAGGGGCTAAAGCCACCTGGCTAACTTTCTCCCGTATTAATTAGGTTTGGGAGTGAGGGAAATATGGTTTTGGCAAAATCAACAGTTCAAAGTTTACTGTCTTCAAGGCGATCTCTATCAACAGCAATCTGCAAGCAAATTACTACAGGATCTGGATTTAACTTTACTCGCTCAGTACGTAATTATTAACGATCCGTTAGAGGCGATCGTAGAATGGCGCAAGGCGATCTCACATTAGTAGTTCCTCTCTTTTGAACGATCTCAACACAACAATTTAAGAGATCGCTTTATTGATGATCTCAATCATAGTCAGACAGGGAATACTAAAAATGTGTATAGTCCATATAGATCTAAGTTTCTAACTTTCTTTTACGGGGATTTGTAACTACTGCCTACCACCTACTACCTAGCCCGTAGGGCGCTGATAACTGACCATGGGTTCTAGCTTAAAAAATAAATCTCAAGATTCAACTAATCGCACCGTTGGTAATCAACTCCAGTCAATTCCCATTGCTACAGTAATTAGTCTCATTTTTTTTGGGGGAATTGCTTGGCGTTTAAGCTATTTACAGTTAGATCAGGGGGACATTAATCAGCAAAAAGCAGACAATAATCGCATCCGTATCGTTCCCAAGCCGCCAGTCAGGGGTAACATCTTTGATCGCAACGGCAAACTATTAGCTAGCAATCGTCAATCTTATTCAGCCTATCTGTGGGCAAGAGCCCAAAAAGAGAAAAATTGGGCAAAAAACCGCGATATCATCGCACAAATCCTGAAAATAGAGCCTGAAAATCTGCAAAAAAAGTTGAACGAAGCAGGATACAACTACCCTAGTTTAATTCCTATTGCTCGCAACCTAACTCCAGAACAGATTACGGTATTTGAGGAGTATAAATCTCAGCTAAAATGGGTTGAAATTGATATTGGCAAAGTACGACATTATCCCCAAGGTAAACTAGCAGCACATATCTTGGGCTATACGGGAGAACTAAACCAGCAAGAATTGCAGCAGAAAAAGCCACAGGGCTATCGTCTGGGGGATGTCATGGGCAAAATGGGGATAGAGTCTGCCTATGAAGCTCAACTGCGGGGAGAGTGGGGAGGCTTAAAGCTTGGTGTTAATGGATCGGGACGTATTGTTAGTCTTTTGGGAGAAGTTCCAGCCACAACGGGAAATCCGCTTACTTTAACTATTGATGCCGAGCTGCAAAAAGTAGCGGAAGCCGCACTGGGAAATAACAGAGGTGCCATAGTAGCTTTAGACCCCAGTGATGGCGAAGTACTAGCTATGGTTAGCTATCCCAGCTTTGACCCTAATATTTTTTCTTCTCCCATTACCCCAGAAATATGGCAGGAATTACAATCACAAGGAAATCCTTTTCTGAATATGGCTTTGCGAGCTTTTCCTCCTGCTTCTACTTTTAAAATTGTCACCGCCACCGCAGGATTGGAGTCTGGCAAATATCCTCCTAATACTGTTTTGGGTACGTATCCCTATATATCTGTTGGGGGCACAAGATTTAGAGAATGGAATAAAAGAGGTTTTGGCAGAATGGGATATGTATCTGCTCTAGCCTGGAGTAGCAATACCTTCTTTGGTCAAATTGGTCGGGGAGTGGGGGGAGAAGAGTTAATAAAATGGGCAAGATTATATGGTTTCGGGAAACCGACAGGTATTGAATTACGGGGCGAAATAGCAGGATTAATTGCCGATGATGCCTGGAAGCGTCGTAACTTTAGAAACTGGGGCTGGACTACAGGAGACACGGTAAATATGTCCATCGGTCAGGGTTTTACCAGCACAACACCGTTGCAAATAGCAGTGATGTTCAGCGCGATCGCTAATAATGGTTATAGAGTACGACCTCATTTAGTAAAAATCGATCATCAGGCGGAACAAAACCAGAAAGTTAGCCTGAATCTAAAACCGACAACCATCTCCACAATTCAGCAAGGACTGAGAGCCGTAGTTAATGGAGGTACAGGAACAAAGTTAAATTCTCCCCATATTCCTCCAGGAGCGGGAAAAAGTGGTACTGCGGAAGCTCCCCCAGGAAAATCTCATACCTGGTTTGGAGCTTATGCTCCCTTTGAGCAGCCAGAAATTGTCGTAGTTGCTTTTGCCGAACATTCAGGCGGTGGCGGTGGCTCCGTTGCAGCTCCCTTGGTCAGACAGGTAATGGAAGGCTATTTTAAATCAAATAAGACAAAAGAGTAAGGCTATTGGCTTAGAGCTTTTTTAGTGTTAAATCCCCATATCTCAGGTTTTCAGTAAGCCCTAGTTAAGTCTTCGTAATATTTTGAATATTATGCTGAATTTCTGACCATTGACGGGGAAAGCGTTCTTGGGTGTAAACTAGTAAAGCTTTGTTGAGAAAAGCGATCGCCTGTTGTTTATTCTCTTCTGCATTACCCTTCACCCGATGACGATAAGCTCCACCGAGATTGTTATTTAACATTGCCCAATTGTAGGGAAATTTCTCCAGGGTATGAATTGAGAGGGCGTTTTCGTAGTGGGAGATGGAACGTTCAATGTTACTACTTTTGTCTCCACTGATGCGCGACTGAAAAGCATTGCCTAAGTTATTCTGCAACATTGCCCAGCGATTGGGGTTAGTAGCCAGAGTATAGATGGTTAAAGCCTGTTCTAAATGATTAATGGCAATTTCGATATTTTCCGCTTGATCTCCCACCAGACGATTAGGATAAATATCTCCTAAATTATTATGGGATGCTGCCCAATCTTGAGGACTATCTTCTAAGGTGTGAACCGATAAAGCTCTTTTGTAGCAAGCGATCGCCTGCTCGATATTTTTCGCTCTTTCTCCCTCTTCTCTATAGGAATAAGCAATACCTAAATTACGCTGGGTATTGCCCCAAATATAGGCATATTTTTCTTTGGTGATTACCTCTAAAGCTAGGTTAAAAGTGGTAATTGCCTGTTCAATGTTCTCTCGACGACTGCCCAATATGCGATCGCGGTAGACATTGCCTAAATTAGACTGAATCATCGCCCAATCCTGAGGGAAAGTAGTCGGTTGATAAACCTTTAAAGCTGCTTGATAGGAAATAATTGCCAATTCTATATTATTTGACTTATCTCCTGCGGGATAGGCACTAATCAAGTTACCAAAATTGATTAAATCATTGGCGATCGCTTTTCCCTGATTCGGCTCAACCGATATAATCGTTTCGTTTGCCCAGTATTTAAGAATTTTAGTCGTGTTTTGGTCGAATTTGTCTTGATTCTGACGAATTAGATCATATATCTCCCCTGCTGGCCAGCGATTTGACACCTGTTGCAGCAAGTCCATTAAAAATGCAAAATACTTTTTGCTTTGACTATTAGAAGAAGTATTAGAAGTATTAGTGTTTTGTAGCTGCAATAACTTACTTGCCAAGTTAATTAAACGCTCTGCGGGAGCAATATCTCCTGAGCGTCTGAGATTTTCACCTACAGACATAAGACAGGAGATAAACTCTTGATTGACTAACTTAGGATGAGCATTCAAGATGTTGATCTCCTGCTCTCGGGGATTGTTCAGCAAGATATCAATCAGTTTAAGGTAAGGACGTTCTAATTTGCTCATGAGTAATCGAGACTAATTAAGATCAGCTTTATCTTACAACCGTATAATATATCGAAACCCCAATAATTTAAATTTTCTTCCTTCTCTCCCTTGTCCCCCTTGTCCCCCCAGGGCTGTTTCATTCTCGAAAAAGATAGATGGGGAGATGGGGAGACGGGGAGATGGGGGGAATTTTAGACAAATAGTCGGAATTTTCACAAAATTCATTCAACAATAATTTTGTCAGTCAACGAATTTTTAGTAATTTGAGTTAATGTCATCAGGATAAAACACGAAAGTGTTCTCTCAAATTTATTCATTTTCTCAAAAATTTGCCTTGATCTCCCCGTCTCCCAGTCCCCTTGTCTCCCAGTCAACCTCAATCGATTGATTATGAGACTTTGCAACAACCCTACCCTTGTCTCCCTTGTCCCCTTGTCTCCTTGTCTCCTTGTCTCCTTGTCTCCTTGTCTCCTTGTCTCCTTGTCTCATCTCAACCCCTCTAAAACCTCATCGGGAAAAGGGTCTTCTCCTTTTTTTAGAGACTCAATCCACTGTTTTCTTTTATTGCGAGATTCTTCATCATACTCAGGAGAATCAACATAAGCCTGAAAGTCTTCAATTGCCCCTTGAGTATTTCCTGTCAAAGCTCTTGCCAATCCACGACTGTCAATATAACTTGCTTTGCTTTCTGCATCAGGTGCTAATTCCACTGCTTTTTCACAGGCAAAGAGAACCTTTTCCCCATGGCGGTAGATACTGCCAAACCAACAAAGACTATTCCATGATTCAGCTTCAATTTTTAGGGTTGGGTCAAGTTTTTGTGCTTCAGTGAAGGCAGAGAGAGCTTCTTCAATTTTTCCTTCTATTGCGAGGTTGACTCCCTGTTCTACTTTGAACAGTGCTGCCAACTGGTAGGCAACAGTTTTGGGGTTGTTATCTACTGCTTCTGTGTTGGGATTTAGATCTATTGCTGGTTCGAGTTTCTTGGCGCGTTTAAATATAATAATTGCCTCTTTTATTTTTCCTTCTCGGGCTAATTTCCTACCTTCTTGCAGAAAACTGGGATGAATAGGCAGATTGTCGCAAGTTTTGCCATAAGGTTCATCACCGACATATCGCTGCCATGAAATTAGATCTAAGTTTTGACTCAATCTGCTGCAAGTTAGATCGATCGGCTTCTCCGCATCTAAGAAAGTCAGTCTAACATCCTCACTTGCAGTAGCCAAATACTTGCTATCGCCACTGAATTGTATTCCCCTGACTTCATCTTGATGAGAGATAACGGTTTCCTGGCCCGTGCCGATTTCGACTAATTTGGCCGTTCCATCCTCACTTCTGGTAGCCAAATACTGGCTATCGCCACTGAATTGTATTTCCTCGACTAGATCTTGATGAGAGATAACGGTTTCCTGGCCCGTGCCGATTTCGACTAATTTGGCCGTTCCATCCTCACTTCTGGTAGCCAAATACTGGCTATCGCCACTGAATTGTATATCCGTGACTGGATCTTGATGAGAGATAACGGTTTCCTGGCCCGTGGCGATTTCGACTAATTTGGCCGTTCCATCCCGACTTGCGGTAGCCAAATACTGGCTATCGCCACTGAATTGTATATCCCAGACTGGATCTTGATGAGAGATAACGGTTTCCTGGCCCGTGGCGATTTCGACTAATTTGGCCGTTCCATCCTCACTTGCGGTAGCCAAATACTGGCTATCGCCACTGAATTGTATTTCCCTGACTTCATCTTGATGAGAGATAACGGTTTCCTGGCCCGTGGCGATCTCGACTAATTTGGCCGTTCCATCCTCACTTGCGGTAGCCAAATACTGGCTATCGCCACTGAATTGTATATCCCTGACTTCATCTTGATGAGAGATAACGGTTTCCTGGCCCGTGCCGATTTCGACTAATTTGGCCGTTCCATCCTCACTTCTGGTAGCCAAATACTGGCTATCGCCACTGAATTGTATATCCCAGACTTTATCTTGATGAGAGATAACGGTTTCCTGGCCCGTGCCGATTTCGACTAATTTGGCCGTTCCATCCTCACTTCTGGTAGCCAAATACTGGCTATCGCCACTGAATTGTATATCCCAGACTTTATCTTGATGAGAGATAACGGTTTCCTGGCCCGTGCCGATTTCGACTAATTTGGCCGTTGCATCCTCACTTGCGGTAGCCAAATACTGGCTATCGCCACTGAATTGTATATCCCAGACTTTATCTTGATGAGAGATAACGGTTTCCTGGCCCGTGCCGATTTCGACTAATTTGGCCGTTCCATCCTCACTTCTGGTAGCCAAATACTGGCTATCGCCACTGAATTGTATATCCCAGACTTTATCTTGATGAGAGATAACGGTTTCCTGGCCCGTGCCGATCTCGACTAATTTGGCCGTTCCATCCTCACTTCTGGTAGCCAAATACTGGCTATCGCCACTGAATTGTATATCCTCGACTGGATCTTGATGAGAGATAACGGTTTCCTGGCCCGTGCCGATTTCGACTAATTTGGCCGTTCCATCCCAACTTGCGGTAGCCAAATACTGGCTATCGCCACTGAATTGTATTCCCGTGACTTCATCTTGATGAGAGATAACGGTTTCCTGGCCCGTGGCGATTTCGACTAATTTGGCCGTTCCATCCCGACTTCTGGTAGCCAAATACTGGCTATCGCCACTGAATTGTATATCCGTGACTGGATCTTGATGAGAGATAACGGTTTCCTGGCCCGTGGCGATTTCGACTAATTTGGCCGTTCCATCCCGACTTCCAGTAGCCAAATACTGGCTATCGCCACTGAATTGTATTCCCCAGACTTCATCTTGATGAGAGATAACGGTTTCCTGGCCCGTGGCGATCTCGACTAATTTGGCCGTTCCATCCAGACTTGCGGTAGCCAAATACTGGCTATCGCCACTGAATTGTATATCCGTGACTTTATCTTGATGAGAGATAACGGTTTCCTGGCCCGTGGCGATCTCGACTAATTTGGCCGTTCCATCCTCACTTGCGGTAGCCAAATACTGGCTATCGCCACTGAATTGTATATCCCTGACTTCATCTTGATGAGAGATAACGGTTTCCTGGCCCGTGCCGATTTCGACTAATTTGGCCGTTCCATCCTCACTTCTGGTAGCCAAATACTGGCTATCGCCACTGAATTGTATATCCCAGACTGTATCTTGATGAGAGATAACGGTTTCCTGCCCCGTGGCGATCTCGACTAATTTGGCCGTTCCATCCCAACTTGCGGTAGCCAAATACTGGCTATCGCCACTGAATTGTATTTCCCTGACTTCATCTTGATGAGAGATAACGGTTTCCTGCCCCGTGGCGATCTCGACTAATTTGGCCGTTCCATCCCCACTTGCGGTAGCCAAATACTGGCTATCGCCACTGAATTGTATTTCCCAGACTTCATCTTGATGAGAGATAACGGTTTCCTGCCCCGTGGCGATCTCGACTAATTTGGCCGTTCCATCCTGACTTGCGGTAGCCAAATACTGGCTATCGCCACTGAATTGTATATCCCTGACTGGATCTTGATGAGAGATCGCAGCGCGAAGATGATTGGGCAATAGATCCAGTCCATTATATAAAGCCGAGTTTGCCTCGGAAGATGGTCTGTTTGGTTTGTGTATATCATCAGAACGCTTGTAAGATTCTAGAGCCAGCAAAACACTTGTTTCATGCAAATTGGCTTTCTGCTCTCTAATAAATTCCGAGGTAGCTGCTAACTGACGTACAAAAGCCATTTTACTTTGCTTGAGGGCGATTCCTCTTTGCCAAAATGCTCCTACAGCAGCTACTACAGCTAAAGCTAAACCTCCTGTGAGGAATTTAATTGCCCGTCGCTGGAGACGAACTTTTTCTTGTTGCTCTTTGTCGCGCCAATCAATACTAGCATCGATAAATTCATCGGCAAGTTCACCTAAACCACCCAGCACCACCTCAAAGGTACCATCTTTTCTTAACTCGATCGCTTTTTCTAATTTAGAACCACTCCATAACTCATCAATTGCCCTGGGGGAATTCTGATTCTTTAACTCTTGCCAACGAGTGGCATCCTCTGCCAAGCGATTATTGAGGGCAATGGTATTTCGGGCATCCCTAATCCATTCCTTGAGTTCTGCCCAGGATGAGAGTAACGCCTCATGGGCAATTTCTACCGTGGACTGTCCCTCCTGCTGAAGATCGTCGCTGACCAGTAAGCTTTGATTTACCAGCAGCTTAACTGTCTCTGCTTGTGTTTCGGTAAACTCTGATTTATATGCCCTTTTGCTCACGGCTGTTCTCAGAACCTCTGACTGTTCTATAGCAACCACATCAACTAACCTCAGTAGGATTTGTTTGGTAGCTAGTTGTTGTTTGGGGGGTAAACCTTGGTAAATCTCATTAACGTGTTTTTGTAATGCGCCGCTTACGCCACCCAGTTGACGATAAGTAGAGATATTTAAAGTTCGGTCAGACAGATCGTCATTTTGCCAGAGTAAATCCAGGGTGTATTGCAGTAGGGGTAAAGAACCCGCCTGTCCTTGAACATCGCGGATAATTTCATTAACCAAACCCGATTCAAAGACAATGCCGTGGTTCGCTGCTGGTTGTTCAATAGCTTGCCGTAATTCCTCGGCTTGCATATCGGCAACCACTTTAATATTTTTTTCCGCAATTCTGGCAAATTGGGGATAAGCACCAAATTCTTCTAAAAAGTCCGATCGCATTGCTAGAATCAGCTTGACTGAATTATTGGTATCTTGAGCAAAATCGACAATACCTTGAATCAAATTACGCCTGGTTTCTAAGTTAGGGCAAAGGGTAAATAATTCCTCAAACTGGTCAATAAAGATCAGACATTGAGACTGAGGCTGTTTACTTCTAAAAAGCTCGGCAGTTTTGCTGAAAGTATTGCTGTTTCCTTGGAGGACAAATTCTACTTCTGATTCAGTAAAGATGTCTGCTTCTGGATTGAGCAAACTACGATGGAAGCTAACAAAAGGATCTCGGTTGGGAGTAAACAGGCAACAATAAGATGGTGTTTCAGCTAAACTCTCTAGTTGGGGAATCACACCAGCCCTGACCACTGAAGATTTACCACTACCCGAAGCCCCTAAAACTAAGACCAAATTACTCTGATTTACCCCTTGAATTAGTTGATTAATCAAACGTTCTCGCCCGAAAAACAAGTCTTTATCTTTGGCATTAAATCTTTTCAGCCCTTTGTAGGGAGAACGAGGCATCAAAGGACGCTGCCAAATTTGCTGTCTATCAGTGGGGCTGGAAGAAGCTTCAATAATAGTATTCGGTGATTCTTTAATTAGCAGCTCAATAACTTGATGTTGGTGAAGCTCAATATATTGATTCTCTGCTGTCGAATAAACGGGAACTAATTTGCGATCGCCTTGACTACTACCATAAATATCCAGTTGAATGCGATTGCAACCAAATTCATAAGCTCGCTCAATAGTTTCTCCATTACCTAATGCCTCATAAAACCCTTTACTAAAAGCGATCGCCGCATCATCCCGAATCTCTTGCTTAGTACCAATAACATAATTGATATGCTTACTAATTTCTACGGCTTGAACCCTTGAATAACAAGCATTCAGTACTACACATTCAATTTGGTTGGCAAATAATCTAAAGAGATCGGCGATCGCCTGAGTATCGAGTAGTTGATGTTGTCCCGAACTAGTGTCTAAAACCAATCCCTGACTACCCATACCATGACCACAAAAATGAACGATCCTCCCTGCTTCCTTTTGTAGTGAGGATTGAAGATCGTCGATCCGTACGGCATCTTTCCGACGAAGGCTAAATTGTTCTCGATATTTCCCTCGCTCTAGGGCATCATCAATCTCCCGAATCTCCCGATTGAGGAGTAATTGAGCTGTATCTTGAGGATTGGCTGATAAAACGAGAATTTTGCGCGTCATGATGTTTGTTTTCCAGCCAGACTACTTTGGTCAGAGGAGAATCTTGCTTGATTAACAACGATGGTACTACAAAAGGTAAAGACAGTTCAACTAGGATATTATTCAAAGTGACTCGAACTCTTTTCTATGAATTAGTCAACAAAATTTGTAGCAAGAGAGATTAGAGAGAACTCTAATCCTAATATCTGTATCCTGTGACTGCAAATAAAAAATCATCTCCTTCTGTGGGTAGTATTGCTAAATTAGTGGCGATCGCTACTTTGGCAAGTAAACTGTTTGGTTTTGTCCGTGAGTTAGTAATGGCAGCAGCTTTTGGTATTGGTGCTGTAAGTAATGCCTATGCTTACGCTTATATTGTTCCCAGCTTTTTTCTAGTCATGTTAGGGGGAATTAATGGTCCTTTTCACAGTTCTTTAGTTAGCGTCTTAGCTAAAAAAGATAAATCCGAAGCGCCGCCAATTGTCGAAACCGTCACTACGATAGTCAGCATTGTCTTAATCATAGTAACGGTGATGATTATTGTTTCTGCCAATACGATTATTGATTTATCAGGCTCAAAATTAGCTTTAGAGACGAAGGAATTAGCGGTACTGCAATTACAGATTATGTCTCCCCTGGCACTGTTAGCAGGGTTGATCGGGATTGGTTTCGGTACTTTAAGTGCAGTAGATAGCTATTTGCTGCCCAGTATTAGTCCTTTATTATCCAGCATTACTCTTACCTTCGGTGTTGCCTGCATTTTAGGTCGATTTGGCGAGCAGTTGAACACCCCTCAATACTTTAAGCTAGGGGCAATTGTTTTGGCTGGTGCCACCCTAGGAGGAGCAATTTTACAGTGGTTAGCCCAGTTAATTGTGCAGTGGCGAGCAGGGATGGGGACTTTGCGTCTGCGGTTTAATTGGCGTATTCCTGGAGTAATAGACGTGTTTAAGATTATGACACCTGCGGTAATCTCTTCGGGAATGTCTACCGTCAATCTCACCATAGATTTACTGTTTGTATCTGGTATTGCAGGGGCTGCTGCTGCCATACGCAACGCTAACTTTATTATGTTGACTCCTCTAGGAATCATTTCCAACATAATTTTAGTACCTTTTTTACCAGTGTTTTCTCGTTTAGCTGCTCCTGAAAACTGGCAAGAATTAAAAGTTAGAATTCGCCAGGGATTATTCTTAGGTGCATTGAGTTTATTACCTCTTACCGCAATCTTCATGTCTTTGGCTGTGCCAATTGTCAAGTTTGCCTTTGAGCGTGGCGAATTTACCGCCGAAAATACTCAATTTGTCGCTTCTTTACTGGTAGTCTATGGCTTTGGCATGGTTTTCTACATGGCGCGAGATGTTTTGCTCAGAGTCTTCTATGCTTTAGGAGATGGCAAAACACCTTTTAAAATCAGCATCATCAATATTTTGTTGAATGCAGTCCTAGATTATTTTTTGGTTAATTCTTTTGCTGCGCCTGGATTACTGATGGCGACTATTGGGGTAAATATTATTTCCATGACAGTATTTATTTGGCTGTTGCACCGTCGTTTACATGGTTTACCTTTATGGCAATGGGGCAAAGATCTTGCGGGTTTATTTATGGCAACTGTGGTGGCAAGTTTCGCTAGTTATGGCGTGAGTCAAGGTTTAGAAAAAACAATGGGTAATGGTAATTTATTATTGCTATTTATTGAATTGAGCATTTCTAGTGGAGTAGCAATAATTATTTTTGGCTTGATTGCCATGCAGCTAAAATTGCCTGAATTAAACATGTTAACCAGTCGTATTCGACAAAAATTCCACAGATAAAAAATATCGTATCAGTTTGGATCACAAATGAGAATAATTCTTACAAGCGATCGCTTAATATTCTTGAGAGACATTTTTGATCAACTCAAGTTTTTCCAAAAACAATAAACTGAGTTAAAACATCGTATTAGGATGTAGTTCGGAATATTTAGTGGCTATTTTCAATCTCACTGAGATTTTGTTAGCGACTATCCTAGACTTTTCTCTAAGATCAATTTTAGTAAAGACTAAAACCATGGAAGATACTGCCCGTAATCAAGCTGTCATTATGACTGGAATGCACCGTTCTGGTACTTCCTTGACCGCATCTTTATTACAAAATGCTGGAATTAATATTGGCGATCGCCTGATGGCAGAAAATACAGGCAACGCTAAAGGGCATTTTGAAGACTTAGATTTTGTGGAATTTCATCAAAATGTGCTGCAATCTCAGGGCATCAGCGTTGCGGGCTGGACAGAGCAGAAACAGGTTCAAGTTCAGCCACAGTATTTGGCGAAAGCGCAAAATTTAATTTTAGCTCGTCAAGAACATCAGATTTGGGGCTGGAAAGACCCCAGAACTACTCTATTTTTGGACTTTTGGTCGCAGTTAATTCCCGATGCCAGATATGTTTTTGTCTATCGTTCACCTTGGTCAGTAGTTGATTCACTGTTTCGTCGGGGAGACGTGGTGTTTCGCACTAATCCCAACTTTGCCGTGCAGCAATGGTGCAACTATAATCAAACGATTCTAGATTTTTATCAAAGCCATAGCGATCAGTGCTTACTAGTGGAAATTGGCAGCGTGATTCAAAATTCTGCCGTAGTTAATTTAGTACAACAGAAGTTTGGACTAGAACTGCGATCGCCTGAATCTCTTTATGAACCGTCTTTATTTACCGTTGATAGTAATACTTATTATCGACAGGCTTTGATCAGCAAGTTTTTTCCCCAAGCCATAGATTTATACCAACAACTAGAAGAGCAGGCAGATGCCAGTAGTCCTGTGCCAGATCGGCACCAAGATCAGCAACAGGCAGTCAACTACAACTGTGAGTCTTGGATTTTACAGGACTGGATTGATCTTAAACGTGAGAAGACAGGGCTAAATCAGACTCAGCAACAGTTACAGTCCACTACCGCCGAACTAAATCAGACTCAGCAACAGTTACAGTCCACTACCGTCGAACTAAATCAGACCCAGCTACAGTTACAGTCCACTACCACCGAACTAAATCAGACCCAGCAACAGTTACAGTCCACTACCGCCGAACTAAATCAGACAAAAAAGCAGCTAGACTCACTAGAACATAGTAAAGAAAAGTTTGAACAACAGTTTAAAGAACAGCTACATTCAACCACCACCGAACTGAATCAGACTCAGCAGCAACTACAGCAATTACGGGACGAATTAAATCAGTCCCAGAAGCAGTTACAAATAGCCCAGATGCAAGCAGATCAGTTTAAGCTTTTAGTTGTGGCAATGGAAAGTAGTAAGTTTTGGAAATTAAGGAAATGGTGGTTCGATTTCAAGCAAAAAACTAAGATGGCGGGCATGGATACTGTCTACCAAAACTATTTAATTTCCCAAAACAAACTAGAAACAATAGAACAGGCTGTTCCCGTAAATGTCGATCACGAGATTCCTAAGAGCGATAATATCCAATATCAGAAGTGGTTAGAAGGTAATTATCCTAGATCAAGATCCCTTAAAAAAATTAGAGAAGCAAGTCTGAAATTAGCTTATCAACCTCTAATTAGTGTCATTGTGCCAGTATATAATCCTGAGGAAAATTTCTTACGTCAGGCGATCGCATCAGTTTTAGAACAGGTTTATACTAATTGGGAATTGTGTCTAGCAGATGACTGCTCCACCAGACCTTATGTTAAATCTGTTTTGGAAGAATATGCCCAACAAGACCAGCGTATTAAAATAACCTTCCGTAACGAAAATGGTCATATCTGCCATACTTCTAATTCAGCGCTGTCACTAGCTACGGGGGAATATATTGCCTTACTCGATCACGATGATTTACTACCTCCCCATGCTTTAGCCAAGGTGGTGGAATTATTAAATGAGCATCCTGAAGCCGATTTTATTTATTCTGACGAGGATAAGATAGATGAGCATAACATACATAAAGATCCTTTCTTTAAGCCTGATTGGTGTCCCGATTCATTTTTAGCACGGATGTATACCTGCCACCTGGGAGTCTATCGGCGATCGCTCGTTACCGAAGTCGGTAACTTTAGGGTTGGTTTTGAAGGTAGCCAAGATTATGACCTGGTGCTGCGAATTACGGAAAAAACTGCCAATATTTGGCATATTCCTGATATTCTCTATCATTGGCGGATTCATCAACAGTCTACGGCTGCTACTTCCCATGCTAAACCTTATGCCACTAATGCTGCTCAAAAAGCCTTGAAGGAGGCAATTGAACGTCGTGGGGAACCAGGAAAAATTACGACCCGCTCTAACTTTCCTGGGGTATATACGGTGCGCTATCAGATCAAAGAGCCTAAGTTGGTGAGTATTATTATTCCCACCAAAGATCTAGCTGATATTTTAGATGTATGTCTCAAGTCGATTTTTACCAAGACTACTTATAGCAACTATGAAGTGGTAGTAATCGACAATGGTAGCACCAAATCGAAAACTCGTCGCTGTTTTGAATCTTGGCAGCAAAGACAGCCAGATCGCTTTAAATGCTATCCCTATGATGTGCCATTTAACTATTCTCAAATCAACAACTATGCAGTATCACAGGCTCAAGGAGACTATCTGCTATTTCTGAATAATGATATTCAAGTAATTACTCAAGACTGGCTGGAGGGAATGGTAGAACAGGCTCAAAGACCCTCTATCGGTGCAGTCGGCAGCTTATTACTCTATCCTGATGATACGATTCAGCACGCGGGAGTCGTTATGGGTATCGGTGGTGTGGCAGGACATAGCCATAAACATCTGCATATATCTCAACCTGGGTATATTTCCCAAGCAGTTTCGATCAACAATTATTCAGCAGTAACGGCAGCCTGTCTGATGTGTCGGCGAGAAGTATTTGCCGAGGTAGGCGGTTTTGAAGAAGAACTGGCGATCGCTTTTAATGATGTCGATTTCTGCCTTAAAATTGCTAGCCGTGGCTATCGTAATATTTATCTGCCTCACGTAGTTT
This sequence comes from Cyanobacteriota bacterium, assembly GCA_942490675.1. Classification (GTDB taxonomy): domain Bacteria; phylum Cyanobacteriota; class Cyanobacteriia; order Cyanobacteriales; family Xenococcaceae; genus Waterburya. Next base: position 584,488 of record CALNYB010000026.1, on the reverse strand, counting down.
TATATCATTACGAATCCAAGAGTCGGGGATATGAAAATTCTCCGGCAAAACAAGCTCGCTTTGCTCAAGAGATCAACTATATGAGACAAAAATGGTATCAAATCTGCGATCGCGACCCTTGCTATAATCCCAATTTAACCAAGAGCCATGAAAACTATAGCCTGAATATCTAATCAATTTATCTAATCAGTTTATAGTGTTGCTGAATCTGGGTCGAGAAAGTAAAGTAATTATCTTGGCTACATTCCTTAAAAGCTAAAAGCATTATTAAACCGCGTCTAGTTTGAAAACCATAGTTTTTATAGCAGCTTGGGGAAAAGGGGAAAGGTTAACGGGAAAAGGTTTTGTGAGTCCGCCAACACCCCTAGTTTAAAACTCCAGTTTTGAATATGGACGCGGTTTACTAGAGTTTTCCTAACTTAAATTAGCAATACCCAATTTATTTATGATCACTAGCCTGACTAATAAGCATGTAAGAAATAGAGTAATTATCCTAGTAGGAGGGTTGCTGTTTTTAGGCTTCTGTCTGTTAACTATTTTGCCCTGGGTTACCTATGGTTATGGATTTGACTTAGATCAGTCTTGGATGATCGCTCTACATATTGCTGCTGCTGCTCAGATTCAATTTGGTACAGATTTTATCTATACCTATGGACCCTATGGATTTCTTCATCCCGATACCTATCACCCAGAAACAGTTAGCTTGGCTTTTACCCTACGACTGCTAATTGCGGTGGCAGTATGGGCGGGATTATTTAAATTAGTGCGCGACTGTCTTGCTCGTCGAGATGGCTCAATTTTTTGGCTCATTCCCTTGTTGCTATTTTTTCCTAACCCAGTAATGTGGCTAGCTTATTTTCAGTTTACTTTGGTTCTCTTGCCTTTTGTGCTTTATTTTTACGTCAGTAAGCGCCTCAGTCCTGCTTTTATGTTGACGATTATTACTGCTGCGTTGTCCAGTTTGATCAAGCATAATTACTTATTATTGAGTCTAGTTTTTGTCTTTTTAATTACCATTGACGAGGTGAGCAAATTAAAGCGAATTCCTCAAGTTGCACCTTTATATTTAGTATTTCTCTGGTTATTTTGGGCGATCACAGCGCAAGACATTGCCAATTTTCCCCCATATCTGATTAATGGCTTAGAAATTGTGCGAGGTTTTAGTCAGACCATGGGAATTGCGGGCAATCTAGACGAAATAATACTTTATCTATTAAGTACGGGGTTATTTATAATTCTGGTGGGATTGCTGGAATGGCGATCGCGCCGTCAATGGGGAATTTTGCCAACTTTGGGTTTAGCGGCATTTTTCTTTATTACCTTTAAAGGTGCTTTTGCTAGGCATGATGCCCATGGGCTACAGGCTTTTTTTAATATCGTGCCAGTAATTCTAATTTTTACGGCACTATTGTGGTCGTCAATTGTCAAGACTAAGTGGCGGATTGGGAAAAAATTTAAGCTGTCGGCAATTTTTATTGTTGTTGCAAGCTGGTTAGTTGTACTAATTATGGGCAATACAGTTCAGCATCATTATTTGAATTATGGTTATACAACTTATACCATCAATGCCGTTAAATCCACTTTCGGGAAAATTAATCCTGCTGTCGGTTGGCTGACAGGAAAAAATAACTCCGCAGCCGCAGTAGATCTTAGTAAAGAGAAGATTAGAGAGCATAACTATTTACCACCAATCTCGGGAACAGTAGATCTTTATCCCAATCAAACAGCTAGCATTTTTGCCTATGATTTGCCCTATCAACCACGACCAGTATTTCAAAGCTTCTCTGCTTATACGAGTAAGTTAGCTCAACTCAATGCCGATCATTTAAAACAACCCGAAGCTGCCAAATCGATCCTATTCGATCTAAATCCGATCAATGGACATTTAGCTAGTTTTGAAGATGGTCTTTCTTGGCCAGAAATCTTAACTCGTTACGATATTACTAATATTGAAGGGCGTTATTTGCTATTAGAAAGAAATCTCCAACCTCGACAATATCAGCTTGACTCAATTACACAAGAGACAGAAGAAATTACCCTGGGAGAATGGTATGAGATACCGAATAAGCTAGAACCAGTCTGGGCTAAACTAGATTTACATCCTAACCTCTGGGGTAAATTAGCCTCCGCTACTTTAAGATTACCCAGTCTGTATTTAGAAGTCGAAACCGCAGACGGGATGCAAGCAAAATATCGCACAATTCCTGATATTATTAGTTCAGGTTTTTTAATCTCTCCCGTACTATCAGATCGCTGGGATTTCCTAGCTTTAGCGGCAACTGACTGGGAGCAAAGATTATCTAGACAAAAAGTAACTAGATTTCGCATTGTCGATCAAGGGATTAATTCCTGGCTATATCCTAGAACCTACCAGGTTGAATTGAGTCAACTACAGTTTCCGCGACAAAACTTGGGACAGGTAGTTGGTTGGCAGACTTGGAATCAGTTAAATTCCACTGGAAATATAGTAGTCAAACCAGGGAATAGAGGACTACAAAAAGTTAATTTAGACAGTAATCAAGCTACTACTGTCTGGTTTGCTCATGCACCAACAAAGATCGGAATTGAACTGCCAAATGATAGCCAAAGTTTTTCTTTTGAGTTTGGCATTTTAGATGAAGCCTTAACAGGGGCTAACGAAGAACAAGCCTTTGATGGAGTAGAGGTTAAGGTCACTGCTTTAGTTGATGGTGACGAAAAACTTATATTTTCTCGTAAATTGCAACCTACTAAAAATATCGAAGACCGAGGGGTACAAAACACCGCAATAGATCTGAGCCAAATCAACACTACCAAACTGATCCTGGAAATGGCACCAGGAGAAAATAATATGTGGGATTGGTCTTATTGGTCAGGATTAAAAGCCGAATAAATTCAATACTTTCCGATAACGAATCATTATCAACTATCAATATGACCACTCGTAAAAATAATCAACTAATTAGCAACCAGCTCATTCTATTCACTATCGGCTTGCTCTTTTTACGGCGGTGCTTTGGTCTGATATCAAGAACAGCAGTTGGCGAATTAGTAGCCAGATTAAATTATCCCTCAACCTAGTTTGGGGTAGGGTGAACGAAAAAAGGTGTGGCAGTTAAACAATAGAGAAGCTTTGAGTAAAGAGTAAAGAGTAACGAGTAAATACTTATTACTCTTTACTTATTACTCATTACTTAAACAAAGCGAAAATTAATTGTTGCCACCGTAAATTTCGCTCACCCTTTGGGGTACGAGTATCTCGATTATGTTGATTATGGGTGGTTGACTCATGCACCAATGAAGACATCGATTGAGCTAAAAGGGACAGAATCCAGCTTATCTGTTAAATTTGGCATTTTAGACGAAGGAGTAGCAGAAGCTTTACAAGAAAATACTGGTGATGGAGTAGAATTTAAAATCATTGCTTTGACTGATGGTAGAGAAGAAGTTATATTTTCTCGTAAATTACAACCAATGATTAATGCTCCAGATAGAGGAGCACAGGAGGTACAGCTAGATCTGAGTCAAGTTAAAGCCGATCAGCTAATCTTAGAAACTCTCCCAGGAGAAAATAATATGTGGGATTGGTCTTATTGGTCAGAAATAAAAGCCGAATAAATTTAAAATGTTTACAATTGTTTGGGTGTGAGACGTGGGTTTAATTAAGAAGTTATGGCGACAACGAGTAGTGAAATTTCTCATTGGGGGTGGTGTAGCAGCAGCCGTCAATTTGATTTTGATTTTTGTTTTGATTGAATGGCTCGGTTTAGCAACTCCATTACTGCGTAACCTTGCCAATATTATTGCGATTGAACTATCTTTGGTTTTCAGTTTTTTTGTCTATCGTATTTGGGTATGGCCAGGAGGGGTGTGGCGGGCTAGATCCATACTCTTGAAGCAGTTACCCCTTTATCATCTTTCCGCAGGAGCAGCGGTTTTATTACGTATTCTGATGGTTTTTCCTCTGTTAGATAAGCTCGGAGTTGACTATCGGCTCAACACTCTAATTGGCGTGTTACTGAGTGCAGTGCTTAACTACTTAATTAGCGATCGCCTAGTCTTTAAAGACCAAGAAAGTGAACTTCACTACCCTGAAGGTTTGGAAAGTTCTCGTCACTCCGATCAGCCCAACCAACGAGCAAATATTGTCCCTGCAACCATCCGACTGTTCTCGGTGGTAATTCCCGCCTACAATGAAGAGGGCAGCATTGCCAAAACGATTGAATCTCTAAATCAAACTCTCAAGGGCGCCAATATTCCTCACGAAATTTTAGTTATTAATGATAATAGTCGAGATCACACTGAAGCAATCTTACAGGACATTGCGACCCATTGCGATCAAGTCCGTTATTTAAACAATTATTATCCCAATGGCTTTGGTTTTGCGGTGCGGTGTGGCATTGAAAACTTTGCGGGAGATGCGGTAGCTGTGGTGATGGCAGATAGCTCTGATTCCCCTGATGATCTAGTGGCATACTATCACAAGCTGCAACAGGGTTATGAGTGCGTATTTGGTTCACGCTTTATCAAGGGGGGCAGAATTATTGACTACCCTGCCCATAAATTGACCATCAACCGTTTAGCAAATTTATTTATCAAGGTTCTGTTTGGGCTGCAATATAACGACATGACTAACGCCTTTAAAGCCTACCGTCGAGAAGTAATTGAGGGAATTTTTCCTTTAATTTCTCATCACTTTAATTTAACTGTAGAAATGCCCCTCAAGTCGATTATTCGCGGTTATTCCTATGCTACTATTCCTATTTCCTGGCGCAACCGACAAACAGGTGTTTCTAAATTGAAGATCAAAGAAATGGGCAGTCGTTATTTATTTATTGTGCTGTATGCTCTGATTGAAAAAAGCCTTTCTAGAGGTGATTACGTCCGTTCAAGGTCAACAATCAGACTTAAAAGTACCACGGCTAATTTAATTCAAAAATAGATAATCTCAAATTAATTTTTCTGGCTAAATAATTATGCCCAAAGCCAAATATTTAATCAAATATTTAATAATTAGTTATTGAAGCATATTTCGTGAGTAAAAAAATTCTCATTACTCGTGCTGCAGGATTTGTGCGATCGCCTCAAGCATAAAACTCAATGGCAACCAACTATTAGACTTCTAAACCAGCCAAAACATTTGCCGATATTTATCAACGGATTGTTAAGTATAAAGATGACTTACGCACAATATTGTCCTAGTTGAGGCAAATATAGCCATTCCCACAAAACGAAACTACCTTGTTTACCTTGTTTGATTTCTATGACTAAACTCAAATCACTAGCTACTCAGGTAGTTGTAGTTACGGGGGCTTCTCGTGGCATCGGTGCAGCCCTAGCGGAAGTTTTGGCGAGGAACTATTCAGGAATCCGTTTAGTTTTAGCGTCGCGCAATCAATCTTTATTGGATACTGTTGCTACTAAATGTCGTGAACATAACGCACAAGTATTAATAGTTTCCATAGATTTATCTCAGGTCGAACAAGTGCAACTCTTAGCAAGGCAAGCTCTTGAACATTATGGACGAGTAGATATCTTAATCAATAATGCAGGTTATGGACAAATGGGTCCCGTGGAATTAATTCCTCCCACAGCAGTACAATCACAGTTGGCGGTTAATTTTCAGGCACCTTTGATTTTAAGTCAGGCTCTAATTCCGACAATGCGATCGCAAGGAGGTGGCAAAATCATCAACGTCAGTTCCCTTGCTGGTAGAGTTCCTTTCCCCACCGCAGGCATGTATAGCTGCTCTAAATTTGCCTTAGAAGCCCTAAGTGATGTGATGCGGATGGAACTCAAGGCATTTAATATTCAAGTGAGTGTGGTTGAACCTGGTCCCGTAGTTACCGACTTTTTTCGTGTAGCTTGGCAAATAGTAGAAGAGACTATTCCTAATTATTCCGAGACTCCCTATGCACCTATCTTTAAAAATATTGAAGCTATTGATCAGCAACTAGATTTACTAGGCTGGAGTGCCGAGAAAACCGCTAAAGCGATCGCTAAAATAATCGCTAAATCTCGCCCTAAACCTCGCTATGTCCTAGCTACGGGAGGCAAAACCATGATCTTTATCATGAACAATATTCTACCTACTTGGGCAAGAGACGAATTTTGGAGACGCTTCTACGGCATCCATAAGATTAAGTGGTTATCTGAAAAAAGTTAGAATCGTCGATGAATACTAGACTTGTATTTAATGGCGATCGCTATTAGATAAGCGACTAAACTGTTGATCTAATAAATTGTAAAGGTCATATAAGACGAAACCACTGCAAGCTAAAAATTCCTCAAAGCCTCACTACTCAAAATATTTGTTTGGCTGTAGATTATTTGAGTCGCCCGTATATCAATTTCTAAATTAAAATAAATTTTTAAGTGTATTCAGGACATAACGACAAGAATAGGGTTGTGAATAAAGATTAAAAAATAGGCACTATCTGGAGAACAAGTTCCCATCAAACCGTACATTGAAGACATACATGTCAATAATGAGAGATGGTGATGAAAAATAAAGACGATACAAATTCTCTACTATCTGATGCCAGTAAACGATTAGAACAGGCTTTAAAGCATGTTGAGATCTCTGAAGATGCGATCGCGCGTCTACAACATCCTAAGACTAGTCTGAGTGTTTCGATTCCTGTACGAATGGATAATGGCAGTTTAAAAGTATTTTCTGGTTATCGAGTGCGTTACGAAGATACTAGAGGTGCTGGGAAAGGGGGAGTGCGCTATCATCCTGGGGTCAGTTTGGATGAGGTACAGTCTTTAGCTTTTTGGATGACGTTTAAGTGTGCCTTGCTCGATTTACCCTTTGGTGGCGCGAAGGGAGGTATTACCGTAAATCCCAAAGAATTATCCAGAGCAGAGTTAGAAAGATTGAGTCGGGGTTACATAGATGCGATCGCAGATGCCATCGGCATAGACACTGATATTCTTGCCCCCGATGTCTATACTAGCGCAGTAATTATGGGCTGGATGATGGATCAATACAGCACCATTAAACGTCAACTTTGTCGTGGTGTAGTCACAGGAAAACCATTAGCATTAGGAGGAAGTAAAGGAAGAGACACGGCTACGGCAATGGGTGCATTTACCGTCATTCAAGCTATGTTGCCGAAGTTTAAATTAATTCCCAGGGAAACTACCGTTGCTGTTCAAGGTTTTGGTAATGCAGGTTCAACTTTGGCAGAGTTACTAGCTGAGGCGGGATATAAAGTAGTTGCCGTCAGCGATTCCAAAGGGGGTATTTACGCACCTCAAGGTTTAGATATTGCCAGCGTCAGAGAACATAAAAATCAGAATCGGGAAATGAAGGCAGTGTATTGCCATGATACGGTATGCAGCATTGTGAAACATCAGACAATTTCTAATCAAGAATTGCTGGCTTTAGATGTAGATATCTTGATTCCTGCTGCCTTAGAAAATCAAATTACCCTAGATAATGCAGAGGATATAAAAGCAAAATATATTTTTGAGGTGGCAAATGGTCCCATAAACTCTGATGCAGATAAAATACTCGCTAAAAAGGGAACTTATGTCTTTCCTGATATTTTAGTGAATGCGGGAGGCGTTACTGTGAGTTATTTTGAATGGGTACAAAACCGAAGTGGTTGGTATTGGACGCTAGAAGAAGTAAATCAGCGTCTCCAAGACAAAATGCAGATCGAGGCAGAACAAGTTTGGGATATCAGCAAAGATTTAAACATCAGTATTCGCACCGCTGCTTATGTTCAAGCTCTTAAACGGTTAGGAACTGCTTTAGATGCCAAGGGAACCAGAAATTATTTTGTTAAAAGTTAAATAATCGAATAGCGATCGCTCATCTTGAAACTCAATACTAATTCGAGTAATTATTTTGACAATGAACTACGCGGTAAAATTTAGCTAAAGATGTAGTTTAAATGCGCATCAACCTGATCAGAAAATAATTATTTACTGCACATTCTAAAATTATGACTCAACCAGAAAATTTAAAAAACATCCTACAAGAAGTTGCTCAAGGAAAACTAAATCCTGATACTGCTTTTTACCAACTCAAGAATTTTAGTTTTGAGTCTATTGAAGAATTCGCCAAAATCGATCATCATCGTAGCCTTAGAAATGGCTTTCCCGAGATGATTTGGGGTGCAGATAAAACCCCAGAGCAGATGGTAAAAATTTTTGAAGTTATGCGCCGTAAGAATCAGGAAGCAGGACAACATTTTCCGATTATGGCAACATTAATCGAAGAAGATGTGTTCACGAAACTAAAAGCTGTCATTCCCGATCTTAAGTATTATCCTCTAGCGAGAATTGCTGCTATTGTTCCCGATGATTTTGCGCCCACAAAACTAGGCACAATTAATGTCATTACCGCAGGGACATCTGATATTGCTGTGGCTGATGAAGCTGCGGTAACAGCCGAATTATGTGGTTTCAAGGTAACTCGTCTTTGGGACGTAGGAGTAGCAGGTATTCAGCGTTTACTCAATAATTTACATTATCTCCAAGAAGCAGATGTATTGATTGTAGTTGCAGGTATGGAAGGGGCTTTACCTAGTGTGGTGGGAGGGTTGGCAGATTGTCCAGTAATTGCAGTTCCTACCAGTGTTGGTTATGGTGCTAGTTTCAATGGGATTTCTGCCTTACTTACAATGCTCAATTCTTGTGCTTCTGGTATTGGAGTGATGAATATTGATAATGGTTTTGGGGCAGCAATTTTAGCTGGGCGAATTCTACGCACAGCCGAGAGATTGAATAACGATCTCCAGAAGAAAAACAACCAAACGGAAAGCTTTTCAGTTGCTTTAGCAGATGACAATGGAAAGCCTCTAAAATAAAGCAAAAAATGCCATCAATCCTCTAAACAAAATTATCCCAAACAATAATCTGTAATTTAAGAAGAGAAGTAGATGCACATATTTACTAGTTTTGTTCTTGATTATTGATTACCTTTTTCTGATTAAAGAGTATTTGTTGTTGTGGTATTGGGATCGGAATTCCTGCTCGATCAAAAGCAATTTTGACCCGACGACGAAATTCTCTGGCAACTTCCCACTGCTTCAGGGGTTCAGTTTTAATCCATACGCGAATTAAAATTCCCCATTTACTGAAGATATTTCTTGTAATTCCAACAATCCCACAAATCCTACAAAAAAAGTATAAATTCCATAGGTTATGAAATTTTTCTGACAGGCATTCGCTTTGAAAGCCGCAATCAAACCTTCGACTAAATGGGCAACTAAGGCTATACTTCCTAGGCAAAAAACAGGATAAAGTTGACTGGGAAAGATCTCATTTATTAAATACAAATAGAAATAGTAGATTTCTAGACCCAAGGCGCAAGTAATCAAAACAGAGGATGCTATTTTAATTATGTAGAATAATTTCTGTTTCATTGCGTTTAACTTATATTACCTTTAGAATACTCAAGTTTTGGTGATAGAAACATTCAAATATCGATAATACTGATTAGTAACTGTGGCGATTTCTAATAATTCGAGTTTATTCCCTGTTCTACGATTTTTTATTGGCTTATTAATTGGCAAAGAAAACCTAAAGCTATATGATACAGTTGATTGGGAAAAATCTAGTGAGTTCTTTGAAACAAATGATTTTGTCTACCCTGACTACGGGTGAGCGAAATTTACGGTGGCAAAAATTAATTTTCGCATTTTAAAGTAATGAGTAATAAGTAATGAGTAATAAGTATTTACTCGTTACTCGTTACTCGTTACTCGTTACTCGTTACTCGTTACTCTTTACTCAAAGCTTCTCTATTGTTTAACTGCCACACCTTTTTTCGTTCACCCCCTGACTACTATATAAGCCAAGATTTCCATGGTATTCGAGGAGGTTATTTAAACGCGATCGCTCCGATCACCTATGATGCCATAACTGGTTTTGCTACAGCACCTAATGAAATTAAGCTACGCAAAAAGGCTATTGAAACCGTTAAAGGTGAACCTCAAAGTATTCTCGATCTTGGCTGTGGTACTGGAAGTTCTACATTGATGCTCAAACAAGCATTTCCTCAAGCACAAGTACCATCTCTGTCCCGATAATATTGAATCAATCTAATTAACCGCACCATTGCTCGTTCGGAAATCAGTCCATGTATAGTTTGGTGAAGTTGTTGAACTAACTTTTGTTTCCCACTCTCCCGTAGAAATGCCAGGAAGAGCAACTTGAAGGTATTGTAAATAAAGTAACGAAAGTAATTATCTTAATCCAGTACTCCTTTGCGACGGCGACGATGCTTTGTTGGTTAATTTGGTGGGAACTGATCATAATTTATGAGTAATTTAGGACTCTCTTTGTCTTTAAGCAACAGCCTGGTTAATCTTACTTTCCCTTTAGGCGCTGTCTTTGCTTATCTAGCAATGCTGGTGGTTTTGGCGGAAATATTGAGTCGCTTGCTGACTGATGATCCTGAATTAACTCGTAAAATAGTTCATATCGGTAGCGGTAACGTAATTTTACTGGCTTGGTGGCTAAATATATCGAGAACAGTAATTGTTAGTGCAGCGATTATTGCGGCGGCGATCGCTTTAGTATCCTATGTCATTCCAATCTTACCGAGCATCGAAAGCGTCGGACGTAAAAGCTTTGGCACCCTGTTTTATGCCATTAGCATGGGGGTATTGGCTGCCTATTTTTGGCAAGAGCACCCTCAGTATGCCGTGATTGGTATTTTGATTATGGCGTGGGGCGACGGCATGGCTGCAATAATTGGTCAGCGATTTGGTAAACACCAGTATCAGGTGGGACAAATTAGCAAAAGCTGGGAAGGCTCTCTGGCTATGACTACTGCTGCATTGATTGTTACGGGAGCAATCTTATTCTCGGTAGAGGGAAATAGCTGGCAAATCTGGGGGATTTCTGCGGTTGTGGCAGTAGTTGCCACCATCTCTGAAGCCTTTTCTAAACTAGGCATTGATAATCTGACTGTGCCGTTGGCTAGTGCATTTCTCTGTTTTTTTGCTGTTCAGGCACTATTATTAAGTTAAGTATTGCTAAGATACATCTTGATTTAACTAAAATTTTTTAAGTAATGACAGATTCTACTACCCAACAAATTGAAGAGCCTACTATTACCCCAGACAGTACAGCAGAAAACCATGCTGCCGAAATTCCTCAACCCAAAGATACTCAACCCAAGGATAGTTATGTTAAGTTGGCGATGCGAAATATGGTTCGCAAAGGAAGGCAATCTCTGTGGCACTTTTTCTTGACTACCGTTGGTCTAGTCGGGCTACTGGTAGGTCTAGCTTATTTAACCAAACCATAAACAAAATTGTCTATGGACATAACAGTCGAACAACCTATAAATGCCATCATCTATGTGGAACATGTTTATCAAGGAAATTTGCCTCAAAACAGCTTAAAGCTAACTGAATCTATTCCTTGGGTTAATTGGATGCAAACTTGGTTGTGCTCTTTGAGTCTAACTACTGAATTAGACCAAAATTGTGAACTTAGTGTCAGACTAACTAGCGATCGCCAAATTCAATCTCTTAACCATCAATATCGCTCTCTCGATCAACCTACTGATGTTTTAGCTTTTGCTGCCACTGAAGCAGATATTCTCATTCCTTTAGATATTGCTGAACCCCGATACCTGGGAGACATTATTATTTCTCTGGATACTGCTCTGAGACAGGCAACAGAACAAAAACATTCTCTGATGGTAGAATTAGCCTGGTTATCTAGCCATGGTTTACTCCATCTTCTCGGTTGGGATCATCCTGAGGAGGTTAGGTTACAACAGATGCTCAATAAACAATCTGAGTTAATAAAATTGCTAAATTCTTAAAAGTAATTATAATTTGTAGGCGGTTTTGATATTGTCTTCTTTGAACATTCTGTTTGGTAATTATTGGGTTATTATTACATTATGAATTAAGTACATATACGGATTACCAAAGATTACCATTGAGTCTATCGCATATGATTGAATCAAATCGCAAAACCAATCCGACATTGTTTTTAATAGATCTAAATATGGAATCTTCTACTATTGCTCCTGCGGTTAAGGAATCATCTCACCCTAAGCAAAAAATTATTCGCAACTTGGCTTGGCAGGTAGCACCAAATTTATTTTTAAGTTTTAAATATGCTTGGGCTGGTGTGCGTTATGCTTTTACTACTCAAAGAAATTTTCGGATCCATACTTTTATTGGCATCCTGGCGGTAAGTCTAGGTGCTTTTTTAGGCATTGAAGCAATGGAAATGGCGGTAATTACCATGACCTGCGCGATCGTCATGGTTTTGGAACTAATTAATACGGCAATTGAGTCAGTTGTTGATTTAACAGTCAAGCAGAGTTATCATGAGCTAGCTAAAATAGCTAAAGACTGTGCAGCGGGGGCTGTCTTAGTGAGTGCGATCGCAGCGTTAATAGTAGCAGCGTTTATCTTGCTTCCCCCCTTATTGCAGCGTATTATGCTGATAATGTAATGGAGATCTAGCTTGATTATAGTTATTGATAACTACGATAGTTTTACCTATAATTTGGTACAGTATTTGGGAGAGTTGGCACAGGAATTTCCTGTAGCTTCAGACATTCGCGTTTATCGCAATGATGCCATAGATTTAGAAACTATTAATCAATTAAAGCCCGATGGTATCTTGATTTCACCTGGTCCTGGTCGTCCTGAAGACGCGGGCATATCCCTGAAATTAATTGAAAAACTGGGCGCTCAAATCCCGATTTTGGGGGTTTGTCTAGGTCATCAAAGTATCGGTCAGGTTTTTGGCGGACAGATAGTAGCTGCACCAGTATTAATGCATGGGAAAACCTCTCCAGTACACCACCGAAACTTAGGGGTGTTTGCAGGATTAGATTCTCCTTTTACCGCCACTCGATATCATAGTTTAGTCATCGAGCCACAGACTATTCCTGATACTTTAGAAATCACAGCTTGGGTGTCAGATGGGACAATTATGGGAGTTCGCCATCGCGACTATCATCATATCCAGGGAGTGCAGTTTCATCCTGAAAGCATTTTGACGGATAATGGTAAGTCGTTATTACGTAATTTTTTGCAGTCTTTAGGTAGTAAATAAGTAAATAAGTATGAAACGGCGACAATTGATCCGCTTTGGTGGCATAGGTTTAGCAACGGCGATCGCTACGGGCATGATGCCTCGTCAATCTACTCTGGCTCAAGATAGTTCAACAGGAGTTACCATACAATACCTGGGACATACTTGTTTTCTGTTTACCGCTAATGGTTTACAGGTATTAGTCAATCCCTATGAATCTATCGGTTGCACGGCTGGCTACAATTTACCTGATGTCCAACCAGACGTAGTATTAGCTAGTAGCTTCCTGTTAGATGAAGGCGCAGTTGAATCGGTAAAGGGCAATCCAGAAATTATTACTCAGAGTGGCTCACATCAGTTTAAGGATCTTAGATTTCAAGGATTTTCTCTGCCTCATGATCGTGAAGGAGGAAGGCGATTTGGTAAAAATATTGCTTGGCGGTGGACACAAGGAGGAGTTGATATTCTTCACTTAGGTGGTGCTGCTGCTCCCCTGAGACAGAAGACAAAATTCTGTTAAATGGTTCAGATATACTGCTTGCTCCCGTAGGTGGTGGAATGAAAGCCTATGATGCTCAAGAAGCCAGAAAGGTAGTCAAGATTCTGAATCCGAAGATGCTGATCCCCACTCACTATCTCACCAGTGCATCCAACAAAGAAAATTGCGATTTAGCCTCTGTAGATGAATTTTTAGGCTTAGTACAAGACATGGAAGTTGCTCAAGTAGGCAGAGATCGCTTTACAGTCAAGAAATCCTATCTAAAGGACGATGTAACCTTGGTTAGAGTTTTAGACTATACCTCATGAGCTTGATCATTGTTCTCGGATTAGGTTTAGGCTCTACCCCCTGAAGCTTAAAGTTTACTTATTAGCTAGAGTAGAGTTTTAATCCTTGGCGCTATGTTATCGGATCATCTAGCAGACAAGTTAAACCCCATCAAGACAAGGACCTCATCTTTGTTGCATAACGTTACTGAAACAACAACTTCTCTCGACAATTATCTGCTTAATCGTATCGGTAACTCGATAACCTCTAGTTTGAATAACTGGTTGATACAGCATCCTCTGATCGCCTGGCTATTTAATCATCCCATAATTGCCTTGGTTAGTTTTTTGCTAACTCTAGTCTTGACTATTAGACTGCTAGGGACTGTTTACCGAGTGATCGCCAATACAATTGATCGAATGTGGCTCTGGATTTTGCGATCGCCTTGGTTACTGTTTAAATTTCTTTTTGGTTGGTCAGCAAAGCCTGCAACTGCAAACACTGCAAACACTACAGTTACTAACTATGAAGTAACTAACAACCCTGAACAGCTCCAGGAAATTATCGCTCGTCTGGATCAAATTCAACAGCAACAGGAACAGATTATTCAAGATTTGGCTCAGTTAAAACAACAACCCTTGACTATTGAACCGAAACAACTCCGATTAGCGGAAAAAAAGTAAACAGCAGTTAGGGGCTGTTCAAAAATAACTTCACACTAATAACTTCACACTTTCGAGCCCATCTTTGTAATAGCTTTCTTGCCAATTAACCCAGTGGGTTCAATTGTTCTAATTTTAGCTTCAATTGCTCCAGCTTTTCCGACCAAGGAAAATCTGGATTTTGATTGAGGAATACGTATCCACCTGCTATAACCGCAGCAATAATTCCTAAAAGTAAGATACCAACTAAATTTTTACCTGATTTAGTTTGATTGCTTAAATCAGTCTGATTAGTTTGTATTTTGGTCGGAGTTTTCGATGTAGATTTAATCTCTATCTCGTCTACTGGTCTTTCTTTTACCGTCACGTTAGTCTTACCACGATTATCTATAATGGATAATGGGGGATGGCGATCGCTAATTACGGATTTGAGTTTAGCACCTTTAAGATTGGCTTGATTCAAATCAACACCACAAACGTTTGCGCCAACTAAATCGCTGTTGCTTAAATTAGCATTGGTTAAATTAGCATTGGTTAAATTACTACGACGTAGGATCGCGTGGCTTAATTTAGCATTAGTCAAATTAGCTCCCTCGAAGTTAACTCCCTGAAGGTTGGCATTGCTAAGATCTACACCGCTAAGATTCTTTTTCACAGCGCCATGATTAACTATCTCCCAAACGGTGTGCCATTTGAGATCAATCATAGTTTCATGACTAAATTGAGCTGTTTTAAGGTTGACAAATTTTAAATCTGCATCTTTAAAATATGTCCCGCAACACAATGCACCACCAAGATAAGCCGAGGTGAGATCTGCTTGACTAAAATAAGCATTTCTTAAGTCCGCATTCTGAAGATTAGCCCCAGTTAAATCTGCTTTATAAAGATAAGCACTGCTTAAGTTGGCACTATTCAAGTTGACGTTTATTAGTTTGACATTACTAAGCTCTGCATTGCTTAAATCAGCACGAAATAAATTAGAATTGCTTAAATCGATGCCCGAAAAATCTTTTTTACTAACTTGATTATTAACAATCTCATGAACTTTAAGATATTTAGTTGCCATTAATGTTTGGCGGTTAATAATAGCCTGGAATAAAATTACATAATCTAAATTGGCTCCTTTAAAATTAGCATTGTTAAGGTTTGCTCCTAACAAATTTGCCCTGCTTAAGTCTGCATTAACTAACTGAGATTTACTTAAGTCTGCATTGCTAAGATTAGTTTGCTTAAGATTAGCCTTTTTTAAATTAATACCACTTAGATTAAAATTACTAAGATTAGCTTGAGAAAGGTCGGCAACTACTGTTTTATGGTTTTTATACCACCCGTTCCATACTGCAACACCTTGCTTAATTAATGCTAAATGTTCTGAGTTTGCCATCTTAGAAAATTCCCTAACTCTACTACCATCTTAAAACTGTAAAATTGCCAAGCTAATTAAGAAGTTAATCGATAATATAATCTTAAAATCTTAGATCAACCTCTTAGTATGACACCTTGATATTTGCCACAATAAGCAATAATATTATTAGATTGGATAATCTTTTAGACTGTTAATTTAATATAGTTAATTTAATATATAACTTGCTGTTGTTGAAATATATCATGAAAGTTCAAAAAGATGAAAGGTAGAAGGCAGAAGCCAGAGGACAGAAGTTATTTTTACTAATACTTTAGGATTGCTATATAAAGTTTTCAACGAGTAGTGAAACTAAAATGCTAATTTGTGTAAATTAGTAACGTCAGTTCGACGAGTTGTGTAAACATCAAAAACTATCGGGAAAAGGTAAAAGGCTAACGGTTAAAAGAAGCGATTATCTAGCATTAAAAAAAACGATAGAATCTAAATTGTTTAACCAGACTTATAGAATATCTCGCTTATGCTGCGCCCAGAGCAAAGATCTAAATTAGACCCTGCCAACGATCTTGATTTTTATGATGCTCCTCGTCTAGTAACTCATGTAGATGAAGGCTTTATTGATCGCCTGACTAATCTTTATCGGGAACAATTAAAGTCAGATACCCGTATTTTAGACTTGATGAGTAGCTGGGTATCTCATCTACCAGAGGAAATACAGTTTAGGCATCTTGAAGGGCATGGGATGAATGCCGAGGAATTAGCGAATAACCCGCGATTGGATCGTTATTTTGTCCAAAATCTCAACCAAAATCCTAAATTTCCCTTAGAAGATGCTGATTTTGATGCTGTCTTGATTGCCGTTTCTATTCAATACTTGCAATATCCTGAAGCTGTCTTGTCAGAAATCTATCGGGTATTAAAGCCCAACGGGGTAGTCATTATTAGCTTTTCCAACCGTATGTTTTATCAAAAAGCGATCGCAGCCTGGCGCGAGGGTACAGATACAGACAGGGTAAATTTGGTCAGAAAGTACTTCCAGTCGGTTGACGGCTTTACTCAGCCTGAAGTGGTAGTACATCAACCATCTCTACCTGGCTTCCTGCAAATGCTCGGTTTGGCGGGAGGAGATCCGTTTTATGCGGTCATGGCGCGCAAGTCTGGGGAATAGTTGGCGATCGCATTTGGAGATCTGGCGATCATAATTTCTTACGTTTAAATTACATAATAGTTGATAACTGTTTATTGTTGAACTGAGTTATTAGAAAATAAGCCCAACATTGGCCCTAAAATTGCCCCTGCGACAAATCCTCCTGCGTGTGCCCAGTATGCCACACCACCGCTTTCCATACCAACACTAGCGGTAATTTCGAAAGAGGAGATTCCGTTTAAAGCTTGTTCCACAAACCAAAAGCCGAGAAAATATACCGCAGGGATTCTAAAGATTGGGAAAAAGAAGCCTAAAGGTACTAAAGTCACGATTTTTGCCTGAGGAAACTTGAGAATATATGCTCCCATAACTCCTGCGATCGCGCCACTAGCTCCCAAAGATGGTACGCTGGACATAGCGGAAAAGAACCATTGCGCTAATACTGCCAATACGCCACAAGATAGATAAAAAAGCAGAAATTTTACTCTTCCTAGCTGTTCTTCAATATTATTGCCGAATATCCACAGGAACAACATATTAAACGTGATATGAGTAAACCCCGCATGGAGGAATTGAGACGTGATCGGGGTAATTACTTCGGGAATACTTTGATGGACATCTACTCCACCAAAGCTGGCGGTTAACTCCTTTGGTACAACAGCAAATAAATGAAAAAAGATATCTAGCTGAGCGGAATTTAAAGTCAGTTCGTAAATAAAAACCAGGATATTAACTGCAATTAAGATGTAGGTAACATAGGGCGTGATTTTGATTGGGTTTTCGTCTTTTAGAGGAACCATCTTTTACAGGATGAGGGATGAGGAATAAAATAGTTAACTATAAAACCTTACTTTAGTCAATCCAAGGAATGTCATCGTAATCGATTTTCGAGGTAGTTAGTTTATCTGTTATCTTATTTTCTACTTTCGCTAGATTGTTGATTTTTTGAATAGGTTTACTTATAAAGGGAGATTGTGATGATGCAAGAGGAAACAAACTATCTAAGAAGAAATCAAGAGTATTTTGATCAAGTAAGCCTTTAAGAACTGCAACTGAACCAAATTTAACCCAAATTTTCTTTTGTTCTTGTAAAATCGAATGTGTCTGCTCTTTTGTTAACAATCCCGATTTCTCTAGATAGTAACCTAAAGGATATTTAGCCTGCTGTTCGAGTACAAACTGCCACTCATCTGCAAAAAAATCAGCAGTTTGCTGTTCAATCCAGCCCCTGATAGCTAATATTTCTCCAAGGCGAAGCTCTTGATTATATTCTCGATCAACCAATGCCACCTGTATTTGTGAATTAGAAATCAAGCCCGCTTGTTGCAGTATTTCTCCCAATACTTTTTTATTTTTAGACACCATATAAATTATTATCTTGTATTTAGTTAAATAAGTATATTCCGAAAGAATTTTGCAATCAGTAAAGTTTTAATTAAAATTGCTGGCTAAAGTTAAACATTAGGTGAAGCTTAGAACATTCATTTACTGTAATTATTGCTAATTTATGGATTGGCTAAGTAGATCTGCTTACTAAATAGATTTACTTACTATGTTGGGATAAGATTGGTATGACGCGATCGCTATAATCTTAGACAGAGTAGTGGCAGCGATGTATTTTACGATTAAGAGTTATAATCAGGGCGATCGCATGTTCGGCTACAGGATAAATTCAGACCTCATTTGGTGTTATTCCCGCTGACTGTAATGCCATTTCCATAAAGATATCATGACTGCTGTGAGCTTCTTCTCCTGGTTGGGGTTTTCTTTGGATAAATGTCCCATCAGACTGCAATTCCCAAGCTTTGCGGTTATCAGCTAACATCACCCCTAAAATTTCCTGAAGATCACTAAAGATATCGGGAGACTCAATCGGCGTAACTGCTTCTACCCGACGGCTTAAATTACGAGTCATCCAGTCGGCACTACCGATATAAATCTCTTCTTCCCCAGCGTTATGAAAATAAAAAATACGTGAATGTTCTAGAAAGCGTCCGATAATACTAATTACCCGTATATTTTCGCTAATCTCAGGCAATCCAGGTCGTAAACAGCTAATTCCTCTGACAATTAAGTCAATTTCAACTCCTGCCTGAGAAGCCTCATAAAGAGTTTGAATGACCTGCTGATCGACTAGGGAGTTCATTTTGGCTACAATGCGTCCAGGTTTTCCTTGGCGACAATTTTCAGCCTCGCGGTTAATCATCTCAATCATGCGTCCACGCAAGCTAACTGGAGCAACTAGCAATTTCCGATAAGATTTTTGTCTTGAATAGCCAGTCAAAAAATTAAACAGATCGGTTAAATCTGCTCCCAACTCTTGCCGACAGCTTAATAAACCCAAATCAGTATATATTTTTGCAGTCTTCGGATTATAATTACCCGTACCAACGTGGACGTAACGGCGAATTTTTTCCTTTTCTTGGCGCACAACCAAAGTAATTTTAGTATGGGTCTTGAGTCCTGTTACACCGTAAACTACGTGAACCCCAGACTTCTCTAACTTTCTCGCCCAAAGAATATTATTTTCTTCATCAAAACGAGCCTTAAGCTCTACCAATGCCACTACTTGCTTATCATTTTGAGCTGCTGCAATCAGAGCCTTGACAATCGGCGAGTCTCCAGAGGTACGATACAAAGTCATTTTGATCGCCAATACATGAGGATCATAAGCAGCTTCGGTGACAAATCGCAGGACAGTACTGCTAAAAGAATGATAGGGATGATGAAATAACAGATCTCCGTTACGAATTACGTTAAAAAAATTTTCTCCCTCTCCGATGTCTTCATCTTCTTTCTCTTGTAGCCAGCTCATACGGGGGGGTAATACAGCATTCCAGGGTTTATCCTTAAGTTTTTCCAGAGGCAAGGACAAAAAAGACATTAAATCACCTAGACTTAATAAACCATCAACATCGTAAACATCATTTTCTTCTAAAGTTAGTTCCCTCATAATGGTAGAGCGAAGTTCAGGCGGAATAGCAGTTTCAATTTCTAATCGTACAGAAGAACTGCCGATGCGCCGTTTTTGGAGTTCTTTTTCGATCGCTAATAATAAATCATCTGCTTCATCTTCTTCCACTGAAAGAGCTGCGTTGCGAGTTACCCGAAATGCGTAAGACTCTAATATATTCATTCCTGGAAAGAGATACTCCAGATTATGAGTAACAATTTGTTCTATTGGTACTCCAGTCCAAACTCCAGACTTGCCACGATGTCTTTGTCTCAATTCTTCTGGTAGAGCGACAAAGCGGGGTAACACCTTCGGAATTTTAACTCTGGCAAACAATTCGTTATCAATTGTCGGATCTTTCAGAACTACAGCAAGATTTAAGCTGAGATTGGAAATATAAGGGAAGGGGTGGGATGGATCTATTGCTAAAGGGGTTAAAACAGGAAAAATATAATCTTCAAAGTAACCATTAATGTATGTTCTCTGTTCCTGATTTAAATCTACATAATTTAAAATATGAATTCCTGATTTAGTTAATTCCTTTCTTAGCACCTTCTCAAAATGCTGATGCTGTTCTCGAAACATTGGTGTCAAAACATTGGCGATCTCTTCTAGTTGTTGTGGTGCAGTACGACCATCCGCCGAAAGCTTGCTCACCCCTGCCTCCACCTGCTTTTTTAAGGCTGCTATCCTAACCATAAAAAATTCATCTAAGTTAGAGCTGAAAATTGCCATGAACTTGAGACGTTCTAATAATGGTGTTCTCTTATCCAGTGCTTCTGCTAAAACCCGTCGATTAAACTCTAACCAGCTTAGTTCTCGATTAAAATAATATTTCGGATCGTTAAGATCGATGGCGCTGTCAACGGATTTGGTACTAGTCATTAGCTTTTCTCAGTTACTTACGGGATTTAGTTTTCAGTCTTAAATATCTTAATAAAATAATTAATAATTAATCAGAAAAAAAGATTTGATATAATGATTTTTCTTAAACCTATGGATAATTTTAGGAGCAAATCATTTATACGCCTCCTTTAGCTCGTCTAATTGAGCAATTACAGCTGTTACCAGGAGTAGGTCCCAAAACCGCCCAGAGATTAGCCCTACACCTTATTAAACGCCCAGAAAAAGAAGTTCAGGCACTAGCTCAAGCTTTAGTGACAGCAAAACAACAGGTTGGGCTTTGCAAGATCTGTTTTCATCTTTCTGCCGAACCCGTATGTTCTATTTGTAGCAACAAAAATCGCGATCGCTCTACAGTCTGCGTGGTCGCCGACTCCCGTGATACTATTGCCCTTGAAAAAACCAGGGAATATCGCGGTCTATATCATGTCTTGGGCGGGGTAATTTCTCCCATGGACGGTATTGGTCCAGAACAACTGAATATTGAAGCCCTAGTACGTCGAGTAACAAAAGAACAAATCAAAGAAATTATTCTCGCTATCAGCCCCAGCGTTGAAGGAGAAACTACCACTCTATATATCAACGGCTTACTTAGACCTTTCACCAGAGTAACTAGAATCGCTTTTGGCTTACCAATGGGCGGTGATCTAGAATATGCCGACGAAGTTACCCTCGCCAGAGCTTTAGAAGGTAGACGGGAATTAGATTGATTACTGATTACTCTGTAGAAACTTGATTTTTGTTTGAGTCCCGTTAATAGGACATTCCTAAATTAAAGGCATAATTATTTTTCCTCCCCAGTCTACAACTGGTCACTGGTAATTGGTAATTGATAACTCGTTCCCGTTATGACTATGATATATTGATTAAGATTCGTAAAATTTGTCTAAATTGTGAACAGTACTCTGTGTTGAGACGCAGGAGCGCATTCACATAGTAAACAAAACATAGTAAACCAAAGCTGCTAGGCAATTCAAGAGAGAAAAAATATGACTACAGAAGGATGTTTAAGAGTAGGACAAGAAGCTCCCGAATTCACAGCAACAGCTGTTTTTGATCAAGAATTTAAAACCGTAAAATTATCTGACTATCGTGGTCAATACGTGGTTTTATTTTTCTATCCTTTGGATTTTACTTTTGTTTGTCCAACCGAAATTATTGCATTTAGCGATCGCTTTAAAGAGTTCAAGTCTATCAATACTGAAATTTTAGGGGTGTCAGTAGATAGTGAATTTTCTCACCTAGCTTGGATACAAACTGACCGTAAAGAAGGTGGTATTGGTGATATTGAATACCCTCTAGTTTCTGATATTAAAAAAGAAATTAGTACTGCTTACAATGTTCTCGATCCTGAGGCGGGAGTAGCCTTAAGAGGGCTATTTATTATTGATAAAGAAGGTGTAATCCAACACGCAACTATTAATAATCTTTCCTTTGGTCGCAGTGTGGACGAAACCTTACGTACCCTTAAAGCAATTCAGCATGTACAGGCAAACCCTGACGAAGTATGTCCTGCGGGATGGGAAGAAGGCGATAAGACTATGAATCCTGATCCTGTTAAGTCTAAAATTTATTTCTCTTCCGTGGGTTAGAGATTATTTTGCCGCTGCTGATTTAAGACATACCACAAGGGCACTTGTCCCATCTTCGTGGCTTGCACCAAACTAAGCGGTGCTTGTCCTCGAATGGGGATAAACCCTCGAATGGAGGGACTTGTCCCATCAAGTGGGATAATATCCTCCAATGGAGATAACATCAAGCGGGATAGTATAGCTCTTAGTTGTTAGCTTTTTAAAGAATACAACGAGAAAAAATACAGATTATGGAAATGCGATCACTAGGAACATCTGATGTCCAAATTACGCCAATTCTGATGGGAACATGGCAAGCAGGTAAAGCTGGGTGGGTAGGAATAGAAGATGAGCAGACGATCAAAGCCATCCGCAACGCCTATGAAGCAGGAATAACCACAGTAGATACGGCAGAAGTTTATGGCAACGGATATTCAGAACAAATTGTGGCTAAAGCTTTGAGTGACGTAAGAGATCAAGTAGTCTATGCCTCTAAAGTATTTGCCAATCATCTCCAATATGATCAAGTAATCGAAGCTTGCGATCGCTCTTTGACCAATCTCAACACCGACTATATCGATTTATACCAAATTCATTGGCCCTCTGGTGCTTTTAATAGCCAAGTCGTGGCGATCTCAGAGACTATGAGTGCTTTAAATAAACTCAAAGAACAAGGTAAAATTCGCGCGATTGGGGTATCTAATTTTTCCCGTACTCAACTAGAAGAAGCCAGCCAATATGGCAGAATCGATAGTTTACAGCCTCCTTACTCCCTTTTTTGGCGACAGATAGAAAATGATGCCATGCCTTATTGTATAGACAATAACATCTCTATTTTGGCCTACTCTCCCCTGGCTCAAGGAATACTTACAGGTAAATTTGGCTTGGATCATCAGTTTGCGCAAGGAGATATTAGGGCAAAGAATAAACTTTTTCAGGGAGAGAATTATCAACGCGCCCAAAAAGCTTTAGAGCAACTTCGTCCCATCGCTAAAAGTCATAACTGTACCCTGGCTCAACTGGCTCTAGCTTGGTTAATTGCCCAACCTCAAACAAATGCGATCGCAGGTGCCCGAAATGCCGAACAAGCAGAGGATAATGCTCAAGCAGCCTCGGTCACTTTATCCTCTGATGAATTAAAAGAGATTGATCGCATCGGTAGACAAGTAACCGATCATCTCGATCCTAATCCCGTAATGTGGAATTTTTAATTAAGCTTGAACATGGTTAGCAAGCAGTCTTCAGTAGATCAGATATCCAGCAGCCAAAAAATCATCTTAATTACAGGACCAACTAGTTCGGGCAAAAGCGAATTTGCCGAAATTCTAGCAGTTAAAACGAATCAAGCAGTTGTTTACGTTCCTACAGCAAAAGTAGATGAAAACGATCGCGAATGGCAAGATAGAATCACGAAACATCAACAAAGACGACCATCAAGCTGGCGTACCTTAGTGGCAGTTATCGATCTATCGTCTTGTCTCGAACAGGCTTCCCCATGGGAATGCTTATTAATTGATTCTTTGGGGACATGGGTAGCAAATTTTATCGAGTCCGATCAAGAAGCATGGCAACAAACAAGCGATCGCTTTTTATCAAGCCTTAAAAGCACCAAGGCAGAGGTTATTGTAGTTGGGGAAGAGACAGGATGGGGTGTCGTACCAGCTTATCCTCTGGGCAGACTATTTCGCGATCGCCTCGGACACCTATCTCGCCAGGTGGGCAACCTAGCTGATATTACCTACTTGGTGACGGCGGGTCATGTACTAAATCTCAGTTTACTAGGAGAGCCCTTAAGCAAATATAAAATCTAGTTGATCAATTACCATGTTTATTGATTCTGCACCTATGATCATAACAGGTATAAACATTCTGGAATTCTGGAAAGAAAAGGTTAAAAACATGGCATCAGCAACAGAAGTTAAAACCTATCTTGCTCACTGGTTTCAGCTAGGTAAAAAGCTAGTCTGGCGTAATGGTGAAGCAGAGCTACTACCTGAAAAAATTATCCAGGGCGATCGTTTTGCTCCACAATTTGAAGAGTGTTGGCAGAAAATCATGAGTGTCGATGGTCGTGAATGTTATCTAGTGGGAGAGGAAGCTACCATTCAAGAATTGCTCTCCCCCGCCTGGACGATAGATCAATGTGCCAGATGTGCCATGCCTGTAGCAATGGTTGAAATAGGAAAACAATCTTTGGACTGCGCCTGTAGCGATTTAGATAATTGGCCCAACTCAGAATTACCTATGCCTCGTCCTCCTGTCAGTAATCAAGTGAGGCTAAACAATATCAGTCAGCGTCTTAAGGCAAAATAAGACGTTGTTAATTCAAAGATGAAAGTAAAAAGCAAAAAATAGGGCGATCAGTCCGTTTTTTTGAATAGCTATATTCCGAAGGCTACACTAATCTCTTGTACAGGTGCAGAGCGCGATCGCTTTTCTAGCCCCTCAGAAATTCGAGATCAACTCTGGGAATTAGATCAGGCGATCATGGCAGGCGATCACCCGATCCAATAACAAGTCGGCTATTGCTTAACCCTTGTTAACAATAAACCTTGACCATTACCCAGATTTAGCTCAGTAAGATCTGATACTTCTAGATTAGGAGTTGCGATCGCAATTTCCCATGCTGCTAAATCAATTTGCAAGATTTCTGCTACATCCAGCTTAACTGCATCTCCTTCAAAATTAGCGACTATTGCTACTGCTGTTTCTGGTTGAGAATTATGGCGTATCCCATAAACAATAGTTCTTTCACTCTCATTGATTTTTTCAAACCTATCTCCTGGCAGAATATTTTGAGCTAACCAAGGGTTTTGATGGCGAAACTCTCTGGTAGTCAAGTTAAATTTAGCCCTCAAGCTATCAACCTTGGACTCATAATGACAAACATTACAAACCTGATAGCAATCTTCCATAAACATTAGGGCAAAGCTTTTTAGACGTTCTTCGTCTAGTTTTTTCAGAAAACGTATCATCCCTCCCCGCATCAACTCCACACAAGGCAATAAGTCATCGATACAGTGAGTATCGGGAGTAGTACAACAGCGCAAAACTTCCACCACTTCAGCCAAATTATAATCCTGCTGGATCATGGCATGATGTAAAGCTACACCGAACTGCTTAAGCTGCTTTAATTGCTTAAATCCCATCGTTTTGAGACGAGGAAAACAGTGAGACTGTCGATATAAATTGGGATTGATTTGCCAATCTAAAAAGCCCACCTCTTCAGACACAACCTTAACTCCGTACTGTTCGTCAGTATTACGAAAAAATAGCCAAGGAGCATGCATAGTAGTGTTGATAAAGTCCATCGGTAACCCAGGACTAAAGCAGTTCACCCACAGGGTAACTGCAGGGTTGTCATAAGCGTTGCGTAAGACATCAGGTAAGGTTTTGCCCAAATGCCAATTGATTGCTTTTTTGGAGTCTATTTGATTACCCCGTCTTACTGTGTCGTGGTTGCCACATCCAGTAATCCAATGATCGCCTATGGTCATCACCTCCATAACCCGAGACCATTTTTCGGACCAAAATCCTTTGAGACTAGGAGTATTATGGGCAAAAATCAGAGGACCCCATTGATAAGAATCTGGCTTTAATTCGACTAACTCTCGATAAGTAGATTTCTCCTCCCAGCCTTCTTCTGGCCAAGGACGACCATCTTCAAAAATGGTAAATAAAAGTCGCTTATGTCCCTCTATCTCTTGAACAATATTGCTCATTTCTAGTAAATAAGCATCATCCTGTTCGACTTTGCCTGAGAGAGGATTAAAAAAGCGAAAATCCTGACCACCATCAATACGAATGCCGTCTGCCCCTGTATTAATTTTGCGTCGCTGCATTTCCAACAGGATTGCCCGCACCATTGGCAACTGATGGTTGAGATCCTGACCATACATATTAGGACCTTTGAGAAATTCACGGGCGATTAACAATTCGCTTTGGTTATCAGCATGTCCATAAACCAAGTCATAAATGAGCTGAATTGGATAAGTCGGAAAATTATGCAGCGTAGCTATGAAATCTACTACTTCATCAGGACGTAAAGAACCGAGTAAGGCGGGATTTGTAGTACTAGAACCCAAAATAGGCACATCGTAGCCCCAATCTTGAGTATTGGGTTTAAACAGTTCAATTTCGACAATATCGTTTTCGATGTCATCTTCGTCTGTAATGAAGGCAAAAAATTCGCTCTCTGGACTATATTCATCACGATATTCAATTGTGGGCTCGGTAGGCAACAACTCGATCGCATCATAGCCTACATAATTTTGTTCACTCGGAGTCAGAGGCTGTCCGAGCTTAATTTTGGCGGAAATCCTTTGAAAAATATGTGTTAACCCTTCAATTGTGCCTTCAGGGGAAGCAGTGCCAACGTGAATCTGCAAAATATTTTTCGGCTCGCCAACACGGGCCAACTTAATTTTGGGATTGTTGGATTTAGCGGTACGTTCTAAGTAATCAAGATCTGTTCTATTTGCCTGTAGTTTATCCATATCGTATAACTCGGCAGGAGCAAAAATACCATAGGGTAATGAATGGGGAACAAGATCACGAATTGTCCGTAGTTTTTCGGCACGGTCAACATAGCGCAACCAGTAGAAAGAACCAGCTTGTTCTCTTGTTCCAGCCTGCATTCCTGCCACTACACCCCAGATATACTCTCCCTGCTGTTCCAGGTGTACGCGATCGCGTTTGAAGTTGATGCTTTGTTCCTTTTCTTGCCAATTAATCGGCTCTATAGGGGTAAAGACTTCTAGATAAATTTCTCTCTCATGTAACACATCTCGAATTAATCCTGGTACCCAAAAGCCGATTTCTGTTAATCCATCAGGACGATAGTATGCCCCTAATTTACGAGCTAAAGCCTTAGTCTGCTCCAAATATGTATTGGTCGAACCTTCTAACCCTGATGCCCAAGCCAGTAACTTTCCTGTAGCTTCGGGAACTAACCTAATTGAGGTGTCTACTTCTACTTTCACGCAATTTTCTCTAACTGTGGATGGTTTGCATTTTCCCCTTAGTTTATTCTGATGGATGAGAGACTGCACGGCAACTGTTTGGCTCAAGTTTTTAAATTTCCTTAAACTTGAGCAGACATAATTTAACTGCTAGTTGTATCTAAAATTGCCTGAATGAATAGTTGTATTTTTTGGTTCAGAACGACAATTGGTGTAGGATTCAAATGTGCTGGTTCAATGTTTTATTATTCAATAAACAGCATAATTTACAACTTCAGATATATTCATCGGTATAAGGTAGTTTATTATGATCAGGTTGATCAAATCATCAATTTATGATTTTGATGATCAAAGCTAGTTTAACTGATTGGTAAAGGTTGTAATTTTGATATCACATCATCAATTAACAAATAGTCCTGCAATCAATAACAAATAATTATGAAATCATCTTTAGTTATCCTCTATCATCGTGAACCCCATGACGAAATAATCAAAGATGGTAAAATCCATTATGTACGTAAAAAAAGTCCTAATGGAATCGTACCGACTCTCAAAAGTTTCTTTGCCGATGTCAATCAAGGTACTTGGATTGCCTGGAAGCAAGTAAGTGAAGAGCAAAAAGATAGCTTTGAAGAGCGAGTCAACATTGAGGGAGAAGCGAACTATGACGTACGACGTATTCCTTTAGACGACGAACGGGTTAAACAGTTTTATCACATTACCTCTAAAGAGGCTTTTTGGCCAATTCTGCATTCTTTTCCCTATCATTTCACCTCGGAAACCGCGGAATGGGAAAACTTTAAAAGCATTAACCGTTTGTTTGCCGAAGCTGCTTGTGAAGAGGCAGCAGAAGACGCGCTAATTTGGATTCATGACTATAATTTGTGGCTAGCACCACAATATATTAGAGAATTAAAGCCCGATGCTAGAATTGCCTTTTTCCACCATACTCCATTCCCCTCAGTAGACATATTTAACATCTTGCCTTGGCGTGATGAGATTGTCGAAAGCTTACTTTGCTGCGATATCGTAGGGTTTCATATTCCTCGTTACTCAGAGAACTTTGTTAACGTCGCCCGTAGTTTAAAACCTGTAAAAGTCCTGAAGCGAGAGGCTGTTGATGGACATATGACCTCTATGGGTATTGCTCTTGCCGAACCAGAGATGACTACTCAGCTTGGCTATAAAGGGCAAGTAGTTAATATCGATGCTTTTCCTGTCGGCACAAATCCCCAGTTCATTCAGTCAATTTTGGATCAGACAGAGACAAAGAATAGGCTATATCAAATAAAAGAGGAACTTGCTGGAAAAAAATTAATCATCGCTGCTGGACGGGTAGACTATGTGAAAGGCAATCAAGAGAAACTAGAAGCTTACGGTCGCTTATTAGAGCGTCGTCCCGATTTACACGGCAAGCTCAGTTTTGTGGTGACCTGTGTGCAGCCTGCTGCTGGCATGAGGGTTTATGAAGAGGCTCAAAGTACGATTGAACAACTAGTAGGTCAGATTAATGGTCGGTTCGGCAAGCTAGATTGGATGCCAGTTCGACTGTTTACTCAACCCATTCCCTTGCCTCATTTAATCGCTTACTATAAAGCTGCTGATATCTGCTGGACAACTCCTCTGCGAGATGGTTTGAATTTGGTAGCCAAAGAATACGTTGTGGCTCATGAAGGGCAAGATGGTGTTCTGGTATTGTCTGAATTCGTCGGTGCAGCAGTAGAATTGCCTGAAGCAATTTTGACTAATCCCTATTCCCTCGCAGGCATGGACCGTGCTATCGAACAGGCTCTAGTAATGTCTGAATCAGAACAAAAAGAACGGATGTCTAAGATGTACCAAACGGTAACTACTTATGACGTTAAGTATTGGGCAGATCGCTTATTAGGTAAATTCAAAGACCTCAAGCACGAAACCATTCAACCAGTTACCAGTAATCAGTAATCATTCTTCTCCTGCATGATACGAACTCCGCACTAAAGGTGCCGATCGCACATGAGAAAAGCCGAGATCTTGAGCGATCGCGCCTAAACGAGTAAATTCCTCAGGGGTCCAGTATTTTTCCACAGGAAGATGAGCCAGGGAAGGACGCATATATTGACCAAGAGTAAGGCGATCGCAATTAATCTGGCGCAGATCTTTCAAAGTCTGAATAATTTCGGCTTCGGTTTCACCTAAGCCCAGCATTAGACCTGATTTAGTAGAGATAGTGGGATCTAATTCTTTAACAGTGCATAATACATTAAGGGAGCGATCGTATTTTGCACCTCTTCTAACTGGTGCTTGTAAACGGGGGACAGTTTCTAAATTATGATTATAGCAAGCGGGTTTAGCTGCGACTACAGTTGCCACCCTTTCCTTTTGACTCTTGGACGCCTCTTTGCCACTCCAAAAATCAGGGGTCAAGACTTCTATTTTGGTTTGAGGATTTGCCAAACGGATTGCGGACATAACCTTAACAAACCACTCTGCCCCACCGTCATCAAGATCATCTCTTGCTACAGAAGTTAGTACGACATAGCGCAAGCCTAATAAACTAACTGCATCTGCAACTTTCTGCGGTTCAGCTGGATCTAAAGCCATCGGCGCATGACCTTTTTCTACCTGGCAAAAAGCACAGGCGCGAGTACAGGTTTGCCCCATCAACAAGAAAGTCGCCGTTTGATTAGCGTAACACTCTCCTCGATTGGGACATCTTCCCTCTTCACAAATAGTATGAATATTTCTTTGTTTAATAATTCGCTGTACTGTTGACAAGTCACTTGCCTTACCAATGGGTCTTTTTAACCAAGATGGAAGGGAAGTAACTTCTGTACGCCAGTCATTGTCAATTGCAGAAGATGGTTGAGATTGATTCATAATGACCTCTGATCAGCAACATTACTGAAGCAGAATACGCAACTAATAATTATCATTTAGATGTTTTTTCCTGTTATTTTAGTAGTTTAAAAGGGAACTCTAAGCTTGTAAACCAAAATTAACTGCCAAAACCAGTCTAGTAGATCTCAGGCATCAGGAGTTAGTCGCTCAGGAGTAAATTAAATCGTGTCAACCCACAAAATTCTAGTTATTGACGACAGTAAGGTCATTAGAATGCGAGTCAAAGATATGCTTCCAGAAGGTAACTTTGACATCATCGAAGCCAAAGATGGTCTTGAAGGATTCAATTTAATTAGAGCAGAAAATCCCAATTTAATTATGCTCGATTTTCTATTACCAAAAATGAGTGGGTGGGAAGTTTATCAAGAGATTCAGAAACAATTGAAATTTCGCTCAATTCCCTTGGTTTTAATGTCTGGTCGTAAGGAAGAAGTGACAGACAAAATATCTGAGCCTTTTGAATATTTTTCTTTTGTCGAGAAGCCTTTTGATCGAGAACAGCTAGTAGATGCGATTCGCGATGCCATGATGAAGGCGAAGAAACAGCCAAAATCTTCTGTTACAGCTAAACCTAAAGCATCTGCTGAAAGTAGCGTCGAGATTTCAGCTTTAACTTCTGAGATTGAAGACTTAAAATTGAAAGTTCGCCAGCTAGAACAAGAATCAGAACAAATTAAACAACAGTTTAGTCAGTTAGTTGGCTTTATCAAGCAAAAGCTGGGATAGTTAGAAAAGCGATCGCGCTACTGCGTAGCAGACTGATCGCCAAAATAAGATCTTTACAAGTATTACTTACGACAGCATGTAGCTTTGTAATCTATCAATTAAATTAAAGATATCTAAACTTAATAAAAAAATTTAATCTATCTGGACTATTGAAAGATCGCTGCTAGTTTGCTCGATTTCTTGAGTACATTCTGCACAGGAACAACCCAAATGATCTACCAGGTTATTATTTCCGTTGCCGATCAATTGCAGGCTAGGGCTAACAACATTTATGCTAACAACAGATGGTTCAACTTGATTAACAGTATAATCAATGGAAGTAGCTGCGATCGCTGAGTTAGTCATTAATAACAATGCCACAAAGCTAGTAGAGGCTGCTAGTAAACGTAATATGCTTTTAATCATTAAGAATTTCATTTAGCTAAAAATCAGTTTATCTCAACAATTATACAGATTGCCCTCAAAGCGTGTCCATATTCAACGAATCGATTCGACAAAGGGCTTGCCCGCATGTTGCCGAACTAAATTCGTCATCGCTCGACTTCAAAACTGCAGTTTTAAACTAGGGGCGGTTTGACTACTGAAATCTTACCCAAAAACACTGTTAGCTCAAAAATTAAAGACAAAAGGCAACTTTTATGATGCATGGCTTTATTCCTCCTCAACGCTACTTTCCCTATCTCACCTGGAAAGAAATCGAGCAGATGCCTAACAAAGAAAATGTGGTGATTATCCAACCTGTAGGCGCGATCGAACAACATGGTCCTCATTTACCTGTTGCGGTAGATTCTGCCATTAGTTTGGGAGTAATTGGTAAAGCTTTAGAGCAGCTAAATTCAGATATTCCTGCTTATGCCCTGCCCTGTATTTACTATGGTAAATCTAATGAACACTGCGGTTTTCCTGGCACCATTACTCTTAGTGCTAATACTTTGTTGTCTGTAATTAAAGAAATGGCAGTCAGTATCTATGATGCAGGTTTCCGTAAGCTAGTACTGATGAATTCCCATGGAGGGCAACCACAAATTATGGAAATAGCTGCCCGAGATCTTCATCAAGAACATCCAGATTTTGCCTTGTTCCCTTTATTTACCTGGCGCGTTCCTCATAATGCCTCTGATTTACTCACATCCAAAGAAAGAGAATATGGCATTCATGCAGGAGATGCCGAAACCAGTATTATGCTGTCTCTGTTGCCTGAACAGGTTCAAATGGATCGGGCAGTAAAAGAGTATCCTCAAGGCTTACCAACGGATAGTTTGCTAGACATGGAGGGTAAACTGCCTTTTGCCTGGCTAACTAACGAGTTTAGTAGCAGTGGAGTTATGGGAGATGCCACTGTTGCTAGCAAAGAAAAAGGCGATCGCATTTTGCAATCTGTTGCCGATGGTTGGGTAAAGGTAATTCAAGATATCTATAAATTCCAACAACCCAATCTCGATTAAATGAATTTAATCATTATATTTTTTGTCAATCATCAAATCTAATTTTCAACTCTTAATTTGAGTTAATGCGCTTTGTTTAATTTTATCTGGATTAACTTTTTCTCCTAATTCTATGGGATTCATTTTTCCTTCAAAGGCTTCATAAGAGGCTTCAGCTAAAGCATGATCGTAAGCTTCATCAATTATTTCCTGTAATACTTCATCAGAGGCATAGTAACCACCTGAGCGTCTTCTTTTGTTGGTTTTGTTGATGTATTTAATTGAATTGTAGATCGATCTATTCCAAGAGCTAGTAGTTCTATTTTCTGCTTCTTGTTTAATTAAATGAACTAAAAGAATAACCACATAACTGTAAACTTTATTTAATTTGTCTTCTACAGACATTTCTTCCAGTTCATTAACTAATAATAAAGCACCTTGATAATCTTGCTGTTCTATTTTTTCTCTTAGCTCTTGTAATTCATTCATGATTAGTATTTGGTTGCTATGAGCCATTTTGATATTATCTACCCAAGCAGAATATACATAATTGTATATGATCGGTTTTAAATATTGTTAACTAGCATTCTCACTTTCTTTAGCTAAACCAGAATCATATTATAAAAAAATGATATGACATTTATCTTAACCTGAATAGAACTTACAATTTTCTGGGTTTTGCGATCGCATTTTGGATATATAAAAAGGAAAAAGCGATCACTTATAATCTAGCCATAGTGATATTTACAAGACAAAATAATTATTTCCTCGTTAGTCACTTTATAAACTAAACGATGTTCTCGATCTATTCTTCTCGACCAGTAACCACTAAGATCGTGCTTGAGTGCTTCAGGTTTTCCTAAGCCTTGAAAGGGATGACGATCTATATCTTTGATAAGTTCTATTATTTTGCGATGTATTTTTTTATCTAACTTTAGCCAGCCATTAAAATCCGCAAATGCAGACGATTCAAAGACTATTTTTCTGCTCATTACAAGTCTTCTAAATCGATTTCAACTAAATTAGTCTTATTTTCTATATTAGTCTTAGCTTGCATCAATCTTTCTCTATTTGCTTGAGACTTGAGTAGGTATTCAGTTTCATCTACTTCATAAACAATAATTTCGATATCTTTATCTTTGTAAGTCGCTTTTAATCCTGCGATGAATTGTTCGTCTAATTCATTAGCTTTTAATCTGTAGGTACTCTGCATTATGGCTGAAATCTAATCGCTATCCGCTATCTATGTTCTTATCATAACCAGAATTGTTTTCTCTCACCGATAACCCCTTTGCGTCCTTCTCCTACAACCCCCAACACAAAACAAATAAACCCTTTGCTCCCTTTTTTTACAATTCTCAAACCCAAACAAACAAACCCTTAGCGTCTTTGCGTCTTTGCGTGAGACAAAAAAAATCCCCCTAAAAACTAGGAGGAATCAAAAATAACTCAAACAAAATTAAGCAGCAACCAATTCCTTCTCAGTCTTAGATAACTCATTCAACAACGCGCTAACATTAGCCTTCGCATCGCCAAATAACATTTGATTGTTATCCATATAGAACAAAGGATTATCTACCCCTGCATAACCAATACCCAGACTGCGCTTCATAACCACAACATGTTGAGCGTGCCAAACTTCCATTACGGGCATCCCTGCAATAGGGCTAGAGGGATCGTCCAAGGCACTAGGATTAACCGTATCGTTCGCACCAATTACCAACACTACATCAGTATCCGAGAGATCATCGTTGATTTCATCCATCTCTAACACTATGTCGTAGGGTACATTAGCTTCTGCTAACAATACGTTCATGTGTCCAGGCATTCTTCCAGCTACAGGGTGGATACCAAAACGGACATCTTTACCCTGCTTGCGAAGAATTTTCGTAATATCGGAAACAGAGTGTTGTGCTTGAGCAACCGCCATACCGTAACCAGGTACTATGACCACACTTTTGGCATCGTTGAGCAATTCAGCAACTTCTTCAACATTAGTAGCGGCAGCTTCGCCCATGGGTTTAGCTTCTCCTGCGGGTGCAGTGCCACTAGCACCTTCACCAAAACCGCCCAGGATAACGCTGATAAAAGAACGATTCATCGCTTCACACATGATGTAGCTCAGAATTGCCCCACTACTTCCAACTAAGGCACCAGTTACGATTAGTACGTCATTGGAAAGCATAAAACCAGCAGCAGCAGCAGCCCAACCAGAGTAGCTGTTAAGCATAGAGATAACTACAGGCATATCTGCGCCACCGATACCCATAACGAGAAGGAAGCCAAGGATACCCGCTAACACAGTCATGATTAACAAGGGTTGTAAGCCATTCTCTGTTCCCATGAACTGTACGCCGAGATATACTGAGCCAACTAATAAAGCGATATTAATTAAATGACGTGCGGGTAATGCTAGAGGCTTACTACCAAGAGAACCATTTAACTTACCAAATGCCACTACTGAACCAGTAAAAGTAACCGCACCGATAAAGATACCGATATAGATTTCTAGTTCGTGGATAGTAGCTTCTACCCCAGTTAAAGTGTTTTCAGGCTGTAGATAGGTAGCTAAACCAACTAATACCGCAGCTAAACCCACAAAACTGTGGAGAATGGCAACAAGTTCTGGCATAGAAGTCATAGCGACTCTAGCAGCAAGAACAGAACCGATAATAGCGCCAGGAACGATCGCCGTAATTAAAACTCCGTAACCGTTTACCTGGGCGCTAAGGGCAGTAGCGACGAATGCGATCGCCATTCCAATAATACCGAACAAGTTGCCCCGACGGGCTGTTTCCTGGTTTGATAGTCCCCCCAGGCTGAGGATAAACAAGGCACTGGCTGCGATATAAGCAACCGCCACAAGATTATTTGTCATGAATTTATTTCGTGAAGATGAATCGTAAGGGCGGTTCGCGAACCGCCCTTACAGGATGTGTGTACGTATCGATTATTTCTGGAACATTTTCAACATCCGTTGGGTAACGAGGAAGCCACCAGAGATATTAATTGTGCCGACTAGAATTGCGATCGCACCTAGAATTACAGAGGGTGAAGTTAATTCACCTGAAATCTGCAACATACCGCCGAGAATGATAATTCCACTAATAGCGTTGGTCACACTCATTAAGGGTGTATGCAGTGCAGGGGTAACATTCCAGATTACCTGATAGCCGATAAAGCAAGCCAGTACAAAGACAGTAAAGTGAGACAGGAAAGAAGTCGGCGCACCAATCCCAATTCCCAAGAGGGCTAAACCAGCCACAATGACCCAAAGGACACCGCTATTAGATTTCTTCTCTTCTTTGGCTACCGCAGCTACTACTGCTTTTGGTTTGGGAGGAGGAGTCGGAGAAGGGTTTTCGATTTTTGGTGGAGGCCAAGTTACTTTGCCTTCGTGGACGATTAATGCACCACGAACTACCTGATCTTCATAGTCTACTTTATAGTCTTCTGCGCCACCCATATCTTTGAGTAAGTGCCAGAGGTTTGTACCATATAGCTGACTAGACTGGGCTGCCATACGACTAGGTAAGTCGGTTAAACCAATGATGGTTACGCCATCGTATTTGTAAATTTCGTTAGGCTTGGTTACTTGACAGTTACCCCCTTGTTCCGCAGCTAAATCTACTACTACAGAACCCTCTTTCATCATCTCTACCATATCGGTAAGAATGAGCTTGGGTGCTGGTCTTCCTGGAATTAAGGCCGTAGTAATAATGATATCGATCTCTTTAGCTTGCTCTCTAAACAAAGCCATCTCAGCATCGATAAACTCTTTACTCATAGTTTTGGCATAGCCACCAGCACCAGTCCCGTCTTCTTCAAACTCTAGTTCCAGGAATTCTGCACCCAGACTTTCCACCTGCTCCTTAACCGCAGGACGAGTATCAAAAGCTCGTACTACTGCACCAAGGCTTCTAGCTGCACCAATTGCTGCCAAACCTGCTACCCCCGCACCAATCACCATTACTTTAGCAGGAGGAACTTTACCCGCAGCGGTAATTTGTCCTGTAAAGAAACGACCAAAGTTATTAGCAGCTTCAATAACCGCCCGATAACCAGCAATATTAGCCATGGAAGATAGGGCATCCATTTTCTGAGCCCGACTAATCCTGGGAACAGCGTCCATCGCCAAGACTGTTGTATTGCGATCTGCTAGCTTGTTTAATAATTCTTCATTTTGCCCAGGCCAGATAAAGCTGATAATAGTTTTACCGTGGGGCATCACTTCGATTTCTGAATCTTCAGGAGCGCGCACCTTGAGGATAATATCGGCTTGTGACCACAGAGAAGCAGCGTCAGGCACAATTTTACAGTCAGCTTCTTGATATGCCTGATCTGTAAAGTTAGCTGCTGCTCCTGCATTACTTTCAACTAGGATTTCAAAGCCTAATTTCTGGAGCTTTTTTACTGTGTTGGGTGTGGCAGCAACACGACATTCGTTAGGATATATTTCTCTGGGAACACCAATTTTACGAGGTCCTGCCTGACGCTCTTGTGGCTGCTGGCTGTTCTGTGGCTGTGTATCGACGGTTGCGGTCATAGATTCTCCTGATAGTGTTTGCTTACGGACGGCATATAAAAGTAACAAGTCTCTGCTAGCACAGATATGATGCTATGTAGAGCTATTTCTAGAGTTTGCGGTGGAGATAGGTAGGTGTAATCTTTTGTTTCGGTAATTATTTTGGTAACATTGACAAACTTCACCTAATTTACCTTAAGTAAAATAATCTTAATTAAACACTTTTGCTTGTTAAATGCTCTTATTAAATTTTAGAGATTTCAGAGCTAGAAGTTCCTCCTGATATTTTGCTCGCTGGCTGCCATCCTAAAACGATACCCAGTAACCTGCATCATTCTTTAACTTGTCTTAAGTAATTGTTGAATATCTCTCAAGATTTTAGTTGAATAATAATTTTATTGCAGAATATTAAAAATATTTAATAATAAAATCAATAATAAATAAATGAAAATTGGTCTAGTTGGCTTAGGTTTAATTGGCGGTTCTTTAGGTATAGATTTGCGGTCGCGGGGACATTATATCGTCGGTATATCCCGTCAAGAAACCACTTGTAAAACGGCAGTAGATAAAGGTGTTGCTGACAAAGCTAGTACAGGATTTCAAGCTCTTGGGGAGGTAGAGATTGTTATTGTTTGTACTCCGATTGTAGCGATCGCATCAACGATCAAACAAATAGTTCCCCATCTTAATCCCGATACGATTATTACTGATGTTGGTTCCGTTAAACAACCTATAGTCAAAGAATGTAGTCGATTATGGTCTAACTTTATTGGTGGACATCCGATGGCAGGCACAACAGCAAGCGGTATTGAGGCGGCATTACCTAATTTGTTTACTGGCGCAGCTTATGTCTTTACTCCTACCCAGGAAAATAAGTCAGAAGACCTAGAAAAACTCAAGGAAATTGCTCTAGATTTAAACGCCATTCCTTATGTCTGTGATGCTCAAATTCATGATCGCGCCGTTAATTGGATTTCCCATTTACCCGTGATGGTGAGTGCTAGTTTAATTAAAGCCTGTCTGCAAGAAGAACCTGATACTTTACGACTGGCTCAAACCCTAGCTAGTTCTGGTTTTCGAGATACCAGTCGCGTGGGGGGAGGAAATCCAGAGTTAGGGGTCATGATGGCAAAATATAATCGATCAGAGTTATTGCGATCGCTTTTACAATATCGTGATGGTTTAGACGATATTATTACCTTAATTGAGCAAGAAGATTGGCAGAGTTTAGCCAAAATATTACAGACAAATGCTAAGGCTAGACCACATTTCCTTAACGAATAAATAGGACAACTTGTCATTGCTCATTACTTCTAAACAGTTATCTATTACTAAACTCAAAACATACTTATTAAAGCAGCCGTGCAACCAGAATTAGCTTCAAAAGAAACATCTTTGGAAAATTTGTCCCTACGAGAAAAGGTTGCTTTCTATTTAGAAGACACCGATAGCATTATTGGTGTCTGGTCAAATCTCAGCATATTAGGTCTAATTCTGTTATCGTCAGCCCTTTTTGTTGCCCAGACTTATCCAATTAATCAGTCGCTTGAAGCAAGTTTAGAAATTGTAGACTTAGGAATCTTAATTGTTTTTACGATTGAATATATATTACGTTTATGGTCAGCAGAAAAGCCTAAAAAGTTTTTATTTAGTTTCTTTGGTTTAATTGATTTAATTGCTATTCTGCCCTTATTTTTAGGCTGGACAGACATTCGCTTTATTAGAATATTCCGTTGGTTTCGGATCTTACGAATTGTTGAATTTTGGAAGATTGAGCAAAAAATATTAGGATTCAAGACTGAAGATAGTATTATCTTTGTACGAATCTTTTTAACCCTATTTACAATTATTTTTGTCTATGCAGGCTTAATTTATCAGGTAGAACATCAGATTAATAGCGATCACCTGGTAAACTTTTTTGATGCTTTTTATTTCGTGGTGGTAACGATGACTACCGTTGGCTATGGAGACGTTACGCCCTTGTCTCAGGCTGGCAGATTTATGACATTATTAATGATTTTTACAGGAGTATTGTTTATACCTTGGCAATTAAGCGAATTGATTAGACAGATAGTTAAAACATCTAGTTTGGTAGAGCAAGAATGTATTAATTGTGGTTTATCTCGCCATGAGGCTGATGCTTTGTTTTGTAAACATTGTGGCACGAAATTGAACCATGGTGAGGACTAATAGTCGGACAACTCTGAATTGATGGATAGAGGCAATCAATTATAATTCTCCGACAAAACTTTTGCTGTTACTGTTTCTAACTCGGTTAAATAATGTTTTAAATTCCAAGAAATCTTATACCCGCGATCGCATAACTCGATCCCACAGATAACATCTTTGCTGATTTCAAAATGTACCTCGGCTTGATCGGCAATTTGCTCTCGAATAGCAGCAATTAAGCTATTTTTCTGATCTTCGGAAATTGCAAAAGAACTGCGGATACTAATTACATGATCAGGAGTGGGAATTGGTAGAGAGTGGATTTTTAATAATTGATCTTCACTAAAGTTATATAGACGAGCAATAAAAGTTTCGATGATTTGTGTTTCTAAATTGGCGTTTGCTAAATCAGATAAAACTTTTCTAGTGGTTAAACTAATCTGCTGACTCAAGCGATCGCGGATTTCACGAGTAAGTTTTTGCCGATCTTGAGCAAAATCTTGATCCCATTGCGATCGCAAAATATTAACTTCAGTTTGCGCCTGTTGTCTCAACTTTGTCCGTTTCTGCTCTACTTCCTGTCGAGCTTGATTTAACCATTGCTGCTTTTGTGCCTCTAGCTCTTGTTGTTTTTGCAGATATAGCTCTTTTTCCATCTCTGCATCTTTTTCTTTGCTTGCTGCTGCTGCTAGCTGAGATTCGATTCTTTGCGATCGCGCTGACATTGCCTGGGTGATGGGTTTATATAAAAAACGCTTCAACAACGCAACCAGAATGAGAAAGTTGATGATTTGAGCAACTACAACAAAAGGATCGATGAGCATAGCTTACACAACTAACAAATAACAACTAACAATTTTCATCCTACTGCCTTCTCGATAAAGTAAGCCCAGAAGGGATTTGCAAAGATGAGAATTAAAGTAATTACAAAACAGTAAATAGCTGTCGATTCGACTAAAGCCATCCCGACAAACAGAGTCCGAGTAATATCTTGGGCTTTGTCTGGTTGTTGGGCGATCGCGCTTAGTGCTTGAGCTAAAGCTTTTCCCTCCCCTAGTGCTGGAGCGATCGAACCCACTGCAATTGTTAACCCTGCGGTTACAATAGATGCCATTCCAATTAGTGCGAGATTATCCATTTATTACTTATTACTCATTACTTATTACTTATTACTCATTACTTATCAGTTGTGGCTGCTGCGATAAATACCATGGCTAAAATAGCGAAAATATATGCTTGGATTAATCCTGTTAATAACCCCATGGCTTGCATGATTATGGGAAAAAACAAGGGTGCGATCGATAGTAAAATAGCGACAATCATTGTACCACTCATGACATTGCCAAATAGACGTACCGATAAAGAAATTGTATTGGAAAACCTGCCAATAATATTAAATGGCAGCATGAAGGGTGTCGGTTGCAAATAATACTTTTTAAAGTAGCTTAAAAGTCCTTGTTTTTTGATGCCATAAAGAGGAATGGCAAAAAAGACGCATATTGCGAGTGCAGCAGTGGTAGAAAGAGAACCTGTAGGCGGTTGATAGCCAGGAATAATAGCAAGAAGATTAGAGAAAGCAATAAAAATAAAGAGAGTTCCGATAAAAGGAATATAGGGTTCTGGTTTTTGTTGACTGACTTCTTTAATCTGATTGCCAATTCCCTGTACCAAAACTTCTAACAGATTTTGTCCAGGAGAAATACTGGTTGATGCTGATAGGTTACGTGTAACTAGCCAAGAACCTAAAACGAGTATAGCCATTACCAGCCAGGTAAAGACTAAGGTGGCATTAATTGTAATTATTCCTCGTTGCCAGAATATTATTTGATCTGGAGTTAAATTCATACAGCAGTTTTCAATTGGCTAGACTACGCTGTTTGTCAATTAGCTTTTAGTTTATAGTTTATAGCTATTAGCGCATTACTGAAAAACGTAGTAAATCAGCAAGCGATCGCTAACTGCTGATTCTGGAGTGCGGTTGAACCAACAAAATCATGATGGTTCTAACCGCTAAAAATCCCAGACAGCAGATTAACAGAGGAATTACTCCATATACACTGTTGCCACTAAGGAGTAGAGACAAAATAAATAGGGTAATTCCTAATCGAGATATAAAACTAAAAAATATTAAGCGGTAAGGATGCTGGGTAACTGGTAGTTGTTGCACCGTCAACCACAAGCCACCAAAGTAGAATAATCCTAAACTCGCTCCTACTATAAAAGCAATTATTGGTATCAATGTTTTATCCTGTGACTAATTTTCTGAAATCATCTTAAACAGAAAATTTGAGGAACTTGTGATCTCAACTTTCTGTAATGATATTTATAAATATTTTCACGAAATTCTTGGTAAAAGTCACTTAATTATGTTTTCCAAAATATCCACAGCTATTTTTACATTTCGATAGTAGTTAGAAATTGATGAATAGTTTAGACTTACGTTTTTCCCGTGGGCTATCTGATGGCGGTTTGCAATTATGCTGTTTATGGAATTTTTGATTTCATCGCTTTTTTGACTCTTTGATGACATCTGCTCGATAAAGTCATCTTTCCAACCTGGACTAAATTGAGATAATATAGTTTCAATTTTACTTGTTTTACAATTTGTTATGTTTTTAATCTCTTTAGAAACAAAATTTTGAATATGAAATGAGGAATGATTTTTAGAGTATTGTTCTAGCAGAACTCTCAGTGATTCTTCAATATAGCCAGATACTAAAATACATAAATACTTCGACCATTCACTTTGATCAGCTGGGCTTGAAATTAAGCGAATTTTAGCAAAAAGAGTATCTATTCTCTGACGATGAGATAAGATTTGTGGGTTCATCTACTCATCTTTTTATAAAAACTCTCCACATATTCAAATCTAGATATTAGTTTATTTCTACTTTCAGATCTTTGTTTGGCAAGAAGCCAAAAGTTATCATCTTTAATTAGCAATTGATAGAAGTTCGCAAAATCTTGGCAATTCAAATTATTATTTTTTAACTTATTTACAGTTAAAATCATTAAGCTTTCATAAAGAACTATACTTAATCCTTTTGAACCATAAAAAGCTTTTGAACCAAGGCAGTTATTAATAAACTCAATTGTACGTATAAAAATCTCTTCAATTTTATTACTAGAAATTAAATCTAGATCTTTATTTTTGAGCATAAAACAATTGAGAAATTTAGTCATATCACCTTGATAGTTCTCTAAATCAAAGTAAAGAGCAATAAATCTTAGTATCCATTCTTGCTCTTTAGCCCTTTTGTCAGCTTTATGATAAAGATTTTTCCAGGTTTTATTCTCTGAAAGTTTTTTAATTAAATCACTAAAAGCTCCGTGGTATATACCATTTCTTATTTCTTGAGCACTTAATGGAGTTCCCGTGGTATTTAGCCTTTCAAAGAGATAAAATATTCCATTAGGATCGTAATTTTCAGAAATAATTATGCAGTGAATAATTGCATTATCTAATGAACGACGATAAGACGAAGATAAAGTACTATAGGTTTGATCATTAAAAAGTTTTGCTACTCCTTTCAGAGCAAATTTCTTGCCATCTGGAAATTGTTCTCGATAAAAATACTGTAAAGTTCTTAAGCGTTGCTGACCATCTATAACGATATACTTGTTGGAGAATTTGTCTTTTGCCAAAAATAAGGCAGGAGTTGGAAGTCCTATTAATAATGATTCAATAAATTTAGATGCTTCGTTTTGACTCCATACATATTTCCTTTGAAATCCTGGAATGATAAAATCTTCTTCTTCGATTCTTCTTACCAAGAGATCGACAGGAAAATCTGCGCCATAATACTCAACATCTAATTTAGGGTCAACGACTTCTTCAATATTCTGTTTCATGAGCAAATTATTTAGTATGGCAATTATGATTAGCCGTACTTTTGGATCGTAGCTCAATTATCCATTCAAATATTGATTTTCTTGCATTAGAAACTTCTCATTTAAGAATTGGGAAATTTGTACCACACCAAAACTAAAAAAACTAGCAACTCATACTAACTACTACAAAATGAAAATCAGCGTTTACGCCAAGCAACAAAATAGCGTTGGCACAGCTTTTCCATTTCTACCCAGACAAAAACCAGCATACTGAAGCCCAAGCAAATTAGTAAATCGGTAAGGCTGAGTATATTGGTATCAAAGAAGTTGCGTAGAGGAGTGACATAAATTAATGATATTTGTAGAACAGTGGTTAGAGCGATCGCAGCTAGTAAATAAGGATTAGAAAAGAAGTTCATTTCGATGGTTAGTCTGGTATCAGAACGTACAGCCAAGGCATGACCCATCTGCGCCAGACAGAGGGTAGTAAACACCATCGTTTTCCAGTGATTGGGATTTGCGCCGACCAGATCATAGTTATAAGACCATAACATTAGTATAATTGTTAATAATGAGAAGATAATCCCGATTCTCACCATATATAGTCCCAAACCACGAGCAAAAATACTTTCTTTGGGGTTATAGGGTGGACGACTCATTACATTGGGTTCGGCTGGTTCTAGGGCTAAAGCTAAGGCTGGTAGACCATCAGTAACTAAGTTCATCCAGAGGATTTGCAACGGAGAAAGGGGAACACTGCCTAAACCTAGTAGCGGCGCAGCAGCAATAGTTAATACTTCGCCGATATTACTACCCAGAATGTATTTGATAAAGCGTCGAATATTGTCATAAACTACTCTGCCCTCTTCGATCGCCGCCACGATAGTAGCAAAATTATCGTCTAGTAAAATCATGTCGCTAGCTTCTTTGCTAACATCGGTTCCCGTAATGCCCATGGCGATACCAATATCAGCTTGTTTTAAGGCGGGGGCATCATTAACCCCATCTCCCGTCATTGCCACAAATTTATTTTGTTTTTGCAGTGCTTTGACAATACGCAGCTTGTGTTCAGGGGCAACACGGGCATACACGCTAACTTGATCGACGATTTGCTCCAATTGGGCTGGAGACATCTTAGCTATTTCTTGTCCTGTTAAAAAATGCTCATTCTCGTTAACAATATTTAGCTGAGAAGCGATCGCCATGGCGGTTAAAGGATGATCTCCCGTGATCATTATGGGTCGAATTCCTGATTGGCGACAGTTTTTAACTGCTTCTTTTACTTCTGGTCGCGGTGCATCTAGCATCCCGACCATCCCCAACCAAATAAGTCCCTGCTCGTTTTTCTCTTCTGTATTGGCAGGTGGAATTTCAGACAGGAGTTTATAGGCAAAACCTAATACTCTTAAGCCGATGCTCGCCAAGTGAGTATTTGCTTCCAGAATCTGATTTTTCTCCTGTTCAGTAAGTGGTTGAGAATTATCTTTTATTTGGCAGCGATCGCATCTAGCTAAAATCAACTCTGGCGAACCTTTCGTAAACATCACATAGGGTAATTCACCTTGCTCTGGATTAGCCACAATTACTGACATTCGTTTGCGTTCGGACGAAAAAGCAAACTCTCCTAAACGAGGCATATTTTGTGCTAAATCTTCTTGGAAAATTCCTGCTTTACCTGCTAAAGCTAACAGCGCCCCTTCTGTAGGATCTCCCAAGATCGTCCATTCTACCGTTTTGTTATGAGTATCTCTCGAGTGCTGAAGCAGAGCATCGTTACATAGTACGCAAGCTTGTAATAATTTTTGGACTTCCACCTCTCTTTCGATCTGGTTGCGATCGCTCGCCTGAAATTCTCCTGATGGTTGATAGCCCTCTCCAGTGACTTGAAAGTCGCCAGAATTTGTGCATATCTGCTGCACAATCATTTTATTTTGCGTCAGAGTACCCGTCTTATCAGAACAGATCGTCGTTACAGAACCCAAAGTTTCCACCGCAGGTAGCTTACGAATCAAAGCCCGACGACGAATCATTTTTTGGGTGCCAATCGCCAAAGTAACAGTCACCA
The DNA here is from genome assembly GCA_942490675.1 of Cyanobacteriota bacterium. Lineage (GTDB taxonomy): Bacteria > Cyanobacteriota > Cyanobacteriia > Cyanobacteriales > Xenococcaceae > Waterburya. The sequence continues at coordinate 539,534 of CALNYB010000026.1, read as the reverse complement.
CCGCAGGTAGTCCTTCGGGAACTACCGCCACCGCCATACTTAAGGAAGTTTCGATTATTGATTCAAAAATCTGCCAGCCTGACTTTAACAAACCACCAACTGTAATCAAGACGACTAGAGTTAGTGAACCACCAACCAATACATTCCCTAGTTGGGTCATGCGTTTTTGGAGAGGGGTTGGTTCTATTTCTACAGCTTGTAGCATAGTAGCAATTAGACCAATTTCCGTTTCCATGCCAATTTTGGTCACGATCGCTTTAGCTCTACCCTGAACGACTTCTGTACCTTTAAATACTAGATTCAGGCGATCGCCTAAGGAGGCATCTTCCGCTAAAATAGCATTGGCATTTTTGCTAACCGCCGTAGCTTCTCCCGTGAGAGTAGACTCGCTGATTTGTAGGTTTTGTGTTTCCAGTAAATGTCCATCTGCAGCAATTTGTACTCCTGTCTCTAAAAGCATGATGTCTCCTGGTACTAACTCACGGGCATCGACTTCTTGAGTTATACTGTCGCGAATCACTTTGACATGAGTAGCAGAAAGGCGTTTGAGAGCAGCTAGAGCTTTTTCTGCTTTACTTTCCTGAACATATCCCAAAATACCGTTCAAGATCACGATCGTAAAAATCGCCACCGAATCTTTGGGAAAATTGTTGTGGCGTAGATCTAAGATTGCCGAAATTATGGCGATGACAATCAGCATTACCAGCATGATGTTGGTAAACTGATCCCATAAAATGCTTAACTTGCTGCGCCCGAATGTCTGCTTGAGTTCGTTTTTGCCAAAATATTTTTGTCTTTGAGTAACTTCTTCACTAGATAAACCATCATTGGCCTCACTGTTAAGTAATTCAATGGTTTCTTCTGGACTTATGGTATGCCAATTGTTCATAGTTACAAGTCTAATAAAGACATTTGATGGATCGGGAAAAATTCAATAACATTTTAGTTAACTATCTTCTGAAGTAAAGGGCGCAGTATCAAGGGTGAAGTAGTACAGGTTATGGCGGAAACTATAATCATGCTAGTAAAAATTTGCGGTGATACTGCCCAATCTCCCAGTTGCCTACCTCTTTCCATAATTACCATCGCAATCTCAGCACGGGGAATCATACTGATACTTAGTAACAAGGCACTCCCTTTATCTGTAGTCATAACAGCGGGTAATCCTGTCCCGATAAGCTTACCCAAGACTGCCACAATCAGTAAGATCACGATCCAATATAAACTAGTATCGAAAGATTTGATTTCTAACTGCAAGCCAATATAGATAAAGAAAAAGGGCACAAAAAAATCGTAAAGAGTACTAAAGGAGGCATCGAAATTAACCACATCGGGATCGCGGCAAAATGCTAGCCCAGCAAAAAATGCTCCTACCGCTACCGAAAAACCCATCAATCCTGCCAAAGCAGCAATGATAAAAGCCATTCCTGCTACCATTAGCATGGGATCTGGTGCTGGCTCAAGTTGCTCAAACCAACGAGTCATTGGTTTTTCGAGATAACGAAATAAAATTAGGCAACAAGCAGCAAAAAAAATGGCTTTGAGCAAAAACGGGCTAATTGTTCCCATAAATACAGGCAGAATATTAGCTTCTACATCGCCATTAAGAACTGGGATCATGGCAAAAAATAAGGACATGAGAGCGATCGCTACAATATCATCCATTTCCGCAATATCGATCAGTAATTCCCCATTATCCGTGTTTAAAGCTTTAGCTTCTTGCCACACACTGACAGAGATGCCAACGCTGGTAGCCATCAAAGCAATACTAATAAAAAGACTGGGAATAAGTTCTAGTTGGAGGATTTTTGAAGCCGCTAAAAAACCCAGGATGCCACTACAAGAGAGGTTTCCTAACAAAATAAAGCTAGCGCGAGGTAATTGGCGGATTAATCCCGCGAGATTACTTTCTAAACCAACTCGAAACAACAGGGAGATAATGCCTAACTCACCCAAAAAGCCATAAACTTCCCTGACTGATGGTGAGAGAAAATATATCTGGTTATTGATTGAGCTTACAGTGACACCCAAGAGCAAATAGCCCACTAAAGGGGGAACGCCAATTCTTTTTAAACTAGCTTTAATTAAAATACTTGCAATAATAGTTATTCCCACCAGTAAAACCAGAAATAAGAGCAAATTTTCCCCTTCAATCACGTTGACTCTCCTTGCTGATCCAATACCAGGCATTAAAACAGCCCAAAGCAACGCCCATTACTAATAACATTAATGTCCAAGAATATTTACTCTCAATATGAGTATCGATCCACACTCCTAAGGCAATTCCTAGCAGGGAAGGAATCGCGACTGACCATCCCACCATGCCAAACATTCCTAACCCAAACCAGATATTTTGAGCCTCTTTTCGGGCTTTAATTTTGCGATCGCTTTTCCTGGCTATTTGTTTTTGCCAACTACGCCAACGTGAACTATAACCTGACTTATGTTTAGCCATGTCCCAACTCCTTAAAACGTCGCATCATACTAACTTCAAACTGTGCTAAAGCAGAACGAGTTAGTTTTTCTTTTTCATCCAAAATTTGAAATTGTTCGGCAACGGTTTGCTTGAGAGTTGCTAAATCATTGTCTGCAAATGCATTCAGGGTAGATACCAGAATTTCTTGACTACATTTAACTAAAATTCCTTCATCCACTGCCACGAATATTTCCTCACCAGTTTCGCTGGTAAAACTTAGTATTCCAGGGACTAATGCTGCGACAAAATCAACATGGTTAGGCAGCAGACAAAAATAACCATTTTCTGCTTCGGCGATGACTTTGGTAACTTGGCGTTCTATTAATACAACGGTAGGAATTAAAACTTTCAACTTCATAGGTGCAGTCTCGCCTAATCAAAGATGGGAGTAAGCTGTCGTGCATTAAAAATGCACAACAGCAAGGCAGGAGGCAGAGGGCAGAAGACAGAAGGAACAAGAGTTTTAGCCATTAACTAATACCCAATTAATATGCAACTTAAATGCGTAGCAGCTTATTGCAAACTGAGAAAAATTACTTAATGCCTCCAGGTTAATTATTTTTTTAGTTAAAAGATATTATTTCAGAAACTTGTGAGTAGAATGTGATGTTGAAAAGATTATTCTACAAAAATCCAAGTATTAAGTATGAAGTTAAGTGAGTAACAAAATGTTGAGAATCTGCAATTATATTTAGCAATGACTTACAAAGTTTATTGCAATTGTTAAAGAATAATTCATTTATGACTTCACAGATAATCAATTATCAACACTAGCTTTTAGAATAGTATAGATATAGATAAGTAAATGTACTGGGTGATTATTGATGGAAGCTGAGAAACTTAGTCATGAAGCATTATTGTCGACACGGGAATTAGAAATTGTTGAGCTAGTAGTAATTGGCTTAAGTAATCATAAAATTGCCCAGAGATTAGAGATTAGCAAAAGGACGGTTGACAATCACATTAGCAATATTTTGAAAAAAACAGGTGCAATCAACCGTGTGGAATTAGTCCGTTGGTCTTTGCAGTGGGGAAAAGTATGTCTTGATAATGTTAACTGTTGCTCTCTACCAGGTATCAGTCCAAATATCAATCACAATGAAGTGGTTTCCTAAGACATGTTTAGCGGTCGGAAATGGGTCACCTGCGGGCACATATCCCACCCCGAGTATTTCACTTAAGTTAATTCTGATGACCATAGGGTTATTTCTAGGTAGTTGTCAGAATTCGAGATATATTACTCCACCAACTCAAACCATCGCTGCCACGCTCAATTCCCCCTCCGCAGAGAAATACGCAAATTTCTCCCATGATGGTCGTTACTTAATATATACTAGCGATCGCAACTCTAAACGAAGCGTATACCTATTTGACCTACAGCGTCGACGTTTGATGACACTTCCTGGGTTGAATCAACCAGGTAGTATGCAGTCTCAGGCAGACCTTAGTGCTGACGGACGCTACATTGTTTATCGTTCAGAACAATTGGGGAAATCCGACATCTTTTTGTATGATCGCTTAACGGCGAAAAGTCAAAATCTAACCAGAAACTTTATTGGGGAAGTTCGTCATCCCAGCATCAGTGGAAATGGTCGCTTTATCTCTTTTGAAGGTAATCGCTCAGGACAGTGGGACATTGAAATATATGACCGAGGATTGGGAATTGATTTATCTACACCTCGAAATTTTTCTCTCCCCCCTACTAATTAACGCTAGACATATAATTTAACCTGTGTGAGCGGGAAGTCCCGCGCTATAGTCCCAAGTATGTAGGATTTAGCGTCGGGATGGCGAGGAAACCTCGCCGTTTCCGCCTCATGAAAGCGAACCTGACAACGTAGTGGGGCATGTTTACCATCCAAACAGAGTCATGATAGACTAATATAATGATTTTGAATTATACCTATAAATTGTATCCTGATGCTCAACAAGTCGAACTGCTGTCGGAGTGGTTGGAAACTTGTCGCGTCAGCTATAACTATGCACTACGAGAGCTAAAAGATTGGATAGCTAGCCGTAAGTGCCCTATAGATAGGTGCAGTTTGGAATCAGAATACATTATGGCTGCGGACTATCGGTTTCCTAGTTATCACCAACAGCAAAACAACTTACCTAAAGCCAAGAAAAAGTTTCCTAGACTAAAGACTGTGCCGTCTCAGGTATTACAGACTAATATCAGAAGGTTGCACGATAGTTGGGATTCTTTTAGAGCTAGGGGCTACGGTTTTCCGCGATATAAGAAATATGGACAAATGAAGTCCATCTTGTTTCCTCAGTTCAAGACCAATCCATTAACCGACTGGACAGTACAATTGCCAAAACTAGGTAAGGTGCAAATCAACTTGCACCGACCAATACCAGAAGGGTTTGTGGTCAAACAGGTACGGTTAGTCAAAAAAGCAGTAGGTTGGTTTGCAGTATTAGCCATCGAGTCAGATCTCGAAGTTTCTAGTCCAGTACCTCATGGTCATGCAATCGGTGTTGATGTTGGCTTGTTATCCTACGTGGCAACATCAGATGGATTCACCGAATCTAGACCTAAGTTTTTCAAGACAGCCCACAGTCGGCTGGAAGTGCTACAGAAGCGTCTGTCAAGAAAAATGAAGGGAGGAAAGAACTATGAAAAAGCGAGAATCAAAGTAGCCAAACAACATAATTACATTGGATTCAGACGAAAAGACTATCAGTTCAAACTAGCTCATCAGCTATGTAACATGGCAGATACAATCTATGTTGAAGATTGCGACTTCCGCATCATGGCAAAAGGAATGCTGGGCAAACACACTATTGAGGCTAGCTTTGGACAACTACGCAGCATACTAGAATATGTAGCCACAAAACGAGATGTTTTTGTCGCTCGCGTAAACCATCGCGGGACAAGTCAAATATGCCCAAACTGTAGAACTGAAGTCAGGAAGGATTTGAGGGTAAGAATAAGCGACTGCGAAGAGTGTGGTTATGTTGTAGATAGAGATATAGCTTCGGGTCAGGAAATCTGTAACCGAGGAGAAGAAACGTATCGCGGGACTCGCGAAAAGCAAGAAATTGGCTCTCAAGTCTTACTGTCGGGGAACTTTGTTCTAGATAAGTGGCGTAACTCAGCTTTGGCTGTCAGGGGAGCAAGATCCATTAGCGATAATGGAAGCCCACGCCAAATTAAAAACAAAGCAAAAGCGGAGTTTTGAATTAGCGTTGGGAGGAGGTCACAGAGATTAACGCTGATTAATCTCAAGGCAAGTATATCGCTTTTTTTTAACATAGAGAAAAAAACAAAATTGTCATACGAATAGTTACAACAAGATTTAATGTTATTAAACCATGTCTTTTAAGATTCATTATTTTTAATTAATTACATTGAAGAACTTTCATCAAATATACGATTTTTTTAACAGCTAATTGCTCTGATTGAAAACACAAGCAGCCAAAAAATCTCAAGATAATTGATCTGTAAACTTAAAATTCAAGTTAGCTATCTAAAAAACAGAAAAAATATGCCTAGAGGAATTATTGTGTTGTAAACTAGGCTGGCGACTATAATTCCTGTATGATTTTTTGGTTTGAGTCGCTAAGATGCAGTTAACTAGTTAACTTAGTCACAGATTACTTCGCAGCTTGCCCTCGAATGGGGGTAAAACAACGAAGTCTGCTGTGATTGTTGGTCAATCCAGTAAATCGAGAACAGAAAAGCAATGTCATCGCCAAATAATCCGCGTCGGACAAAGATTGTTGCCACAGTAGGACCAGCTACACTCCAACCCGATATCTTACGCCAATTGATTAAGGCTGGAGCAACTACCTTAAGGATCAATTTTTCTCATGGTAAACAACAAGACCATCAGAAGGCGATTCGTTTAATTAGACAAACTGCTTTTGAGCTGGATCAGCCCGTAGGGATTTTACAAGATTTGCAGGGGCCCAAAATTCGCTTAGGTAAGTTCGCCGAAGGCAAGATTCATCTTAACAAGGGTGATTCTTACATTCTCACCAGTCGTCAAGTTGAATGTAACCAGGACATTGGTTATATCAGCTATAGTAAGCTGTCCCAGGAGGTACCCGAAAATGCGACCATTCTGCTAGATGATGGCAAAGTGGAAATGAAGGTTGAGAGAATAGACAAGGCTAATCAAGATCTTCACTGTCAGGTGGTGGTTGGAGGTGATCTTTCTAGTAATAAGGGCGTTAACTTTCCAGGTATTTGCCTGTCGGTCAAAGCTTTGACTCAAAAAGATCGTGAAGATCTCATGTTTGGTTTAGATCAAGGTGTAGACTGGATTGCCCTGAGTTTTGTGCGTAATCCTCAGGATATTTTAGAAATTAAAGACTTAATATCCAGTTCGGGGAAATCCATTCCTGTAATTGCCAAGATTGAAAAGCATGAAGCGATCGAACAGATGGATGCGATTCTCTCCCTTTGCGATGGGGTAATGGTAGCCAGAGGAGATCTTGGTGTAGAGTTACCTGCCGAAGATGTACCAATTTTGCAGAAACGTCTAATTATTACCGCCAATAGATTGGGCATTCCGATTATTACTGCCACCCAAATGTTAGACAGCATGGTTAATAATCCTCGACCAACCCGCGCCGAAGTATCCGATGTGGCAAACGCTATCTTAGACGGTACAGATGCAGTAATGCTATCTAATGAAACTGCGGTAGGTAACTACCCTGTTGAGGCAGTAGAAACTATGGCAACGATCGCCTGTCGGATTGAACAGGAACAACAAATTAACAACTTTAAACGAACTAAACGCTCCATTACCCACGCCATTTCTGCTGCGGTAGGTCAAATTGCCTCTCAGCTAGATGCAGCTGCAATTATGACCTTAACCAAGACTGGTGCAACGGCGCGCAACGTTTCTAAGTTTAGACCAAAAACACCGATTCTGGCAATTACCCCTCATGTTTATGTATCCCGGAGATTACAGCTAGTTTGGGGGGTAAAACCGCTACTAGTTTTGGATCTTTCTTCAGCAACTCAAACTTTCCAAGCGGCAATTAATGTAGCACAAGAAAAAAATTTGCTATTTGCGGGAGATTTGGTAGTAATGACCGCTGGGACGCTTCAAGGTGTAGCAGGATCGACCGATCTAATTAAAGTTGAACTGGTTAAAGCTGTCTTAGGAGAAGGTTCAGGAATAGGACAGGGTGCGATTAGTGGTCGAGCGCGAGTAGCCAATAATGCGAAGGAAATTAACGACTTCAACCCAGGGGAGATTCTCGTTACTCCCTCAACCAATGCCCAGTTTGTGGATATTATCCGTCAGGCATCAGGAATAATTACGGAAGAAGACAATATTACCAGTCATGCTGCGGTAATTGGTTTGCGCTTAGGGATTCCTGTAATTGTTGGGTTTAAGAATGCTACTGAAGTGATTCGTGAAGGAGCAATTTTGACGGTAGATGCCAAACGAGGCGTAGTTTATTCGGGGACATTAAGTAAACGCTAATATCAGTCAACAGACATGTCTAAAATACAGTACCTTTGTATTGTCTAGCGGTATCCTAAGTAACTAGGCATTAGCTCTTAACCAGAAGCAAGGTATTGACCATACCTCAATTAAAATAAAAACAATTTATGAAAATCGCAATCACAGGAGCAACAGGACTAGTCGGCAGTAGTCTGGTGGCTCAACTCACACAAAAAGGGCATCAAATATTAATTTTTACGCGTAATTCTAGTAAAGCTCAAAAAATTTTTCCCGCCTCAGCTTTCCCAAATTTAGAAATAGTTCAATATACTCCTCAAGAGTCGGGAGATTGGCAGCAGAATGTCTCTGGCTGTGATGCTGTAGTTAACTTAGCTGGAGAACCGATCGCCGAACGTTGGAGTCCTCAGCAAAAAGAGGCGATCATGCAAAGCCGTCAAATTGGCACCAGGAAATTGGTTGAAGCGATCGCTATGGCAGATAAGAAACCCCAGGTGTTAGTTAGTGGCTCAGCGGTGGGTTATTATGGCACCAGCGAAACCACAGCCTTTGATGAAAGCAATGATGCAGGTCAAGATTTTCTGGCTCAAGTATGTCAAAATTGGGAAGCAGAAGCGCAAAAAGTAACTGAATCTGGAGTACGTTTAGTTATTCTCCGTATCGGTATTGTGCTGGCTAATGGTGGTGCATTGGGTAAGATGCTGGGTCCATTTAAGATGTTTGCGGGAGGTCCTATTGGCAGTGGTAAGCAGTGGTTTTCTTGGATTCACCGCGATGATTTAGTCAGTTTAATTTCCCATGCTGTTGAACAAGAAGACATGTCTGGAGTCTACAACGCTACCGCCCCTAATCCTGTGCGCATGGGTCAGTTATGCAAGACTTTGGGGGAGGTAATGAACCGTCCCTCCTGGTTGCCTGTTCCCGATTTTGTTTTGGAAGTATTGCTGGGAGATGGAGCGATCGTTGTCCTAGAAGGACAACGGGTGTTACCCAAGAAAACTCAGACTTCAGGGTTTAGTTATCAGTATCCTGATTTAAAACCTGCATTAGCAGAAATAGTTAGGGGAAAAAAGAGCCAGTAGCCGAAATATTCGAAATATTAAAGAATAAGGATTTAAGTGATGGTTGCTCAGATTAAGGTTCGGAATCCTCGCACGGGGAAAATTGATTACTGGATTACTCCACCCACAGGCGATCGACTAACTGAAATTTGTACCAATTTACGTAAAGCTCAGGTTGAGTGGCAGCAGTCTGGGATTGAAAGTCGAATTGAGGCAATGCAAGGGTGGAAGCAAGCCATATTGTCTCATCAAGCTGAGCTAACCGATGCTTTAGTGGCTGATACAGGAAGACTATCGGAGTCCCTGGTGGAGATTCAATCCTTCATCTCCAGCATTGATCGCTGGTGTCGTTTAGCGCCAGAACTATTGACCACTGAGGTAAGAACTACAGCAGTGCCTTTTATCCGACTGCAACAGCAATTAGATCCTTATCCCTTAGTAGGAGTTATTAGCCCGTGGAATTTTCCTCTGTTGCTTTCGGCGATCGATACTATACCTGCATTGCTAGCAGGCTGTGCTGTCGTAGTCAAACCCAGTGAAATTGCCCCCCGCTTTATGCAACCTTTGGCAAAAACTATTGCCTTAGTGCCACAATTGCGAGATATCCTAACCTATATTGAAGGGGCAGGAGATACGGGGGCAGCATTAATTGAATCCTTGGATTTAGTTTGTTTTACAGGTAGTGTCACGACGGGGCGAAAAGTGGCAGAAACTGCCGCTAGGAAATTCATTCCCGCTTTTCTAGAATTGGGAGGCAAAGATCCTGCAATTGTTTTAGCTTCAGCAGATCTAGAATTAGCAACTTCAGCTATTTTATGGGGTTCAGTGGTCAATGGGGGGCAATCCCAGGGCAAACGCACCTTATTTTTACAATGCTTACGCCATAAAGGTTTTAGCTATTATTTAGTTTTGTTACTAAAATTTAAAACTCTTGCTACGTAAGGCTTACAGAATTTAGATGCGTTTGCCCTGGGGGCAATCCTGCCTCTCGATCGAGCGCATTTATGTGGCAGAATCTATTTTTAATAACTTTGTGGAGAAACTGGTAGCAAAAGCGAAAAATCTAAAACTAGCCTATCCATCTCTTGAAGATGGGGAAATTGGGCCGATTATTGCGAAAAAACAAGCTTATATCATTGCCGAACATCTACAAGACGCAGTCGATCAAGGGGCAGTTATTCACTGTGGGGGTGCGGTGGAAAAATTAGATGGGGGTTTTTGGTGTCCTCCTACAGTTTTAACTCAGGTTAATCATAACCTGAAAGTGATGACCGAAGAAACCTTTGGTCCAATTATGCCTGTAATGCCTTTTTCTCTGCCTGAAGATTCTATATCTCTGGCAAATGATATGCTTGAAGATTCTATATCTCTGGCAAATGATACTATCTATGGACTCAGTGCGGCTGTTTTTGCTGGTTCCCAAACAGAAGCACTGGAAGTAGCCAAACACCTAAAGACTGGTGCGATTAGCATCAACGATGCAGGATTAACTGCATTTATCCATGAAGCGGAGAAAAACGCCTTCAAATTCTCAGGGATGGGAGGTTCCCGCATGGGTACTGCTGCTCTCGCACGGTTCATGCGGAAAAAAGCCTTTTTAATCAAAACAAATTTAATTGCAGACCCCTGGTGGTTTAAAATTTGAGCGATCCTAGAAAACAGCATTTCCTTATGGCTTCGCTACGCAACTATTTTAATCTTACTGTCCCTTCTGTCGGCTCCCAGGCTTTGGCAAATTTATTCTGACGACGATGTGCCATCTTCCTGTCTGCTGTCGAACTTAGTGCACTACTGATGGGTCTAACAAAACTCTGTTTTCGTTGCCTATTCAACTAACGATCTATGGTCGATATCTGTGGCAGAGCAATCTCAGACTAAGATGCTAAAATACTCCACAAATAAGATAGTTATAACTGAGACTAAAATCAATCAGCCGTTTTGCCTCCAAGTTTGATGGTTTTGAGCATAATAAACATAATTGAATGGTAAACAAAACAAGATAACTCATCGAGTTAAGCCATCTGTTTTCTGGAGAGACTTAACTGGGAATCTGCATAGAACGCTAATTTTTTAATCATCTTATGGAAGAATCTTTTCAAATTACCATACAAATAGTTATCGCCGTTCTAGCAGGTATCAGCGCACAAGTGGTGGGCGAATATTTTAAAGTTCCCAGTATCGTTTTTCTATTGCTGTTCGGGATCTTATTAGGATCAGATGCTTTGAATATACTTCATCCTCACGATTTAGGCGTGGGATTAGAAGTATTGGTTGCTCTTTCGGTTGCGATTATCCTGTTCGAGGGAGGACTAAATCTCGAACTACGAGAGCTGGGGAAAGTTTCTGGCAGTTTGCGTAACCTTGTGACCATAGGAACTTTAATTACCTTGATCGGGGGAGGAATGGCTGCTCATTGGCTAGCTGAATTTCCTTGGTCAATTGCCTTTCTTTATGCCTCTTTGGTCGTGGTAACTGGACCAACCGTAATCGGACCTTTATTGAAACAGGTGAAAGTAGATCGACAGGTAGCAACTCTTTTAGAAGGGGAAGGAGTATTAATTGATCCCGTGGGTGCGATTTTGGCTGTTGTAGTGCTCAACACGATTCTCAACACCAATGCTGCACCATTAGATATTATGAGTGGTCTGCTGCTGCGCTTAGGAATCGGCGCAGTCGTTGGAGGACTTGGTGGCTGGTTGTTAGGACTATTATTAAAAAAAGCGAACAGTATTTCAGAAGAACTTAAAAACCTAGTCGTGTTGGCAGCAGTGTGGGGACTATTTGGACTTTCAGAGAGTTTGCGTAGCGAATCTGGTTTAATGGCAACCGTCGTTGCGGGTATTGTGGTAAAAGCTTCGGCTATTCCCGAAGAAAGACTACTCAAAAGATTCAAGGGTCAGCTAACAGTTCTTTGTGTTTCCGTATTATTTATTTTGCTAGCTGCTGATTTATCAATTGCTAGTGTCTTTGCTTTAGGTTGGGGCAGTGTGTTTTCGGTTGGGGTCTTAATGCTGGTAGTCAGACCAATCAGCGTTACCATCTGTACCTGGAATAGTAGTATGAACTGGAAACAGAAACTGTTTTTAGGCTGGATTGCGCCAAAAGGTATTGTATCCGCCTCGGTAGCTTCCTTGTTCGCTATCTTACTGACGGAAAAAGGCATTAATGGTGGAGATGCGATCAAGGCGTTAGTGTTTTTAACGATTTTGATGACGGTTTTCTTCCAAGGATTGACTGCGCGATGGGTAGCAAATTGGCTACAAATTACTTCTAGTGATGCTAAAGGAGCCGTAATTATTGGTTGCGGTGCTTTGGGTCGTTTTATGGGTCGATTGTTTCAGCAGTTAGGAGAATCTGTAGTGATGATCGATACTGATCCTGAAGCCTGCAAAAAAGCAGAAGCAGATAATTTACCAGTATTTCAAAGTAGTGCTTTGGATACGGAAGTTTTGGCAGAAGCAGGAATTGAATCTATGGGTACATTTTTGGCACTTACGAACAATGGTGAAGTGAACTTAGTGTTAGCTCAAAGAGCAGTCGAAGAATTTCAGCCTCCTAGAGTATTGGCTGCTTTTCCTCAAAATAACTCCGCTGATAGCAGCAGTAAAATTAAAGTTAGTCAGGCATTGATTCCTCAACTACCCGTTAAGATCTGGAATAGCTACATTGATGATGGTCAAATTAAACTAGGCAGAACAATTTTAAAGGAATCAGATTTTTCTTTTAAATCAACTCATCTAGAGGCTTTGATTCGTGCTGGAGAAATGTTGCCTCTGTTATTAAAACGGGGAGACAATCTGCAAGTAGCAGTGGCAGCAGAAGAATGGCAGGCTAAGGATGAAATTTATTATTTAATCCACGATCCCAGACCAAAACTATTGAAACGACTTTCGGGAGGAAATCAATCTTCTCGTCTTTTATTAGAGAAGCTTCCTGAAGTAGAAGAAATTCCTTTGCCCGAACCCATACCTCAAGCATCTCCAGAGAAAATCTAATTCCCAGAAGCTGACCTAATTTATTAATTTATTAATAGATTTTTTGCAGAATTGTTTTCTAGAGATCGCTATATCATGAACAAGAGGTTTAGTGAATGAAATTTTATCACCATGGATGTCAAACTGATCATACTAGTCTTAACGGGAATCTTCACAGTAGCTTGTCTATTTTTTGGGACGAAAGGAGGCTACTATGACACCGACAAATATGATGGCAATGGTTCAGCTCATTGATGAACTTCAGATTGATGAACTTCAGTTCGGGGCAAACCTAAGGTTAGGATTCTAACTCAATTTAACTTAACTTCTCTTCAAATTAAAATAAGCATTGTTACTTGCATAACTTAAGATTTTAAATAAAGAGGTTGATTAAATTGACTCTCAAGGTCAGTTAAGGTCTGAGTTATCAGGAGTTAGTTTTATGAGAGTAAGTCAGGGAAAAACTGAATCTAGTTCCCTGCCTTTATCTTGCTTTGTTTATGCAGCAGGTCATGAAGACGAAGGTGTCTGTCTATTACTGCGTATCGGTGAGTATCGTATTCTGTTAGATTGCGGCTTGGAAAATCTACAGGCTTTGTCTGAGCAAGAGCAACCTTCCCTTGATTTGGTTTTTTGTTCTCATGCCCACGAAGACCATTGTCGTGGTCTACTAGAGTTGCATCGGGTTTTTCCTAGTCTGCCCATCTATACTAGCGAGGTTACGGCAAAACTATTACCATGTCATTGGATCGATGAAGATCCAGTAGAAAATGCAAACTGGTGTCAGACCCTACCCTGGCGATCGCCATTTACTATTGCCCCCGATTTACAGATAGAGCTTGTTCCTGCGGGACATTTGCCTGGTGCTGCTGCTATTATCATCACCCACACTACCCCCGAACGTAGCTACAAGGTAATGTATACCGGGGATTTTTCGGTTTCCAACTTTCAACTAGTAGAAGGAATGTCCATCGAAAATCTTCGGGGTTTAGCGCCAGATGTCCTGATCTTAGAGGGTAGTTATGGTACGATGCGCCATCCTCATCGCCGTCTTCAGGAAAAGCAGTTAATGGAGCGCATCAATCGAGCTTTGCAAGCAGGTCAAGATGTACTATTGCCTGTCCCTCCTATCGGTTTAGGTCAAGAAATTCTCAAGTTATTACGCTCTCATCATCAGTTTACAGGACGCGATCTCGACATTTGGGTTGATGACTCTGTGGCATTGACCTGCGATATTTACTTAGAACTATTGTCTCAGTTTCCCCTATCTGTCCAAAATTTTGCCAAACACCAACCTCTATTCTGGGATGAACGTATTTGCCCTCGGATGCGTCGGCTAAATCATCCCACTAGCTATGATTTGAATGAGAATCCTCGGATTTTTTTAGTGGATTATAGAAGCAATCTGTGGCATTACATAACGGATAAAACTGCTGAATGGTTAGTATTGTTACCAGAATACCCTCAAGAATACAGCCATTCAGATTTTTCTAGATTAGAATTGTTCCATAGTTTATCTTCTGTGACTATTGAAACCTATTTATTGGCAGAACATAGTGATGGACGCAATACTACTCAGCTAATTCATAATTTACGACCGCAGCACATTGTTTTAGTTCATGGTTCTTTAAACTATCTGCTAGAACTTGCTAGCCTAGAAGAATTACGCAACCGCTATCAGCTCCATTCCCCTTCTCCAGAAATACTAGTCGAATTACCCGTAGGCGATCGCTTTGTTCAGCCCCAAGCTCCTCAACCTGTTTACTATGAGGGGGAACTGAATGAAACTAGTTCGGCGATCGCCATTATCTTGCCTGAAAACATCAGTGGCGACTCCAGGTGGAAACATATTGCTGATACAGGTATTATTCAAGCTCGATGGCAGGGCAATGAATTAATAATTAGAGGAGTATCTCAGCGAGAATTGCTTAACTCCAATAATCAGGCTCGAATATCATCTGATTTAGACTGTTGTAATCGGTGTCGGCACTATAGTAATGAGCGCTGCTGGAATGAATTTTCGCCACTGTATGGTTTTAAAGTCATTCCCGAAGGCTACTGTCCAGTTTTTGAGGCAGATGATAGTAATTCTGATTTGACAGAATAGCTGAGGATGAATTCCCAGTATTAATTTTCTGGTTCTAAGTAAATTAGTTTCTCGATTTCTAACTCAATATCTGACTCCACTTGTTCAAGCAGTTTCGTACTTTTCTGAATTAACCGCCTAATTTTTTCCCTCTCTTGGGGGTCAAACAAGGGGTTGGTGTGTCTAATTCCTGGTAATTTGCTCTAAAAATAACTAGAGGGAATAGAGGGAATGACTATGCTATGATTGTGCCAAATTAGGCTTAAATTAACGATGCTAGCTGCTACTAATTCGCCACAAATTAGCACTATTACCACTAATAATTTACTAGTTGTCTTTGCTGAGTTTCTAGATATAGACGTGAGTGCGGGGGATGCTTCGGCAGATACTCTCAAAACCTATACTAGACAGTTATATCAGTTTCTTCAGTGGTGCGATCGCCGTCAGCTAAATCCAGTAACTCTGATCAAAGATGATATCAAAAAATATCGTCATTGGATGATTAAGCAACAGCAATATAAACCAGCTACTATTGCTTTAAAGTTAGCAGTAGTCCGGCGTTTTTATCAGGCTGCGGTAGAGAAGGGTTTAATTGCTATTAATCCTGCTGCGGGAGTTAAGCCACCCAGAGAAAAGTTCGATCCTGCGGAAAAAATCACTTATTTAGAACAGGTAGAAGTAGAAACACTCTTAGACATAATACCTAGAGATGGCACGCTAAAATCCGCCAGAGATCGAGCAATGCTAGCTATTATGGCTTTGGAGGGAACACGTACCATTGAGTTGCACCGTGCCGATATAGCGAGTTTGGTGAGACAAGGTAACAACTTAGGTATCAGGGTGGAGGGAAAAAGAAGTATCCGCGTTGTTCCACTGACTCCTGATATTGCTAATCTCTTAGTTGAATACCTCCATCAAAGAGAAACTAGTGGAGAAGTATTAAAACCAACTAGACCTCTATTTATCGGGACAAGCACTAATTCACGAGGGAAAAGGATCTCTCGTCGCGGAATTAGATCCGTCGTGGATACCTATTTGTCACAGGCTTCTCTGAAACACACTCCTGGTAGAACTATCTCGGCTCATAGCCTCAGACACACTGCTGGTACATTAGCTCTAAGATCGGGGGCGGATTTACGCCAAGTACAAGATTTATTGGGACATAGCGATCCCCGTACCACTAGCATTTATACTCATGTCGGCGATCGCTGGGAAAACAACCCCGCCCTTAAACTTAATATTGACATTCCGACGATTTGATTATGTTGATTATGGATTTTGGCGTTGCTGAATTAAGGCATGATTTTTCAAATAAATTACGAGGAGGTCGCAAATTATCTGCGCTCCTCATAGTTCCTTCCCCTTTATCCTGTTGTTACATTTTGTTACATCGCTGCTGCTCTAGCTTCGGCAGCTTCGTCGGGATGAATGCCTAATCTGGTTAAATTGAGGCGGTTTTTCTGATCGAAACCACGTATTTTAACGACAATTTCGTCTCCCACCGCTACCTCATCATCAACTTTACCCACTCTACCTTCGGCTAACTGGGAAATGTGGATCATGCCTTCTTTTCCTGGTAGAATCTCAACAAAAGCACCGATATCAATGATTCGGGTAACTTTACCTAGGTAAACATCTCCTTCATTCAGTTTACGGGTAATATTGAAGACCATCTTCCGCGCCATATCTGCTTTTTCTGCTTCTACCGCTGCGATAATTACCTTACCATCGTCTTCGATATCAATTTTGGCTCCTGTCTGCTCGGTGATGGATTTAATGGTTTTACCCGAAGGTCCAATTACCATGCCGATTAAATCGGGGTCGATTTTCATGGTTAGTAGTCGAGGAGCATAGGGAGATAGCTCTTTTCTAGGTTCGTCGAGCGCCTTCAGCATCTCTTCTAAGATATGCATGCGGGCTGGTAAAGCCTGTTGAATTGCTTTAGAAATCACCTCCATTGGCAGACCAGAAATTTTCATATCCATCTGTAAGGCAGTAATTCCTGCATCTGTCCCTGCAACCTTGAAGTCCATATCACCCAAAAAGTCTTCGATACCTTGGATATCAGTCAGAATTCTGACCTCACCTCCTTCCTTAATTAGACCCATAGCTGCACCGCTAACAGGCTTAGCTATTGGAACTCCTGCATCCATCAGGGAAAGAGTTGAACCACATACCGAACCCATAGAGGTTGAACCATTAGAAGACAATACCTCGGAAACTACGCGTATTACATAAGGAAAATCCTCTGCAATAGGTAATACAGGTAGCAAGGCTCTTTCGGCTAATGCACCGTGACCAATTTCTCTTCGTCCAGGCGATCGCATCGGGCGAGTCTCGCCAACAGAATATGGTGGAAAATTATAATGATGTAGATAGCGTTTTTCGTCTTGGATCGTCAGATCTTCTCTCGTATCCTGAGAATCTCCCGATGTTCCTAAAGTAGCAATTGAGAGTACTTGAGTTAAGCCTCTTCTAAATAAGCCACTACCGTGAACTCGATTGGGTAAGACCCCTACTCGGGAAGTAATTGGTCTGACCTGATCTAGCTTTCTGCCGTCAACCCTAATGCCATCTTCTAGGATTTGACCCCGCATCAGCTTTTTAGTTAGCGTTTTAAACGCTTTGCCGATGGCTTTAGGATCTTCGGTAGTAGCGACAGCTATGGGATCATCTTCGGGAAGTTCGGCGATCGCATCAACAATCTTCGTTTGCTTGATTTCGTCTAGGGCTTCATCCCGCACCTTTTTATCGAAGTCATACTGAGAAAGAATGTTTTTGATATCGACGGTAGCGCGATCGCTAATATAACTAGTAAGAGTCTCATCTTCTTCTGGAGTTTCCGGTACAACTACCTCAATACCTAATTCTTTAATCAAGTCTCGTTGAGCTTGAAGCAATTCTAGAATTGCTTCATAAGCAAAATCGATTGCTTCGATTACGTCTTGTTCTGGTAGCTGATTTGCGCCTGCTTCTATCATCACGATGCCGTCAGGGCTACCTGCTACGACAATATCCAAATCACCCTTCTTAATTTCTTTGTAGGTAGGATTGAGGATAAAATCATCCCCCACTAAACCGACTCTAACCGCAGCCATTGGACCATAAAAAGGTATCTCTGCCAGTAAAACCGCTATTGAAGCCCCCGTCACAGCTAAAACATCAGGAGGTACTTCTTCATCCATCGATAAAGTGGTTGCGATTATTTGAATATCGTCTCGTAACCAGTTAGGAAACAAAGGACGCATTGGTCGATCTATTAACCTACTAGTTAAAATTGCTCTTTCCCCTGGTCTGCCTTCCCTTCTAAAAAAACTTCCAGGAATGCGACCTGCTGCATACTGCCGCTCTTCATAATCTACAGTTAAAGGCAAAAAATCGATTCCTTCTCTTCCCTTTGCTCTCGTCGCAGTAACCAAAACTGCTGTATCCCCTGATTGGACTAATACTGAACCGCCTGCCTGTGGTGCGAGCAGACCTACTTTAAGCCGAATATCACGACCATCAAAGGATATCGACTTGTCAAATTCCTGCATTAAGTTTATGTTCCTTATTTTTTCGCTTCTTTTTCTCGTAGTCTGATCCTAACACTATCCGTAGTCTGATCCTAACACTATCTGAATTGTTAAATTCTATATCTTGCAAGGCGATCGGGCTATAGTTTTATGTTTATTATTTTAAGTTATTTTAAGTAGGCAAACAGGACAAAATAAATAGAGTGATCGCACATTTCAATCTAGTTGCTTCCATCCAGCTTGTTGTGGCTCAAATCGATCATCGAAAGTCGTTTGGGAATCGTAATAAACCTCATAGGGATATTCTGTGAGCAGCTTGGTTTCTCTTAAGTCTGCTCCCGCAAATATTGCATTAAATAAATGAGCATTTCTTAAATCTGCTCCCTTTAAATTGGCTTTAGTAAAATTGGCTTCTTTTAAGTGAGCTTCTCTCAAATTAGCCTGATATAAATTGGCTTGTTCAAAATTCACCCTAGTTAAAACTGCCTTTACCAGATCACTCAGTGTTAGGTTAGTTTGAATTAGACTAGATTCGCTGAGATTGCAGTTACTAAGATTAGCTTGTCGAAGATTAGAGCCATCTAATTGAATTCCTTTGAGAGTAACTCCTGCTAAGGGCGCTTTGCTTAACTCTGTGCGACGAAAGTTCGTTTCACCCTTATTGTATCTTCTGAGAATTTCATAAGGTTTGGCGAAAGAAAAAACATTGGTATTGTAGATCCCAAAAATGTTTGTCAGGAAAAAGTCCACAGTTATTTGGTTTAGATATTTGCGCCTCACTGCTATGCGATGAAATCTGACGGGTTTAGAGTATTGTTGTTGCTCTCTGATCAATTTAGCAATTTGTTGTTCATCTAATAGCCCTGATTGACGAAAGTAATATATGAGAGGCTTTTTTGGCTGCTGTTGGACTAGTTGTGGCCATTGTTCGACAAAGAAATCAGCCGTTTGTTGCTTAATCCAGTTATGGGAAGCTAATATTTCACCAATTTTTAAATTACTGCTTGACTGTTGCTGCAAAGCAAATTCTATTTGGCTAGCCGTAATTAATCCTGCCTCAATCAGAATCTCTCCCAGAGGTCTATTCGCTTTGGATATTAAAGGCTCATTACTGTTAGATGAGTTGTGCATTTGTTTACTACAAATAAGCGTAATAGATAACTATTTTTACAGACCAGAAAAATATTTGACTTACATATTATAACAATCAATCTTACCAATTATTTTGTTGAACAAATATGAGTAAAATCAACTAAATAAAAGTACGCAAATGGATTTTATTCAATATTTATTAAAGTGAAATCACTTAGTAATAATCAGCCATTAACTATAGCGTTTCTCGTATCTATGAGGTACACCTCGGTTGTGTTTGGGTAAAGGTTAAAGGGAAAAGGGAAAAGATCGTACCTCACTCATCTGAGAAACGCTATATAAGTAAAAAATAAGTAAAAAAATGAAAATTAATTCAATTCATCCCTGGGTCAAAACCTTAGCCGAAGCCAAGACGATTCAAGAACAATTGAGACATCAAGTAATTGATTCAGACTGTTTGGGAAAAGTTCGTTATGTGGCAGGAGTAGATATTGGGTTTGAAAACAACTATGCAATTTCCCAAGCGGCGATCGCTATATTGACTTATCCAGAATTGGAATTAGTTGAACAAAAGATTGCTCGTATTCCCACCACTTTTCCTTATGTGCCTGGATATCTTTCATTTCGTGAAATTCCCGCTATTCTAGCAGTCTTGCAAAGAGTGGAAATCACCCCAGATTTAATTTTGTGTGATGGTCAGGGTTTCGCTCATCCTCGTCGTTTTGGTCTGGCTTGTCATTTAGGAGTATTGTTAGACATGCCAACTATTGGAGTAGCTAAGTCTTTATTTATTGGTCATCATGAATCGGTGCCTTTAACCAAAGGTAGTTGGCAACCCTTGATGGACAATGAGGAAACTATCGGTGTTGTATTACGATCGCGCACTAAAGTTAAGCCAATTTATGTCTCTATTGGACACAAGATCAGTCTCCCCACAGCAGTCAACTATGTGATGGGCTGTCTAACCAAATATCGCCTCCCAGAAACAACCAGATGGGCAGACAAACTTGCCTCACATCCAACATAAGTACCTGAGCAAAATTAAACTTACTTGATCACAGTAATTGATAATTGATTTAATTTTGCTTAGCTGTTTGTTAATTGAGTTCTAGATAAAAGTGAAGGCACTATCATCTATAGTTAACTCAGGTGAAACATTATCAATGATACCAACTCTCTCAGATTCACTTCCTGGCTGTTGATAGAAGATATTCGCCATGAGACTACCTTGACCATCAGTATAGAACGACAGATTATATAAACTGCGATCGCCTTGTAATTGAATTTGGTCTTGTTGCGGATCGAAGTCTTCAATTAAGGCAAAGTCAGTTTCTCCTTGGGTATTAGGATTGCGATCGTCATAGTAAATCTGGTTAGCATCTCCCAGAATCAATAGATCACTACCAGCACCGCCAACTAAAGTATCCTGCTCGCCAAATTGAACTCCAGAGTTCTTGGGTTCACTGCCATTGAGAGTATCGTTACCAGTCCCACCATTGAGTCGGTCGTTATCCCCTCCGCCAAACAGGCGATCATTCCCCGACTCCCCAAAGAGCCGATCTTGGTTGTTATTACCATGGAGTAAGTCGTTGTTATCCCCGCCAAAGAGGGTATCACCGTTGTCGTCACCGTTGAGGGTATCACTTCCTTGTCCACCAAAGAGAGAATCGCGCTGACTACCCCCATTAAGTAAGTCATTGCCATTGTTGCCTCTAATGGTGTCTTGACCACTATCACCTGAGATTCGGTCATTGCCACTACCACCAACTAGATTGTCTTGAGATGGTGTTCCAATAATGGTCTGTGGGTTATCGGGTTTATTATCTTGTTTGGGTTGTACGAAGACAAACCCAGAATTATCTAGAGTTAGTTGAGATGAGACATTCTTGATGATGCCAACTCTTTCTGGAATTGCTCCTGATGGGACATAAAATATATTGGCTAGCAGATTTCCCCGACCATCAGTAAAGAAAGAGAGGTCATACAAACTGCGATCGCCTTGTAACTGAATTTGGTCTTGTTGCGGATCGAAGTCTTCAATTAAGGCAAAGTCAGTTTCTCCTTGGGTATTCGGATTGCGATCGTCATAGTAAATCTGGTTAGCATCTCCCAGAATCAATAGATCACTACCAGCACCGCCAACTAAAGTATCCTGCTCGCCAAATTGAACTGCAGAGTTATTGGGTTCACTCCCATTGAGAGTATCGTTACCAATCCCACCATCGAGTCGGTCGTTATCCCCTCCGCCAAACAGGCGATCATTCCCACCATCTCCTACAAGTCGGTCTTGATTATTCCCGCCATTTAGAAGATCGATTCCTTCTCCGCCAAACAGAGTGTCATTATTGTTACCACCAGATAAATTGTCAGCCCCATTTCCACCGAAAAGAGAATCACCACCAGCATCACCAGAAAGGAAATCATTGCCATCACCCCCAGAAATAATGTCGTCCCCATTATCTCCAGAAATAGTGTCGTTTAAAGAATTACCAACTATCTCGTCATTGTAGGGTGTTGCTTTGGGAGTTGGTACAGGTTGGGGTTGGGGTTGGGGTTGGGGTTGAGGTTGAGGTTGAGGCTGAGGTTGGGTTGGGGTTGGGGTTGAGGCTGAGGTTGAGGTTGGGGTTGAGGCTGAGGTTGGGGTACAGGTTGGGGTACAGGTTGGGGTTGGGGTTGAGCAACATCATCTTCTGGTGAACCAAAAATTACATAAGTCGTACCTTCTCTGCTATATTCCTCCCCAAGGTCAACATCAGGGGCGCTAACTATCAGATCATCCGCACCATCACCATTGATATCTCCTCCACTACTGATGGCGCTACCTAGAAGATCATCGCTGTTGATACCGACAATTTTTGACCCAGCATTACTATCAAGATTAGCTAAATCGATCTTCTCAGCAAAATTACTCTTCCCAAAAACAATATATGCTTCTCCTCGCCGATCACTATAATCATAGCCATAAGCACTGATAGTTTCCCCTGCGGTATTTGCTCCGACAAAGAGATCATCAATGCCGTCACCATTAAAATCACCAGCACTGACTGCATTACCTAAACCATCACCAGGATTAATTCCTGCAATGCTGAAGCCATTGCTGCCGTTAAGGCTATTAAGGTCAAACTGATTGCCAAAACTGTCCCGACGACCAAAAACTACATAAACTTGTCCTGACTGAGTATATTCTCCGCCCACAGAAGCTTTGGCTGCCCCTAGAATTAGATCATCGATACCATCTCCGTTAAGATCTCCTGCATTACTAATGGCACTACCCAGGTTATCTTCTATTCCAGTCCCTGAAATCGTGAAACCGTTTACACCATTAGGTCGATCTTCAAGATTAAATCGAGAATTGAATCCGTTTCTGCTACCAAAAATAACATCAACTTCTCCTCGCTGATCACTGTCGCCATCTGCGAAAGGACTATTTAAAACTTCTCCCCCATTTGGTGAACCGATGATTAGGTCGTCAATACCATCCCCATTGATATCCCCTGCATTACTTAATGCTTCTCCTAAGCTATTGTTGGGGTCTATTCCTTCGATAATAAAGCCGTTATTACCATTTAAACGAGCTAAATTGATTTGTGAATTTAAGCCGTCTCTCTTGCCAAACACCACAAAAACTTCACCACGGCGGTCGCTGGTAGTAGAATTGGCACTATTAGTAACTAATTGCCCCGCACCAGATGCGCTAATTGCCAGGTCATTAATGCCATCACCATTGATATCTCCAGCACTGGTAATTGCTGTCCCTAGCATATCCTCTGCATCAATTCCTCTTAGCTTAAAGCCATTGTTCCCGTTCAAGGATTGGAGCTTAAAATCAGCAGCAAAAGAGTTCTGCCGACCAAAAACAACGTAAACTTCTCCTTTGTTATTACTATAAGTAAACCCAGCACCAGTAATTGCATCTCCTGCATAGGAAGCAGCAACAACTAAGTCATCTATGCCATCGCCATTAATATCTCCAGCAGAAATTGCATTACCCAATTCATGGTTTTCCTCAATGCCTGTGATAGTAAAGCCATTGTTTCCATTGAGGTTGTCAAGATCGAATGTTGTGTCGTAGCCGTTTCGACTGCCAAAAATTACGTATGCCTTGCCTCGTCGGTCACTATAAGAATAACTATATGGATCACTGTTGGCTATTCCTGCATTAGTTGCGGTAACAATTGCATCGTCAATGCCATCGCCGTTGATATCTCCTGTACTGTAAACTTCTGTCCCTATACGATCATCCTCAATTTTTCCTGGAATGATAAAGCCGTTATTGCCATTGATATTTTTAAGATCTAATAAAGACATAAGTTAAATAGGGTTTTCCAAATAAATATGAAATAGGGCGATCGATCTGCTAATTTTTTTATGCTTAATTCCTTGGTCTGCGATATTGTCCTTTGTAAGCGATATTTCCCTTTTTGTGTAGCTTTGATGCCTTATAGCAAAAAAATATCTATTGCCTACAAGCGGTGATTAATCAATAAAAATAGTTAAAGTTTTAACAAAGCCCATACCAACTCAACAACTCAAATAATGAAATACCAGGTAGTTTACGACAGCAAATGTAATCTCTGTACAACTTTTGCTCAACTTTTAAAACAATTTGACCGCGAGCAAACTTTTGCCTATATTCCGATGCAGGATGGAGCAAGTTTGGCAAATTACGGCATTATTTCCACAGATTGCGAGGCAGGAATGATTTTGATTGATACTGATAAACCAGTCAGAAGATGGCAAGGAAGCGAAGCTGCGGAAGAAATTGCTCGTCTACTACCTTTGGGAGAACCTTTTATTGCTGCCTATCGAGCTATTCCAGGAATGAAGTGGTTGGGCGATCGCAGTTATGAACAAATCCGCGATCATCGCTATGAGTGGTTTGGCGAACGTCAACACCTCGATTAGACAAACAAAGGCTTTAACCAATATGTATTTGTCCCCCTGGTGGAGAGGAAACCTTCCCCTTTCTCTCGGTCAAAATTCTGAGTCGATCTGATTTTCAGCTTTTGAGTTTCACCCCAAACTAAGGGTAACTTTAAGTCCTAATGAGATCTGGATCACAGTTAGATTCAAATTCAAATTAAAATTGATAAAATTGATTGTTTGTAGACAGATTAGTGCTGTTCTATTGTTACTAAAAACCTGTTATGAGAAAGAGTATTTATGAATACGATAGGTAATTATGCTCCCGATTTCGAGATTCCTGGCATTGATAAGGAAGTTTACCATCTGGGTAGCTATCGCCGACAATTCAAAGCGATCGCCGTGGTTTTCATGGGTAATGTTCCAGAAGTAGAGCAGTATCTTGAACGTCTCAAAAAAATTCAGGCTGATTTTAGGAGGCAAAAATTCACCATCATGGGGATAGACTCTAATTATCGCTCTGAGCCAATTGCTGAGAGTATAGAGGCTATGCAAAAATTTGCTCAGGAGAAAGAGCTTAATTTTCCCTATCTCAGGGACTCTAACCAAGATGTTGCCAAATCTTTTAAAGCTAAAGTCTTACCCTCTGTTTATTTATTAGACAGTGATGCGGTGATTCGCTATCAGGGCAGAATTGATGACTGTGCCGAATCATCAGAGCAAGTTAAGCATCATTATCTTCGTGATAGCATTGTTAATATGCTTTCTGAGGTAGCAATTGCTAAAGATTACATAGAACCTGTCGGCACAGATATTAAGTGGCGATCGCAGTAAACTTATTACGTGGGATACCCCCATTCGAGGGTTAGGGCTGTTTCATTCTGGCATTAAAAAGAGCAATAGTGATAAAGTAACCAAAAAAGCCCCATTAATAGCAGAAATATCTAATAAAATCCAAATTATGACTTAAGGCATCTATAGCTTCTTTAACAAGGCTTCTGCCTTCCAAGGCGGAAGCCTTGTTAATAAAATTAACCACAGAGGATGTCTTTTGCCATGAGGATCTCGCTCATCGGGTATCTCTTTTAAATAGTCAATTAGGCTTTTATCCCAGTTTTTTGGAGTCATTTGTCGATTAAATTAGGCTTTTATGTTAATTTACCTGACTTCTCTCTAGAATGAAACAGCCCTACCTTCAACAACCCACTGGCAGAACAGCCCACCGAGATTGAAATCACTGACCCGATGCATCCACTGTTCGGGCGAAAATTTGAGGTGATTTCCCTGTCCCATTCAGGGCAAGAATGGGGAACGGCGATCGTGAAATATCAAGGTCAAATGCGGTTACGCATTCCCTTAGAAGCGACTCAATTAACTCCAACCAGAAGATATTTGGGGACAAAGATAACGAGAGATAGTGTAAGTGAATTAGTTACTTTAGCATCTCAATGTGAGGTTCTATGTCTATCACACCAGGACAAGTCTGGGAACGTTTATCCCCAGAACGACAAGAACAAATCATCGATGAATTCATGACTCTGACTTTTCCCGTTATCTTATTAGTTGAGCGATCGCTGACTATTCCTTTATCCCAAAGTCCTATTTTCTCGTTGTTCATTGTCATAAAACTTAGCTTGTTGACAACAAAGGCTGGGCTGAAACCCCTATTCTTTGGTCGTTTTAAGACTTAACGGGAAAAGTCAGAATCTTCAAGCCTTAGGAGAGACTCCTTGGATTAGCCGTGTTCCTGCCACCATTGCCGAGGCGCAACAGTTGATGCAGACTCTACCGTCGGAGCTGTTCATACCCAGTTGCGGGGACAACTACACCATGGTCGAAGTGTGTAGCACTTACGCGGGAGTTCGCCAGCGCTGGTTGGTGGTCCAAAGCGAGTCGCGCCAACAAGCTGACCTCAAACAATTAGACAAGCGTATTGCCAAGGCGAAAACCAAACAAGCCAAAGCACTTAAAGAGTTGAGTGCTCATCCCTTCGCTTGTGAGACTGATGCCCTAGATGCGGCCAACGCCTTTGACAAAAAGCTTAAGTATCATCGCTTGACTGACATTGAGGTACAATTGAAGCCTCACTATGAACGACCTGGTCGTCCCCGCAAAGGAGAGTCACCAAAACGCTACACTTATCATATTCAAGGGACTTTAGCCCTCAATGAAGCAGCAGTTGAAGCCCAGCGAACCCAAGCAGGACGATTCATTTTGGCGACTAACTTGCTCGATGATCAGCTGTGGCCAAATGAGACGATTCTGCAAGAGTACAAAAATCAGCAGTCGTGTGAACGAGGCTTTCGATTCCTCAAAGACCCCCTCTTTTTTGCCTCTCGGATGTTTGTCAAGTTACCTCAGCGAGTAGCCGCCCTGGCCATGATTATGGGCTTATGTTTGTTGGTCTACAGCATCGGTCAACGACAACTTCGCGGAATCTTTAGCCGAGGCAATAGAAACGATTCCCAATCAACGGGGTAAGGCAACAGAGCGACCAACACTGCGTTGGGTGCTGCAATGTTTTCAGTCCGTGCATTTGGTTTGGGTGGATGGTCGAAAATGGTCGATTAAGTTAAACGATTCACAAAGACACATTTTGCGCTTCCTCGGTTCAGCCTGTCAAAAATATTATTTCCTCTGTTGAGGAACCTGCGGAATGTAGGCTTTAACCGTAGATTAGGAAATGAATAGGGTAGAAATTAGGGTAGAGTCTTTAAAACTTTTGCCGTTGTGTAATTAGTTTTGTTGAACTATGTAGGCGATGAGGATTATAGTTGCGTTTTTTTCAAAAATACTGTTATCTGCTGGCAGATTGCCTATCTTCTAATTCACCAGCTCGAAAAACTGTAGCTCCGCGCTTATCTTCGAGTACATGATGGTAAACTAAAGCAGCAGCAGCACCGCCAGCCAAGGGACCAAGGCAATAAAGCCAAACATATTGGAGTCCACCTCCCATTAAAGCAGGTCCCAAATAACGAGCGGGGTTCATTGCTGCACCACTCAAAGGACCACCCGCAAGAATACCGAGAACTACGGTCAAACCAATAAACAATCCACCCATTTTAGGAGCGCGAAAATCCATCGCCGTACCAAAGACGACAAATACCAAGAAAAAGGTGAGGATAAATTCCAGAACCAAACCCATTACAGGAGTTTCTCCTTTCCCCAAACCTGGAGTTCCCATGCTAACTGCCTGAAGTACATCTAAAGGAATTGCTAGCTTGAGCAAACTAGCAGCAAAAATTGCTCCTAAACATTGAACCACAATATATCCTACAGCGTTTCTTGAGTCGATTTTTTTGGTCAGCCAAGCACCAAAGGTAACGGCTGGATTGAGATGACCGCCACTAACGGCAGCAGTAGCACTGACCATAACCGCGATCGTAAGACCGTGTGCCAGGGCAATGGCAACAAGGTCTACTTGCGTTCCCGTTACTCCACCTCTTACTATATAGTTGGTGGCGATCGCGCCTACCCCAACAAAAATCAGGGCAAAAGTACCAATAAACTCTGCTATTAAAGCTTTGGAATTCATAATTTTTAGTTCCTCAGAAGTTTAGATTTTGTTCTACCGAGATATCACTCTATTTGAGCTATTTGCTAGGTTACAACTAGATCGGGGTAGAAATTGGGGTAGAAATAGCTTTAATTAATCGGTAATTTGACCTCAAAACAACTACCAATATTAAGTTGGCTAGTTACTGAAATTTTGCCATGATGACGCTCGACGATCGCCCTGACAATAGCTAATCCCATTCCCATACCTCCAACCCTTCTAGTTCTGGCTTGGTCGGCTCTCCAAAAGCGATCGAATACTGATGATAAATGTTCTGGGGCAATTCCCACCCCCGTATCTTCGACTCTAACCAAAACGCTTTGTCGTTCTTGCGTTGTAGTCACAGTGACTTTACCCTCTGGAGGTGTATATTGCAGGGCATTTTCTATAAGATTCCTAAATAGACGGGATAGTTCTGCTCCATCTCCTTTTACTTTAACTTCAGGTAATAAATTAGCTTCAAGGATAATCTTCTTTTCTTGAGCGGAAGATTGAAAAAGTTCGAGTAAGTCTTCCAAAATCTCTGTCAGAGAAAGCTCTACCCAAGTTCTCGTTTCTATAACATCGACTGAATCTATTCTGGCTAACAAGAGTAAATCTTCTACCAAGCGAATAGTGTGGTCGGTAGTTGAAGCGATCGCAGTAATTTTTTTCAGGTCTTGAGGATGAAGCCTCTCTGGATAATA
Organism: Cyanobacteriota bacterium; assembly: GCA_942490675.1. Classification (GTDB taxonomy): domain Bacteria; phylum Cyanobacteriota; class Cyanobacteriia; order Cyanobacteriales; family Xenococcaceae; genus Waterburya. The sequence goes on along the minus strand of CALNYB010000026.1, from coordinate 510,799 downwards.
TTCCATGACCTGAACGGATGTTTTGATGGCTGCTAAGGGACTACGTAGCTCATGGGCAGCATCAGCAGTAAACTGTTTGAGTTGTTCAAAGCTTTGCTCGATTGGTCGAAGAGATTGTTTAGTCAGCCAGATTCCCCCTAGACCAGTTAATCCAATTACGCCAATTCCGCCCACTCCTAAACCCCAACGCAAACGAGCCAAAATAGCTTCGATCTCATCAGTAACCTGGCTGGCACGAATATATCCTTGTAATTGTTTTTGACCGTTATCGTGACTATAGGCTGGCAAAGTAACAGTTCTGATTTTTCCCTGTTGTCCAAATTGCCATCCTGGTTGTAGTGGTAAATCAATTAATAATGTCCCAGCATTACCTATTAAGCGTTTTTGAGCGTCAAACCATTCCACCCCTTGATCTGGCTGACGTAAATTCTCCCAAGGAATGTCTAGATCCCCATCATGATCGAGATAACGACTTCTCCGCGCAGGTGGAGGATTTCCTGCTAATCCTAGTTGCTGATATCGCTCATAGTTAGCTTTATTGGCTGACAGATTGTGTGAAGCTGCTTGCGCCAACACTTCTAAACGTCGATCCATTTGCTCGTAAAGATTATGACGAGTGTATTGGTAAATTGCTAAAGCCGAAATACCCAAAATTGCCATCATTACTGTTAAATAAGACAGCAATAGTCGCCATCGTAGTGCTTGATAACGGCGATCTCTAGATTTGTTTGAGACGATATCCAAAACCATAAACTGTTTCTATTAGATTGGCAGGCGCACCCACCGCTTTTAGTTTTCGGCGTAATATTTTGAGATGTACTTTTACCGTTTCTTCGGATGGAGGATTATCAAACGTCCACAGGCGATCGATAATTGTATCGCGACTTACCAATTTACCTTGTTGGCGCAATAGTAAGTCTAATAAACCATATTCTTTGGGTGTTAAATGTACGAGTTGCCCTTTATATGTCACCTGACAATTACTAGAATCTAACTTTAAATTTCCCCATTCAAGTACTGGCAGTAAATTAATGTTACCTCGTCTTAGTAAAGCGCGAATCCGAGCCAATAATTCTGATAGATCGAAAGGCTTGACCACATAATCATCTGCTCCCACATCTAAGCCCATAACGCGATCGCTACTCATATCTTTTGCTGTCAGCATTAGTACAGGAGTCATACTACCTTGGCGACGCAATCGCTGGCATAAACTAACGCCATCTAACTTGGGCAACATAATATCGAGAATAATTAGATCGTATACCGTCGCCTCTATAAATTCCCATCCCATTTCTCCATCAGTGACAGCATCTACAGCATAGTGTTGCTTATCAATGAGAACTTCTACTAATGCTGCTGCTAATTGTTTGTCATCTTCAACCAGTAAGATTTTCATGAGCTTAGTAAAGTTAAAGAAAATTGAAAATCTAAAAAAGAAGAATTTTGTTTGTTTCTTAGGAGTTCGACCAAATCAAAAAAGCGAGTTTTGAACGGTCTATCAAAGCCTGTAATCCTCATATTATCGTTGAGATCGATCTAACTACTAACTCCGAACTCAGATTTTATCTTTCTTCCAAAAGAAGACCCTCGCTTTTAGCGACGGGATGAATTTTGTCCAGGGTTTAGGTTGACCGCTTAATATTAACTCTATACTTCTTGTGCCAATCAATGTAGCATAAGGAAATGATAGTTTTAGAGTACAAGTTAAAAGGAAAGCAATATCAGTTTCGGGCAATTGACGAGGCGATTCGTACTAGCCAATTTGTAAGAAACAAGGCTCTACGCTACTGGATGGACAATAAAGGAGTCAACAAATATGACCTCAACAAATATTGTGCCGTTTTAGCGAAGGAGTTTGATTTTGCTAACAAACTTAATTCTACTGCTAGACAATCATCAGCAGAACGAGCTTGGGCTGGAATATCCAGATTCTTTGAAAACTGCAAAAAGAAAGTAAAAAAGAAAGGATACCCCAAATTCAAGAAACATTCTCGCTCCGTTGAATACAAAAAGTCTGGTTGGAAGCTAGATTCGACAACCAAAAAGCATATTACTTTTACCGATAAAAACGGTATTGGAAGAGTTAAGCTCGTTGGTTCAAGAGACATCTATTACTATCAACCAGAACAAATTAAGCGAGTTAGATTAGTTCGTCGTGCTGACGGGTATTACTGTCAGTTTTGTATATCTATCGAAGTCAGAGAAGATATGCAGCCTACGGGGAAAGCTGTTGGTTTGGACATGGGACTCAAATACTTCTATTCAGACTCGTTTGGTCATACAGAAGCAAATCCCAGATTCTACAGAAAAGGAGAACGTAATCTAAATCGTCTGAATAGAAGAAAATCCAAAAAGTACAAAAAAGGAGGATTACCACAGTCAATTAACTATCATAAGGCTAGAAAAAGATATGCTTTGGCACATTTAAAAGTAAGTAGACAACGTAAAGACCATGCTGTGAAACTAGCAAGGTGCGTCTGTGCATCTAATGATTGCATCGTCTATGAAGATTTGAGTGTGAGAAATCTAGTTAAAAATAGTAAATTGGCTAAATCAATAACTGATGCTGGCTGGACGCAATTTCGCAATTGGATAGAATATTTTGGCTGGAAGATGGGGAAGGCAACAGTTGCTGTCCCTCCTCATTTCACCTCTCACGACTGCCCCAAATGCGAGAAAAGAGTGAAAAAATCACTCTCTACTAGAACTCACATCTGCGAGTGTGGCTGCGTATTAGACCGCGACCACGCATCAGCTATCGTCATTCTGAAAAAAGGATTAAATACCGTAGGGCATACGGGAATCTACGCTTGGGGAGACACTCCCTCTTGGGCAGTTGGGGCAACCCTGCTGTCTAACGGAGAGTCGCTGAACCAAGAACCTCTATCGCAGACTGGGATTTAGGAATCCCTCACGTCCCGTGATGGGAGGATGTCAATATTGCTTTCTAAGATTAAGTCTAAAAAGTGAAGAAAATATGGTGGCAGGACTTAAACTCAAATAACTTACCTGGTTACAAAATATAGTAGTTCTCATTTTGATTAGGTATGGTCAAATGTCTTGGTTTTTGTTAGTTGTTAGTTGTCAGTGGGTAGGGGCGAACAGCGTTTGCTAGTACAATTGTTCATCAGCTTGATTTTAAGCAGCATAGTTTTATTAGCTATGGAGATTAATATCATATCCTGTTGAATAGTTACGTTATCGGTGTGGTGAGGCAGATGGCAGCCCTAAAGGATATCTCGATCCCGCTTGACGAAACCGCTTCGTATAAGGGCAGAAGGCAGAAGGAAATAGGCAAGGATGTAAGTAAGAAGTTTATTAAAACTGTCTAACCGAACTTGATATAAGAAGTGGCTAATCGAAAAAAATCACCTTGATAAATTTCAACTTTAGTCAGTTATCAATTAAGCTAAATTACAGAAGCAGCAAGATGAATAGAACCTAAGAAATTAAAAGCTGTTCATCTTCAGACATTCTCTTAGCGATCGCTTTTTTATCCTGTCATACTTTCATTTACCAACGCCTAATTATTTTGTTGTCATAAACCTATAAACTCTCTGAGAATCAACTTGTGTGTACACGGTAGCTGTATAAGAGCAAGGCAATTCTCAGCAAGCCCTATTTTACTTTACGAATTAGTCAGACGCCAAATCTGTAGATCGCGACTAGATTTTAACTTTTGTACCCGATCGCATCTGTTCGGTAGGGTAAAGAATTACTTTTTCTCTTACCTGCAATCCAGCTTGAACTACTGCTTCAAAATCACTACGTTGACTCACTTCGATCTGACGCTTTTGAGCTCGATCATTTTCCACTACAAAAGTACACCAGGTATTAGATACAACGCGATTATTTCCAGATTCGCAGCGAAATATAGCACTGAGAGGAATAACCAAAACATTTTCTCCCGACCAAACTACGGTTCTGGTTTCCACTCGATAGCCATCGCTAAGCCCACTTCGCACAACGTCTAAAGGTGTTTTAGGATCGACGAAATCGGCAATGACATTGACTCGTTGTTCTTCCACTCCCAAAGCCGAAACTTTAGTAAATGCCGAGGGTTCGACGTAACGTACCTTAGCCTTAAGAGTTGATTCTCTACCCCAGTATTCGAGAAGCATCATTGCACCAGGTTTTACTTTCACTGCATCAGAAGATAGTAAATCGACTACGATTTCTAAGTCTTGAGGATTTCCTAACTCCAGCAGTTGAGTTCCTGCTTCGACATACTTCGCACTTTCCAAGTTCACTCTAAACACATAACCATCAATCGGCGAAGTGATATTAGTACGTTTAGCATCATCAGTTAGCTTTGCCAGTTCTGCCTCAACGCTAGCAATCCGAGCATCATAAACATCTAATAGATAATCTGGATCTCGTTGCTCGGCACGGAGAATTGAAACAGCTTCTCGGGCAGCATTAACTTCTGCCATTGCACTATCGGCTACTTTTTGTTCGGCTTCTAAAGCTCTAGTTTTGGTAATTGCTCCTAATTCGGATCGTTCTTTTTCCTGACGCGAAATTACGCCCTCAGCGTGTAACTGTTGATTGCGATCGCGGTCGCGTTTTGCCTGCGCTAATTCTGCTCTAGCTTGTTCTACCTTAGCCTCTGCCTCCTTTTGTTTGGCTACTACGGCTCTAATTCTGGATTCAGCTTGAGCGATCGCTTCTCTTTTGGGACGTTGGGTTGCTACTCCTGCTTTTTCGGCTTGCCACTGGCGCAACCTGGCTTGAGCTTCTCTTACATCGGATTCTAAGGGTAAAGGATCGATTTGAGCAATAACATCTCCTTGCGTAACGCGATCTCCTTCATCTAACTCAATCCTTGCCAATCTTCCCGCTACAGGAGCAGAAACTAGATAGCGTTTGCGGATACGAGTTTCTCCTTCTTCATCTACAGTTACTTGCACATCTCCCAGTTTAACTTCTGCTACATCAACAGGAATTGGAGTAGGAAGAAACGCCAAGATTAACATTGCAAGTATGCCCAATCCTCCTAAAATAAAGGGTAGCTGGCGAAATAAATCTTTTCTTCGCTGCTTACTTTTTACTTCAGGTACTAATTGTTTGGCTTCCTCATCTTGAGTTAGTCGAACTGGTTTTGATGGTTTATCGATCATTGCTAGTTAGACTGTAACTATTTCTTTTCTTGAGCGATCTCTTATTTGACACCTCTTTTAGTCCTGTTTATATTTCTAAGATAAAAAACAACTATGAGGAAAATGCGATCGAGCTAAATAATAAGTGAGGCATACCTTTGATACCTAACGATTACGACTATTTTATAGAAGTCCTTCGGTCGGGAAGTTGTGACGATTTGGAAGAGTTGGCGAGTCTGGAAGAAGACTTTCCACAGGGACAAGATGGGCTATTTATGAGACGCTGGATTACCAATGCAATTGACTGTGGCAGCAAAGAGGCGATTCGATGGATTCTCGGAAAAGAAGTTGACTTGATTTTTTGTGATGAAGAGAGCTACACAGTGCTTCATTCAGCTATAGAGGCTCTAAAAATACTCGTTAAATACGGTGCCGATTGTACCAGCGACAATTGTGTAGGAAGATTTGATTTTGGGCAGTGAGGCAAAGAAACTGGGGTTAGTTAAGTTGAATCCACACTGTCGGGTCCACCATCTAAAAGGTAGCAGCAGTTGCCACGCATGGGGTGCTAAACGTGGTAATTGGTTGGGCGTACCTAACATCACGATATGCTGGGGTAATTTTATTAAACCTAATCCCAAAGCCGCTCTAGTTAATAATCCACCGAGAGAATGCGCCACAATTCCATAATCACCTTGACTCGCCAATGCTTGCAGACGAACTCGTAGACGTTTAACAATGCGATCGAAGCTTTCGGTAACGGCAAAGTAGCTAAAGTGTTCTGTTGCTAGTCCTGTTTGTTGTAAAGACTGTTCTAAACCAAGCAAGGATAGAGGAGTTCGACTAAGACCGTGAATTAAAAGTATTTTCATCTATAGTTTTGCGAATAATGTCTGTCGGGCGATCGCCACAAACAATTGCGACAACGATCTAAAATACAGCTAATTACTATAGTAATTTATTGTGAAAAAAACCATGGTCACAACACCATCAAAATCCGTCACTTTAAATGAGTTTTTGGCTATGCCAGAAACTAAACCCGCCAGTGAATATATAGACGGTAAAATCATTCAAAAACCAATGCCAAAAGGAAAACACAGCACGATTCAAGCAGAACTTATTTTTGCTCTTAACGGTTCTCTTAAACCACAAAAAATTGCTCGTGCCTTTCCCGAACTAAGATGTACCTTTGGTGGACGTTCGACTGTACCTGATGTCACTGTGTTTACATGGAACAGAATTCCTCGCGATGATGACGGTGCGATCGCAGATTCTTTTCAAGCTGCATCTGACTGGACGATTGAAATTTTATCTCCCGACCAAAGCCACACCAAAGTTACTAAAAATATTCTTCACTGTTTAGACAATGGTACACAGTTGGGATGGCTCATCGATCCTAGCGAACGGTCTATCTTTGCCTATTATCCTAAGCAAAAGCCTGCATTTTTTGAAGATGCTAACGATGTTTTACCAGTCCCTAATTTTGCGAATTCGTTTCAGTTAACTTTAGGGGAATTATTTGGTTGGTTGTTGGAATAGTTCATGCAGTTATATTAGCGGTTGCTCGTCAAATCTTGTCTTTAGAAAATATCAATACTAGCTATACAATGCCTTGTTATGAGATCGCTAACTACAACTAAAGTAAGATAAATCGAACCTTTTTAGATTATCTAAATTGCAAGAAACCTTCAAACATTTCAAATACCTGGAATTGTTAGATTTATATGGAAAATTTAACGCTAATAACCTCGACAAATTAAAGCTTTAGCTTCTCTTAATACTTTAGCTTTTAGGTATACTTGATTTTGTCAGGTATATTCTCCAACTAACTCAGTTAATTTGGTAAGGGAAGTTATCAAATTATTTACTAACGAATCGTAAATCTCTAACAAACCTGCTTCCTTAGAAAGATTAAGTCGTTCTTTTACGAAACAGAGCTTTTCTTCGCTACCCTCTTTTGAGCCAAGATGAGAATACGCTACGCGCAAGTCATAAAGAACATAAAAAGGACTCATAAGGGAAGAAATTTCTGCACTATCTGCACTAGAAGTAGCTAACTCTAAAACCTTTTGTAGTCTTTTCAAGCTGCCTAAGCTTTTTGGATCACCTCCAAGAGAAGTAAGAACAGAACCCAACAGCTTGTTATCAAATGACTCAAGATAGATTTTGTTCAAGGTATCAGCAACATGTCTTCGTTCTTTGTCCGTGTCTATCAACGGCGCATTAAATGATACTGAAATATCAAATACTTCTTCGTCTAGATGCGCTATTTTTTCACCAAACCTTTTGAAACAAGACTCTAAAAACAACGAACGGCACTTAAATAATTCGTCTTTCTTTGAAATGTCAGTGAAAAAACATTCGATCTGACTATCATAAAATTCACTACCAATTGAATGGTCAGATGCAACGTTTTCTGAGCGCAAATAATATTGTTCTGATATGGGTAGACGAGCAATATCCCCAAGCCACATTACAATTTTTCCATTTTTGTTTAAGCCAAAGGGCATCGAAAAGTCATCATCTCTGCGAATCGTACCATAAGTAGTCGAGGCAAAGTTAAGTCTATATGTTGGTGATGCATCGTACTTTAAAAGAACGTCTTTATTGAAAAAAACTGGGGTCAAAAAGCCTTCGTCCCACGGTCTCTTGAGACCAGGAATATAATTATAATCGTCGGAATCATAAATGAATGGGACAGTAGTAAAACCAAAATTCTGATTGGTTTTATTTCTAGTTACATTTACTCTTCTACTTGAATTTGCAATAGCTTGTTCATGAAGATAAATAACTGCTGACCTTGAGTCATCTGGCAAATAATCACTATCACAATAACTGCAATTTAATGTAGGGAAATCTGAAATGTTTATCTCTACATCACTAACAACTTTGTTAAAATCAGTAAAGTTGAGGTCAAGGTGGCTTTTACAGTCACTACAGTAAAGCCTTTGAACATGCCCTGCCTCTGGAAAAAAATCTTGTAATTCCATCAATATAAAAATCTCTTAATAACTGTTTGAACAAGCTAACAGCGTCATTCGTTTCAAGTATTATTCCCATAAAATAGAAAAAATCAATACAAATTCAGAATAAGAGTACCGAGTTTAAATACAACTCATGATAGATATTATTAGGTTTGATGTCACTATGCTTGAACATCAAATATTAGCAGTATTATCTAGAATCAGAATTTTTAGAGAAATTAATTTAGAAACTTTTGAGCGCATTTTACAAGATATTCAAATTGCGATCGCAATATATTAGTCTTAGTTGCTAACTTTTAAACCAATTATTTTCCTCACTTCATACCAAACTGAACCGACACGACAGCAGTAATATCTTTTTCGAGAGAAGAAGTATCGTAAATACCATAATCGCTGACATCGGTTGAATTGCGGGAGGTAATTTGAAACACCCCAGTCTTGGCACCTCTAACTGCGCCTACTTTATTGCCCGTACTTCTGGCGATCGCCTCAGCCCTGACTTTTGCATCTTTGGATGCCTCAGCGATCATTTTGACTCGCAGTTGACTGAGTTTAGTATACAAGTATTGGGGAGGTTGCGAAACAAGGTTGATTCCTTCGTTGATTAATTCATTCGCTTGCTGAGATAGTTCTGTATATTTTTCTACTTCATTTGAGCGAATTTCTATGTTTTGACTCAGGCGATAAGCAAATATTCGACCTGTACTGCGTCCATTAGCTGTAACCTCTGGGACAGTCGAAGTCTGAACTGCACTTAAGGTAATAGCATCATCAGATACATCTTGTTGTTTTAGATAAGCTTGTACTTTCTCAGTCTGATCCTTTAAGTTTTGGTATGCCGCCTTAGCTGTGGGTTCTTGGCTAGATACCGAAAAACGTAAAATAATGTAGTCTGAACGGATTGGTCTTTTAGCAGAACCAGTAACGACTAAGACATCACTGGCTTGCTTGAATCCATGAATAGCTTTGGCAAAGATAGACGAACTTACTATCAAGGAAAGAGATAACGCAGCTAATCCAGCGAATAGTTGTGGAAACCGTTCTAGTGCCGAAGATGTTCTCATTTACTTTGCTCCACCAAATGTAGCTTGAACTTAATAAGACGATTGCATTGTGAGCTAAGTTCCTTATTTTTATGCTGGCAAGATCCTTACTCTCTAGTCTTCAACACAGCAATTAAATCCAAATGATTAATTTGACGACGAATAATCAAACCCGAACCAAAAGCAGCCAGCATCACCACCACAAAGGTGAAAGCATAAGTAGAGTGATTAATTACCAGAGGTAGACGATAAAGTTCTGAATTGAAAGCTGAAGAGATAAATGCAGCTATACCATAGCCAATTAAATACCCTACAGGAATGGCTAACAAAATTAAAATTGTTTGTTCTCCTAATAAAATAAAAGCTACTTCGGCTTTGGTAAAGCCAATAATTCGCAGACTGGCTAATTCCCTTCCCCTCTCAGATAGAGCGATGCGAGCAGAATTGTAAACCACGCTAACGGTAATAATACAGGCAAAAGCTACCATCCAAGTAGTCATAATATTTAGACTTTCGGCACTGGTTTCCTCAAAGCTTTTTAAACTTGCTTGCCGAGTAGATATGCCAGTAATGGCAGGGATGCGTTTTAACTCTGCATAAAGTCGATTGGTAAGATGAGCATCCACGGAGATATATGCACCAGAAATAGTTTGACCTTCTCGCATCAGACGATTAAGAGCATGAATATCGATATAAGCCTGTACTCCTAATAGTTCATCTACCAATCCTGCTACTGTAATCTGTCGCACGGGACGATTTGCCTCTAAGACTTCAACGGTGAGAGTATCACCAGGCTTCACACCTAATATTTCTGCTAATTTGGTTGTCATTACCACCCCATTACTAGGAAGATAAACAGAATTTAAATTTTTATCTATTAAGCGACGAAATTTCCCTTGAGGTTCGATGCCAGTTAGGGCGATACGGTAGGTGCGATGCTCGAAGCGCAGTCGGGCGGGAACAAGACGGAATGGTTCGGAATCGACTACCCCTGGTAAGTTAGCCACTTCATAACGGCTACGAGAAGAGCGAGGCTCGTTAAATACGATAGTCATATCTTCTCGCTGTACCTGACGAAATTGAAAATTCGTCATATAATTTGTCGCATCTCCCATATATTTCCCTGTTAGCAAAACAGCTGCTGCTAATGCCACCCCAAGAATTGATAAACCAGCTTGAATTGGCTTTCTTTCCAGATTTCGTAAGATAATTCTCCCCGCTGGAGAAAAGAAACGCTGCAAACCTAACTTTTCGACAATTGTTGGTTTAAACTGGGCTGGAGGTTCGGGGCGCATCCCTTGGGCTGGAGGTAAAGAAACCGCTTTATTTACTGCCATAAATGCGCCGAGTGCCGCAGCAGAATAGCTAACTATAATCGCAGTGACTAATACCCTGACACTAAAATCAAAACGTATCAAAGGAAACTTATAAAACTGGGTGTAAATTTCCGTAAGTCCCCTTCCCAACCACAACCCCCCTAAGATGCCCAACAAAGAACCACCAGTAACAATAATGACGACGAATTTGAGGTAGTGAAGTCCAACAGTTAGATTGTTATAACCAAAGGCTTTTAGCACGGCTATCTGTTCCCTTTGCGTACTAACCAGACGCGATAGAACTACGTTTAACAAAAAAGCAGCAATACCCAAGAAAATTGAAGGTAGGAGAGTAGCCATAATCTCTAAACCTTTAATATCGTCGGAGAGAATCCGATGGGATAATTGATCCTCTCTACCGTAAGCACCCAAACCACCATAGCGCGCCAGCAGTCGATCTAATTGAGTAATTACTTCAATTTCTTTTGCTCCAGGACTTAAAGATAAAGTAACGTTATTAAATGCTCCGTCAAGATCGTAGGCTTTACCCAAGGCATCTCGACCCATCCAAATAATACCAAACCGTTTATTGTCGGGATATAGTTCCCCCGCCCCGCGCACCTCATAAACGTATTCGGGAGATAAAGCAATGCCCACTATCTGCAACTGTTCCCAACGCCCGTTAATAATTGCCCCAATGCTATCTCCCAACTGCAACTTATTGGCATTAGCAAAAGCTTCACTAATTAATACTTCGTTGCTTCTTCCTGGTTCGAGATATCTTCCCTTACGAATAAAAGGCTCGTTGAGCATCAATTCCTGTTGTTCGGGAATAGAGATTAGTCTTCCCGTACCTGGTTCGGGCAATCCTGGCACATCGAGGGTAACATCTACCACGATGCGTGTTTGAGTCTGGGCAACTCCTGGAATATCTGCAATCTGTATCTTTAAAGATTCTGGGGCGCGTTTGAGGGAGGCAAAAACCCGAGCAAAATGATATTCATTGTAATAAGTATTTTGAGTCAGAATCAGGGAAGTATAGGTACTTCTTGCCATGACAAAGATAGCGATACCACAGGCAACGACTGTGGCGATCGCAATTACCTGTCCCCTAGCGTGCCATAAGTCTCTAAATAATTTGCGATCGAGGGAGTTCATGTTTCAGTTTGAATGATTGACTAAATTTGTTGGAGAAAATCTGATTCAATAACTAGAGAATTTTTAGCAATTCCTTGGTTAGCAAAGTTTTCTAGTGTTTTAGATGTCAAATTAGGTAAAAATTGACTAGCTTTAATTTCTATATATCCTTGAGTTTGTAGCTGATAAAAAGTAATTTGATTATTTCTCCAAAACCAAACTTCTTGAACTCCTATAGCCTGATATTTATCAAGGTCATCAAGACTACCACTAGAAAAGATAACTTCAATTGCCAAGTCAGGAATATCTTTATCGGTGTTAAAGGCAAAACTAATATCAGGCTCTTTTCCTGCTAGGGGTTTATTTTCTAAGCGAGTTGAACCCATCGGGAAATAGGGCAACTGATATTTTCTACAATATGCAGATACTAAAATGGCAATAGTTTGAGCAATTCTTTCGTGATTTTTGCTCGGAGACACTACAGTAATTACTTCATTGAAATATGAAACTCTGTAACCAGGGTATTCTTCAGAATTAAATTTTTCGTAATCTGTCCAAGTCATTCCCGCCAAACTTAAAGTTTGATCCTGTTTTTCGAGGCGATCGCTATTTAGAGGAAGCTTGGTGTTAATTAACATAGCGAAGTATATCCTTTAGGATAATCTTTGTTGGTTAGATCCAGATTATAAACATATTTTCCATCAGGAATCCAAATCGACTGCAACCTAAATTACAAACTCCCAATTCAAGTCAATTACCATTCCAAATCCTCTGGTGAAACTTTAGTTTCATTGTGTTGAATACTAATAATCTCACCACTACGCATGGTAATAACCCGATCTGCCATCGCAGCAATCCCAGCGTTGTGAGTAATCACGGCAATAGTTGTGCCTAACTCGCGGTTGACTCGCTCTAATACCTGCAATACTAATTTTCCTGTTTGAAAATCTAATGCCCCTGTAGGTTCATCACACAGTAACACTTGGGGGCGTTTGGCGATCGCCCGTGCGATCGCAACTCGCTGTTGTTCTCCTCCCGACAACTGGGCGGGAAAATGATCGAGGCGATGGTCTAATCCAACTAATGCCAGAGCTTCTCTGGGGCGCATGGGATGGGAGGCTATTTCGGTAACTAGAGCTACATTCTCTCTAGCAGTAAGACTGGGAATTAAATTATAAAACTGAAACACAAAGCCAACACATTCCCGTCGAAAGCTAGTCAAAGCGCGATCGCCTGCCTGGGTAAGATCGCGCCCTGCAAACATGACTTGTCCCGTTGAGGGAACATCCAAGCCTCCTAAAATATTAAGCAAAGTAGATTTTCCGCTACCAGAAGCACCTAATAAAACTACTAACTCCCCTGTCTGCAAATCGAGACTGACATTTTTTAATGCTTGAACCGAAACTTCTCCCATTTCATAGATTTTACTAATATTCTGCACTCGAAAAATAGCTGTTTGTTTGCTGTTATGAGAATGATCGAAGTGTTTTTGTCTGCTTGAACTTGCCACAGATTTAATTAGGTGGAGATGTGTTCGGGGGCGATCGACTGCATGGTAGCACAGTCCCTTTTTATTTTGGAATCATAGAACAAATACAATCTCTAATCACCATCAATTCCTTATAGTTCTATTCGCTATGGAGATCGAGAAGTGGCTAATCGAAAAAAATTACCTTGATAAATTTCAACTTTAGTCAGCGATCAATTTCTTCATAAGTTCCTCAAACTGTTTCGGTAATCTCAAAGCAATTTGAGCGAGAAGAATTTTTCTGAAAGTTTTTATCAATCAAATAAAAACCTGACTAAAGAAGAATCAAAATGGCGTTTAAACAGCGATCGCAAAACCAGAAAAAAAAACTTTCTCAAATCCAAGCACGCAACACCCCATCTAAAATTGAGTCTTCTGTCCTAACTGAAGAGCGGGTTAACAGTTTATCCTTAACTCAACTGCAAACTCAGTTAGATACTTCTGCTGATGGTTTAAGTCAGTCTGAAGCGAGTCGTCGCTTGTCGAGCTATGGTTACAACGAGTTAGCAGAAGAAACTAGCAGTATTTTACAGCAATTATTCACTCATTTTTGGAATCCGATCGCCTGGATGATTGAGGTGGCGGCAATCCTTTCGGCACTTGTAAGAGACTGGGCTGATTTTGGCATTATTCTAACTTTGTTAGTGGTCAATGCCATGATTGGTTTTTGGGAAGAATATCAGGCAGGAAATGCGATCGCTGCACTCAAAGCCAAGCTAGCACTCAAAGCACGGGTCAAACGCGATCGAGAGTGGAAAACCATTTCGGCACTTGAATTAGTTCCAGGAGATGTCATCCGTTTGCGGATTGGGGATATTGTCCCCGCCGATATCCGACTTTTAGAGGGGGATTCGGTAGAGGTAGACCAGTCAGCCCTAACGGGGGAGTCCTTGCCCGTAACTCGAAATTCAGGCGAGACGGTCTATTCAGGTTCGATTCTCAAACAAGGCGAAATCGATGGTTTAGTCTATGCCACGGGTGCTAATACTTATTTTGGCAAAACTGCTCATCTAGTGGAAACTGCCCACACTACCAGCCATTTTCAACGGGCAGTTTTAAAGATTGGTGATTATTTGATTCTGGTGGCATTATTTCTCGTCACGCTGATTTTGTCAGTCGCCTTGTTTCGCGGTGACGGGATGATTACCACTCTAAAATTTGCGTTGGTTTTAACTGTAGCTTCGATTCCCGTAGCTATGCCTACGGTTTTATCGGTAACGATGGCAGTAGGAGCGCAAAACTTGGCAAAAAAACAGGCTATTGTAAGTCGTTTGTCGGCGATCGAGGAACTAGCGGGAATTGATATACTTTGCTCTGATAAGACAGGTACGTTAACTCTCAATCAGTTAACTTTAGGCGAACCCTTCAGCATCGGAGAAATCGATAAAGAACAGGTAATTCTAAGTGCCGTCTTAGCTTCCCGCAGTGAGAACCAAGACTCGATCGACTCAGCAGTATTTAGTGGTTTGCCAGCTAACCAAACTTTAGATAACTACGAAATTAGGCACTTTCAGCCTTTCGATCCCGTCAGCAAACGCACGGAAGCTGAAGTCAGAACCGCAAACGGTAGAAATTTTAAAGTCACCAAAGGCGCGCCCCAGGTAATTTTGGCACTATCAGCTAATGCACCTCAAATTACAGCCCAAGTAGAGCAGGTGGTTAACGAATTTGCCCAACGCGGGTTTCGTTCTCTTGGGGTAGCTCGCAGCGATGAAGGAGAACAATGGCAATTTCTCGGCGTACTGCCACTTTTCGACCCGCCAAGAGAAGACTCTCAGTCTACAATCGAGGCTGCCCGACGCTTGGGAGTAAAGCTGAAAATGCTCACTGGAGATCAACTGGCGATCGCCAAGGAGACTGCCCATCAGTTAGGCTTGGGTGAAAATATTCTCAATGCTAATCTGTTTGGTAAAACTGGTGTCCATCAAATCCGACAGCTTGCCGATGACATTGAGAGGTCAGATGGTTTTGCCCAGGTTTTTCCCGAACATAAGTATCACATTGTTGACGTGCTTCAGCAGCAAGGTCATATAGTAGGCATGACGGGGGATGGAGTAAATGATGCCCCAGCCCTAAAAAAAGCCGACGCAGGTATTGCTGTTTCTGTTGCTACTGATGCAGCCAGGGCAGCAGCGGATATTGTCCTGTTGACACCAGGGCTATCGGTGATTGTAGATGCGATTAAAGAAAGTCGCAAAATTTTCCAGCGGATGAACAGCTATGCCACTTACCGCATTGCCGAAACCATCCGAGTGCTGGTATTTATGACCTTATCGATTTTGGTCTTTAACTTTTATCCAGTCACGGCAATTATGATTGTGTTGCTGGCACTGCTCAACGATGGTGCTATTTTATCAATTGCCTATGACCGCACTCGTTCTGCCGATCGCCCTGAAGCTTGGAATATGCCTATAGTCATGGGAGTAGCAACGGTATTAGGATTAGCTGGTGTAATTGAATCTTTTGGGCTTTTCTACCTGGGAGAAACATATTTTCAACTCAGCCGAGAAGTGATTCAGACTTTAATTTATCTCAAGCTTTCGGTTGCAGGTCATCTCACCATCTTTGTAACGCGGACGCGAGGTCCTTTCTGGTCGATTAAACCCGCACCAGTATTATTAGGAGCGGTACTGGTCACTCAGGCGATCGCTTCGGGTGCGCCCCTGGCAGCAATAATATAATTTGTGGTATCTGGCGATCGCCAAACTCTGGACATAGCCAAGAGGTCGGGAGAAAGAGGGTATTCGTGAACTAACGTCCAGTCGCTATGCAAATGTTCGGGATGGGCAAGATAATAGTCCCCCAGTTGTTTGAAAGCTTTTTCCATCGGGTCGAAGGGGTCTTTTTGACTCGCCAAAATGCTGAATTCTACCAATTGATGAACAGCTTCTGGTAAGGGTTCTCGTTCGTGGAGGGTCAGATCGTAGGCATAAGGCTGAAAAATCGACTCATTAAAGGCAACCATCTGTCGTACAGACATTTGATTTAAAGTCAGCGTTCCCGTCTTATCGACACAGAGGATAGTTGCCGAACCCAAAGTTTCTACGGCAGGCATTCGGCGCGTTAAAACTCGATCTTTAGAGATACGCCAAGCACCTAACGATAAGAAAATAGTTAAGACGACGGGAAATTCATTGGGTAAAATTGCCATTGCCAGAGCAAGTCCCGCCAAAAATCCTGGCAGCCAATTGCCTCTAGTTAAGCCATAAATGACCACTACCGCTACACAAATGGCGATCGCAATCCAGATCAATTTACCGACTAATTCTCTCGTTTCTTGCTGTAGGGGAGTATCCTCTGGGACGACGGTTTGTAAAGCTTTACCAATTTTACCGAGTTCGGTCTGACTGCCTGTAGCTTTTACCTCAGCAATGCCTTGTCCCCGAACGATTAATGTTCCCGAATACACAAACGGCAAATCATCACCCCCAGGATGACCCATGGGAGTCTGTCTATCTCTGGCGACTTTTCTGACGGGAATTGATTCTCCTGTCAACAAAGATTCGTCGGCAGTTAGGTTAGTAGCAGATAATAGGACGGCATCGGCAGGAACGCGATCGCCTTCAGCTAAAATCGACAGATCCCCTCGTACTACCTCTCGCCCCGCAATACGTTGCTTGACTCCATCTCGAATCACTGAGGCTCTGGGACTAGAAAGATCTCGTAAAGCATCTAAGGCAGTTTCGGTTTTGCGGTCTTGATAGAGAGTAATCCCCATAATGAAGAAGATGAAACCGAGCAGGATCAGTGCTTCTTGTAGATCCCCCAGCAACCAATAAATAATGCCACAAGCCACTAATAATAAAAAAATTGGTTCGCTAAAAACTTCGAGCGCGATCGCCAAAAAATTACTTCCCTTACTTGTAGGGAGTTCATTGTAACCCTCTTGTTTTAGTCTTTCGGCTGCTTCTGACTCTGATAAGCCAGTCAGAGTATTTGAGTCAAGTAATTCCATACTTTCATTTTCCATCACTATCTCAAACTAAGAGAATTGTTTGAAGAAATCGTGAGGAAAAAATCAGAGCTCAAGCGATCGCCATACACAGATTGACTAAATAGAAGTTTTGACCAACATCATCTTTTAGGTTTTGCTTTTTTTGCAAAACTACCAATAATTCCAAATTACTCACAAATTACTCATGTTCAAGTCTTACTTTATAACTGAAGAAGATCTCCGATCGGAGGTGAAGTATGCTCATTTTAAAGGGCATTATCATTTGGCTCGTGTTTATCCTCGCAGAGAGCCTAAATGGAACTGCTCGTATCTTATGGCTAGTCCCATATCTAGGTGATCGCCCTGCACATCAAATTTCATTTGTTATTGGTTCAGTATTGGTCTTAACGATCGCCATTTTATTTGTGCGCTGGCTTCAGGCATCGCACTTTTCTCAATTGCTTTATGTTGGTGTGCTATGGCTACTGCTTACCGTTGTGTTCGAGATAGTCCTGGGTCGCTTAATCTTAGGCTATTCCTGGTCACAAATTGGTGCTGACTACAATTTGCTGCAAGGTGGCTTAATGCCCATTGGTTTAGTCTTGCTAGTACTAGCCCCATTCATCGCTGCCAAAATTCGCGGTGTTTTACCAAATAGAAAACAACAGAAACATATTCCCAATAGATAACCAGTCTTCAAACAAATTAACTTAAAAGCAGGGCAAATAAACCACATAAGGCAATCCCATCAAACACTCCCGCACCGCCGATACTAAGAACACCTGAAGTCATCTTTTCAATTTGAGCTAAATGCAGTAAATCTGCACCAATCAAAGTCCCCAACACTCCGCTAGCAAATGCCACAGGAGGTACGGGAATTCCTTTGGTCAGCAAAACCGCACTTAAAACTGCTGTCAGAGGGGAAACTAAAGGATTTATGTGAATGCCAATTCCTGGGACTATGTGGGCTGAATGATAACTAACAAAAGTAACGATCGCCGTACTCAAAATAATTGCCAAGATATTCGACCGTCCAAGCTGATATAGTGCCAGCAGCACGGGAATTAAGCCACCACCAACATTGAGTGCAACTACTGTATAAGAGGGAACTTGTTGAAGGGGAATACCCCAATATCTTGCTAACCAAATATCTTGAAAACTTGAAGGAATTTGTACTTGAGACTCGATCCGATAAAGAGGGATGTTAATCGTGCTGCCAATAACGATCGAAGCAAACAATAATATCGCGATTCCCCGAGAAAATCCTAGCTTGGCTGCTGCTACCTGTACCACATCGATCGCCAGGGCAAACCAGAGAAAAGGTAACAGCAATAGTAAAATCAAGAAGAGAATTATAGTAACTGGAAGATAAATCATTTTAAAATTCTCATATGTTTAGTAAGTTCGTAAACAGCTATTTTTATTCTCGTAGCGATCTAGAAGGACGATATTTAAACGATCTTAAAAGCGATCGCTACAATACGCGCTTTTATCTGCTAACCTTCACAAGTTTCTCAAGGTTTTTATCTAGCCTAAAGGTGGATTTGTCTAACAAGTTGCATCGCTAGCCTAAGTCAGAATAATAGCTGGGCGAGTATCGCAACCAAAATAGACCAAATATCAAAGTGGCTCAGGTTTGATATTGAGAAAGAGAATAAGTTTTTGATTTGGGCTACTCAAAATTTAAAGCAGAATTCAGCAGGTAAATAATATGGCATCTACAAACCAAGCCAGTCCTAAGCGAGTTGCGATTCTGATGGAGAATCAGTTTGAAGATTTTTTGTTTCAAGTTCCTTACCAATCACTCCAGAAAGCAGGTGCTAAAGTTAGCATACTTGGTTCTCGCATGAACGAAGAATATCATGGCAAGCGGGGTAAAGTTACTTGTAAACCAGACGATACAGCTACTGAAGTTCGGGCTGATGACTTTGATGGGTTCGTAATTCCTGTAGGCAATATTCGGGCTAATCCTTTTGCCGTAAGTTTAATCGTAGACGCAATGGCTCAAGAAAAAGCGATGCCTTTATGCGAAGCGGCTTGCCCTCGAATGGGGGTATCCTTTAGGACGGCTAGCTGCGCAATCGCTACCGTTGGTTATGGCATCCAGGTTCTCATTGAAACAGACAAATTGCAGGGTAAGAAAGTTACAGGTTTAGAGTCGCTGCGTAAGGATATTGAGAATGCAGGAGCTAACTATATCGGAGGGCCAGTGGTAGTAGATGGCAATTTAATCACAGCAAGGCGACCTAGCGATGTCGCGATCATGGCTAATAGCCTCATCAGATATCTTGACTTAGAAATTAAAGAGGAAACTCCTAGCGATCATCAGGTTCATACTTTTGACTGGTGGAAATTAGCCGAAGATTGGGGTGGTTCTAGTAGAAGAGAAATTATCAATGCTCTGAATACAGCGATTATGGGCGAACGC
Organism: Cyanobacteriota bacterium; assembly: GCA_942490675.1. Taxonomy (GTDB): domain Bacteria; phylum Cyanobacteriota; class Cyanobacteriia; order Cyanobacteriales; family Xenococcaceae; genus Waterburya. The sequence continues at coordinate 491,330 of CALNYB010000026.1, read as the reverse complement.
TATACCTTAGAAGCTTTCAAACAGTATAGCTACCGAGCAATAGATGAAGAGCTACAGAATCTCTTGAAAGAAATTAGTACCGTTAAAGAAGATCACGTTCAGCTATTAGAAACTCGTCTCAATGATGCTTTTGACGAACGAGTCACCTGGCAAGCAGTAGGTAGTGAAGCCTATGGTGCTTTACATAGCTGGCTACAGTCGAGTGATGAACTGTCAATTCTGCGTCGTGCTTTGGGGGATATTCAAACAGGGGTGATTGACACCTACCATCTATGTCAACAGCTTACCGATCCGATAACTGTCGCCATTTTTGACGAAATTAAACGGGATTTATCCCAGTACGAACTAAGATTAGCCGAGTTTTATCGCTCCCGTTCTGGAGATAAAATACAACCTCCCATGCCAACTACAATTGCTGCTGTTAGTTAGATTGTCTAGAACTCTTATCAAATTCTATTGAGTGAAAGGAGGTTGTTATGACATCAAAAAATTCACCACTCAAATGTGCAAGTATCGATCTAGAAGTGGAGGCAATTAAGCGGTTTCGTTCTTTAGCTCCGCTTCTCAACCCAAAATGCCAAGTATTCCGCGGACTCAACGGTCTTTTTACCGTGTTATGCCTAGATTTTAAGGCTTGTCCTCAAGACCTAAAAATGGATAAAGAAGAATGGCAGGAATTTGCCAAACTATTGGTACATTCATCTCATTATTTGGGTTTAGCCAACTCTTTAGTTTTCAAAGATGGCGATCACATAAAATCATGGATGACTTTGGATCACAAGGAATATCTTGGGGAATTTTTTTGACCGAAGCTAAAACTATTTATATATTACGCTTGATGCTAATTAGCTTCGTTCTAATTTTCTTAGCTCTCAGTTCTTAGCTTTTGGCTCTTGAAAACTAAGCAACAAGAGCGTTTTCGGTGTATTCTCACTTTTAAAATTATCCCAAATATAGTTCGCAACAGTCAGAAACGTCTATTGTCAGCAGAGAATTAGGAGAAGCAAGATGTCTTACTGGAATGTGTTAGTCGATGTACACGAACATGGCTTCAGCCGAGCATATTTATTACTTAAAGAATTAGGTACTGTCTATCTGAGCGACTTTGAGAATGTTTTACAGATCGAAGTAAGCAGTATCTCAAAATTTTTGGAAACGCTTGATACTCTGATGTCAGAAGATCCTAGCCTATCGAGACTTCTACAATTGGTTGTACCCGTTACCACAACTTTCTCTTTTCAATCACCAGAAGAATTTGAAACTAAAGCAAAAGAAGCAGTTTTATACTGGTTACCAACCTTAGCGGGGAAATGCTTTAATGTCAGGATGCATCGCCGTGGTTTCAAAGGTGAAATTTCTAGTCAAGATGAAGAGCATTTTCTCGATCAAATTCTGCTAGAAGAACTTGGGAAAATGGGCAACTCAGGACATATTACTCTGGAAAATCCTGATGCAACTATAGTGGTAGAAACAGTAGGTCAACAAGCAGGACTCTCTTGTTGGACTCGTGAAGATTTACAACGCTATCCAATGCTGAAACTGGGTTATTAATGATGGTTGTGTCGCAAAAACTGAGGTAAGGCAGCAAAAATCCTAGAAGAAGAAGAGATTTAGGCAGCTAATCCGAAGATTTGATTGATGAAAGCACCCCCACGGGCGATCGTCGCGCCTGTTATACATGAAAGAAACACAATCAGCCACAGATGGGAACTGGGAGCTGTATATTATTCTTGTGTCCTGACAGTTAAGACCGTAATTTCATTGGTGTGGTTGCGCCCGTATGAAAGCCTGGTTCTAGGTGTTGAGGTTATAACATTGGTGAAGTGGCACATTAGCTACTATCCCGTTTAGGAGAATAAATAACTAATGTACCCACCTAGGTGAGGACACTTTCAAGACCATTAGTACCCTTATTCAGAGGAGGCTTCAGATGAGCGCTCTCTCCCAGCCCAATCCCCAATCAAGCCAGACCAAAAAACAGAAATCAAACAAGTTAGAACAAATCAACTTTAACGCTGCTGGCATCGATATTGGTGCTGATAGCCATTGGGTATGTGTGCCGGCTGACCGAGATGAAGAATCTGTCCGTCGTTTTGCTTGTTTTACCGCTGACCTCCAGAGCTTAGCTGACTGGTTACAACATTGTGGTGTTGAAACAGTGGCCATGGAATCAACAGGAGTTTACTGGATTCCTGTATTTCAGGTATTGGAAACTCGTGGATTTGAAGTCAAATTGGTGAACGCCCATTCCCTTAAAACAGTTCCGGGACGCAAAAGCGATGTCCTCGATTGTCAATGGATACAGCAGTTACATACTTATGGCTTATTATCAGGCTCATTCCGTCCTGACGACCAAGTCTGCGGACTGCGTAGTTATATCCGTCAACGGGATAACCTCATAAAGAGTGGCACAACCCACATCCAACGGATGCAGAAAGCTTTGACTGAAATGAATGTCCAACTGCATCGGGTGATTAGGGATATCACTGGCACTACAGGTATGGCTATTATTCAAGCTATTGTGGCTGGGGAAAGGAATCCTCTGGATTAGCTACCATTACCTCTTTGATCGATGTCACTTGATTAGTCATTACACATCTCCACGACTTGGTTTTACGTACTTACTAATTCTGGAGTCAGACGCTTGAAGACTAGACGCTCGTTTTCCACATCAATAAAAATAGTATCGCCATTTTTTAGTTCGCCCCGCAGAATTTGTTTAGCAATGGGTGTTTCAAGTTCTTTTTGAATTGCTCGCTTGAGAGGACGTGCGCCGTAAACGGGGTCGTAACCCATCTCTGCCAGCCAATCGAGAGCAGGAGCGGAGAATTGGAGGGACATTTTTTTGTCTTCGAGTCGTCCTTCAAGGAACTGTACTTGTAATTTGACAATTTCCCGTAGCTGTTCTTTAGTAAGGCTGTGGAAGATGATATTTTCGTCGATACGGTTGAGAAACTCAGGGCGGAAACTGGCACGCATTGCTTCGGTGACGCGATCGCGCATCTCTTCATACTTACTGTCGTCTCCCGCCAGATCGAGAATGTACTGTGAGCCAATGTTGCTGGTCATGATAATCACTGCATTTTTGAAGTCTACCGTATGTCCCTGAGCATCGGTCAGGCGACCATCATCCAATATTTGCAGCATGACGTTAAATACGTCGAGATGAGCTTTTTCAATCTCGTCAAACAGAATCACTGCATAGGGACGACGGCGAATTGCTTCGGTGAGTTGTCCCCCTTCGTCATAACCGACGTATCCTGGAGGCGCACCAATCAGACGAGCAACGGTGTGTTTTTCCATATACTCAGACATATCGATCCGCACCATGGCATCTTCCGTGTCAAATAAATATGCTGCCAAAGCTTTAGCTAATTCAGTTTTACCTACCCCAGTAGGGCCGAGGAAAATAAAGCTGGCCAGAGGACGATTGGGATCGGCTAGCCCTGCGCGAGAACGCTGGATAGCATCAGCAACCGCAGTTACGGCTTCTTCTTGTCCGATAACTCGCTGATGAAGTTCGTCTTCGAGATGTAGTAGTTTTTCCATCTCCGACTGGATTAATTTACTGACAGGTATACCCGTCCACTTAGAAATGATTTCGGCGATATCGCCTTCGGTGACTTCCTCTCGCAGCAGAGATTTACCGTTGGTTTGATTTTCTGTTAGCTTGGCTTCTGCTTCTTGTAACTGTCGCTGTAAATCCGTAAGCTTACCGTATTTTAGTTCAGCTGCCAGATTAAGGTCGTAATTGCGTTCTGCCTGTTGAATTTCGATGTTAACGCCATCAATTTCTTGTTTGATAGCACGAAGGCGATCAATGAATTCTTTTTCTGACTGCCATTGAGCATTAAATGCCGTTTGACTTTCTTTAAAGTTTGCCAGTTCTTTATTTATCCTCTCCAAACGTTCGGCTGAGACGCTATCGGTTTCATTTTTCAACGATAGTTTTTCCATTTCCAGTTGCAAAATCTTACGGTCAATTTCGTCAAGCTCTACCGGTTTGGAGGTGATTTCCATTTTTAATTTGGCTGCTGCCTCGTCTACTAAATCGATCGCCTTATCAGGTAAAAAGCGATCGCTGATATAGCGAGTAGAAAGGACTGCTGCTGCTACCAAAGCAGTATCGGATATTTTTACTCCATGATGAAGTTCATAACGTTCTTTAAGTCCCCGCAGAATTGAAATCGTATCCTCAATCCCAGGCTGATCGACGTATACCTGTTGGAAACGTCGTTCTAGGGCTGCATCTTTTTCAATATATTTGCGGTATTCATCCAGGGTGGTAGCACCAATACAGCGCAGTTCGCCCCTAGCTAACATCGGTTTGAGCAAATTACTGGCATCCATCGATCCTCCAGTAGCCCCTGCACCGACGACGGTGTGCATTTCATCGATAAACATGACAATCTGCCCCTGGGCTGACTGGACTTCTTTGAGGACAGCTTTGAGCCGTTCTTCAAATTCTCCTCGGAATTTGGCCCCTGCAATTAATGCTCCCATATCCAGGGAAACGATTACGCGATCTTTGAGGGCTTCTGGTACGTCACCACTAACTACCCGCTGTGCCAATCCCTCGACGATGGCAGTTTTTCCCACCCCTGGTTCGCCAATCAGGACGGGGTTGTTTTTGGTACGACGGGATAGGATCTGAATCGTGCGCCGAATTTCATCATCTCGACCAATCACGGGGTCTAGTTTGCCTTCTTTGGCTAGCTGAGTTAAATCCCGTCCGTATTTTTCTAAGGATTGATATTTGCCTTCTGGATTTTGATCGGTCACTTTATGACTACCTCTAATCTCAGTAATAATAGTTTTTAGTTGCTTTTCGTTCAAACCAAATTCTTGGAGTAAAGCTTTGCCAAAGCGATCGTCTTTAACAAACGCCATCACTAAATGTTCGATGGAAATATACTCATCTTTAAGCTCTCGGCGGTATTTGTCGGCACGATCTAACAAACTATCTAAACTGCGACCGAGATAGACAGAATCAGCACTAGAGACTTTTGGCTGCCGAGCCATAAATTCGGCGGTTTTGTCCCGTAAATGTTGTAAGTTAACTTCCGCTTTGGCAAAAATGGCACTTGCCAGTCCTTCTTGTTCCAATAGCGACTGCATCAAGTGTTCACTTTCAATTTGCTGTTGTCCTGCCTGTTTTGCCAGGTCGGGAGTACGGGTGATCGCACTCCAAGCTTTTTCGGTAAATTGATTAGGGTTAGTTGGTTGCATTTTTTACCTTTTGGGAATTGCTAATAATATTGAGTGTTTATTTTGCGTCAGATATGCCGCTTGCTGGAAAGTAATCAGGCGATCTCCTTCTTTCGACACCACCACCCGCGATAAACTCATTGATTTCATAACCGCACCTCTTCTAGACTGCGCTTATTTTCACCTCCGAGTTCTAAACGCTGAACTGGCATTTATTTAGTCTGCAAAATCAGCATCGATGACCTCATCTGAGCTGCCACCACTGGAACCAGAACCAGTGCTGCCAGAAGCTCCAGCTTGAGCGTAAACGGCGCTGCCTATTTGCATCAAGGCTTGCTGTAAGTTGTCAGTCACAGACTTCATGCGATCATAGTTTTCCTGGTTAATTGCTTCGCGTAGGTCTTTAATTAAACCTTCGGCGCGAGTTCGATCCGCACTGCGTAAAACTTCAGCGGAAATTTCTTCTGGGGCAAACTGTTTACTTAAGGCAGGACAATTGAGCTTGACATTACCCTTGCCATCCCGCATCACTTTATAGGAAACTTCGGTAAGCTCTGTGCTTACTTCATCGTATTTTCGCCCAGTGAAGCGTTTGACGGAGTAAAAAGTATTTTCGGGATTCATTACCGCCTGACGTTTGGCAATTTGCCCCACCAGTTTTTCTTTGTTTTTGGTGTGAGCTACCACAGATGGCGTAGTTCTCTGACCTTCAGCGTTAGCAATAACTGTAGGTTTCCCCCCTTCCATCACAGCGACACAGGAGTTGGTCGTGCCTAAGTCAATACCGACTACTTTTGCCATTTGGTTCACCTCTTTGAGAGTTGTGTTTGAGATTAATCGGGTTTCTGCTCCCTCTAGGGGGTTAAATATCGCTTCAGAAACCCGATGCTTATGCTGAACTTGCCATGATTGATACTTTGATTTAATGAATAAATCGATCGCCTGAGAAAAGATTAGCCAACTTTGACTTTGACGACTTTATCTTTCTCTTCTTCGGCTTTGGGTAAGGTCAAATTGAGAATCCCTTCTTTGTATTCAGCTTTAACGTTCGAGTTCTGGAGTTAGATCGACTTTAGAAAGATTGCTTTTACACAATAAAGACTACAAAAATAGTTTGAGGAACTTGTGAGATAGTTGTAATTAATCAAGATGGAAACTATAGAATAGCTGGTAGTGCATCAAAGAAGTGTGGGGAATCCAAAGAGATTTTTGAAGCGATCGCGCTGCTCCAAATTACAAGAAATTCAGTCCAGTTTTAACAAAGGATAACGTTGTAAATCCTCGCGATTCCAGCAAGAGGGTAGTGTTGTAGATAAGTTGAAATAACTAGATATTTACGTGGAATTCATATCTATTAATAGATAAGCCAATTGCTAAATCATGCATTTGATTTGACCTGCGTTTGTTACCCAAAATACCCCGTTTTTGAACAACGCCCTGACGCCTGACTGTTTTGATTGACAAACGGTTTAAAACCACAAGCTATCAGAGATGAGTACAAGATCGGGTGAATATCCCAAATTTTAAATAGCCATTGAATTAAATCAGTATTTAAAGGGCAAACTTGGATGTTGACAATTTTGGCTCCTAGTTCTGTAGAAATTCCTTCTAGAAAAAAAACCCCCTCTTTTAAACCAAGATTCTGGCAAGCTTTCCCAGCAGCATAAATCAAATTCTCTTGCCTTTCTCGATCTAGAAAACTCGGCAGGATTTCCGTTTTTTCTGAAGCCAAATTTGGCCTAGTTAAGAAAGGAGGCACTAGATACCCTACGAGGGATTTTCCCTCAGACAGGATCAGAACCACATCTTGGGGTGAGCCATTCGGGTAAGAGGTAGCAATTAGCCGACAGTTTAAACCTAACCTCATTTCTGGCGGTAGGAAAGTTGGCAGTTCCTCAAAACGAGCTAGTAATTGTTTTTGGTTGGTAATGAGTTCTGGCACAAAAGCAGATAATTCTGGTTCTAACGCGATCGACAAAGGATAGTAATTAAGGGGGATACTTTGGATATCTTTGAGGCAATTTACAGCAAAAACTGTAACTCCATGAGAGAATTTACGAGCTTCAAAAGTCAGTTTATTAAACTCATCAACGAGAATTTTTTGCTGCGTCAATAATTTGCTTTGAGCCAGGCTGACGCTTTCATAGCTGTTAGCTGGTTTTTCCAGGAAAAGAGCCACTAAAGTTGCTAAAGTTAGATATTTTTTCTTAACAGGAACTATGGTAGTGTTGTAAAGTTGTTGTTGTTAACTATAATGTATAAGTAACAAAGAGCAAAGAAAAAATATCTATAATGACAGTTTGGATAGCAATAACTTGTCCAGGATGCCACTCAACTGATGTCATCAGAAATGGAAAAACTCCTCATGGAAAGCAACGTTATAGATGTCGAAACAAAGAATGTCCTCGGTGTACTTTTATCGTCGATTATACTAACAAAGGTTATCAACCAGAAGTGAAGCAAAAGATCGTCGATATGTCAGTGAATGGCAGTATTTCGCCAGAAATAAGAGAAGTTAGTAAGTATAAAATGCAGAAGATAGAGCGAAAACATTTAACCCTAAGAACGAGAATTAAACGTTTAGCCAGGAAAACTATCTGCTTTTCCAAGTCTGAAGAAATGCACGATATTGTGATTGGCTTATTTATCAACAGATATGAATTTGGTCTAGATATTTAAATAGTACTTCCACAGATTTAAAACACTACCACTTTTTGAGTGGCAGACTGAAGATTGTTACTCTGCAAAAAAAAGTTAGTAGTGGCGCGAATACTGTTTTGAATCACTCTAGCGTTATTGACATCTGTCCCATCTACTAATACCTGTACGTTAACAGGTTCGTTCGATTTAATCTGACGTGAAAAGTCTGGTGGAATAACCACAACTGCCTTGGCAATTCCGCGATCGATCGCAGCGGTGGGGGAAGAACTTACAGTCGGCGTGGGGATAAATTGGCGTATAGTTAAACTAAGTCGGAGGGGTGACCCTTCGGCTTAGTTTAACTATACGCCATTTAGACTTATTCTACTGCCGTAGGCTAGCTCTCCACATCGAGAATCCATTCTCGTCTCGTAGGGTCAGAGTCTCATTTCCCTTTTTCACTTTACTAGTTGAAAATCAGTTAACTTCTTTTCAATTCCCGCATACGTCGCAACCAGTTAGATACGTCACCACCAGTGATAATTCCCTGTAACTGGTCATCGCGAGTTACCAAGACTCTTCTCAAGCCCGAATCTTCCATTTTTTGCAGAACTTGAGTCATTGGTGTCTCTGGGCGAACTGCAACAGTATCACTAATTGGTGTCATGGTTTCGGCGACTGTTTGCTTCTGCCAATGTTCTCGCGGAGTTTCTTTGACCTGATTGAGGGAGATTATCCCTACCAAATCACCGTTTTGAGTTACAGGAAAAGCCTGATAGCGTCGATGGAGAAAATAGTCGTCAACTAGAGTTAGCAGACTTAAATCTGAAGTTACGGTTTCTGGCGATCGCATCATCACCTCTTTAGCCCGTACTCCTTTTAGTCCAGTGTGGATTAGATGTTGTTGGTAGCTCATTTCGGCAGCATTAGCTAAAAACCAACCAATTAAAATGAACCATGTACCCCCCAGCAAATTACCAGCAAATAGCTGCACGAATCCCAAGGCAATAATTAGATAAGCGAAAAACTGACCACCCCAACTAGCAATGCGCGTGGCTTTCTCCAAATCCCCCGTAGCTTTCCAAATTACAGAACGAAATAAACGACCACCATCGAGAGGAAAACCAGGAAGCAAGTTGAAAATCGCTAGCAGCAAATTAATCGAAGAAAGATAGCTAGTAACACCAGTAACTGCCACCGTCCAGCCAGCATTGCGACCGACCCACCATATCAAGGCAAACAGTCCAGCTAGGATTAAACTGAGCAGAGGACCAACCCCAGCAATTTGAAATTCATCCCCAGGTGTTTCAGCATCCATGCGGGTACGAGCCATTCCCCCAAACACAAATAGCGTAATTCCGTCTACGGGAATTCCTTTAGCTTTGGCTACCAGACAGTGAGCCAGTTCGTGGGCGACGATCGAGGCGAAAAATAGCAGCGTTCCCGCTACTCCCATTAGCAAATAGGTAGTTTCGGAAAGTTCGGGATAGTTAGCGGGAAAGAGACTCGCTGTCAGAGACCAAAGAACCAAAAAGAAAATGAGAAACCACGATAGATCGACGCGGATTTCCAAGCCGAAAATAGAACCAAGTCGAAATCCTTGCATTTTAAGTAGTAATTTGGGAGTTTTTGAACGGTAACAAATAATAATGTTTTTACTGTGGCGATTGTTCTAACTTGACTAAATCTCCCGAATCATCAGTCCGATAAGTCCAATTTCTTCCACCATCGGTAATTACAACTTTCCAACCAGGAGTAATAACTTGGGTACATAGTTCATCGGGTTCGCTAAGCCCCAAACAGCCATCCGACCAGTTTTGTGGTTGAGCTGACTGTATTCTTAGGGTGGCAAAGTTTTTGCTTGTTTGTCGGGCAGCATCTTCAAGTACGGCACTTTGAACTTCGGGAGGTAAAGTATTCGTGTTAGAAGTTAATCCTTGTTGAGGTTGTTCCTGCTGCACACTAGGGGCAGGAACCAAACTAGCTGAAATACTAACTTGGGCGATCGCCATATTTGCATCAATTGGCTCGATCCAAGTAAAAAAGACCGCGCTTAAAGTTAATAGAATTGTACATAGTGAATTACATTTGGCTTGTTTCATGGTTTATTTGAGTTCTAGATTCTATTTGTTCAAAAAAAAACCAAAGCGATCGCTTTATCTCAGCGTATCAATCAGATTTTCAGGTAAAGGTCGATATTCGGCAAACTCCATGGAAAAAGTTGCCATGCCTTGACCAGAGCGATCGCAGTATCAGGATTGCGGTATTCCTGAATATTGGATTGTCGATCCCGATGCTCAAACGATACTGATATTAGAACTTACAGGAAAGACTTACACTGAGTTAGGCAGCTTTTCTGGTCAGGGTCAAGTGCGATCGCCCAGTTTAGAGAACTGAACCTCACAGCAGCACATATCTTTGCCTCAGCTAATCAGGAATAATAATCAATTTTGTAATCGGCGAGATAAAGGACTTACTGTAACTACAATTTGTCGTTACAATTAAGATATGACATTTGATTGGGATGAGTCAAAACGGATTTCTAACCTCCGCAAACATGGTATTGATTTTGTAGACGTTCCAGCCATTTTTGGCGGATCGATCGTGACTTTAGAAGATGATCGATTTGATTACGGAGAAGAACGGTTCGTGACTTTCGGTTTGCTTCAAGGGCGAGTTATTGCCATTGTCCATACAGAAAGTGAAGACTATATCCGCATTATTTCTGCAAGAAAGGCAACTAAATATGAGCAAAAAACCTACTTCGAGCAAATCTGAAACAGATTGGAAACGTCTTGATGCTATGACTGATGAAGATATCGATCTATCTGATTGCCCTGAAATTACGCCAGAAATGTTTGCTAAGGCTGTAGTTCGAGAGGGTTTAACTTCAAGTAAGAAAAAGACTCAAGTAACTTTGCGAATTGACAATGATGTGTTGAAGTGGTTCAAGTCTCAAGGCAAGGGCTATCAAACCAAGATTAATAGTTTGTTGAGGGCGTATATGGAAGCTCATCATTAAATTATTAAATAATTTACGTTTAATATATCTAATGAAGATGAATTTCAAGATTTTGCAATTCGTTATTAAAATGCGATCGCATCTGAAGAAAGCTTAATGAATAGCGATCGCCCGATGAATGATATTTTGCGAGAAGCTTTAGCAGAATGGCTGAAGTCAGGTAATTACTTGGTCGATTGGCTACTTGTTTACTTGATTATTGATTAAAGAACTATTTTTACGCAAGCACCTTACTTGTTCATAGTTTGCCCGAAAAATATTAGTATAGGGATGATTTTTTCTTAACACTCGTTCGGAAATCCTCAAAGCCTTTCGGTAGGAAGCTTCGGCTTCATCGTATCGTCCCTGTGAATCGTAGAGTAGTCCCAGATTATCGAGAATAGTAGCTACATTAGGATGTTCTTCTCCAAGCCGAATTTTAACAATCTCTAACGCTTCTAGACAAAAAGTTTCAGCTTCTGAGTATTTGCCCTGTGAATAATAGAGTCCTGCTAGGTTACTGAGACTGGTAGCTACATCGGGATGATCTTCTTTCAACAGCCTTTTTCTTAGCTCTAATGCTTGAAGATAGAGAGGTTCAGCTTTATCGTATCGACCCTGTGAATCGTAGAGTGCTGCTAGGTTATTGAGACTGGTAGCTACATCGGGATGGTCTTCTCCCAACAGTCTTTTTGTTAGCTCTAATGCTTGAAGATAAAAAGGTTCAGCTTCATCGTATCGCTCCTGTGAATAGTAGAGTACTGCTAGGTTATTGAGACTGTTAGCTACATCGAGATCCTCTTCTCCCAACAGCCTTTTTTTTAGCTCTAACGCTTCTAGACAAAAAGGTTCAGCTTCATCGTATCGCCCCTGTAGACGATAGAGTTCTGCTAGGTTATTGAGAAAATGTGCTACATTGGGATGTTCTTCTATCGACCGTCTTTTATGAATCTCTAAAGCTTGAAGATAAAGAGGTTCGGCTTCATCGTATCGCCCCTGGTCACAATAGAGTAATGCTAGGTTATTGAGACTGGTAGCTACATCGGGATGGTCTCCTCCCAACAGCCTTTTATCAAGCTCTAATGCCTGTAGACCAAGGGGTTCGGCATCATCGTACCTTCCCTGGTCACAATAGAGTAATGCTAAGTTATTGAGACTGGTAGCTACATCGAGATCCTCTTCTCCCAAGCGTTCTCTTGTAACCAATACGCATTGCTCTAACCAAGGTATTGCTTGTGCATAAGCACCTTGACCCTGATAAAACCTACTTAAGCCTTGAAAGGGCGAAATTAAATCTTCATCACTTAACCAATTTTGGTAAACAGTAGCGGTTTCAGCAAGGTGAGGAATGAAAGGAGTTAAACTATTAATTTCTGACAAAGTAGGTCTTTGAGGAATCTTCTTGGCTATTTCTACTATTGCCGTACAGAAGTTAGATTTTTGTTCGTCCGCCGTAGCTAAGTTGTTTTGTCTGTTTCTGAGAAACTCGTGAATAAGTTGGTGTAACTGATAAGTATTATCGCTCTGCAATAGATGGAAATTTTCTAACTCAACTCTGGCATCTTCTAGCGTTTTTGGTTCTTGTTCAATAGGAGATCGGCGTTTGAATAAACCTAATATTTGCAAAAGTTTTAAACCCGGAAAAGTATTTTTTTTTGACTTCTGCAGACATTTCGCAGGTTGCTCAACAAAGCAGATAATATTTTTGGCAAGCAGAACCGAGAAAGCGTAAAATCCACAAACGAGCATCTGTGAGATTAGAAACTTGCTTCTGACAATTGACAGTAACAATGTGTACAGCCTGAAAACATTGAAATACCCAACGTAAAGTAGGGGATTCTGTCGGTTTACCAAGTTGATTAGGAATAGTTTCTTGCTCTTGTGCCAAAGCTTGACGTAGCTGTCGTTGACCCAAAGTATAAACCAATAAACATAAACCCATGACCATTGCTAAAGCGGCGACTCGTCGAGGAGTGTTCAAAAACACACTACTGGTAAAAAACAAAGGATCTTTGAGAAAACGAAAGCCTCTCTCTGAACTCTGCTGACCCTTGTATTCTCTGAGAACTTCATCGTTGGGGAGAGTTTCCGTATCAAGGATATTGGTCGCTAAAATAAATCTCCCAGCTCGTCTTCGGGCAATCTTAAGTATTTCGGGATCATCAACAATTGCCGCAGTGACACGATAGGTAATCCGCTCAGGTTCTTGGTCTTTGCTCGGTCTTCCTACCTGGGCATAATTCAGATGGGTCTCAATTTTCAGGGATTCTAAAGTATGATATTTCCAAGCTTGGCTTAGTTTGTGAGCGGCGATTTCCGCATCCGCAGCGCAAGCAAAATCTTGTTTCATTAAACGCTTCAGTGTTCCTTTCGCTAAGATTAGTTTCTTTTGAATCCGCTTTTCTAACTGTTTGAGCTGCCGAGCACGACCCGATTCACTCTCAATAACTAACCAACGTTGGCGAATTTTCCCATAATCACTACAACAGGACGCAATCCGATAACCAGGGACTTCACTATCTTCAAATGTTTCCTCTTCCAGAGATTCCACTAAGATATTCACCGCTTTAAGACTGGCAGGAACACGGGTAATCCAACGTAGTTGTCCCAGTTGTTGAAGATTATCTGCACTATAGAGAGCACTATCTGCAATGTAAATACTATCGAGATGCCATTCCTCCCTAAATTGTCTCATTAACTGAGCAAACACTGCTTTATCAGATTCATTGCCATCGGCAATTCTGACGAACAAAGGGACATCACCATCTCCTGTGCAAATTACATCCATGAGAAATTGTTTTAAATCTGGTCGATGATCTTTGGAATGTCCATAGGTGATACTAATCTCTTCTATCGACTCAGAGCTTTCCCCAGAGCTTTCAATTTCATATTGGCCTTCGACACTAAAGCTACTGGAGTCAAGATGTAGACTCTCAACTTCAAGATTAAATTGACGCTGCGCTAGCATAGCAATACTGGTAAACATTGCTGTTAATCCATGATTCCACAAACTATCTAATGCTCTTCCTATTCGGTCATCGTTGAGATGTTCTGGAAAGATACCTTCTCCCAGAAGATGTTCGGTTGCTTTACCGACAAAAAACTCTCCAAACAAGTATAAAGGCGCACTCACAAAGCCTAATCCGTTAAGAATCATCGCTTTCACTACTTGACCTGTGCTGATTAGTTGTTGAGGGTGTTTTTCTATCTGCCGATCTATTTCTTCAACTAATCCAATTTGGTCAACAATTCCTGCTACGATTCCTAAGTGATCTATATTTTTAACTTGAATATCCAAAGTAGATTATTATAAACTCTTCATAAAATACCTTACCTTTATTCCTCCACCCGCGAAATGTCTGCTTCTGTAAAGCAGAACTTTCTACCAGTGACCAAGGAATTGGGGCTAAAGCAAATAAACTCAGCAAACAACCTAAATGTTGGGCTTCCTCGCTTAATTCATCCCAACTCAACTCAAAAGCTGCTTCTACTCCACGCTTGATATCGAGAGTCCAAGTAGGGTCGTTTTCTGGGACGCTCAAGGAAGGATGACCCAATCCTTTACCTTCCAAACGTTCTAGCTCTTCAGTTAAAGATATCCTGCGCTTTTTCACATACCGCCCCACCAATTGCAGTGCTAGGGGCAAGTAGCCTAAACGCCGACAAAGTTCTTTTGCTGTTTCTAACTCTTGGTTTACCTTTTCTGAGCCAACTAATTGTCTTAGTAATTCTAGTGCATCTGGCTCTGATAAAACTTCCAAATACAGAGAACTAGGCAAATCCAATTTCAGTCTGGTGGTGATTAATACCTTAAATTGGGATGGTTGTGGTGGTAAATAGGGTTTGATATCACTGTAATTTTTGACATCATCGAAAACCACCAGTGTGTTTCCTTGTTGCCAATATTTCCAGCACCACCGTACTTGTTCTGGTAACTCTAAATCCTGTGGTGGCTGTAAACCTAAATCTGTGCGAACAAAATTAACTATTTGTAAACCAATGTCTTGTTCTCTAGAACGCAACCAACAAATCCCACCAGGATAGGTCTTTAACTGTAAATGGAGTAAGGAGTATTGGATAGCTAATTCAGTTTTACCAACTCCCCCCATTCCTTCAACCGCAGCAATCACGACCTCGTTATGACGTTGCAATTGTTCACTTAGGCTTTTTAAGTCTCTTTCCCGTCCTACAAACTTATCTGTACTACTAGAGATGATATTTTGGGGAAACCCTTGTGGCTTAGGAATCTTATCCAAATTAACAAAGATTTTGTAAACCTGAGTAATATCTCCCGTACTTAAGTTACCTCCAACCGAAACGTTGCTGAGGATACTCTGTAACTGCTGTTCTGGGTTTAGGGAATCACTCATACTTATCGCCTTAAAGCTTTAGAGGACTTTCAACAAAAACGGCGAGGATTCCCCTCTTCTGTCACCAGACGAAGAGAGGGAGGAATCGCCGACAAGGTTTAGGCTACGCATAGTCCATTTGACCTCCTAAGCAATTTTGTTTTGGAAACGGAAAATTGACCGTATCTACGCCAGGAAGTACCTTCATAAATACTGATTACCTTGTTCTTTTCAGAATAGCCACCGATATATCCTTTGACTGTTACTTTTCCTTTAGTAGCCTGAACTAAATCACCAGATCTAAAGCCAAACGGTGTAACTGTTCCACCTTTACGCTTTCTGGTTTCACCTTTAGTTGGGTTCTCAAAATGTAACTGTCTTCGATACAACTGAGGACGAGCTATTACTTTGAATGGAGCAATCGTTAGCTGTATTGAACCAACCCAATGATGACCATGAGAATTAACTGTATGAAAAGCTTTATACTGCATGAATCTGCTAGCACTGAGAGCTATTGCATCATTGGCATGAGTAGTCACATCCTGAATAGATTTATCATCTTTGTTCTTTTCCAGACCCAATTGCTTTCTAAGAATGCTGGTTTTCCAGCCTTCCAAAGTATGAGTAGGTGCAATATTAGACAGTTGCTCTAGCATCCAACATTGTCCGACCATGACTGGGCTAAAACCTTTATTCCCTCTGGCTTTTACGTATTCATATACAATCTCAGTAACAGGAAATAACTTGACTAGTTCTTTGACTATTCTTAGCTCTAGCTGACGATTCGCTTTGATTGAAGGTGGAAGTTTATTCCCTCTTCGATTATCAAATCTCTTTTCCCTATGCGCTCTTTGAGCAAAAGGAATATTACGATTTATACGTCTTCCTCGTCTAGCACGACGTAGTATCTTCTGAGCTTGTTTTCTGGCTATAACTCGCTTGAATGGTAAAACCAAATGTGCAGTAAACAGTACAGCTTTTTTACTGACTGCTGCAATGCCACTAAATAGCTTTCCTGGATCTACCGATGCTACTATTTCTTGAGTGTCAGTACCACTTGGTTCGACAAGCAGTTGAACACAGAAGATATTTAGGTCGTTCCACACTGGTTTAGCTTTACCAGAGGCAATCCATTTCCTCCCTCTCGCGCTGGTCGTAGGCATGAGAGGTTTTCCTTCTGGTGATAAAACTGGTACTCGTATCTTCTCTGTCATTGGGTATAACCCCTAATAATAGTTGTTTGTCTCTTCCTACACCATTGCTATCATGTCCTGTCTTAAAGCACCCTTAATCAGAGAGTTTGGAGATAGACCAGACGAGAGAAGAATCTGGCAGTCCGTAAAAAGCAATGGCTCATGTAGTAGTGCAATTCTCAGAAGTTCTGATTAACTTCATGCTGCTCTTGTACCGCTTGCGGTCAAGAGTCAGTTATTGACATAGCTTCCAATCTTCCAATTCCAATATAAAACTAATTTTCTTGCGTTAAGTTCCCCAAATCAATATTCTTAGCTTTAACATCAGTAAGCATTTCTTGGGATTTACCACCTTTTTGCTTCATGTCTTTCGCTTTAAGATTGCCTTCTAGTTCAACTCCACTAGCCATTATTTGACGACCACCTTCAAGGTTTTCTAGCTGTTCTTTGAGTTCTATAAGCTTGTTGGCAAATTCCGAATCTGATGTCATCTGCATTTCTAATGCTTGCTGGAAAAATTTCTGGTTTGGTTCATTAGGATTATCTTGAGCTTGAGTCAAAACTCCTTCCATTCCAATGCCTTTAAACTTGTCTCGAACTGCACTGACAATTTGACCAATTTTTTTAAAAACTGCTTCTCCTAATTGTTCGCCACCTTTTTCTAGGGCTTTTGAGAAGATTAGAGTCGCGATCGCACTGGCTGTTATTGATAAAGGTTCCATAAGTCACCTCCGAAATGAGGAGAAATTGCTTCTACTAGTATTTTAGAGCTTGGGCAAGAAAACTTTGTTATTAAGTTCAGATTCTTATTAAGTTCAGATATGTTAGCGAAATTCTCTTAAAACTGAAAAATCGCAGACGTTTGAGGTTTTAAGTTGAAAGAGACTTTTAAGTTGGTCGATCGCCTTATCTCAGTGTATCAACCAGATTTTGAGGTAAAGGGCGATATTCGGCAAACTCCATGGAAAAAGTTGCCATGCCTTGAGAGAGCGATCGCAATTCTGTAGAATAGCCAAACATTTCTGCTAAAGGTACTTCAGCACGCACAATCTCAAAATTATCTCTAGTAGACGAACCAAGTAATAAAGCACGACGCGAGATTAGTTTGCCTTGGATTTTACCTAAAAACTCACTGGGAGTTTCTACTTCCAAGAGCATCATCGGTTCGAGGATAGTGGGTTTAGCTGCTGCAAATCCCTGTTCAAAGCCCTTTCTAGCAGCAATCCGAAATGCCATTTCCGAAGAATGGGTAGAATCGAAAGCCCCACCTTCCAGGATGACTTTCACGCCTGTAATCGGATAACCTTTCAGCCACCCCGTATTAATTGCATCTCGAATCTCCTGTTCGCAAGCAGCAATAAACTGTGTCGGAATCTCCTGTTTACTGACCCGAACTTCCAATAAAAACCTTTCTGCATCGGGTTCGATGCGTCCTCTAACTTGGGCGTATTGGTCGGTTTTCCCAATTTGTTGTTGCACAGTGTAATCAAAAGTAGCAGCTTGAGTAATAGTTTCTCGGTATGCCACGGCTGGCGCACCGATATAAGCCTCGGCGTGATACTCTCGTTTCATCCGTTCCAAATAGATATCTAGATGCAGTTCTCCCATACCCGAAATTAGGGTTTTGTTGGATTCAGGATCGGTAGTAAAGTGAAAAGTCGGATCTTCTTTGACAAAGTGATTCAGGGCTTTAGTAATGCGATCGCTATCTTCTTGATTTTGCGGAGTAATCGCCAGAGTCATTACGGGTTCTGGTGTCAATATTCCTTCTAGAGCCAGATTCGTCCCCAGAGAACAAAGAGTGTCTCCAGAAGCACAGTCAATACCCATCAAGCCGACAATCTCTCCAACGGTTGCCGATTCTAGTTCTTGCCGTTTGTCTACCTCAATTCTGACTAAACGACGCACGCGAATCTTTTTCTGAGTGCGAGTATTAATCAGGCGATCGCCCTGATTTAATGTCCCTGAATAAATGCGAGTATAAGTAAGCTGCCCAAACTCGTCATCGATTAGCTTAAACGCCAATGCCACTAAAGGACTATCAGATATGGGTTCGACTTTGACTTCCTCTTTGGTAGAGATATTGGTAGCCGTAACTAATTCCCTTTCTACGGGGGAAGGTAATTGACATCTCCCGTCGGGGAGGAGGATTCTCCCCTCGATCTGCTGTTGGGAGCTTTTTATCCGATTGCGCGTGTTCTCTGTGAACTTAAATCATACATCGCATGAGTGAACGGTCTGATAGAGTTTTACTAACTCGATTTAGGATCGGCTACAATGCTGTGATGTCCCTTTTGGATTGACCTTAACTATTTTAGTACCGTATTTTTGGCCACCTGAGATAGTATTTCCAGAAAGTTGGCTACACCATTGTCGCTCCAAGATTTGTTCATCCCAGAAGATGATGCTTGACCATTAGGAACAAATACCCCTTCGATTTTCTTGGGTTTATTCCTTCGTTCATATTGCGAATTTTCTCTTCAATAGCTAAAACTTCCGAGTTTTTAGCTAATTTGTGTGCTTCGCTATAATGCCAATGTTTTCTCTGTCTTGCTATCTTTTGGTGAAGTCTAGATATTGCTCGTCGCACGAGTCTTTTCGCCTTCTTGCTTCGAGTGTTGTCGTCTAGTTTTCTTTGCAGAAGTGCCAGTTTTGATTCAGATTTTCTCAGATGTTTTTGAGGTAAAGTTTGGTTATTATTTGAGTCTACATATAGTTTTTCTAGTCCAACGTCTATTCCAACAGTATTTAATTCAGTCGGTACAGTATTAATCTCAATATCAGTAACAGATTTGTCCTCAACAGAAAGATTAATGTAGTACCCATCAATTTTTCTGGTAATAGAGACAGTTTTCAGTTTGAAGCCAGATTCAATATTTCTAGATTTACGAACTTAAACCAACCCAGTTTGGGTAACTTAATAGTACTGCCGACAAGATTTTCATCGGGGATAGTAGGAAATGTAAAGGTGCGATATCTCACTTTATTTTTAAGCGAGGGCGACCACTTCTGTTACCTTTTGAGTCTCCCTTGACAAATCGCTCAAATGCCAGCTTTAGTCTTTTGACCCAATCCTGAAGCACCTGTGAGGAGATGGCTTTGTACCAGGGACGTTCTTTTAGAGAGGTAGCTAGTGACTGAGAATGCCAATCTGGATTGTTCCAGTTGACCACCTAGCTGCCGCAAACAATATTCCCCTTGAGGAATAATTAGGTTACGCGATTCATTTGCCACTATCGCCAATTGTACGATACTGAGCATAGACAACCAGCGTTCAATTTCTTGTCGCTGTGCTGCTGTTGGCATCAATTTATACTGATAGGTTTTCCTCATGAGAGGATTTTACCATTAGCTGTACACATATTCAGTATCTTGAAATACAATTATCGTAGTACCCGTAGAGCAGTATTTAATCTTAGCGTACATATTGTGCTGGTAACTAAATATAGACGAAAAGTGATTGATGGCGAAATGATCGAAGAACTAGCGTCTTTCAATCTGTACTTGTTCTTGGGACAGCCAATTGATTGAATTTAATTGCGAAGCAGACCATGCCCATTTGCTCGTTTCATACCCACCCCACAAGTTATTGAGTAGTTTAATAGCTAATTTAAAAGCCACATCATCTAAGACAATGTGGCGTAAGTTCGAGCCGAAACTGAAAGAGATTTATTGGCGCAAGCGAGTGTTTTGGACAGGCGCATATTTCGTTGCCAGTTGCGGAGGGGTTACTATAGATGTCTTGAAAAATATGTTCAAGAACAAAATTCTCCACCCCTAGACCCTGGCCAAAATTCATCCCATCACTAAAAGTGAGGGTCTTCTTTTGGAAGAAAGATAAAGCGAGACGGCATCGAGTAAGTTTTGGATACCTTTGTTTTTCAGTGCCGATCCTAACAGTACGGGGGTGAATTCCAGACTCAGAGTCCCCTGACGAATCGTATCCCAGATAAGTTGTGCGGGTATTGCTGATTCTGCCAGTATTTTCTCCATCATCTCTTCGGAGAGAATCGAGACGCGATCGAGTAATTCTTCTCTGGCTGTTTGTGCTTCTAATTCTAGATGTTCGGGAATTGGTTTACTAACTAGCCGTTCGCCATGTTCTCCCTCATAATAATTTGCCTTCATCTCGATTAAATCGATAACTCCCTCAAACCGATCTTCTGCACCGATGGGATATTGTAAAAGTAGGGGATTTAAGCCCAATTTCTCCTTTAAGGCTGACACTACTCGCAACGGATTTGCCCCCAGGCGATCGAGTTTATTAACAAAAGCAATTCTGGGGATACGGTAGCGTTTCATCTGCCGATCTACAGTAAAAGATT
This sequence comes from Cyanobacteriota bacterium, assembly GCA_942490675.1. Lineage (GTDB taxonomy): Bacteria > Cyanobacteriota > Cyanobacteriia > Cyanobacteriales > Xenococcaceae > Waterburya. Next base: position 470,614 of record CALNYB010000026.1, on the reverse strand, counting down.
GAGACTGTACCCCAGCTACTCCACACAGCACCATAATTGCCCCGTCCAGAACTCGCAGCGATCGCTCAACTTCGATCAAAAAGTCTACATGACCAGGAGTATCGATTAAGTTAATTTGGGTATCGTGCCAAAAACAGGTAGTCGCAGCGGAGGTAATAGTAATCCCTTTTTCTTTTTCCAACTCCATGTAATCCATCGTCGCACCTTCCTCATCTCCGTTTACCTCGTGCATCTGGTGGATTTTGCCCGTGTAAAAGAGAATACGCTCGGAAATGGTCGTTTTACCCGCATCAATATGGGCGGAAATACCAATGTTACGCAGTTTTTGGCAAGAAATCACGATTTTGACTCCAAAAATTGAGATCGGGGAGATGAGGAAGATAGGTCACTACTAACTACTAACTAAACACTTTGTCTTAATTCTAAACTTCATTAGCAAAGATCAAATTAGCAGCAAGTAAATTGCTATAATCGAAGTATCAAGAGTTATTGCAAGGTATTATATTATGGATAAATTTGCCGTTGCAGTTATTAAGGGAACTCAAGCGCGTTTTTTTACCTTAGATTCAGCAGCAACATCAGAATATGAATCAGGTCCCAATTTAATCGAACATGAAAGTTTATCTGACCCTACAAAAGAACTTCGCGGTCAAGAGCTTTGGGCAAATACCAAAACTGGACGCAATCGAGTTGGAAGCGGTCAAGCTCATAGCTACGATGACCACCGTCAAAACCACGAGCTCGAATTTGAAAAAAGGTTTGCTAATAAAATTAGCAGCGCAATGCTCAACATTATTCAGACAAATCAAGCCAGACAACTAATCCTGGTGGCAGAACCACAGATTCTTGGTATGATGCGAGAAGCTATGGGTGACAACTTATTTAAAAACCTAAATATTAAGGAAGTAGCCAAAGATATCTGCCATTTTGACGTAAACCAAATTCACGAATATCTAGCGAAAAAAGAGCTATTACCAGCTTGCAACAGAGTTTATTTTCGATAAAACTAAAGATTGGGCACTGGTCAATTAAGAAGTGTTATCTTTCCAGCTTCGCAAATTGAGCATTTCTTCCATCGGCACTGGTCTTTCTATATACCCAATTGCCATCGCAGGAGTAATCTTTTTTCCTAAGCTAAAATGTGGTCTAACCCAATTATGGATTAATAGACCTGTCTTGAAAATAGACAATTAGAACTGGTTGCGGGTTTTATCCTTTGGGTGAATTTGTCTGAAAGCCTATATACATCTAGAATTTCAGCAACCTAAGTTAAAGTGGCTCAAGTCATTTTAATTGCAGGAACGATAGAAACAAGAATGTCTCAACCCCAATCCTGGAAATGGATTCCAACCCATTTAACCAGTTCACAGTTTGAACAATTTGTCTTGCCCCATCTCTACACTGGTAGTCGTGGTCCTCAGCCAAAGCTCTCTTTACACGCAATTTTCAACTACATTTTGAAGCTGTTGTACCTTGGATGTCAGTGGAAAGAACTGCCCATCGCCACAGACCAAAATGGGCAACCAGAGATTCACTATTCTAGAATCTATCGAGCCTTTCGGCGCTTTGAAACTAATGGCTGCTTTGATAACATTTTCGCAGGTTCTGTATCTGTACTGCACCAGAATAAACTTCTCGATATCAGGGTAATCCATGGTGATGGAACAACCACAGCAGCCAAAAAAGGTGGTGATAATCTTGGCTTCAGCGGTCACAAACATATGAAGGGAGATAAAGTAGTAGCTTTCTGCGACCGAAACTGTAATGTGATAGCTCCCTTTACTACAGCTCCTGGCAATCGCAATGAATCACCACTCTTGCTCTCTTGCACTGCCACAAGTGACTCGTATCGCTCAGATGGTTGGATTCAACCTGAAAAGTACCATCGTCAGTCTAGATGGTGTTTACGATAGTCGAAGCAATCGAAAAGCTATTTTCAATCGTGGCATGATTCCCAATATTAATGAAAACCCCAGGGGTCGAAAAACTCCCAAGGGAGGTAGAAAGAGACTTTTCGTGACCGCTATATTTTATATTTCAAGAAAGGTTCCGTACCCGAAGAGAGAGTATTTGCCTGGGAAGATAAATTTAAGCGTTTACTGCTCCGCTTTGAACGAATTAGTGAGTTGCACTATGCCCTGAAAAGTCTGGCTTACACAATGATCAATCTTCGGCACTTCTGCCAGAGCTAATACTCTCACTATCTTTGCCGTCTAAGGTCTTGAGCAAGAAGACCTAGATTTATCCTGTCTTGAAAACAGAAATATAGGCAAGATGCTCAAGAAGAATATCAAAATAGAGCTTTTTAACTTCTTTCATCCTCGATCTTCTTTTGATGTTTAATATTTCCTCTCAACGAGATTCAAAACCCGCAACCAGTAGTTAGAGATGATTTATCGGGGACTTGATCATTTCTCAGTGGCTCACCAAAAGGGATTAACTGATGATCCGATTAAGTATTTTGCGGCTCCTGAAAATCGAGATTTAGGGGTAGTTAAATCAATCCGAAAACCCCGTGTCCGATTAATCATTGCGCCGTTTCCTGACCGACCGAAAAATTCCGAGGATTTCTTCTTTTCGCCGAATTCTCAAATCCCCTTGACAACTGCCATTTCAGCTTAAGTTGTCACCAATGGTGCTGCGACTGGATGACAGGGGTTTATTCTCTGGGAGCGGAAATGCTACGCAACGTTGAATCTTTTTGGTGTCCAATCCGTTTCTATGATGGTAAAAAATGCGAAAACTGTAAGTTGGATTTTCCCGATATAGAAGGTGGCTGGGTTGCTGCCAATGGTAGTATGGATGATGTTGAAGAACTGCTAAAGCAAAAGTACGGAGAGCAACAGCGTTCTTGGTTTAGTCATCCAGATAGGCGACAATAAGGTGATTTCTGGCAAAGAAATTACCAGTAAAGTTAGTTGAAAATTTTTTTGCGATCGCAAATGATGAAAGCCTTATGCTATCTGGGTTTGACCTTGCTTGAAAAGTGGAAGTAAAAAATAAGGAAAACAGTAAGGATTATGACTACTGCTGAATGCAAAACTACAGTTTTATAGGGGAAGAGGTTTAACGGAATAAATGAATGCTAAATGGCAGATTTTATCGATTTCGACAGCACCCTCAGAGTTTGTTAAGGGAGTCCAGCAGATTACGGGAAGAGAGTCTAAGTATTGCGCTCAACTGCTATGGCAGAGAGGAATTCAAGATTTAGAGCAACTACCAGGATTTTTAAATCCTGCTTTATATCAACCTGCCAGCCCCAAGGTTTTTGGTCAAGAAATGGAATGGGCGATCGCTCGTTTACAACTGGCTCGGAATCATGGGCAGAAAGTCACGATCTGGGGAGATTTTGATGCGGATGGGATTACTTCCACCAGCGTCTTATGGGATGGATTAGGGCAGTTTTTCCCACAGCAGCTTCAGCTAGACTATTATATTCCCAATCGTCTGACGGAATCTCATGGTTTAAATAACCCTGGTATAGCCAGATTAGGTTCGGCAGGCACAAAATTAATTGTTACCTGCGACACTGGCAGTACTAACTTAGAAGAGATCGCCTATGCTCAGGAGTTGGGTATTGATATCATCGTTAGCGATCATCATACTTTGCCTGAATCTCGCCCTGATGTCACGGCAATTATTAATCCCCGTTATTTAGAAGCCAGCCATCCCCTCTATCATCTTTCTGGGGTAGCAGTCGCCTATAAACTAGTTGAGGCATTGTATGAAGCCTTGCCCGATGTTCCTCATCAGCCCCTAGAAAATCTCTTAGATTTAGTTGCTATTGGTTTGATTGCCGACTTAGTAGAATTAAAGGGAGACTGTCGCTATCTGGCTCAGGTAGGGATTCAGCAGCTACAAAAACAAGTCATGCCCGATACCATGACTCGTCCTGGAGTAGCTAAATTATTAGATTTGTGTCGTCGCAATGGCGATCGCCCGACAGATATTTCTTTTGGTTTAGGACCTAGGATCAATGCTGTCAGTCGTATTCACGGTGATGCCAGTTTTTGTGTGGAGTTACTTACCAGTCGAGATGCTCAACGCTGTAGCCAATTAGCCGAAGAAGCGGAATTGGCGAATACTCGTCGCAAATCCTTACAAAAAGACACAATTAAGCAAGTTACTAAAAAACTTCAGCAACTAGATTTATCTACTACCTCGGTAATTGTCCTGGAAGATCCCCAATGGCAAGGGGGTGTTTTAGGTTTGGCTGCGGGACAAATTGCTCAAGAATATGGTCGCCCAACGGTGTTATTAAGCAGTGGAGGTGGCAATAATACCCAGGTAGAGAAGTACCGTGGTACTTCTCTACAGATTATGGCACGGGGATCTGCCAGATCGATTAACGGCATTGATTTATATCAATTGGTTAAATCCCAGTCAAATTTGCTACATCGGTTTGGGGGGCATCCTTTTGCTGCGGGTTTAAGCTTACCTTTATCCAATCTAAATTTATTTAAAGAAGGAATTAACCAACAGCTACGACAACAGGCTAATGTCGCAGATCTGATACCTCACATAGATATTGACTTAGAGGTTACCGTGGCGGATTTAGGTCCAGACTTGTTCAACGAGTTAAGACAGCTTGAACCCTATGGCATGGGTAATCCCATTCCCAAGCTACTGATTAAAAACTGCTGGTTTAAAAATGCCTGGAATAAAAATATTCAAGATAATCGCGGTAACAAGATTCAATATATTAAGACCACGTTTAATATCTGGGATGACTCAACTAATCAAGGCTTTCCTGGTTTATGGTGGGGACATTACAAAGATGAAATACCTGTAACAGAAAAATGCGAAGCGATCGCAGAATTAGATTTTAATACTTACAATAAACGCTACGAAATTAGATTAGTGGCATTGCGCCTAGCTTCAGAAAATTCCTGGTCAAATTCAGTTCTCCCCCAGACACATCAGCTAATAGATCGTCGATTTGCTCCTGATCAATTAGATAATTTAGAAGTTCCCATAGAACAGGTCAGCTTTTTACAACAGTGTCCTGACAATTGGAGTGATATCCGTCGAGAATACAGACAAGCCCTTCAATGCGATCGCTCATTGGTACTAGCTTACGAGCCCAGTATATCCGCAGAAGCGATCACAGTTTGGCGACAGCTAATTGGTATCGCCAAATACATGAGTCGCATCCAGAAACAGGTCACCAAATCACAAATACAAACAAAACTAAACTTAAGCGACCGCAGTTTTTATTTAGGATTAAAAGCACTAAGTAAAGTTGGATTTGATTATCAATTAAATGATAATTTATATCACTTTAGTCTTAGAAAAACTCAACCAGAAATAGACGTAAAACTTGATATAAATTTATTTTTATTAGTAATTGAAGAAGAAAAATTTCAACAACAATATTTCCACCAAGTTCCTTTATTAACAATTAATCGGCAATTATTAATCAGTAATCAGTAATCACTATTGCGATACACTTCCTCTGCCACTTTTTTCAGTCGTCGCAATTGGGCTTGCATATCTTTCTTGGTCAAACCAGCAGCAAAATTATTAAATCCCCAACTAACGAGGGGATTAGGGATCTCAAATTCAAAGCGATTCAGGAGAAAAGTGCCACTATTGGTAGGTTGACATTCCCAGCGATCGCGCCCCTGGAAAAAGCCGTCAAATTCCCAGACAATTAAACCTGGTTCTCTTTCTGCCACAACGCTCCGAAGACTTGGCTGCAACAGGGGTATTTTGATGGTAAATCGACTCAGACTGCCTACTTGAGTATTCCAAGTACCAATAGGTTCGCAGCGTAGCATCGGATTTAACCAACGGTGCATCAACTTCAAATCTGTGAGACATTCTTCAGTAACGACCGAACTTGCTTTAATCCGAATAGATTGTTCAAAAACTTGAGACGACATAAATAAAAAAAATTATTGCAACTGTAGATTTTGAAAGGAAAGAAAATATTAAGTTTAAACTAGGCAAATTAGCTGGAAAAAAGCTAAGATTGTTAACTTTTTAGGTATCTCCAATTTAATTTGGCATAATTATCGCAGAAAAATATATTTGCTTGTGAAAATAAACAAGACATCTGTATTATTTCCCGCTAGTATTTATGGCGGAAATGACTAGATGAATTAAAACTAAAGAACATGACACAAATACTTAGTAATATTTCGTCACTAGATCCTTTGCTGCTAGGGCAGACAGGACCTCTAGAGCAAATCAAATCCAGCCTAGGAGTTGACCTGGGAGTTTCTCTGTTGGGTTTGGTCAAAGCAATTGTCATCTTTATTGTCGGCTGGATTATTGCCAGCATCATTAAAGGTGCAGTTAAAAAAATACTTAACAGCACTGCTATTGATAATAAAATCGCTGCTGCTGTTACAGGACAAAGAGGTGGAGAATCTTTCCCGATCGAGAACTGGATTGGCAACTTGCTCTTCTGGATCATTATGCTGTTTGTGGTTATTGCGGCATTAAATGCCCTCAATCTACAAGCGGTATCTGCACCTTTAAACACTCTACTAGACCAGATTACAGGCTTTGTACCTAAAATTTTGGGTGCAGCCTTCTTGCTGGGTATTGCTTGGGCAGTGGCTACTATAGTTAAGACTATCGTAACTAGAGGCTTAGGTGCTTTAAACATTGAACAGCGTCTAGGGATGGACGCAGATACTTCTGGGGATTTTTCCTTAACTAATACCTTAGGCAATGCCTTATATTGGTTTATCTTCCTGTTATTTTTACCGGCAGTACTCAATGCTTTACAGCTAAAAGGAACTCTTGAGCCAATCCAAGGAATGCTCAATGAAGTGTTGGCAATGTTGCCTAACATTTTAGGGGCGGGAATTATTGGGGTGGTATTCTGGTTTATCGCTAATATTGTTAAGCGTATTGTTTCCAACTTATTGGCTGCTAGTAGCGTAGATAATATAGGACGCAAAGTTGGTCTTGGTGGCGGTGGCGGAGCGCAATCCCTATCGTCAATTATTGGTACAGTAGTTTTTGTGCTGATTTTAATCCCTGGTATCATCTCAGCGTTAGAACAGCTGCAAATTAGTGCTATTTCTGAACCTGCTACAGACATGCTGAATCAAGTCTTAGACTTGATTCCCAAAGTATTTGCGGCTGGGGTAGTTTTGGCTTTCTTCTACTTTGCGGGACAGTTTGTTTCAGAATTTGTCACCAATATTTTGACCAACATCGGCTTCAACAATCTTTTGGAGTGGTTAGGCATCTCATCGGGAACGGCGGATACTGGCGTTCCTTTTGAAGTATCCCCATCAGAAGAACCGATGGACATGGGTATGGCAACAGAACAGCCAACGATGATTCAAACCGAACCCACGGTAGGCTCAAAAACTCCCTCAGAGCTAGTAGGGTTACTCTGCTTAGTGGCGATTATGCTGGTTGCCACCTTGACGGCAGTGGATATCTTGGGAATCCCGGCGTTAGAAGATGTTTTCCGTATTATTTTGGCGATCGCAGCTCAAGTTCTGATCGGCGTAGTTGTTTTTGCGATTGGTTTGTATCTAGCTAATTTAGCTTTCAATCTAATCGTAGCTTCAGGCACTACCCAGTCGCGCTTTTTAGCACAGTGCACGCGCATAGCGATTATTACCCTAGTGGGGGCGATGGCTCTCAATCGGATGGGTATTGCACCTAATATCGTTAATCTAGCCTTTGGCTTGATTCTTGGAGGTATTGCAGTAGCGATCGCTCTAGCATTTGGTCTAGGTGGTCGAGAAGTCGCTAGAGAAGAACTAAAATCTTGGGTTAGCTCCTTTAAAGGAAAATAAGACCCCTGAAACTAAATCAAGACGAAATTTAGAAATTTAGAATTCACTATAGCTCCCAGTAGATCAAGCTCCTGGGAGTTTTTTTATAGCTGTTTGCTCCTTATCCTTCATCCCCTATCCCTCATCCTTTGAAACCTTTATTATATTTTTCTTCTTTTATCGGTTATCCTTTGTCTGAGCTGATATTTCATTAGCGAGTATTAACAAATGTATCTCGCTTTTGGATAAGCTATGTAAATATATTTAGCTTAGTGGGTGGCAAAGAGAGGAATCGATTGAGCAAGCAAATAACTCTAATAGACCGACTACAGGAACAAGCAAGTATCCAGCCTAACAAAAGGGCGTTTACTTTTTTGGCTGATGGTGACACTGAGATCGATAGTCTCACCTATCAACAACTGGATGAAAAAGCCAAAGCGATCGCTTTGGTCTTGCAAAATCAAAATGCTCCAGGAGAAAGAGCGTTACTGTTGTATCAACCAGGGCTAGATTTTATTACAGCTTTCTTGGGTTGCTTGTATGCAGGAGTGATCGCTGTTCCAGTGTACCCACCCCGCGCTAATCGTTCTCTAGAGCGTTTACTGGCGATAGTTTCTGATGCCTCAGCTAGTTTTGCTCTAACTACCAAATCGATTCAAGAACAGGTAGCCAGCAAGTTTGGGAATCATCATGCCACCGAAAAAATCAAATTTATTGCCTCTGATACTTTGGAAATCGATTTAGCCAGAGGATGGCAGTATCCAGCGATCGCTACAGACAGTCTGGCGTTTCTGCAATACACCAGTGGTTCAACAGGCAAGCCCAAAGGGGTGATGGTTAGTCATGGTAATTTAATGGCTAATTCCCAGACAATTCAGCATTCCTTTGGCAACGAGCGGGAGCATACCTTAGTATCTTGGCTGCCTCCATATCACGATATGGGCTTAATCGGCTCGATTATCCAGCCAGCTTATGTTGGATCATCAATGTACCTGATGGCACCTCTGACCTTTCTCCAGCGTCCTTATCGTTGGCTACAGGCAATCTCTAACTACCGAGGACAGACTAATGGGGGACCTAACTTTGCTTATGAGCTCTGTGTAGACCGAATTACCCTCGAACAAAAAGCTACCCTAGATTTAAGCTGTTGGGAACTTGCTTTCTCTGGCGCAGAAACAGTTAGAGCCGAAACTATTGATCGCTTTAGTAACTATTTTCGTGACTGTGGTTTTCGTCGTCAAGTTTTCTATCCCTGTTATGGGATGGCAGAATCCACTCTGATGATTACAGGAAACAAAAGAGGCACTGAACCAGTTATAGCCACCTTCGATAGTGAAAAATTAGAAGAAAACCAAGCTATTTCGCCTCAGAGTGAGGTAGAGGGGACGACCTTAGTTAGTAGTGGTCGTAATGCTCCAGGGCAAAATATTATTATTGCTAATCCCGAAACTAGAAACCAATGTCCAGACGGAGAAATTGGCGAAATTTGGGCAAGAAGTCCTAGTGTAGCTCAGGGATATTGGAATCGTCCTGAATTGACTCTTGATAGCTTTGATGCCGTGCTGGCGAATACTCAAGAATCTGGCTGGTTACGTACGGGGGATTTGGGATTTTTACAGGATGGTGAATTGTTTGTCACGGGACGCTTAAAGGATTTAATTATCATCCGTGGTCGTAATTACTATCCTCAAGATATTGAACTGTCTGTAGATAATGCTCACGAAGCAATTCGGGGAGGAAATGTTGCAGCTTTTGCTGTGGAAGTGGCAGGAAAAGAAAGACTGGTAGTTACTCCAGAAATTAAGCGGACTCATCTGCGAAAATTAAATGCAGAAGAAGTTACTAAGGCAATTATAAGTGCAGTATATCGGAATCACGAACTGCGCCCCCATGGGGTAGTTTTACTCAAAACAGGTGGCATTCCTAAAACATCTAGTGGCAAGATTCAGCGTCACGCCTGCAAAGCAGGCTATTTGGATCGCAGTCTGAATGCTGTTGGGGAATATTTTCAGTCAACAGTCAGAAGGAAGGAAGGAAGCAGAAGTGATCACAGAAGACTCGCGGAGGGGCGACTCGCCGAGTCTTCTGTATCATAGTCAGAAATAGAGATTATCGGCATTAGCTGTCGTTTTCGTGGGGCAAATAATCCTGAGCAATTCTGGCAGCTACTACGAAACGGAACAGATGCCATTAGTAAAAGCGATCGCTGTGACGCTTCAAGTTGAGATAGCTTTATTGATGATATCGATCAGTTTGACTATATTTTTCTTCCTTTATCGGTTATTCTTTGTCTGAGCTAATATTTCATTAGCGAGTATTAACAAATGTATCTCGCTTTTGGATAAGCTATGTAAATATATTTAGCTTAGTGGGTGGCAAAGAGAGGAATCGATTGAGCAAGCAAATAACTCTAATAGACCGACTACAGGAACAAGCAAGTATCCAGCCTAACAAAAGGGCGTTTACTTTTTTGGCTGATGGTGACACTGAGATCGATAGTCTCACCTATCAACAACTGGATGAAAAAGCCAAAGCGATCGCTTTGGTCTTGCAAAATCAAAATGCTCCAGGAGAAAGAGCATTACTGTTGTATCAACCAGGGCTAGATTTTATTACAGCTTTCTTGGGTTGCTTGTATGCAGGAGTGATCGCTGTTCCAGTGTACCCACCCCGCGCCAATCGTTCTCTAGAGCGTTTACTGGCGATAGTTTCTGATGCCTCAGCTAGTTTTGCTCTAACTACCAAATCGATTCAAGAACAGGTAGCCAGCAAGTTTGCGAATCATCATGCCACCGAAAAAATCAAATTTATTGCCTCTGATACTTTGGAAATCGATTTAGCCAGAGGATGGCAGCATCCAGCGATCGCTACAGACAATCTGGCGTTTCTGCAATACACCAGTGGTTCAACAGGCAAGCCCAAAGGGGTGATGGTTAGTCACGGTAATTTAATGGCTAATTCTGTCACCATTAATCATTGTTTTCAAAACAGTCGTGAACATACCGCTGTATCCTGGCTGCCTCCGTATCACGATATGGGCTTAATTGGCTGTATTATCCAGCCAATGTATGTAGGGTTGTCAATGTACCTGATGGCTCCCGTAACCTTCTTACAGCGTCCGTATCATTGGTTACAGGCAATTTCTCGTTATCAAGGAGTTACCAACGGGGGACCTAACTTTGCTTATGAGCTCTGTGTTGATCGCATTACCCCCGAACAAAAAGCTACCCTAGATTTAAGCTGTTGGGAACTTGCTTTCTCTGGCGCAGAACCAGTTAGAGCCGAAACTATTGATCGCTTCAGTAACTATTTCCGTAGCTGTGGTTTTCGCCGTCAAGCTTTTTATCCCTGTTATGGGATGGCAGAATCTACTCTGATGATTACTGGCGGAGATAAATATGATGAGACTGTTAGCATAACCATCGATAGTAAAGAGTTAGAGCAAAATAGGGCTGCAGATCCTAGCAATGAAGCAAATAAAATCACTCTGGTTAGTAGTGGTCGTAATATGCCTGGACAAAATATTGTCATTGCTAATCCTGAAACTAGGAATCAATGCGCAGAGATGGAAATTGGCGAAATATGGGTAACAAGTGATAGTGTAGCTCAAGGTTATTGGAATCGTCCTGAATTAACTAAGTCTTTCTTTAATGCTGTCTTAGCCGATACTCAAGAAACGGGGTGGTTACGCACAGGGGATTTGGGATTTTTACATGGTGGTGAATTGTTTGTTACGGGACGCTTAAAGGATTTAATTATCATCCGTGGTCGTAATTACTATCCTCAAGATATTGAACTGACTGTAGATAATGCTCACGAAGCAATCAGGGCAGGAAATGTCGCCGCGGTGGCGGTAGAAGTCGAAGGGGAAGAAAGGCTGTTAGTCACATCAGAGATCAAGCGGACTTCTCTTCGTAAGCTGAATGTAAATGAAGTTACTAAAGCAATTCGTAGTGCCATTGCTCAAAATCACGAACTGCAAGTCCACGCTATAGTTCTCCTCAAAACAGGCAGCATTCCTAAAACTTCTAGTGGTAAGATTCAGCGTCACGCCTGCAAAGCAGGGTATTTGGATCGCAGTTTGAATGCCGTTGGGGAATATTTTCAGTCAACAGTACCCCCATTCGTCCCGTCTTCGCGGCTTGCCCTCGGATGGGGGGACTTGTCCCATCTTCGTGGGATAACATCCTCGAATGGGGATAATAAGGGCAAACCCCCATTCGAGGGTAAACCACAAGGGCACACCACAAGGACACAATGTAACACAAGGGCACAATGTAACATCAACAGGCAGAAGGAAAGAAGCAGAAGTGAGCACAGACGACTCACGGAGGGACAACTCGGCGAATCTTCTGTTAGAAATAAGGGCGAAAGGCTTTTTGGTCAGCATGAATCCAATCAAAGACAGAATCAAATTCAAGATTGGTTGGTTGAGAATTTAGCGCAGCGTTTGCATGTCCCTGCCTCAGAGATAGATATCAATGAACCTTTTGCTAGTTCTGGCTTGAACTCTCTAGCAGCAGTTAGTTTGTCGGCAGATTTAGAAGACTGGCTCGATATCAAACTTTCTCCTACTATTGTTTACGACTATCCCAATATTGTTGAACTTGCTGCATATCTTTCTCAGTCAACAGTGCCACAAGGGCATACCACAAGGGTACAATCTAAGATCAACAGTCAACATACAGAAATCGCCATTATCGGAATTGGTTGTCGTTTTCCTGGGGCAAATAATCCTGAGCAATTCTGGCAGCTACTACGAAACGGAAAAGATGCTATTAGTAAAAGCGATCGCTGGGATGGTTCCAGTTGGGGTGGTTTTATTGATGATGTCGATCAGTTTGACCCGCATTTTTTTGGTATTACTCCCCGTGAAGCTCAAAGTATCGATCCCCAGCAAAGACTACTCTTAGAGGTTAGTTGGTCTGCTTTGGAAGATGCAGCAGTAGCTAATAAAAATTTAGCTGGTAGCAATACTGGCGTTTTTGTTGGCATCAGCAGTAGCGATTATTCTCAGTTAAGATTTCATTACGGAGCAGATGTAGATGCCTACGTTGGCACAGGAAATGCCCATAGTATCGCTGCAAATCGTCTTTCTTATCTGTTAGACCTAAAAGGTCCTTCCCTCGCCATAGACACCGCTTGTTCTTCCTCTCTGGTAGCATTACATTTAGCCAGTCAGAGTTTAAATACTGGAGAATGTGATCAGGCGATCGCAGGTGGTGTCAATTTAATGTTATCTCCTGAACTGACTCAAACCTTCGAGCTGGCAGGGATGATGGCGGAAGATGGACGCTGCAAAACCTTTGATGGATCAGCGGATGGTTATGTCCGTGGGGAAGGCTGTGGCGTAGTAATCCTCAAGCGGGTGGCTGATGCTCAACGGGATGGTGATCGCATTTTAGCGGTAATTAAAGGTTCGGCAATTAATCAAGATGGACGTAGTAATGGTTTGACTGCTCCCAACGGACTATCCCAACAGGCAGTAATTCGTCAGGCTTTAGTAAATGCGAATCTTGCTCCCTCCCAAATTAGCTACATTGAATCCCATGGCACGGGGACATCTTTAGGCGATCCCATAGAAGTTAACTCCTTGAAAGCGGTTTTAGGTCAAGAGCGAGAGCAACCTTGTTATCTTGGATCACTGAAAACTAATATCGGACATCTAGAAGCAGCAGCAGGAATTGCGGGATTAATTAAAACGGTGTTGTGTTTGCAACATAAAGCTATTCCGTCTAATTTACACTTCCAGCAGCTAAATCCCCTGATAGATTTAGCAGATACCAAAATTGCTATTCCCCAGCAGTTGCAGCCTTGGGAGAGTTCGGAGAGATTTGCTGGGGTTAGCTCTTTTGGATTTGGTGGCACTAATGCCCATGTAGTTTTGGGAGACAAAGAGAGTAGAGGAACTAATCAAGTAGCTGAATCTCCCTTACATCTGTTAACCCTATCGGCGAAAACTGAGCCTGCTCTACAAGATTTGGTGTCAAGTTATCTAGATTATCTGGAAGAAAATCCTCAAGTAGATTTAGCTGATATTTGCTACACCGCTAACACTGGGCGAACTCATTTCAATTACCGTATGGCGATCGCTGTTGACTCGAAAGCTCAATTACAGGAGAAGCTAAGAAATTTCACTACAGAAGAATCAAATAAAGGTGTTGTTTATGGTGAGGTTAAAAATAATCATAATAAGCTCGCTTTTCTCTTCACAGGGCAGGGTTCGCAATATGTAAATATGGGTTATCAGCTGTATCAAACCCAACCAGCATTTAAAGCCGCGATCGAGGAATGTGCAACCATCCTTGATGACTATTTAGATTACTCTCTGCTGGAAATTCTATATACTGAATCTGACTCATCCTGCACCCCTCATCCTTCATCCCATTTAAACAAGACTATCTATACCCAGCCAGCAATTTTTGCTTTGGAATATGCTCTGGCGCAGATGTGGCTAGACTGGGGAGTTAAACCAGCAGCATTAATTGGACATAGTGTTGGCGAATATGTGGCAGCCACAATAGCAGGGGTATTTAGTTTGGCTGATGCCCTCAAGCTGGTAGCGACGCGGGGTAAACTGATGCAAAACTTGTCTCAAGTCGGGGATATGTTTGCGGTTTTTGCCGATGAGGCTACTGTTAAGTCGATCATTGAACCTTTTGGTGAGCAGATAGCGATCGCCGCAATCAACAGCCGGCAAAGTATTGTAATTTCTGGAGCCAAAACCGCCGTACAAGAAGTTGTCACCAAGTTTGAGTCTCAGGGAATCAAGAGTAAGCAGCTAAAGGTTTCCCATGCCTTCCATTCTCCCTTAATGAAGCCGATTTTGGCGGAATTTAGCACTGTTGCCCAGTCGATTAATTATCATCCGCCCCAAGTAAAGCTGATCTCTAACGTTACGGGAAAGATAGCTACGGCAGAAATTGCCACTGCTGACTACTGGGTAAATCATGTGATTGCTCCCGTGCGCTTTGTTGATGGCATGAACAGCCTACAGCAAGAAAACTGTAATGTCTTTTTAGAAGTTGGATCAAAACCGATTTTGCTGGGTATGGGGCGCTCTACTTTATTAACTGACAGTAAAGCAGATCATTCTTGGCTACCTAGTTTACGTCCCCGAAAAAAAGATTGGCAGCAAGTATTACAAAGCCTATGTTCTTTGTATGCCAGAGGCGTCGAGATTAACTGGCAGCATGTTACGCCAGGTGACAGACAAAAGATCGCTTTGCCGACTTATCCTTTCCAACGACAAAGCTATTGGTTAGCCAGAGAAACTAAATCTAGCAATAGTAGAGTTGAGGTCTATGTTCCCTCTAACAATTCAGTTCATAAAAAGTCTCAACAGCCTGATTATTATCAAGTAGAGTGGCAGATATATCCAGAGGAATTAAATAGCAAACATACTAATCAAAAGTCTGCTCAAATTTGGTTAATTTTTGCCAGCAATAATAGCTTGAGAAAGCAGCTTGCCACTAAATTACAACAACAGCAACAAAACTACTTGGTAATTAGCGATCGCCATCTCAATGACCACATTCTGACTCAGATATTTACTCAACATAAAAATATAGGCAGAATTATTTATCTGGCAGGTTTGGATAATCCTCAAGCAGAAACAATTGCCGATCTTAATCACTATCAGCAGCAACACTGTACTAATGTCTTAAATCTGCTTCAGGCTTTGATGGCAAATTCTTTGTCTGCGCCAATCTGGCTTGCTACCAGAGGAAATCAAGAAATTGAAGCTAATCTAGATAGTAATGCCGTTGCCTCTAGCTGTCTTTGGGGATTAGCTCAGGCGATCGCTATCGAGCATCCTGATTACTGGGGTGGCATTGTTGATTTAGCTATTAAACCTGAGCAAAATGAAGTTGAAAGTTTACTCAAAGTAATTACTCACCCAAGCAGAGAAGATCGTGTAGTAATTCGGGAAGATAAGCTTTATGTTCCTCGTTTGTATAGAACGGATATTAGCACAAGTGAAACTCTAGCCTTAAATCCTGATGGTTCATATCTAATCACAGGGGGCTTAGGCTCATTAGGCTTACAGGTTGCTCAGTGGCTAGCAAGTCAAGGGGCAAAGAATCTCATTCTTGTCGGCAGAAGTAAACCTAAACCATCCGCCCAACAAGTAATAGATCAACTAGAACAAGAAGGTATTACCGTAAATATCGCTCAAGCCGACATCACCGATTATCAAGCTCTTGAACGAATTTTCCTCTCTAATAATTTATCCCCTTCCCCATCTCCCCTAGCTTCCCCATCTCCCCATCTCCCTAACTCCCCATCTTCCCATCTCCCCATCCCCCTATCCCAAGTAAGGGGGATAATCCACGCAGCAGGGATACTAGACGATGGTTTATTACAAGGGCAAACTTGGTCAAGATTCAATCAAGTAATTGCCCCCAAAGTTACAGGTGCTTGGAATTTACACCAAGCAACCAGAGATATTAAACTTGACTTCTTTGTCATGTTTTCTTCCGTGGCTTCTTTGATTGGCTCCCCAGGGCAAAGTAATTACAGTGTGGCTAATGCCGGTTTAGATGCGATCGCTCGTTATCGTCGTAGTCTCAATCTGACCGCCTTGAGTATCAACTGGGGTGCTTGGGGAGATAGGGGTATGGCAATCAACCAAGGCTTTGAGATTAAAGGATTGAATTTAATTAAACCTCAAGTTGGTTTAAAGGCATTAGAACAGTTACTCGCTACTGAATCAACTCAAGTGGGGGTAATCAGCGCCGACTGGCAGCAATTAAGCCAGAAGTTTCCTTATCTGCAACAGTCTAATTATTTTGCTCAGTTAGTCACCCCGTCAAAAGATAATCGGTCAACGCAAATCTTCTCAGAACTACTGGCAACTTCCCAGGAAAAACGCCCAGAATATTTAACTCACTATCTGCAAAAGGCGATCGCTGAAATACTTCAGGTGCAGCCCGCCAATTTATCCCTCAGTGATAGTCTGCTGGATCTGGGGATGGATTCTTTGATGGTAATGGAAGCGATCAACCAGCTAAAAACCGATCTTCATTTAATTCTCTATCCCAGAGAATTTTATGAGCGTCCCCAGATTAGTAATTTGGCAGAATATTTAGCAACTGAATTCGCCAAAACTCACTCTCAGGTAGCCCAAGAAAGCAAACGAACAAGCTTAAAACTAAAAGCCAACTTATTAACCGAAAAATTGCAGCCTGCTGCCTTTATACTCTCCAGCCCTCGTTCTGGATCAACTTTACTACGGGTAATGCTAGCAGGACATCCTGGCTTATCCTCTCCTCCAGAATTACACCTGCTGCCTTTTGACACCATGGCAGAGCGAGAACAAGAATTAGGCATATCTCAGCTAGGAGAAGGCTTAAAACGGGCATTTATGACGTTAAAAGATCTTGATGCAGTCCAAAGCCAGGAATTAGTCGATCAGTTAATCGCGGAAAACTTATCCATTGCAGAAGTCTATCAACAACTACAGCAGCTAGCAGGCGATCGCCTTTTGGTAGACAAGTCTCCTACCTACGCTAATAACCGCGAAACTTTAGACAAGGCGGAAACTATTTTTAATGGTGCCAAGTATATTCATTTAGTGCGTCATCCCTACTCAGTAATTGAATCCTTTGCGCGGATGCGGATGGATAAACTAATCAGCTCTGGTAATTCCAATCCCTATCAGCTAGCGGAATTGATTTGGCGAGAGAGCAACCAAAATATTCTTAACTTTGCCCAAGATATTGATCCTGAACGCTATCATCTAGTGTATTACGAGGACTTAGTAAATAAGCCTCAAGAAGTCTTAACAGGTATTTGTAAATTCCTAGAGATTCCCTTTGACAAAGCAGTATTAACCCCCTATCAGGGCGATCGCATGACCGATGGCGTAAACGACACTGGAATGTCTTTGGGCGATCCCAATTTTCTTAATCATCAAAAAATTGATGCCCAGCTAGGGTCAACCTGGAAACAGATTAAACTACCCTCCGCTTTGGGTACTTATAGTCAACAGTTGGCACGGCAACTTAAGTACGAGCTCCCCCAAGAAGTCAATACTGATGTTGTAGATTTGTTGATGGAAGAAACCCTAATTACCATCAGAGGCTTAAAAATCTGTTTATGTACTTGGGGACCAGAAGAAGGACCTTTAGTTCTCTGCTTACACGGTATTTTAGAACAGGGTGCAGCTTGGTCTGAGGTGGCAATTCGTTTGGCACAAAAAGGTTACCGGGTAATTGCTCCCGACTTACGGGGACATGGCAGAAGCGATCGCGTGGGCAGGGGCGGTTCATATAACCTGATCGACTTCCTGGGAGATATTGATGCTATTGTGGAGAATCTGGCAGGAAAAGCCTTTATTCTGGTAGGTCATTCATTAGGTTCCGTGCTAGGTGCGATATTTGCCACTATTCGACCCCAAAGCATTAAAAATATCGTCTTGGTCGAAACTATTCTTCCTACCTACAGCGAAGACGAAGATCCCACAACCACCTTGACTAATCAGCTAAACAGTATAGCTGCACCTCCAGAACATCCCGTATTTCCCGATATCAAAACCGCTGCGGAACGTTTGCGTAAAGCTACTCCTGCTGTTTCCCCTGCCTTAGCTAAGCTGCTGGCGGAAAGAATTACCGAACCTTGCGAAGGTGGCGTGAGATGGCGCTGGGAACCCCTAATGCGGACTAGAGCTGGTATTAGCTTAAATGGAATCGGGCGATCGCGCTACTTGAAACTATTGAAAAAAATTAAAGTACCGATCACCCTAGTGTATGGTGATAAAAGTAACTTCAATCGCCTCGAAGACTTAAATAATCAACAGGAAGCCATGCCTAATGCCACCAAGGTTGTTGTTTCTGGCGGACATAATTTACCCCTAGAAGCGCCTTCAGCTTTGGCTAAAATTATTAGTGGTGCAGTAGCTTTTACTAATAAATTAATTCCTTAGGCAAGAGGTGAAAAAACGAACAATCGAACTTTCCCCCTAGAAAGTTATTGACTTAACTTTCAATTCTAAGTTCAACACCATACTCTAAAGGCTCATAGCCGATATCTATACCCTCTTCCTGTACCAACTGACGGACTTTTTCAAACATTTCTAAGCCATCTGGACGCAGAATTACGATTAGATACTGCTCTTTCTTATTGGCTTTGAGATTGGCAATAGTCTTGATTAGGGGAGATGTTTTGTCGTATAAATCGGCTCTGGGAGCAAATTCTTTGCTGGGATGGAGAGTAAAACCATCTTGACGACACTCAATATAGATTGGAGTTTTATTACGATTCGCCCCTTTGCTATTCTCATCTGTCTTAGCAACTACCAGGGCTTCTTGGGGTTCCAGGGCTTGGGTAGTTAAAACAATAATTAGCAAAATTAAGGTACCAATGGTACAGGCGAGGACAGAAAGAAACGGAAATAGTTCGACCTCTGTTCGCTGTTTACGATAGATATTGCGCCTAGGCATATGGCATTTGTGTTTTAAGTGATATATTCCCATCGCCTCTCTTCGAGTAGGGGTGGGCTACATGGGACTAAAGTCTTTGTCTAAGACTAGTATAGTCGTCGAGCATTTTTAATCAACTAGTGTTAGTACCAAAATATAGGCGACTTTACTACCGCGATAGCCGTTGGTTTTCCTACTCACAAAGATAAATTAAATGCGTTTGACTTTGTGGGGGGGGAGCTTAATATTAGTAGCCAAACCGAACCAGGATAATGTTTTAATCATCATCCAAGTTAGATCAATTTCCCACCACTCTAGACCATGACGAGCAGAGTACTGAAAAGCATGATGATTATTGTGCCAGCCTTCGCCAAAAGTAAGCAATGCTACCCACCAACAATTGAGAGAAGTGTCGTGAGATTCATAGCTTTTGTAGCCAAATTTATGAGTTGCACTGTTCACAAACCAAGTGCAGTGAAAAACTACTACTAGTCGCACAAAAACGCCCCAAATCACAAAGGGTAAACCACCCCAAACGTATAACAATAATGCCAGAGTAAGCTGAATAGGAATCATGCCATATTGACAGAATAGGTAAAAGCGATCGCTTGATATATCTTTGGTATAGCGAGCAATTTTTGCATTTGCAGGGTTTTGACACAGCATCCAACCAAGATGACTCCAATAAAAACCTTTGAGGGAATTGTGAGGATCAGATTCGGTATCAGAATATTGATGATGAATACGATGTAGCCCAATCCAATCCAAAGGACCCCCTTGACCAGCAAGAGTGCCACAAAAGATTAGTAGATATTCAATAAATTTGGGAACTTGGTAGCTGCGATGAGCTACAAGACGATGGAAACCAAGGGTAATTCCGATTCCTGCTGTAAGTACATAAAGTATAAACGCTACCCCCAGGGCACTCCAATTAAAATTACTGGGAATTAAGACAAATAAAGCTAGGGCGTGAATTATAGCCAGATAAATAATCGCCCCCCAAGCAGGAGGAATTTTTTTTGATGTAGCAACTGTCATTGACCAACCTAAATTTCAACTCTATGTAATTCTACGTAGTATTTTTGAAACACTATTTGACAGATAGAAAGCAGAAAGCAAAAATATCAAATTCTGTTACCTGCTGACGTTTCAAAAAATTGTGCAATAAAACTGTTCAAGATTGTTAGTGAGAGTGTACCGATACCGAGATAAACTGCAAAAGCGTTATTTGATCGGCGATCAAACACAAAATCGAACGTTTCCTTAAAAATATGAAAACTAATCATCTGCTATTAGAAGCAGAAAAAGCACTAATACCGATTTTTTCTGGTATTGACACCCAGGTCAAGCATAATCTGAAAAAAGTTTTGACAGCCTTTCGGGATAATCGCCTTGGAGTGCAGCATTTTTCTACTGTCAGTGGCTATGGACACGATGATTTAGGAAGAGAAACCCTAGATAAAGTGTTTGCCCAAATTATGCAAGCTGAGGCTGCTGCGGTGCGGGTACAGTTTGTTTCTGGGACTCATGCGATCGCCTGTGCTTTGTATGGAGTATTACGCCCAGGAGATGAGATGTTGGCGGTGGCGGGAAGACCCTACGACACCCTGGAAGAGGTAATTGGCTTGCGGGGTGACAATCAGGGTTCTTTGAAAGATTTTCAAATTGATTATCGCCAGCTAGATCTGACCGAAAAAGGAACTATTGACTGGAAAGGATTAAATACCGCAGTTACCAGCAAAACGCGGTTGGTGCTGATTCAACGTTCCTGTGGTTACTCCTGGCGACAGAGTTTGTCGATTGAGGATATTAAGAGAATTGTGGAGATGGTTAAACAACAAAACCCCAATACAGTTTGTTTTGTTGATAACTGCTACGGCGAATTTGTGACTGACCTTGAGCCAACTGCTGTTGGGGTGGATTTAATGGCAGGTTCGTTGATTAAAAATCCTGGGGGAACTATTGTCACAGCGGGGGGATATGTGGCGGGTAAGGCAGAACTGGTAGAGGCTGCCGCCTGTCGTTTAACTGCACCAGGGATCGGCAGCAGTAGCGGAGCAACTTTTTCTCAAAACCGTTTAATGTTTCAAGGATTATTCCTCGCACCCCAGATGGTAGGAGAAGCGATCAAGGGAAGTCATTTAATTGCCTATGTTTTTCAACAGTTGGGATATCCTGTCAATCCCTTACCTTTCGAGGGACGAAGAGATATTATTCAGGCAGTACAGTTGGGTTCTCCAGAAAAACTGATCGCTTTTTGTCGAGCAATACAACAGCATTCTCCTGTCGATTCTTATGTAGAACCAGTTCCTGGAGAGATGCCTGGATATTCCAACCAATTAGTCATGGCTGGAGGTACTTTTGTTGATGGCAGTACCTCAGAGTTTTCGGCAGATGGACCATTAAGAGAGCCTTATATTGCCTTCTGTCAAGGAGGAACCCACTGGACACATATTGCGATCGCTCTGGAAGCAGCTATTAACAGTCAAAAACATTAGACTTTAAAATAAACCAAGATGCTTTTGTATGATTATACTGGCAAAACATTTTCATTTCTTGGACAATAATCATCTATGAAGCCTCTCCCAGAAAACTATTTGATTATTGAAGCTGGTCGCAGTGAGGGTCAGTATTGGAGAGACATTTGGCGGTATCGCGAACTATTCTATTTTTTAGCTTGGCGCGATATTTTGGTGCGATATAAGCAAACGGCGATCGGTATTGCCTGGGCATTAATTAGACCATTACTGACGATGATTGTCTTTACGGTGGTGTTTGGCAATATCGCTAAGTTACCTTCAGAAGGTGCTCCCTATCCCATCTTAGTCTTTGCAGCTATGCTACCCTGGCAGTTTTTTGCTAATGCCTTGTCAGAATGTAGTAACAGTTTGCTGAGTAATTCTAATCTGATTTCTAAGGTTTATTTTCCCCGTTTGATTGTCCCTGCTAGTGCCGTGATTGTTAGCTTTGTGGACTTCTTAATTTCGGGCATGATTATGTTGGCATTAATGACGTGGTACAACTTTGTTCCTGACTGGCGTATTCTGACATTGCCCTTATTTATCTTAATTGCCTTTGCTGCTGCCATTGGTGCAGGATTATGGCTGGCTGCTCTTAATGTACAGTATCGTGATTTTCGCTATATTGTGCCGTTTATTGTCCAGTTTGGGCTATACGTTTCCCCCGTGGGTTTTAGCAGCACGGTAGTTCCTGAAAAATGGCGTTTCCTCTATTCTTTAAACCCGATGGTAGGGGTGATTGATGGTTTTCGTTGGGCAATCTTGGGGGGAGATACTAATCTTTATTGGTCAGGATTTTTGCTATCGATCGCCATCGTAGCTTTATTTGTTACTAGCGGGGTGTGGTATTTTCGCAAAATGGAACGAATTTTTGCCGATGTCATTTAGGGAAGGAGTGAGTTAGGTATCTGAAAGTATCAATGAAAAAACAAGAGAATTATAAGAAGTATTTATATTTAGCCCAAAAAATAAAAAAAAGTTACGGTCAGCCCAAGAAAAAGTTACAATGCTATAATGCTATCTTGCCAACAATACAGAAGCATTATCAGTGGCAAAGTGTTTTCTCTGGTCACTTTATTGATCTCAAACTCAACATTTTTGTTAGCTGAATATCTATTGCATGTAGGTGTAGGCTGCACGATAACTAGGTGAGTGTACATCAAGCAGGAGGCTCATCCCATCAAAAAAATAAGGAAATAATATTAAGGACATCTAACCCATATGGTCAATCAGCAAACAAACAGCACTAAAGATATTGGTTTTACTCATGAAGATTTCGCTGCTCTTCTAGACAAATACGATTATCACTTCAGTCCTGGAGATATTGTAGCGGGAACGGTTTTCAGTATGGAACCAAGGGGAGCTTTGATTGACATTGGTGCTAAGACAGCTGCTTATATACCCATTCAGGAGATGTCAATTAATCGAGTTGATAATCCTAGTGAAGTCCTTCAGGCGGATGAGACAAGAGAATTTTTTATCTTGACTGACGAAAATGAAGACGGACAGTTAACTCTCTCTATCAGACGTATCGAATACATGCGCGCTTGGGAGCGAGTTAGACAGCTTCAGCAGGAAGATGCTACAGTTCGCTCTAATGTTTTTGCTACCAACCGTGGTGGTGCGTTGGTCAGAATTGAAGGGTTACGTGGTTTTATACCTGGTTCACATATTAGTGCTAGAGAAGCAAAAGAGGATTTGGTTGGAGAAGATTTACCCCTGAAATTCTTGGAGGTAGATGAAGAGCGTAACAGACTAGTTTTAAGTCATCGTCGTGCCTTAGTAGAACGCAAGATGAATGGTTTAGAAGTGGGTCAAGTGGTCAAAGGCTCGGTTCGTGGTATCAAGCCTTATGGCGCATTTATTGATATCGGTGGCGTAAGTGGGCTACTTCATATCTCAGAAATATCTCACGATCATATTGATACTCCCCATAGCGTTTTCGGAGTTAATGATGAATTAAAGGTAATGATTATCGATCTAGATGCAGAACGAGGTCGTATATCACTATCAACCAAGCAGCTAGAGCCAGAACCTGGTGATATGCTCAAAAATAGACAAATAGTATTTGAGAAGGCTGAGGAAATGGCGGAAAAATACCGTCAGAAGCTATTAGCTGAAGCTGAAGGTATTTCTCTTGAAGAAGCGGCAGCAGTAGAAGAAACAGTTGTCGATACAGTAGAAGATTCCGAAGCAGAAACAGTTGTCGATACAGCAGAAGATTCTGAGAAAACAGTTGTCGATACAGTAGAAGATTCTGAAGCAGAAACAGTTGTCGATACAGTAGAAGATTCTGAAGCAGAAACAGTTGTCGATACAGCAGAAGATTCCGAAGCAGAAACAGTTGTCGACACAGTAGAAGATTCCGAAGCAGAAACAGTTGTCGACACAGTAGAAGATTCCGAAGCAGAAACAGTTGTCGATACAGCAGAAGATTCCGAAGCAGAAATGGTGAGCGCAGCTACAGAAGAATAACTTTTTTTTAATCCAAAAATAGTATAGTTCTGAGAGGGAGAATCTCCCTCTTTTTTTATTAATTATTTGGCTGTAGGAGGAAATATTGTCGATCGCGATCGCCTGTCAAGACATAATATTTAAGGATATAGTTGCCATTATCTTTGATAAAGATGGCACCCTAGAAAATTCTAGAGAATTTTGGCGAGAAGTGGGCACTGAAAGGGCGCGTCTAATTGATGCTCAAATTCCTGGCGTGGGAGAGCCTCTAATGATGGCATTTGGTATTTTGAATAATACCCTAGATCCTCAAGGTTTGATGGCAGTTGGCAGCCGTCAAGAGAATGAAATTGCGGCAGCAGCATACATCGCTGAAACTGGGAAAAGTTGGCATGAGGCAAGAAGAATCGCCGAGTCAGCTTTTACAGAAATATCTGAATCAAAATATTTGATTAAAACTACCCAATCTGCGCCTTTATTTGATGACGTCAGGGGAACACTACAATCTCTTACCAATAAAGGTTTAAAAATAGGAATTCTTTCTACTGACTCCACTCCAGAAGTAAAAAAATTCGTTGCTAATCATCAACTGCAAGACCATATTCAACTTTGCATGGGAGTAGACAATCAAATTACTAAACCTAATCCCAGACTTTTTTGGCAAGCTTGCGAAAGTTTAGGAGTCTTACCAGAGCAAACCTTGATGGTGGGAGACACATCTGGGGACATGATTATGGCGAAAGAAGCAAAGGCGGCAGGAACAATAGGTATCTGCCGTCACCAAAATACTCAGCTAGACTCGGTAGATGTACAAATTAATAGTCTATTAACAATTCAAACTTTGTAATTCTTAAACAAACCTGTATTATGTTCCTTAATAGTTTAATGCTTAGTTCTATCTAGCACACCGTATTATAAAATTTCGTAGAGGATTACAAACAATTGTCCAAAAGTTATTTATTTACCTCAGAATCAGTTACTGAAGGTCATCCAGATAAAATCTGTGATCAAATTTCCGATACTATTTTAGACGCTATCTTGTCCCAGGACCCTTCAAGTCGCGTAGCAGCTGAAGTAGTTGTCAACACTGGGTTGGTTTTAGTTACAGGAGAAATCACGACTAAAGCTCAAGTTAATTATGTAGATTTAGTTAGAAAAAAAATTGCCGAAATTGGCTACATTCACGCTGAGAATGGTTTTTCTGCTGATAGCTGTTCAGTATTGATTGCTTTAGATGAACAGTCTCCAGACATTTCTCAAGGTGTCACTTCTGCTCAAGAGCAAAGAGAAAATCTAAGCGACAGCGAATTAGACAAAATCGGCGCTGGCGATCAAGGGTTAATGTTTGGATATGCCTGTAACGAAACTCCAGAACTAATGCCGATGCCTATTAGCTTAGCGCATCGAGTATCTCGCCGTTTGGCGGAAGCGCGTAAGTTAGGTGATTTACCCTATCTACGTCCTGATGGTAAAACTCAGGTTTCAGTTCAATATGAAAATGGTAAACCTGTTGGAATCGACACAATTTTAGTGTCTACTCAGCATACCGAAACTATTGGTACTCTATCTGACAATACTGCTGTTCAGAAGAAAATCAAAGAAGATCTTTGGTCGGCAGTAATTCAACCCGTATTTGCTGACATCAAATTAAAGCCAAACAAGAATACTCGTTTCTTGGTAAACCCCACAGGCAAATTTGTCGTTGGTGGTCCTCAAGGCGATTCTGGATTAACAGGACGCAAGATTATTGTTGATACCTATGGCGGTTATTCTCGTCATGGTGGTGGTGCTTTTTCTGGTAAAGACCCCACCAAAGTTGACCGTAGTGCGTCTTATGCTTGCCGTTATGTTGCTAATAATATTGTGGCAGCAGGTTTAGCAGATAAGTGCGAAGTGCAGGTAAGTTACGCCATTGGTGTCGCTAGACCTGTAAGCGTCTTTATTGAGACTTTTGGTACTGCAAAAGTTTCTGAGTCAGCTCTTTTAGACCTGGTTCAACAGCATTTTGAGTTACGCCCAGCAGGCATAATTCAAACTCTCAATTTACGCAATTTGCCTCAAGAAAGAGGCGGTCGTTTCTACCAAGATGTCGCTGCTTATGGTCATTTTGGTCGCACAGATTTGGACTTATCTTGGGAAAGTACAGATAAAGTAGAGTTATTAAAACAACTGCTGTTATCTAGAAGTGCAGCCTAGCAATTAATTTTCTGAACCTGAAAAACCACTTTATATTTTGCGGAGGAGTTTAGTAATACGAAGCTTCTCTTTTTTCTTATTGGTGTTTATTTAGGGCTTGCTGAATAAACATCAAACCCATATAGGCTAATGCTTTAGAGTTATTTAGTCAAGAATAAAGTGTCAGAAAATTAGCTCTTTAAGCTCGTAAATCTTGTACTTATAGGAAAATTGAGAAGTAAAAATTAAATCTAGTAAGGTGAAACTCATTACTCATTACTCATTACTCATTACTCATTACTCCTCATTACAGAATACTTTTTCAGCAAACCCTATTTAGGGCTTGCTGAATAAATTAAAACTCTTGACTCACGGTTCGCTTAAATAAAAAGATGCCCTCAATGTGGACTAGAAGCTACTTCTGTTCTACTGCTGGCAACGTTTCTTCGAGATATATAGCTCAAAAAAACTAGGGGATGAATCATCCCACGGCTAAAGCGCGCTTCGCTCGTGGGCTTTCCTTTTCTGTAAATTAGCGTAGCGGATATTTAAGATTTTTTTGGGATTGCCATGTCCATAAATATATTTTGTGCGCTGCGTTCTGATTCATCAGCTTGGGGATGTCGTTGGCTATAAGTACCGTCTGCTTGTAATTCCCAGGCATAGCGATTATCAGATAACATAACTTCGAGAATTTCTTTTAGCTGATTAACCAGCCTTGGCTCTTCAACTGGTGTAACAGCTTCTACCCGACGATCTAAATTACGAGGCATCCAATCGGCACTACCCAAATAAATTTCTGACTGTCCATCGTTCTGAAAATAAAAGATGCGGGAATGTTCGAGATATCTACCAACAATGCTAATTACCCTGATGTTTTCGCTAATTCTGGGTAACCCAGGGCGCAGACAGCAAATACCCCTAACAATTAGATCGATTTGCACTCCCACTTGAGAAGCAGCGTATAAAGTGGCAATAATTTCTGGGTCAACCAAAGAGTTCATTTTGGCAATAATCTTACCCGATCGCCCTTGTTGAGCTTGTTCGATTTCGCGCTGAATCATTGCCAGTAAGCGATCGCGCATATTAACGGGAGCAATTAATAATTTATGAAAGCTCTGTTGTTGGGAATAACCAGTGAGAAAATTAAATAAATCGCTGAGATCCTCTCCTAACTCTTCGCGACAACTCAGCAGTCCTAAGTCAGTATAAAGTTTGGCAGTTTTAGAATTATAATTACCTGTGCCAATATGGACGTAGCGACGAATCTCTGATGCTTCTCGTCTGACCACGAGCAAGATCTTAGTGTGGGTCTTTAATCCCACTAAGCCATAAACTACGTGAACTCCAGCATCTTCTAGCTTTCGCGCCCAGAGAATATTATTTTCTTCATCAAAGCGAGCTTTTAATTCTACTAATACTGCCACTTGTTTGCGGGCTTCCGCTGCAGTGATCAGGGCTTTAATAATTGGCGAATCACCAGAAGTGCGATACAGAGTCATTTTAATTGCCAAGACCTTGGGATCAAGGGCAGCTTGTGTAATAAAAAGTTCTACTGAATCCGAGAAGGACTGGTAGGGATGATGAACTAACAAATCTCCCCGTCGAATAATTGAAAACAAGTCTTCACTTTCGTTGAGATCCGCTAAATTTTCTTCTCTAGCTAATTTGGCGATCGCTTTAAGACGAGGAGGTACAACTGCTTGCCAAGGAATATCTTTGTGTTCTGGTAAAGGCAATGCCATCAAAGACATTAGATCTCCTAAATGCATTAACCCGTCAACTTCATAGACATCCCTGGCTGTAATATTCAATCCTGCCATCAAAGTTTCTCGGACAAATTCAGAAGCTGAAGCTTGAAGTTCTAACCTGACTGCAAAACCCTTAAAATGACGTTTTCCAATCTCCTGCTGAATTGCTAGTAATAAATCATCCGCTTCATCTTCTTGAACGGGAAAATCGGCATCTCTAGTGATGCGAAAAAAACTGTATTCGGCGATTTCTAATCCTGGAAACAGAGATGATAAATTATGGGCAATAACCTGTTCGAGGGGTACGCCACTCCAAATAACTCGGTCGTCTTCAGTCGATGATTGGAGATCAGGGGTTAATTTAACAAAGCGAGGTAGGATATCGGGAACTTTAACCCGAGCAAAATACTCTTCCTCGGTTTTTGGGTTCTTGATCACCACCGCTACATTAAAGCTGAGATTGGAAATATGGGGAAATGGATGTCCTGGATCTACTCCCAGAGGAGTAAGAATGGGAAAAACCTGCTTCCTAAAATAGTTTTGGCAGTAAAGACTTTGTTCTCGATCTAAATCGGTGTAATTTAACAGCTTAACCCCTAAGGTTTCCAGTTGAGGACGTAGTTCTTGCTCGAAATTCTGGTGTTGTTTAACCACCATTGGTCGCAGACGTTGTTCGAGTTCATCTAACTGTTGTTGAGGATTGCGTCCGTCAGGGGTTAATTTGGCAACTCCTGCTTCTATTTGATCTTTGAGAGTCGAAACCCGAATCATTACAAATTCATCTAAGTTGGAGCTAAAGATGGCAGTAAACTTTAACCGTTCTAATAGAAGAGTACGCTCATCTAAAGCTTCGTGTAAAACTCGGTAGTTGAATTCCAGCCAACTCAGTTCTCGATTGAAATAGTATTGAGGATTACTGAGATTGATATCTGATTCGGAGTTCTCATTTGGTAGCATGATTTAACTGACTTATTTGCTTTTAGCTTAGAGAAAAAACCATAACATTCTATGGGATTACTTTGCTCTCAGTTCTTAGATTATAAAATTTTGGTTATATTTTATATTCAAGTTAAGCAATCTTTATCAATCACTTGATACGGAAACAACTCATATTGGTTTTCGTTTAGTGAAGAATCTCGACGCGGCTTAGCTATCAATTACGGCAATACACTCAATCTCAACTAAAACATCCTTGGGTAAACGAGAAACTTCCACACAAGCGCGGGCGGGGGCTGTCTCTTCTGCAAAATATTCCGCGTAAACTTGGTTCATCGGGGTAAAGTTAGCTAAATCGCTGAGAAAAACGCTGGTTTTAACTACCCTATCCCAGGTTGCTCCTGCTTCAGTCAGAATTGCCTCTATATTTGTCATTACTTGCTTAGTTTGGGCTGCGATGTCTCCTTCTCCGATAATCTTGCCTGACTGAGGATCTAGGGGTATTTGTCCTGCAACAAACAGTATCTCACCAGAAGTTGCGATCGCCTGATTGTAGGGACCAACAGGGGCGGGGGCTTTGTCGGTGCGAATAACTTTTTTAGACATGGGAAAAGACTAGTCCTAATATTAATAACAGTGAGCTTGAGAGATAGAGGTTAATGGCAATAAACTTACTATTGCTAACTTTCTCTGGAAAAGCATGGTTTTGGTTAACGTGACTAACCAATTGATCTGCAAAAGGGAGACTAGCAAAGATGATCAAGCTGAGTAGGGGCAAGATATCAGCAATTACTAAAATTACCGTCAGCAGATAAATACTAGCAGTCGCTACAGTTAGAACCTGGGCACCTGTGGCTGTTCCTAATCGGACAATGGGCGATCGCTTTCCTGCTGCTAAGTCGTCTTCTACCTGATGAAAATGGGAACAGAAGAGAATAATTGAGGTGCTAATACCAATGATGCCAGAGACGGCGAGATTATCGACTGAGAAGGTTTGAGTTTGAGCGTAGTAGGCTGCGGAAACTGCACCAGGGCCAAAAGTAAAGAAACAAATTATTTCCCCTAAACCCAAGTAACCTAAACGAAAGGGAGGACCTTGATAGGTATAGCCTAGAAAACAACATAATAACACCAACTCCAGCACTGTTAAATCTTGTTGCCACCAAGCTAGAGCCAAAATGCCACTAATTCCAAGACTAAGACAGAGATTAGCCACCCAAAACACCAAGGATTTATTGCCCGTTAAGTTAACTACTGAGTGGGCTTTATTAACATCAATGCCTGTCTCCGAGTCAAAGACATCATTGCTCAGGTTTAACCAGGCAATAATTAAAATTGCCGAAGCTAAAAAGGTAAAAAAGTTCTGAGCATTAAACAGTCGGGTTTCCGCAAAAGCAACTGCTGTCCCTACCGCAATAGGAGCGATCGCTACACTATATATTGGAGGCTTAATCGCAGCTAGCCATAGCCGAGGATTTTTCTGGGTTATTTGCTTGGTGGTCATATAAGTCGGGTACTAGTAATCTGTCAATTTTCAATTAATGGGCTGAGAGGGGACAAGGGGACAAGGGAGAAACTTTAATTAATCTATTCCTCAAATCAATCTTGAAGCTCTACTAGCAGTAAATTTGGAAAGACAATATTTATGTACCCTATCAGCTTGAGTCACTTCTGTTTACCTAGTTTCATGAAAGTTTAAAAACTATCCTGCATAAATACGAAATATTTAACCTATAAATACATACTTACGTCTAATGTGAATTCAAACTGGCTTTTGGGATAGCTTCCGTCTTAGGAATCATATTTTTTCGAGTTAAAAGCTAAAAACTAGTAAATTAGAATGAAGCCAATTCACATCAAGCGTATATACTTACCATTAACCTCAACTGATAAAAAGCGATGTGTCCTCGCGTCAAATCCCGTCCTCAAACAAATCCTGCTACCAAAACTGCTAAACTCTGGATTCTGTTGGTGGGGGTTAATCAGTATCAGGATCAAAACAGTTTATCATCGCTGCAATATTCTGCTTTAGACTGTCAAGGATTAGGGTCAGCACTCAAAGAAGCGACGGCTAGCTTTGCCAACAAAGAAGTCATTATTCATAACGATTTCGTTAGTCGGCGTCCTCAACTATTAGAGGTGCAGCAAAGCATACAACATATTATTACCTCGGCTAGTGGGTCAGATACAATCCTGTTTTATTTTTCGGGACACGGTATTTTAGAAACTAAGACTCGGCAAGTAGTTTTGTGTTTAGCAGATACTAATACTGAAGAACTTTTAAACACAGGTTTAGCATTAAATACATTATTAAAACAGTTAAGTAATTGTGCAGCCAGCCAACAGCTAGTCTGGTTAGATGCTTGTCATAGCGGTGGTATGACTTTGCGAGGAACAGCAGCATCTATAGCCGATCCCAGTTCTCAGTTAGTGGAAGTATTGCGTCATCAGGCTGCGTCAAGCAAAGGTTTTTATGCTTTATTGTCTTGTGACCAAACTCAACAGTCATGGGAGTTTCCTGAATTAGGACACGGCGTATTTACCTATTATCTGATGCGGGGTTTGCACGGAGAAGCTGCTGATTCTCAGGGAGTGATTGAAGCAGATGCTTTATATCAATATGTTTATCATCACACTCTGCGCTATATCGACAAAACAAATCAACAGATCCGTCTCATCAATCAGCAGAAAAGTAGTCGTGGAGAAAGCAAACTCCAGTCAGAATTTCCTTTACAGACTCCAAAGCGTATTGTTGAAGGATTTGGCAAAGTTGTCTTAGGCAAACAATCCTCCTCCTCTAACCCAAAAGTTAATCCTCGTCAGGCGTTAGTGGTTGATGCTGGATTTAAAGCTAACCGCACCACTCTCGCTTTAAGTCAGGTGTTGCAAAGTTCAGGAGATTTTAATTTAAGATATTTTCCCCAAACTAATGAATCTTGGTCTAATGTTAAAAGCGCGATCGCATCTTGCCTTAATGTTCCAACCGAAACCCAAGCAAATCCTGAGATTACCACTGCTTTACTATACCTACGGGGGAAATTGAGCATGCCGATACAGGAGAAGTCTGGTTAGTCTTACAGGACAATATTTGTCTGTCTCGTTCTTGGTTAAGGAAAATGCTGCAAAATTCTCGCGTCACGCAGCAAATTGTGATTTTAGATTGTCCTGGGTCACATTCTCTGAGGGACTGGATCGAAGACTTGCAGCTAGATACAGATCGAGGACAGTGCTTGATTGCTGCCAATGCACCTCTAGATTATTCTCAACAGTTTGCTGAAACGGTATTAGAAACCCTACAAAGTGCTGATTTGACCGTAGGATTACCGATTGCAGCCTGGATTACTAAGTTGCAAATTGCCTTAGCGGGAACAGGAATTACGCCTCAAGTATGGCTATCAGGTACTCAGGGAGTGATTGAATTACTGACTGCGAAAAATGGAGTCAGTGAGGATAAGCAGCCAGTGCTAGATCTGGGAATCTGTCCCTACATGGGATTACAGGCATTTGGCGAGGCTAGCGCCGAATATTTTTATGGTCGAGAAACACTAGTTCAGAAGTTAATTAACCAGATTAATCATAAGACAAGTATTGCAGTGGTTGGTGCTTCTGGTAGCGGTAAATCCTCGGCGGTACAGGCGGGGTTAATGGCAAAACTCAGACAGGGTAAACAAATTCCTGGTAGCGATCGCTGGTGGCTTGGTTGTTTTCGTCCTGGTAGTAAGCCGGTACAGGCTTTAGCTAGTTTGTTAACTAACTTTGATAGTAAAAAATCTCAGGCAAAAGAACAACTACAAATTGAAGGATTGCTTTATCAAGGAGTAGAGGGGTTTGTCCGTTGGTTAAGAAATCGCACTGAACCAATGGTGGTGCTGGTTGTCGATCAGTTCGAGGAATTGTTTTCCTTAGCGGGAGTAAGTGAACGTAAAGAGTTTATTGAATTAATTATAGGTGCGATTCAACATGCAGGCGATCGCTTTAAGTTGGTTTTAACCATTAGAGCAGATTTTGTCGCTTCTTGCTTAGAAATGCCAGAATTAGCCCAGATATTACAAAAAAATAGTGTTTTAGTCCCCCCTTATCTGACAGAAGCGGATTATCGCAGTGCAATTATCAAACCAGCAGAACAAGTCGGCTTAAAAGTTGAGCCTAGTTTGGTAGAGGTATTGTTACAGGATTTA
The DNA here is from genome assembly GCA_942490675.1 of Cyanobacteriota bacterium. Lineage (GTDB taxonomy): Bacteria > Cyanobacteriota > Cyanobacteriia > Cyanobacteriales > Xenococcaceae > Waterburya. The sequence goes on along the minus strand of CALNYB010000026.1, from coordinate 437,430 downwards.
GATCGTTCCGCAGGAGATTTACCCCTGTTGCAGTTCGCTTTGCAACAGTTATGGGAACGTCGAGAACAGGGTAAATTAACTCTCAAAGCCTATCGAGAATTAGAAGGAATTAAAGGGGCATTAGAAAGACAAGCACAGGGAGTATACGATAACCTCGATCCTGAATCTCAAGACTGTACGCGCTGGATTTTTCTTAACTTGACTCAGTTAGGAGAAGGTACAGAAGATACTCGCCGTCGTATTACTAAATCCGATCTAATTGTCGCTAAATACCCCGAATCCTTAGTCAACAAAACTCTCCGCATCCTCACCGATGCCAAACTGCTAGTCGTTAATTTAGGTGACGGTAGCAATATTGGGCAAAGCCGTAGTGCAGCAGATCCAACCGAAGATGACGAACTTTTCTTGGAAGCTATGCGGCAGGAGGCGACTGTAGAAGTTGTCCATGAAATTCTGATCCGTCATTGGTCAAGTCTGCGTTGGTGGCTAGAAGAAAATAGATCTAGATTGCGATCGCAACGTCAGATCGAACAGGCATCTATGTTATGGTTGCAAAAGGATCAACAGGATGACTTTCTCTTGCGGGGTATACGTTTAGCTGAAGCAGAAGAAATCTTGATTCAATATACCGATGAGTTATCTGATACTGCTAAAGAATACGTTGCTAGTTGTATCGATGCTAGATTAGCCGAACAAAGAGAAGCTAAAAAACGTTTACGCAAAGCACAATTAACCGCTGCTGCGTTAGGGATCTTAGGGTTGGCTGCTACTGCCTTTGGGATCGGTGCATATCGTCAGCAACTAATGACTAAAATCGAAAACCTCGACAGTTTAACAGCCGTCGCCGAAGCGCAACTATTATCTAATCAGCAGTTAGAATCTTTGACTACTAGTGTTACCGCAGGAAAACAATTAAAATCAATTAATATTTTAGGCAAAAAATTAATCGGAGAAGACAATTGGAAAGAGACAAAATTTAAAACTACTGCTACTTTACAACAGTCTATTTATGCTACTCAAGAACTGAATCGCCTCGAAGGTCATAGTCAACAAGTAAATGCTGTTACTGTAAGTGAGAATGGTGAATTAATTACTACTTCTAGTGACGATAAAACCGTTAAAATCTGGAGCCAAAAAGGTGATTTAATCAAGACTTTTACTGGAGAAAAAGCACAAGTAAATCCTATTTCTTGGAGGAAAAATGGTAGTAATCAAGAAATTATTAATCCTAATGTAGAACCAAATAATATCTCGATTAACAACAACAATTATCTAGTTAACATTAATGATGAAACAATCGTTCAACTAAGATCAAAATCTGATAATCAGTTGATTAATGAGTATTCTCATCAAGCACTAGTTAATAGCGTTAGTCTGAGTGCTGATGGTAATTTATTAGCCACTGCCACCCTTGACGGTCAAGTTAATATCTGGAGTAAAGATGGTATTCTGCAACAGACTCTAAATGGACATGTAGGAGAGGTTTTAAATGTTAAATTTATTCCTGGTGATAATAAAAAAGATAGCTATAAATTAATCTCTACAGGTGTAGATAAAACTGTTAGAATCTGGCAAGTTTTCAATCGTTATTCTGATCAGGCTGAAAGTATTTACAGTGTGGCAGCTTCTCCCGTATCTGCTGATAGATTTGCTGCTGCTGATTGGAATGACAAAATTAAAATCTGGCGTAACAATCCTGATGGCACACAAAAACTAATTCGCACTTTATCAGGACACGAAGATACTATTTCACAGATTAAATATAGTCCTGATGGTAAACTAATTGCTTCTGTAAGTTGGGATAGAACAATAAAACTTTGGGATGTGGGTAGTGGAGCTTTAGTTAATACCTTGAAAGGACATCAAGATGGAATAAATACTATTGCTTTTAGTCCCGATGGTCAGACTTTAATTTCTGGTAGTGAAGATCAAACTATCAAGCTTTGGAAGTTAGATGGTAAACCAAAACTAATTAAAACTTTAACAGGACATAGCGATAGTATTAGAGCCGTTACGGTTAGTTTTGATGGTAAACTAATTGCTTCGGCTGGTTATGATAATACGATTAAAATATGGAATAATTCAGGAAAATTATTACATACCATTGATGCTCATAACTTGGCTATTACTTCACTACAATTTACCCTTACCCCCTACAAGGAGGTAAGAAACTATACATTAGCCTCTGCAAGTTGGGACAACACAGTTAAACTTTGGTCAATTAAAGACACAGGAAAAACTAGCGAATTATTACATACCCTTACAGGACATCAAGACGGCGTAACTACGATTAGTCTTAATTATGATGGTACATTATTAGCGACTGGAAGTGGCGATCGCACTATCAAACTCTGGAATACTAAAACAGGAGAATTAATCAAAAACCTCCGAGGACATAGTAGCCAAATAAACAGCCTCGCTTTTAGTAGTGATGACCAGTCTATCATTAGTGGCGAAGAACAACAGGGCTTATTCTCTTGGAATTTGGATTTAGATAATTTATTAGATCGAGGATGCGATCGTCTTTCTGATTATCTTTCTACTAATCCTAATGTGAAACCAAGTGAGAAAAATCTTTGTCAGTAAGTTTATAGAAAAGAGTTAAAGAGGGTCATGTAAGAAACTAGTGGAATTTGCTAAATTTTATCTAACTAAATAGCAATTATAGCTATTCGTTGATCTATACTCAGCTACTAAAACTATCTTCTAGACGATCTAGCAGTAAATCATCTGAACTAGAAGTGCGCCATAGCTGATCTAAACCACTGGCGGGAATAGTCAAGTACAGAACATCTTGGGGTTGTAGACAGGTTTTTAGTAACTGCCAACTGTGTAACATCTGATTCTTGCGCTCTAGATATAAAGGAACAAAATCGGCTTTAATTGCTGCATTCTCCACAGTTTGATCACAGAAGGGATGTTTGGGAGTAATCATAGTTGCTAAGGCTACCCACAGTAAATCCTGAGTCATGCCATTACCCAATATTCTTCCCCCTAAAGCTGCTGCGGCAAAAGAATGAGTTGCTAACTCCACAGGTGACAACACCTGATCGAACTCAAATACTTCCTGCATTGATTGAGCAAACTGAGGATCACCGCTGCGAACTATGGTTTTGATATAGGGTGCTAAAGCCTTGGAAGTGAGACTGATTTCTAGGTTAGTCGTGTCCTGACTGGTAACAGCAATTAAACTATTAGCTCGTTTAATATTAACTGCTTTGAGGGTAGAAGACATACTGGCATTCTCAATGAGCACGGGAATTCCACTAGAACGAGCAGAATGAAGAAAACGATTATTAGGATCGGATTCAATTACGACCACTTCATGTCCCTGAGCATGGAGTTGATGGGCAATCTTAATTCCCAAACCCCCTAAACCACAAACTACATAGTGATTATGTCTAGGGATTCTGGCAGCGTCTAAAGTTTGCCGAAAGCGACTACCTAAAACAAAGTCATTAATTAGAGCATAACAAATACCAATAACTCCTGCGCCGACAATCATCATTACCGCAGTCAAGATCTTGATAAGATCGGAAGCGTTTTCGGCGACTTCTTCTTTCCCCCCCGCACCAGTAATCATCCCCACAGAAAAATAAAGCGCATCGGCGATGGAAGTTTGCAGATTAACGCTGAGATAAATCAGGGTTGCTAAAAAGATTACTCCTAGTAGAGCTAAACTAACTAAAGTTACAGGGCGGGCATAGCGTTGATAACGAGGAATGTTTAAAATTGCTTTGAATAGCTTTTTGTACCAAGAACGACGTTGGATAAAAACTTTAGGTTTAGTTCCAATAATCAAACAGTCTCCTGCTTGAAGGCGCTTACCTTGATTAATGGCTGAAACTAAATCAATTTCTCCTTGGTTTGGCAAATAGTAAATTAGCATTCGGTTAGGATCATCCCAGAGTTCCTTTAGTTCTTTGCCTAACCAGGGATGATCTGCATCGATAATTTCTTCTTGTATCGGCCAAGTATGATTAAATAGCTTTAGCTGACCAATTGCTTTATTTCCCAAGGCAGCAAAAGTAAATAGGGGTGCCGACAAGGTAGCTACACTCATTGTATAGTGATCTGGCAAAGTGAGATCTAGGCGATCGCCCAGTGTATGGTTTAGGAGACGATTGATAATCCGAATTTGTGGATTCAACACCCTAGCTTGAGTTAGGATTGCTAAATTTAGTGCATCATCGTCATGAACCAAAACTAAAGTTTTTGCCTGTCTAATCCCAGCTTTGATTAAAGTGGCATTATCTCGCGGATCTCCAACTATAATTTGCTTGCTAGCGGTCGCTTTTATTAAGCTATTGCTAATAGCTACTACTTCTGCTCCTTGCTGCTTTAGTAGACTGTAGATTTTTGAACCAGTCCGTCCTAAGCCACAAACAATAATTTTCGGTTGCATAAACCCTAATTCGGGTGCCAAGAGACATTTATTACACCTACCTCATTGTGTGTAACCGATGCATTTAATACTGTATCTTAAAACACGATCTTACAATTTCTATAGTTTTTAGCCAAAATCTCGAATCAGCTAGATACTATTGCTTTAAAATCTTTGTCGCTCCTTCAGAGTGATTCATCCCTTTTTTGAATAGCATATTCTCTAAACCGCTCTAGATCCGCCATCACAGTAGACTCAACAATATCACCGATTAAGCTATCCATGAGCTTGCCGATAATACCTGGTACAGCATAAGCAAAAGACATTTTGACAATACAACTGCCTTTGCGGTCATAGAAGCGGATTGCTCCTTTGTTGGGCAAGCCGTCTATAGATTGCCATTCAATTATCTGTTCTGGAACAACTTGAACAATACGAGATAACCAGGTGAAATTAAATCCCCCGCTAGCTAATTTCCAGCGGGATAATTCAGGATTATCTGCCAAAATCTTGACCGACTCAATCCACTTCATCCAGATCGTCATTTGTTCAAGATCTGACCAGAGACTCCATGCCAGCTCAATCGGCACGGGTACTTCTATTTGTACTGTATGTTCGAGCCAGTCTGTCATGTTCTTGGAAATTATCTACTTGTCGAATTATCCCACGGGTTGATGCAACCCTACACTGCTAGTGTCTTAAGCTGCTCGGCATTATCTAAAATAGCTTTTGCTGCTTGTTTCCCAGACAGTGTTGCACCTTCCATACTATCGATATAATCTTGTTGAGTGTAGCTACCTGCCAAAAAGAAATTCTTTACGGGGGTTTGCTGAGGTGGACGATAGGGATCCATTCCTGGTGCTTCCCGATAGAGTGACTCAGCCAGTTTAACTACGCTGTACCAGGTCATGTTTAATTCTCTAGAAGAAGGGAATAACTTATGTACCTGTTCTAAAATATGATGAGCAATATTTTCATTCTTTTCTTTGATGAAGGGATCGCCTGGAGTTAAAACTAACTGAAGTAGTGAACCTTCTCCTGCCTTGTAGTAATCTCCTGGACTGGTTAATGCCAGATCAGCAAAACAAGAGAAGTCAGCATCTGGAGTATAAAGCAAATTATCAATACCAGCAGCCTGTTCTAATTGCTTACGCTTATCGGCATCATTTAGCTCAGTTACCCAACCATCAAAGCGCAACTGCACTGTCGCTACGGGAACTGCATCTAACTTATAAATATTGTCAAATTCAGACCATTTACGCCATTCTTGCGGAATTACTTGCTTAATTCCTGGAACATCACAAGCACAGACATAGGCATCCGCTCTAATTATCTCTTCTGTCTCCCCATTGCCGACCACAATTCCTGTAACTTTAGTGGTGTCTGCTGAATCCTCAAATAAAATTTCCCTGACCCGACGGCGGGTATGAATCTTAACTCCCCTAGCTTCTAGATAATCAACAATCGGTTTATGTAAATACTCACTAGGAGAACCTTCTAGCATTCGTAGTACCGAGGCTTCAGTTTTAGTGGCGAAAAACTGAAAAATGGTTAACATACAGCGGGCGGAAATGTTTTCCGTATCAATAAAGCCCAGGGCATAGGCAATCGGATCCCACATTTTTCTCAGGCTGCCATTGTTCCCTCCGTGACTGCGAAACCAATCTGCAAAGCTAATCGAATCCAAATCACGGATGTTTTTCATTGCCCCCTCAGGGTCAATCAAAGCCCTAACAATCGGGCTAGTGCCCAAAGCCAAAGAATTGGCTGCCTTGTCAACTGTGGAAAGCTGAGAAGTGGTAAAGAAAGCTTTTAAGCCATTAAAAGGCGCACCTGTAAGAAAGCGAAAATCGAGTTCGCCAACTCGTCCGCCCTCATTAATAAAAGTGTGGGTATGTTCTTTGAGACGAAGGTTATCCAACGCACCCACCTTTGCCATCAAGCCAAATAAATTGTAGTAGCAGCCGAAAAAGACGTGCAGACCCATTTCTAAGTGATTGCCATCTTTATCTATCCAACTACCAACTTTCCCCCCGACAAAAGGACGAGATTCAAATATTTCTACGACCGCACCTGAATCAACTAAATCAATAGCTGTTGCCATGCCAGCCAATCCTGCACCAACAATTGCTATGCGCATTAAATTTCTAGTTCCCGAAAAGCAGTTTTACCTTTACATATTGTAATATAAATTACTGCTCTTCTTACTGTGATTCGCCAAATGTTTTGAGTTTATTGAAAAAAGAAGACACATCTGGCAAAGGGATAAACTGATGAATAATCTTGCTTCCTTCCGTAAATTCTGACCAATTAGACTTATAAGATAGTCCGATGGCGGAAATTAAGGACAGATTGGGTTCTTGGTCGTTACCAGGTTTTCTAAAAGCTTTTTCTAAGTTCAGGGTGTCGTTGTCAGCCACAGCAACTGCTACATTATCTCCTTCCTGTTCAATAAGTGCTGGTGTCTCAGATTTGATCTTTGGTTTGGTCTGATACAGGCTGACTGCTGTGGTTTTAGTTGCACTAGCTGTCAAATCCGATAAGTCACTCAGGTGTTTGGGTAATTTGCGACAGATTAACCGTTCAAATTCATATGTAAAATGAGGGTTCGGGTTGCCTATACGTAACCAGACACTTAAGATATGCTCAATCGAGATGGCTTTGTAGCGTCCCAGGTAAAGAGCTTCAATAGTTGCTAATCTAATCCAGCTAGCGTGGTATAGGTCGAGCCAGTACTTTAACAGTTTTTCGGCATCATCACGCCCCAAATCAAAAGCATAACTATCAATCAAAGATCGAGCTTGAGCTAAGGATAAATCTTGAGTTAGTTCAGTCATTGATCTCAGGTAATTAGTATCGCTTAAAAATAAGAGTGTTTTCAGTTCAAGGTTAACTACGAGTCCATTCTAGCGATTAAATTGAGATGAATCATCTGATCTTGACTAAAAACCATGTTCAAACGTCAATTAAAAATCGCAATTTAGTAAAAAATTTGCTTTCAACAAGGAAACTTTTACTCTTGCATAAGAATTAGAAATTAAGATACTTAGTGTTAACTTAAGTGATCTATTTCAGTCTTATTCTGCCCAAAAATTCAAGCTAAATTAGTATTGTCAATATTTTTTTAGCTTTTGACTGAGAAACCCTAAAGTTATCTGTTCGGGACGAGACAACAATTCACTCATTCTGGTAGCATGGGTCGAAGCCTAGTTGTGACAACGCCGCTTTAAGAGAGGATGTTCCTGTTCGTGGCATACCCGCACCAATTACTTTGAGTGTCATATTATCTTGTCTTCACTCTATGCAGCCGTTGATTGCGTATCGTCATCGGGCTTTGGTTCTTTCTTTTTCTTCTCAAAAACCTGCAATCCTGCCCCTTCCACTTCAACCGATAAAATCACGCTTAATTTAGGCTATTAGAATTTGCTACAGATACCCTATAAACTTTAGGATCATTTAGGAATATTGCTAATCGAGCGTGACATCTTTCATACTTTCTCTCCTAAACAGCGATCGCCAGTCTAGTTAAAATAGATAATTAAGTTGGATTTTAAAAGATTTTTTGCGCCATTTTGTTTAATCATTTCAAGAAAATATTAGATCTTAAAACAACCCTTGATAATTTTTGTTTCAAAGCTAGAAATAATATTTTTCATCAGAGTGATAAATATTGTTTCACCCTGACGAAATCTGATGAGTTAGGCAAGACCATACTTATCTTCAAGATAAGAGTTGACCTGTTGTAGTTCAGCTTCATTTAAAGCGCGATCGTAGACAATAATGCCTGCTACTTCCATATCCAGATAGGGACTGCTATCAATCTCGGCTCCCACTACCAGTTTATCAAGGCTGGTATTGTAGTTGTGGATGCTGCTATCAATTGTCGCTCCGTCTTTGTAATGGGTTAACGCTCCCCCTTCTAACTTCACTGCTTGGACTAACCAACCTTCTCCTGTACCATCTACTTTACTGGAGTTGTCTTGACCAAATCCCCATGCCTGGACAGTTAAGTCTCCTTTATGATCGACGACTAAACCAAATGCCTGATTGGTGGCGTTGTTACCGTAAGCAAATCCGCCAAAGCCATTGCTGTTGTATTTTGCCAGGAAGAAGATGGTACGGTCGGCACCTCCTGCGGGTAAGCCATTTAACCCCAAAAGGTTCTCTAGTTTGTCTCCCGCACCATCAAAGGCGATCGCTGGTTGACCATTGAGTCCGTTAGCGACTAGTCGAGGATCTCCTGCCCCCGTGAGATTGTTGCCTAATCCTGACTGGTCAGTCCAACCTGTAACTAAGTCACTGCCATCGGTAGTCACTCCGTTGTCTGCCTCTAAGTGTAGTACTAGTCCATCAGAGATCGGTAGATTGCTGCTGGAGGGGGAATTAATTGTGAGATTAACGGTTGCTGCCTCGGAGATTGCTCCTTGGTTATCGGCTACGGTGTAGCTAAAGCTGCCGGTGGCAGTTGCTGAACCGTTGTGGGTATAAGTGATAATTCCCGTGACTGGATCTACGGTAACTGTGCCGCTAGTTGTCTCAGTGACAGTGACGCTAGTGACATCGATTGTGCCATCAACGTCGCTATCATTACTCAGGACATTAATCTCCACTGATGAGCCTGAAGTTAAGGTAGCGGTATCATCTACCACCACTGGGGCTTGGTTTTGGGCTGGTGGATTAATTGTGAGATTAACGGTTGCTGCTTCGGAGATTGCTCCTTGGTTATCGGCTACGGTGTAGCTAAAGCTGTCGGTGGTAGTTGCTGAACCGTTGTGGGTATAGTTAATAACTCCTGTAACTGGATCTACGGTAACTGTGCCGTTAGTTGCCTCAGTGACAGTGACGCTAGTGACATCAATTGTGCCATCAACGTCGCTATCATTACTCAGGACATTAATCTCCACTGATGAGCCTGAAGTTAAGGTAGCGGTATCATCTACCACCACTGGGGCTTGGTTTTGGGCTGGTGGATTAATCGTGAGATTAACGGTTGCTGCTTCGGAGATTGCTCCTTGGTTATCGGCTACGGTGTAGCTAAAGCTGTCGGTGGCAGTTGCTGAACCGTTGTGGGTATAGTTAATAACTCCTGTAACTGGATCTACGGTAACTGTGCCGTTAGTTGCCTCAGTGACAGTGACGCTAGTGACATCAATTGTGCCATCAACGTCGCTATCATTACTCAGGACATTAATCTCCACTGATGAGCCTGAAGTTAAGGTAGCGGTATCATCTTGGGCTGTTGGAGCTTGGTTTTCAGGCGCAACACTGGTGAAATATTTATCATCAAGATAAGAGTTGACCTGTTGTAGTTCAGCTTCATTTAAAGCGCGGTCGTAGACAATAATGCCTGCTACTTCCATATCCAGATAGGGACTGCTATCAATCTCGGCTCCCACTACCAGTTTATCAAGGCTGGTATTGTAGTTGTGGATGCTGCTATCAATTGTCGCTCCGTCTTTGTAATGGGTTAACGCTCCCCCTTCTAACTTCACTGCTTGGACTAACCAACCTTCTCCTGTACCATCTACTTTACTGGAGTTGTCTTGACCAAATCCCCATGCCTGGACAGTTAAGTCTCCTTTATGATCGACGACTAAACCAAATGCCTGATTGGTGGCGTTGTTACCGTAGGCAAATCCGCCAAAGCCATTGCTGTTGTATTTTGCCAGGAAGAAGATGGTACGGTCAGCACCTCCTGCGGGTAAGCCATTTAACCCCAAAAGGTTCTCTAGTTTGTCTCCCGCACCATCAAAGGCGATCGCTGGTTGACCATTGAGTCCGTTAGCGACTAGTCGAGGATCTCCTGCCCCCGTGAGATTGTTGCCTAATCCTGACTGGTCAGTCCAACCTGTGACTAAGTCACTGCCATCGGTAGTCACTCCGTTGTCTGCCTCTAAGTGTAGTACTAGTCCATCAGAGATCGGTAGGATAGTGGGAATGGAACCTACGTTTACTCTAACTGTTGCTGTAGATGTCTCTCCTGCTAAGTCTTCGATGACGTAGCTAAAGGTTTCTGTTCCTTCAAAGCCGTTTTGAGGTGTATAAATCAATCCATCACTTGTGCTGTTGATATTGACACTACCGCCATTATTGGGACTAGTTACTGATGTAATATTCAATATATCTGAGGCAGTATTTACTACAATGTTGTCAATGTTTAACTCTTGGCTGACTTCTGTGCCTGTGCCAATTACACTGCCTTCAAAGCGGACAGAAGTGACATTTTTCCAGCCTGCACCATTTAGGGTAGAGACTTGGAAAGCTGTTTCGATCTCAGCAGGAGCGAAAGTTTGTAAAATTTCGCCACCATTTGCCAATGTACCAATAACCGTAAACCCAGCATTTGTGCCTGGGAAAAACAAGCCACTAGTATAGCTAAAGCCCTCGAAAGCAAAAGCCTGTTCATCCTCGCGAGCCATAGTGAAGTTGATTTTTTGACCGTTGCCACCTGAATTATGTTGGGTCAAATAGTTGGGACGCATGTTAACAGGCATACCCATCATATGGAAGTGAGGATCGTTACCTAATGCCGAAGTAGCATCAAAAATGAAGTCTGCATTGCTAAGTTCGCCGCTTGGTAGGGAATGCTTAACTTTCGTAGCTCTAGATGCACTAACGGCAGATACTTCAACCACCTCGTAAGTGCCAAATTCCATCGACGCAGGAGAATTGTCGGTAATATCTAGATCTAAATCATTGATCAGAACATCAAGAGGATTATTGGCACTGTTTGGATCGATGTCAAAGCTATCCATAACAGCACTAGGAGCATCATTAGTTCCCTCGATCGCAACTGTTACCTCTGCTTGACTGATATCTCCGTTGTTATCAGTAATTTGATAAGTAAAGGTTTCAATGCCCGCAAAGTTTGAGGTAGGTGTATAGATCAGCCCATCATTGGTATTATTAATGACCACAGTACCTCCATTGCTGGAAGTTCCAACCTCTGCGATCACGATTGAACCACCACTGCTGGCATTGGTATCGTTGCCTAAAACATTTAGTGTAACGCCAACTGCGTCTTCTGCTACTACAAAGCGATCATCTTCGGCATTAGCTGAAACATTGGTGTTAGTAATGATGTAATTTGCGGTGTAAGCTGTATTTGCTTCAGGGGCAATGAAAGAGAATTCTGGCGTAGTAACACCATTTGACCAACCGTCAAAAGTATATTCAATCCCATTAGCAACAATGATCTCATCAGCAACAATTTGGTGTTGATGATTGATAGCTGTATCCAGAATAAATGGACCATCTCTATTTAGACCATCTAGGGTAAAGTCAACTCCTCCAAGAACATCTGCATCAATATTGGAAGTAAATGATAGATCGACTTTTTCTGGAAAAATTGAGATAACTTCTCGGTCAAACAAACCATCTGAATCCGTAACGTTTAGTGTGACTCGGTAACCGACAAGATCAGAGAAACCATGACCTGTTGTTGGCACAGTAAAGTCGAATGTCTTTCCTGTAATCGGACCAAAATCTGGGTGAGTATGAGCATTGTGAATTAACTCTGCATTCCAGACAAAGTTGCTATCAGTTAGGGTTTCATCAGAATCTACAGCATCAGCACTGAAAGTAATTGTGTCTCCTGCTCTAAATAAATTTGCTGGATTAGGGGTAAGGATAGTCGCCTCGGGAACTTCACCTATTTGAATCAATATTGGCTCTGAAATAACTGTACTCGTACCATCAGAGACTTCTAAAGATGCGCTAAAAACGCCAATATTATTGTAAGTATAAGAGACATCTTCGCCATCAGTAGTGTCTCCGTTACCAAACAACCACCTATAAGATAGAGAATCATCATCAGCATCTGAGGCAGTAGCATTAAAGTTAATCGTTGAGCCAACAGAGCCACTAGTTACATCTACTGTTGCCTCCGTAATCACAGGTAACTGATTGTCCTGATTATAAATTATTCTAGAAAGAGTTCCTGTCGAACCAGCAAAATCGCCAAAAGATAAGTAGTAAATAGCTCCATCCGGACCTTGTTCTAAAGAAACTATTGTGTCTACAGTGCTATCAAAGTTAAAAGCATCAACTGTTGATGTAGCAGGATCTGCATCGATTACATTACCCGAACCATCAAACTGTATATAGCGAATCCAATCTTCGGCATAATCTCCGAAGAAATAAGCTCCTTGATAACTACTAGGAAATTGATTTCCGTGATATACAATGCCACCAGTTATAGAACCACCATTCGGCGTGCTTCCAGTATGATCGTAAGCAAAAATAGGATCGGTGACATTAGGGTCGTTACTAAATCCTTCATAGTCAGGCCAACCATAGTTTACCCCTGCTTGACCTAAGTTAATTTCTTCAAAAGCCGTTGCCTGGACATTGCCACCAACATCACCAATGAAGTAACGATTAGTAGTAATATCCCAACGAGAACGGAAAGGGTTTCTTAGTCCATAAGCCCAGACAAAATCTCGATTACTATTGGTGCTAGGATCCCCATCTAAGAAAGGATTATCATTTGGAGCTGTTCCGTCTTGGTTAACTCGATATACTTTGCCGTTGGAGGTACTTAAATCTGAAACTACGGAGAAATCAAAATCTTCTGGGGCAACATTAAAAGGTCGCTGATCGCCTACAGTCAAGTAAAGCTTGCCATCTGGTCCAAAGTCAAGACCTCCTCCATCATGATGCCCTTTAACTCCATCTGGTTTCTCAAAAACTATAAATTCACTATTAGGATCGGCTGTATTGCCATTATGGGTAAATCTAGAGATTCTATAGGCAGGACCTGACTTATGAGAATAATAGACATAGATATGATTGTTTCCTACAGTGCCAAAATCTGGGTCGATGGCAATATCGATTAGCCCAGCTTCAAATCCTCCTTTAAGATTGCTAGATAAGTCTAAATAAACATCAGGAGTAGATTGATTATCTTGAGGATCGAATATGTTGATGACTCCATTTTTCTGTAAAAACAACATCCGATTATCAGGCAAAAAAGTCATAGAAGTCGGTTCTCTTAATCCAGATAAAACCAATTCTTTTTGGAAATTAGGATCGCTTTGAACGACATAATCATTAGCAAGAAGAAATTCTAAATTTTTAATCGCATCCGATTCTATTGCTAATTCTGCCTCTATATCTCCCGTAGCATACTCTAAATCGCCATCACCGCCTAATAGACTACTCCCAGTTAAGTCAATTGACGCAGCTACATCAGCCCCAGTCATTTTACTAAAGGCATTAACCAGCTCTATTCCTGCTCCTTCTGCGACATTGCAACCATAAAGTAAAATATCACTATCTTCGGCTAGAATATTATTCCAACTCAGTAACTCGTCTTGATATTCTCCCAGGTTTTCTAAACTAAGGTTAGTATTTCCTAATTGAAGTAAACCGCGATCTCCATGAGAAAAAATATGTAGACTGGAGACTTCTTCGTAATGGTTTAAGGTCTCAGTAATTTGTGCGATCGCATTTTCCTCTGTGTTGAGGATCAATATTTCTGTGTTTACATTTACAGCACTGACCAAATCTTTGTATCCTTCAATATTAGGATCGATAACAACCAGATTTGTTGAAGACGATAAGGATAATTGGGTTTCAAGTATATTCATGATTATAAAAAAAGTTTTAAGAAAATTTAAATAGTATTTTTATAGTGAAATTAAAATATTTATTGCCTATTTTAGTTACATAGTATGTTCACTAGTATATTCATGAAATTATTGGTGACAGGTATTTTTTGTGTAAAGAAGATTTAAAGATTTTAAAAACTACAGCTTAAAAAAAGTGTAATTTTTAGCATTGTGATTACTTGTATAAGTTGTCAATCTTTTAATTCAATACTCACCGTTCGCTCAAATTTGTGAGTCATTCGGAATTATAATAGCGAAACAGCTTGCATCATAAGGGTTTAAGAAGATGTAGAGGAGGTAAGTTAGAGGAAATCGAGAAATGGCGATCGCACAATAAAATTCTTCAAACCCCGATCGGTTTGTTAACAAAGCGATCGCCTATAATTTTCCATTTATCTCCTCTCAAACGGCTGAAAGCCTTGTAAAGATTATTGTTTGCTTTGTTTATTAAGCAACTCAATTTTAAAATGAGCGAACGGTGAGTTATTAAGTTTGGTTCTTGTTATGAAGGGATATAATTAGACTGATGAAGCCAAAATCTTTGATTTGTAAGGATTTAAGACTCTAGCAAGCAAGGAGAAAAGACTGTCGGATGTTCTTTGCGTCAGTTACGGTGTTGGGGAAAGCTTTCAGGTTGCATTGAAGATTGCCTGTGAGCGCTTGCCCGTACCTGGAGAGGGTAACCGTTCACTCTCTCCTCTGAAAAAAGCGATCGCCAAGTTTAATTGTGACTTAAGATAATTAATTGTCGTTCAAAAAGCGATCGCACTCCTTTAAGATCTAATTGACAATCGGCTAGTATTTCCCCCACAGTTTTTTGTTCGCTATTCTCATCACAAGCCAACATAAACTCATACTCATCATCAGATAACTTTTCCATCTGATATTCAAAGTTGAGGAAGTTTTTACTCGGAAAACCCTGCATACAGGGATGGAGTTCGGGAATTGCTTTATTTAATATTGCATCATCCGACCAATCTTGTTTATTTAACGGTGGTTTAGCTAAAAAGAATTCGTAGTGGGTGAGACTAGGATCTAATAATTCTATTAAGCGATATAATTTGCGATCGCTCAAGCCCTTTGCTCTTTCGATTAATTCAGATGCCTTACCCAGCAGTCTTTCTAACTGCCAATATTTAGGATTGGAAAAACCGACCAAATCTAAGCCAGAAACATCAATTAATTCAAATAATGTATCGACGTTATAGTCAATTTCCTGGGGATGGACATACATATCCGCAAAAGATTCATCACGATGATTTTCCATTGACCATAATTTTTTGTCTTGTTGCAAAATACGATTATTCTCAGGAAGATTAGCAAAGATTTCTCTGCCCACTTTTACCCCATCACGATAATCTCCTCGTTTATCTCCTTGCAGCAAAGCGATCGCTTTTTGCATCAGGCTGATTTCCCAACGTCCTAATTCTGCATAGACAAAAATATGTAAAATTCCCCCTGGTTTAAGTTTTTTGGCTAACGCCTGGATACCCTTTTCTGGTTCGGGTAAGTGGTGCAATACTCCAACACAGTTAATAAAATCAAATTCTCCTTCTAGGTTTATAGCTTCTTCTAGCTTAAGATTAAAAAACTTAACTGGTTTAGGGTGTTTGGCAATTACTCCTGAACGATTACAACGCTCTTCTGCCACTTCTAAAGCTTTTTCGCTGAGATCGATCGCCGTTACTGCTGCTTCTGGATTGAGGTGAATCAGATAATCTGTACCCGAACCCGTACCACAACCAGCATCTAAAATCCGAATATCTTGAGTCTTGGGCTTCATTCCCGTACAGAAACTATAGGCTGCCGTCCAACTCCACCGCCAGTTATACCCAGGAGGCTCTAGATCAGAAAGGGGATCGGGGGGGAAAGGATAAGTATTGTAGAGATTAGCGACTGCTTGATTGATGGCTTGTGAATCAGACATGTTTTAAAGGATGAGGGATAAAGAAGTAGCTTTTTATAGTGCTAGACTGAAGTAAATACAATGTAATTACTTAAATCGTAATCATGAAAATTGACATTATTAAAATAGGCAACTCCCAAGGAATTAGAATTCCTAAAACAATTATGGAGCAATGCGGTTTTGGTGAGTCAGTAGAAATGGAAATTAAAGACGGTAATCTGATTCTAAAACCAACTCAAATCAGAGTAGGGTGGGCAGAATCGTTTAAGTTAATGGCAGTAAATCAGGACGATGAATTATTAATCGATGATACTATTCCCACGGAATATGACGAGGAATGGGAATGGTAGCAAGAGGAGAGGTGTATCTAGTTAATCTCGATCCAACTGTTGGTTCGGAAGTTCAGAAGACTCGTCCTTGCCTAGTAATTTCTCCCGATGAAATGAATCAGTATATCCGCACCATAGTTATTGCCCCCATGACTACTAAACGAAGAAGTTATAAAAGTAGAATAGGGGTGAATTTTCAGGATAAAGATGGGGAAATTATGCTCGATCAAATTAGAACCATTGACAAAAAACGCCTGATTTCAAAATTAGGACAATTGTCCATCAAAGAGTTGAGAGTTACCTTATCTGTATTACAAGAAATGTTTACTTATTAACGTTTTGTCAGATAATCCTGATCGATATCCGCAGCATAAATCAGCTTTGTCTTTAATTGATGGGCTTGTAAATATTGCCTTGTTTTATATTGCCTTGTTTTATATTAAAAGTGTTCAATTTAAAGGCTTATAGCTTATACCTTGTTGGTAACTGTTGACTGATTACCGTTGACTGTTAAAATGGCGTTTGTTCTCTGGAATTATAAGACCTACTGATGTCTAGAACTTCTGCTTCTGCCCTTCGAGATGGAGTCATTCTAAACGATCGTTACCGAATTGTTAAACAGATTGGTAGAGGGGGGTTTGGTCGAGCTTATTTAGCGGAAGATACACAACGTTATCGAGAATTCTGTGTCCTTAAAGAATTTGCACCCCAGGTAGAAAGCGATCGCGAATTACGTCAAGCGGAAAATTTATTCGAGCGAGAAGCTGGCATACTTTACAAGCTCGATCATAAACAGATTCCTAAGTTTGAGGCATTACTGAGGACTCGTATTGATGGCAGGCGATCGCTGTTTCTGGTTCAAGAATATATTGAGGGAGAAAGTTACTGGGAATTACTCCAACGTCAAAGAAAACTAACTGAAACAGAAGTTACCAAAATGATCTGGGAAGTACTTCCTGTTTTGGACTATATTCATGATTCTGAGTTGATACACCGAGATATTTCACCCGATAATCTAATTCGTCGAGAACTTGATGAAAAAACTGTTTTGATTGATTTTGGTTGCGTTAAAATCGCTGCCAATGCTGTTTCTAAATCAACAGGACGTTCGGTTACTTTAATCGGCAAGAAAGGTTATTCTCCCGACGAGCAAATGCGCCGTGGTCAAGCCATGAGATGTAGCGATTTATACTCATTGGCTGCTACTGCTGTCGTCTTGCTGACGGGTAAGCAGCCAGATGAATTATATGATAGTCAACAAGGACGATGGAACTGGGAGTCTCAGGCTAAAGTCAGCCCCAGATTACAAAAAATATTAAATAAAATGTTATCGGATAAGCCAGGCGATCGCTATCAGTCGGCTGACCGAATACGTCAAATATTGTCTAATCAAGAAAACTCAATTCTCACCAGCTTTATTTCCCGCTTTCGTACCTTAATAGTTGCGCCAGGAGATTACGAAGAATCTCCTCTATCTACTAGCTTTGCCGACCAGATATACAGCAACATTTCTCGTTTGAGGGACCATGCCAGTCGCATTTCTCGACAAGTTACTCGTGTCCCTACCGCTACTGGTTTTAGAAGAGTCAAACCTTGGCAATGGGGCATCATTACTGCGGCAATTATTATCATTCCTGGCTTGATCAGTTTTGCCGTAATCACAAGTAAAATCGCTGGAACTTTTGCCTGGGATTTTGGGTGGAATTCCCCTACTTTGACCCTCAACCAAAGTGAGCGGAAGCTTCAGCAAGAGATATATCAAAGGATAGAAGCTTTGCATCTCGATGTTGGTGTTTTTTACGCCCAGGTAGATCAATCATTTCACAATCAGCACCCAGAACTATCAGGAGTAAAGCTAACAGAAGTAACAGAGCATCGACCCTATCGAGAGATTTGGTACCAAATTGCCATAAGTTTGTTAGACAAACAAGAAACAAAACAGTAATTTCCTGAGCTTTGCTCTCAAGAACTTCTGACTACATTCCCCCATTAGAGGACTTGCCCCCAAAAGTTTCTCCCTTGTCCCCTTGTCCTCTCTCAACCAATCAATTCACAACTGACGAGGGACTCAGGGTACCACAGGGGCAGGACATCGACGTAAGGCGTTTACACCGCTCAGTTTGCTGCAAGAGAATGGGCGAGCCGTGACAGATTACTGGTCTTCGGGGTCAATTGTCTTACTAGGAGAAGCATCAAAAAGGGCATCCAATCGTGAACGGGCATCATCTACTGATACTGAGCGCATTACCAACAGAGGTTCCTCTATAACTTTACCTTGCTTATCTAGTAGCTCAGGGTGAACTTTCTGTTCTGATTGAGGATTACTATTATGAGAACCGTTATATCCAGGAGGATAGAACTTCTGAGTCTCCACGCTCAGGGTTATTAGACTGCGAATTAAATTACTAACCGCCAAAAGAGCAATGACTGTAAATACTAAAATGTAAATTAAATGTAACATAAAGCTTTTCCTTGCTCATAAATTCTTCAAGACAGTCGTCAAGGGGAAAACTATGAGTTTTTTTACTGTTGTTTATGATTTTGGGTGAATTTGATTTGATTGATTCTTGGATTCTCGCCATTTCTGAGTAACACTCCAACATTCGGCAACTAACTGATGCCAAGGAAGTAACATCTTAGAATCTATTCCCGCCGAACCATCGGTAGCCTTGAACAGCATTTGAACCGTTTGAACCTCTTGCTGGCTATGAACAATCCTCTCTAATAACTGACCCTGTTGTTGAGCAGACAAGAAGGACATCTGTTCCGACTCCAGTAAAGAGCGCGATCGCCCGAACCAGTATTTAAAATCTTCTAAGAGAGGTTCAAAAACAGTCTTTAGCAGTTCATGCTCGGTAGGTTGTTCAGTAGACATACAATTACTTTAAAATTAGCTTATTATCTTAATAATTATATTAGCGTTATTTATATAAATTAATATAGGCTCTGGTTTTTAAAATTTAATTCACATAATTAATACCGTTTAAAATCTCATCAGGTGCTGAAGTTACAACCGAATACCAATCCCGATCTAGAATATAACGATATTACTTGCGTCTTTTATAATAGCCGATGTCCGAAGCAGAACAAGCACAACAACCCATCAAATTACTCCGCACCAGTGAATCTGAATCGTTACAGAAAATTCGCCACACCACATCTCACATCATGGCAATGGCAGTGCAAAAGCTGTTTCCCAAAGCACAGGTAACCATTGGTCCTTGGACAGAAAATGGCTTTTATTACGATTTCGACAGTCCTGATTCTTTCACTGAAAAGGATTTAAAGAAAATTCGGCAGGAAATGATCAAGATTATCAACCGTAAGTTACCTGTAATCCGTGAGGAGGTTACTAGAGAAGAAGCCGAAAGTCGCATTGAAGCACAGAAAGAACCTTACAAGCTGGAAATTTTAGCAAGTATCCAAGAACCGATCACCATATATCATTTAGGTGAACAGTGGTGGGATTTGTGCGCTGGTCCTCATGTAGCCAGCACTGCCGATATTAACCCCAAAGCGATCGCCCTAGAGACTGTTGCTGGGGCATACTGGCGTGGGGACGAAACCAAAGCACAGCTACAGCGTATTTACGGTACTGCCTGGGAAACCCCCGAACAGCTAAAGGAATATCAACGTCGCAAAGCAGAAGCTCTGAAAAGGGATCATCGGAAACTAGGGAAAGAACTGGGACTATTTATCTTTAGTGATTCTGTGGGCCCTGGTTTGCCCTTGTGGACTCCCAAAGGAACTATCTTGCGATCGCAGCTAGAAGATTATCTCAAGCAGGAACAGATTAAACGGGGTTATTTACCGGTGGTTACACCTCATTTGGCCAAAATCGATTTATTTAAAATTTCGGGACATTGGCAAAACTACAAAGAAGATATGTTCCCGATGATGGCGGAAGATGAGGCAGCAGCAGCAGCGGAACAAGGTTTTGTGCTCAAGCCAATGAACTGTCCATTTCACATCCAAATTTATCAAAGTGAATTGCGTTCTTATAAAGAATTACCAATCCGTTTAGCAGAGTTTGGTACGGTGTATCGCTACGAACAGTCTGGAGAATTAGGCGGATTAACCAGAGTTAGAGGTTTTACCGTTGATGATTCTCACTTGTTCGTTACCCCCGAACAGTTAGACGATGAGTTTTTGAAGGTAGTTGATTTAATTCTCTCTGTCTTTAAAAACTTGCAGCTTACCAATTTTAAAGCTCGTCTTAGCTTCCGCGATCCAGAATCAGATAAATATATTGGTTCAGACGAAGCCTGGAATAAAGCCCAGAATGCCATTCGTCGGGCAGTTGAACAAATGGAGATGAATCATTTTGAAGCTATTGGCGAAGCTGCTTTTTATGGACCAAAGCTCGACTTTATCTTTGAAGATGCCCTAGGTCGAGAATGGCAGCTAGGAACAGTCCAGGTAGACTACAATCTACCCGAACGTTTTGAACTAGAATATGTTGCCGAAGATGGTTCTCGCCAGCGTCCCATCATGATTCACCGTGCGCCGTTTGGTTCACTAGAAAGGCTGATCGGCATTCTGATTGAAGAATATGCGGGAGATTTTCCGCTGTGGTTAGCTCCTGTACAGGTGCGTCTGTTACCCGTCAGAGATGCCCATTTTGACTATGTAAAAGAAGTGGCAGCCAAAATGCAGGCAGTAGGAATCCGCGCGGAAGCTGATACTAGTGGGGAACGTCTTGGTAAGATGATTCGTAATGCGGAAAAGCAAAAAATACCTGTGATGTCAGTGGTGGGAGATCAAGAAGTGTCAGATAATACTTTAAGTATCCGTACTCGTGCTTCAGGAGAGTTAGGGGCGATCGCTGTTGACGAAGTGATTGCTAAACTCACTACCGCCATCTCAGAACATAGCAATTTTTAGTTTAAATGTATTAGTTTAAATGTAATTGAAAGCAGGACTATGTGTCTCCAGGGAGACACATAGTTAAAAAAACTAACTCTAAATTAAAATTGTCCGAACTATTCATTGTTTATTAAAGACCAGTTAAAACCAGTTTAAGATGATTTCCCTGGAATATTTCAGAGCATTTAGGTATTTTGTAAGCATCCAACTGATTTACTTTTGTCGATGATATATGCTCAAGGATTGCTGACAAGTATAATATCCCTATTTAATTATTGCTCCAGAAAGTCAAGTGAGATCCTTATTTATAGTTTGCTTGGGCTTAGTATCAGCGCGATCAAAGTCGCTGCGGAAGAGAACATTTTAGTAATTCATTCCTATGATTCAGAATTATCTTCGACAAAGCAACAGCAGTTAGCAATAGAACAAGGGTTTGCTGAGATTGGCAGCCAAAGCAATGTATTTCATGAATTTATTGATAGTAAGCGCCATCCACCCGCAGAATATGGTGAAGAATTTCTTGATTATATCAATAAAAAATACAAGCGTATTCCCATTGATTTGCTGATGGTGGTAGAAGAACCAAGCTTAGAGTTGATGTTGCGCCAGCATCAAGAGTTTTTCCCTGATATTCCCGTAGTATTTCTGGGGATTGAACATTTAAGTCAAGAAATGCTTGATACTCCCTGGCTAACAGGCGTAATGGAAAGCTACTCTATCTTGGAAACTGTGCTTGAAGCCACTCGACAGACATGGACAGATACCGTAATTATTATTAATCAAACAACCGAGGCAGGAAAAGCCAAGTTAGAGCAAATTGAAGCAGTCAAAAGTATTTCTCGTAAACCGCTAGAAGTCAAGATAGTTAATGACCTAACTCCCAAAGAAATAACAGTTCGTTTAGGTAAATATCCTGGCAACGTGCCGGTGCTCGTTTTAGGTCAATTACTCCAAAATGGCTCTAAAAAAACCTCAATTGACCCGAAGCTAGATACTCAAATCCTACAGCAATACATCTCCAATCCTATTTATACCGACCAGGCGATTAGGATTGGTACAGGTGTAGTTGGGGGGAAAGTTTTTGACGTGGACTATCATGCCAGGCAGGCTGTTGAGTTAGCTGAAAAGATTTTGCAGGGAGCAAAGCCTGATGAAGTTGGTCCAGTCATGACGGGAAAGAATCGCTGGATTTTCGACTATCGGCAGCTGTTAAAGCACAATATTAAGCTCGATTTATTACCAGAAGACAGTGAATTGCTGTTCATGGAGCCACCTCCTTACGTAAAATATCGAACACTGATTGTTTTGGCGGGTTTGATGCTACTCTCCAGTTTTTTGGCAATCATCTTACTAATTGAGAAAGGTAGAAAGCGTGAACTTACTAACAAAATTCTGCAAGAAAATGAACAAAGATATAAAGACTTGGCTAAAGCTGGAGCCAACGTTTTTTGGGAACTGGATCGGGACTTGAGATATTCCTATATATCTGGGGATTTCAAAGATTTATGCGGTCTAACCTCCTCAGAAATGAAAGGTCATTATCCTGCCGATCTTCACCAGAATGATTCCAGACTAGATGTCGATTGGGAACTATTTAAGAACATTACTCAGACTAGAAAGCCATTTAAGAACTTTACCTTTAGTTTGCAAGACAAAAATGATGGCATCAGAATTTTCAAAATTAACGGCAGCCCTTTATATGATCAGCAACACAATTTTTTAGGCTATCGCGGAGTGCAGCAAGAGATTACCTCTGAACAAAATCTTTATAAAAAAATTGCCTACCAAGCAACTTATGATGATCTTACGGGATTACTCAATCGCCGCGAATTTAATGAAAAGCTGAAGTATTCCGTGCGAAAAGCGCAGGAGTATCATGTCGAATCTGTTCTCTGTTATCTAGATCTCGATCGCTTTAAAATTGTTAATGATACAGCAGGTCATTTAGTTGGCGATCGCCTGTTGTCAGAATTAGCGCAGCTTTTGCAAAGTATGATTCGCAAGGAAGATACTTTAGGTAGACTAGGGGGAGATGAATTTGGTCTGTTGCTAGAAGGATGCTCGATTAGTGAAGCGGAACAAATATGCGAACAGTTGATCGTAGCTATCAATAACTACCGTCTGACGTGGAAAACTGTTGAATTTGATGTGGGAGTAAGTATTGGTCTTGTGGGTATTCGTGATAGTTCTAAAGATGCTGCCGAGTCACTAAGTCGTGCAGATCTAGCTTGCTATCAGGCAAAAAATTTGGGTCGGGGTCGAGTTTACATCGTCGAGAATAATGATCAAGAGGTTGAGCTACAGCAAACACAAATGGGACACATTGCTAACGTATCTCAAGCCATTAAAGAAAACCGCTTTTACTTGGTAAAGCAGCTTATTAAACCCATGATTGATGATGGTGAGCAACGTCAGCACTATGAGCTGTTACTGCGCCTGAAAGATCCCAGTGGCAACTTAATTGCCCCTGAAGAATTTATTCCCGTAGCCGAGCGCTATGGCGTAATTACCATAGTTGACCGCTGGGTTTTAAAAGCTACCTTGAACTGCTACGGCAAATATTTTGCTGCTGGACAAGATTTAGTCTCAATCAATCTGTCTGGGGCAAGTATTAACGATGAAAGATTTACTAACTTTGCGATCAACCTGATCAAAAAATCACAAGTTCCAGGAAATTGCCTCTGCTTTGAAATTACTGAGACAGCAGCCATTGCTCAAATTAGCTATGCTCAAAAATTTATGGCAGCGATGAAGGATTTAGGCGTAAAATTTGCCCTGGATGATTTTGGTAGTGGACTATCTTCTTTTTCCTATCTGAAGAATCTACCTATAGATTATCTCAAGATTGATGGTAGCTTAGTTAAAGCCATCCCTAATGAAGAATGCGATCGCGCTATTGTTCACTCGATCAACGAAGTGGCTCATTTGATGGGGATTAAAACTATCGCTGAATTTGTCGAAAACGAACAAATTTTGGAACATATCGGTCAAATTAGCATCGACTATGCTCAGGGATACGTTACAGGCAGACCAATTGCGATCGCATCTTAAACAGATAATTAAACCCATTAGAAGAATCAATTTTTACTAAACAAAATAAGAAAGAAGATACACTTTTTTTATTTTGATATAGCTGTATTGGGGGTTTGAGTAGAAGTTGAAGCCTGAAAAGCCCATTCCATCGTTGATAGCGATCGCCTGTCAATCATTTTCGCCTGTCAATCATAGAGCGATCGCTACTGTCACCCATAATCCTTATCAGCTAGCAGTAGATATCTACGGCATCGGTTTCTTGACTGCCGACAAGATTGCTCGCGATTTAGGCGTTTCCCCTTGGTCAAAGTTTCGTTACAGTGCAGGGATTTTGCATATATTGAGTAAAGCAGCAGAAGACAGACATTGTTTCTTACCTCAAAGCTTATTGATTGAAACGGCACTAGAATTATTAACTATTGAAGAACACCAAACTGAAGTAGAAGGGATAATTGGTGTTTTAAACGAGATGGTCAGCAAGAACGAGTTAATTGTCGAGCGAGAAGACGAACCAATTTACTACAAACCGAGCTTTTTCCATACCGAACAAAATCTAGCTAAGTTATTAAAACAACATCTAACTAGGGTTTACTGAAAAAGTCTGAGTAAGGCAAAAAAGAGAGTTAAATTGAAAATTGAAGTTAAGAAGAGGAAAACTCAGGGGGTAAAAAAAGTCACGAAATTGTGTTTTTTGAGTGACAAAAGCTAAGATTAACCTTCTGTGAGAGGAAAACTTGGGGCACAAATCGAAAAAGAGAACAAAAAACTGCTTCCATAACAGTTCGAGGTTCATCACGAGAAAAGTAATCGCAATAGTACTTTCAGCAGTATCATAGAGTTTAGCCATGATCCGATTGAGACTGAAACGCCTCTTAGCCTGCCCAAATTTGCCTTCAATCGCATTTCGGAATCTCTCATCTTCACGTCGTTGCTGAATCAAAGCGGGTTGAAGCGACGAGTGAGGTCTTCCCCAAAGGAGGGGCACTGATTCTGATTCCCCGCCCTTTACAGAATGCTCTGTTAGCAAGGCGTGGGATAAATGCGATCGACATGAAGGGACTCAGGATAGCAACCAAATCGCTGTTTATACTGTTCTACCTGTAATTCGAGATCTTGGGACTCATTAAAACTGTCCCAACTGAGATGATCCAGAAAACAGTAGCCATCACTATAACTCACAGAAATTTTGGCTCCAAACTCGACGGGAGTTCCCGCTTTTCCTCGAACAATGGGGCGTATATGAGGTTGAGTCAGGCTTACAATTCGGTCGTCTATACGACGAGAGCGGCTGTCATACATCGATTGCTGTTGCCTGAATAGTTCATGGACAACTAAGGTGATTTCTGAGAACTAAATTACCGGCTTCAGCAATGCTATACTTCACCCTGTCGTCAGTCAGGAGAACATCCGTGAAGTTACCCCCTGTGACCGAGTGAGCGAAATTTACGGTGGCAACAATTAATTTTCGCGTTGTTTAAGTAATGAGTAACGAGTAACGAGTAACGAGTAAATACTTATTACTCATTACTTATTACTCATTACTTAAAGCTTCTCTATTGTTTAATTGCCACACCTTTTTTCGTTCACCCCCTGTGACCAGCGAAGCTTTAACAGCATCCCAAATAGCAGATCTGCGACTGCCCGCATCAAAGATGGGCGGGGCAGAACGTCGAGGGTTTCAAGCAACTATGGCGCTCAAATACTGCTCTGGCAGTGCCCGCTTGGCAGAAACCGTATTTGGCTGGGGCAGTGAAAATGTGGCAGTGGGATTGGCAGAGAAACGCACAGGCATTACCTGTGTGGGCGCACACTCAGCCTATGGGGGAGCTAAACCCTGGTCAGAGCGTCAGCCAGAAGCCGCAGCAGCCCTACGCCAGTTGGCAGAAGCCTATGCCCAACAGGACCCAACCTTTACCACATCGATTGGTTATACTCGTGGCTTCGGCTGCCGAAGCCATTCGTCAACTGAGTGTCCAAGGATTTAGTAAGGAGCAATTACCGGCGCCGAGTACCATGGCTGAGATTTTAAACCGTATGGGCTACCGCCTGCGCAAAGTGGTCAAAGCCAAGCCTCAAAAAAAATTCCCCAAACCGATAGGATTTTTGACAATATCCAAGCCAAAGACACCTCTGGGGAGTCAGGCCAGGTCAAACGCTTGAGTATGGACGCGAAAGCGACCGTCAACATTGGTGGGACACCCTGACCACCCAACAACAGCAACACAGCGAGTTGATCCAAATCAAAGTCGATAACGGTCCAGAAAACAGTGGCGTGCGCACTCAGTTCCGAATGGCGGATGGTGTCATGGGCCGACGCGATCGCGACTGCCGATTCAATTACTGTACTATCCACCCTACCACAGCAAGTACAACCCTATTGAGCGGTGTTGGGGGATTCTCGAGCAGCATTGGAATGGAGCCAAGCTCACCGATGTCGAAACGATGCTGGGATGGGCTTCTAGCATGACCTGGAAGGGAATTCATCCTGTAATTAACTTGAGTAAGAAGGTGTACCAAAAAGGTATTGCTCTTTCGGGCAAGGCAATGAAGGAGATTGAGAAACGACTGGAACCAAACCCCCTGCTGCCCAAATGGGATATTCTTATCCGGCCAGCCTAGGCGGTAATTTATTTCCTGGAAATCACCTAATTTATCTTTCAAGTCAGTATTTTCTTCGGCTAATCTTTCTATCTCCGCATTAAGTTTTTCATTGTGCTTCCTAAACCTTTCAACAGTGTTTTCATATTCTTCTAATTCAAATACTCTACCAGCAAGAGATTCGTTGGCTTGTCTTAATTGAGTTACTTCTTGCTCCAAGTCTTTAATTCGTTTTTTTAAATGACCTATAATACGATTTTTAGAATTATCAGAAGCAACAGGTATTTTTCGACCGCTACGCTTTTGTTCTTCTCGAAGTTTGGCAATTTTATTTTTTAACTCAGGATATTTATAAAGATAGCTGGTAGATACCTGAGCTTCACGAGCAACAGCATTAAAGCTAATGACCTTGCCCTCTTGTTGTAATTTACGAATAGCTTTTTCAGTGGCATCTAAAGCATCTTGCTTTTTTTGTTCTGACGCAGCAGATAACCTGGCTATTCTTTCTTCTCTAGTGTGCTTGCTCATTATCCTCTTTCTCCAATGTAGAAATAATTAGCTCTAGATTTTGTTTAATTGGTTCATTCTTTTTAATTGGTAATTGCCAGTTGTATTTATAGGCTTTACCTAAGACTTCTTTTATTCTTTCTAACTGGTCTTTATGTACCTCAAGAAAGGCTTTATTAGTACGAAAGTGAGGGCAGAGATAACATCCTACGTCGCCAGCAATATTACAATCACCTTCTATTCTTGGTCTGCCACAATAGCCATTAGGTAAAGCTATTGCACAAATTTCTTTAGTAAACCACTCTAAATCTTCTGGATTACCTTCTAGTTCTAACGAAACAATTTGACCAGTGATATCAATTATTCTGTTTTCCTGAAACTTAGCTAACTCTTTAATTATTGTTTCATCATGAATATGAGCATAAATCATAGTCATTTCAGGAGATTTATGACCAAGCAATTTTTGCACTATATGTTGCGGAACACCACTATTGATAGCTTCAGTACCAAAAGTATGTCTAAATTGATGACTAGAAAATTTCCATAAATTTCCATTATCATCTTTTATTTGGGATTTTTTAGCAAGTTTATTGAGGTAGTAAACATAACTACTGAGCTTGACAGGTTGGTTTTTTTGAGGAATATAATCATCCTCTCTTGTCCCAATTACCCTAGAAGCAAATAAATAGTCATTATCTTCAAAATATTGTTTTATAAAAGATTGTTGCTCCTTTATTTCTGCTGCAAGTTTATTAGAAATAGGAGATTTGAAACCACTTGATATTTTTACTCTATCTCGATAAATCCACCATTTATTATTGCAATCTAATTCTAGGCAATCCAGAGATATAGTAGCTAAAGTACTATACCTAAATCCAGTTTCCAGAAATAATGAAACCATTATTTCAATAGTTCTTGGTAATAAATGTTTATATTTTTTAAGCTGCTCAAGAACTGTTTTAGGAATGTAACGAGGTTTTTTTTCAACTTTTGAATAATCTTCAGAGCCAATTAAATATGGATCGACATTAAACCAATTATTTCTATAACTTGTTTCAAAGAATGATTTTAACTTTGATAAGTACTTGGACAGAATTACTTGTATATAATTTCTAGCTCTAAGCCTCACATAGTAGGAAATCAATTGCACAATCTATTTTGTCCAAGTACTTACCGTCTTTTTCTACTCCCACCTTAGTAAAGATAATAACTGCCGTCGAAACTCCTGCATAGGGTTTAAATACCCCCGACGGCATGGAAACAACCCCGTCTAGTTTATGATTCTCAATTAAGGTTTTACGAATCGATTTATGTGCCTTGGAAGAACCAAACAGCAGCCCATCGGGAACGATTACCGCAGCTCGTCCGCCAATTTTCAACAACCGCAGGAATAGGGGTAAAAACAGTAGTTCGGTTTTAGTAGTGGAGATAACCTTGGTTAAGTCCTTGGCGATCGTCGATTTTTCTACCGAACCTTTAAACGGTGGGTTAGTCAGAATCATGGTAAAGGCTTCTTCGATGCCCGAATAAGCATCTGCCAGGGAGTCCCGCGCTTCAATCTTGGGGTCTTCAATCCCGTGCAGCATCAGGTTCATACTGCCAATTCGTAGCATCGTTCCGTCGAAATCAAAACCGTGAAACATCTCTTGATTAAAGTGTTCGCGGTTGCCTGGGGCATTTAAAACCAGATTACCGCCGGAGTCTTTTAAGTCCCGTAAATACTCGGCAGCAGCCACTAAAAAACCACCCGTACCACAGGCGGGGTCACAAATAATTTCCCTTGCTCCTGGGTTCATCAAGTCTACGATCATCTTAATAACATGACGGGGGGTTCTAAACTGTCCGTTAGTTCCTGCGGTAGTCAGCTTCGAGAGCATATATTCGTAAAGGTCGCCCTTGGTATCCCGATCTTCCATCGGAATCTGCTCGATCTGCGTTACCACATTGGTTAAAAGGGCAGGGTTGGCAATCAAAAACACCGCATCCTTCATGTGTCGGGCGTAAGCGGTTTCTACCGCCGTACCACCAAGGTTTTTAATAAACGGAAAAGCCTCATCGCGGACAATCTTGAGCATTTCCTCAGCATCGGTGAGGTTCTTAAAATGCGACCAGCGCGATCTTTGTTGTTCTGCCGAAAAAATCGGCTTCTTAACTGGCTGCCCCAATCGCTGGGCTTTTCGTTCCTTAGCTAACTCCAGATCGTCGAGCCTTTTAATAAACAGCAGATAGGATATTTGTTCGATCACAGAGAGGGGGTTACTGATACCGTTATTCCAAAAAGTCGTCCAAAGCTTATCTACCTTGGATTTAATCTCGCCTGTGATCGTCATGTAAACTCCTAATTAAGTGTCAGGGAATACGCCCCGTCCGCTATTTTATCCTCTGCTCCTAGTCGAAAGCTAGAAATTCCTGATTGTTTGAAGCTATTTGTTAATAATTACTCTTCTTCTGCCGATTGTTCGGGCGATCGCGCTTCAATCTCTGCTGCTGCTTCATTCAATTCCTGCTGTAGCTGTTCTACCGTGGGTAAGCTCTCCTGTAACTGCTCTGGAAGCTGCTCGATGCTGTGAGTGGACACGCCAATAGGAGTCGAAACCCCACGCAGCGAATACTCATAGCCGTTTTCAGTTGGATAGACTCCGCTTTAAATTAGTTGGTTCGTAGCTATTAGCTATCAGCTATCAGCTATCAGCTATCAGCTATCAGCTTTTTGAAATTTGATTATGCTCTACTCATGTAAAAAGCGCAGTGAAACTCCTATGGTTGTGTAATGCTCTGGGACGGTTACAATATTTATTGCCATGCCAAAATCAATAAAATTGCTATTTATTCGATCTTTATTTTTAAATTAACTTAATAGTGACTCAGCGAAAAAAAATTAAGAATAACTCTTGCTATCACTGTGAAGGAAAAGGCTATACAGAGATTAGAGACTGTGCGGGAAAAATACAGCGCACCGAAACCTGTTCACATTGCGAGGGAAGAGGCTACACAGATTCACAACGAGAAGCTAAAAGCTAAAAGCTAACAGCTAAAAGCTTAAAACAGATAAATTAACTCTGTAGTAATAACCAAAGTACAACCAAAGACAGAATCTTAATCTCTAAACATATCCTTAAGGATTCGTATATGTCACAATGATTAGCGTTATTCATCAGAGTAGTTAAGCAATTTATATATTAGATATAAACATGGAACCGCTTTATCAGTATGCTTGGCTAATTCCCGTACTGCCTTTATTAGGGGCAATGTTGGTGGGAATTGGTTTAATTTCTGTAAACAAGGCAACTAACAATCTGCGCCAGATAGTTGCTGTTTTTATCGTCTCCATTCTTGGGACAACCATGGTAATGTCTTTTGCCATGCTGTGGAGTCAAATTCACGGACACGAAGTTTATACTCGCACCATTGACTGGGCTTCGGCAGGAGATTTTCACCTTTCAATGGGCTACACTATCGATCATCTCAGCGCTTTGATGCTGGTGATTGTTACCACCGTAGCTTTTTTGGTGATGATCTACACCGATGGCTACATGGCTCATGATGCTGGCTATGTGCGCTTTTATGCCTATCTAAGTATATTTAGCTCTTCGATGCTGGGGCTAGTGATCAGTCCCAACTTAGTGCAGATCTATATCTTTTGGGAATTGGTGGGGATGTGTTCCTATCTCCTGATTGGTTTTTGGTATGATCGCCAGCCCGCAGCGGATGCTTGTCAAAAGGCATTTGTCACTAACCGTGTCGGTGACTTTGGCTTATTACTCGGAATGTTAGGTCTTTATTGGGCAACAGGCAGTTTTGAGTTTGGGGTCATGGGCGATCGCCTGGGAGAATTGGTTTCTTCTGGAGCTATCAGCGCATTTCTCGCTACTCTATTCGCTATTTTGGTCTTTTTGGGTCCTGTAGCTAAATCGGCTCAATTTCCCCTTCATGTGTGGCTACCAGACGCAATGGAAGGACCTACCCCCATCTCCGCATTGATACATGCTGCCACTATGGTTGCTGCGGGAGTATTTTTGATTGCGCGGATGTATCCCGTATTTGAAAATGTACCGATGGCAATGACAGTTATTGCCTGGACAGGAGCATTTACGGCATTTCTCGGTGCCAGTATTGCCTTGACCCAAAATGATATTAAAAAGGGGTTGGCATATTCTACTGTGTCTCAACTAGGTTATATGGTGATGGCAATGGGTATTGGTTCATACAGTGCTGGTTTATTCCACCTGATGACCCACGCCTACTTTAAAGCGATGCTGTTCCTTTGTTCTGGCTCGGTAATTCACGGTATGGAAAACGTGGTGGGACATAACCCCCTATTGGCACAGGATATGCGGATGATGGGTGGTTTAAGGAAGTATATGCCGATCACTGCGGGTGCTTTCTTCGTAGGTAATTTAGCCATCTGCGGGATTCCTCCCTTTGCTGGTTTCTGGTCAAAAGACGAAATTTTGGGACAGGCTTTTGAAGCGAACACCGCTCTCTGGTTTATCGGTTGGGCAACGGCTGGCTTAACGGCATTCTATATGTTCCGTATGTACTTTATGACCTTTGAAGGTGAGTTTCGCGGCAATGATGTTGCCATTAAGCAACAGTTGTTCAGCGAAGCAGGATTAGCTTTTGGTCCAGGTGCAATGGATGCAGAAGAAGGAGCAAGTCATGGTCACGGTGAATCTCCTCATGAATCTCCGCTAACGATGGCATTACCCCTAGTGGTTTTAGCCGTACCTTCTATTGGTATTGGCTTACTTGGTCGTCCTTGGGAGAACTATTTTGAAGAATTTATTCATGCCCCAGGAGAGATTATTGCCGAGACTCATGCTTTTGATTGGAATGAATTTCTGACTATGGCTGGATTATCTGTAGCGATCGCCGTAACGGGAATCATAGTTGCTTTCTTGATGTATCGCACTAAAAGTATCGATCCCAGTGCGATCGCCAAAAAAGTTCCTGCCCTATATCGCTTCTCCCTCAACAAATGGTATCTCGATGACCTCTATGACAAAGTGTTTGTAGTTGGTTGTCGTCGTCTAGCCAGACAAATTATGGAGGTAGACTATCGCGTGGTGGATGGTGCAGTTAACCTGACTGGTTTAGCAGCAGTCTTCAGTGGAGAAGGTTTAAAGTACCTGGAAAATGGTCGCGCCCAATTCTATGCCCTTATTGTCTTTGGTGCAGTATTGGGATTTGTCTTGGTATTTAGTATTACTTAAATATTCAGCAAATTGTAGTTTTAAGGCGATCGCTTTTCTGATCACGAAGGCGATCGTTTCTTATTTTAACTATAACTGAGTCTTTGGTCTGGAAAACTACGAGCTATTCTGACTGTGGAATCGGTAGAAGCATCATCGATTAAAATTACTTCTTGATTAAGATAACTTTGGTTGAAGACGGATTTTAGAGCTTGTGCAATATATTCCTCCCTATTGTAGCTAGGAATAACCACAGATACTTTTGGATTCATAGACTTACTTTTATGTTCCGTTTCCACCCTCGGATGAATCACGAGGGCTATCACGTTCCCGTACTATTTCGGTATTTTAATACTAATTTATCGGCTAAAAATCAACTAGATCGGATTTATTATCCTCAATATTAGCGATCGCTTTCTCTAAAACTTTGTTTGCTTCGTTGCTGCTGGTATTAACTGTGCTAAGTGAGTTGGTGAGCTTAGCAGTAATCACCATCAGTTTTCGAGCAATAATCTGAATCAATTTAGTATCTTTGATAGTCTGTGGCGAGCCATTTTGATTAATCTGATTAATTTCACGCTCCAGCAATTTGTTGAGATTGCTAATCTCCACCAGAATTCTGCCAGAATTCTGAATCGGGTGTCTAATCTGGTGAATTTTGGACTTTGCTAGACTAATCGTGGTTTTAATGTAATTTAGTTGATCTCGCCCTGTTTCTATCGTCTGAGACTGCTCCTTAATTTTCGCTTTTGATAACGATAAACCGATATGACAAGCAATGTCCTGGAAATATTTAATTTCTTCTGGTTGCCAGTCTTTAAAACTAAAACACTGATGAGCCACTAATAAGCCGTATATTGTACCGTTGTCCCAGTTGATCGGGACAACCAAATTAGATTTAACCCTAGTTTGGCTATATTTTCCACATAACAGTCTGTCATCCCAGCTTCATATATATTGGGAATTGAACTGATTCTGCCCTGCTGATATTGATCTCTGTAGCGATATTCAAAACAAGGATCATTAATTACGGTGCCTAAAATTGGAGCTAAAGCAGGAGCGGTGGCTTCGGCGATAATCTCTCCCATATTCGGATTCTGCAAACCGTAAACGACAACGCGATCGCATTTTAAGATTTCTTTCGCCAGATCTACTCCCTGTTGCAATACCTCTAAACTAGTCTCTGCACCATGTATTTTATGGGTAGCCTCGGTGATTAGTTGTTGAGCCTGCTTCATAGCTTCAACCTGAGATTTCAAGGCTGAATTGGCTTGCTGCTGAGATAGTTGTTCAATCATCCAACTGGCTACTTGTAGCACAAATTCCACCTCTGGCTGTTGCCATTGCCGTTTTCCCGAACATTGATGCATTACCAACAATCCATATAGTGAATTATCCTGACGAACAACAGGTACGACTAAATTGGATTTAACATCGATCTTTTCGAGGCTTTCGATATAACAAGGATCGATTCCCCCTTGATAAATATCAGTGATTGCCCGTATTCTACCTCGGCGATACTGTTCAATATATTCTTCCTCAAAACAATGATCTTTAATGGTAGTGCCTAAAGTCTGAGCATATCCTGGAGTAACCGCTTCCGCGATAATTTTGCAATGGGAATCTGACTGTAAACTATACACTACCGCGCGATCGCATTTGAGAGCCTGATATACAATCTCAACTACCGCTTGAAGAGTCTTTTCTTCTGTTTTAATATCTCGCAGTTTCTTAAAAACTTCCGTAAATATATTGTTTACCGAAGCACCATTAGCTGAAATTTCAGACAATGATAATGATGGTTGGATCGTCATAAGATTATTAGTATTGTTATATTTAAGTATTTTCTTGGACTTTTTGAGCAGAATGTTAGCTATGACTGCTCTGAGGGGCAATTTATCTTGCCAAAATAATTATGGATATAATTGTTACTTTTATCTTTATGTGTAATCACTGAGAATTTTAACGTATTTGGGTCATAAATTCTTCCCCATTCCAAGACTAAAGCAAAGGTAACCCGCTCAAAATTAGCTGTTTTACTACAACTGAATGTTCAATTTCCGTAATGCTTAATCCTTAATTCGACTATTAGATTGGAGTAATTTACTAAGTAACTGAAATATTACTAAGCTCTTATTTTCAATTGATAGTTAATCTTCAATTAATATTCATCCCTTAAGACAATCTAGTTGGCAACTGTCCGATCAGTTTCCTCAACTTTGAAGGTTGTTCAAAATGAACATTATGTCCGCTATGTTTGACTATGTTTAGACTTGCTTGGGGACAGAGACTAATAATTTTTTGATTGATAGCAATAAACTTGGCATCTAATGCACCCACTACCAGGATTAGAGGTATCTGTATCTTCGATAAATAACTCCATAGTGCAGGCTGCATCCCTAAACCCATAAAGCGCAGAGATTTAGCTAATTTAAGGGGGTCATTATCTAGCCTTCTGGAAAATGCCTGCTGATAATTAGGATGTTGCACAAATGACTTAAATAAAGGATTATTATACCATTGCTGTATGAATTGATACAGATTGCCCGATTCTAGCTGTCTGGCTAGCTGGAAATCTTGGGCGATGCGACGATCGCGCTCCTCCTGAGTCTTTAATCCTGGTGAGGCGGATTCTAAAATAACAGATTGAAAATACTGAGGAAAATAAACGATTAAATAAAGAGCAATTCTGCCCCCCATGGAATAGCCCCATAACCGACATTGCTTGATGGCTAACTTGTCCAATAATCCAATCAATGCCTCTGCGACGCTCGGCATATGATAATTAGTATCCTGCTTAACTTCTGTCTGACCGTGACCAGGTAAATCAACAATTAGGCAGCAGAATTCCCCTAGCTTACCAACTACCCCTGAGAAATCATGAGAATTACCCATGAAACCATGAAGAAAAAGGATCACAGGTTTATGGCGATCGCCAATTAAGACATAATTGAACTGATAGTCTTGGTTAATAATTACTAGTTGATTCATAGTTGATTCAACAGTTTTAAATAACTAATAATTAATAACTTCTTAAGCAGCAGACACACCATACTCAGTATTCAACACACTACGATAATAACCCTGTAGCTGTTGAGTCGCAGCAGCCCAACCCCATTGCTCAGCTTCATTACGAGCATTATGGCGTAATTCTTCTCTGGCTTGAGTAGCTTCTAATAAAGACTTAGTCGCGGTAATTGCACCATCAGGATCGTCTGGTTCAAATAAATAACCATTTACACCATCGGTCACAATATCGGGAATGCCTCCTGATCGAGCAGCGACCACAGGGCAACCAGCAGCCATTGCCTCAAGTAAAACTAGACCGAGAGTTTCGGTGCGAGAAGGAAAGACAAAAGCATCGGCAGAAGCAAAGGCGGAGGCTAATTCCAAACCCTGGAGGTATCCTACAAAATTAGTCTTAGTGCCAGCAAAATGAGCTTCTAAAGCCTCTCTGTTGGGACCATCTCCGACAATTGCCAGACGGGCTTGGGGGATTGCTTCTAGTACAGGTTTGATCTGGTCAATTTGTTTTTCAGCCGAAACTCGACCAACATAAAGCAACAAAGGATCATCAGGATTTCCTTGAGATAGACGCGATCGCATATGTGCCGAGGCTAAGTGTGGCTGAAACATTTCTGTATCTACTCCTCGTTGCCAGAGATCTACTCGTTCGATACCGTGAGTATCTAGCTCTTTAATCATGGCGCTAGAGGTGCAGAGATTCAATCGTGCCTTATTATGAACCGCTTTTAATAATTCCCAGAGTAGTCCTTCTAATGCTCCTAAACCGTAATGCTGTAGATATTGAGGTAAATGGGTATGGTAGGAAGCTACTAAGGGAATATTCATTGTTTTCGCGTAATATATGCCTCCTACTCCCAAAAACGCTGGATTCACCACATGAATTAGGTCTGGCTGAAATTCCTCAATCGCATTTTTGGTGCCTAGGGGAGGTAGGGCTAGTTTTAACTCTGGATATAGGGGCAGAGGCATCCCAGGTACACCATAAATTTTTGCTCCCTTATACTCCGTCAAGCCTCCTTCTGGAGCTACTACCAACACGCGATCGCCATTACGTTCCAAATACTCAACTGTATGACGCAGGCGGGTAACAATGCCATCAACTTTAGGTAAAAACGTTTCAGTAAATAGGGCAATACGCATAGTTATGTCAATAGAAAATCTCGTCAATTATAGATTTAAAAGATTAGAGAATACATAATTTTGTCGATCAACTATGTAAGATTCTACAGCCTGTTTTAACAGAATTCGCTAATAATCTTCCTTTAAAGTGAGATTAACTATTTCTTCAATCCATTCCCCAGGCAGCAATGGCTAAACAAATCCAACCAATAATAAATGCGATTCCTCCTAAAGGTGTAATCGCCCCCAGCCACTTAATTCCACTAAGACTAAGGGCATATAGACTACCTGAAAAGATAAATATCCCTGCAATAAAAGCAAATCCTGCCACTGTCAAAGGCGTTGAATTAGGTAAGCGTGAGATCAATAAAGCAATTAAAATCAATGCCAGAGCATGATACATCTGGTATCTAGTAGCAGTTTCCCAGATAGCTAAGGCACGATCGCTTAACCGATCTTTTAAACCATGACTGGCAAATGCACCCAAAACCACAGAAATCCCAGCTAATGCAGAGGCGATCGCCAAAAAGATTCGAGTCACAATTTTATTTTACGTTTATCGTTTATTAGTTATTAGCAAATGATAATATTTTTTGGGAAAATTCTTTCAGTACAAATCATGTTAATTATCAATTGCCTCGATGAACCGTTTACGTTGATAATTAAGTATAGGTAACAATACTTGGTTTTAATCAAAAACGGCGATCGCTGTAAGAGGATAATATAATGTTGGATAGCAAATCAGTTTTAGAAGTATTACGTCCCGTAGAAGATCCTGAGCTACAAAAGAGTCTTGTCGAGCTTAATATGATTCGCAACGTCGTGGTAGATGAGGGGAAAGTAAGCTTTACTTTAGTCTTAACTACTCCCTCTTGTCCCCTAAGAGAATTTATCGTCGAAGATTGTCAGAGTGCGGTTAAAAAGCTGCCTGGAGTAGAAACTGTCGAGGTTGAAGTGACAGCAGAAACTCCTCAACAGAAATCTCTGCCAGATCGCACTTCTGTTCCAGGAATTAAGAATATTATTGCGATCTCTAGTGGGAAAGGTGGAGTAGGAAAAAGCTCTGTAGCAGTTAATGTAGCAGTGGCTTTAGCTGCCAAAGGTTCTAAGGTGGGCTTATTAGATGCAGATATTTATGGTCCTAATGCCCCAAATATGTTTGGCTTGTCTGATGCCAAAATTGCCGTTAAACAGGGCGGTAATGGCGAAATACTTGAACCTGCATTTAATCATGGAGTGAAGCTAGTTTCGATGGCGTTTCTAATTGACCCCGATCAGCCCGTGATTTGGCGCGGACCAATGCTTAATGGTATTATTCGTCAATTTCTTTATCAGGTAGAGTGGGGCGAACTAGATTATCTAATTGTGGATATGCCTCCTGGTACGGGAGATGCTCAGTTAACTATGGCGCAGGCTGTACCGATGGCAGGAGCGGTAATTGTCACCACACCGCAGACAGTATCTTTGATTGATGCTCGTCGTGGTCTAAAAATGTTCCAGCAACTAGGAGTAAACTTACTCGGAATTGTCGAAAACATGAGCTACTTTATTCCTCCTGATATGCCAGATAAAAGTTACGATTTATTTGGTTCTGGTGGTGGTGAAAGAACTGCTCAAGAATTGAACATTCCCTTACTAGGTTGTGTTCCCTTAGAGATTGCCCTCAGAGAAGGAGGTGATCGGGGAATTCCGATTGTAGTTTCTGCGCCTGAGTCCGCGTCTGCTAAAGCTTTAGTAGAGATCTCCGAACAGATTGCGGCTAAAGTTTCCATAGCTGCCTTTGCTTAGAATCTTCATATTAATACCCTACATCTATTCATCAACCGGTGAAATGACCGTTACAGCCAGTTTCCTACCATGACAAAGGCAGCCCAGTAGTAAGGATGATTGAATTTACGGGTGTCGATCAAAGCTAATTGAGATTGTCGTAAGGCATGAGCTTTATTAAGCTTAACTTGGGGTTGAGTAATATTTTCGTAAAAAAGATTCATAGTTAATGCTGTAGATTCATCGTATACCGTCCATAAAGTAGCTAAAGTAGTTCTAGCCCCTGTTTTCACTGCCATCCCTGCCAATCCTAAAGCAGCGCGCTCGTCTCCCCTTGCAGTTTCACAAGCACTGAGAATTAAAAGCTCGATCACTCTTTGTTTATTAGGATCCTCATTTTGTAAGAGCTCATCCATTTGTTTGATATTGATATCATCATCCCAAGCCAAAAGAAACGTATC
Organism: Cyanobacteriota bacterium; assembly: GCA_942490675.1. Classification (GTDB taxonomy): domain Bacteria; phylum Cyanobacteriota; class Cyanobacteriia; order Cyanobacteriales; family Xenococcaceae; genus Waterburya. Next base: position 398,630 of record CALNYB010000026.1, on the reverse strand, counting down.
TTCTAGATTAGAACTAAATTGACCGTGAGTGGCAATATGCACAATAGGATATTGAGCGGTTTTGATATTTTCTCTTAGACTACTGTGGGTAAATTTTTCGTCACGCAAGACAATACTATTGGTTTGATGTTGGATATCTGTTAATTCTTGTTGAACGTATTCTAAAGAAGAAAAACCCCGTCTTTGTTGAGTGATACCTGCGGCTAAAGTTCTGATTTCTACTTGTTCTAGGGGTAGGGGACTTAATAAGTGTACACCAGGAGTAAGAGCCACATTATATTGCTCGATTAAATATTGTTTCCCACTATGGAGAGCCGCCAGGGGTATATTGCGAAGAGTGCCATCGGGGACAAACACCAGGGTTTCTATATCATTATCTGCTAAGTCTTTTAAAGCAGGACTGACTAACCAACTATATAATTTTTGAGCGGGGGCGTAAAATTGACGGCGACTGCGAATTTGAACAGTTTGACGAAATGCCTCGATCACAGATTCTAATTCTGCTTGAGGAATGGCTTTGGAGTAGTGACGCCAAGATTTATCAGGAAGACTGACAATAACCTCAAGGCGATCGCGTAAAATAATCGGATAGATTACGGCAGCTTGGCGATCAATTGCATCAATAGAAGTTGGTTCGGCATCCAAACAAGCTTCGCGGAAAAAGTTATTTAATTCGGCTAATTGTAAAGATTCTATGGTATTTCTGGCTTGTACCAGATTAGTTTGACTGACTTCCTCACCATTTTGTCGTTCTAAGAGCAAGCTAACTAACTCGCGATAAACAGGTTCGACACTTTCGCGGAAGGAAAATTGAGCATCAGTATTAGTGACAACTAGATCTCCCTGTAAATATTCTAATGCCGATACTGCTTCAGTATAAGAAGCGATCGCGCCTGAATGATTACCCTGAGTTTTCAGTAATCTTCCTAATTGCCATTGCCATTTGTAAGTCAATTCTGGAGCATCAATTACTTGGGCTAGTTGTACGGCTTGTTGAGTATATTTGCGTCCTGGCGACCATTGTTGCTGTTGTTCGTATAAGTATCCGAGAGTTCCTAAAGCATAGGATTCAGCTTTAGTATCTTGTAGCTTTTGAGCTTGCTGGAGAGAAGTTTTTAATAAGTTTTTAGTTTCATTTAATTGTTCGTTGTTTAAATTATTCTGGCTAGAAGATAATTTAATTAAACTTTTAGCCAAATTAACATGGACATAAATACCGCGACGACTGGGAGTACTAGATAAATTAGCTACAGTGGGTTTAATTTCTGAAAGTAAATTATCTGCCTGTTGCCATTGTTCCCTAGCAATTAATAAATGTAGTTGATTTAATTGTGCTTCGGTTTTAAGCAGAGGTTGAGAAGTCTTAGCTGCGGCTTGTTCGTAAAAAGAAGTTGCTTGTTGAGGAGCTTCTAATGCCAAAGCAGTATTACCCAAACTAAATAAAGTCGCGCTGCTTTCTTCTGGTAGATTTAACTGTTGCGAAATAGTTAGACTTTTTTGCAGCACTTCTTGAGCGTATTCCAGATCGCCAGTGACTTGTAAAGCAATACCCAAACTACGGAAGCCAGCTATCTTTAAACTAGGATCGGATTGCTGTTCTAATTTTGTGCCAATCTGTTGTAATAACTTTTGAGAGCGTCGGTACAATTCCATACTCTGCCATGCTTGTGCCTGATTGATTTGACTGCCTAACGCGCCAACATCATCACCCGCCTGTTGATACAGTTCCTGTGTTTGTTGCCAACTTTTTAAAGCTAATTCTGCTTTACCCCTAGTTAGTTGGAGTCTACCTTGAGTATTGAGAGCTTGAGCTTGTATTTTTAAACTTTTAGCTTCTACAGGCTGTTGATTGAGTAATTTAAGACTTTGAGCAATATATTGTTCTGCTTGCTCCCATTCTCCTAATTTATGACTGGTTAAAGCCAGGTAATTTAAACTTAGAGCTTGATCGAGGCGATTATTGTTACTCAAATGATGCAGATTTGCTTCTTGCCAGATTGTTTTAGCTTCGGTGTATCTTCCTGCTTGATAAGCAATTCGACCCTTCGACAATAAATCTTGAGCAACTTGTGATTTTATTTCTGTTGTGGCGAAAGCTGACTGGATTAAGGATGGGTTCATGGTAATTCCCCCTAGAGTTAGTAAAGCTAGTAATGCTTTTGCTGTTAAATTAAGACGCACCATAATAATTTTTCTATTTGACTAATTGAAATATTCAAATAATTTGAAGAGAAGGAAAATTTCCTGTCTCTACTTGCCCCTGCATTGGTTAAACAATGATGCCCAAGAGTCAGAATTATCTTGTTGAGGGACATGACTCAGCAATTCCACCTTGCCTTTAGCGTTAACATTCCAGGCTTTTGCTTCAATAATTCCTGTTTGCTGATCAGGCGATTCTATTGCCCCATCTGTGGGTTTAACGTCAACATCACGTAAATCTTCCCATACCGATTCTCCCCGCAAATTGCGATCGAGATTTTCGGCTAATCCTCCTCTCCCTGTTGTGACGAGGGCATTTCCTGCTTCAACGGGGCAAAGAGCAGTAATTAAAGAAGTAGGATCGATAATCTGTTCGGGTAATTTCACCAAGCCGATTTGTTCGTCTGTATCAGGGCTATTTATTTTAACTACGCCATCCAAACCAAATTCCGAACTAGCATCAACCTCACTGTCGGCGGAGAGCAAGATTACATCGGTAGTAATGTTAATGTTTCCTCCATCTCCTCGAAATGCATTGGCTCGGATATCGCTATTATCTCTGGCAATAACATAATTACTATCAATGACAATATTGCCACCGCCACCAGTGCCATCAAAAACACTAGTGCTAATGTTGCTATTGTTATCTAAATAAATAAAATCTGTCGCTAAATTAATTTTTCCTCCACTAGATTGTAAGGATGTGGCAGTAATCTTACCTTGGTTCACATTAAGGTTGTTTGTCGTAATCTCCATATTGCCTGCCTGTCCCAAACCAGTGCTGTCAACTGATAATCGAGCTCTGATTATTAATATTTAAATTATTGGCAGTCAGATTGATATTGCCACCATTAGCATCACCTCTAGTATCGGCACTAATTTCGCTGTTGTTGTTGATGGTAATATCACCAGTAATATTAATATCTATATTTCCTCCACCACCATTATTAGTTGAAGCTGTAATACTGCTAGGGAATTCGGAGCCAGTGTTATCTAGTTCCAAAGAATTAGCCTGGATATTAATATTACCTGCTTTTCCTTGTCCTGCTTCGTTATTTTCCCGACTGAAAAAATTACTCACGCTAATAGTCGCCCCATCTTGAACGGATAAACTATCAGCCTTTAAATTGAGACTGCCACCATCTCCCGTATCCATAACGGCACTACCAAAAATACCGCTAGCATTAAATTCAGAACCACCAATTAGTTCGATGTTTTCTGCTGTGATATTTAACACACCTGCATTTCCAGAGCCAAAAGTATCTGTCACTATTTGTGCGCCATCAGCGACAGTTAACGAATTGCTTTTAATCGTTAAATTACCTCCCCTGCCTTCTGCTATTGTGGAGGCAAAAATACCGCTAGGGAAAATTTCTGAAACACCAAGAATGTCAATATTATTGGCAGTAATATTTAATATTCCTGCATCGCCAGAGGAATAAGCAGTTGCGGCTATCTGTGCGCCATCAGTAATTTGTAGTAAGTCAGTCTCTACAGTTACATTCCCGCCATGTCCCTCTGCTTCTGTGGAGCTGAACAACCCACTAGAAGCAAATTCCGAATCACCAGTCAATTTAATTTCTTGAGCTTTAACGGTCACATTTCCCGCATCTCCTTCGCCAAAAGTATCGGTAGTAATCTGCGCTCCATCACTAACCAGCAAGCTGCCAGTTTCTAATACAATATCCCCTCCTTTGCCTGTCAGAAAAATATCAGCTTGAGCCGATAAAGCACTAACAAAGTCGCCACCTTCTGATTCACTAATGACTTTGATATCTGTAGCATTAACTGTTAAATTTCCGGCATTTCCTAAACTAAAGGTATTGACATTAACCTGTCCTCCATCTTCTAATAACAAACTTCCTGTCTCAATTAAGACATCTCCCCCATCTCCTGTAGCGTCGAGATAAACGTCACTCCAAATAGAACTAGGAAGCCAAAGATCTGGATCTGTACCGATGATATTAACTTCATTTGCCTTAATTTTGCTTAACCCTCCCGCAGTATTTCCTTCGGTTTCGGCAAAAATTGCCGAACCATCAGTCAGATTAACCGTATTACCGCGAATAACAGTATTTCCGCTACCGTTACCACTGACATCAATTGAAGCTGCGTTGGACAAATTAATATTTCCACTACTTAATTCGCCATAATCAATAGTCCAACCAAGCTCGTTAGGAATAAGTTCTACTGTACCTGATTCGGCAACACTCCCTAATTCAATATTTCCTGCTTCAGCAGTTAAATTCCCCCCTCTAGGAAAACGTTATTCCCAACTAACCCCAGAGTATTTCCTGCTGCGACTTCCAATCCTAAATTGCGTTCAAAGCGGTCTACGGTAAAGGTATCAAAATCAAAAAAAGCATTGTGACCAGTACCTTTAACCGTAATATCTCCGTTATCATTGCCATACTGTAACCCAACAGGAATATTAACCTTTAATAACGGGGGTGCTTGGGGATTAACTGCACTAAACTCGCTCCCATCACTAAATTTGATACTATTTGCCGTGCTGCCAATAAAGGAACCACCAATATCTAAAGCTGCATTTTCCCCAAAGACAATCCCGTTAGGATTAATCAAAAATAAATTTGCCCCACCATTAGCACGAATCAAGCCGTCAATATCGGAAATCGAACTACCTGTGACGCGACCGATAATATTTTCTATATTAGTAGCGTTATTAAAAAAAGCTGTCCCATTGGTTGGCAAAGAAAACTCGCTAAAACTATGAAATAAATTATTACCTGCGGTTGTTCCTTCGGTAATCTCGATCGCATCACCATTGGGAAACACTTCTGTATTATTGGGCAAAGTACTATCGGGAACAATTTGAGCCGCAGCAACAGGACAATATAAACAAAAAGCGGTAGAAAAGATGGAAGTAAGACGATATAAATAATTATTACTACTGACTAGTAAAAATTTCATAATGAGGAAATAAGCTATGGCAACTAATTAAGCCTATATTTCCCCAAATAAAAAATAAATTAACAATTAACAATTAACAATGAAAAGCGCAAGGGCACTAGGCGATCGCAATTTCCCAGCCAGTCTCTAAGCTAGTCTCCAAGCCAGTACTCAAGTTGCCCACAATTTCGTCTAATAGAGTACTCTCAACATTAGAATCATCAGAATCGTTCATCGCCAGAGTAGTTATGGCAACTTCTTCTTTGTGGAGATTTTCGGGAACAACAGTAGAGCTAGCAATATGACGATCATAATTATCGGCTATCTCAGCTACCCCAAAAGAGCCGAATTGAGGCGATCGCCAATTATGGTTAGTAATTACCACCCAGTTATCAATACATGCAACTACTTTACTATTAGCTTCACTATTAGAATTAGAACTATCAGTTACAGATGGCGAAAAAGTAGAAAAATATCCTGTCGTAGCAAATAATCCTGCTGAAATCATTCTGTAAGTGTTCCTACGACTTCTACGAGCATTATAAGCTTTACTGTTAATAATTTTTTTTACATCCTCAGTGCGATCTTCTATTGAAGCGTTTTCTATTGCTGCTGATGCTTGATCATATAAAGCTTGCGTATCTGTTGATTGGTTGTAGTTAACATCCCAACCAATAGCATCAAAAAGTTGTATATCCAGTTCAGTAATTTCTCTTTTTTGACCTATTCCTAGAACTGGATCCATAATCCCCAAAGTGTTATCTTGTTGTTTCCAATGACTAGCTTGATAACCATCACCACCTAAATCATTGCTTGTTCCAGTGGCAAAATAAGCTACAGCAGTACCACCCGAACCAGTAAAAGAGAGATAAGGGTTGCCCCCAATAGACATATCGATCCAATTTTCTCCGTCGCCACTTTCTTCATAACTGGCTCTAGAAAAACGCATCATGTCTACAGGAGTAGCATTGTTTAAAGTACCAACTAAATCTGAGTAGTAATCATCTTCGTTATCTTGATTAAGATTAAGTTTTTCCGCTAACCAATCAGCTTGGTCTAAACCACTAATAAAGCCTAAAGCATGACCTATTTCATGAACGGCAACACTAAGAAAATCTAGATGATTGCTGGGTACAACACTGCTTTGATAGTCGTAATTCCAACGAATATTATTTAAATTTCCATCCTCCACACCATTAAGATCGCGCATCACAATATAGCCATCTAATTCATTATCTTGAGCACTGACTAAATCTAAAGCTTTAGCATTAGCGCGGGTCATCTTTATATATTCATTATTATCAACTTTATAGCCGTCATCTTCATATTGACTAGTAAAGTAAGCCGTAAATTTATCAGTTTCATCTTGCTGATTGCTATTAACTAAGCTATCGATATTAGAAGTAATATCTTGCTCTAGATTACTGCGGTAATCTTCATATTTAACATTAGTTTCTATTGCTGGTAAAGCCCCACCAATAACATTTTCGGGTAAATAATCAGCCATTTCTACAAAGAGATTAATACTGATATCGTCCGTCAAATGTTGCGACCAAAATTCTCCTGCTAACTCAAATCCCAAGATTTGTTCTTCTGTAATGCCAGGAGCATAAGTAAAGTTAAAATCTACACCTGTTTCCATTTCATTCCATTCCCTGATGATTTTATTTTCAGTTTCTTTTTTCGTTTTAATAGACATCTCCAAAAATTCAATTTCAGAGCTTAAATTACAAGGGTTTCCGACTAAACCTCTTCCGATGAGCGAAATTTACTGTGGTAAGAAGTAGGGAGATAGAGAGATAGGGAGATAGAGAGATAGGGAGATAGGGAGATAGGGAGATAGAGAGATAGGGAGATAGGGAGATAGGGAGATAGGGAGATCATTATTCTTCAAGTCCCCAAGTGCCTAAATACCCACACCTTTTTTCCCTCGCCCACCCTCTGCTATCACTTTCCGATCTAAACCACAGTTTCTAAGCTGGGTTCTAAGCCAGGACTCAATTCCCTGACAATTTCGTAAGATGGAGTACTCTTATCATTAAACTTGTCAGAATCTTCTTCTTTTGAAAGATTTTCGGCTAGAGTACTAGACTTGTCAGAATCTTCTTCTTTTGAGAGATTTTCGGCTAGAGCGTTAGAATTGTCAGAATTATCGGCTGTATTATCGTTTTCCCAAGTTACTTTACTCAAAGAGCCAAATTGAGGCGATCGCCCATTATTGGTAATCACCTTCCAGCTATCGATTTGTGAAACATAACTGTACTCATATACAGCTACTTCACTATTAGAATTAGAACTATCAGTTACAGGTGGCGAAAAAGTAGAAAAATATCCTGCCGTAGCAGAGAATCCGCCTGAAAGAAGTCCTCTGTAACTATTCCTACTACTTCTACGAGCATCATAGGCATCGCCATAGATAATTTTTTCCACATCTTTAGTGCGATCGCCTATCCAAGCGTTTGCTGCTGCTGCTGCTGCTTCATCGTATAAGGCTTGCAGATCCATTGATTGGTTATAGTTAACATCCCAACCAATAGCATCCAGTGCCATCAAATCGTTACCAGTAATCGACAATCTTTGGTTTAAAGCCACAGTAGGATTCATGACTCCTAAACTTTGGGTAAATTCTCTATTTTGCCAATGGCTAGCTTGATAATCTTGACCATTGGACATAGCTAGATCTGTTTGCAAACTATCCAGAGAAAAGTAAGTTGCGGAACCTCTGGTAAGGTCATTAGCCCCCAAATCTGAACTAGCTGAAGAATAGCGGAATAAATCCAGGCTGGCCATTTTTTCAGCTAATTTGTTAAATTCTAAATGCTCGAACTGCTTTATAATGTCTTTTAGCAGCCCTGGATCTTCCTTTAAACCAATTTCCCAACTCTCATCATATTTGAGATATTTTTCGACTGCTTTTAAAGCATCTTTTATTTCTTTGGGATCGACTGAATCATCTACATTCTGTAAAACTTCTAAAGCCTCAACAAATTTATCTTGATCCTTTAAAAATTTATCCTCGTCATCGTCTTCATATTTAGGTTTAAACTTTTCTTTTTTAGTTGGATCGCTACCGTCAAGTTTGGCGTATTTACCATCATCTGCAATTTGCATTGCTTGCTCAATCGCATCAACTGGATTATACGTTTGATAGTATCCCATTACTTCTGTATTCAAAGCGCCCCGATCTGTACCACTAATAAAACCTAAAGTATGACCCAGTTCGTGGGTTACAGTGGTTAAGAAATCTAAGGTGCCTGGTTTTGGCCCTCCTAAATAGTCATAGTTCCATTCAACAGAGCTAAAATTACTCAAGTCACTTAATACAATATAGCCATCTAACTTTTGATAATCATCTTTGGTAACATCGATTAAATCTAAAGCTTTTAAATTAGCTCTTGTCAGCTGAATTTTGTCATTTTCGTCAACTTCACCATTGACCAATATCTGAGTTTTTTTATTATCGAATGAACTACTATTATTGAATAAAGTATCAACCGCTAATTGGTCATTAGATGTGGTTACATCTCCTGTGAGTGCATCATAAACATCTTCGTATTTCTCTTTATATACGGCTGGAAAAGCTCCACCAATGACATTCTCTGGTAATAAATCCGAGGTAACTTGAACGTGAATATTGATTGTGGTCTTCTCTATTTGTAATACGTCATCTTTATCTATATATTGATGGGTATCTCCTAAATAGTTTGACCACATCTCTCCTGCTAATTCAACTCCCAAGATTTGGTCTTCTGTAGTCCCTGGAGCATAAGTAAAGTTAAAATCTAAACCTGTTTCTGTTACATCCATTTTATATACATATTATAAATTTATACATATGTATATTAAAGTTCAAACTAGCTTTTTTTGGATGAAGTAATAATGTTTTTTTGGCTTAAATATTTAACGCTATTTCATATATGAATTTATTTTTTTCCGTGTAAATATGTATTGTTCATCAAAAAAATAGTAGCGTAATTTTACGGACAATCGAATCACAGGTAGTCCCTTTTTAATACTTCTCGTTTAAGCAAAATTAGCTTTGAAGACAGGGTAAGCGCAAGAAAAATGAAGCTGTAATATGCTGTTAGAATCCATTTAATAATCAGGATTTCCAATGGCTAAAGGTTTTGCTGAAGCATCCATCTCCAACAAGAAAAGTAGCACCTCCTCGTCAATCATATCTGCTATCGATTCGTAATGTCTTAACTTGTCACCAATGCGTAAGGTAAATGCAATCAGGCAGTTTGGACTAAGCCGCCTGTATGCTTGGGCAAAATATTCAGATTATTGAGAATTAATGGCAAAAACGATATGATAGGAAGTCTGAAATGTCTTGATTCTTAGACAATAGTTTGATGAATTTTTATGAGTAACCAGATAAATAAGTTTTCCCGACGCTTTTTTATAGGTATTGCTACCGCAGCTTTGATTGTTGCCTGTAACCAAACTCCAAAAGAGCAATCTGAAAGTAAGCAGCAAGCTGATACAACAGTAAACAAGGGACAGGTAAATATTTATTCCTCTCGTCATTACAATACCGATGATCAGCTTTATGACGGTTTTACTGAGCAAACAGGGATTAGCGTCAATCTGATTGAAGGAAAAGATGATGAGCTGATCGAAAGAATCAAGAGTGAGGGAAAAAACAGCCCAGCAGACATTTTAATTACCGTAGATGCAGGAAGATTATGGCGTGCAGCACAAGCAGGAATTTTTGCCCCTGTGGAGTCAGAAATATTAGAAGAAAAAATACCTGGGAATTTGCAAGATCCTAATAACCTGTGGTTTGGCTTTAGCAAACGGGCGCGAGTAATTGTCTACAACAAAGACAAAGTAGATCTTAGTCAACTGTCTACTTATGAAGACCTAGCCGATCCCAAATGGAAAGGAAAATTTATCGTTCGTTCTTCTAGCAATATATATAATCAATCTTTAGTTGCAGGGATGATTGAAGAAAAAGGCGAAGAGGCTACGGCAGAATGGATAGAAGGCTTAGTAGCTAATTTTGCTCGATCGCCCCAGGGCAACGATACTTCCCAGATAGAAGATGTGGCAGCAGGAGTGGCAGATCTTACTCTAGCGAATACTTACTATTTAGCGAGATACGAAGACAATCCCGAAGTATTTGAAAAAGTTGGCATATTTTTTCCGAATCAAGATAATCGGGGAACACACATAAATATTAGTGGAGCAGGGTTGCTCAAGCATGCGCCAAATAAAGAGCAGGCGATCTCTTTCTTAGAATATCTTGCCAGTCCTGAAGCTCAAGAATTCTTTGCCTTGGGTAATAATGAATATCCTGTGGTGGAAGGTACGCCAGCAAATCCTGTAGTAGAAAGTTTTGGTGAATTTAAAGACGATACTACTAACGTCTCTGCCTACGGTAAAAATAATGCAGATGCGGTTAAAATTATGGATCGCTCAGGATGGAAATAATCTAAATACCCAGGTAAACAAATGAAACGATTTCTCGGTCTGGCAGCTTTAACTGATATTCTGCTAGTAGGTGGTATGATGGCTGCTTGTTTACCTGCACAGGCGGAGTCACCATTATCTGTTGTTTATCCACCGCCAGAACATGAGACTGTCGCTGAGAAAATCTTTTTTATCGGTACAGCATCATCTCAAGAGCCAGTTTTCATTAACGGAAAAAAAGTAAAAAATCGCAGCAGAGCGGGACATTTTGCCCCCAGCCTTCCTTTGAAAATGGGAGAAAATGTATTTGTGATTCGTCAAGAAGATGAAGAGGTGGAACTTAAGGTTACTCGTATTAGTAATCAGCCAAAGATTCCTGAGAAATTCACTTTTGCACCTGATTCCTTAACTCCAGCAGTAGATATTGCCCGCTTACCAAACGAACCCATCTGTGTCAGCGCGATCGCACCACCAGATGCCAAAGTCTCCGCGAAGATCGGTAGCAGTAAAATCTTGCTGATACCTCAGATAGACTCAGTGGAGTTGCCTGCCAATTCTGCGGTACTTACCTCAGAAGCCACCCTCAAAAATCAGCAAAGTAAAGATCAATCTAGAGGTCAATATAAAGGCTGTACTGTCTTAGATACTCCCCGCAACTATGGCAAGCCTATTTTCACCCTAGAACAAGATGATCGAACAGTAACCAAGCCAGGTCAAGGGAAAATTCAGATTCTCTCCCCGAAAGATATTAGGGTCGTGGAAATTACTGCTGATGCAGGAGTGGCACGTACAGGAGCAAGTACTAATTATTCTCGGTTGACTCCTTTACCTAAAGGAACCAAAGCTAGGGTAACAGGAGAAGAGGGTGAATGGCTGCGGCTTGATTATGGTGCCTGGATTAAAGCAGAAGAAACTAAACCCCTATTGGGTAATATTCCGCCTCAATCCATAATCCGAGGGGTTGTTTCGAGACAAAAACCATCAGCAACAGAGATTATCTTTCCTTTGCAGATGCCTGTCCCAGTGGAGATTAAACAACAAGAAAATAGCATTACTCTTACTCTCCACAACACTACAGCTCAAACCGATACGATTCGCCTTGATGCCAATCCTACAATCAAACGTCTTGATTGGCAGCAGGTATCACCAACTCGGATAGACTATACTTTTGAACTTCACCAGCAACAGCAGTGGGGTTACGATTTACATTATCAAGGCTCTAATTTAGTCTTTTCCTTGCGTCATCCCCCAAAAATTTCATCTGCAACAAATGCTGGATTAATTAAGTATCGTGATCAGGGTTTGATTGAGGGAAACATTATTAGAAACGATCTGCAACAGCCTTTAAAGAACATCAGAATACTATTAGATCCTGGACATGGAGGGGAGGAATCAGGCTCCAAAGGACCAACAGGATATCCTGAAAAAGATGTTAATTTATTAATCTCGAAGTTAGTTGAAGCAGAATTAACCAAATTGGGCGCAAAAGTTGATCTCACTAGAGAAAAGGATAAGGATGTATCTCTGGAAGAGAGAATGGCAATGATCGATCGCCTTAAGCCAGATCTAGCTATTTCTATTCACTACAATGCCTTACCTGATAGTGGAGATGCCGAAAATACTCAGGGAATAAGTACTTTTTGGTACAACACTCAAGCCCATGCCCCCGCGATATTTTTGCATAATTATTTAGTCACAGAATTAGATCGTCCTGACGCTGGTACTTTTTGGAATAATTTGGCTTTGACTCGTCCCCATACCGCACCATCTATCTTGCTGGAGTTGGGTTTTATGATTAATCCCGAAGAATTTGAATGGATTACCGATGAACGAGAGCAACAAAAGCTAGCAGAGACTTTAGCAACAGGAATTAAGGAATGGTTCACTACAGGGCAACTTCTCTCTAATTAGCTCAAACTATTACTATTAATTATGCGATCGCGATTGCAAACTAGAATGAACTATCATGACCTGCGATCGCGATGCTCGGACTGCGATACCCAACCCCTCCCTTTTTTTCCAAAACGCCTTGATTGCATGATCGCAAATCAAAATACTGATCGGATCAAGGTCAGAACAAGCAACGGGAAACCCAGATTTCAAGCTCCAAATTTAAAAACTTGAACATCGAGTAATACCTGCTGAATGTAGGGTTCAAGGTTTTAACCTAATATATCCTGATAAGGACTTAAATCTATGGTGTTGGTCAAATCGCTAGCATTTGCAAGGGGCCCTGCACTATCGATAATTGCAATTAATTCATCATTGAAAAACAACGCAGTTCGAGTATCTGCAGGTTCTATAGGAGAAGCTCCAAAACTATAGCTACCTATATCACCACCAACTACTAACTTATCTTGTCCGCTGACAAAATTGTTGACTAAGGCAAAGTCGTCATTACCAGCCTGATCGTAATGAATAATTGGAGTTCCATCTAATGATTTACCTCCCAACACTATCTGATCAAAATCTTCATCCAATCCAGCTGCAAGGATAGTCGCCCCTGTAATGTCTAAAGTGTCATGGGCAGTGCCATCAGGGAAGGGACTTAAACCACCTCCTGTTAAAAGATCACTACCTGCATCACCATCGAGGACTTCACCCAAGAAGTTAACCTCAAACTCCAGATTAGCAATGCCATTATTTCCCGCACCAATTAAAATATCGTTGCCTGCATCACCCTCAATAAGATCATCTAATTCTGCACCAGTTCCAATATCGTTACCAGCTTCTAGGTTGATGAAATTAGTTTTACCTGGAACACCTGTTAAACGATCATTTCCTGGAGTACCATTTATGATTTGAGTTGGGGCGATACCACCAGCTTCAATAGGGTCTATATCTTCAACTACGTCATCAGCTACATCTTCTTGTACATCAGCTACCTCTCTGTTGACATCTTCTTGTGCATCAGCTACCTCTCTGTTGACATCTTCTTGTGCATCAGTTAACTCTCTTTCTAACTCATCCATGTTTTCACCTTGTTACCAAACACTGTGTTAATAATCGGTTTGTCTAATAAAGGTAAATTCTTTATCAGAAATCACCTTAAGTAATAATTAAGCATCTACGTAATTATACGTAATTACACATATGGTATTACAGTAAAGTTTTTATTGTCTAAGCAGTTTCGGCAAAAACTCTAGATTACTAACAAACAATTTTTATGAAGTATCAACACTTTCGGGATTTCGATGTCTTTTCCAGCGCTGTCCGCGACATAGACAGCACCATGCTGCTCCAAAACAGAACGCGCAGTAGTTGGAGCATCTACCACGCCTACCTTGACGAAATCCATCTTCAACTAGGACAGCTAGGTAGTGGCAACATTGTTGAGGGTCAATCATGGTCGAATGGATATCTATTCTATATGCCGCTCACAGAGGGATGCGCGTACTCGGCAAACGGAACAGTTTTCGATCAGAATTCATTCATGATTCTGGAACCGGGATGTGATTTTTGTATAAGCACGAAAGCCCAACATGATTGGTGTTCGATTTTCGTTCCAACCCACAAGATATCTCGTGGCGGCGATCTTGTGGGTCGGAACGAAAAGATGATGTGTCGAGTGAGTCCCGTAAATCGTCAGGTTGGGGAGGAGTTTCGGATGCTTGTGCATCAGATCATGACAACTGCCTCCCATTGCTTGGAATTTGAGTCTTCGTCCGCAGCGACTTGCGCCGCTTCGGAACTGCTAAAAGTGGCTTCCTTGATTGTTTCTCCCCGACAGGCGGGTAAGCCCAATCCAGAAGGGCGACCGAAGCTTTCGCGACAGGAAATTATCCGTCGTTCTAAGGATCTGCTAGAGGAGCGTGAAGGCAATCACGTTCTCGTAGGGGAATTGGCGGCGGCGGCGGGAGTTTCTGAACGAACACTCCGGACAGCCTTCAACGAGTATTTTGGCGTAGGACCAATTCGCTATCTGCAACTGAGACAGCTTCATCAGGTTTATGGTGCGTTGCGGGTAGCAGATCCCCAAGAAACATCCGTCAGCGATGTATTGATGAGGTACGGGGTGTGGGACTTCAGTCGTTGTGCTTTACGATACCGTCAAATCTATGGCGAGCTTCCGTCGCAGACACTCCACCGTTAACTTTGCTGTACTAGGATATGGTGATATTGTGATGCAACCACCCTGGAGAATTTTGGGAGCGATGGAAGCGATTCGGGATAGGGATATTCTAATTGTTGGGTTGATCGGCAGCAACACTGTCCAATATTTTCGGTAAACTTTTGCAGTTGCGAAGAAAACAATAATTTATATTTAATCTTCTTTTTAGATGCATCTGGGCTCAACAAAATATACTCCGCACGGCTATAAATTGCGTTTTTGCTACTCGTATTTTCAACTAATTTAGTAGATTTTAGCTGATATAGGTCGATCGCGATTTAGTTACTAGCGATCGCACCCTAACTTATTGAGAAGATACGAAACTTTGATTTGATGTCTGGAGAGTCACTATTACACCAAGCCCAATAAACTAGCCATCAATGCTTGCTGAGCATGCATTCTATTTTCTGCCTGATCCCATACACGCGATCGCTTGCTTTCAATTACTTCAGCAGTAATTTCTTCTCCTCTGTGGGCTGGTAAGCAGTGCAAAATAATCGCTTCAGGAGAGGCGTGTTCTAATAACTGTTGATTTACCTGATAGGGTTGAAAGATCGGAATTCTCTGATCGGCTAAGTCTTCTTGTCCCATACTTGCCCAAACGTCAGTATAGACCACTTGTGCGCCTTCTACTGCAGCGATCGCATCTTGAGTGACAACAATTTCTGATTTCCCAGCAGCAATGTCTTGAGCTTGTTTAACAATTTCTGGTTTTGGTTGATAGTCTTTGGGGGCAGCAATTCTTATATTTAGACCAGTTAGCGCGCCACCTAATAGTAAGGAGTGAGCCATATTATTCCCGTCTCCTAGATAAGTTAAAGTATTACCCTGCAATGAGCCAAAACATTCCTGAACAGTCATTAAGTCTGCCAATATCTGACAAGGATGTTCTAAATCTGTTAAAGCATTAATAATGGGAATCTGAGCATAATTAGCAAAAATTTCCAGATCTGCTTGAGCAAAGGTGCGAATTGCCAAAATATCTAGGTAGCGGTCTAAAACTCTAGCAGTATCTTCGATTGGCTCACCACGACCAACTTGAGTCACGCTGGGATTAAGATCGATTACCTGCCCACCGAGCTTATACATGGCTACGGAAAAAGAAACTCTGGTACGAGTTGAGGCTTTGTAAAACAGTAATCCTAAAACCAGGTTGCACTTGATTTCTAATTCTTGGTTTTTGAGTCGTCGAGCCAACTGCAATATATCAGTAATTTCTTGGGGATTCAAATCGGCAGTACCAAGCAGATTGCGTCCTTTGAGGTGTTTCATATTGCTAACTTTTGATAGTAATTTTGATAAATTGGAAAATTTTAGCAGAGATAAGAAGCATTAATTCTAAAACCAAAAGCAGATCTTAATCAATGTCGGTAGAGCGAAAAACCACGAAACATGGAAGTTTCTAGCAAAGTTTCTGACTTTTTACTCTTATCTAAAACGGCATCAATCAAATAAATCGAGGGAAAATGCTACAACAGTGATAGTTCTCAATTGTCCTAATCTAGAATGATTTCTGCCTCATTTATTAGTTTAATCCCCAATAATTTTAGTTTAAAATCTGCCAAAATCTTATCGGACATCGCTTTAGGTGCATTACAGATAAGTTGCTGTGTCGGTTTATGGGGGTGCTTGAGCAAGCAAGCGGAGAGCGCGGAAAACGTGATCTTAAACTATGGCGTTTTGGAATTTTCGGTATCTATAGATTCTCTGGAAACTTATGCTAAGACAGGCAAGATTGAGGATGAATTAAAAAGTTATGCTGATTTCGTAACCCCCGAACAATTAGAGAAATTCAAGGTTGGTCTTAGTACTAGCGTGGATTTTAGCCATTTAGCGATCGCTCAGTTTCTCTATTCATTTCAAGGTGAAAAAATATTAGAGCGGGTTTCTCAAGTAATAAAAACCGAAGCGCGTCAACCTGGGTTTTATGCGATCCGTTCGGCGTTAATTTTGGCAGCAGCCGACCAAGATTCTGGGTTAACTCCATTGAATGTATTGAAAAAGTTTCCTACTGATGTGCTACGGGTTGATTCCAGACAAGGATTAGAAATTATCGAGGACTTAAGTCAGGTAGCCCAGAACAACAATCAGGCGATCGCTGCTGTGGAGCAAGAAGCGATCAAAGAACACCAAGAAATTGCCTTGACTAAACCTAAGGCTAGAGATTTAGACCTTTTGGTTCCAGGTAAATATCCTTATCGCCAGCAGATGTTGACGATGAAAGATAAAAGCCGAAATCGCACTTTTCCTGTGGAGCTATATCTACCGAAGACTGACAACCAGCAACTTTTACCTTTAATCGTGATTTCTCATGGTTTAGGCGGCGATTTAACTACATTTGCCTATTTTGCTAAACATTTGGCATCTCAAGGTTTTGCTGTAGCAGTGCCAGAGCACCCAGGAAGCAATTCTCGACAAATTGAGGCTCTTCTTAGCGGTTTAGATAGCGATCTTACGCCGCCAGAAGAATTGATCGATCGCCCCTTAGATATTAAATTCTTACTCGATAGATTAGCTAATCACTTTGGTGACAAAATCGACACCAATCACGTCGGCATGATTGGTCAGTCCTTTGGAGGATATACTGCCCTAGCACTGGCAGGGGCAGAATTAAATTGGGCTACTTTAGAGCGCGACTGCCCCAACCTTGATACTTCTTGGAATCTATCTTGGCTAATTCAATGTTTGGCACTACAAATCCCCGCAGGTCTTACTGTGGATGAACTAAAAGATGAACGAATTCAGGCAGTGATCGCCATTAATCCTCTTGTTAGTTCAGTATTTGGGGAGGAGAGCCTCCGCCAAATTAATATTCCCGTAATGTTCATCTCAGGCAGTGCCGATCCAATTACTCCTACATTACCTGAGCAAATTATCCCCTTTACTTGGCTGACAACGCCTGAAAAGTATCTTGTGCTGCTTAAAGGTGGAACACACTTTTCTACCCTCAATGAATCTGTTGGTAGTATTCCTGTTCCTGAACAGGCGATCGGACCTGACCCCAAGATAGCCCATAATTACCTTAGGCAATTGGGTTTGGCGTTTTTTGGCAACTATATTGGTCAACAATTCCTCTACAGGGATTATCTCAATGCAGAATACGGGACAGTAATTAGTAAAGAGGAATTTCCCTTAAGGCTAGTAGAATCTTTAGACCCCAATTTTTTGCAGTTAAAGTCCAATAAGCAAAAGTGATTACTGATTACTGATTACTGATTACTGATTACTGATTACTGATTACTGATTACTGATTACAAAACTCCTGCATTCCCTAAACCCAAAATAATCCCTGCGCCCAGAATATGACCTAAGCTGGTAGTAGCCAATAATTCGGGAACACCAAACTTATCCCACACTTCTGGTTTCGGGACAGGTAAACTAGGCCCTTGCCCAGAGTTTTGAATTGCGTAGCGACCGATAGCTATACAAAATAGATTAGACATAATCATGACCAAAGCCACAGAAGTATTCCAATCAATAGTGTCAGGCGTCTGCTGAATTGCTAAAAAAAAGTTAAATATCACGATAAATTGTGTCTCCCTTGCTCCTTAAATATTTTTTCAGTTGTTAATTTTGTTTATAGGAATTATAAAAATCTCTCTGTGCAAAACAGCATTTCTTCTAAATAATTAACAGTATTCCAAACTTTTACAAAAAAAATCCTTCATTACCTAAGTTATATAACAAATGCGAGTTAAAATATGCGGAATTACTCAGATTAAGCAAGGTCAAGAGATTGCCGCACTGGGGGCAAACAGTATTGGTTTTATTTGTGTTGAGCAATCTCCTCGCTATATTGCTCCAGATAAAATTAGAGCGATCTCCGATAGTTTACCTACTACAACTGACAAGGTTGGTGTATTTGCCAATCACTCCCTGGCAGAAATTATCACAGTAATAACCAATGCCAATCTCACTGGGGTGCAACTTCATGGTCAAGAATCTCCTGAATTTTGTCGGCGGTTAGGTCAAGCTATTGCTCCAGACATTGAATTAATCAAAGCTTTTCGGATTAAATCTGCCCAATCTTTAACGTTAACTGCTGCTTATGTAGATTGTGTCAATACTCTATTATTGGACGCATATCATCCTCAGATGCTCGGAGGAACAGGAAAAACTATCGACTGGCAGGATTTAGCACTATTCAAACCAGATCTCCCTTGGATGCTCGCAGGAGGGTTAACTCCAGACAACATTGCTGAGGCTCTGGCTCATTTAAAACCTGATGGCATAGATCTTTCTAGTGGAATAGAGCGATCGCCAGGAAATAAAGATTTAGAGAAGGTAGCTCAACTATTTCGCGTAATTAATAATTTAATGATTCAGCAATGATAGTCGTGGGATAATTACTTACTGGCAAGTTAGTCAGTTATTAGAGATGAAAGCATTAGTAGTCGGCAATGGGGGTAGGGAACATGTCCTAGCTTGGACGTTATTACAATCTTCCAACATAGAGCAGGTTATTTGCACTCCTGGTAATGGCGGTACAGCCACTATGAAAAACTGTCGCAATCTGCCCCTAGCAGTGGATGATTTCCCTGCAATTGCTCAGGCAGTGCCAGAAAATCAGATTGATTTGGTGGTCGTTGGTCCAGAAGTTCCTTTATCTCTGGGTATTGTCGATTATCTTCGACAGCATAATATTGCCGTATTTGGTCCTACTAAAGCAGGAGCTAAAATCGAGTCTAGTAAGTCCTGGGCAAAAGAAATCATGATTCAGGCAAACGTGCCGACTGCCAAGTCTCAAACTTTTACTGATGGGGTTGCGGCAACAGAATATATTCACCAGATTGGTGCGCCGATTGTGGTTAAAGCGGATGGATTGGCTGCGGGTAAAGGGGTAATTGTGGCTACTACCGTCGAAGAAGCGATCGCTGCGGTGTCAGAATTACTAGGCAACAACTCAGGTAAATTAGTTATTGAAGAATTTCTCACAGGCTCAGAAGTATCGGTATTAGCTGTCACCGATGGTCAAACAATTCGTCCCCTATCCCCTGCTCAGGATCATAAACGTATTGGCGAGGGAGACACGGGGAAAAACACTGGAGGAATGGGGGCATACGCTCCCGTACCTCTAGTGACAGCAGAATTAATGACCAGAATCGAACAAGAAATATTACAGCCTACCCTAGCAGCCCTAAATCAGAAAGGTATCGACTATCGAGGAGTCTTGTATGCAGGTTTGATGATTACTCCCACAGGTGAGCCAAAGGTAATTGAATTTAACTGTCGCTTCGGTGATCCCGAAACCCAGGTGGTTTTACCACTGTTAAATACCCCTTTAGATGAGGTGTTACTTGCCTGTGTTGAGCAGAGACTAGAACAACTGCCTCCCCTAGAATGGAAGCGTGGCAGCGCAGTCTGTGTGGTAGCTGCTTCTGGGGGCTATCCTGATGCCTACGCCAAAGGAAAGGCGATCGCTGGCATCTCTGAAGCTAATCAAACAGGAGCGATTGTATTTCACGCAGGAACAAAATTACAGCAAGATCAGCTAATTACCGATGGTGGCAGGGTACTGGGGATAACTGCCGTGGGAGATGATTTTCAACAGGCAAGAGCGATCGCCTATGATGCATTGGAATTAGTGCAGTTTGAAGGAATGTATTATCGTCGAGATATTGGATATAAATATGGACAGGATGAATATTTCAGATAATTAAATCCTTATATTTACTCAATGTTTTGTTACGCAATTGGTAAACTATAATTCAAGTAACTTAATATTTATTTATTATTCCCATTAAATACATTGCTGACCTTTATTACCAAAATCAAAGAAATTATTGCCCGATGGTGGTCGGAGTTCACCCTCCAGACAAAATTAATGGCTGCTGCCACCTTGGTTGTTTCCTTGATTATGAGTAGTTTAACTTTCTGGGCAGTAAATACGATTCAATTAGAATCTAATGTCAATGACACTCGCTTTGGTAGCGATCTGAGTATTTTAATCGCTTCCAATGCAGCCCCTTTGGTAGCGGAAAATGATATGCAAGCTTTAACTGATTTTTCAACCCGCTTCTATCGCAGTACCTCCAGTATTCGCTATCTAATATATGCTGATCGTTCGGGTAATATCTTTTTTGGCATTCCCTATTCCCAGGCAGAAATTCAAAACGATCTGACGATCAAGCGTCGGATCAAGCTACCAGAAGATTATGCCCAAAACAGCGACTTGCCTTTTGTGCGTCAACACCAGACATTGAATGGACAGGTGACAGATGTTTTTGTGCCCCTGCGTCATGATGGTAAGTATTTAGGAGTGTTGGCTGTTGGCATCAACCCCAACCCGACCATTGTGGCATCATCTAATCTGACCAGAGATGTAACTATTGCTGTATTCATTACAATTTGGGCGATGGTCATTTTGGGTAATGTGTTCAATGCCCTCATGATTACTAGACCGATTAAAGAGCTTTTGGTCGGGGTCAAGAATATTGCAGCGAAAAACTTCAAACAAAGAGTTAATTTACCTCTGAGGGGAGAATTAGGGGAATTGATCTCCAGTTTCAATTTGATGGCAGAAAAGCTAGAAAAATACGAGGAGCAAAATATTGAAGAATTAACTTCTGAAAAGGCCAAGCTGGAAACATTAGTTTCGACAATTGCCGATGGTGCAGTACTAATTGATCCTGACATGCAGATTATTTTGGTTAATCCAACTGCTAAGAATATTTTTGGTTGGGGAGAAAATGCGATCGGCGATAATGTTTTACATCGTTTGCCGTCAGAGTTAACCACTAAATTAACTAAACCTCTCTATCAAATGATTGAGAGAAAAATCGAGTCCAAAGCAGCAGAAGCAGGTCAAGACAATCATTTTTTGCCAGAATCGGAACAACATCACCTTATTAGCGATCGCGATGAATTCCGCATTACCCTCAATAAACCCACACCTAGGACGATCCGCATCTTATTAAGTCGAGTGATCGATGGTGGTAGTGAAAATATTAAGGGGATTGCGATGACGGTTCAGGATATTACACGGGAGGTAGAACTTAATCAAGCAAAAAGTCAGTTTATTAGTAATATTTCTCATGAATTAAGAACGCCTCTGTTTAACATTAAATCTTTCATTGAAACTTTGTCAGAGTATGGCGAAGATTTAACTCAAGTTCAACGGAGAGAGTTTTTAGATACGGCTAATCATGAAACAGATCGTCTCACTCGTCTAGTAAATGATGTTTTAGATTTATCTCGCCTAGAATCATCTCGCACTTATAATTTATGTGGGGTAGATCTGAGTCAACCGATTGAACAGACTTTAAGAACTTGCCAGCTAAACGCTAAAGATAAGGGAATTCAGTTACATCAAGAATTAGAGTCTAATTTACCTCTAGTAACAGGCAATTACGATTTACTATTGCAGGTTTTGACTAATTTAGTGGGTAATAGTCTTAAATTTACTAATTCAGGGGGCAAGGTTACTGTTCGTGCCTATCAAACCCCAGCAGAATCCAATACCTTGAATCAATCTGCTGTAAGAATCGAAGTGGCTGATACAGGGATTGGTATTTCAGCAGAGGACAAGGAAAGCATCTTTGAACGCTTTTTTAGAGTAGAAAATCGAGTTCATACTCTTGAAGGTACTGGATTAGGTCTTTCTATTGTGAGAAATATCATTGAGAAACACAACAGCAGAGTTTACATCGAGAGTGAGGTAGGTGTCGGTACTACTTTCTGGTTCGAGCTGCCAGTTTATCCAGCAGAAATAGAACCGTCAGCTAAAGCAGTTAGTATCACTGATTAGTGTAGTTATTAGTAATTCCAATTAACCACTAACAAATAACATTTTTAGACAATCATTTTCGTTTCACAAAATTTTCTAGTATATGAAAATCGTTTTCTTTGGTACTCCTCGATTTGCTGTTCCTACTTTAATTAGACTACTCGAGCATTCAGCAATTGAAGTGTTGGCTGTGGTTACCCAACCTGATAAGAGAAGAGGTAGAGGCAGCAAGACTCAGCCTTCGGCGGTAAAGCAGGTAGCATTGGAGCATAATTTACCTGTTTGGCAACCCAAAAGAATTAAAAAAGACCAAGAAACATTGGATAAGCTTAAAGCTAGCGAGGCGGATGCTTTTATCGTTGTCGCCTATGGACAGATTTTATCTTCAGAAATTTTAGATATGCCCCAGTTGGGATGTATCAACGTTCATGGTTCATTGTTGCCAAGCTATCGTGGTGCTGCGCCAATCCAGTGGAGTATTGTTAATGGCGATCGCACTACGGGAATTACCACGATGTTGATGGACATAGGCATGGATACGGGGGATATGTTACTCAAAGCGAAAATCGATATCAAGCTGCTGGACAATGCCCATGATTTAGCAATGATTCTTTCTAGTCAAGGAGCAGATTTGCTGTTAGAAACTCTATTTAAACTAAAACAGCAGGCAATTACTCCTATTCCTCAAGACAGTAGCCAGGCTACTTATGCCAGATTGATTGAGAAATCTGACTTTGCCGTTGATTGGTCAAAAAGTGCGATCGCCATCCACAATCAAGTCAGAGGCTTTTTCCCTAATTGTTTTGCCACGTTAGAAGGCAAGAAACTAAAAATTAGTGCTACAGTTCCGCTCACGCCAGATACTATTAATGACTTGCCAGAAGAATATAGCAGTATCAAGCAAAATTATCCAGAATTAGCAACACTTAAAGGAAAACTCGGAGAGATAGTCAAGAATATTAAACATCAAGGCGCAGTAGTGCAAACAGGTTCGGGATTATTACTCCTCAAACAAGTCCAGCTTGCAGGAAAACGCCCCCAATCTGGCTGGGACTTTGTTAACGGAATGCGTTTAGAAGTCGGCGCTATGATTGACAACGGATAAAACGTAAGAATTAGCCAAACAAAAAGCGATCGCCAAAGCTGAAGCTGCTTTAGATCCGCCTCAACTGGTAGTAGATCTCTTGCCTTGTGCTAAGCTGCTTACCCAAGCAGAGGAAATCAGCACAGAACTTAATATTACCGTTCAGCCAGAATTGAGGGTTGAGTATAATATTACCCAAGGAATCTGTCATACTAGTCGAGAAGTCAACGCCGATTTAATTAGGGCTTAATTAGGGCTTGCTGAAAAAGTTTGAGTGGAATTTGATAATGAGTCAAAGTTGAAATTGAAATCGAGAAGAGGAGCAGTAAGCTGACAAAAATAAGTTAACAAATTATATTTTTTGCCCTAGAAAAGGAACGATAAGCCTCCAGTCGAACCAGAAATTTCGGGCAAAGTCAAAGCAGAAAAATCCCAAGACTTGTCAAAATTGACATATAAAAGACAGATGATAGAGAGACTTTTTATTGATCATTTCAGATGGAAAGAAAAGCTCGTCGGCATTAAAAACAAGTTTAACGTCATGTTTGAGTGGATTTATTGATCGAGAGGAGGTATCTGCGCCGAAGGAATTAGCCGTAACTGATAAATTAAACTTGCAGGAGATGAAAAAAGTTAACAAAGAAGCCAAGCAGTTAACAGTAATTGGTTGGCGAGAAATACTGGCATTGCCAGAATTAAATGTCGATCACATTAAAGTCAAAATAGATACGGGGGCGCGAACCTCTGCTTTGCACGCCTTTAATTGCCAAGAATTGAAACGAGATGATCAAACAATGATTCGGTTTGAAATTCATCCCCTTCAACGAGATAATAAACAAACTATTGTGGCTGAAGCAGAACTACTCGAATATCGCAGGATAACTAATTCTGGAGGGCATGCTCAAATCAGACCAGTAATTCTGACTACAGCTAAGCTAGGAGAGCATCAGTGGCAAGTCGAACTAACTCTAACCAACCGTGATGTTATGGGTTTTCGGATGCTCTTAGGGAGACAAGCAATGAAAAATCGCTTTGCAATTAACCCTGGAAAGTCTTTTTTACAAAGTAGCCACCATTTACAAAGTAGTCACCATTAAGATCCCTAAAATTTAATTCAGAAATTTACACCAATGAAAATTGCTATTTTGTCTCAGGATGCTTCTTTATACTCCACTAGAAGATTAAAAGAAGCAGGGGAAGAACAAGGACACCAAATGCGAGTAATTCCCTACCTACGTTGCTATATGAACATTACTTCTAGTCGTCCCAGCATTATGTTTAATGGTAGTCCCCTAGAAAATTTTGATGCTGTCATTCCTCGTATCGGTGCATCTCGAACTTTCTATGGGACTGCGGTGGTGCGTCAGTTTGAAGTTATGGGGGTGTTTAGTGCTAACGAATCTCAGGCTATTTCCCGAAGTCGAGATAAGCTGCGTTGCATGCAAATCCTAGCTAGAGAAGGAGTTGGTCTACCCATAACTGGTTTTGCTCATGCCACCCAAGACATTGATGGCTTGATTGAAACCGTGGGAGGTGCGCCTTTAGTTATTAAGCTTTTAGAAGGAACTCAAGGAATTGGGGTAGTTCTGACGGAAACTTATCAGGCTGCAAAATCTGTAATTGAAGCCTTTAGAGGTCTAGATGCCAATATTTTGGTACAGGAATTTATTAAAGAGGCTGGAGGGGCAGACTTACGCTGTTTTATTGTCGATGGTAAAGTAATCGCTGCGATGAAGCGTCAGGGAGCAAAAGGAGAATTTCGCTCAAATTTACATCGAGGTGGCAAAGCTGAAAAAATCTCTCTTTCTGCTGATGAAGAAGAAACGGCTCTTAGAGCAGTAAAAGCAATGGGCTTAGACGTGGCGGGGGTAGATTTACTTCGCTCGAATCATGGTCCTGTAGTTATGGAATTAAATTCTTCTCCAGGCTTAGAAGGAATTGAACAAGCGACAGAAATTGATGTGGCAGAGAAAATTATTGAATACATAGTTAAAAATGCAGTTAATAGTGATGTCAAAGAAAAGATTAAATATTAGACTTCTTTATAATCCTTAATTAAGATACTTAGGATTTGCTGAAAAAGTAATCGAAAAAAATCCCAACAAGTTTCCTACAATATCCTTTCTGTGGTGCTAGCTGCTTTGAGAAGTGTTCATGCTATCGAGAAAATTAAACAAGAAGTGTTGATAACTTCAAGTGGGCTAATTTTTTATTTAATCCTAATTTTCTCCAAGACTTGATCCGAAGAAAATTAAGATATACTGACAATATTCTTCAGAGATAGCGGCATCTCAGTATGAACCAATCCTAATAAAGTACAACTAGTTGACTTAAGATTAAATCCAGGAGAATACCATCCAGCTTGCTTTTCTCCTTGAGCTACAGACCATTTTAGTTGAGAATCTAATTTGATCTCTAAGCTACCTTCATGCCAGTTGACAATACAGGAATTTTCTTGCAGGTTAACAGTGCATTGAGGGGAAAAATGAATACGCCACTCGAGATCGTGAACCCCATCACCTCGCAGTTCATCCTTAATTTCTAGGCTTTTGCCCTCCAAAGCTAAACGACGACGATGAACTACTTTCTCCTGAAGCCGCATATAACCATCGTGTTCGGCAAGGAAAATTGCCCCATCTGGGTTCTCTGACCAAGACAAAATTTTGGCTTGAGCTTTATGTTTCCACAAGAAAGTTCCTGCTGGTTCGGACTGGTCAACGTCGTCTACCATAACTGTATTATGAGCTTTCGTACTACGGAAATAGTCACGCCATTTAGGCTCTGCATGGTAAGTATAGGTACCAGGATCGACCATGATTGGCACCCCACCAACACTTAAAGTGAAAGAAAGGGTATCCCCATGACCGTGAGCAGCAGTGGCGAGAAATCCCAAACAGCCCGCATCTGCCAGGCAAAATACCTCATTCGCTTGTCCCCGCCGAGAAGCTAGAACAAAGAGTCCTGCATCTTCAAAACCAACTGAACCCTGAGGGGATTCTACTTGACCCACCTCATCCTGGAGATCGGGACAAATGAGTCTGGAAGTTAATAAACCGGAATTGTCCGATGGTAGGGGTACTTTTGCACCTAACCATTGACGACCGAGACGGAAAAGCCAGCCCAAGCGAGAGGAGTTAATGGGTCTAAGTTGAAGCGCCATGCCTTCATCCCCGTCTCCGTATTGGGGTAGATTACCCCCCATGTCTATCAATGGAGGAATTACCTCTAGCATCCGCCGTACCCAATCTTTGTAGGTGGGGGAGAATGGAACTGCTAGTCTTTCGGCTTCTAGTCCAGCTAAGAGAAAAAATTCGAGAGAAAATATCTGGTAGGAAAAGGCTTGCTCACGGTTGAGTCCGCTTTTGAAGGTTTGTTTAGATACTTCACGCTCTAGTATCTTTCTTGCCAGGGATTGCCAACGATGGGATTCGGGAAATACTGACCAGAGAGAAGTGGCAATAAATAATCCCGCCATCTCGCCGATCAGGTGATTATTGGCAGAGGAGCCGTGGGAATAATGTTGGGCGATGAGCCATTGATGCCAGTAAATTGAAGACCATAACAATCCCTGTGAGCCAAAAAGACGAGTATGGACTGGACTGCCTCTAAGTAGGCGATCGCACCATATCCAAGAGATGAGACGAACACCGAGTTCTAGGGAACTAGTCCAATTTACCCCCAGGGGAAAAGGGTTATGTTTTACCCAAGAGTGAAGCTGTTGTTCTACTGCCAAAGCATAATCTTCATTTTTAGTCAACCCGTAAGCGAGAGCTAGAATTGTGAGATGATGATGTCGGTTTTTCTCCCAGATGTTTTTGACGTTACCAGCTAAGAAAGGGTCACGGTAGTTTAAGTCTGGACCAAATTCTAGGGGGGGGCGCTTACCTGTTAGGGGATCGAGATGCCAGTCAATTTGTGATTCTTCAACAAAAAGGTTCAGTAGACTATATTTCCCTTGTAGATAGCGATCTGCTTCACTGAGGAGAGCCTGTTCCTCTGGTATATTCTCTGGCGTTAGAGTAGGGAGTTTCCAGACATCTAGATCGCTTAAATTGGGTTGGGGCGCCACCCAGTGGGTACGACGCTGCCAATTTTTCTTTTTTATAGCTAGATGACCGCGAGCCACAATCTCTTCTGGGGACATGGCTCGTAAACGGTTTAAATACCATCCAAGTTTTTCTTTCACAGTTTCCTTTTTTTAATCTACTGTTATCAATTTAAAAAATCAAAAAATTTAGTTCCTGACAATGCAGATTTTACTTGTTCATAATTTTGAATCATTTCTTGGTGTGATTTGCTGTTTATTTTCTTTAGATCACTGTTAAACATATTTTTTTCAGAACTATTTAAATTTAAAAAATCTGCAATTAGCTTGAGAGTTTTAGCTCGATCTATGCACAAATTATCGTAAGTTATATTTAATACTTGATTTGGCATAATGGCAAGGAACATATTGGCTACTTTTCTCTTGCGATCTCGCTTTTTTAAATTCTTAATTAACCAAAAAGGTTCTAAGTAGACTTTTTTTGGTTCTATTTTTACTTTTGTATGAGCTACTCCCAGCTCATCTTTAATTTTGCCTGAAATTACTGTATCAAGATAATTTTCACGAACCAAATGTATTATTTTGTATTTTTCATCAACTAGCCTTAATATAATTTCTGGGTAATCTAAGAGTTGATCGTACATTAGCTTGAAGCCAATAGCATCATGTTCCTCAAGATAATCATCTAGTTTATTTAGATACTTAAATGTAATTCCTGGACGGTTACCTGAATTATTTTTTTGATATAAAAGAAATGTACTTAACTTACTGTCGGGAAAAATAAATTCCTGGTCAATAAATAATTCACGAAATCCTTGAATTTTTGAATTGCTGTCCAATAGAGTAGATAGCCAAGTTGAACCACTTCTTTGTGTTGTTAAGATGCAAAATTTTCTAGTCTTCTTACTTTGATTTTTCATTATTTTTTTGTCTCTCTTGTCACATTAATTTCTGGATAAATGTGTTTAACAACATCCTTAAATAAAAACTTAGTTGCTCGCATCGACGCACCTTTACTTAAACGATGTCGCAGTTCTGAGTTTTCTGCCAGTTCTACCAAGACACTACTAAGGGCAAAAATCACAGTTTCTTCGTTCAATCCATCCGTTCCTATGACTCGTCCACAAGTATCATCTACCATTACCCCAGGTCCTCCCAAATCTAGACAGACTACTGGTAAGCCATGATGAAGAGATTCGAGGACTACGTTGCCACCCATATCATGTAGACTCGGAAATAAAAATACATCATGTTGCAGATAGGCTGAAATCAATTCTTTCCGTTCCATCCAAGGTATCCAGTCTACAGCCTCTTCAACCCCAAATTTCTTCGTAAATCCCTGTAGCCAAGCTTGTTCGCGACCATCACCAATCATTGTAAAACGCGCACTGGGAATCTTTTGACGCAGCTGAGCGAAGGCTTTAAGTGCAAGATGAATGCCTTTCCAGTACAAAAACCTACCCACAAATAGAACTCGGAAAATCTCTTTTTCTGTTGAATCCCGTCCCATTACTTGAGGGATCTCGGCAATCTCATATGTGGGCATTGAAAAAACAACTTCAGACTTAGACCTGTAGAGTTTGGGTATAAGCACCTGCGTCTGTTTGGAATCACAATATATTTTTGTTGCCTTAGCAAAAGTTAAGTGCATCAGGGGATCGAATTTAACCCAACCATTAGCAAGATCGCGGAAAAGATCACTTAACCAGCCTATTAATGGATAGCTTTTCCTCAGAAACCAAGGTGTTCTTACGCCACCAGCCAAAGGTCCCAAAATAAAAGGTATACCCAAAAGACCCATGAAGCTGGGTCGTCGTACAGTTGTATTAGTGACATGATGGACTAGATCGAATTGCAGTTCCTGGGTCAATGATTTCGCTATCTGATACACATCCCATTGCCACCAGGTTTTAGCTACTTGAGATACCATCTTGGCTCCGAATGACGAGGGAATTGTGTTGATAACTTTGTATGCCCATGGCAACCAGCTTACCTGTTTACAGTAGATAAAATGTAAGTTATTCCTATGGTTTATTTGTAATTCTTTCTCTACTTTTGGCTGATTATTGCTACAGGTAATCACCCAAATTTCATGCCCCGTTGAAGCAAGTTCATTAGCCCAAACCCAACCTCGGCCAAACTCGGAACCCCTATTTGGTTCGCACTCAAATGCAATTAGTAATATTTTCATTGATTGAAAAAAACTAAGTTACTATTGTTAATTATCTAAAAATTGTGATATTTCGTATATAAGAGAAGCAGGTTTCTACACAGTAACAAAACCAGCTTACAATACCCAAAAGTTTAAACCCATCTTCAAAAATTACTCTTGCGTCAAGAGGTTCGTACAAGACTATTATAGAAAATCCAAACAGATCAATGATTATTGACAAACCGAACCATAAAAATGCTAATAAGAGAAGATAAAAATTGGTCTTGATGATTGTTTTTCTAAATCTTAAAATCCCCCAAACAATTACTGCTAAGTAGCAAGTATAAACTACTTCTTGACTAATATTTAATAAATTCGGAAAAATCGCTTCGTGAAAAAGAAATAGATCGTCAAGTAGCAACATTAACGTTATAAAACCGAAAAATTGGCAGAATAAAGCAATATCACTTCGTTGACTATGATTCGTATTTTTTGCATTTTTCAGAATGGTAAAAGTAAACAAATAAAGAGATGCAGAACTGCACCAAAATAAAATTCCTATACTGGAAAGCAACCCAACTATAGGATTATGTTTAGCATCCGCTAAAAAAGGATTTATTTTTACATCATATATAGAATTCAGTCCATTTAATCCTGCTGTTGATGCTGGATCTTTTGTAAATACTTTTAAGTAAATACCAGTTTTTAAACTAATAAAAATAACGCATAATATCAGAATAAGCATTGCTATATAAATAATAACAATTGCTGGTAATGAATGTTTCCATGCAGTTATATTTAATCGATTTAATTTTTTTGAATTCATAATCTTTATAATTATTTGATCGTGTGATAATACTCTAGAAAGTTTTATTGTATAAGTAGGGCAAAAACCTAAATTTAACAATAAAAAATCTCTTAGCTATTAGCTTTTATGAAAATCGGGCTATTGATAATGTCTAAGTGCAATCAAATTGCTTTTATTGGTTGAAAAAACTTCCATCTCGAGAGATAAATAATGCATAAAACTCCATAAAAATAAAGAGTTCTGATTTATTAAGCAAGTCCTAAGTATCTAAGCTGAATTACTTACCTACAGGGAAGAATGTATTCCAAGTTTCTATAATAAGTAATCTATTTTGTGTATTTATTTTATTGAAGATTTTAATTTATGTTTTTAAATTCTTTTAAATTTAATATTTTTGTTTCTCTGTTTCAATGCTGAGTAATATACATTAAGAAAAGAAATCCAATAGTTTTTAATATCTAGAGGCATCATACTTTTTCTGCCTTTAGCTCCTAGAGCAAGCCTCAAATCCTCATTGACGATCAAAGACTCGATTGCATCCTTTAGCTGCTCGATATTACCAGGTTCTACTAGTAGTCCATTTTCACCATCAGTAACTATCTCAGCAATGCCTCCTACTGGTGTCACAATCGCTGGTAATTCCCAAGCCATAGCTTCGAGCATTGAAAGCGGTAGACCTTCGTTATAAGAAGGTAATACAAATATATCAGCTTGAGCTAGTAGTAGATCCCGTTTTTCAGTATCGATCCATCCCGGAAAAATAATCTTATCTGTAAGATTAAGACTGGCAACTAAATCCTTTGCTGCTTCTACTTCTCCATCTCCCGCCATAATTAGTAACGAGTCAGTTTTTACCTCTTCAGGGAGACTAGCAAAGGCTGTGATTAAATCGAATGCTCCTTTACGTTGCCCAATATATCCTAAAAAGATTAGTTTGATCGGAACAGAAGTATTGCGAATGGGAACTTCTGAGGGGACTTGCACTGGGTTATACATGACAGTGACTTGTTCTGGTTTTAGTCCCAAGTTAGCTGTATGGAACTTTTTCCAACTTTTTGATAAAACCACAAAGCGATCGCATTGGTCAAAAGACCAAGCGAGAAATTTTTGTAGCCACGGGGCAAGATTAGCGTAAAAAATATGAAATTCACTGGCATGGGTTTGTAACACTATGGGCTTACGGAACATTTTTACCAACCAGGTCAAGATTGCCTGTCTAAAAGCACTCCCGCGATGAGAACCCCGAATGTGAACCAGATCGATTTCTTCTATTAATAGTACCCAGAATAATTTAGCCAAGGCTTGTAAAAATACGCGGATTTTCAAGAAAACAGTTCCATCTTCTTTAGTAGAAATATGACTAATTTGAACTTCAGGAGGAGCATAATCGAGAAAGAGCTTTTCGTTTCTCGATATTCCCCCCTTTACATTCAAGCCAGGTCCTAACATGACAACTTTCAGCAGATTAGACTTAGACATAGTTAAAGAGTTTTTATAAAAGAGTTATTATAAAAGTAAGAAATTGGCTGATTTTTAAGCTTCAAATAATCATCCTATATTTAATGAAATTTGCCAAGCTTCAGTTATACAACATAAGCCAAATTGAGCTATAGAAAAACAAGGAGTCTATTTTAAACTGTCAATTTCACCAAAAAGCTAGAAGCCTTTGTTTTAAGGCGTTCAAGCTCCGCACAATTTTTCTAGCTTAGAGCATAAAGCTAATTGACCTTCAAACAAAGCTGGTCCATCTCAATGCCCAGACTCTCTTCAGCCCGTAGAATGGAGCTAACAAGATTGCGACGAAGAACCAGACTGAGCCAACTAAACACAGCGAGATACCACTACGATGACGTTTGAGGAAGCATTCAAGGGGATAGCGCAACTTACGATGCCAATAGGTTAAAGGAATCAATTCGTTGGTGTAGGTTTTGTAAATGTCTTCTAATTCATAAGTAGCTTTCACTCCAGCAAGACAGTTTTTATTGACACCACTTTTGGGCGCAAAGCTGAGAACGTCTTCCACTACGAGAAAGTTGGCTCCACGGGAGCGAAAATAATTGAATAGCTCAATATCCATGGTGTGATGTAAACTTTCAATCAGAGGCTCTGGGCGATCTAGTAACTTTCTGCGATAAAAACAGCTTGGCTGATGAATCGGACAACTAGCAGGCATTAAGTTTATTAGTTCTGAGGTTGGTGCTTTGATGTATACGCGATCGCTTTCTTCAATTATGGGACGTGAGCCTAGTGGTAAAAACTTCTGCAATAAGTTTGTCCAATATTTAACCCCTTTCAATGGACGACCTACATGTTCTGTCAGATATTCAACCCGACAACGACCAACGACAACATCAATTTCGGGAGAGTTGGCAAAGTATTCTCCCACTTTCTCTAATGCTCCTGATTCTAAAAAGTCGTCGCTACATAACCAGTTGACTACCTCCCCCGTGCAGTGAGCAAATCCTTTATTAATAGCATTGGACTGCCCCCTATCTGGTTCGCTAACCCACCAGGCAATATGAGACTCAAACTGTTTGATTACTTCAATACTGTTATCGGTAGACCCACCATCGACCACAATTAATTCCAGTTTCGGATAATTCTGGTCGATTATACTTTGTAAAGTAGCTCCAATCGTTGCTCCTCCTTGATAGTTGGGGACAACTAGGGAAATAGTTGGCAGTTCTAATTCTAGTTTGTCTGTAGCTTGTGGTTCTTGGATTTTGTTCGGTGAAATATTTGTCATTAATTTCTATTTTCTAAAAGTATGTTCAAAAATTTGATTAATCTTAAGATTAAGACCTAAAGCTGATTTTATTTACCAAGACTGGCAGATACTCTTTTAATTTTTCTGATCAACCGTGTCTGAAAACTAATATGGCACCTGTTCAAAAAATTTAATCTGTCAGCTTCTCGATTGGGAAACATAAAAGGTGGATGCTTTAGGGGAAAGGGAATTTCGGCGACTGGTAAATTCGCATAGCGAGAATCTTCAACTGTATGAGTAGCCCCAGCACTAAACCCAATATTGGAAACCGAGTTTATATTCGGAACCAGAGCAATCCCATTTTGCACCCAACAGGAATAAAGCCAGCGATAAAACCAGCTATCTTTGTGCAATTCGTAAGTTAGATCGAATTTTTGGTGCCAATATTGAGCGACATTGGCATCTAATAGTTGGTCTTGCAGAAAACTAGTTTCTTTAAGTTTGGGCCACAATTTCATTTCAAAGTCAAAATGTTTCCAGGCTCGTCTCCAGGTTGCCCATCCCCAACAATCATGATACAGAGAATAGTAATAGCTATAGTCAGTTACGCTACGTCCATACTGAAAGTTACTGCCTGCAATTGACATAATTCTTTGATCGTCTCGATATCTTTGAAGTAACTCTTCGCAGAATCGAAAAAAAGAAGGATGGGGAATACAGTCATCTTCAATAATTACTGCATCCTCAACTAAATCAAAAACCCAATTTAAACCACTAGAAACTCGTTTGGCACAACCTAAATTAACTTCTGAGTAGTTTTTTAAAACTTCGCATTCCCAATCAACGCCCTCAATAATTGCTTGGGTAGCCACACACTTTTCTGCTTCACCGAGTCGGTCTTTACGAGCACCATCGGCAATTACTAGTAGTTTTTGAGGTTGTGCTTGACGAATTGCCTCAAATACTTTTGCTGTAGTATCTGGACGCTTAAAAATCAGAAAGGCAACATTGATATTCACGGCTTAATAACCATACCGAGTATGTAATTTTGATTTTATTGATAACTATCGTGTGGATAATATAGTGTGGATTAGATTCGCCTCATATACCAGGCGGAAAAGATTAAAGATTCCTATCTGAGGTTGCCAAGCTCCTCAAAATATTCCTATTTACCAGGCTAGACCTTGATATTGGAGTCTCTCTGGTGGCTCATCAAAAACCCCAACTAAATCAAAAATCTGGTTTTTTTCATGAGCTTCCCGCAATAGTTGTTGAAACTCTGGTGTACGATGAGTAACAACAATCAACTCTGACTGTTCTAAAGCTTCCTGAGCCTGAGCTACCAGTAAATTTTTAAAATGGGGCAGATGTTGTTGGATATAGTTTAAGTTGGTTCCCATTAACTGAGTTTGATGAACCGCAGGATCGTAAATCTTCACTTGGCATCCTTCTCCGAGTAAGCGTTTGACCAGAGGAACTGTTGGACTCTTTCTCAAATCGTCAGTATTCGCTTTAAATGACAAGCCTAATACGGCAATTCGTTTAACTCCATAACTGAGAATTTTATCTACTGCTATATCTATCTGTAAATGGTTGGTCGCGGGGATTGTATTAAGTAGAGGCACAAACACATCTTTTGCGCGAGCATAGTATAAAAGAGCATCTAAGTCTTTAGGTAAGCAAGAGCCTCCATAAGCAAATCCAGGACGCATATATACAGGGGAAACATTTAACTTTTCGTCTTGGACAATAATATTCATAACTTCCCGTCCGTCAACGTCAAAGGCTTTAGCTATCCTGCCAATTTCGTTGGCGAAGCTCACTTTATTAGCATGCCAGGTATTAGCAACATACTTAACCAATTCTGCTACTTCTGGTTTGACTACCAAAATTTTGCCTTGGACTTGGGCATAAAGATTACGTACAGCTTGTTCAGCAACGGAAGATTTGGTACCAATGATCGTATATGGAGGAGAATCATAATCCCGAATGGCGCTACCCTCCCGTAAAAACTCTGGGTTAAAAGCAGTGTGAATTAAACCTGGTCCAGCAATCTCTGCCATCAAATTTTGACAGCGTTCTAAAGTACCAGGAGGAACTGTGCTACGTAGCATGACTACGTGGGGTAAATTTTTATTTTTAACCTCCAAAGCAATATCCTTGCAGACATTAAGCACATAACCCAAATCTGGTTCTCCCTTTTCCATGGCTGGAGTGCCGACACTAATCAGAGAAATTTCTGATTTCACGATGGCTGTTTCAGCATCCATCATTGCCTGAATACGACCCGATCGAACACCTTGTAGCAGTAAATCTCCTAAACCAGGCTCGATAATAGGGGATTCCCCCTGAGCAATTAAAGCTACTTTATCTGGATTTAAATCTACCCCAATCACTTGATGTCCATCTCTAGCCAAACAAGCTGCTGTTACAGCACCAACATAACCAAGACCAAAAATACTTATTTTCATCACTTATTGTTTTTATAAAATAACGGTTTTATCAATTTAGATAAAATTCTCACTGTTTACGGATTACTGTTTACCGATACCAAATCTGGGGTAGCTAATTCTCTGTCATCCCAGCCATAAACCTTTAATAGTTTGGGGATTTGATATCGCCACTCTAAACTTTCTTTCATGCGACGCAAACCAATGTTCCCCATCTGTTTCCGAAGCTCAGGTGCTGCCAGCAACTCAATTATTTTCTCCGCCAAATCAATGACATTATTGCCCTCGGCATACAGAGAAGCTCCCCCCGCCGAGCGTCTGCCTTCCATGAGATCGAACTGGACAATGGGTTTTCCCATCGCCATATATTCCATAATCTTGTTCATAGTAGACTTATCGTTGTAAGGCATTTTCTTATCGGGATTTACACAGATATCACAACTTGAAAGCCTCTCCAAAAGTTCTCCATCGGGAACCCGCCCCGTAAATTCGACAAACTCAGTTACCCCTAGTTGTTCTGCTAAGTTCTGAAGTTGCTCGAACATTGGACCACTACCAATCAGCATGAAATGAATATCCCGACGATGTTGATCGTAGACCAGATAGCGAACTGCTTCCAGGAGATAGTCGATGCCTTCTGGCTCTCCCATGACACCGACATATCCAACCAAGTATTCCCGATCACGTCGATAAACAGGATTGGGGGTCGTTGCTCGGAAACGAGATAAATCTGGTCCACTGCGAACCACAAAAACATTCTCTGGTTTTTTACGTCCACGGTTCAGGGCTATCTCTCGATAAGATTCATTAGTGGCAATGACAGTATCAGCGGTGGCAAAAGTCAAACGTTCTACTAAACGAAGTCCATAGTAAAAGAGATCTCGACGCCCATACTTGGCTTCGTACATCTCTGGATTAATATCGTGATGATCAAAGATAACTTTTACTCCCCTGAAGAATTTAAACCATCCTGCTGTTAAAAATAGTAAATCTGGGGGATTACAAATGTGGATAATATCAAAACCACGCTCGCGCCATACACGATGAGCTAGGCGGAATTCCCAATATACGGCGGTGGCGTATTCCATTAAATAGCCCTTGACAGAACTGATATCTGCTGGCATGGGATGGCGATAAATATGGATATCATCAATCACCTCATAGCTTTTGTCATACCCCTTACCTTGGGGACAAATGATTGAGACTTCATATCCTGTCTTAGTTAAAGTAGTAGCTTCCATCCATACCCGGCGATCAAATGGACTGGGAAGATTCTCCACCATGATCAAAACTTTTTTAAACTCTTTCATTTTTTTGTTTTTGCAACACTTTATAACTTTATAGATAAGGAAGTACAACTAGCATTTCAAGTTAATTTAAACATTTATTTTTTACTGTAAAGGGTACCAAGTAGATCAGGGTTTCATGTATTTCTTAGAATAGAAAAAAATTTGAGCAGTTAAATTGTACTTATGTATATGCTACATACAAGTTATAAATATAAATCAGTTTAGTTCTAATTGATTGTTTTATAGTTATCAGCTATTAGCTCCTATTTCATAGACATAGACAAAATTGAAGCTAACCAACTGTAAATCTCTACTCAAAAAAACTAACAAATGAGTATGCTACATATTACTAGGAGCTAATGGGACATAAAATAAATGAAAAATAATTTTTAACTTACTCCATTAGCATTATGATATACTACCATAGTATTTATAATATTTGCAAAATAATTTTATACTGTACAAGTAGGTAAAAATAGAATAGTATAAAAATGAAAATCCTAGAGCTTAGATTTTTTAAGTTGATCACTTAATTTTCAAATTTTTACTAGTTGTAAAGTTACCCTTACTATGAACTAAAAGACACGTTTGATAATGTATAAGATACGCATATTACCAAAAAGCAGATGTAGCAACCATAACAACAACTTGTTTTTATTTAATGGCAAATTTTTATCAAGCTCTATCGATTAGATATTAAATTACTCTCATTTGACTTTTTGCTTAACCCGTGTTATGAGAAACCAATAAAGAATAGTGATTGCAATTTAATATTTTCTTTACTGTTGTAAAACCACAGATTATTGTCATCTGACTTAATATTTAAAAATCAAGCATAATTCAACTGTATTCTTTGTCAACTGGTCTCTTTATCTTCGATTTAAATTTTAGTTGAGACTAGTCTCTCAATTCTCCAATAAAAATGAAGTGTTTTAGAGATAATTCTCATACCAAATTTATAACTCATCAATCTAAATTGCTCTTGGATTGTCTTGAAAAACCAACACAATATACAATTAAAATATAATCAAAATAATATTAAAATTATCAGTTAAAAATTATTTTTTTGTTTTTTTTATAGTTTTCAGTAAATAACTTTTTAGATTTATGAACTATGATAACCAATTTGAAGACATAAACTGGCAGAAGTACTGGCTCATTTTGAAAAGAGGCAAGAAGATTACTCTGACAGTTTTTGGACTGGTTACTTCTCTCGGATTATTGTATGCACTTTTATCCAAACCGTTGTACAAATCAGAAGCTAAACTCTTGATCAAAAGTAATCTTACTTCCTCTCTTACTGGTTTAGGGGAGGATATGGGCAGAATAGAGCCGTTGACCGATGAGAGTGACCCCTTAAATGCTCAAGCAGAAATCTTATTGTCGAATACCGCACTTAAACAAACGATCGCAGAACTACAACTCAAAAATGACCAGGGGGAGCTGATTTCAATTAAACAATTAGTAGCTGGCATCGATGTGGATGCCAATAAAGGCACAGACGTTTTAAAAGTTAATTACACAGCCGAAGAACCTCAACTAGCTGCCAAAGTAGTCGAAAAACTGGTTGAAGTTTTTATCGAGCAGAATATACGGGATAATCGAGCTGAGGCAGCAGCAGCGAGGAAGTTTATTCTTAAACAATTACCCCAGTCAGAAAAAATTGTTGAAGATGCGGAGTTTGCTCTGCGTCAATTTAAAGAGGAAAACAATATCACTTATCTTTCAGAGGAATCTTTAGCCAGTATTCAGGTAATTAAAGACTTACAAGAAAAAATTAATGATGCCCAAGGTCAATTAGTTGATGTTACTGCCCGTTTAAACAATTTAAAAAAGCAGACAAATTTAGGAGTAGATGAAGCGGCTACGCTGGTTCACTTGAGTCAAGTCCCAGGGATTCAAAGCATGCTGACTCAGGTTCAGAGTGCTGAAAATCAGTTGGCAGCTGAGGGGGCTCGATTTCACCCCCAAAATCCTACTGTGATCAACTTAACGGAAAAAGTTGCCGATCTCAAAAAGTCTTTACAGCAAAGGATAGAGCAGGCAACTGGAAGTAAACGGCAGATTAGTTGGAGCAATTTACAAGTTGGAGATGTGCAAGATAGCCAGGTTCGAGAGCTAGCTCAAACAGAAAAAGAACGGATTGGCTTAGAGCAGCGACTGGTTGAAATGAACAATAATTTGTCGTCTTATAAACAACAAGCTAAAACTTGGCCTAGACTGGAACAATCCTTAAAAGAGCTAGAACGTAAGGTCAAAGCGTCTCAAACAACTTATGAAACGCTGTTAACAAGGCTCCAAGAGATTAATGTTGCCGAGAATCAAAATATCGGTAACATCCGAGTAATATCCCAGCCCCTGGTGCCGGAAGACCCCTTTAACTCTCACAAGCGAATGATTGTATTGGCTAGTGGAATTTTAGGGATTTTATTGGGTGTCGGCGTAACTCTGGTAGTCGATATGACAGACCAATCATTGAAAACAGTTGAAGAAGCTAAACAATTATTCCCCTACAAATTGCTTACTACCATTCCCAACTTAGATGGGAACAGTAATGCTTTGGCGATGATGGAGACAGATCTTTCTCTGCCTCGATTATTTAGTAGTGATATGTATGACTACAGAGTTAGTGATGCCTACCAACTGTTGCAAGCAAACTTGAGTTTTTGTGCAGAAAAAGAGCCAAAAATCGTCACTATCACCAGTTCAGTCCCCAATGAAGGTAAATCAAGAATTTGTGCCAATTTAGCTCTAGCAATGGCACAGGGAGAACGTCGAGTGCTATTGATAGATGCTAATATGCGTAATCCCACACAGCACGAGATTTGGGGCATAAGCAATTCTATAGGTTTGATCAACCTCATCTTAAATCAAGTTCCGGTTAACAACATGATGGTTAACAACATGATGGTTAACAACATGATGGTTAAGAACGTAATGGTTCAGAAAGTTCCTTGTGATAGTGTGATCCACAATGTTATGCCCAATTTAGATATTCTTCCCTCGGGAGGAACATTTAGCAATACGCTGGCATTACTAGAGTCATCAACTATGAGTGCCTTAGTTAATAAATTTAGAAAAGAATATGATTTCATCATTTTTGACGCACCCGCTCTCAAAGGAAAAGCCGATGCTGGGTTAATGGGTAAATTGTCTGACGGTATCGTATTCGTAATTCGTACTGGAGTAGCTGATATAGAAAGTGTCAATGAAGCCCAAGAATTTCTGGAAAATTCTCGTCAAACAGTCTTAGGCATGGTGGTTAATGAAGCCAGTGTCAATAATGTAGACTCCAGAATAAAAGCGATCGCTGGCTCTGAACAACGCTATCTAAAGAGTCATAGTTAATCATTATCCAGTTTAATTTATGGCGAAATTAAGTCCAGGGCTACAAAAAATTATTCATAACGTTGGCTGGCTTTCTGCCGAAAAAGCCTTAAACATGTTGCTGTCGTTTTTTGTCGGCATTTATGTAATTCGGTATCTAGGAGCTGAAAATTTTGGCAAGCTGAGCTATAGTCTGAGTTTTGTCGCTCTATTTACAGCGATCGCCAAATTGGGCTTGGATAATATCGTAGTACGTAATGTGCTGCAAAAGGAGAAGTTGACCCAGGAAATATTGGGTACAGCTTTTGTTCTCAAGTTGATGAGCGCTCTAGTAACTTTTGGCTTAATTGGCACTGCGATCTGGACTTTTAATGATGATTCTCAGATTCGCTGGATGTCCGTAATTATTGCTGTCAGTTTAGTATTTGATTGCTTTGATGTGATTTACTTCTGGTTCCAGTCCCAAGTAA
Organism: Cyanobacteriota bacterium; assembly: GCA_942490675.1. Taxonomy (GTDB): domain Bacteria; phylum Cyanobacteriota; class Cyanobacteriia; order Cyanobacteriales; family Xenococcaceae; genus Waterburya. The sequence continues at coordinate 357,937 of CALNYB010000026.1, read as the reverse complement.
TGTCTCGACCAATTGCAATAGTTAGAAGCATTCAACTCATATTTAGTTCGGCAGCCAAGCTACTATTTATTACCCTGAAGCTTCCCTTGATAGCATTTGCTTGGTTGATGCTGGCAGGCTCTGTAGTCAGAGCAATTGGCATGATTGCTGCTTACTTCCAACACAGACAGTCTATTTTTTACTGGCAGCTTGGATGGCAAAGAGCAAGAGAATTACTAAAAGATTCTTGGCCACTGATTTTGTCTGGCGTGATGATCACGATATACGTGAAGATCGATCAAGTCATGCTCGGCAATATGGCAGGCAATCAAGAAGTGGGTAACTATGCTGCTGCTGCAAAGTTCTCCTCAATTTGGTATTTTGTACCAACAACAATTTGCTCTTCGGTATTTCCTGCAATTATTCGTGCGAAGGAAAGAAGTAAGCAGGAATATTATGCTAAACTCCAGCAATTATATGACTTGATGGCTTGGATATCTCTAGCAATTGTGATTCCCGTGACATTTGCCTCGGGCTATTTAGTGACCACTTTGTTGGGAGAAGAGTATGCAAAAGCTGGAGAGATTTTGGCGCTGCACATCTGGGCAGGACCTTTTGTATTTTTAGGGGTAGCTCGCAGCAAATGGTTAGTAGCTGAAAATTTAACCCAGTTTAGTTTTGCTACAACATCATTGGGAGCAATAACTAACGTCTTGTTGAACTATTTCCTGATTCCGTCTTCTGGAGGAAGTGGAGCAGCACTAGCAACTGTCATATCTTATGGAGTTGCAAGTCATATTGCTTGCATATTCTACCCTCCTATGTTTAATAGTGGCTGGATGCTGACTAAGGCTTTGTTAATACCGTTTCGCTTTCGTCAAAACTTTATTTATCTAAACTCAATTAAAAAAGCATTGCAATAACTAAGCTGTTGTCCATTTTCAAAAATATAATTAACGAAACAATGAATAAGACAGTAAAAACAAAATATCTCACAATTAAAGAAGAATACGAGACAAAACGCCGAAAATTATTTGAAGCAATGGGTTTAGAACGCTATTCTCGACCTGCATTAAATAATCTTGATCGCAAGCTGGAAAAATATTTGAATTATCAACAGGGCTTTTTCATTGAAGTAGGCGGTAATGACGGATATAAGCAAAGCAACACCTATTACTACGAACGTTTTCGAGATTGGACAGGAATTCTCGTAGAAGGAATTCCCACCCTTTATGAAAAATGTGTCTTAGAAAGACCAAAATCGAGAGTTTTCAACTGTGCTCTAGTGGAGAATGGTTTTCCCGAATCTCATGTGACGATGAGGTATGCCAACCTCATGTCTCTGGTGCAAGGGGCTCAAAAGAATGAGCATGCCGAAGAAAGCCATGTCAACAAATGGCTAGAACGGGAACAGAAAAAACAAACCAACAGTAAATCTTACGAAGTACAAGTTCCCGCTCGAACCCTGACTTCCATCCTAGATGAATGTCTGGTAGATGAAATTGATTTCTTTTCTTTGGATGTTGAAGGTTATGAATTAAATGTTCTCCAAGGTCTTGATTTTAATAAATATAGACCGAAATATATGTTAATTGAAGCCAGATATAAAGCTGAAATAGAAGCTTATATTTCGGAATTTTATGTGAAAATAGACCAATTTTCGCACCATGATTTTTTATATAAGTGTAAATAAATTAGCCAGCAACATAGCGGCACTAGCTAGTAAATGCACATAGTTGAATATTAGATAGTGAAGATAGGGCTTGAGACTTAGGGTTTCTTTTTAATAGTATCGTGTAGACATGAAAGATTTATTTTTGGAACCACCTATTTTGATAGGAATATTAATTTTTTGCGTAGTTTATTTTATAATAATCTTCAACTCTACAAAAAATAAAAGGATTGCCTCATTTTTTGACATAATAACCGTATATATATTTCTTTTTATTATCTCTGGTGCTAACTTCTTCCCTTTTGATCGCTTAGATCCTGGGGATATTGGAGATCACGCCAAAGGTTTTTTTTCAGGTTTATTTTTGCTACTTGTTTATGGAACATTTTTTCTTCTTTTTCGTGGCAAAAGCAAACAAATATTGAGCAATTTTTTATTACTTTTTCAGCAACCATTTTTAGGTTTATACCTTGGTCTGATTGTTTTCTCAGTATTTTGGTCAGAAAATCCGCTAGTAACTGTAAAAGCTGCTTTTGCTCTGCTATTTTTTAGTATTTTTGCCGTTCATTTTGCCAGAAAATACAATTGGCAAGAATTATCTAAAATATTGCGTTGGAACTGTACTTTTATTGCCATATACAGCATATTTTCCGCTTTATTCGTCCCTTCAATTGGTATCTGCAAAAAGGGTTGGTGTGGCGGTTTTGGACATCCCATCGATCTAGGATGCTTGATGGCGCTAGGAGTTTCACTTTGGTTACTACATGCTTTTTCTAATTCTAAATATCGTCTGCGATCGCTACTACTATCTATCCTGTGTTTAAATGTCATGCAGTTTACCAATTCGGCAGGGGCATTACTGGTATTTGTTACATTGATAACCATAGTATTGACAACTACTTTTTTAAAAAAGCTTAACTTTACCCAATCCTTTATTTTCTTTATATTGCTGTTGTTTTTATTTGGAATTACAAGTATTTGGCTAATTGAGAATTTTGAGAATCTTTTATCCTTTCTTAACAAGGATATTACCTTAACTGGAAGACTACCCTTGTGGACAATGTTAATTCAGATGAGGATTAAAGAACGTCTATGGCTTGGTTATGGATATAATGCCTTCTGGCAAAGATGGCGAGGCAATGATAGTCCAGCGGCTGACGTAGTGAATGTCATTATCGGTGATGGCAGAGATTGGGTAGCTCACGCTCATAACGGATATTTGGACATTATCTTGAATATAGGCTTGATTGGATTAGTAATATTTGTAATTTTATTCTTTATTAACGTTATTCAAACTATCAGATTAATAATGAGTAATAAAAGTCCTGAAACATTTCTGCCCCTGATTATTTTGACATTTGTATTTATGACTAATCTTTCTAACTCGCCAATTATAATTCCCAGTTTCATTTGGTTTCTATTCGTAACGATCACAATACGATTAAACCTCGTGTCGCCAAAAATGGTGAGCTGATGCAGCAGCAGATAAGCTAGTCAGATTAGTTAAAATAAACCAAAGTTGTCCCAAAGTACCTGTTTATATGTGCAGGTTGACTTCTAGCTTCGTTAAGGTTTGTTGCTTTGTCTTCAGAAACAGAGACAATAGATAGCTGATTTTTTTATTCTGACTACAAGGCTTACTGTATATATAAATAATCGTATGTTCGCGCCCTTTAAAGAATACTTAGAAGAAGAACTTTTTAAACGCTTTGATTTGCGTAGTCGTTCTATCCCCGCAGGATTGGAATTTAACATTAGTGCCAGAGGGAAAAACCCCGCCACGATTCAAAGTTGGTGCTATCAATCTGACCAATTGAGAAAGATACGCTACACCTACATTGATGCGGGAGAAACTGCCCAAGTATTCAATAGTGTGGTCTACCCTGCACATCATTATGATATCCCCTTACTAGGGGTTGATTTTCTTTCTTTCGGAACCAAAAAAATACTCATAGTGATGGACTTTCAGCCATTATTTCGCGATCGCCCTTACCTAGATAAGTATATCGAGCCTATGAGAGATATCAGGGATAAATACAATGAATTAGCACAGGATTTGGAAATGAAATTCTACGATGCTAATCAATATTTCTCTAAATATTTGTTGTTTGCCAAACTTGATTCGGAAACCGTAGTCAATAGTCTGTTTCCTGCTTTCCAGGAATACCTAAATTTGTATTGGCAGATATTAGCTGATGCTAAACCTTTAACTAATCCAGAGGATATACAACGCATTATCAAAGCCCAAAAAGAATACGATCAGTATAGTGCCGATCGCGACCCTGCTCATGGCTTATTTAGCAGCTATTTTGGGGCTGAGTGGTCAAAGAAATTCTTGTATGAATTCTTGTTTGAAGATGCTTCTACTTTAGCCGTATCATCCAGCAGAAAATAGTTATCGGGAAATTTCAACCAAATAATAATATGACATTATATGAACCGTTTTTAGATCATGCGATCGCAACTCTGCAAGCAAAATTAGATCTAGAACCCTACCCGATCCCTGCTGGCTTTGAGCGTCAAGAAGGAGTGATGGGCAAAGGCAAAAGACAAGAGCCTGTCCTAACCACTAGTCATGGTTTTAAGTCCCAAAAACTCAGGCAAATTAGAGCAGCCCATGTCCAGGGTGGCAGCTCTCTCCAGGTGCTAAATTTTGTGATTTTCCCCGATCTAAATTACGACTTGCCCTTCTTTGGTGCAGACTTGGTAACTTTGCCTGGGGGACATCTAATTGCGATCGACATGCAGCCCTTATTTAGTCGGAATGAAGCTTATCAGGCTAAATACAGCCAGCCAATCATGCCCATGTTTGACGAGTATCAAAAAGATTTGCCTTGGGGTGGCGATTTTCCTGAAGAGGCGCAGCAGTATTTTTCTCCAGCTTTTCTGTGGACTCGTCCCTCAGAAACAGAAGTGGTAGAAAAAAAGGTGTTTGCAGCCTTTTGTGATTATCTGGATGCTTACATCAATTTTGTTCAACAAGCAGAAAAAATTACCGAGTCTCAACAACTATCAGCTATTCTTCAAGCTCAAAAAAGCTATGCTGACTACCGTGCAGCAAAAGATCCTGCCAGGGGAATGCTGACTCGCTTATATGGCGAGGAATGGACAGAAGAGTATATTCATGGTTTTCTGTTTGACCTTGATCGCCAACTAGCCTTAGCCAGTTAAGCTAGAATATCTTCTAATAAAGTTTCTAATATGTTTAATTGTTGATAAACGTAACAGTGAATTGCTTTTGGTTACGCAAAAATAAGATAATAGGTTACGAAAATTTTTTTCTAATTTCCTCATATTACATAATTGAATGAAATTGAGCAGTACGAGTTCAATATTTATTCCCTTGTAAACTTGTAAAACTGAGTGAACGCCTTAATTTGAAATAAGACCAGCAAATAATGAGCTATTTATTCTTAATTCAAGGCGAGAAACTGACAAGTAAACCTAGCGAAATTAAATCTTTAGTTATGGGAAGTCAGTAAAGCTAGGAAAAATTAACAACATGTAACAAATAGAAGTTCGATGCCGTTGTATAAAAGTTAACTAGGAGGAAATGCTTATGGGCGCAGCCTAGAAAGCTGATAGCCAACAATAATAAATAGCCCTCTGAGGTTTTTTAATTAAGAGTGTAAAGTTTTATTAGGTGACTGAAGAAACTTTCTCTAAGCTCATAGAGAATAGTAAATTAGCACCTTCGACAACGAATCACTTTCATCAAGTTAGCGATCGCTAGTGGCTGAAAGTAGTTTTAAGTTAAGATTCCTTTTTGAAGTTCAACTAAACCAAATTTAATTCGAGTAGGAGATTATTTATAATGTTCGACGCATTTACTAGAGTGGTATCTCAAGCTGATGCTCGTGGTGAGTTTTTATCCACTGGTCAACTTGATGCTCTTAGCGCAATGGTTGCTGCTAGCAACAAGCGTATGGATTCTGTAAACCGTATCACTAGTAACGCTTCCGCTATTGTTACCAATGCGGCCCGTTCTTTGTTTGCTGAGCAACCCCAGTTAATTGCTCCTGGTGGGAATGCTTACACTAGTCGCCGCAACGCAGCTTGCTTGCGCGACATGGAAATCATCTTACGCTATATCACTTACTCTATCTTTACTGGTGACGCCAGTGTTCTTGAAGATCGTTGTCTCAATGGACTACGGGAGACTTATCTAGCTCTTGGTACTCCCGGTGCTTCCGTAGCTGTCGGCGTTCAAAAAATGAAAGACGCTGCTCTAGCAATTGTAAAGGACAGTAATGGTATTACTCCTGGAGACTGTAGTGCGATTACCTCGGAAATCGCTGGGTACTTTGATCGAGCTGCTTCTGCAGTAGGTTAATCAAAATAGAACCACTGTTCTTGGAACAACATCAACCAATCTTTAGGTTGTATTAGAAAAAATTAGTAAAACAAGAGAAACATCACAATCATGAAAACTCCTCTAACCGAAGCAGTATCTTCTGCTGATTCCCAGGGTCGTTTTTTAAGCAGCACTGAAATTCAGACAGCTTTTGGTCGTTTTAGACAAGCTAGTGCTTCTTTAGAAGCCGCAAAAGCTTTAACTTCCAAATCTCAAACTTTGATTGACGGTGCGGCTAATGCAGTGTACTCCAAATTTCCTTACACTACTACCACTCCTGGTCCTAACTACGCTTCTACTCCCGAAGGTAAAGCAAAGTGTTCTCGCGATATTGGTTACTATCTAAGAATGGTAACCTACTGCTTAGTATCTGGTGGGACTGGTCCTATGGATGAATACTTGGTAGCTGGTCTAGATGAGATTAACCGCGCTTATGACTTATCTCCAAGCTGGTACGTCGAAGCTCTAAAATACATCAAGAGCAATCATGGTTTAAGTGGTGATCCAGCCACTGAAGCAAACAGTTACCTAGACTATGCAATTAACGCACTTAGTTAAGGTCAAGTTGATTTAGTTGATCAGTCATTAGCCTATTTAAGAGCAACGGACACTACATCAGAGTCAAAATATTGGGCTCATAGAGCGATACTCAGAAGAGTATGCGAATGCCAGCAGAAAAGCTAGTATTTGTTTACTTTTCTGAGTATTGTCATGTTTAAAGGAATGAGGGATAAGGGATGATGGATGAGGAAAAAACAGAAGCAGAACAACTGACCGTAGATCAGGCGATCGCCAATCTCCAGCAAAAAGAAGATCTGGGAGCGCGATATTATGCTGCCTGGTGGCTGGGAAAATTTAGAGTAAAAGATCCAGAAGCGATCGCTTTATTGTTAACGGCATTAGAAGATCAACAGGATCGTGCCCCTGATGGAGGATATCCTTTACGTCGTAATGCTGCCAGAGCTTTGGGTAAATTAGGAGACAGAAGCGCGGTAGAGCCTTTATCTCGTTGTTTAGAGTTTCCTGATTATTACGTCAGGGAAGCTGCTGCTCAAGCTCTAGAAATGTTAAGGGATCAAAGATGTATTTCTGCATTGATCAAGCTATTAGATGGTGGAGTGGCAGCAGCTATTAGAGTTCCTGGCAAACCCCATTTAGTGCAGCCTTATGAGGCAGTAATTGAAGCTTTAGGAACATTGAATGCAACGGGCGCAACTTCGCTTATTGAGCCATTTACACAGCACTCGACAGAGAAAGTAAAATATGCTGCTGCGAGGGCAATGTATCAGCTAACTGGGGAAGATAAATATGGCGAGATGCTGATCGAAGCACTATCAGGAGAGGATCTACAACTGCGTCGATCGGCTTTGATGGATTTAGGTGCGGTGGGATATCTCAATGCGGGGCAGGCGATCGCCGATACCTTAGCCGAAAATAGTATGAAGTTGATTGCTCTCAAAGGATTATTAGAAACTGATTTAGGAAACAGAAACCAAGAAATATCGACCGAGAGTATTAATATAATGAACCTAATGGATTCTCTTCTTTAATTAGTTGTCATACTTACTCAGCAGCCAAAAATTCTTCCCTTAGAGAATGGCGATCGGCTTTCACGTTCTGAATTTGAACGACGTTATCAAGCAATGCCGAACACCAAAAAAGCAGAACCTATTCAAGAGATATATTCTTTGAGGGTGATCGAAGAACCCCGTAACCAGCTCAGAGAAATGGCTCAATCACCCTCTAATTAAAGGATAGTATTAATATCCATACGGTTATTCCCCCCTCCCTAGTCAGGGCTGGGAGCGATAAAGTTTTAACCACAAACGTTATAAAAGTTCATATAAGTGTCAAGGTCATGATGAGTTTAATTGTTCTACTGGTCTATTTTTGGGCTTGGCTGATAATTCTGAACCGACTCAGCAGTCAAAATCCATCCCCTTAATATTCCTTATTCGAGAAGTAGTACAAGTACATAAGGCAAGGCTTATTGCTGAATTAAGTTTGCAATCAGGGAGTGAGTAATGTTAAGACTTGTAAAGTAATGTTCCTGAAGGTAAAAGACTAAGCAGTGTATCCGAGAGAATTTTTTTAGGATAGAAGTAGAGAATAATCGGTTTTTGCCCTAACAATACGGATTTTACTACTTAAATCCTCGTGTCAAGCCATTGCATTTCACCTTAATAATAATTAACATAACTTATAGATAACTAAAGAATTTCTTATACCAGGGGTCGTAAGTTAGCCATGAAAGATTCCGAGCAACTATCTCTAGAACAAAAATTCAATTTAAGAACATTTGCCGATCAAGTGCAAGCTCTCCCTCTTGAAGAAGCACAGGGTCTGTCGATTGAGCTTTATCGACGAATGATGCTCAAAGATAACTTATACCAGGAGTTATTACAAGATTATTGGGATATTAGTAGCCCAATCCCTATGTCTGTATAAAGTCTTGACTAGGAAATTCTAATGAAGCTATTAGTCTGGTAATCGGACTTGCTGCATTGGTCACAAGTTAAACAAAAGTTTGATCTGTCAACTACTACATATAGTGTTTATCTTCCTAAATAAAACTATATATAGACTTAAAAAGCTAAGACAAAGCGAGTGCTTACATAGCAGTAAAAATAGCAAAAATACTCAAAAAGCTAATAGCTAAGAGCTAAAAACCAGTTGACAAAAAACGTAATCCCTTAACAAGTTAACAAACCAATCAATCTAAACAACCTATACATTGAGATATTCTTATGGAACTGCATCAGATTGAAACCTATATCGATAGCCCTAATCCTCAAAATCGGATGAAAGCGATTACCGAGTTAAGGAACTATGAACCTAATTTGGTTGTCCCACTACTAAAGAGAAGAATGTGTGACCAAGAATTTGTGATTCGTTCCTTTGTAGCCACAGGTTTGGGATTTAAACGCACAGATGAAGGCTTTGAATTGTTACTGGATTTAATTGAGCACGACCGTGATTATAATGTCAGAGCCGAAGCTGCCAATTCTCTTGCTAAATATGGTGAAGGTGCAATTCCCCATCTCGTGAATTTATTCCAACAAGACTCTAATTGGTTAGTCAGATATAGCATTTTTGCAGCTATCGATTTAAGACAACATCCTGAAATTCTCTTAGAATTATCGGTTTTAGGACTCAGGGGAGACGATCCAGTGGTCAGAGAAACAGCGCTCGCCAGTTTAGGAGAATTAGCCAAAACATCGCAAGAGGATTTAGCTTTAGAGCTACTTCTCTCAGCAGCTAAATCAGAGGAAGGAGAAATTCGCGCCCAAGTAGCCAGAGCCTTGAGACGTTTTGAAGACCCAAGAGCACAGGCTGCTCTCGTAAATTTGCGACAGGATTCTGATTATCGGGTTGTCGGTGCAACTCTAGAAGGACTTGTCTAGAGTCAACATCACAAAAGCATTAACTTCAAGCTCTGTCGAATGAGTTGAGTGGTTGTCAGCTATTTATTCAAAGACACAATTATGAAAGTAAAGTGGTCACAGCTAGTTCTCAAAATCATAGTGTGGTTATTTGCTGAAATGTACCTAACGGTTTTGGGGTTAGATAATCTGGCTGATTATGGCGAATTTGTCTTTCAATACAAAGCTTTGGTGACAATAGCGGAGGCTTCTACCACTCCTGGTTCCTCAATTTAATTTATCTTTCTTCCAAAAGAAGACCCTCGCTTTTAGCGACGGGATGAATTTTGTCCAGGGTTTAGGTTGACCGCTTAATATTAACTCTATACTTCTTGTGCCAATCAATGTAGCATAAGGAAATGATAGTTTTAGAGTACAAGTTAAAAGGAAAGCAATATCAGTTTCGGGCAATTGACGAGGCGATTCGTACTAGCCAATTTGTAAGAAACAAGGCTCTACGCTACTGGATGGACAATAAAGGAGTCAACAAATATGACCTCAACAAATATTGTGCCGTTTTAGCGAAGGAGTTTGATTTTGCTAACAAACTTAATTCTACTGCTAGACAATCATCAGCAGAACGAGCTTGGGCTGGAATATCCAGATTCTTTGAAAACTGCAAAAAGAAAGTAAAAAAGAAAGGATACCCCAAATTCAAGAAACATTCTCGCTCCGTTGAATACAAAAAGTCTGGTTGGAAGCTAGATTCGACAACCAAAAAGCATATTACTTTTACCGATAAAAACGGTATTGGAAGAGTTAAGCTCGTTGGTTCAAGAGACATCTATTACTATCAACCAGAACAAATTAAGCGAGTTAGATTAGTTCGTCGTGCTGACGGGTATTACTGTCAGTTTTGTATATCTATCGAAGTCAGAGAAGATATGCAGCCTACGGGGAAAGCTGTTGGTTTGGACATGGGACTCAAATACTTCTATTCAGACTCGTTTGGTCATACAGAAGCAAATCCCAGATTCTACAGAAAAGGAGAACGTAATCTAAATCGTCTGAATAGAAGAAAATCCAAAAAGTACAAAAAAGGAGGATTACCACAGTCAATTAACTATCATAAGGCTAGAAAAAGATATGCTTTGGCACATTTAAAAGTAAGTAGACAACGTAAAGACCATGCTGTGAAACTAGCAAGGTGCGTCTGTGGATCTAATGATTGCATCGTCTATGAAGATTTGAGTGTGAGAAATCTAGTTAAAAATAGTAAATTGGCTAAATCAATAACTGATGCTGGCTGGACGCAATTTCGCAATTGGATAGAATATTTTGGCTGGAAGATGGGGAAGGCAACAGTTGCTGTCCCTCCTCATTTCACCTCTCACGACTGCCCCAAATGCGAGAAAAGAGTGAAAAAATCACTCTCTACTAGAACTCACATCTGCGAGTGTGGCTGCGTATTAGACCGCGACCACGCATCAGCTATCGTCATTCTGAAAAAAGGATTAAATACCGTAGGGCATACGGGAATCTACGCTTGGGGAGACACTCCCTCTTGGGCAGTTGGGGCAACCCTGCTGTCTAACGGAGAGTCGCTGAACCAAGAACCTCTATCGCAGACTGGGATTTAGGAATCCCTCACGTCCCGTGATGGGAGGATGTCAATTAAGTCCCTTTGCCAGACGGAGGAACTCGGGTCAGCTTTTGTCTGAATGTAGATTTCATTTAATACCTGTCTTATTTCAAAACTGAAATCATATTGCCAGCACAATGCACAATCAAACCTTGACTTATGTCAAGGAATTTTTACAAAAAAAACATTAATCTTAAAATACCGTTACACTGTAAACAACAAGTTCAGTTTAGTAATTTCAGCAAAACCAATCATGAGTAATTCTTCTAGCATCATCCCAGAACCTCTTAAAGCACAATCCCTCGTTTATGATTTGAAAAAACGCCTTGATTGGGGAGAACCAGCTCTCACCATCATTGATATTAGAGCTCGAGAGGCTTTCAACACTAGCCATATCTCAGGAGCTGTTTCTCTGCCGATGAATGAATTAGTTAATCGTGCTTTAAATAATCTCGAACTAGAGCGCGATCTCTATGTCTATGGCTCTACTGACGAGCAAACTGCGGATGCAGCAGCTCAACTCCGTACCGCTGGCTATCAAAATGTGGCTGAACTCAGAGGTGGCTTGGCTGCCTGGCAGGCAAATAGTTTTTCCATTGAAGGAAACTAGGCTGCAGTTGCCTAAATCTAGGAACAAACCCAATTAATTCTGTCTTTTAATGATTAATTGGCAACCTGAATGCATCCATCGTCATAATTCTTCGTGATGTATGTAATAAATCTCCACAAAAACTCCGATTAAAATTACCAAGGATGAATCTCATGGAAAACCAAGAATCTAAATTCGGCTTTAGCAAATTTGCCGAGAACTGGAACGGTCGCCTGGCTATGCTCGGTTTCGTTATTGGCATCGCCACCGAATTGTTAACCGGTCAAGGCATTCTGTCTCAGTTGGGTCTGTTGTAGTTAGCGAGTAGCTACTGCTGCCAGACTAAATTTTCTGACAGCAGTATTCTAGAACACCGATTCAGTAATGCCAAAATCCCTGGTTAGGTGAGAGGGGGGAGTGTGGGAAGAGGGAGAAGAGAGGGAAGAAAGAGAAGGCAAAAAGCTTAACTTATCTTCATTCTCCCCACACCTCCCACACCCCCCACACTTCCCTCTCCCTCTCAATTAATGGTTGCTCTTGATTACTGAATTGATGCTCTAGGCGGTAAGTAGTTGCTGCTAAGAAGCCGCCATAACTTTAAATCACAATCGTCAGTTTTAGCATCTCCGCGTGGGAAGCCTCGTGTACATGCTTCCATTCGAGGGTAAACGGATAAGTTCTTTGTATGGGCAAGGATGTAGCGATGAAATTTGGGAGAACGTCACTTAATGTTTCCTAACCTTTTTCAAGCAACAAAAGAATATTGGCGTCAGCTAGACGAGCTAGAAATTGCCTATCAACAAGGTGAAATTTCCCTAGAGCAAGTAGACGATAGAGTGACTGATTTGATGGCAGAACTTGGTCAAGAACGCCGCGCCGCTTTTAACCATTTTTGGCAAGTCTGTCAGCTAATACTGACGAAACAAAGAGAGGCTGTCATTGGTTTGGCTATTTTGGCGCTTGTCACTTATACTTGGGCGTTGACTAGGTGACCTCTTCCCAACGCTAATTCAAAACTCCGCTTTTGCTTTGTTTTTAATTTAGCGTGGGCTTCCATTATCGCTAATCGATCTTGCTACCCTGACAGCCAAAGCTGAGTTACGCCACTTATCTAGAACAAAGTTCCCCGACAGTACGACTTGAGAGCCAATTTCCTGCTTTTCGCGAGTCCCGCGATACGTTTCTTCTCCTCGGTTACAGATTTCCTGACCCGAAGCTATATCTCTATCTACAACATAACCACACTCTTTACAGTCGCTTATTCTTACCCTCAAATCCTTCCTGACTTCAGTTCTACAGTTTGGGCATACTTGACTTGTCCCCCGATGGTTTACGCGAGCGACAAAAACATCTCGTTTTGTGGCTACATATTCCAGTATGCTGCGTAGTTGTCCAAAGCTAGCCTCAATAGTGTGTTTGCCCAGCATTCCTTTAATGCCTGTTCTAAGTCTTTGAGTTTATGTAATGTATTTCATGATACATAAACCTTTTTAGATCGTTGTTATTTTTATTGCATGCACATCCTGAAGGTTAATTAGAACTTGTTTATGGACGAATCCTTAGCCGAAGGTTAACATGGGTGCGATCGCACAAAATACGCGATTAAGTTTTTCTATTTTAAGGTGTGAGGAAAATGTTCAAATTAATACGTAACTCGTTGCTGGCTTCTCCAGCAATGCTTGGTCTTGTGTTGGGTTGCCAACTTTCAGCTTCTGCTCAGTCAACTCCCAATGCAGATAGCAACAGTCAAATGCTTGATCAAATCAATAGTTACAGCCAAGAGGCTATAACTAACCCTCGCAATCAGGTAACTAACGTTAATCAACTACGAGATGTTTCCCCCACCGATTGGGCTTACGAAGCACTACGTAGTTTAGTAGATCGTTATGGGTGTATTGCTGGTTTCCCTAATCAGACTTATCGTGGGAATCAATCCCTTTCCCGTTATGAGTTTGCTGCCGGCTTAAATTCTTGTTTGAATCAGATTGAACGCTTAATCGCTTCACAAAGTTCTGTACTTGCCGAAGATTTAGATACATTAAATCGTCTAGCTCAAGAATTTGAAGCAGAATTAGCTACCCTTGGCGGTCGCGTTGACGAACTCGAAAGCCGCACAGCCTTTTTAGAAGACCATCAATTCTCCACCACTACTAAACTAGAAGGTGAAGTAGTCTTTGGTATTAGTAGTGAGTTCAGCAACACCGACCTCAACCAAACAGTATTCCAAGATCGAGTACGTTTAAACTTTGTTTCCAGTTTCTTTGGAGAAGATGCTTTATATACTCGTCTTGATGCCTCAAATGCGGTATTTGATTTACGGACCGAAAATTCAAATGGAGATCCTGTAGATCTCGACACTGGTGCTTTGACCTATCAAACCTCACCCAGTGATAATGACGTTAGTATTGGTTGGTTAGCATACTACTTCCCCATCGGTGACAAAGTCGATGTTTACTTACCCGCAGCTTTCCCCCTATGGCAAGACTTTGTACCTACCCTTAGTCCATACTTAGATACCTTCACTGGTGCTACTGGTTCACTTTCCAGCTTCGCTGAATCTAGTCCCATTTACAAAATTGGCTTGCCTTCTGGTGGTGGTGTTGGGGGCAACTTTGAACTCAACGATTTCATTACCATTAGTGCTGGTTACTTTGGTGGTGACACTTCTAATCCTGATGATGATGCTGATGGCGGTTTATTTAACCAAGAATATTCTGTGCTGGGTCAGGTTACCCTTAACCTACTGGATGACAAACTACAGCTAGCTGGTACTTATGTTCTAGGTCAATTTGGATTCAATGATAATACTATTTTTGACTTAGGTGTTGGTACTGCCTTGGCAAGAAATCCTTTTGGGGAAACAGGTAGGGTATCTGCAAACTCTTACGGTGTAGAAGCAGCTTACCAATTCAACGAGCGTGTCGCTTTCAATGCCTTTGGCATGTATAGTAATGCTCGAAGGGCTTCTGGTGGTTCTGGCGACACCCAAATTTGGTCTTATGGTACTGGAATATCCTTCCCCGACCTCGGAAAAGAAGGCAACTTAGCTGCTGTATTTGCTGGTGTAGAACCCTATGCAGACGGAGAAGAAAATCCGATCCACCTTGAAGGTTTGTATAAGTACCAGTTCAACGACAACATTTCTGTTACTCCTGGGGTAGTCTATATAATCAATCCTAACGGTGGTGAAAAAGTCGATAATTCTGTAACGGGTGTTTTAAGAACTACCTTTACTTTCTAAGACAAAGACTATTGAACATTATTTAGCTGATTGCTAATTTTGAAGACCACAGTTATCTATTTATCTGTGGTCTTTTTGTGGTTTGAAAATATGATTACTAAAGCACAAATTACAATTGATTACCGCATTCTGGACAAAACTTATTTGCCGTGGGGTTCATTGTACCGCAGCTATCACAGTTAATAAACTCAGCAGTTGGTTGTTCTTTTTGAGGTAAGCCCAACATATGAGCATTACTTTTACCTGGGGCAATCATCGGATAGCAGTTTTCATCTTGAGTAACACGGACATCCATTAGTACTGGGCCATCATGAGCCAGCATTTCCGCTATAGCACTAGCTAGTTCAGGGCGATCGTGTACAATCATGCCCTTAATACCATAAGCTTGGGCTAGGATGACAAAATCTGGGGCGCCTACTTCCATATTGGAAGAAGAATATCTTTGACCAAAGAAGCTTTCCTGCCACTGACGCACCATTCCCTGCCAACCGTTGTTAATAATGACAGTTTTAACGTTGATGCCAAACTGTGCCAAAGTTCCTAACTCTTGGGGGTTCATTTGAAAACTAGCATCACCACTGATACAGATAGTTTCTTCATCAGGAATAGCGACTTTAACACCCATAGCAGCAGCCAAGCCATAGCCCATAGTGCCTAACCCTGCGCTGGAAATCCAACGGCGGGGTCCATTCTTGAGAAATTGAGCTGCCCACATCTGATGTTGACCTACATCAGTAGTATAAAATGCCTGAGGTGCTTGATTATTTAGCTCAACAATCACTTCTTGGGGGGATAGACCCTGTTCGGGGAGAGGTGCAGTCATCGGGTATTCCTTGCGCCAGTAATTTATCTGGTCTAGCCAAGGTTTGGTAAGGTTGGCATCAGTAATAAAATCAGAATCCCTAGAGCGTTCTAACATTTGCTCTAGTACTTTTCGGACATCTCCGACAATTGGTACATCTGGGGTACGATTTTTACCCACTTCAGCAGGATCGATATCAACATGAATTACCTTGGCACGGCTGGCAAATTCGTCTAGCTTGCCTGTAACGCGATCGTCAAATCTGGCTCCGATGGCAATCAACAAGTCACATTCACTTACGGCGAAGTTTGCATAGGCTGTACCATGCATTCCTAGCATTCCTACAGAAAGAGGATTATGTTCATCGAAAGAACCTAAACCCATTAAAGTAGTAGTTACAGGTAGTTGAAATCTTTCAGCCAGTTCCTTAATTTGAGCATGGGCATCGGAAGCTATTGCACCGCCACCGACGTACATTAAAGGTTTTTCTGCTTGAGCAATTAACTTAAGAGCAGCATCAATTTGTCGTGGATTCCCTTTAACTGTGGGCTTATATCCTCTAAGGTGTATCTTTCCTGGCGCTACGGGTACATAATCAAATTCTTCATTGCCCACATCCTTGGGGACATCGATTAGCACTGGACCAGGACGACCTGTACTAGCAATGTGGAAGGCCTCAGCAACGATTCTTGCCATGTCTTTAGCATGACGCACCACATAAGAATTTTTAACGATAGGAGTGGTAATACCAAAAATGTCGGTTTCCTGGAAAGCATCAGTTCCAATCGCTGCACGAGGTACCTGCCCCGTAATTGCCACCATGGGAATGGAATCTAGATGAGCCGTAGCAATACCTGTAACCAGGTTTGTAGCACCAGGACCAGAAGTGGCAAAACAAACTCCTACCTTGCCTGTGGCGCGAGCATAACCGTCTGCTGCATGGGATGCTGCCTGTTCATGACGCACCAAAATATGTTTAACTTGTCCTCTGGCTTCAGCACGATACAACTCATCGTAAATTGGGAGAATCGCCCCACCTGGGTAGCCAAAAATATGTCTCACACCATGAAGGTGTAAACTATCCATCAGAGCATATGCCCCTGTACGACGTTGCGGAGCCTGAGTTGATTTTGAGCCTTTGGGAATACTTGTAGATACCACGCTTGCTATCCGTATAACTTGCTTATTCTATATTTTTATATTGTAAAATTTGCTGTTTAGTCTGCAACAAAAACCAACATTAATCTTTACTGTTAAGCTCTTTAATATAGATTAAATTGTTCCTTTTGTCGATAAATAACTCCTAAAACATACGAAAATATATACTTTGGCAGAGTTGAGTGGAGTTGAAGGAGAATATTATCTCTCGTCCCTCTCTGGGAAATTTGGACGTGAAACCTTCGCCACATCCAGCTTCCGAAAATCATAGCCTTGACTTTTGCTCATGATAGGTACATTTGGTAACCGCTTCTATGAACAGCTACTAAATTACTGTTGTTCCAGTTAACGCGATCGCCATTAAATTGATGTCGGTTGATGCTTTTATAAATTCACTTATTCATCAACATAAAAACGATAAAAAAGATAGCTATATTGAAAAGGATGTTCATCAGTTACATGATGAATAATTCCTCTGTCTATGAGTATTTGCCCCAACTCGACCGCTTCTTCCCTTTGACAACCTTGTTTCTCTTCTAGCCAATCAATTGCTTCAGAGCCAATAAAACAAGCAGGGTAAAAGTTTAAATGATGACGGCGATCTTTTATTTCCAAGCCATCATCACCACGCATTGCTTTGACTAATTTATCTAAATCAATTTCCGTAACCTTGCCTTCAAAAGAGTTTAATAATAATGCCTTATTATTATGATTAATTTTGTTGTGATTCTCAGTAATAACTGTACTTTCTTTGGCAGTAGTTTCTCTTAATACATGAGAATTGATTCCTTGGGATCCTAACCAGACTGAAAATAATTTTTCTAATCTAGGAGAACTAAGATTAACATCTGCATGAGGAAATGGAATATCTATTTCATAGCGACGAAAACTGCTCATTATTAGATAATTTAAATCGCTAGTAATCCGAAATTGCTTTTTTGGATCTTTGATCCAAACTAGAAGCTCAAAATCTAGAGAACTATCATTAAACTTTTGGAAAAATATTTGTGGGCGCGGGGTTGACAAAACTTCTGAATGATTTTTCGCTGCACAAAGTAATGCTGTCTTAACTTTTCTCAGATCAGAATTATAACTAACTCCAACAGGAATTCTCAGTCGAGAAAGAGAGTCTCGATGATTCCAATTAATCAACTGATTTCCTAGTAGCTGAGAATTAGGAACAATGATCGTTATATGATCTGGAGTCAAGATTTCTGTGCTGCGCGCGCCAATATTTTTGACAGTGCCAATTAAATCATCAACTTTAATCAAATCACCAACTTTTATTGGTCTTTCTAAAGTTAGAATTAAACCGCTAATAAAATTATTAGCAATATTTTGTAAACCAAAACCAATCCCAACACCTACGACACTAGCGGTGATAGCTAATGCACGGACATCTATTCCCCAACTTTGCCATAAAATAATTAAACCTAAAGAAGTGAAAATATATTGCAAACAAATCGCAATTAAATCTTGAATTGCAGATTCGGTAATAGTCTTATTTAAGATATAATATTTTAAGAGATTAGTGATAGTTCTAATTACAAACCAGGTAAGAACAGTCAATCCTAACAATAAAAGTAATTCCAGAGCAGAATAAGATTTACTGTCAAAATTAATCAGTGGTGAATTAAGCCAATATCGCCAACTACGAGTTTGAGGAAACAAATTGGTAATATAGACAAACCCATAAATCCACATCCCCAACTGCAAGGCAAGTAAAATAAACTGAAACCACTGAACAGCAGATCTATGCCAGGAACTTAATATTGTTTGTTTCTTGGATATTTTGAGTACTCGACGAGCGCTAAGACTACGAAGAAATTGTATTGCTAAATTAATGGCGATCGCTATTAAAGTTACCAAAAAAGCCGTCAAAAATGCTTTAGTTTGGTAGGAAGCTGTTCGTTCTTTTTGACCTCGATTTAAAGTTTTTTGAATCTTATCTTTCCATAATAAAGCTTGGTTATAAGGATTGCTAGCGGAAATAACATCTGCTTGAGTGACTGTTAGCAAATGCTGTTTATTACGCATGTTTTGGATGGTAATTTGTTCATCTACTATTACCAAATCAATAGTTATTTCTTTGGAGGTTCTCAAAGTATCAATTAATGATTGATTAATTTGATCTGCTCTTTCGTGTGCGGAAAACACCCCAAAATTACCTACCTGAAAAAGAACTTGACCATCTACAACGACTGAAGCTTTACTTGGAGTATTAAGGTCGTTTGTTTGGGCATGAGCAAAAGTAGGAATAACTATTAATAAGCAAGTTATCCCAATTAGAAAAATAAATCTGCAATATTTTTGGAGTTGGCTGTATAAAGGCACTGTTATGACTACACAACGATCATCTGTCTTAACTTTAACCTCAACAGCAGTTTTCTATTGTTCAAGCACAATATCCAGGGGTTGCTAGATCTGGAAATGTTTTATCAGTATATTTGTATTATAAGTTCGAAATCGCGATTGCGATGCCTATTACTCGATGTTCAAGTTTTTTTCGGGCTAGCCGTATAATACTTGTCTGAGAGTCAGTAAAAGAAGATAGAGCCATGCTTCTGAACAGTCCCTTGCCCTTTGTCGAAGATTTTATCAACGAATTGGATAAAGGTCTGAAAATTCACCAACCAGAGCTGGGGTTGAGCCGAATTCAGCGTGGATGGCTGGGCTTTTGCCTGATGGGGATTCTGTTAACCAACAGTGTTTGTTGGGCAAGATTTGAGCGAGCGAGTCTGGGTCAGTACAAAATCGGAGCCTTGTCTTGGATGTTTCGCCAGGCCAAATTACCCTGGGAGTTTATGCTGCAAACAGGGGTGGAGTTAGTAGCAGCATGGTATTACTGAGGGGGTGTGGTCACAGACGACTCAGACCACCAGCGCAGTAAGCAGACGAAGCGGATTTTCAAGACTCACAAACTCAAGGACAAAAGTAGTGGAGGCTATGTTAATGGTCAAACGATCCTGTTGCTGCTGTTAGTGACACCGAAAGTGACCTTGCCGCTCGGGTTCGAGTTTTATCAACCAGACCCCGAGCAAAAAGCCTGGCGAAAGGAAGATAAACGTCTGAAGAAGCAGGGAGTGCTCAAAAAAGACCGTCCTAAACCGCCAGATGCGAACCGAGTACCCTGGCAAGCCACAGTTGGCTTTGCAAATGAGGTCGCAGTTTAGCCGACGGCATCCACAAGTGCGGGTTAAGTCAAGTGTTGCCGATGCACTCTACGGTCACAACATATTTATGGATGCCGCTTCAACTCTGTTCGCGGGAGCAACTTAACTGCAACCAAAATGTCCGCTATCGCAACCGTAAGCAAAGTGTAACCAACTATTTCGCCAGCTATCCGGAGTCCGTCAACTGATTAGCATTCGTGGTCAAGACCCCGTCATAGCAACGGTCGGCAGTGCCAGACTGGAAGTGTGCGCCCATGGTCAAAAGCGGTTTGTTATTGCTCTGAAGTACCCTGGAGAGCAAGATTATCGGTATTTGGTCGCCACTGATTTGACTTGGCGCACCATCGATATTGTCCAAGCTATACTCTGAGATGGTTGGTAGAGGTTTTCTTCGAGGAGACAATTGGCCAAACAGACAGGTGAAGAGGGATCAAGCCGAGGCCTGATCCTGAGCTTGTTGCTTGACCTGTGTCTGCTACTTCATCCTGAACAACTAGCCCGTGTTGAAAACAAACTGCCTGCATATACTGTGGGTAGCCTACAACGTACCATTCAGATGGAGGCTTTATTGAACAGTGTCCAGCAATTAGTACAAGCGCCGAATCCCGATGAGCAACTGATGAGACTAAGCCTGTCGGTCAAAGAATTCTTTCGCCTCCGACCTTCCGGTAAACATATGAGTGGTAGGGATTTGGGTCGATTAGAACCAACACCTACTCTCAAATATCAAGCTGTAGCTTAAAAACTTGAACATCGAGTATTAGGTTAGCTTGAGTCGCTCAAAAATGTTTCAAGGGGCTAATAGCTAAAAACCAATAGACAAACAGCGTAGTACCTTAACTTGTCACAGATGAATAGCAATTAAAGATTTTTCTTTATTATTAAGGTAGTTTAGATAAGTCTTTAGCAATCCGAAAACCCGCGTGTTGATGAAAAGAAGGACGAAACCAATTACGGTAAAAAGCCGAAGCATAAGCCCCCATACTCGCCCAAGAACCGCCAGCCATTAAATAGTGTTTATTATCAAAAAATGGTTCTGAACAATCTTCATAAAGATAGTGCGCTTTAAATCCTGGTAAACAGTTAAATTTATCTCCTAACCATTCCCAAACATTACCTCGCAAATCATAAAGTCCAAATTTATTATTACTTGAATCTGCCATTCCTAGAGGAGAAGGAGAATAATATTTCAAGTTCAGATTATAATTTCTCGTATTAAAAGGAGCGTTATTATTTTCTTGTTGTTTATCTTTTGATATTCCTATTGCCAGATTCCACTCTGCTTCTGTTAGTAACCGACTTCCTTCTCCTTGCCAACGACAATAAGCCATAGCTTCGTAATGATTTACTTCCACAGGAAAATCTTTTGGTAAGTCAATTTCATCAAACACTGCTCGATACCGATAGCCATTATTAGTAGGTATCCAAAACTTAGGATGTTGTACGTTGTATTGTTGTTTCCAGTTCCAAGACTCTATATCCCAATATTCGGGGTTATTGTAGCCATTATCTCGGACAAACTTTAAAAACTCTTGATTGCTAACTAAATACTTGCTAGCGAGGAACGGTTCGACTTCAACAGTGAGATTGCCATAATCGCTATCCCAACCATAGGTAGGGGAATCTGGTGATTTACCAAGATTGATGATTCCTCCTGGTATTTCTCTAAATTCATTGGAGGGTGAATTTCCTTTACTGGCAGTACAATCCCATCCTTGAGGGCATTGTACCTTGTCTGGGGGCAGTTGGCGGATTAACATTGAAGAAGTTTCAAAGTGAACCAAACTATGTTCGATCGCCATTAATAACGCCCATAAGGGATCATTTTGCTTAATAGGAAGGGATATCTCAGCCCGATTAATAACTCTGGTAATTTCGGCTTTTGCTGCGTCTCGATATTGCCATACTTTTTCTACATCTGGCCAACGGATTTCTGTAACTGCTTGCTCTAATTCTTCGGGAGTTTCGGGATCGACTCCGATTTCAAACAGGGTTTCGTAAAAGTCATTAATTCGTTGTTTTAATAAACCGACACGAATTAATTTGTTGATATAAAATGCTGCGGAATGACCCAGATAAAAAACAAGACGGTTTCTGAGGGGATCGGGACTAACATTGAAGGTTTCTGGGTTAATTATGCTGCGTAAAAGAGTTTCTTCTAATTCCCAAGAATTTTGAAAGTACTCTTTCAGATTATCTTTATTGCAACGATCAAGCATTAAGGGGGAAGCAAGCATATTCATGGTTAAAATGTTACTCAATTGAATGTTTTGTCCAAAGTAAAAAAATAAACAGATAGCAAAATCTCAACTAGAAACTTAGTTGTTAATTATCTCTGAAATCAATGGCACTGACTTAAGAGGGGTAGAAAAAGGCTGCAAGGCTTGATAAAAATAAATCATGACCTTGGAAGCCGTAAATATTTCACCTTCTACTATGCCTAAGCCAGCCGAAATTCTCAAGCAACAATTTCAATTGAGTAGAGTACTGCTATAACTATATAGACAATCAATGTCACTGACTTAGGCGGAATCATGCAGCCAGTTTAGCTTTGAGAACAGAGCGGGGTTGTCGCATTCGAGGAAATGGTTTGGGGCGCTGTTTGACGACTCTGGGTTCTTGTCGATTAGGACGTTCTGGCAATAAATCCGTTGCAATCTCCGCCGAGCAGATCAGCATACAATGCTTCCGGGATCTGTTTGGTGGCCATTGCTAAGCTGGTGAGGATGGCAGTAAACCCCTGACGAGTGCCTTGTAGCGATAGACGAGGGGGTTGATAGGCTGCCAATCGAGCGGCTTGCTCCATGATACTGCGCAGCAGATTGTAGCCAAGCAGATGTGCCCAGAAGTATTTACTCACCATCTCGGGACTTTTAGCAGTGAGCATCTCCATGCTCAAGGTGGCGAGCGAGATGGCGCAAATTAATTTCTGCAGCCCGCCAGCGCCAACCATAGAGCAGGGTCAATTGCTCGGCACTGTAGCGCTCTGCATCCAACAGAGTCGTCACCACAATAATGCATTGGTTTCGCCATCCCTTGCGCGTCAGACGCAGGGACACTTCTCGCACCATCATCGTCTTTGGCAGTGCGTCAAACTCTTCTTTGCTCATGTGTTTGGGCCGTCGGGTGGGTTTAGGCCATTCCACCTGATGGTCGCCAATCCCATTCTTTTGGCCATGCCCGAAAATCAGTCTTTCGGGCATGGTGTTTGCGGATCATCCCGTCTGCCGCCTGCTGCCGTATCAAGGCCAAATCGACGTAACTGCCATGAAGTTGGTCCGCCATTGCCACATCCTCTGGGTCTAGGTGTTTGTAGAGTAAGCGACTCATCTCAGTTTCGCTGGTTTTCCACCGCGAAATACAAGCCGATACCACTGCTCCTGTGAGCAGGGAGAAAAACACCACAACATGGCGCTATCGGAAAGCCACAGCCCTTTTGCTGATTGCCATGTTGTGGATACGCTGCTTGGTTGGCCTCGCTATCACTCATCAATACCGTGCTGCCATCAAACACTCTGACTCGACGACCACACCACTGGTGCTCTTCGGAGACTTGTTGCTCCAGGTGTTCGGCACTTTCAGGGATGAAGCGCTGTAAGAGGATGGAGGGTAGACGGGTGCGAGCCTTACTATAGGCACCTGTGTCTGAGGATGGAGGTGTTTCTCCCGCTACAATCAACCATTGGCGAAGCCATTTGACCGTGTTGCGCAAACTTTTGCCCCTGACACAACACTTGATGCACCATGGCCCAGAGGGTCACCATTGGCGAGTATAGTCGTTTACGATATCGAATCTCTTCCTCTTCAAGGATCGTTTCAATCCTGGACTCCGGCAAAATGTCCTGCCAGGGCAGAGCTAAACTTTTGAATAGCTGTTGCTTGAGAATGTCACTCTGATTCGGCATAGTAGAAGGTGATATATCGAGGGGGTAAAACGTTATAGTCTATTTCTATCAGACTTTACACCCTCTTTCTCCCTTGTTATGTCAGTGACATTGATCTAAAAGTTGGTTTTCAGAATCGGATTTAGTATGAGATGGTACGTAAAGAAATCTGGACCCATCTCCTCGGCTACAATTTATTGCGTAGCGTGATGGAACAAGCGGCACCTTTGGTGGGCTATGCTCGTACCCGCCTCTCCCTACAAGGAACCCGCCAACAGTTTAACCAGATGCTGGCCTTGTTGGCCACTGTGGCCAACACCATTCGAGATGCATTGTATTGTCATCTGCTTGAAGTAATTGCCACCGAAGAGCTCCCACACCGACCCCATCGACAGGAACCTAGAGTGGTCAAACGCAGACCCAAACCATTTCCTCGAATGCGACAGCCGCGCTCTATTCTCAAAGCAAAGCTGGTCGCATAATTCAGCTTAAGTCAGTGCCATTGGATACGGTGATAACTATATATTCAACCGCACTTTGCCGTCTAGCACTCATATAATGTTTAAATCACAGCATTTTGCAATCTAGTACTCATTCTAAGCGGACAAAACTGTACTTTTACATCTAACAGACACATTTTGTTACTTTTACCGCAGTTTGCCATCTAGATGATTATTTTCGGTAGTGTTGCAAAAACTTGAATTAATTATATAGTAGTATATACTTACTGTCCGAGACCCAACATAAATGAATTCAAAATCCCCCTTCAAATGGCGCCATTTTCTACCTGAAATCATCTTATTGTGTGTCAGATGGTATCTTCGTTATCCATTGAGCTACCGTAACTTGGAAGAGATGATGGTAGAGAGAGGGTTATCGATTGATCACACCACAATCTATCGATGGGTAATGGCTTACTCACCCGAAATAAATAAACTTTGTCGTCCCAGGGCTATTTCATTCTAAAAAGTGACAAAATATGTTGCAAACTAAATTGTGATTTCCTCTTTGCCTGAGCCATGTTGTTAAAACCAGCATCACCAGCATCTCGATATAAATTAAGTGCCAAATTTCGCGCAATTGACCAAATCTGAGGCAAAGGAGTAGTCTGAATACGAGATTTATCTTCCCCGAAAGTTACGTCTCGGCAGTAATGAGTATTCAGTATGATCTATCTTCAGTAAAACTCTACGAATCGTACTGTAGGAAGGAAGGCGATCGCTCCTTCTACTTTCTCCTTTGAGTACAACTTCAGTAGATTAGTCACCGTCTTATTTATTGGTATTTCTGTACTATCTAGCAAGGATATTAACTCTTTCCATTTGCTGTTGACTATATAATTTTGGGGATTCCGCTAGGTGATCGTTTTCACTCCAGAATATTTGAGAATCTTTCCATCTGCTGTCAACAATTTGGCTTTATTTATCCTTGCAGTCGCTACGATAATTTGATCAGCAGGATCGTTATGGAATCCTATTAGTCTTGTTGATTCAACCAATATCGGAATACTCATCTCCAAAACCTTTATTCCTGGGTATGTTGATGCTTTCCCTAACCACTCTTCTACTGGTATTGATAATACCAATTTACTTTTTTCTACTAACTTAGCAACTTCCCAACAAGATATTATGCTTACTCCCAGCCCACTTGTTTTATTCTCATCTATTATTTTTTTCTGCTTCTCTGTCAATCTCGGACTTTCGTTTACCCACCAAATCCATATATGTGTATCTAAAATTATCACATTAGTACTTCCCAATCCTCATCTGAAGTAGCAGACTCAAATGGCTCTTCATATTTCAGCACCGTTCCTTTTAATCCTTTAGTGACAATCTTTTGTTTCGGATTTCGTTCTACTATCACTATTTCCACTTGATCTCCTTTTTTAAAAGGTAAATCTTTTAACGATAGCTTTCCATTTTCTGTCAGTGCAGTTTCAATTCGGTGTGCATTCATTAATTTTATAATTTACTTTGATTTTTCTAGATCTCAATTGTACTAAATTCCTCTTGTTCACTTTTTTTAAATACTCCAAGGTATATCCACGCTTTACTGCTCCCTCCCATTTTTCCCAACTCCCAGATAAACATATTCACCTAGTGCTTTTGAAAATGGGGCAGAATAATGAAAAACCATGCCTAAAATAGCCCAATGCGATCGCTGTCTTCTCTATGCTTTCACTCCTTTCATGGTATGTGCCGTAGACCCAGAAGGAGTCAGTACTAAACATTGCCTCGATTTTAGACCAGACCCCAATAAAGGGTGATGTTGTTTTTCTGTGTTTAGAGGTTTAATCCAAACTCATATTTATTGATAAATAAACCAATGACAAGATCATGCATTTCTTCTGATTTAGAAAAGCAAATTGTCTGTCTTGGCGAGCATTCCCTTGCCCCCATTCGAGGGTAAACGTCTTACGCCGATGTTATCCCCATTCGAGGACAAGTGCCCTTGTGGTACGCGGGGTCTCGCCGCTTTCTCTGTAATCTTTTAATTCTAGTTCTCAAACGAATGTGTTTTTGTTCGATCTTTTGAGTTTTCTTTTTCCTAATCTCGTGCTTATCTTCAGGTAAATGTCTTCTGTATGCTCCTAATCCATCCGTACAATTAGTTTTATTTATTCTGAAATATTTCAGAAATTGATTTCCATAGCTCAGATAGAAGCTTTTTCACTTGTCTCTCTTTTTTGGCGATTGCTCTGCCTGTTTCTCCTAATTTATGCTCAAAGTCTTTGTGCTTTTCTTCTATTCTGACTGTAAAAACTTCGGGATTTTCTTTAGCTCTCTCGTACCAGGTTTTTGCTTCATCAAGATATTGACTGACATTGCCATAGCTTTCACCATATCTCCCAGCTAAATTTGCCTGGACAATAGCTAACTGAGCTTTTAGTTGAGCATAACGCTTTTGTAATAGAGCAACTTCTTCACTATTTTGGACAGTATGAATAGCGGAACTAATTGCTTCTTTTACTTGAGCTGATTTGTCTTGACTATTTATTTGTATATCTTCTAATACTCTATCTATTTCTTGTTGTAATTCTTCTTCTTCTTTTTCTACTTTAACTTGTAAAGTTTGAATTTCTAATTGAGTCTTAGAGATTGCTTGCTTTCTCGCATTACTTATACCTTCGATCGCACCTTCTTAGGATTAATGTCTTTCTTTAACGATATATTTTTTACTTCGGAGTAGAAGTAATCAAACCTTAAAAAATGGTTAATTATATAACTTAAGATGGAAGATAAATTTCGCAGTTAGCTAGAATGTTAGTAAATACTTACGTATATCTTAAATAGCCTAAAGAATATTATGAAAATCATGCAAATCGCTGCTTGTATTTTAGTTCCTCCTCTGGGGGTGTTCTTGATTTCAGGTATTAGCTCTGCTCTATTTATTAATATTCTGTTAACTTTATTAGGTTGGATACCAGGGGTAATTCATGCACTGTGGATACTATCTAAACAATCAGAGGAAGTAGAAGCTTAAATGGTATTTCAGATAAATCCATAAGGCTCTTCTAGACTGGTTATAGTAAACGAGTAGTTAAAATACGCTTAACCTCTTGAATCGTCATAAATTTAACCAAACAAAAAGCCTTTTTTATTAAAATTGCTTTTTTAAATTACCAAAAGCCTTGCTCAAAAAGGCTTTTGGGGCTTATTTCTTATTAAATTATCATAGCTACTCTAGAAGAGCCATCCATAATTTTAATAATTAAACTCTAAACGGTAGTGTTGCCAACAAATGTAGCTTTAATGTAGTAGTATTTGATTGCTGTCTCAAACTCAACATGAATGAATTCTCAACAACCATTTAAATGGCGACACTTCCAAGCTGAAATAATTCTGTTGAATGTCAGATGGTATCTGCGGTATCCATTGAGCTATCGTAACTTATTTTTAGGAGTTAGCTTCACCGAGTCTGCTAGTGCTGAAGCTTTAACCCAAGGTTACGGAGAATTTCATTCTGAAGCGCGTTTTCTCAACCCCAATTATGCACCAATAACAGTCAATACCGATGCTTGGGACGGAACACAACAGGCTTGGCACAACCTCTTTCCCACGGTCACACTGGTGTTGTGTTTTCGTGACTGCTGTACTCAAAGTTCAGAGAGGATGGAAATTTGATGTCTGTAAAAGATAGCGTTGAAGCAGTTGGGAAGTGTTAGAGGTGCGAGGAAGAGGTTAGGGCAATGATAATTTAAAAGTAAACAATTAATTAATCATGAAAGTAGGAATCATTAGAGAAGGCAAAATCAACTTGGATGCTAGAGTGCCGTTGACACCCAAGCAATGCCGATATCTGCTAGACCAAGAGCGTGATTTACAAATATTTGTCCAACCCAGTCAAGAACGCTGCTTTACCGATTCCGAATATCAAAGTCAAGGTATTCCACTAACAGAAAATCTGGAAATGTGCGATCTGTTGTTGGGAGTCAAAGAAGTTCCCATTTCAATGCTGCTGCCAAATAAAACCTATCTTTTTTTCTCTCATACGATTAAAAAACAACCCTATAATCGGGAACTATTACGTTCAATCCTGCAACAAAAAATTCGCCTCATAGATTATGAATGTCTACATGACTCTTCTGGTCAACGAGTAATTGCTTTTGGACGTTGGGCAGGCATTGTTGGGGGTCATAATGCCATTCTTACCTGGGGGCGACGTTCGGGAGAATTTTTACTCAAACCCATGCATGAATGTCATGACTGGGCAGAAGCTCAAACTTATTATCAGAATTTACCTCTTTCTAATATCAAGCTGTTAATCACTGGAGAAGGTAGAGTTGCATCGGGGGCTACTGAAGTGCTGGACTTGATGAACATCAAGCGGGTTTCACCTCAAGCATTTTTAGAGAAAAACTTAGAAGAACCTGTTTATACACAACTAACGGTTAAGGATATGTATCGTAAGTCAGGGTCAGCGGATTTTGATGAGACTCACTATTATCAACATCCCGAACAGTATGAGTCCATTTTTGACCCCTATACCCACACTGCAAATATCATGCTCAATGGTATTTATTGGGATAGGCGTATTCCAGTCTTCTTTACATCTGAGGACATGAAGCGCAAGGATTTTACCATTCGGGTTATTGCTGATGTTACCTGCGATCTTGCCCCAGATTCTTCTATTCCTTCGACAATTAGAGCCTCGTCTATTGACGAGCCGATTTATGGATATGACCCTATATTAGAAACAGAAACCTTCCCATTCCAAAGTCACTGCATTGATGTCATGGCAGTAGATAACCTTCCCAATGAACTACCGAGAGATGCTTCAGAAGATTTTGGCAATCAATTAATCTCAAAAGTGTGGTCACAGTTAAATCAAACCGATAGCCGAATGATATATGAAGCGACGATTGCCCTGAATGGTGACTTAAACAAACCTTATGAATATTTGAGAGATTATGTAAGCTGAACAACTCCTAACTTGCCAATTTGAAGCATTCAATTACGTCAAGATGTAGTTGAAGCAGTTAGGTAGTGTTAAAGGTACTCAGAAGAGATTAGGGCAGTGAACAGTTATCCTGAAAAAGAAAAGTGAAATGAAAGTTCCTACTGTGATGATTTTGACAATAGGTATGCTCCTCTGTTTTTGGCAGAGAGCCAAGAGCCAGCCAGAAGCGGAAGAGGCAGCTCTTAAAGCAGCAGAAGTCTGGCTGGAACTGGTAGATACTGAAAAATATGAAGCAAGTTGGCATGAAGCAGCTAGCTATTTTCAGGGGGCGGTGTCAACCGAACAATGGCTTTCATCGATGGAGGCAGTGAGAAAACCATTGGGACAGACTGTCTCTAGAAGCCTCAAATCCCAGCAATACCATACTTCTTTACCAGGAGCGCCCGATGGAGAATATGTAGTAATTCAATTTAATACCTCCTTCGAGCATAAGCGTTCGGCTGTTGAGACTGTTACTCCGATGAAAGAGCAAGACGGTCAGTGGCGCGTCTCAGGATACTACATTAACTGAATGGGGTTGTGTTGTACTTATCAATGAAGGCTCTCATCGAGAATTATTCACGCCCGATTGAACCAGAACTTGATACCAACAATGGAAAACTTTGAAATCTCTGCCCTTACTAGAGAAGAAAATACTGAACAAAATCTGTTAGAACCAGGTCCTAATTAATTTATGGGTATTGGTGCGGGAGCGATCTTACAAGTAATCGTGGAAGTGAGTTCGTATTTGGCACGAACCGCCAGCAAAATCGGTGGTACTTGGTTATCTAAAATTAGTTTGGCAGGATTTACTGTGGGATTAATAGTTATGTATGGTACGGCGTTGCTAGTTAATCTCTAATTTCTAATAAAGAAGCTCGATATCCTATTGGTTCTAGATTCTTTTACTAGAATGGTATTGAGAGGTAATGTTCTTGTTCTGAGTTACAGCAAGAACAATCCAGTCATGAAACCGATGAAGACATTAGGCATTATATTAGGGATGATATTAACTTTCGGAGAGGTTTCGGTTCTTGTCAGACCAGCTTTAGCCATTTTTCCGACCCAGCAGCAATCGACATTTTCTACCGACCGCATGAATCCTGAAAGCTTGTTCGAGCGTGGTACGGAAAAAATCAATCGCGGTAATTATCAAGGGGCAATTACAGACTTCGATCTCGTTATTGCTCTTAATCCAAACTATATTGAAGCCTATTGCAGTCGGGGAATGGCACACTTCGGCTTGGGTAATTTGGATCAAGCGATCGCCCAATTCGATCTCGCACTGGAAGTTGCACCCCGTCATGCTGATGCTCTTAATAGAAAAGGAATTGTTCTCGCACAGCAAGGCAATCTAGATCGAGCAGTAGACAACTTCAATCGAGCCTTACGTTTTGATTCTAATTTTGTTGATGCCTACTACAATCGAGGTAAAGCACTCACTGAATTAGGCAATTTTCAAGGGGCGATCGGTGATTATAACCAAGCGATTAAACTCGCTCCTAATCTAGCTGAAGCCTATGGCAATCGCGGAATTGTTCGCGCCCAGTTAGGAGATGAGCAGGATGGTTTAAAAGATTTACAACACGCAGCCCAACTTTTCTTAGATTCAGGAGATATGACTGGATACCAACAAACCCTTGCTTATATTCAAATGATTCGACGGCAGTTCTTTAGATGAGTTAGCCGTATCACCAAATCAATTCCCCATTATTAGAGATAATATCAGAAACGTGGAATCATTGCAGAAAGCGTTGAATAGTCGCTAACTGCCGATAATTTCGTAAATAGGATCACGTTTGCCCAATATCGAGCCTTTTTTTGATACACTGCGGTACTACTGATATTAATCTCACCTAGGAACGGACAGCATGAGTACAGGCGTAGTAAAGTTTTTCAATGCAGAGAAAGGATTCGGTTTCATCCTTCAAGACGATGGCGGAAAAGATCTGTTTGTGCATTGTTCTGAAATCCAGAGCGCAGGCGATAAAACCCTTGATGAGGGTCAGAAAGTAGAATACGACATTGGACAAGGGAAGAAAGGTCCATGTGCAACAAACGTTGTTCAAATGTGATGATCTTTTGATCACCGATTTCAAAAATTTAACGTAGAGATCGCTCTTGTGATGTTCTGCTAGATATTCCTTGAGTTTGGGATGTACCTGAATCTCACGAGTTGATTGCTTGCTCTTGGTGTTGTAATTGCGAATCACAAGTACGTCCCATACACCATTTATGACGCGCGGAGCGGAGCGCTGTTAGCGCGAAGCGCGAAGCTACTTTTTATTGGCGAGCAGCTATTTTTTCTTTGATGGACTGATAAAAAATCTGATCATTCAGTTTTTCTTGTTTAAGTTTTTCAAATAAGATTTTTACCCCTTGCATACAGGGTTGCTGCTGATAATTATCTTTGAGCCAATCTATGGAAACTATACGCTCTTTTTCTTTTTTTAGTTTTGACATTATTATCTCACCGTTCGCTCAAATTTCTGAGTCATTCGGAATTATAATAGCGAAACAGCTTATAGCATAAGGGTTTAAGAAGATGTAGAGGAGGTAAGTTAGAGGAAATCGAGAAATGGCGATCGCACAATAAAATTCTTCAAACCCCGATTGCTTTGTTAACAAAGCGATCGCCTATAATTTTCCATTTATCTCCTCTCAAACGGCTGAAAGCCTTGTAAAGATTATTGTTTGCTTTGTTTATTAAGCAACTCAATTTTAAAATGAGCGAACGGTGAGTATTATCTCCCTATTTTCCTATCACAAGTACGTCCCATACACCATTTATGACGCGCGGAGCGGAGCGCTGTTAGCGCGAAGCGCGAAGCTACTTTTTATTGGCGAGCAGCTATTTTCTCTTTGATGGACTGATAAAAAATCTGATCATTCAGTTTTTCTTGTTTAAGTTTTTCAAATAAGATTTTTACCCCTTGCATACAGGGTTGCTGCTGATAATTATCTTTGAGCCAATCTATGGAAACTATACGCTCTTTTTCTTTTTTTAGTTTTGACATTATTATTTCCCTATTTTCCTATTTTTGTTGAGCTTGAGTTCTATACTGCTGGTGCAGACAACATCATAATCTTGGACAATAACTGAGGAAAGATACGTTGACACAATACTGCCAGATAACTCTGCCATCCTACTAAAATCTCACTCCTGTTTTTGTATAGTCCTGAAACCAAAGTTTGAGCAACTTTTTCAGCAGTCATCGGCATGACCCAACGAAATAATTTAAGATTGCGTGCCATCTCAGTATCAGTTAGGGTCGGCAGTAGAGCAAGAACTTTAATATTATGTTCTGCCAGCTCACTCCTTAGAGCTTGAGTAAAACCGATGATCGCAAATTTAGTTGCCGAATAAGTAGACATAGTGGGAGCTGCCACTTTTCCCATCAGGCTAGATACATTGACGATGGTGCCTTCTTTTTGGCTTGCCATCCGTTTGGCAAAGTTAACGAGTGATGTTCATCATTCCCAATAAGTTAAGGGAAATTTCTTCTTCAACTTTGCCAGCTTGGCTATCTAAAAATGCTGACTGGTGTGCCACTCCTGCACAGTTTACTAGTAAATGAATTGGTTTATGGGTACACCATACCCGAGCGATCGCAATATTAATCGAAGCGGGTTGCCTCAGATCCAAAGACAAAGTAGTAACTTTGACTCCTATTGTTTCAATTTCTGTTGCCATCTCGGCTAATTTCTGACGATCCCTGGCTACTAAGATTAAATGTTTGATTCCTACTCTTGCTAATTCAATTGAAATTGCTTTACCAATCCCACGAGAAGCACCTGTAACTAAAGCTGTTTTTCCTTTTAGATCCATAGGTTTAAACCCCACTCTTTACTTTCTACAACGTCAATAAATACTTGAAATATTTTGCTGTTAATAGAATTACAAATTGATTAGGTACATACAATTAGAAAATAGTGAAGTAAACTCCCTTATCACTATTCTTTTTCATTGGCAAAATAAGCCCATGTGCCTATACCTACTGCTGCTAGATAACCTGTTGTTATCACAGCAATTAAAACGAGCGCAATTGGAGATAAAGTCATAATTAATCCTCTTTTTTGATTTCATCTACAAGCTAACAGAAGTGTAAAGAAAAATTAAGTAAGATGAGCGATCCCTTAAAATTGTTACAAAAGACAACAAGAAACTCAGATTTTATTAGTATTGGATAAGCATATTTGTTGACAGTAAAGAGTGCTTGCTCTGAATACTTTACTGTCAGTATGACGACTAATTAGTTTGATAAATAGTTATGAGAAAAATAGCTAATCTGAAAACAATTATGAGAAGAAAATCAAGAACTTGAGAAGTACAATGTGAATTAATTTTGTTCGGATTAAACATATTACGAGAAAAATGTATATCAATACACATTTGTATCAATCAAAAATTGTTGATTCATTGTTTATCAAAAAAGCTTTTAGCTTTTAGCTTTTAGCTTTTAGCCTTTAGCTCTAAAGTTTATCTAGGTAAACGGCTCGTAGCTAATAGCTATCGGGTTTAATACCCCATCGTCTATACGTTGTCTACAATCAAATGGGGTAAAAGAGCCCCAACTGATTGAAGCTAATAGCTAACAGCTAGGAGCTAACAGCTAGGAGCTTCGCTCCTTTATATTTCTTCTACCAATCATATGAGAAATTAAAACTTTAGCCTGGGGGTTTAGCTTTGATATGTGTCATGCAGTATATGGCTAATTTATCTGATAGAGGGGCAGTAGAAGCTGTCGCTGCGCGTATTGATTGGAAATATGCTTTAGGACTAGAATTGACTGACTCCAGTTTTGATTCTTCTGTACTAACCTTATTTCGTTCTCGATTGCTTAATGTCAGTAAAGAAAAGCTGATATTAAACAAGCTCCTAGAACGTTGCCAACAACTTCAACTGATTAAAGCCAAAGGGAAAGCTCGAACTGACTCAACTCATATACTCGCTGCGATTCGCAACCTCAATCGGCTTGAATATGTTGGTGAAACATTACGCTCGGCTTTAAACGCCTTAGCTATGGTTGTTCCAGATTGGTTATCAAATGTAGTTACTCCTGATTGGTTTGAGCGTTATAGCAAGCCTGTTGAAGAATCTCGTTTACCTAGAGGTACAGAAGCCCGTAACGATTATGCTGCTAATATTGGACGAGATGGAATGAAAATTTTGGAGGCTATTTATGATGAGCCGACTACGCCTCAATGACTCAAGGAAATTCCAGCCATTGAAACTCTAAGAATAGCTTGGACACACCAATACTGGATTGATAATGGTCAACTTTGTTGGCGCAGTCACGATGAATTAGCTAAGTCAGTCTCACTTTGTACAAACTCATTCATGATTTTAATCGCTGTAAGCCTTTCAGGAGTTGGAAGTAGTTTTATTTCTGTCACAAGTTTAACTAATGTTGCCAGTTTTGCCTCAGCATCCTCAGCAGACTGATATGCCGTTGTTTTAGCCTCAGCAATTGCCTCACCAGCAATCGCCAATCCCCAAACATCAGCTTTGACCATGCGATCGCAATCTGCCGAATCTACAATCCTCTTCAAGATATTTCTTTGAACCTCTAAGACTAACCTCTTGGGAGGTATAGTCTTAGATTCTAAAGACAAGTTACCCTGTCTTCCATTCCTCAACGTCAAACAGTTCTAAACGGACATCACGAGCGCCTGGGGAAACCCCAGGCGACGTGTCCTCCTGAACGAATTTAACTTTGTTAGGATTACCAGACTCATCCGCCAACGCAGATGATTTCTTCCTCTTTAGAGTACCTGTTGATTCAGGTTTGGTCGTAACTTCACGGCTGACCACCGTTAGGGTATCAATACCAAGCTTTTCAATCCCACGGTAAGCCAACACGCTTCCCGCTTGGGTGTCTGCGTCTTCGTGGTGTCCGCAGTTTTCACATATAAACTTTTCTTTGTCTCTATTCGTCGGGCTAACAAAGTGACACTTGTGACACTCCATTGATGAGCCACGGGGATTAACCGTGATTATCCAGTTACCTAGTTTAGCTGCTTGATGTTCGGTTTTTTTTCTCAAAGAGTACCAAGCAGCATCAGAAATAGCTTTGTTTAATTGAGATTTGGCTTTCTGGTTATTGCGGAGATATTTTCCCGTCTCCGTACATACTTTGGGTTTACATCGTCGCTTCATGTTCTGAATTTTAAGATCTTCAAACACGATTACATCTGCCATTGAAGCAATTTTCTTGCCTAGTTTCCATTGGAAATCTTGGCGACGACGACGAATATCACGATGCACCTTAGCTAGTTTAATAGCTGCTTTTTTCCTGTTCTTGCTGCCCTTTTTTTTACGAGTTAGTCTGCGTTGTCTAATGTTTAATCTGCGTTCTAATTGCTTGGCAATCAAAGGATTCAACTCTACTTCATGATTGCTAAGTGCTACTATTTTTTTAATTCCAACGTCACATCCAATAACCGTCTTGAGTTCAGTTTCTTTTTTTTTGTAGTCGGGAATCAACTTATCTCGCAGTAGTATCGAAACTATCCAGCAGTCAATATCTCTTGTAATTGTTACCGTTCTAATTTCCCAACTACTGTCAATTTCTCTGGATTTGGCAAATTTCATCCAACCAAGCAGAGGGAATTTAATTCTGTTGCTTTCTATTTTGACTGTTCCTGGCTTGAACTCAATGCCAACATCACGAGTAGCCTTGAATTTAGGAAACTTAGAATGTCCTGAAAAAAAACGCTTGAAAGCAGTGTCTTGATGTCTTAACGCTTGTTGTAAAACATCCGAACTAACATCCGCATACCAAGGCTTAGTTTGTCTCCAAGATGTAGCAAAAGATGAATGTATTTCTACTGCCGAACGACGAGGGTTAAAAGGTTTGGTTTGATCACCACGTCTTCTACTAGGTTGATCTTCTTTCCAGTATTCACCCAAAGAAGCCGACTTGTTAACCGAACAAGCAAGAGGAGTCGCAACTCCCCTTTTTCTGAGATTACAAAACTCGCCTTGAGCAAAACTATCCTGATGGCTATCGATTCTATCTGTTAGACAAAGATTAAGCAGCGAACGTATTTTGTTTTGCCATTCTCGTAGTCTATTCGACTGCACAAGGCTGGGGTATAGCTTAAATTGGTATGCTGTGTGCATTGCTTTCCCTCCTTACATTTGATAGACTATGACTAATTTATCATAGTTAGCCATACTTATGCAAAAGTTAAGTGGAGGGACAGTATATGACTTATCTATACACTTAGTCCTAGTAACTAAGTACAGAAGAAAAGTGATTAATGTAGCGATGCTTAAAAGGCTAGAAGAAATATTTGCTGAAACTTGTAAAAAGTGGGAATGCGAATTAAAAGAGTTTAACGGCGAAGATAATCACTGTCACTTATTGATTGCTATTAATCCCAAAGCTCAAATTAGTGCTTTTGCCAATAACCTTAAAACCGTATCTTCTCGTCGCATCAGACAAGAATTCCCAGCTAGATGCGCGACTTTTTACCACAAACCAGTTTTTTGGAAGATAGGCTATTTCGTTTCTTCTACTGGCGGTGCTAATCTAGAAACAGTTAAAAGGTATATTCAGCAACAAGATGCTCCAACTCGTTAAGTTATCCCTCACGATTCCCCTACGACCAACCTACAGTATGGTCGCAGTACCCTCGCTCGAAAACTGATGGTTTTGGTTCTTTGGGGTTTTGAGGGGGTTTTACTTCAGTAGGAAGCTTATCTTTTACTTTTTCTTTCCCAAGTACATATCCTGAAATTTCTTTCCCAAGTACATATCCTGAAATGCCAGCTAGGATACTAAGAGTACCCTCAGCTGAAATTATTCCTAGGATACTTAGTAAGAGTACTGCTATAACTATATAGACAATCAATGTCACTGACTTAGGCGGAATCATGCAGCCAGTTTAGCTTTGAGAACAGAGCGGGGTTGTCGCATTCGAGGAAATGGTTTGGGGCGCTGTTTGACGACTCTGGGTTCTTGTCGATTAGGACGTTCTGGCAATAAATCCGTTGCAATCTCCGCCGAGCAGATCAGCATACAATGCTTCCGGGATCTGTTTGGTGGCCATTGCTAAGCTGCTGAGGATGGCAGTAAACCCCTGACGAGTGCCTTGTAGCGATAGACGAGGGGGTTGATAGGCTGCCAATCGAGCGGCTTGCTCCATGATACTGCGCAGCAGATTGTAGCCAAGCAGATGTGCCCAGAAGTATTTACTCACCATCTCGGGACTTTTAGCAGTGAGCATCTCCATGCTCAAGGTGGCGAGCGAGATGGCGCAAATTAATTTCTGCAGCCCGCCAGCGCCAACCATAGAGCAGGGTCAGGGCAAACGCATCTAAATTCTGTAAGCCTTACGTAGCAAGAGTTTTAAATTTTAGTAACAAAACTAAATAATAGCTAAAACCTTTATGGCGTAAGCATTGTAAAAATAAGGTGCGTTTGCCCTGAGAGCAGGGTCAATTGCTCGGCACTGTAGCGCTCTGCATCCAACAGAGTCGTCACCACAATAATGCATTGGTCCCGCCATCCCTTGCGCGTCAGACGCAGGGACACTTCTCGCACCATCATCGTCTTTGGCAGTGCGTCAAACTCTTCTTTGCTCATGTGTTTGGGCCGTCGGGTGGGTTTAGGCCATTCCACCTGATGGTCGCCAATCCCATTCTTTTGGCCATGCCCGAAAATCAGTCTTTCGGGCATGGTGTTTGCGGATCATCCCGTCTGCCCCCTGCTGCCCTATCAAGGCCAAATCGACGTAACTGCCATGAAGTTGGTCCGCCATTGCCACATCCTCTGGGTCTAGGTGTTTGTAGAGTAAGCGACTCATCTCAGTTTCGCTGGTTTTCCACCGCGAAATACAAGCCGATACCACTGCTCCTGTGAGCAGGGAGAAAAACACCACAACATGGCGCTATCGGAAAGCCACAGCCCTTTTGCTGATTGCCATGTTGTGGATACGCTGCTTGGTTGGCCTCGCTATCACTCATCAATACCGTGCTGCCATCAAACACTCTGACTCGACGACCACACCACTGGTGCTCTTCGGAGACTTGTTGCTCCAGGTGTTCGGCACTTTCAGGGATGAAGCGCTGTAAGAGGATGGAGGGTAGACGGGTGCGAGCCTTACTATAGGCACCTGTGTCTGAGGATGGAGGTGTTTCTCCCGCTACAATCAACCATTGGCGAAGCCATTTGACCGTGTTGCGCAAACTTTTGCCCCTGACACAACACTTGATGCACCATGGCCCAGAGGGTCACCATTGGCGAGTATAGTCGTTTACGATATCGAATCTCTTCCTCTTCAAGGATCGTTTCAATCCTGGACTCAGGCATATGTCCTGCCAGGGCAGAGCTAAACTTTTGAATAGCTGTTGCTTGAGAATGTCACTCTGATTCGGCATAGTAGAAGGTGATATATCGAGGGGGTAAAACGTTATAGTCTATTTCTATCAGACTTTACACCCTCTTTCTCCCTTGTTATGTCAGTGACATTGATCTCTGAAATTGCCTCTTTTAGAGCAGTATGTAATTTTTGATTCTCATTGGGTGTACCGATGGCGGTTCTAAAGTAATAGCCATCTAAACCAAGTTTGTAACCAAAATCTCTTACCCATATATTCTTATCCCGAAGAACTTGAACTAATTTAGAGGAAAGTATTTCCAGAGGTTTTGTGCTGACAAAGAGAAAGTTTGTTGCTGAGGGATAAACCATCAATCCCATATTGGTTAAATTTTGCCCCAGATTTTCTCTTTCTGTGCAAATTTGCCTTATGTTTGCGTAAACATAATCTAAATCTTCTAAAGCTGCCATCCCCGCAGCCAATGCTAATTTATTAACGGGAAAGATTTGAGCGGCACGATAAAGGTAGTCAATGAGCTTTTCATGGGCAATAGCATAACCCAATCTTAAACCTGCTAGTCCAAAACTTTTGGAAAGACTACGTAGAACTAATAAATTGTCATATTGATTGACTAGATCAACTACCGTTTGTTGAGACATTTCATAGTAACATTCATCCACTACTACCAGACAATCCACATAATTAACAATTTTCAGAATGTCATCACGAGAGACTAAATTACCTGTAGGATTGTTGGGATTGGCGATGAAGATAACTTTAGTTGCAGGGGTAACTCGATCAATTATTTCCTGGACATTTAAGTCAAAGTTAGGGTTTCTCTGGACAATGATGGTATCCCCGCCCATAATCTGGGTTGTCAATGAGTAAACTAAGAAAGTGGGATTGGGAATCAAGACTTCTTTTTGAGGGGCAATAAAGACTTTCGCCAGCAGTTCAATTAAGTCATCTGAGCCATTCCCAATAATAATCTCTTTCTCCCCAACACCAGCATAGTCAGCTAATGCTTTTCGCAGAGATCCCCCGAGAGTATCTGGATATCTATTAATAGTTGAAGCTGTATCCATGATCGCTTGAATAACGCGGGGGGATGGGGGGAATGGTAGTTCATTACGATCAAGATAGATGACATGATTATTTCTGGCAGGATCAGCTACTCTGGGCTTTAAGGCTTTGATGTGTTGATTAATCAGATATTCCATTGATCTTTACAGCTTATTTCAGGTTAGATTTGGTCGTAAGTCAAAAATTGTACTGAAAGGTATGCCAATTTCTCGATGTTCGACACATTCCCAACCAGAATCTACAAACAACTCTAGCCACTCTGTTAGAGATGGAATATACTGCCCCATAATTCCATGGGTAAATTCAAAGCCTAGAGTAAAAATTGGCACATTCTCTGAGGGAATCGTATCTGAGCGATAGGTATCACAGAGAAGAAAACGTTTCACATTGGGGAAAGCAAGGTGAAGATTTTGCAGAAATTTTAAACAGTTATTACGTGGCCAAACATCATGACCATTGAAGAAGGAAAATACAACATCAACTTCGTCAAAATCTGGTTGATTGTCTAATTTGCTCATATCTCCTTCGATAATTTTCACTCTTGCTTGTAACTCTGCATTATCTACAGCTATTTGAGCGGTTTCAACTGCCCCAGAGTTAATATCTATACCTATTCCCCGAACTGCTGGAGATTTTTTGGCTATATTAATTAATTTAGCTCCACTTCCACAGCCCAGATCGGCAACAAATTGATAGGGAAATTCCTCTAGTAACTCCTCAAAGTAGCTATCGACAAACTTCTGTCCATAATCACGCCCTGCTAAAGCAATGTATTTACCATCGCGGTTGATAAAATCATGGAAGCGATTCTCGTTTTTGGCGATAGATGCCAGATTTTGTAAGAGATATCCGTAGCCTCTGATCAACCAAAGAAAGTAACCTTTGTCGCGATATGCTTCTGCAAATAATGACCCCTGCTGCACAATGCGATTATTGTCATTCAGTTGACAAATATCAAAACAGCAGAGAGCTGAAATAATAGCTTCAACAGAAAGATAATGTAAATCGTTTTCTTGACAAAATGTATTTATTTCTATTGTTTGTTCTTGTTTTAGTTGCTCAATCAAACCTAATTCATCAGCGGCAGATATCGCAGAGGATATCATCGTTGAGTTAAATACATCGGCTAATCGGTTATTCAAACTAATTTCCCCACTTAAATTAATCTTGTATGGCGTGCATTTCCAGCATTAACTGCCTAGTTGTAGATAATTAACGCTAAAAAGATTTTTATCATCTATCCAGGTTTTTTTTAACTTAAATCCTGCTTCTTGAGCTAGCTCTCTAAAATCTTCTGTACTATATTTATGAGAGTTTTCACTGTGAATACTTTCTCCTTCTTTGAAGGTAAATTTTTCCCCTGAAACTGTAACAACCTGAGACTTTTTACTAATTAAATGAAGTTCGATTCTACCTATAGTTGGATTATAAGGAGCATAATGATAAAAATTATCTAAATTAAAATCAGCATCGAGTTCTCGATTAATATTATTTAGAATGTTGAGATTAAACTTTGCCGTTAGTCCCTGAGAATCATTATAAGCAGCATGAAGTATTGTCGGATCTTTTTTCAAATCAACTCCAATCAACATACCCCCTTGCCCTTTTAATAATTTCGCTGATTTTTTTAAAAGAGCGATCGCGCCAGAACGTTCTAGATTCCCAATCGTGCTACCAGCAAACAAAATGACTTTATTTCTAACACTTTTGTCATCGGGTAATTTGTCATCGGGTAACTTTAATTCTTGGGTATAATCGGCAGCGATCGCAATAATATCTAATTCGGGATACTTAGAACTCGTAAACTCTGCGTAGCTATATAAATGTTCTTTGGCAATATCAATAGGTACATAAGCGGTAGGAGAATCGAAGGCATCAATCAGAGGATGAACTTTCTCAATACTGCCACTACCATACTCAATTAACAAGCATTCTTTATCAATTATTGATGCAATTTCTTGACTGTTTTTTTGTAAAATATTAGTCTCAGTTCGAGTTATATAATATTCGTTTAATTGACAAATTTGATTGAAGATATCTGACCCTTGTTTGTCATGAAAGAAAAACTGTGGAGGAAATTCTTTTCGTGGTAAAGAAAGACCATGTAAAACTTGATCGCGAAAGTTTATCAAGGTGGGTTTTAAGTCCAATAAATTCAATTTATGCATATTAATTAATAGGAAGTATCCTAGTTATTAGCCGATTAATGGTATCACTAAGTAAAGATTACAAATGCCATATACAAATGCCATATGTGTTTGTTCCGCAATATCATCTTACCTATCTTCCATACATCAAAATGTAGTTTTAAAAGATGACCTGATTCTGGAAATCTCTCAAAATAATACCTGTAAAAGTTTACTCCGAGCAAGGGT
The DNA here is from genome assembly GCA_942490675.1 of Cyanobacteriota bacterium. Lineage (GTDB taxonomy): Bacteria > Cyanobacteriota > Cyanobacteriia > Cyanobacteriales > Xenococcaceae > Waterburya. The sequence continues at coordinate 315,856 of CALNYB010000026.1, read as the reverse complement.
TTGATCCCAGATTCGGTAGTCATACAGAATACTTTTACTTTTTCAAACTAACAACCCTCTGATATTCGATATAGTATAAGTCGATGTTAATTAACTCAAGGTTAATGCAGGCTTTGTCCATCAAAGGCGGAGTTACCTCTAACCGATGCAGATAGGAGATTTAAGTTTTGACCCTGATAAGTAATAATCCCATTGATTCAACCATAGGTAAACCCGCAAGATATCTGGGTAACGAACTTGGTGCAGTGCATAAACCCTGGACAGAAGCCCAGGTAAGGTGGGTGCTAACTTATCCTGAAGTCTATGAGGTGGGGGCATCAAACCTGGGTCATATTATTCTCTACAATATAATTAATGCTCAACCGCAGCAATTATGCGATCGCACCTATCTCCCCGCCCCTGATCTTTCGGCAAAGTTGCGATCGACTAAGACACCCTTGTTTGCCCTGGAGTCCAAACGTCCGTTACAAGATTTTGATATTTTGGGCTTTAGTCTCAGTTATGAACTTGGGGCAACTAATATCTTAGAAATGCTCAGTTTGGCGAATATTCCTCTCACCTGGAAAGAAAGAGATGCAGGGGATTATCCGCTGATATTTGCTGGGGGACAAACCGCCACTTCTAATCCTGAACCCTATGCAGATTTCTTTGACTTTATTGCCTTGGGGGATGGGGAGGAATTATTACCTGAGATTGGCTTCGTGATCAAAGAGGGGAAAGCAACAGGGCTGAGCAAAGAGGAGCTTTTACTAGATTTAGCCCAAGTTCCAGGGGTATATGTCCCTAGATTCTATGAAATGGCAGCAAATGGCTCAGTACATCGGATTACTGCTGACGTACCGCAACGGATATTACGCCGAGTTGCTACCCCTATTCCTGCCTATTCTATCGGCTTAGTACCTTTTATTGAAACTGTACACGATCGCCTTACCGTAGAAATTAGACGGGGTTGTACTCGAGGTTGTCGTTTTTGTCAGCCAGGAATGTTAACTCGCCCGGCAACGGATGTTGAACCCGAAAAAGTAGTAGATGCGATTGAAAAGGGCATGCGGGCTACTGGCTACAATGAGTTTTCCTTACTATCCCTGAGTTGTTCTGATTATCTTGCTTTACCTGCGGTGGGGATGGAGATTAAAAACCGCTTGCAGGAGGAAAACATCTCTCTATCTCTTCCTAGTCAACGGGTAGATCGTTTTGATGACAACATTGCCGATATCATTGGTGGCATACGCAAGTCTGGACTAACTTTCGCCCCTGAAGCTGGTACTCAGCGGATGCGAGATGTAGTTAACAAGGGACTCACTAATGAAGAGTTACTCAGAGGTATTCAAACCGCCGTTGCCCGTGGTTGGAGTAAGGTCAAGCTGTATTTTATGATTGGTTTACCTGGGGAAACTGACGTTGATGTAATTGGTATTGTGGATACAGTGCGCTGGCTACGTCGAGAATGTAGTCAGATCAGCAACAAACGTCTCAACTTTAATATCACTATCTCTAACTTTACTCCTAAACCCCATACGCCTTTCCAGTGGCATTCCGTATCAACTAGCGAGTTTAGACGCAAACAAGAATTACTGAAGGAAGAATTCCGTCGAGTACGGGGAGTCAAGATTAACTATACCGATGTTCGCATCTCAGCCATGGAAGACTTTGTGGGTAGAGGCGATCGCCGTTTAGCCCCCGTAGTCAAACGGGCTTGGGAATTGGGCGCAGGAATGGATTCTTGGTGGGAGAATTTAGATCAAGCCTATGGTGCTTGGGCACAAGCGATCGCCGAAGCAGATCTTACCTGGAAATACCGTCAGGTAGAAAACGGAGAGGGTCATATTTTTGGTCATCAAACATCTCCCCATCCTCCCACCCCAATTAATGAAAATCAACCCGATGACATAGATGACATATTAGATGCCCCCTTACCTTGGGATCATCTTAATACAGGGATTGATAAACAGTGGCTCAAGGAAGACTTACAAAAAGCTTTAGACGCTGCCACTGTGCCTGACTGCGCCTTTGATGGTTGTTCTCATTGTGGTGTCTGCGGGACAGATTTTGGACACAACATTGTGGTTAAACCTCCAGAGATTCCAGAGTTTGAGGGACATTTTAAACCAAATCAAAATAAAGAACAAAAGATCCGCATGTGGTTTGGCAAAATAGACGAGATGAGTTTAATTAGCCACTTGGATCTAGTTCGCTTATTTGATCGCGCCATTCGTCGTGCTACTTTACCGATCTCCTTTACAGGAGGATATCACCCAGGACCAAAAATTTCCATTGCCAACGCCTTATCTTTAGGTATTACCAGCAATGGGGAGATAGTTGACTTTGAATTAACTCAAGAAATGGATTTGGAAGAATTCCGCACCAGATTAGCTGCCCAACTACCAGAGAATATTCCCATCTATAAAGTAGAAGAAGTAGAACTCAAGTCTCTTAATGCCAGTCGGGTAATGGATAGAGCAGAATATCTGATTATCGTACAAGCAGGGGAAGATCTAGAAACTTCTTGGCAACAGTGGATTGATGAGATTAATAACAGTCAAGAAATACTCTGGGAGAAATTTACCAAGTCTGGTAATAAAAAAGTAATTAATTTATGCGATCGCCTGTTCTCCCTTTCCTTAGAATCTGAGACAGATAATCAAGCAGTAATTCGCTTTACTGGTAGCTGTCGCAACGACGGCACAAATCTATCCCCAGATAATTTGGTTTATATGCTGGAACGAGTATCTAAGATTGAATTCCAATTACTTAATGTTCATCGTCAACAATTAATTTTAAACAATTTTATTTAGCACAGTGTGTTTTTTTTCTTTGTTGATATTGCTGAATAATCTCTTGAGAAATACTAGAAGGCATTCTTTTAATTCCAGAGTTGATCTTGATATTGTAAGGCTCTGGTTTGGCGATCGCCAAAAAGTCTAAAATACGATTGATTTGGCGATCGGCATTGTCTAAAATGTCTTCGTACACTACGGTCAAAGGTTCGATTTGATTATTTGCGAGTACTTTCTTTAACCGAGCTTCTTGTTTATTGATGAAGTTGTATTTTTGTTCTACGTTATCAAGTAACGCATTATTAATCTTGATATTTTCTAGCTTTGATTGATAGTTAGTATTGTTGCCATTATTATGGAGATGCCAAACTTCAGTTTTCTGTGCCACAACTAGTGATACTGCTTGAGCTACTTTATCTTTTCTAACAAGGAGAATGAACTTATCAACAGATTTGAAAATTTGTTTGAAATCAGGCTTGGTTTGTTGAAGATCAAATAAAAAGTGTGATATTAACTTAGTACCAAATACACCGTTGGGGGTAACACGATATGCCATTAAATTATCAAGCAGCTTAAGATAATTAAAGTTGCAATGGCGAGATAGTTCTTTAGCTGCTAACCTAAGATGTTCACTAGGATTTCCAGCAATTTTGGTCGATTCGAGAAGGTCACAGAGATAGGTAGATCCAGACCGAGGAGTAGTAACAATGGCATAAGATATGCGAGGTTTTTGAATCTGATCAGAGACAGTTTTCAATAGTGGTCTATGACATAAAAGGTTGATAAAAATATCGGCAAACAACCTTAACACTGGTAACTCAGAAAGTTCTTTGATTTGTTCTTTAACTGCTGATAATAGAGCAGTTTCGTCCTCTAGAGATACGACAATTATTGCTTGATATTGATCTATTTCTGAAGTGATTTTCTCTAGATCACCTAATTGATGAGCTGATAAATCATAATAGTAGTTGCTGTCTAGTTGCTTGTGGGCAGCAACAAAATTTTTGATATATTCTAATGGTGCCAAATCTCCCATAAAGAATAATTTTTCTTGAGATGATAACTGCTTCAAAAAAAGCGTTTCTTCAACAGCTTGAAATATTTGGGTTAATTCCATGTTGGTAGTAAATTTTGTTTTTATAGATCACTAGAAGTTTTTAATTTTGCTGCTTTCTAACTATTAACAACTAGAGGCAATTGACAAACCTCTAATAATCCAGAATATTATCAAAGATATTTTTAGTGTAATCAAGCTAACTTATTTTTGACACCAAATCAACTTATTTAAGCTGAAATTAAGTTTTGAACCCAGATCTTGCAGCAGTACAAAAAAACTAAATATTTTGAAGTTGGCAATCAATTTAATGCCCTTTTCCCCTTTACCTTATGCGAAGCGGTACCACAAGGGCATAATTATCCTTTAGGATTCCCTTTACCCTCATGACACAGATAAATTACATATTAGGTGCAAGATCTCAGTTGAACCCTACTGAATATAACAATAAGCAAATCCGATCTGTCATTACAGTTATTAATTTGCAGTCTGATCCAAAATTCTCCTGAGGAATTAGGGCGTTACTAAATCGGGATATCAAAAGTAAAGTCATGATCTTGTATACATTATCTAAAAGCTAAAAGCTAAAAGCTAAAAGCTAAAAGCTAATATGGCGTTTCTCAAATAAAGGTTAACTAAGCTACAATCGGCTGCAATAATACAGTTAACGGCTTTAAGAATATCTAATGGTTGGTTATTTAGTTTTTCTGACAATCTATGTCGGGTTATATGCCTTGTTTGCCTTGGGATTAAATTTACAGTGGGGCTATGCAGGATTAATTAATTTTGGTCATGTTGCTTTTATGACTGTTGGGGCATATACAACTGTGCTGCTTAGTTCTCAAGGCGTACCATTAATTATCGCAATTATCGCGGGAATAGCGATCGCTGCCTTGCTAGGATTACTAATCGGCATGTCTACCCTCAGATTACGGGAAGATTACTTGGCAATTGTCACCATTGGAGTTTCTGAACTCTTGCGTCTGATCGCCCTTAACGAGGAATGGTTAACGGAAGGGTCTTTCGGTCTTCGTGGCTTTCCTTTACCGTTAGACAGCTTTGATCCCAATTTATTTCAGAAATATATCTTGATTGGCATTTTGACATTGTTGGCAATATTTGCAGCCTGGCAACTGGCGACGGGGTTGCGATCGCAATGGCGGGAAGGCAAAGAAATCCAAGGTAAAAGCTATCAGCCAACCAAAGTAGTTAGTCTTATTATCTGGGGCATCATTGGGATGGGAGTAATTCTCACCATCTATATCAATGGTTGTGTTGCTCTACTAGACTATAACTACAAGGCAGGATTAATGCTGCTAGTTTTAATTGCTGTGGCTGTTACCTATTGGGGGCTAGAACTATTAGTAAGTTCACCTTGGGGGCGGGTATTAAAAGCGATTCGAGAGGATGAATTAATAGCTACCGCTTTGGGTAAGAACGTCTTCTGGTATAAGCTACAGGCGTTTATGCTGGGGGGAGCGATCGCAGGTCTGGCAGGGGCATTTTATGCTTGGCAGTTAACTACTATTTACCCCAATAATTTCGAGACTTTAATTACCTTCAATGTATGGACAATTGTAGTTTTAGGCGGTGCAGGGAAAAATCCTGGAGCATTATTGGGGGCAATTATCTTTTGGGCTTATGATGCTCTGACTCGGTTTTATTTGCCTAAATTAGGCTGGTTTAGTAGTTCAGAAGAAGGAGCCTTTCGCGTGATGGTAATTGGCTTAATTCTGATGATTTTGATGGTTTGGCGACCCCAGGGAATTTTGGGTAAGAAAGAAGAGTTAACTTTGGGAAGGTAAATCAGTAATTGCTGTAGTTTAAACTTAAAAAATCACCAGAAAACAATTTTATTTCTCAATTGGTAGTAAATACAGTTACTCATTCAGCAACGCCGCGTAGTTGCTAAAAGATGACGAAGTTTACTTAAATTTATTTCATAAATATAGCTCCAGATACTTTTTATTAATTTAGTATATTTTGAATAATAATTGAGAAGGAACTAATTACTTTCCTTCTCAATAAAAGCAAATGCAACACGACTTGGCAATTTTGCTTTTGGATAAGGAGAAATGGTCGTTTGAGTCTCATCCAAAATCTCTGAAAGCCTTATTATTTCGTTATTGCTCGTTGAATTTTGCCAAGTCGTGAATGCAACTATTTGCTAGTCAATAGCATCTTTTACAGCATCTTTGCCATCTTCAACAGCGTGTTGTGCAGATGCCTCTGCTTGCTTGGCTTTACCTTCAGCTTGGTCTTCCTTGTCTCCAGTAATATTGCCCATAGCTTCTTGAGCTTTACCCTCGATGTTTTTAGCTGTAGCTTTTGCTCTATCTTCAGTACTCATATAAGTTATCTCCAAAGTTTTTCTGTATCTGTTGTTAATAATTACAGTAATAAAAATTTGTTAGCAGTTAATCTGTCTAACGAGGGAAATTTCTGAATTGCACTACCTAACCACCCCGACTGCCTGACGCAAGTACCTCAAAGTCTTTCTCTGTATAGGTTTTATGATTTACTACTAAAAGGTCATTTTGGAAGTAGGCGATCGCTTGAAAGCATTGATTTACTGTATTAACAAAATTAAATTTTCACGAAAAATATGGGTTTGACATAGATGTGTCAGGCAGCCAGATTGATGTGTTGTGGAATTTGGTTGCTGATGATGCTTAATTTATGCTCCAGTTTCAATTTGATCGATATTTCTTAATACTGAGATCTTGCACCAGTACAAAAAAACTAAATATTTTGAGGTTGGTAATCAATTTAATGCCCTTTTACCCTTAACCTTTGCCCTTTACCCTCATAGCACAGATAAATTACATATTAGGTGCAAGATCTCAGTAATACATTGGTGACAAGTTAAGAAAAAACAGTTTTAGTCAACTTCTTGGTGCATTCGCTCACGGCACGGGAACCAACAAGACCGCGATGCACCGCTACTACAGATAGTGTCTTATATCTCAGATAACACTAAATATGGATTAGAGTTGATGGGGATGGCGATCGCGCTTATTTCTCTGTTTGTTTTCTAGAAACACCTCAAAAGCTATTGGCTTAAAGCTTGGAGCTATTGGCTAGTAAGCATTTGACAAACAACACAAACCCTTAACTTGTCACGAATGATCATTAACCATAACCATTCTCAGTCAAGAATTCTAAACTAATAGCTTCAGGCTGAGACGCTGTAGGCAGACGATGGGCAATCAACTGATCGACATATTTGCCTAAAATATCGCTTTCGAGGTTAACTAAATTTCCTGGTTGCAGATAGCTTAAATTTGTTGCAGAGTAAGTATGGGGAATGACGGCTGCGCTAAACCAACTGCCATCGGGAGCGCATTCAGCGATCGTCAGACTGATGCCGTTGACAGCAATGCTACCTTTGGAAACTAAATAACGACCTATTTTTGCTTGCCATTGTTTCTCCATTCCTGCGGGCATACCAAAGTGAATTAACCAAGAACTAGCAGTAGACAATGCCTCAATTAAACAGCCGATGCCGTCGATGTGTCCTGTGACAAAGTGTCCGCCGATTTTACTCCCCATCCGCAGAGAAGTTTCTAGGTTTACATACTTAGCGGCATTATTGCGATCGCCTAAAGTAGTCCTAGCCAAAGTTTCAGGAGAAGCAGTAGCGATAAAACCTCGTTCCAAAATGGTTTCTACCGTCAAACATACCCCATCAACTGCCACACTATCACCAATGGCTAAATCTGAGGTAATTGCGCCGTAATTGTGGCTAGTAAGGGAAATTTCAAAAGCATACTGACCATAGCTTTCGATTGAACCCAGAGACTGTACTAAACCTGTAAACATTATGGTAGCTCTGTAACTGAAAAAATTTAACTTTTTTTTGGGGAATACTACAGGCATCAGTAAAAAACTGAGGCATACTGTGATTAAACACTAACATTTAGAACTCGTGAGTTCTATTTCTTCAACCATGCTGAAGGTTGAAAGATAGCAAAAACATAATTTACATTTAAGAGTAGATACATTTAGATGTTTCTATTTTTCGCTCTTTTACTCCTATTGAACTTAAATACTTGAGAGGCTAAATCAATGATTGAAATGAAAGTTGCAGGCATTGTCTTAAATGCTGCTAGTCGTAGTCCGATGATTTTACTCAAGGACAGTTCAGAGCGTAGAGCGCTACCAATTTTTATTGGGCAAGATCAAGCTGACGCAATTATTAAAGCTTTGGAAGGACAGCGCCCATCTCGTCCTCTGACTCATGATTTGATCGCCAACATCCTTGATAACTGTAACATTAAGCTGGAACGAATCATTATTCATTCTTTAAGCGATGATATTTTTTATGCAGTCCTTTGTATTGATCTTAACGGGGTTAAAAAAGAGATTGATTGTCGTCCTAGTGACGCTGTTGCAGTGGCAATACGTACCGACAGTCCAATTTGGGTAATGGAAGAGGTAATTGCTGATGCCTCAATTCCCGTAGATCGTGATGCTGATAATGCAGAAAGAGAAGCATTTAGAGAATTTATTTCTAAACTAAGTCCAGATCAGCTAATCAAAAAGGGTGGATATTGGGAACAACATTAATATCCGCGCCTTAGGGGTCGTAAGTAATATTTATGCGCCACAGACGTTTTGGTAAGACTAATCTTGATTTGTCGGTATTTTCCTTGGGGACAATGCGTTGTTTGGCTAATCCCCAAATTTACCTTCAAACTATCAAACAGGCGATCGCTCTAGGGATCAATCATTTAGAAACTGCTAGAGGCTATGGTCAGAGTGAGGGTTACTTGGGACAGGCATTACGAGACTTAGGAATCCCCAGGCAACAAATTCACCTCACAACCAAGCTATCTCCTACCCCTAATCAACAGCAAATGAAGGGCTGGATTGATGAGTCTTTAGCTCGACTACAGGTAGACTATATTGACTGTGTGGCACTGCATGGGATCAATACCTGGGAACATCTAGAGTGGGCAACTAACCCCGATGGTTGTTTGGCTGCAATCCAAACTGCAATTGAACAGGGAAAGATTAGACATTTAGGTTTTTCCACCCATGGCAGCCTAGAGTTGATTTTGGCAGCAATTAAAACAGATTTATTTGAATTTATTAACCTGCACTATTATTATTTTTTTCAGCGTAATCAAAGTGCGATCGCTTTAGCAGCAGAGAAAGATCTCGGTATATTTATTATTTCTCCTGCTGATAAAGGAGGTAAGCTATACACTCCTCCAGAAAAACTCGAAGAATTATGCGCTCCTTTTAGTCCCTTAGAATTAAACTATCGTTTTCTCTTAAGCAATCAATCGATTACCACTCTTAGTGTTGGCGCAGCTAACCCAGCAGAATTAATTAATCCACTTCAGATAGCCGATCAAGTCTATCCTTTAACTAACGCGGAAAAAGAGGTATTTACCCAACTAGAACATCGGTTAGAAGCTAGTTTGGCAACAGATCTTTGTCGCCAATGTTATCAATGTCTTCCTTGTCCTGAACAAATTAAGATTCCTGAAATTCTCAGATTGCGTAACTTAACTGTTGCTTATCAAATGCAAGACTATGGGCAGTATCGTTATGGAATGCTGGAAAATGCAGGACATTGGTTTCCTGGGAAGAAAGGGAATAGATGTACCGATTGTGGTGATTGTTTGCCACGCTGTCCTGAAAAGCTTAATATTCCTACTTTACTTCGCGATAGTGATCAACGTCTCAAGGGTAAACAGCGTCGTCGCTTGTGGGCTGATTGACAATTAAAAAGCTCTTAGGATTTATGGGATTTATGGCAAATTACTAAAAAAAGCGTTACCTCCTAGTAAAGTAGGCAACGCTTTAATATATTAGTGGCAACTAATTTTGGGCAAAAGATTCTTAAGAGCTTAAACTTTACTTACCGCTAGAGATTACAGGGGCAGGGGTTGAACTAGCTGAACTAGAGCGTCTCCTTCTTCTAGCTGTTCTGGTTTTAGTAGGTCGTTTTTCAGGAGTTTGCATCAGGAATACTACTAGGGGACGACTACGCAACTCTCGTTTAATTAAACGCTGTAACCCGCCTTCAATTTCTATGCGTACTCCTATCCAGTCAACCTCAGTTTCTCCATCTTTGATGCTAGAAAAGTCGCTCCAGCGATCGCTTAAAATTCTTTCGATAGTTCTGCTGACTAGTTGTTGTAGCAAAGATTGCTCAACGGAAGTTACTACTCCACGTAAGTGCAATCCAGGAGGTGCAACTAATTGACCAGACCAGTCAATTGCTGCTGCCACGGTAACCACACCATCTTCAGCCAATTGCTGTCTTTCTTTCATGACATCATCTTGAACAATTCCTGCGCGATCAACAAGTTCAATACCTGAAGGGACTTCTCCGTTAACGCCAATGCTGTTTTCTGTCAGTTCGATAATATTACCGTTTTTAATCACGACAATATTCTCTTCAGGAATACCCATCGCTTTTGCCATTCCTGCATGTTCAACTAACATTCGGTGTTCTCCGTGGACAGGCACAAAGAACTTGGGTCTAGTTAAATTAAGCATTAACTTATGGTCTTCTCGCGCACCATGACCTGAAACGTGAATTCCTTGCTTGCGACCATAGATTACTTTTGCTCCCTGCATCATCAGGCGGTCAATGGTGTTAACCACACCGATAGTGTTCCCAGGAATCGGATTAGCTGAGAAAACAATGGTATCTCCTTCTCTGACTCTGATTTGTCGATGTTCTCCCCGAGAAATACGGGTCATCGCTGCCAAAGTTTCTCCTTGGGAACCAGTGCAAAGAATTAAAACTTTGTTGTCTGGTAATCGATTGACGGAACGAAGCGGTTCAAAAATATCATCACGACATTGAATATATCCCAACCTACGAGCATGAGCGATCACGTTAAGCATAGAGCGCCCAACTACTGCTACCTTACGACCATGTTTCTGGGCTAGATCTAAGATCATATTGACGCGATGTACCGAAGAAGAGAAGGTTGTTACCATTAAACGCTCTTCTGCTTGACCAAAGATGCGATCGAGATTGGGATACACTGATCGCTCTGAGGGTGTATGTCCTGGTACTTCAGCGTTGGTAGAGTCACTTAACAGACATAATACCCCTTTTTCACCATGTTCTGCTAGTTTTTGTAAGTCGTAATGTTCCCCGTCTACAGGAGTATGGTCAATTTTAAAGTCCCCTGTATGAATGATTACACCGATGGGAGTATGGATGGCGACAGTAAAGCTATCAGCTATGGAGTGCGTGTTACGAATATATTCTGCGCGGAAATACTGACCAATTTGGACAATATCTCTAGGAAGTACGCTTTTAAGGGTAGTGCGATCACTCACTCCTGCTTCTTCTAGTTTGTCGCTCAAGAGAGACATTGCCAGTCGAGGACCATAGATTACGGGTATATCGAACTGTTTGAGGTGATAGGCTATGCCACCAATGTGGTCTTCATGACCATGGGTCACAATCATCCCCTTGATACGATGGGAATTTTCTCGGAGGTAGGTCATATCAGGCAAGACAATATTGATGCCGTGCATCTGATCTGAAGGAAAGCCCAACCCCGCATCTAAGAGGATAATTTCGTCTTCATATTCAAAGACGCAGGTATTTTTACCAATCTCATGCAATCCTCCCAAGGGAATAATTTTAACGGTTGGCTGCTGATTTTTTTTGATTACTTTGCTCATGTGTTTTATTTGGTTATTCGCGCTTTTTTATTTACTCAATAAAAACTGTAAATTTGTCTTAGAATCTAGTTTTGTGTAGTGTCTTCTAAAAACTGTCAAACTAACTTGCTCAATAATTTTTCTAAGCTTGCCAATACTAGCTGTAAATTTTTTTTCTAGCAGATAAACTCTTATATTTCTGATAAAAATTTATGATTCGTGATGGAGCTTAGATTGTGACCATCACTAATGGTAATAAAATAATAATTAATTTTGCCTATCGCCTCGGATATATATATTTAGATCTCTTTCCTGTCCGAGAAATATTTGGTAAAAGTGTAAAAGTAGCTAGGTTAAATCAAATTTAGCTCTTTTAAAACTAGTTTTAAATTCTCTAGTAAATCTAATTGTAACTCACATAAAGGTTTGCGCAACTTTCCCATCTTCCATCCCTGTAAATTTAATGCCGTTTTAACAGGAATCGGATTAGTTGTCATAAAGAGAGACTGGAACAGGGGAAAAAGCTTCAGTTGTATGTTGGTAGCTCGCTGATTATCTCCCGTGATATATGCTTCAATCATTGTCTGCATTTGCTTTCCCACTAAATGAGAAGCTACGCTCACAACTCCCGAACTTCCTGCGGTCAATAAGGGTAAGGTCAGAACATCCTCACCTGAATAAATAGCAAAATTAGTCGGAGTTAAACATCTAATTTTACATGCCTGCTCTATATTCCCGCTAGCCTCTTTAATTGCAATAATATTGCTAAGTTGCGCCAGGTTGGCTACCGTTTCTGGCTCAAGATTGCATCCAGTCCGCCCTGGAACATTGTAAAGCATCATGGGAAGATCTGGACAGGCTTCCGCGATCGCCTTAAAGTGTTGGTATAGTCCTGATTGAGGAGGCTTATTATAGTATGGCACCACCTGCAACGAACCATCTAGATCAAGTTTAGCAGCTTTTTCGGTGGCAATGATCGCCTCAGTAGTTGAATTGGAGCCAGTGCCAGCGATGATCTTTGCCCTGTGACCCACCGCCTGCTTGACTACTTTAAATAACTCATATTCTTCTGACCAGCTTAAGGTCGGCGATTCTCCTGTAGTGCCACAGATTACCAGACTGTCGCTACCATTATCTACTAGATGTACTGCCAGCTTCTCTACTACCCCGTAGTTGACGCTGCCATCTTCAGCAAATGGCGTCACCATTGCCGTAATTACTCTACCAAAAGGTTCTTCACGCATCTATTTCTATCTGACTCATCATTTGCTTATCAAGTAACTAAATATAGTATTTAAACGGTAACTGCCGAATCAGAAACCCTTAATAAATTTTTTTCCAGCAACAATTCTGCTATTTGAATCGCATTCAGAGCTGCACCCTTGCGAATTTGGTCGCCACAAAGCCACAATTCTAAACCGCAATCGTGGGAAATATCTTGACGAATTCTGCCTACCAACACAGGATCTTGTCCAGTTGCATCGATGGGCATCGGAAAATAATTACTCTGCCAATCTTCCACTAGTTTTACTCCTGGGGCAGCAGCAATCAATTCTCTAGCTTGGTCTACATCAAATGGCTGTTCAAATTCTAGATTAATTGCTTCGGAGTGCGCTCGAAGAATTGGTACACGTACACAAGTAGCTGTAACTCTAATTTCAGAACTATTAAAAATCTTCCGCGTTTCATGAACCATTTTCATTTCTTCCTCGCAATACCCCTGTTCGTTGAGGGGGGAATTATGAGGAAACAGATTAAAGGCGATGGGGTAGGGTAATACTTCTGCTTGAGGCTGTTTCCCGTCTAAAATATCTCGTGCTTGAGTTTTGGCTTCTGTCATGGCTCTTGCCCCTGCACCAGAAGCAGATTGATAGGTTGCCACAACCACCCGCTTAATTGGCTGTATTTGATGTAGAGGATAAATTGCCACCCCCATTAGAATAGTCGTGCAGTTAGGATTGGCAATAATTCCTTGATGTTTAGCGGCAGCTTCGGGATTAATTTCTGGCACAATTAACGGGACAGTGTCATCCATCCGAAACGCGCTAGAGTTGTCGATTACCACTGCTCCCGCTGCCACAGCCTGTTTCGCCCAGGCTTTGGAAGTAGAACCTCCAGCAGATGCCAAAACGAGATCTACGTCCTCAAAAGAACTATCCTTAACTGCTTCTACTATTATTTCTTTTCCCTGAAATACAACTTTACTACCCGCAGAACGAGGAGAAGCTAATAGCTTTAAGTTTTGGAGCGGAAACTTGCGCTCTGCAAGCAATTCTAGTAGCTCTTTTCCTACTGCTCCTGTTGCCCCTAAAATAGCTACATTAACGTCTTTAGACAATTATATTAACCTCCCTTTTAATTTGCTTGATGGCTCGTTTTACCTTGAATTTATTTATGTTCAGTCTTTATGTTCAGTCTGTTTATGTATCGCCAGTCTAAAATCGAAATACAGAAAGTGCCAATTCCCAGAAATTGATTAAGCTTCAACAATCAAGATGGGTTAATAAATTCTGTTTTCTGCTGTGGGATTTCTTGATTCTTGGTAAATAATATCACAATGTCTTAATTATCGTGACTGCCAGATTTATGGTTTGCAACATTGATATACATTATAGAAGCATTATAGAAGAAAAAATGTAGCTAGCTCGATAGATATACTATTATGACTATTGGCTCGTGGAAAAATACTGTTAATAATTGTTTTAGTTAACTACAAGTTCAGCGTATCGCTGATCTTTAATTCCAGAAATTAAGAACTAAGGCATTGCCAGTTTTAACTTTACCTTAAGTTAGTTCCTACCTAGATCCAGCATAAAATTAATCAAGTAGTTTTGAGATATTAGCATCGATGAAAGTAACCCAGGAGAGACTTCCTGAAAGTCAAGTTGGTTTAAATATAGAAATTCCCCCAGAAGCATCTCGCAGCGCCTATGAAAAAATGGTGCAAAACCTTTCTCGTTCCAGCAACATTCCTGGGTTTCGTAAAGGGAAGGCTCCGCGCCGAGTTTTATTGCAGAGAATTGGCAATGAGCGGATCAAAGCTGCTGCTCTTGAAGAATTGATTCAGAAATCTTTACAAGATGCGATTGAACAGGAATCAATTGAGGCTTTGGGACAACCGAATTTGCGTTCCAACTTTGATGAACTCTTGGGACAGTATAATCCTGGAGATGCCCTAAGTTTCTCTATAGCGGTGGATGTTCCTCCCACGTTAGAGCTAGCGGACTATAACAACTTAAGCGTTACAGCGGAAGAAATAGTTTATCAACCTGAAAAAGTAGACGAATTTATCGAGCAGCGTCGAACGCAAAAAGCCGATTTAGTTCCCGTAGAAAATCGCACAGCAGAAATGGGAGATGTAGCGTTTGTTGATTTCAAAGGAACTCTTACCAGCGAAGGTGAAGAAGGTCAAGAAATTGAGGGAGGCAGCGCAACTAATTTTCAGGTAGAGATAGCCGAAGGGAAGCTGATTCCTGGAATGGTGGAAGGTATTGTCGGTATGAAGCCAGAGGAAACCAAAGATGTAGAAGTTACTTTCCCCGAAGACTATCCTCAAGAAGATTTAGCTGGTAAGCCAGCTATATTTAGCATTACCCTTAACGAACTAAAAACTAAAGAACTCCCAGAATTAGATGACGACTTTGCTCAAGATGTCAGTGATGACGAGTTTGAAACCTTTGCTGCTTATAAAGATTCCTTAGAAAAACAGTTTAAAGAGCAAGCAGAAGACCAAACCAACAGTAACATTAATGAGGCGATCGCTGACAAGCTTTTAGAACAAAATACTGTAGATTTACCAGAGTCCTTAGTTCAAGAGGAAGTTACCAATGTCTTAACTAAAACTTTGATGCAGATGCAGCAGATGGGATTGGATGTAAGACAATTATTTAATTCTGATAATGTTCCCATGTTGCGGGATAATGCTCGTCCAGAAGCCGTAACTAATCTGCAAAAATCATTGATCATTAATGAAATTGCCAAGAAAGAAGGTTTAGAACCAGACCAAGCAGCAATCAACGTTAAAATTGAGGAAATCAGACCCCAGCTTACAGGACAAGAAGTAGATGAAGACCGCTTGCTAGAAATGGTTACCAGTGATCTATTGACTGAAAACACCTATCGCTTCTTGCGATCAAAAACTCAAATAGAACTTGTTCCTGAAGGTTCATTAGCTGAATCGGCAGACGATTCTGAAGATGCTGATTCTGAAGTAGAAACTGTGGAAGTTGAAGTAGTTACTGATTCTGAATAGGACAGTATATTGGTGAGGAATTGGGGCTGTTCAGCACTAGCTATTACTGAACACTCTGGTTCCTAATGGCTACAATTGATTAGGTCAATTGAGTCATAATAAACACAGAGCTATCTGCAATTAATCTTAATTGTAGTCAAGCAGACTAGCGCTAAGTATATAAATAGAGACAAATTTTTGCCAAAAATCTATGCTGGAATCGTATTCGCCCTATGGCTTTCTCGTTAGCAAAAACATGCCCCAGATAACTTCAGTGCATACTGAAGGCAACGTTGTCCCGATGGTGGTAGAACAGTCGGGCATCGGCGAAAGAGCTTTTGATATTTATTCTCGTCTGCTGCGAGAGCGTATTATTTTCTTGGGTACGCCTATTGATGATAAAGTGGCTGATTCAGTTGTAGCTCAGCTACTATATCTGGAGGCAGAAGACCCTGAAAAAGATATTCAAATTTATATCAATTCTCCTGGTGGTTCTGTCTATTCAGGCATGGCAATGTATGACACCATGCAGCAAATTCAACCAGATGTGGTAACAATTTGTTATGGTGTTGCTGCCAGTATGGGAGCTTTCCTGTTATCTGGCGGAACAAAAGGCAAGCGTATGGCTTTGCCAAGCTCGCGGATCATGATTCACCAGCCTTTAGGTGGTGCTCAAGGGCAAGCTACTGATATTGAAATTCAGGCCAAAGAAATCTTGTATATCAAGCAAAGGTTGAATGAATTGATTGCAGGACATACTGGTCAACCTTTTGATAAAATAGCTGCCGATACCGAAAGAGATTTCTATATGTCCTCAGAGGACGCTGTGGAATATGGCTTAATTGACACAGTTATCACCAAGTCGAACGCGACACACTCACCTACTACCTAAAATTGCTCTATTAGTACGAGGTCTATATGTCTAAATACGACTCCCATCTAAAATGTTCGTTTTGCGGAAAATCTCAAGAGCAGGTCAGAAAGCTTATTGCTGGCCCTGGGGTTTATATATGTGATGAATGTGTTGAACTGTGTAACGAAATTCTAGATGAGGAGTTGATTGAAGATGGTGCAATAGTATCTTCTGCTGCTGTATCCAATAGTTCTAACGCCAAGTCACCTAAAAAGCGAAATAAAAAAGCAGGTGGCATTTCCTTTGGTGATATTCCCAAACCGATAGAAATTAAACAGTGTTTAGATGAGCATGTAATTGGTCAGGAAGAAGCGAAAAAAGTCCTTTCTGTTGGGGTATACAATCACTACAAGCGTCTTAGTATCACAAATCAGAGCAAGGATGCGGAAGACTCTGTTGAGTTGCAGAAATCTAATGTGTTGTTGATTGGACCTACTGGTTGCGGAAAAACTCTATTGGCACAAACTTTAGCTAAAGTGCTTCAAGTTCCCTTTGCCGTGGCAGATGCTACCACCCTTACTGAAGCAGGTTATGTCGGCGAAGATGTGGAAAACATTCTACTGCGGCTATTGCAAGTTGCCGATTTAGATGTCGAAGAAGCTCAAAGAGGAATTATCTACATCGACGAAATTGATAAAATTGCTCGTAAAAGTGAAAATGCTTCGATTACTCGTGATGTTTCAGGAGAAGGGGTACAGCAAGCACTGCTAAAAATGTTAGAGGGAACGGTGGCCAATGTTCCACCTCAGGGTGGACGTAAGCATCCCTATCAAGACTGTATTCAAATTGATACCAAAAACATTCTGTTTATCTGCGGTGGTGCATTCGTTGGTTTAGACAAAGTAGTAGAACGTCGCATGGGCAAAAAGTCCATTGGCTTTATCCAGAAAAGCGATAAGTCGACGGCAAAAGAGAAGCGTACCGCCGATATATTACAAAAATTGGAACTAGATGATCTCGTCAAGTTCGGAATGATTCCTGAATTTGTGGGACGGATTCCCGTAACCGCAGCCTTGGAATCATTGGACGAAGAAGCTTTAGTACAGATCCTAACTAAACCTCGCAACGCCATTGTCAAACAGTATCAGAAGCTCCTGAAAATGGATAACATTGAGCTTGAGTTTACCGAAGGTGCGATTAAAGCCCTCGCAAAAGAAGCATATCGCCGTAAAACTGGAGCCAGAGCTTTGAGGGGTATTGTTGAGGAATTGATGTTAGAAGTGATGTATGAAATTCCTTCTCGTGAGGATGTTCGTAAGTGTACGATCACGGAAGAGATGGTAGAGAAGCGCTCTACTGCGGAATTAATTGTTCATCCTGCTTCCTATCGCAAGCCAGAATCTGCTTAATTAAGCGTAACTGTTATTAAATCATTATAAAGCGATCGCCTTCCTGAAAAAAAATATGTTCGGACTGTATTTAAGTAATTTTCTGGTGTAGAAGCTGTTTCTCTGGTCACAGAATGCTTCTGGAATAGGAGGAACACAGCTATGCCATGGGTCTAGTTACAGTCCTTCGAGCGATCGCTCTAGTTTCTAGATGATGATACTTTTCTGCTTGAGTCATTTTGAACTGCAATAACTCTGTCTGAACCAAATTAAACTGCTGCTGGGGTTTGGTCGGCATGATTTCTAAAGCCTGAAGAATTTCTGTCGCAACCGCCTGTGCCAAGAGAGGAGGAACAGAATTACCAATCTGTCGAAAGCCATGCCACTTAGTAGCGTGGAACATAAACCAGTCAGGATAGGAATGGAGACGAGCAGCCTCTCTAACGGTAATACAGCGGGGAGTGATCGGGTGAATGGGGCGAGGTGAAGTAAATGCGCCGCGATTACTGGCTGTACCCGCTCTCAGGGTAATACATAGACCATTGAGATCTAGACGATGAAAACGACTAATGCGATCGCTTTTCCCAGGAATTGTCGTGGCAAATCGGGCAATGGTTTGGTCAGTATGTTTAGTGCGTCGGCTACAGGTCAACAGTTGGGGATTATATTCTCTACCATAAGCATAATTATCCTTAACTAGGACAGGATGACGCAGTTGGCTGGCATATTCACTCGGTTGACCATAGTCGGCTGCTACCCAATCTCTTAGTTCTAATTCTGGATAGTGATTAACTTCGGGAATATCGCCAATGGCTTCTGCCACAGTGGGAGTAGTCGGTAAATTGTCTTGATCAGACTTGTTGACGGGGGGATGTGTCTTGGGCTGGGGATAGTTAGGCAAATTTAAACCCTGACGACAGCCAAGTAGAAAGAGTCGGTGACGATTTTGAGGGACTCCATAATGAGCTGCATTCAATACCTGGGGATTTTCCGTTACCTGATAGCCCGAAGCTCGAAACTCGCTAATTATCTTCTCTAGAATCTGCTTCTGCTTGCCGATGGTAATTCCCCGCACATTTTCCATCACGAAGTACTTGGGACGGAGATCGAGGACCAGGCGTAAGAAATTAAACACCAAAGAATTACGGTCGTCACTAAGATCTCGTTTCCCCATGAGAGAGAAGCCTTGACAGGGTGGTCCTCCAAAGACTACATCAACATCGCGATCGCCAATTGCTGATTTTGCTCTAATTTCACCCCCAGTGATTTGAGTGACGC
This sequence comes from Cyanobacteriota bacterium, assembly GCA_942490675.1. Taxonomy (GTDB): domain Bacteria; phylum Cyanobacteriota; class Cyanobacteriia; order Cyanobacteriales; family Xenococcaceae; genus Waterburya. The sequence continues at coordinate 296,631 of CALNYB010000026.1, read as the reverse complement.
TTTTACAGATAGTTGTCCAAAAGGGAAAATTATATTCATGGATGCTCGCGTGAATCGGATCGAGCTCTACTGCTGCTAAAACATCAAATCCTGCTTGTTCAAACCCGAGGGTCATTCCTCCTGCACCAGCAAATAGATCTACAGCGATGGGTCTTTGACGGTCAGTCATATATTATTGACGTTGCCTGTACTCAATCTAAGATTTTAATCTGATTGGTTAGTAATTGCATACCCTTAGAGGAGAAGGAATTGCTATTAATCCTGATGCTCGTTCGTAATTTATGAGATGATTAAGAGTTATTAATAGATTGTATAAATTTAAGAGGTTGTAAGCATGGCAGAAATTCAATTTGCTAAAGGCGTGACGGAGGAGATCATACCTGATGTCAAAGTTACTCGCTCTAAAACAGGAAACACTGGTACTGCTACTTTTTATTTTAAAGACCCCAAAATTCTGAGTAAAGAAAGCAGTGATGAAATAACTGGTATGTATCTCGTTGACGATGAAGGAGAGATTTTCAGTCGAGAAGTAAAAGGTAAATTTATCAACGGCGAAGCAAGAGCTATTGAAGCTGTGTTGGTAATGAAATCAGTCGATGAGTTTGAACGTTTTGTTCGCTTCATGAATAAATACGCCGAACAACATGATTTAAGCAAATCCTAATTGATGCTCAATATTGCCAAATATTAACTAAAAAAAGTCAGGATAATTGATCAAGTCTGGGAAATTTCGTTAAATATGCTAAATATAAATGAGGTTTCCCGATAGTATGGTGAGCCGAATGATTCCACATCCAGATTCCCAAGATCTTGCGGTTAAATGTGCCATCATTACCGTCAGTGATACTCGCACCCCTGAAACTGATAAAAGTGGTCGAATAATCAAGCAATTGTTACTGAATGCGAAACACCAGATCTTGTTCTATAAAATCGTCAGGGATGAGCCAAAAGAGATCCAAGATTTGTTGACCTATTGCGACTATCAATTTGAACTAGAAGCAATTATTTTTAATGGTGGTACGGGAATTGCACCTAGAGATACGACCTATGACGTGATTAGCAACTGGTTAACGAAAACTATTCCTGGTTTTGGGGAAATATTTCGCTATCTCAGCTATCAGGAAATTGGCTCAAGAGCGATCGCTTCTCGCGCTGTAGCTGGGGTGAAAAACCAAAAATTGATCTTTTCTTTGCCTGGATCTTCTAATGGGGTTAAATTAGCTATGACTGAGCTGATCTTGCCCGAATTAAATCATTTAGTTAAACAAGTTCAAGGCAAGAAGTAGAATCAAAATTCAGGAGCTAAAAGCTAGGAATAAATAATCCCCAATAAAGCAGATTTTTGTGAAGCATAAAATTTTAGACAAATAATAATATTGTGTTTAAATGTGGGTAGAGAAATTTATAGCGCAATATATTATATATAGTTCTCTGTTGTAGTCGCCAATAAAATTAGTTAATTATGGTTCACCAACTGTTTACTACTTTTAAATCCTCTAGCGCGATCGCCATATTTTTATTGTTAACTACTACCGTACAATGTTTAGCTACGGAATATGTTTTTACAGCACCTCCAGAAGTGGATCATGAGATATTAGAAGTCCCCGCTAGCGAGACAGATTATCCACTATACGAATGTGAATCCGAAACGGAAACAGAATCTGAAACTGCATTAGATTCTCATGACTGTAGCTGTATAGATTGTGAAGACATAATTCAAGATTCTGAATCAAACGGAAAATTGAGCTCAAAAAATAAATTAAACAGTCAATAAATGACATGCCAAATAATTGACTGGATACCAATATCTTTCAACTTATTGAACCAATTTTTTGCCCTAAAACATCCTTTTTACTAACTCCCTCTACTTGACCTTTATTAATCATATGCATAATTTCAATCCCTCCACTCTAATTGTTTTCCCAGTTGTGTGAAATGACTTATATCCTAGACTCAGAGCCTGTGATCGCAAGCAAAGGTTGTGAAAAATGCAAGTTACACGATAACTCCTATTAGACTTCTTGCAGAAGTCAGGGGAAAGGGGAAAGGGGAAAGGGAAAAGGGTACGGGAACGTAAAAATAACCTTTGACCCTTACCCATTAACCTTTACCCCCTCACTTAACCAAGGTTTATGGGACTTATGCAAGAGTTCTATTGTTTACGACAGAAGCAGTATTCACTATTCCAAAGCCTCAGAGGGCAAAAAAAATCCCTCAGCCTGTTTATAAGCAAAGGCAAGAGAGATCATTACGATTAATGTTTGTTTATAAAATATTGAGTGAGCTAACTTCGTCTGCTACCTAAGACCGTTTTGATGAAGGATTGCGCCTTCCCTCGGTAGCAACTAAGTGGAGGAAGCGATAAAAACTCCACACCGAATAACTCTACTGAACTGTCTAAGAACCTGACGATCGCTCTCCTTAGATTCTCAGCAATGGGACACAACGGTACAACACCCAGCCAGTGCAATATTTATTTTGAATAGACTACTTTATATAGTGTATATTATGGTAGATTTATCGAGCCAACTTTTGTCACAAGTCGTATTGTTTCCCTCGATAGCAAAACACAATTAGACAGATAGATCAATCTAACAGATAACAGATCAATCTATCTGTGTTCATCTGTAGACGAATTTAGTCCTTTTCATGATTCAAGCGATCGCAATTCTGAATATCTCGCACCAAAACATAACTAGATAAATAGATTCATTCCAGCAATTCTCATTTTGGAAAAAAGAGTAGATTAGTTTTCTTGTCTAGATAATAATGAATCAAATTAGATGAAAAGATTAAATAATTTCGAGGTAAATTTGGGACCCAGATAAATCCATGAGAAGTTTGAATATGCCTTCATTTTTATCTGTTAAAGATTAAAGTTTTGAGCAATTTCACTTCATTCTTATTGAGATTAATAAATTAAATGGCTTCTCTAAACCTTACACTCAACCCTGTTGCCTCTCTGACAATTCGCCCTCGATTCCAATTTGGTAGTATTAATCGACTAGAAGGAATCGTTGAAAGAGATTCTTTGACTGGAGCTAGCATCACAAGCAACTCTAATATTAACCTCCAAAGCCAGTTTGGCAGTAACCTTCAAGTTGCTGATTTTAATGGTGACGGAATTGATGACCTAGCAGTCACAGCTCCTGAAGGCGGTGATTCAGGACAAACATTCATTTATTTAGGTACTAGCAATGAACTAATTTTTAGCGAAGTACTAGATGAGACTGCGCCAGGAGTAAATAACGTTGAAGTAAGTGGTGATTTTAATGGTGACGGAATTGATGATCTAGCCCTTGCCCAACCCGATTCTGGTTTATCTGGTCAAGTTATTATTTCTTTTGGTAACAGTAATGGATTGTCTATGACGCAAACTCTAGATCCAACAGACTTGATAGATCCAAATGATAATTTTCTGAGCGTTACGAATTCTGGGGTTGTATCTACCTAACAACTAACAACTAACAAATAGCAACTACTAAATGTCCCAACGTATTTTGATCTGGTATCGTAATGACTTAAGAGTTCACGATCTTCTGGCATTAGACGAGGCAATACAACAAGAAGCAGAAATAATTCCTGTTTATTGTTTCGATGATCGCACTTTTGCTAAAACCTCTTTTGGTTTTCGGAAAATGGGTAACTATCGAGCTCAATTTTTAATTGAAAGTGTGGCGGATTTGCGTTCTTCTCTCGAGAAATTAGGTAGTAATTTAGTAGTTCGTCGGGGCTTACCTGAAATAATTATACCTGCGATCGCCGAGCAATTGAAAGTAGATCGGGTTTGCTACAGTAAGGAAGTTACTGCTGAAGAAAAACAAGTCGAAAACCAGCTCAACCAAGCTTTATTGGCTAAGAAAATTCAGGTTAATACTTATTGGTCAGCAACTCTATATTCCCCTGAGAATTTGCCTTTTAGTATTGATCAAATTCCAGAGTTATATACTAATTTCCGCAAGCAGGTAGAGCAGAAATCAGAAATTAATCAGTCTATTCCCACACCCAATAAATTACCACCATTACCAGATATAGAAATAGGGCAAATTCCTACCCTGGCTGATTTTAATTTATCAACTCCTGAATTTGATGATCGGCGAGTATTAAGATTTAAAGGTGGTGAAACAAAAGCAATTAAACGATTACAGGATTACTTTTGGCAACAAGATTGTCTGAGAGACTATAAACAAACTCGCAACGGCATGCTAGGGGCAAACTATTCATCTAAGTTTTCGGTGTGGCTAGCTTTGGGCTGTATTTCACCACGATATATTCACGATCAGATAATTAAATATGAAGTAGAGAGAGTTAAGAATGATTCTACCTACTGGTTGATTTTTGAACTAATCTGGCGAGATTTTTTTCGCTTTATTGTGGCAAAACACGGTAACCAGGTATTTAAGATAGGAGGAATGCAGGGAGTAGTAATTCCTTGGAAAGAGGATTGGAAACGTTTCGATCTCTGGAGAGAAGGACAAACAGGCTATCCTTTAATTGATGCCAATATGCGAGAATTAGCAACAACAGGTTTTATGTCTAACCGCGGTAGACAAAATGTAGCCAGTTTCCTGACCAAAAATCTCGGTATTGACTGGCGCATGGGGGCAGAATGGTTTGAGTCACTGCTGATTGATTACGATGTGTGCAGTAATTGGGGCAACTGGAATTACACCGCAGGAGTCGGCAACGATGCGAGAGGCTTCCGCTATTTTAATATTACCAAGCAAACTAAAGACTATGACCCGCAAGGGGATTATATTAAACATTGGCTACCAGAATTAGCTTCCTTGCCCGGAGAAAAAGTTCGTGAGCCCTGGAAACTAAGTCAGAATGAACAAAAACGATATGGAGTAAGGATCGGCGTTGATTATCCTCGTCCTGTCGTAGACTTTTTTAAATCAGTTAAAGCCAATGAAAAGATTTATCAGAGTGGAGTTAAAATTGTGATCGGGAATAACTAGGGAAGAATTTTTATTTATGAGTAATTATTATTTCCACTCGGCGAAGATTTCTTTAATTTGGGAGATCGACAATTATCAAATCAAATTACTTTAGTACTAATTTTTGAAACAGAGAAAAAAATAATTAATTTACTGCATACTCTGTATACTTTCTCAACCGTTGAGGATGAAAAGCTAAAACAATATCAGATTTAGGAATGCCTGCTGCTTCCAAATCTGTAGCAATACCTTCCTCTGTACTATCTCGCTGTATCCAAATTTTGTTATCGATAATATCCAAATGCACCAAACAGCCGTGTACTCTAGTATCTTTTTCCCAGCCTTGAGTAATTAGAATAAAACGATTTTCATCTCGGCTAATAATTAGTTCGCAAGTGAGATCGCCATATTTATAGGGAATAGTTGTATATTCAGTCAAAACTTGTGTGATAACTTGGCGATAGTCTGTTAGTTTATCCATTGTAATATTTCCTCTTTTTCATCATCAAAAACTAAAAGATATAATTTGCTTTTTTGTATAGTTAAAGTTCCAATTGGTTCGGAAAATATTTCTTGATAAGTCGATTTGCGTATTGCTAAGTATATTGAGCGTTCTGGTTCGGTTTCTTCTAAAATATTACGATACAAGATATATTGCCCAAGAGCATTTTCTAGTTCATTAATCGGTGAGTTGCCAACAAAACTTTTAATTTCTACTGCTATTCTTGTTTCTCCTTTTTGTGCTGCAATTAACTTTTTAGCTCCAAGATCGACAAATAGTTCTCTTAATCCCCATCTTAGTCTTAAAGGATCGTCTGTGATTTTCCAGCCATCTTTTTGCAAAGCAGATTTAACAATGTCATGGAAAATATCTTTTGCTGGCATTCTGATTTCACGTAATTAGACATGAAAATATTCTATCTCTCCCACTCGGCGAAGATTTCTTTAATTTAGGCGATCGCCTTATCGGCAGCTCGTTCGGGGGATACTTGATCTACAACAATACTATTAAGAGCCTGAGCCCAAATGTTTTGCTCTAGGACTAAACTGTAAGCGGGGTATTTATATGTCAAACCCATATTTTTCGTAGAAATTCAATTTTGCTAGTACAGTAAATCAATGCTTTTAAGCGATATGGATTAGAGTCGATGGGGATGGCGATCGCGCTTATTTCTCTGTTTGTTTTCTAGAAACACTTCAAAAGCTTGGAGCTATTGGCTAGTAAGCATTTGACAAACAACACAAAGCCTTAACTTGTCACCAATGGTCAGGCAGTCAGGGAAAAGCCCTAAAATTGGTGAAACCCCCTTGCACTTGGATTAGCAAGAACAGATGAGTACTGGTTGATTACTGATCGCAAATCCCCCTGCTCTTTATTTAATAAAGCAGCCCCCGCTATCGCATCTAAACCAGTCCAGTGCATCAGCAGAGCAAGTTTAACTTTTTTCTGGCTCTTAACTAATAACTCTTCTGCTCGTTGGCGATCGAGATCAGTTAGATCGCTAATAATCCGCAAGGCGCGATCGTGTAGCTTATCGTTGGTCACAGCAACATCAATCATCCGATTGCCATAAACCTTGCCATAGCGCACCATCGACCCTGTAGAAATGATGTTCAAGGCCATTTTAGTGACTGTACCTGCTTTCAGCCTAGTTGAACCAGCGAGAATTTCTGGACCAACTAACAAACGAATATCAATATCAGCATCAATGGTCACTTGCTCAGCACTTACGCAACTGATGGCAACGGTTGTTGCTCCCCTAGATTTAGCCTCTCGTAGCCCACCATGAACAAAAGGAGTTGTGCCTCCTGCGGTGATGCCGATTACCACATCTAAATCTGAGACTTGGCGATCGCTAATTGCCTGTGCTCCATCTTCAGGATGATCTTCCAAGGCTTCGGAACTTTTGACTAAAGCTGCTGCGCCACCAGCTAAAACTCCCTGGACTAATTCTGGAGGGGTACAAAAAGTAGGCGGACATTCCGCTGCATCTAAAACTCCTAACCTCCCGCTAGTACCAGCACCAACATAAAACAATCTGCCACCCTGTTTGAGCGCCTCCGCAGTAACATCAATGGTTTTTGCCAAAGGAATCCGCGCACTGGCGATCGCCTCAATCGTCTTTTTGTCTTCCTGGTTGAATAAATCAACTATCTCTAATGTAGATAGACTGTCTAAATTTTGACTATGAGAATTAATCTGTTCCGTTAGTAAATGTCCCCGTGACTCCAAATTATCCATATATGCCGTTGTTAGTTTTGATGTCTCAAAGCTTTAATGATAATGTTCGTAATTCGTAGTTCGTATGTTAGGAAAATTTTGTATTCCATCTATTGGTATTTGAGGCAGGCTATAAACAGTTCAAAGGTTCTTACAAAACTGACATTCTCACTATTACTCCAAACTCCTAACTCTCTAAAGCAGTCCTTCTAGTTGGCGACGAATACGGTCTAGTTCATCGTTGGGCATTGATTCGGTTTCTGGAGCAGGATCTTGCTGCTGTTTTTCTTCCTCCCAACTAAGATCCTCAACATTTCTTTCGGGAGGAATTTCTAAGTGCCCTGGCTCAATGACTTTTGAATCATAATCTGCTTGACGACAAAACTGCTCTACTTCTTCTGAATCAATTCCTTCTACCTTTGGTTCAGCAAAGTCCTGGGCTTCCAATAAGCCAGCATAACGCAGAGCATCGTCTTCTTCTTTGAACATCAAGATAGTATTGCGATCGCCCACTTGAACGGTATGAATCCCTTCATTGTCGGTTCCTGCATTGAATAGCAAAATGTATACCAGCATCTTAAATTAACGCTAACTCTATATTTATGCCAATTACAACATAAATCGCTGTGCTGAGTAAACTAAATCAACCGCCTTGAAATTTGGCACATTAAAGACAAAAATAAGGCGTTGCTGATTTAATTCATGAAACTTATAGTAATTATGAACTTGATGCTAATTAGTTTCTGGTCAGCCATTTTTGAGCATTGAGCCGTTGTAGAGTATACATAACCAGCAATTCCAAATTAACTCTTCTCTCGTCAATCATGAAAGATTCGATGGTGCTGGGAGCATTACCATAAGTGCCATAGGAAAAGGCTTTTTGACCTTTAATATCCCCCTCTGGGAAATAGATATTGAATTGGCGATCGCCGTTTTGCCACTTACCTACTACTTGCCAACAGGGTTCATTGGAATTTCCCCCTTTAATTGGCACTTCTTGTTGCAAAAAAGTGAGATCTATATCCCTAATATTCTCTTTCTCCATTGCTTCTTTGAGTGTAGGAAGATAATGCTCTTGAATAAATTCGTTAAATGGCTTGTCTTCCAGCTTTGGCGGTTTCGCCTTTTTTGCTGCTTTGGCAGCGGGTTTAGCATCCGCTTTTTTTGCTGCGGGCGACTTTGCTTGATCTTTGTTGTTTGTTTCCTCTGCCATGATCTACCAAATTTACAGCTTGAGCTACGGTATCAGATGTCAGTAATTCTATCATGGCTGTTTGGAGTGAGAGAGCCAGACATCGGCAATTATTAACGAAAGAACAAAAAAGATCTAATCGAGAATTGAATCGGTTCAGAGTGGTAGTTGAACATGTTAATCGCTTATGCATTTATGGCTTGAAAAATGATAAAAATACCTGGTTTTCACGAATTTCGTAGGGAGTATAAATACTCAAAGCAATTGAGGTTAACTAACAAATAAACTCTGATTAAGGTAAAGTCAGCAAGCACTCAATTAATTTCAAGCTAAAACTCAAGCATGACAATCTCTATCAGAGGTGGTAAAAGTATTTGTCTACCTGTGAGCAGTGAAGAGCAATATCGACAACCAGGTATTAATACTGCTTGATCAGGAAATTTGTATTACTATCTATATTGTCAAAATCAATTTTGGTTTTTAAAACCATAAGTTTAAAGTGTGTGGGAGTGAAAAAAGTTGACATTAGCAATAGCAACAATTCAGACCAGAGTAAAAGAAGCGATCGCTCGTAGTCAAGAGCATTTGTTAGCAATTCAAGAGCCTGATGGCTATTGGTGGGCAGAGTTAGAGTCGAACGTGACGATCACCGCAGAAGTCGTCCTATTGCATAAGATTTGGCAGACAGACAAAACAAGACCTTTTGATAAAGTAGAAGCTTACTTGCGATCGCAACAGCGGGAACATGGAGGCTGGGAGCTTTATTATGGTGATGGTGGACAGCTTTCGACCACGATTGAGGCATATATGGCATTGCGTCTGTTAGATGTACCAGCAAAAGATCCCGCAATGGTTAAAGCTAAAAAGTTTATTTTGCAACATGGTGGCATCAGCAAATCGCGCATTTTCACCAAAATGCACTTGGCGTTAATTGGCTGCTATGACTGGCAGGGATTACCTTCAATTCCCCCGTCAATTATGCTGTTGCCCGAAGCATCTCCCTTCACAATTTACGAAATGTCTAGCTGGGCAAGAGGCAGTACTGTCCCTTTGTTAATCGTTTTTGATCGTAAGCCTGTATATAAGCTAGAGCAACCGATCAATCTGGATGAACTATATGCCGAAGGGATCGCCAACGTCCGCTATGAGTTACCCCGTAGTAATGACTGGACAGATATATTTGTTACCCTCGATGATGCTTTTAAACTAGCAGAGAATTTCAATCTAATTCCTTTTAGAGAAGAAGGTCTTGCTGCTGCGGAAAAGTGGGTATTAGAAAGACAGGAAGCTACGGGAGACTGGGGCGGCATTATCCCCGCGATGCTTAATTCCCTGTTGGGTTTACGCAGTCTTGACTATGATGTTAACGACCCGATTATTCAGCGTGGTTTGACTGCCGTAGATAACTTTGCCGTCGAAACTGAAACCAGCTATCGTATTCAGCCTTGTATTTCTCCTGTATGGGATACAGCATGGTGTTTACGAGCTTTAGTAGAGTCGGGAATTGCTGCGGATCATCCTGCTTTAGTCAAAGCTGGATCATGGTTATTAGACAAGCAAATTTTGGATTATGGTGACTGGGCGGTCAAAAATAAGGGTGTTACCCCTGGTGGCTGGGCATTTGAGTTTGATAATCGCTTCTATCCCGATCTTGATGACTCGGCAGTGGTAGTGATGGGTTTATCTCAAGTAAAGCTACCTGATGAAACACAAAAACAAAAGGCGATCGCTCGTTGTCTTAACTGGATGGCATCGATGCAGTGTAAACCTGGAGGGTGGGCAGCTTTCGATCTGGATAACGATCAAGACTGGATTAATCTGATTCCCTATGGCGACTTGAAGGCAATGATCGATCCTAATACCGCGGACGTTACCGCTAGGGTGTTAGAAATGCTAGGAGAATGTAGTCTGTCTATGGATGAGGGACGAGTACAACGAGCGATCGCTTATTTGATTCGAGAACAAGAAGCCGACGGCAGTTGGTTTGGACGTTGGGGAGTGAATTATATTTATGGCACAAGTGGAGTGCTTGCTGCTTTAAATCTGATTGCACCTACCCGTTGTCGCGAGCAAATTGAACAAGGCGCAGCCTGGTTAGTAAGCTGTCAAAATTTTGATGGCGGTTGGGGTGAAACTTGCGCTAGTTATGATGATGCCAGTTTAAAAGGTCAAGGGATCAGTACTGCTTCTCAGACAGCCTGGGCATTATTGGGTATTATGGCAGCGGTTGAGGGGATTGATTTTGCAGGAGAGACGGCAGTTGAAAGGGGTATAGAATACTTGCTGGAAACCCAACAAGCCGATGGTACTTGGGACGAGGATCAGTTTACTGGCACAGGGTTCCCCTGTCATTTCTACCTAAAATACCACCTCTATCAACAATATTTCCCTCTCCAGGCTCTTGCTAGATATTACAAACAGTAACCAATTAGTAGTTACCAGTTACCAATAACAAATAACCAGCAAGCTTATTTACCCATTCTTTTCGTCCCTCATCAACTTGACAAATTTCTCAAATAGATAATCAGCATCATGAGGGCCCGGACTAGCTTCGGGGTGATATTGTACAGAAAAGAAGGGTAGAGTTTTATGGCGTAAACCAGCTACGGTTCGGTCATTAAGATTGAGGTGCGTTATTTCTACATCTGCCCCAAGGGATTCTTCGGCGATCGCAAATCCATGATTTTGACTGGTGATCTCGATTTGCTTTTGTAGTCCTGCGGGTTGATTTAAACCTCGATGTCCAAACTTGAGCTTGAAGGTGTTTGCCCCCAGAGACAATCCTAATATTTGATGACCCATACAAATGCCAAAAGTCGGCTTGCCTGCCTCTAATAGCTCTTTAGTTGTCGCAATTCCTTCTGTCACTGCTGCGGGGTCTCCAGGACCATTAGACAAGAAAATACCGTCAGGATTATGAGCCAGGATTTCTGCGCTCGGAGTATGGGCAGGAACCACTATTACTTTGCATCCATAGCTGGCTAAACGACGCAAAATATTGCGTTTGACCCCAAAATCGATCGCCACCACCGTTAGAGGATGATTTTGGCTGACCGCAGGAGCAAATTCCCACTCCTGATTGGTTGATTCTGACCACTGATAAGCTTCTGAAGTAGTTACTTCCTTGACTAAATTTAACCCCGCCATATCTGGGGCTTGCTGCACCAAATTAAGCAGTCTTTCGGGATCAAGTATTTCTGTAGAAACACCTCCGTTGATCGCTCCGTAGTCTCTCAATTTGCGAGTTAGTGATCGTGTATCAATGCCGTAAATACCAGGAATCTTTCTTTCCTGGAGATAGTCAGGTAGAGATTGGGTGGAACGCCAATTACTCGGACGGTAGGTAATATTCCGCGCAATCACTGCTTTAGCCTGAATTGTATCTGATTCTTCATCAGCGGAGTTAACTCCCGTATTGCCTAACTCAGGATAGGTAAAAGTAATAATCTGACCAGAATAGCTAGGATCGGTCAAAACTTCTTGGTATCCTGTCATACCTGTATTAAAAACCACTTCTCCCACCGCAGTTCCTGCTGCGCCAAAAGACCAACCGCGATAAGTAGTTCCATCAGCTAAGACAAGCAAAGCTGATTTAGCATTGGGCTTAAGCATATTTACCATTGAGTTTTTAGTCCTGACGTAAGATTACTCCAACTAGAAAACAATTTATCAGTTATTGGGAAGAGAAAGAAGAATGATTTCTCTAAAAAACTAATAAAAAATTGTAAGCTTGACTGTAGTTAACGTTACCAAGTTCAGTTCAACAAGATACACTGGTCTATGTATGTTTATGTATGTTAATGATATTAGTTGTCTCAACTAATCCTAAAGACTAAGCTAAATCATTGTCATAATTGATACCGTATTGATACCGTGATTAACAGCAAAGCAACAATAACGCGAGTTTGATTAAGAAAGCATGAGTCCCAGAAAACTAACCGAAGACGATAAGCAAGAGATTCTTAAACAGTATCGGAATTCTGAAGCAACTACTTCAACCTTAGCTAAAAATTTTGAGGTCAGTAGTTCTACGATCAGTCGCTTTCTTAAAAATAATTTATCTATCGTAGAATATGAAGACTTGATTCAGCAAAAACGACTAGCACGTACTCCTAGAGGGGAAAAGTCATCGCCGAAAGCAGAAAGTGGCTCCCAGAAGACCGAGACCAAGACCAAGACCAAGACCAAGACCAAAACAAAGACCAAGGCAAAACCAAAATCTCAGTCCCAAGCCAAACAGAAAAAAGCTAAGGTAGCGATCGCTGGTGACAATGCTATGTCAGAATTAGCTACATCGGAAACTCTTCAGGTAGATCTCGCTGCTCAAGCAGAAATTGAATCTAAGCCAACTCCTTCTCTCCGTCGCCGTCGCCGTTCTGCTATATCGGAACCAGTAGTAGAAACTGTCGCCCTAGAGGTGGAAGAGATTGAGGAAGTTGAAATAGCCGAAGAAACTGCTCCCGTCAAGCTGGTTTTAGATAAAAAACTACCCAGCAAATCTGATGTAGAAGATATTCCCAAAAGCGATAAGCCTAGCGGTATGGCTACGCAACGTCTGATTCTCAAAAGCGATCTGGTTGAACCAGAAGACGAAGAGGATGATGACACCATGGACATTATGATTCTCAAAGAAATGCTGGGAGAGGATCTCCAAGACATCAATGAAGAAGAAGATGAAGAAGATGAAGAAGATGAAGATTGGTCAGAAGATGACAGCTTTTCCTACCGCAGCCCCAGATCTGGATTAAATGATCTTCAAATTCTTCCTTTATCTCAAGCTTCTCTTCCCAGGACTTGCTATCTAGTCATAGATCGTTCGGCGGAGTTAATTGTTAAGCCTCTTGCTGAGTTTGCGGATTTAGGCGCAATTCCCGAAGCAGAAGTAAAACAGAGAACTCTACCCGTATTTGATAATCATCGCATTGCTAAGCGGTTTTCTCATCGCCGTGAGCGTGTGATCAAAGTTCCTGATGGTCGAATGTTGCAAAAAACTTCCCACCATCTACAGGATAAAGGAATTACCAGACTATTAATTGACGGTCAAATCTATTCCCTTTCTAATTGAGCCTTATACCAACTTGCGTTCATAGACGTAACTTTGAAGTTAATTTCACAATCTGCGGATTCCAAGATTAGTCGGCGTTTTGCTCGATAAAGTAAGATTTTGAAAATTACGCTTTAGATTGCAAGTTGGTATTTGGTTTCGGCGATTTATTTCATCATAAATTTCTTAGCTGATAGATAGCCACTGTATTGTTTTTTATCAGCAATAAAACTGCTTCAATTTAATTTTTTGCAGCTTAGAAAATACACTTTAAAATGCAATTGTTTCTCAGAAGCATAAAGATTGAACAAGCAAAATTCATAGATTAAAATATATTTATACAAAAATTATTATTCTATAGCTACTGACCAAATTACGAGTAATAATATTAAACATAATCTTAACTTTGGTAGTCATTGTCGGAAACTATAGTCATTCCAAGTAGAAACCATATGAATAACAAGAGCTATAACAAGTCTTCGTCAACCCTCTGACTTCTGACTTTGATTACAGATTAACTTGCAGAAATTAATTGGAATGAGTATATATCTGCATCACATCAAAGCTTATAAAAAAATATTATTATGAAAAAAGATCAGCTACTAAAATTTTATGAGCAGGGTTACAGGGACTTCACAGGAATAGATCTAAGTGGGGTGGATTTATCAGGAGTTATGTTAATCTCTGTTAATTTGACGGGAGCTAATTTGGTTGGAGCGAATCTGAGCCGTGCCTTTTTAACTAAATCAGATTTAAGTCAAGCAACTTTGAATTGGGCAAATCTCAGCTATGCCAAAATGAGCGAAGTTAACTTACAACAGGCAGATTTAACTAAAACCAATTTAATGGGTGCTTTTATGGTTAAGTCTCAATTGATAGAAGCAAAGCTCAGTGGAGCAAATCTTTCCTATACTAATTTACGAGCTTCAAACTTATCTGGGGCAAATGTCTGCGGAGCCAAACTGCAAAAAGTTAATTTAAGACAAGCAAATCTTAATCGGGCTAATTTCAATTGGGCGGACTTACAAGAAGCAAGACTAACAGGAGCCCAGCTACAAGATGTTTCTTTTACGGGAGTTAATCTTAGCCAAACATTTTTAATTGGTGTCGATCTCAGTGGTACCGATTTAACAGGAATTAATCTTAGCCAGGCTAAACTCACGAGAGCTAATTTGAGTAATACTAATCTTTCTCATGCTAACTTAGTTGATGCTCAACTCAGGAATGCCAATCTCAATCATGCCAACTTGAGCAAAGCTAATTTATCAGAGGCTCAATTAAAGGGAAGCAATTTGAGCAACGCAAATTTGATACAAGCTAATCTAAGTAATGCTGATTTGCGTGAAACTTCCCTAAAACAAGCCAACCTAAGTCATGCTGATCTGACTCAAGCAAATTTGAGTGATGCGGATCTCGAGTCTACAGTTTTACACAACACCATTCTGGAGGCTACTGCCTCAAGCAGTACTAGATTTTTACTACCTCAACCAGAGATGAAAAGTGAATTCAGCTATGGTATGGATCAAATTCAAATAGCCTAAAGACTCAATCTCAAAATATTTAGTTTATTTAGTTTTTTTGAAAGGTGTGCAAGATGTGAACCTCTAACTAGCGGCGATCCGAAGGCTATTTATCCCGTTTACACCGCTTAGTTTGGTGCTTAGTTTGGGACGCGGAGCGTAATCGCCACTAGCAATATATATAAAGGTGCACATTTTTTTGCACTATCTACTATAAAATTACAAATTAAGTGTCTAAATAAAATTAATTACACATAGTGATCTATAGCATTTCTCATTGTCATGAGGTACATTATTTTTTCCCTTTCCCCCTTCCCCAAACATAACCGAGGTGTACCTCTCAAGTACGAGAAACGCTATGTACGCAGCAAAGTTTTCGCCCCGATATATAGGAAATTAATTTTGTGTGACTACTTATCTACTATAAAATTACAATTAAAGTAAGAGCAGAGTCTACAAGTAACACCATGATTAACCTTAGTTCTCTAATGGCGGGAGTGACAACACCATTGATCGCTCTAATAAGTTTAGCTTTATTTGTGAAAGAAGGACAAACTGCCAATGTCGTAAATGTGACTTGTGATCAGCAGGCTGCCGTACCTACGGTAATTGCTACCCTGTCTAATCATGAAATTTCGCAAGTTACCCCCATATTATCGTTTTTACCTCAATATTTTTCAGCGTCAGAAGCGTTAATGGAATGTAACAATACTGCTGAAAAGCTGAACACTTTTTACAACCAAGGCAAGATGAACTACTTAGCAAGTGACACTATTAATGAAAAGCCTGTAGTGTGTGCGGTAGAGAGGAGGGGTTTAGGTTGCGACAGCTATAATAGTAGCATTTTGTTTTCCTTGAGTAAGCCAGTGAGTCCGACAGAGCTTCTGTTCAACATGTTAGGCAGCAATTTTAAAGGTTCTCAATTACCTTCCTCTAGAACTGTAAGCCGTATCTATACTGACTTAAGACCATTTTGGTGGCCATTTTCAGATCGTTAGCCTTGAAGTATACGAAGAATTGTAGAGTTTTGATTAATAACGGACAAAAATACCCCATAAGATCAGCGACACTGATTTTTAGCATCCTCAGCTATTTTGTAATCGGGTTTAAGTTCAATGGCTTGTTCAAACGCAGCCACACCCAGAGAATATTGTTCTGACTTACACAGAGCTTTACCTAAATGAAACCAGGTTTGAGCTTGTTGCACTGCTGTTAATTGAGAATTCTCCAGCATGCCTTCAAATTCCCTTTGAGCCTCTTGAAAGCGTCCTGCTTTAATCAAAGCAATTCCTTTACCTAGATGGGCGGAAAAATAATCCGCAGAATAGCTGATAGCTCGTTGATAAGCTGCGACTGCATCTTGATATTGTTCTTTTTTACGATAGCTATTGCCGAGAAAAGTTAACGCTACCGCAAACTCTCCACTGATGCTTTCTTTTCCCTCTAATGCTTCTATTTGTTCCAATACCTGAATCGCTTCCTCAATAGCGGTAATTGATGCTTCAATTCTACCTAAAGCTCCAAGTGATTCGCTTTTGTTGATTAAAAAGATGGGGTCATTTCTATTTAGGGCGATCGCTTGATCAAAGGAAGCGATCGCTTCAGGATATCTTTGAAGATTATGTAAGGCTTCTCCACGACAATTCCAGGCATAAACTGCTGTAGGGTTAATAATAGTGGCAGTAGAGCAGGATTCTCGCATCTCCTCATATTTTTGCAATCCAGCTAAGGCATAACCTCGATTCGTCCAGGCTTGAAAGTAATTACTATCGATATTTAGTAGTCGATTATATTTGACAATAGCTTCGGTAAATGATTTTTTCTTGAGTAGTTCATTGCCTGTTTGAAAAACAAATCTAACTCCTATTCGCTTGGCTATATTGTTTAAAAATATAGTCATTAGACCAATCAAAGTAAGAAGTAATAAAATATTGTTGAATTTGAACCAACTTTTTTTAGCTTCTGGTTGTGATTTAGTCATCATTGCCGAGGAATCCTGAGCTTTCGCTGGAACAAGAACCAAGCTATTAGATTGAGCCTGTTGGTTTAATGCTTTTGTTACCCAATTAAGGTTAAACACCGACTGATATATGCGGTTAGCCACCATCAGCTTATTTTGTAGTCTAACCACAAGACCCATATTAAGCAATTCTTGCTGTTCGTTGC
The DNA here is from genome assembly GCA_942490675.1 of Cyanobacteriota bacterium. Classification (GTDB taxonomy): domain Bacteria; phylum Cyanobacteriota; class Cyanobacteriia; order Cyanobacteriales; family Xenococcaceae; genus Waterburya. The sequence continues at coordinate 279,548 of CALNYB010000026.1, read as the reverse complement.
TGTGATCCTCTGATACTGTCTCCATTAGTATTTTTTGATAAAGTAGCAGCAACTTATCAGTTTTGCACTGCCGATTATTGAGCAGACGCTCTTTAATTGTTGCCAAATGTAATCTCAGCTCATTGTTTTCCCAGTCATGGAGAATTTTAGTTTGAACTAAATCATCAATCTGTTCCTCTTCCTGCTGATAATTAAGCCTGTTGGTATTTTCTGCCAGGAGTGTAAATAATTTCTGAGTCAAAAAAGACTGTCCTCCAGTCCAAAGAAGCACCCGATCTAAAGTCTTTTCTGAATGGTTCTTCTGACCTTCAATTTTTAGTAATTTTCGCTTGATCTTCAAAAAGCCTTCGTGAACTTTTTGAGAATATTCTAGCTGTTCAGTTGATTCGGACTGCGGTTTATTTAGGAAAATAGCAGAATCGAGGTTCTGAGTAATCTTGGGGTTATTAGCATTTACATTTACTAACTTCTCTTCCTGGAAATTTATGGCTTCAGACTCAGAAAGAGACTCTGGCATTAAATATCGTAAGAAAAAGTTTACTGTGGTTTGTTTAAGCCAACCTTTGGCGATCACTAACTCGCCAAATTTGATTTTATTGTGTTTCTGCTCATCCAAAATTACCTGAATTTGCTGCTCATTTAACAAGGCTGCTTGTTTTAAATATTGACCAATGGGTTGCTTCTGCTTCTCAAGGATCAATCTATACCAGCGTTCAGCGAAAAAATCGGCTGTCTTAGAATTAATTCGTCCCTGGACAGCTAAAATTTCACCTATTTTTAGACCGTTTCTGCTTTTCTTTTGCTGTTTCAGGGCTTGTTCTAACTGCTCAGGGGATACTAAACCTGCTTGTTGTAAAACTGCGCCCAAAGGGACTTTGTTTCGTGAATGAGACACTATGTTTGATAAAAATTAAATTTATAAATTAATGAATAATTAATAATAAATTGTCCAGTATGATATTGTAATCGTTCTGAAAATTTAATTTTGATTTGAAATTTAGCTTAATTGACAATATGACAACATATTTTAACAATGCGCCTAATTCGGGTAAATTAACCGTTCAGATTAGCGATCGCCATTAATTAGTTGATTGATCTGCCAGCTGACAGACAAAAATTCTGGTTAATAGTTGATTTCCCTATTTAATATGCTAGTATGTATTGCGTGGCAAATAAATTAGCTTCCTTGAAAGCTTTAAAACGAAAGAGTGGGACTGTAGTTCAGCTGGTTAGAATGCCTGCCTGTCACGCAGGAGGTCGCGGGTTCGAGTCCCGTCAGTCCCGTATTATTACGAATACTACCTTGTAGCGATTTGGGTTAACTTGGGTGTAGCGTTTACAAGCTAATAGTAACCCAAATATAACCCAAGTTCCCCTACTTCATTGTGTCTTTAAGCAACTGCATCTGTTTTGACAAGATGAGAATTGAGGTAGTTCCATCTCCTACCTGACTTGATACCTTTGACTGTGCTTCTAGATATATTAAATTGAGAGCCAATGGTCTTTTGTGTAAATTTGCCATCAGCTAACAATTGCTTAATTTTTTTAACCTCAGCCTCAGTTAACTTTGAAGACCCGTTCTTCTCTGCTTAAGTGTTTACTTTGGGTCTAAGTCCATTACTATGAGTATGAGACATATCATCTGAGGCTGCGGCTCATTGCACGTTACAGACATTGACGTTCGCCTTACAGCCGTTGATATGATTCACATCAGACTCGTTTTGAGGGTTGAGTATAAATGCCTCTGCAACTAATCTATGGTCTAAGTTACACTTTCTACCTGACTCACTATAAAGGCTCACTTTCAAGTAGCCACGAGTTAGATATGGCTTTAGTATTTTGCCTGTCTTGCTATTCTTGACTCTTCCGTGATTACTAACTTGATATCCTTCATAACCTCGGATATCCGCAAACACTTCTGGGGCGTATCTTAACGCTATTGATAGTTCGTACATTAATATTCATAAGCTTAATTTGTAGAATCAATTTCATACTTCCATTATATTTCTTCTGTGCTTTGTATGTAATCACACTACAAAAACTTTTATGAGTTTAAGGTGGGGATATCAAAATAAGAGGTTAAAAATAAATTATGGAACTTATCAAATATTCTGTTTCAAAGTATGTTTTTCATGTCCCTGAATCTATCACTGATGGTGTATGGAAACAAGCATTTGAGGCAAACAATAAAACAATTCCAAATCAAGATGATATTTATGAGCTAGAAGATAGAGTCTATAAAGATAAACTTAGAAAACAAATGGATGAGAATCAAGTTTATCTATCTTCTAGTTGGACTGTTGAACAAGTATCAGAATTGATAACTGGTGATGCTCCTTTTCATATAGCGAGAGGATTTGCAGAAAAAGATTTAGAAAATGCAGGGTTAGGTGAATTAGATGAATATGAAATAGAGATTTCAAGAATAGAACAGTCCTTGAACAAGGAAGGATATGAAGCTAAAGAGTTCAAAAAATGGTTGAAAAAAGGAACTAGAAAGTTTTTGGATAGTATCCTAATCTCTTTAGATGCTCCTAGTGATATCGTAAAGAGTGCTTCTTTAGTGAAAAAGAGAAATCAAATTGCCAAATTGATTCTTAAAGAAGATGAAGGCGATAATCGTATAATTGCTAAGATTAAACATTTGGCTCAGAAATCAGAAGAAAATAAGAAATTTATCAAAGATGCGAAAGATTCTTTAGAAGAGATTCAAGAGAAATATGTAGAGGCAAAAGAAGAAGTCCAAGATGCAAGAGAAGAGTATAAAACAACGATAGAAAATATTGAAAAATGCTCCACTTATGACTTGGATGAACAACAGCTATCAAGCTATGAAAACAATATAAAAAATTCTGACAAAATTAAAGCTAGAAAGAAAAGAGAAAGAATTAGATATCAAGGCTTGTTGTCCTATGCCAAAGGTGTAGCAGCAGCAACTATTGATGGTATTGCACCTCAATATATTAAAGCTGCTGAGTCAATAGGTAATGAAGTTATGAAAGCTTCAGAGAATATTATAGAAACTCATCCTTCTCAGGAAGTAGAAGCTGGTTCTAATGAGCAGACTAAATTAGTAATTGAAGGTTTGCAGGAATCAACTAAGAGTCTTCTCAATGTCTATGCTTCTGAAGATAGACTTAGATTAACAAAGGCTTTTGAGGCATCACATAGTTCTCCTCTTGACTTGGGAAATCAGGAAGAGGCTGCACCCGCAGAAGTTAATAGCAATCAATAGATAACCTCTCGTAAAAGTCTATCAGGCATCTTAGGATTAGGTATTGCGCCACTAACTATTAATTTTGATAGTCAGTGTCCTAAGTAATGTCTGATGACTTTCCCCCACAGATAACTTATGTAGAGCAATATTTGTATTCAAGGTCATTGTATATTTCCTGAATAACATAGTCACACCATATTGATTGACCCGTTGTTGTTCTAGCCCAAATAGTAAGTCCATATAAATCTCGTTCGACAGTCTCACCTTTATCTTCAAGCTTGTTCAACAACCACTCACTAACAAGCCACCACTCGCAGACCTCGCAAGAGTAATCGCACAAGTCCCAATTAACATCATTGGTAACCGTTCAGGGGGTAACGGCAGAATGAGGGTTTCAGGCACTCAAACCGAAGAATTTAGCCCTGTTCACCCAAGTTTCTAGGCTGAGCGATGGCTCAAACCCTATTAACTTCATCACCCCCCTGAACGGTTACCATCATTGAAGTATTCCTTGATTGCATCAATCTTGTTTTCGTGGGTTGGTTCTACTGTGTAGTAATCATTGTCTTTGTCATAGACACCCCATAGATTATCTACGTCTGGTTGAACAACACAAATATTTTGGTTAATAGCCTTCTCTGCTTCATCCCAATCTGTAGAAGTGGTCAAGTGATAAAACTCTTCACGATACTTTTCTTCTTTTAGTAAGTCATCAATAAGGGGACTGATAAAGTAAATTACTTCTGTTTCTACTAATTCTTTTATTGTTCTAGTCATAGTATTGATTTTTTAGTCAATAAAATAGGTGAAAAAAGAGAGCCAGTTTAATGTGTCAATGGCTTAGGACAAGGTATTTAGTTGTTAGTAAAAATTGTTATTGATTTTATTATTTAAGATTGAATTTTAGTCTTAACTTAGTATGAATAAAATAACAACCAAAGTTATTGATAAAAAAAACAAGTCAAAAATACTTAATATTTTTTCAAGCAATGCCCATCACTTTAGAGAAGTTTATTTAAATATTAAATAGAAAACAATAAAGACGAAACTTTAAGTTTTTACTAATGATACAGCAAATAATTTACATATTTTATCAATTTAAAATATAAATGTTAACTAAAAACCAGGTCAGTAAAAAAAATGACAATATAATATTAGGTAACATCAAAACTAAAAAAAAATCACTAATAAATGACCCAATAAATGAAATTGCATAAACAGGTAAAACAAACTTTACAACTATTTTTTTGATTATTTCTTGTTCTTTTTGTGCTATTAATCTAAATTTTACTTTCTCTTGCGTAGACACGCTTTTTTGTATAGCCAAAACTTGTTTATACCCTTTATTTAACCACTTATCTTTAACTATTTTAGGAGCGATGAAAGAGTAAATTAAAGGAAATATGTAAGCATATAAAATAGCAATGGGAGATACAAATATACCTACTAAAGTAATTAAAATAGCAAAGCCAACCATAACTAAAGCGTGTTGGGTTTCTCCAATATAAAGAAAGAAAAACATTCCAAAACAAAGACTGCTTAGAAATACAAGAAAAGAATTGACATTAACAATTTGTCCAGTTTTGGGGTCTTTGAACTTAGGCATAACTCTATTTAGTAGCTAACTCTACACATATATATTTCCCTTCAGTGACTATTTAGCTATCACGAGCCTCTATTTGGGTAATCTAAATTAGTAAGACAGTTAAAGCTATAGCGTTCAATCATGGCAGTTTCACCCAACTTTGCTTATCTGAAGGTTCATGATGCCCAACTAGTCAAAATAGGAACTCTAGCAGAGAAGTACTTTAAGGACGACCCTGTTACCTGTTTGATTAAGTTAAGGCAATTTGGGGAATTGCTAGCACAGTTGGTAGCTGCTAATGTGGGTTTATACACTAATCCCGATGAATCCCAACTAGACTTACTCAATCGGTTACAGTATCAAAACTTACTGCCAGGAGATGTCAAGAATCTCTTTCATCAACTAAGAAAGTCTGGTAATGATGCGGTTCATAATTTTCGGGGTAATCATGGTTTAGCCTTAAGCCATTTGAGATACGCTAGGGAATTGGGTATCTGGTTTCATCGGACTTTTGGTAGAGATAGTAAGTTTAAACCAGGGGCGTTCATTCCTCCTGCTGACCCAGTTGATGAGACAGAAGCCTTAAAAGCCGAATTAGCACGCCTGAGAAAAGAAGCTGAAGCTAGCAGTAGTAAAGCTGAATTAGCAGAAGCTAAAGCCATAGAAGAAACAGAGTTAAGGCAAATAGCCGAAGAATTGTTAGAAGATGCAGAAGCTCAATTACAACAACGATTAGCTGCAATTCAATCCAATACTGCTAGTCAATCCTCTAAATTAATTCAGCAGACTGTTAGTGCTGCTAATGAAGCAGAACAACAAATAGACTTAGATGAGAATGAAACCCGTCGGCTACTAATCGATACTAAGTTAAGGGAAGCTGGTTGGGAGGTAGATTCAGATAATCTTACTTACACCAAAGGAACTAGACCACAGAAAGGTAAGAATCTAGCTATTGCCGAATATCCGACTAAAAATGGTCGGGCTGATTACGCTTTGTTTGTCGGATTACAAGTAGTAGCAGTAGTAGAAGCCAAACGCCATAGTAAGGATGTTTCGGGAGATATCGACCAAGCTAAGAGGTATAGCAAGGGTTATCGGATTAAAGGGGAGGAAACTTTAGTTGATGGTCATCCTTGGGGAGAATATCAAGTTCCTTTTGTCTTTGCTACCAATGGCAGAGAATATCTAGAACAGCTACATACTAAAAGCGGTATCTGGTTTTGTGATGTTCGTAACCCCAATAATCTCCGTCGTCCGTTACAGGGTTGGAAAAGTCCAGAGGGTTTAGTTAAGTTACTTCAGCAGGATAAAGATAAGGCACATGAGAAATTAGACAAGGAAGATTTTAACTATAATATCGACTTGCGAGATTATCAACAGAAAGCAATTAGGAAAGTAGAATCAGCCTTAGCAGCCAACCAAGATAAACTACTTCTAGCAATGGCTACAGGGACGGGTAAAACCAAGACAGCTATTGTGTTGGTTTATCGGTTACTGAAAGCGAAAAGATTCAACCGTATCTTGTTTTTAGTTGACCGCACCGCCTTGGGAGAACAAGCAGCCAACTCTTTTAAGGATACTCGGATAGAGAACTTACAAACCTTTGCCGATATCTTTGAGATTAGGGAACTGAAAGAAAATGATGTAGAAACGGAAACCAAGGTTAATATCGCCACCGTTCAAAGCTTTGTCAAGAAGCTATTCTATCCTGGTGACAATACAGATATACCAACCGTAGATGATTATGACTGTATTGTGGTGGATGAGTGTCACAGAGGATATTTGCTGGACAAAGAATTGAGTGAGACAGAATTACTCTATCGGGATTTCAAAGACTACATTTCTAAATACCGTCGGGTATTAGATTACTTTGATGGAGTCAAAATAGGTTTGACGGCTACTCCTGCCCTACACACTACTCAGATATTTGGCGACCCTGTATATACATACAGTTATAGAGAAGCTGTAATTGAGGGTTGGTTAATTGACCACGAACCACCAATCAAGATTAAAACCGAACTATCGGAGAATGGAATAGTTTGGTCACAAGGGGAAGAGATGGAATACTTCGACCCCAAAACAGGACAATTAGATTTAGTTCATGCACCCGATGAGGTGAAGATAGAAGTTCAGCAGTTTAATCGTCGAGTAATTACAGAACCCTTTAACCGTGTCGTATGTGAGGCACTAGCACAATACATTGACCCTAGCTTACCTGAAAAAACGCTAATCTTCTGCGCTACTGATGACCATGCGGATATGGTAGTAAACCTACTCAAGCAAGAGTTAGAGGAACTGTATGGCAATGTAGAAGATGATGCCGTAGTGAAAATAACGGGTAAAGCGGATAAACCTTTACAGAAGATTAGGGAACTAAGAAATGAAGTCTTACCTAAAATTGCGGTTACAGTAGATTTATTAACTACTGGTATAGATGTACCAGCCATCTGTAACTTAGTGTTTCTGCGTCGGGTTAACTCTCGTATCCTTTACGAACAGATGTTAGGTAGAGCTACAAGACGCTGTGACGAGATAGGTAAAGAGATATTTAAAATCTACGATGCAGTGAGGCTATATGAAGGAATAGCCCCAGTTTCGTCTATGAAACCCGTAGTAGTTAATCCCAACATTTCCTTTACTCAGTTGATAGACGAGTTAGATACCGTAGAAGATGAAGCAGCGTTACCAGAAATCATCGACCAGTTATTAGCTAAGTTACAGAGTAAAAGAAGACATCTCAGTCAGAGTAGCAAAGAACAGATAGAAAATATTACAGGAATCCCTGTAGAGGATATAGGAGACTATCTTAAAGATAGTCAGCCCAAGGAAATTGCTGAATGGTTTAGAGAGAGAAAGCTAATAGCTCAAATCTTAGACAGAAAAGATGGTGGTAGGAAACCAGTCTTAATTTCTCATCACGAAGATGAATTAATTGGTATTGAAACTGGTTATGGTGAAGCAGCCAAACCAGAGGATTATCTCAATAGCTTCCAAGATTACCTAACAGAGAACCTAAATAAGATTCCCGCACTATTAGTAGTTACTCAGCGTCCTAGAGACTTAACTAGAACTCAACTTAAAGAATTGAAGCTACTGTTAGATACTGCTGGTTATCCAGAGACACATCTACAGGTAGCTTGGAGGGAGGTTACTAATGAAGATATTGCAGCATCTATCATTGGTTTTATCCGTCAAGCAGCTTTAGGAGATGCTTTAATCAGTCACGAAGCAAGGGTAGATAGGGCGATGAAAAAGATATTAGCTTCCAGAAAGTGGACACCACCGCAGCGTAGATGGTTGGAACGGATAGGTAAGCAGTTAAAGCAGGAAACTATTGTGGATAGAGAAGCCTTTGACCAAGGACAGTTTAAAGCCCAAGGTGGGTTTACACGGATAAATAAAACCTTTGCTGGTGAGTTGGAAACAATACTCAATCAGATTAATCAAGAGTTATGGCAAGAGGAAGCGTAATCACAAAGAAATCGTAATGATTATTCCTGTGGTTAAACCTCTATAGGTTAAAGTGTTACTCTGTCTGAGTGTCTTTTTTACCGAGATTGCATGAACGCTACTACCGATATTGTTGCTAAACTCTGGAATTTGTGTAATGTGCTGCGGGATGATGGGATTACCTATCTGCAATATGTTACGGAGTTAACTTACCTTCTGTTCCTGAAGATGATGCAGGAGACAGAAAAAGAAGCAATCTTGCCAGAAGGTTATCGGTGGGATGATTTAGTTAGTAAAGAAGGCATCGAGCAACTTACCTTTTATCGGGCATTACTACTAACCCTCGGTTCGGAATCATCTGACCACAGAATACAGGCTATCTTTGCTAATGCCCAAACAGCACTAAAGAAACCCAAGAATCTAGCTACACTCGTTACCAGTCTTGATTCTCTAGATTGGTATTCGGCTAAGGAAGAAGGATTAGGAGATTTGTATGAAGGATTGTTACAAAAGAATGCCAGCGAGAAGAAATCGGGTGCAGGACAATACTTTACGCCACGTCGTCTAATTGACTGTATGGTAAGTCTAGTTAAACCTCAACCTGGAGAACTCATACAAGACCCAGCAGCAGGAACGGGAGGGTTTTTGATTACTGCCGATAGACACATAAAGAAGAACACTGATGATTTATTTGATTTGCCTGAAGCCGACCAGGATTTCCAAAGGTATCAAGCGTTTTATGGCATTGAGTTAGTGCAGGATGCCCATCGCTTGTTACTGATGAATATGATGTTACACGGCATCGAAAGTGAAGTAGGTTTGGGGGATACCCTTTCACCAGACGGACAAAGATTACCCAAAGCTAATGTTATTCTAACTAATCCGCCATTTGGCACAAAGAAAGGGGGAGGTAAGCCCACTAGAGATGATTTTACTTAGGGACTTCCAAAAAATAAATTATCCAAGAAAGACTCAGGAAATCACTTTTTAGAAAATGATAATCATTCTTATAGAGGAAAAGAAAGGTTTGCCGTCGGCAACCCTTTCTTTCCCAAAATACGCAGCACAAATTTTTATACTTCGTGGCTTTTTTCGAGTACAATGATGACAAATAGTAGAATCAATTTATGGATTTCCTAGATTATTTTAATTATGATAAAACTAGCTGGCTCCACAACAGATATCAATAAACCACTTCCCTAAATTTGGTAATTCTTGATTTGTAGAATTGGTAAGACGTTGGATTTGTCCCTCAATTTTTGACATAGCTTTTTTGGTAAGCTTGACTCCTGTATCATAAGTTTGAGTAACTAACTTAACAACTGGGTTTTTTCACTTCCAAGTCATCGTTTGGGCAAATTTTAATGCCGTTTCAACTTCATCTAAAATACTCCCATTCCAATGATTTTCTAAGACCGCCCAAGTTCTTTCAATGGGATTATATTTACTGTGATAAGGAGGGTAGTAAGCTAAACGTATATTGACTTGGTACTTCTGAGAAAATTCAACTATCCGTTTCATAAATTGAGTTCGCCGTGAATGATTCTCTGGTCCATTATCTTGATTAATCACTAGTGTTTTTATTTGGTTAAAGCGAGACTTTTCAGACTGCCAGAAATCCTCTAAGATATCAACAATAAAGTCACTGGTAATTTTTGAATCGGTGAAGTACAAAAATAGCTCATCAAGCTCTGGAATAAATATCCCGTAAGGTGTTAAAGTTGTTTTTGAATTAAAATCATGGTCATTAGTTTCAATAAGGACTCTATTTTTACCTCCGCGGTCAAATAAGCCAATATTTACACGAGCCTTGGCATCTAAACTGAGACGCAAAATATTAGGATCGTCATCAGCTTCCTGATTAACTATTGCTAATTGCTCAAAGATTGCCTCGGTTTCTGGAATTTTTTTGAGGTAAAACTTTGGCGACTCTTTTAAGACGATAGCCTAAATTATTTAACTTCACCCGAATCGTTTCTTCTGTCGGTAAATCTTCATCACTATAACCAAATTTCTCAATTAATTGCTTTCTAACTTGAGCAGCACTCAGTCTTGTATAAAGTCTTTGGCTTTTGAAACTTGGGTCGGTTTGACTTTGGGAATCAACTAGGTTTTTGAGATATTCTAAGAGTTTCGGTAAATGTTCTTCCGCTTTCTTTCTACCTTTAGCTGAATGATTATCTACACAAGTAATGCCACTTTTTAACTCTCTAATTCCTTTACGAATCGTCTTTCTATTCCACCCCAATTCTTGTTCGGCAAGAGATTGTCCTCCATATCCTAACTCCAAAACTGTTTGTGCCATAAATCTTCGTCGGGCTGTACCTTTTAATTGAAGAACAGTTTCAGTGAGCAAATTTTTGAGTGAATCGGTTAATTCTATGGACACTTGAAGTCTACTAAAAAATTTCATTGTCAAGATTGATATTACTACAAAATCGGGAAGGAGGGGCAGGCATCGCCTGCCCCTCCTTCCCCCTCATAATGATTATCATTCTTGAAAGATGAGTATTTTATTTTCTGGAAGTCCCTTAGGGTCTTGCACGAACTGACGCCCACAGGATCTGCATTTGTGATTTTGCTTGCCATTATGGATTCGACCATTTTTAACGACTTTGTCGGAATCGCAACTGGGGCAGAGGATTGTTGACATCGAGAATCTCAGAAAACGAACTTACCTCTATCCTTACATCTGGAGGACTACCTTCTATGCTAAGCGCAAATCGACAGTGGAGCCTGTATTCGGCATTATTAAGGAGGTGATGGGTTTCCGCCGTTTCCTACTGCGGGGGATTAATGCCGTGACAGGTGAGTGGACTCTTGTCTGTATTGCCTTCAATTTGAAGCGTCTTTGCACCATCAGTGTGTAAATAACCAGAAATTGGCCTCTAAAATCCGAACTGGAGCGATCGCAATGGCACTTGATCGCCCCAAAACAGTACTATTGTATTGATCCAGGTGACTTCCAGTGCTTTTTAATGTCAAAGAATTCCTAAGTCCGACAGACTCCTAGTGTTGCCCGTTATCTGTGCGAACAACTTTTGATTGATGCAGTTGCAGTTAGAGATCGAGGATTGCTGGGAGTGAGCGATCTTGACATCCTCCCGCCACGGGACGTGGGGGATTCCCAAATCCTTGATGTAGCCGAGGTTCTTGGTTCAGCGAGTCCACTTACACTAACTACCTTGCGGTTACTAGTCCAGAGATGGTTCTCTCCCCAAGCGTTTAGCCCAAAGCATGAGCAGGTTCAGGGATGCCCTCCCTTACCTGAGAATACGAAAAATTGTGCTTCTCTGTACTTGAGCCAGTCCGTTGCGCGGGTTCCCCGCGTTGAAGGAACTGGCGTGTTGCTTCGGTCTTTTACCTGTTCAAGCTTTCCTGAACAGAACCCTATAGCCGAGTTTTCAAGGTGCGTTAACCGTTAGGTTACTAGGTTTTTAGAGAGGTTAAATACCTTTTCCTCTAGGGAAATTATACAACAACTAAAACCCTTACTCTGTGAAGATTATGTTGAAAAACTATGTATCGCCAAACCCTGCCCGTGATTCAGACCGACAGCATAGCTGTGGGGATGAATCACGGAAGAGAGATAAAATCTTAGAATATGCTTTCAATGAAGAGCGGATTTTAGTGACGGCAAATATTGGCGATTTTGAGAAATTTGCTCTTGCTTTTGAAATTCATGCAGGAATCGTGTTTATTCAAGAAGGTGATTTACTGCGTAACGAACAGATTGAGATATGTACCGAAGCAGTAAAATTTATACAGCAAGAACTTGAAGCTAGTAGAGATATGATTAACCGAGTGCTTTATATTTCTATTAATGGCACAAAGCAGCTAGAAACTTTCCCTTAATTTTTCATCACTTATCACATTCTAAAATTCCGAATTAGCTCATCTTGTTGAGCTGTACGTTCATCTCTAGTTATTTGAATATACTCATCTAGAGCTGGGTCAAAAGGTTTTTCACCGCTACGAGTAAAAACTCTAGCTCTTAACTGGAGTAGTTTTTGATATTCTTCTTGCCAATTATTTTTTAACTTAAGCTTAGTGGATAGAAGTGCTTGTTCTTCTGGTGTAAGGGATTGAATTATCTGTACTAAGGATTCAACTAGTTTGGTATTCATATCTCTAAGTCAACGTTTAATAATTGTTTAAGGTAACTGCCTTATCTCTCCTGACTTTTGAATATGCTCGACCAACATTAACAGGCGAGAATAAAATATTTTCTTGAAAGTTAACTTTAACCCCTACTTTAAGAGGTTTTTTCATAGATTAGGAATCTCGTTTAATTGGTAATATCCTTGCTTTAGCTTTGGCTTCATTGACTGTAACTAAAGCACCTGTTTCTAGTTCAGACTGAAACTGTTGTAAAGCATTTAATACTAGATTGCCCAATTTGCTAGGTAAAACATCCTGAGTTCTAACCTGAATTACGCTGGGTGTATCAGCTTGAGAAATTGCCAACAACGTACCAAAATCTAAGTCATGGGTAAAAACTATATAACCATTACTAACCGCCCAAGCCATGATAGTTATATCAGTAGCTTTAGGATTACCAACAGTTGACCAGTGTACGGCTTCATAGCCAGCAGCTTCGAGAACAGATATCCATTCTGGGGATAAGTTCATATCGATAACAATTTTCATCTCTTAGCAAGAGGTACTTCAATTTCTTCTGTACGCCATGCAGCATAAGCTAAAGCTTGATAAATGTCATCAATTTCTAAATATGGATAAGCCTTGAGAATTTCTTCTGGTGTATGTCCTGAAGCCATCAAACCGACAATTGTTCCTACAGTAACTCGCATCCCTCTAATACAAGGTTTACCACCCATTACTTCTGGATTGAATGTAATTCTATCTAAGGTTTTCATGCTGCTATTTCTCCTATTTCAATTTACCAGTAGAACTTTTGAGGCTGACCACTCGCAATGCTAATTCAACATTTGATTAATTGTTCATGGTAACTGCCTTATCTCTCCTGAATTTTGAATATGCTCGACCAACATTCGCGTATAACCTCCTGACTGCTGGAGCAACTCTAAATTTCCTACCAAGATAAACAACTCTTGGGCGCGACTAACAGCCACATTGAGTAGGTTAGGACGGCGATTGATAAACCAAAAACTGTCCGTAGTCCGACATTGACGAGTAGAGAGAATAATTACCGATTTTTGCCCTCCTTGAAAAGTATGAACTGTACCGATACTGTCGCTCGTCAAATCGGGATAGCTCTGCTGTAAGCTGTTGTGCAGCACATCAGCTTGAGCGCGATAAGGAGAAATAACCCCAATCGTGTTTTCATCGCTAGGGGAGCAAATACAGTAACCAGAGGCGAAAAGATGTTCCATTAGGCTACAAATTGCCTCAATTTCTTGAGGATTGGTATGTTGGTCGTAATTGCCTTCGACGTGGTAAGCAATTAGATTAGAACCAAGTTTTGATGGATTCTCTGGAGTTTTTAGAACCAAGCCATAACGACAGAGACGTTCAGAAAAGGCAATAATCGGCGGAACGCAACGGTGGTGTTCGGTCAAAATAATCCCATTACCCGCTTCTGTTGATTCCCCGAATACCCCTGCTGCTCGATGATAGGCAGTTGCTGTAGAGATAGCTGTAGGACTATAACGCTCGTAGTCAGTATTGCTTAATCCTCTTTCTGTAAAAGCTAAGAAGTGATATTGTTCTATGGTTGACTGACTAAAGGGAATAATCGGTTCTAATTGTAGGGGATCTCCTACCACCATCGCTTTATTACAGCGCACTAAAGCAGGAAATAGCTGATGCAGAGGAATCATGCCCGCTTCATCGACGTAAAGGCGGTCGATACAACCACTATCGGTATAAGGTAATAGATTTCTGATTGATTGAAGAGTTGAGGCAAAAACGGGAAAAAGCAAACTTACATCTTTTAAGATAGTTGACCAATGTTGGGCAAACTTACGTCTGGCTTCATAGTTCCAGTCAGGGGTAATGACATCCATATACGCTCTAACTGAAGCAATTACTTCATCGGAGCGTCGCACCGCTTCAAGGAGCAAAAATTGCCAGGATAGTTCAAATAATTGAACTTGAAGTTGATGATGCTCTTGGGGAAAACGTGTGTAGAAGTCTTCTGTTGGATAGCTGGCGAGTTGTTGCTCAATTTGTTTTAAGCGTCCTCTAAGTTCGTCCCTTTGCCCTCGCAGAGAATCAATCTGGTTTTGAGGTTGTTGACCCAGCATGGCTCTTGCTGAAGATAGTTGGTCAGCTACAGCTACCGACGCTGCTTTTAGCTCTTCACGGTTTAAAGGCAATCGGAAAGGAAAAGGAGTTGCCAAAGTTGCCGTTAGAGGAGCGCGAATTGAAACACGGAGTCGTTCGACAATATGGTGAGTACTAGTTTTAGTAATCTTCTGCCAATGTTTGATTAGGAAATACCAAAGTCGCTGCCACCAGGTCTGATTTTGAGTTGGTAATTGGTCAAAGTCGGTACGCGATAGCGAGCGAACTGCCTTCTCTAGATGGGGTAAAATTTGCTCGTAGGCTGATTTGGGATATTGGTCATAGTCGGAGGAAGCAACAACTTGCTGCTCTATAGCTTCTATTTGACTGTCGATTGCCTGAAGCTCAATTCTTAGTTTTTCTATATCGCAGATATCTTGTTCCTTTTGACGCGCACTTTCTCGGTCTAATTCCAACTGCTGCTGTAGCTCTTTCACTCCAGCTATAAGCTTAGAAGATGTTTGTGACCATTCTGTTTCATCAAACGCCCGATCTGATAGCCAGTCGCTTGCTGCTTGCAGTTTGGGCATAACCTGTTGAGAAATGAAATCTTTTTTTCCTCCTGGAAGGTAAAAACGGTCGGCAATGGGCAAAGCATCTAATCGTTCTAGTACATTGGATACAGCTCGATTATTAGTACTGGTTATCAAAGTTAAATTACTTCGATCGATGCCCGTTAAGGCCAATTGATAAGCTCGCTCAACTAGAGAAACAGCAATTGAGTGTAACAGTAAAGTAGTTTTGCCAGTCCCTGGGGGTCCAATGACTGCGGTGAGGCAATTTTCGCTTTGATGTTTGAGAGCTGTTGCTTGAGCTTTATTGGGAGGTTCAGTGGGAAAAGCCCCAAAAAATAAGACTTCATGACGAGGTGGCTGAGGTTGACCGAACAGATATTCGTAAGCTGGATGGTCTCGAACTGCCCAAGGAAAATAGGAAGAGTCGCTAATTTTTTTGAGGTCTTTCTTGAGATTGTTGTTGGCAGGAACAAAGTCGAAGCGCAGTAGATAGGGAGAATGTTTTAAGGGTAAAGAAGCGGATGCGACCCCGCGGAGGTTTCCTCCGCTAGGGAACGCGCACCAAGAAGAAGACGGCAGTTCAATTAACTCCAGAAAATCTTGCAAAGTAGAAAAAGGGTGTTTGAAAGTAGTCTCTAAAAAAACTTTTAACCCTTCTTTTGTCACCAAGTTTTCTACTTCTTCTTCATCCAGTCGAGACAACTCCATTAAATTGGGAATAACGGGCTGGAAATTATATTCAGTTAAATCCCAACCCCGACTGCGAAACCTGCCGAGAAAGATAGAGGATACGTCAATGGTAAAAAGAGGACGAAAATGTCTTTGTTTTTTTTGCACCAAATAAATCTGGGGAAAAGCAACAGCGAGTTTGATGTCTTGTTGGTTTTTCTGAGCGGAATTAGAGAAATATTGCTCTTTTAATTCTTGAAATAGAGATTTTGGTAGCAGTAGTCGATCTCCTATCAAAGAAACTCCTTTAAACCAAATGTTTTGTCCCTTTGGGGTGACGGCATCAACACTCGCATTACTCAAATCTTCTAAGTAAATATAGTCGATCCACGCTGACAGCAGTTGCTTGCTCTTTGCCGTCTCTGACATACTCTTCTGACTCCATTGTTAGATTAACGCGTTCTACTTCAGATTCTTTAAGTTTGACCGATTAAGGCTTCAAGTTTGTTCAACAGAGTTTCAAGCTGTCTGCGCTTTTTCTTGTCTTCCCAAATACGGGTTTTCTTGACCTGTTGATAAGCAGCTTTGAGACGGTCTGGTATTTCTTGCGGTTGAGATGTTTCGCCTTGTTGAAGTTCCTTAATTCTTTCTTTAATTTGGCTGAGGGAAAGCTGCTTGTCAATCGCTTCAGCTAGTAAAGCTGCTCTTTGAACTTCATCTTTGAGCGAGGCGATCGCTTTAGCTTTGGTATAAGCAATTTGCCCCTCTCGTAAAGCCAATTTAATATCTTCGGGGAGATTTAATAAAGGCAACCTATTTTTTACAAACGATTCCCAGTTCATTAACCCCAAGCCATTAAAGACTTCTTCAACAATCGATAGTTCTTCTAGGGCGATGTTTGACTGACCCGATTCATTGTTTCCCATAACGTTATGGGAAGACTCCTCTTCGTCATCTTTTGATTCGATTATTCCCTCAGCCGATAGTTCGTCATCTCGATTTTTCAGACCTTTTTGCAGCCGATAAAGAGTTCGGGGAACTTCTTCAATATCACTCTTGAATTTAATCGCTAACAATTGGAGAATTCCTTCAGTTTCTTCAAGGGGATTTAGGTCTTCTCTTTGGAGATTCTCAATTAAAGAAATTGCCCACGCTGATTCATCATCAAGTTTTTTGACTACTACTGGCACTTCAGACAATTGAGCTTCACTTGCTGCTCGGTAGCGTCTTTCTCCTGCTACTAATTCGTATCCTCCTTTGGGTAAAGGACGCACTAATAAAGGTTGGAGAATACCGTGGAGTTTGATTGAGGCTACTAGCTCTTGTAAGGCTTGAGGGTCAAAATAACGTCTGGGTTGCTCTCTTTGTCGGTGAATATCAGACAGCTTAACTATTGTTGAGTCAGCCGACTTGAGATTAGATTCTGTCTCGGATAACCAACTTGGGGGGGGAGTGGTAATTTTACCGCTAAAGGTTTTATTACTTTTGCGAGGACTCATAGTTATCAGGTAAAAATCAAATTATAAAGACACTAATGACTGAGCTATTTTATCGAGAAGAGCCACCGCTGAATGCTTGGGGTCATAAACAGCCAATGGCTCTCTCTCTTCTGAAGCATCGACAAAAGCCGTAGCACGAGGAACGGGAGGAAAAATCTGACCCCAAGAACTAAGTTGCTCCCTTATTGCACCCAAAGTACGCACATCAGCCGAATTACTTTTGGCATAGCGAGTGGGAACAAAGCCAGCTATTTGTAATTTTTTGTTGGCTTTTTTGACAGAGTTAAGAGTTTGTAAAAGTTCGTCAGTTCCTTCAAAAGCTTTAATGTGAGTTTCGATAGGAACGAGAACGTGGGTAGCTGCTACAAGACTGACAAAGGAAAGCAATCCCAAACTAGGGGGACAATCAATCAAAATAAATTCGTATTCAGAGAGTAGGGGGTCGAGAGCTTCTTTAAGACGAAAATCCCGCAGAGGCGTATTAACCAATTGCATCTCAGCACCAGAAAGGACCCGGTTAGCTGGGGCTAAGTCCATGCCATGAATTGCTTCATGAATGGGCAAGGGAAGTTCTTCGATAATGGCATCGGCAACGGTAGAGTCTAATTCTTTAGGAATTAACCCCATAAATTTGGTTAAAGAGGCTTGAGGGTCCATGTCAACCAGTAACACTCGATGTTCTGTTTGTGCCAGATGATAGCCCAGATTCATAGTTAGGGTACTTTTGGCAACCCCTCCAGCCTGGTTGAATAAGGCGATAATTCGACAGGGATTAGAATTAGTAGACACAGGTTAAATAGTCCTAGATTAATAGCGTTCTTCAGCAAAAATCTTTGAGTCTTTCCATATTTTTTAGTCTTTTATTCAGGTTAATGCCAACTCATTATTGTCTATCTCAAAAATAATTAATTTTCCAGATTGTTTCTTCTGTTAACTAACCTTCTCTTGAAATAAAAGATTATTCAGAGTTTGCCTGTCTTGTTCTAAATCT
This sequence comes from Cyanobacteriota bacterium, assembly GCA_942490675.1. Classification (GTDB taxonomy): domain Bacteria; phylum Cyanobacteriota; class Cyanobacteriia; order Cyanobacteriales; family Xenococcaceae; genus Waterburya. The sequence continues at coordinate 261,355 of CALNYB010000026.1, read as the reverse complement.
GACTCTGTATAATCTAGGTAAGCTTGCGAATTTTTTAAGAACTCTTCAACTTCCCAACGAGAAGATAAATTAAGTAGACTTTGAATTTGTGCTGAAGTAAGAGAGCCAGTACGATAAGCTTCTATAGCTAAAGCTTCTTTAGCTCGTTGAGATACATTTCCCCATTGGGCTATTAATTGTTGTCCTATTACTTCGGGAATATCTATTTTTATTTGCATTTGTTTTCTGACAAGATAATAGAATTGACGATCGCTCGCTTAATCAACACTCTTCTAATTCCTCAGCTAACTCAACGCTAGTGTACTGCATAAAGGAAACTTGGTAACGAGACAAAGCCTGAATAAATTCCGAACGAGTGACTCCTGCTATTTCTGCTGCCTTTCCTTGAGAAATTTCCCCTAATTCATACCATTTTACTGCTGCGGCAATTCTCATTTCTCGAACAAATTCATGAGGATTTTTCCGCAGGGCAGAAAATACGGTTTTTGGTAACTGGATTGAAACAGTTGTCATGAAGATTTTTCCTTCCTTACCTAAATTGCTTATCTTTGTTTATTATACTCCTATATTCGAGTATTATTTAAATTTGATTTCTTTCTAAATAAAGATAGAGTATGTCTTGGGGCATGGTCTTAATTTGTAGTCTAATAGAATCGACATAAAATAAAGTTGACTCCATATCTTTGGGCATTTTTTCAAACCGCGAACCCCATTTATCAACGGTATTGGTTGGTTTCTTTAAAACAGCACTAAGTAGCCTGACACATTTAGCTCTGTATCCCCAAACTTTCTTCGCTTTCTCTTTTGACTGCTGGCTAAGTTTATCTATTTCAAACCATCTTTCACAAAAAGTATTAGCGTCCATACCTTTCTGCATATTGTTTAGTTGAAGAATATTTAAGATAATCAATACTTTTGAACCTCTTTTTAACTCGAAAGCTAAACTAGGATAGTTAGTAAAAAATAACTGGATTAATATTACTCTGATATTCGAGTATTTAGCGGTCGATTACACTTCAGCTTGAGATCAAACAAGATGAAAAGAAAAAATACTACTCCCATTAAAAAAAACGAAACGAAAAAAAATATCGCTCCTGTAGATATAATGGAAGTAAGCAAAATAGCTGATTTGCCTGATACAGAACCACCTTTATATCGAAAAGACGAGTATTTTACTCCTGCTGCTACCTCTGCTCCAATAGTGTCTAGTCTCCGCGCCCAATTAAGAAAAGATTTATGGGATAAAGACCCTTCAGGACTTGCTTATTTCCTACATCACGCTAAAGGAAAATCCAGTAACATTATTGAGCATTACATTACCAGTCCAGGTGACATATCGCTCTTGCCTTGGGATGAAACTTTACAAATTATTGATAAATTTGGCACAAATACCGCCAAACTACACTTGCTCTTCGCTGCCCATACTATGCGACAGGAGAAGCCTTGGGAGAGTAAGTTTACGCTTTCTGCTAATGACCTAATTACCGAACTAGGTTGGGACAAGCGCACGGACTTAAAGAAAAGTGAAAAACTCAAAGAAATAGCTAAGTTAGCATTTGCCTTGGGATGTCTTACTATTCAAGCTACTTGGGTTGAAGGACGGAGTAACAATAAAGTTTCATGCAGCGTACAAACTTCTCGCATCTGGGAAACTTACATAAATATTCAAAGCGAGCAGTTTAACCTAGCAGCCTGTCGGAGAAAAAAAATCTACCGAATAATTTTCGGTTTTTGCAGCTTTTTCGATGCTAAACCCAGCTTTTTTGCCACAAAAATGGCGTTGATCAGCATCTTGACGAATAATTTTCGGTGCAAGTGGAGTTCTCCGACAGGCTGCTAGAAAAAAAGATAGATGAGTCAACGGACGTTTACATTACAATCAGACCTGGACTTTGGACAGATGCTTTTTTAAACAGAGCTGGATGCGAAGCCAAAAAAGCTCTATATCAATTCGGTTACTTAGCTCAAGATATTCTCAAAATCAATCCTTATCAAGATGATTTGGCGTTGCGATTGGGGCTTCATTTAACAGTAGAAAGCCGATTTCATACCAGTGGTACTTATAAAGTACAAACCCTACTCGAAGCACTTTTACCAAAAACTATTATTAACGAAGCTTCGGAGAATCGAGATAAAGCTTACAAACTTACCAATCGCTGGAATCATGCTTTAAAAGTCTTATCTGAGCTAAAAAGAGCATTTCAAATTGAATTTGACCCAGTTACCTATCCAGAAGAATTACGTTCTAATAGCAAAATAAGAAAACCACGAGGTTACTTCAAGCAGTTACTCGCTGCTAAAATTACTATTCATCCTCCAGCCCCCATTCCTGAGTTATTAGCTGCTAAAACTCAACCAAAACAAGTTAAACCAAAAAGTGACTCATCTCCAAAAAATGTAAAAGAGCCAGTAGCGCAAACCACTACAATAACAGGGACTCAAATTAAAAATGCTCGAAAAGCAAAAGGCTGGAGTCAAGGACAACTTGCTGGTTTTCTGGGAGTATCCCAAAACTTAGTTTCTTTAATTGAACGAGATAAACGTTCAATCAATAAAAAGCTTAGAACTAAAGTAGGCAAGCTTCTAGAAATTTAAAACAATATTTTATTTTTTTCTAAAAATACGGCAAGAACAACCTCAAGTACTTGCTGCATCTGAATTACGGCTTTAAAACAAGAGCATCCGAGTACTGCCACCTACTTTCTAGAATGCTGCCACAAAGTTTTTGTCTTCCGCTACTTAGTTTTTTTCTCAAATCCTTTATGGGGTAAGGAATTTGAGTTTTTTTCAAATTCACTTGTTGTGATTTTCTGATAAGAGATTTATGTTTTAAAAGAGGAATTTTTGTTTTAAAACAAATTTAGCTAAAAATAGACCTCAAAGCACTGATATATATGAGTTAAAGCTTTAAAATAAACTCTCTAGAGTGGTGCAACAAAGTTTTTGGGTTTTACTACCTATTTTTTCCTAAATCCTTTATATAGTAAGGGCTAAGAGCATTTTTTCAGTTTGCTCGCTACGATCACTATCATGAGAAATTTATGTTTTAGAAGAGGAATTTTTGTTTTAAAACAAATTTGGCTAAAAATAGACTTCAAAGTATTGATAAATATAGTTTAGAGCTTTAAAACAAACACTCTAGAATAGTGCAACAAACTCTCTAGAATACTGCCACAAGGTTTTTTTGTTTGCTACCTAATTTTTTTTTCCTTAAATCCTTTATGGAGTAAGGGCTAAAAGCATTTTTTAAATTCGCTTAGGGACTTCCAAAAAATAAATTATCCAAGAAAGACTCAGGAAATCACTTTTTAGAAAATGATAATCATTCTTATAGAGGAAAAGAAAGGTTTGCCGTCGGCAACCCTTTCTTTCCCAAAATACGCAGCACAAATTTTTATACTTCGTGGCTTTTTTCGAGTACAATGATGACAAATAGTAGAATCAATTTATGGATTTCCTAGATTATTTTAATTATGATAAAACTAGCTGGCTCCACAACAGATATCAATAAACCACTTCCCTAAATTTGGTAATTCTTGATTTGTAGAATTGGTAAGACGTTGGATTTGTCCCTCAATTTTTGACATAGCTTTTTTGGTAAGCTTGACTCCTGTATCATAAGTTTGAGTAACTAACTTAACAACTGGGTTTTTTCCCTTCCAAGTCATCGTTTGGGCAAATTTTAATGCCGTTTCAACTTCATCTAAAATACTCCCATTCCAATGATTTTCTAAGACCGCCCAAGTTCTTTCAATGGGATTATATTTACTGTGATAAGGAGGGTAGTAAGCTAAACGTATATTGACTTGGTACTTCTGAGAAAATTCAACTATCCGTTTCATAAATTGAGTTCGCCGTGAATGATTCTCTGGTCCATTATCTTGATTAATCACTAGTGTTTTTATTTGGTTAAAGCGAGACTTTTCAGACTGCCAGAAATCCTCTAAGATATCAACAATAAAGTCACTGGTAATTTTTGAATCGGTGAAGTACAAAAATAGCTCATCAAGCTCTGGAATAAATATCCCGTAAGGTGTTAAAGTTGTTTTTGAATTAAAATCATGGTCATTAGTTTCAATAGGACTCTATTTTTACCTCCGCGGTCAAATAAGCCAATATTTACACGAGCCTTGGCATCTAAACTGAGACGCAAAATATTAGGATCGTCATCAGCTTCCTGATTAACTATTGCTAATTGCTCAAAGATTGCCTCGGTTTCTGGAATTTTTTTTGAGGTAAAACTTTGGCGACTCTTTTAAGACGATAGCCTAAATTATTTAACTTCACCCGAATCGTTTCTTCTGTCGGTAAATCTTCATCACTATAACCAAATTTCTCAATTAATTGCTTTCTAACTTGAGCAGCACTCAGTCTTGTATAAAGTCTTTGGCTTTTGAAACTTGGGTCGGTTTGACTTTGGGAATCAACTAGGTTTTTGAGATATTCTAAGAGTTTCGGTAAATGTTCTTCCGCTTTCTTTCTACCTTTAGCTGAATGATTATCTACACAAGTAATGCCACTTTTTAACTCTCTAATTCCTTTACGAATCGTCTTTCTATTCCACCCCAATTCTTGTTCGGCAAGAGATTGTCCTCCATATCCTAACTCCAAAACTGTTTGTGCCATAAATCTTCGTCGGGCTGTACCTTTTAATTGAAGAACAGTTTCAGTGAGCAAATTTTTGAGTGAATCGGTTAATTCTATGGACACTTGAAGTCTACTAAAAAATTTCATTGTCAAGATTGATATTACTACAAAATCGGGAAGGAGGGGCAGGCATCGCCTGCCCCTCCTTCCCCCTCATAATGATTATCATTCTTGAAAGATGAGTATTTTATTTTCTGGAAGTCCCTTATCCCACTTCTAACAAGCAGCTAGCATTCCTAGAACACATCTATCGAGGTTTATTACCAGAAGGAAGGGCAGCAGTTGTACTACCCGATAATGTTTTGTTTGAAGATGGACAGGGGCGTAACATTAGGGCTGACTTGATGGATAAGTGTAACCTCCATACTATCCTGCGTTTGCCTACTGGTATCTTCTACGCTCAAGGGGTTAAAACCAATGTACTATTCTTCCAACGAGGAACAACTGAGAAAGGCAATACTCAGGAAGTTTGGTTTTATGACCTACGAACCAATATGCCTTCCTTTGGTAAGCGCACTCCTTTAACTAGAAAACATTTTGCAGATTTTGAAAAATGTTATGGTGATGACCCTAATGGTAAAAATCCTCGGACTGATTTAGGTGAAGAGGGACGGTTTAGATGTTTTAGCAGAGAAGAGATTGCTAAACGGGGCGAGAATCTAGATATATCTTGGTTACGGGATGAAAGCCTACAGAGTGCCGAAGATTTACCCGAACCCGATGAAATAGCAGCAGAGATTATGATGAGGCTACAGTCGGCTATGGAAGACATGGAAGCTTTAACCGAGTTGTTGGATAATCCAGCAGTTGAAGAAGAAGTTTGATACTGGATGCTCTACATATAGCAGCAGCAATCTTAGTTGGTGCAGAAGAGTTTATTACTACAGAGAAACCTACTAAACCAATGTATCGGGTAACTGATATTAATGTGGTTTCTCTTTTTGATTAATGCTTGTTGTTACATGGTGAGGAGAGATTTCAGTGAATGATAATGAAAAAGAATGTGGTTGGTGGCTTGTTGAAAGTTTACCTTATTCCTGGACATGGATGAATTTTGACTATTGTTTTCAGAATATTACGAGTTCCAATAAAAAACTGAAGCAAAAATTTTATTTGGAATCAGGTCTATATCCAGTTATAGACCAAGGACAAAATGTTATTGGTGGTTATTGTAATGACGAAAATCTTGTTTGTGAGAGCAGCTTGCCTGTCATTATTTTCGGCGACCATTCTCGTTGCGTGAAGTTCATAAATACTAAATTTATACAAGGGGCAGATGGAGTTAAAGTTTTAAAGTCCAAACCTTTGATTAATGAGCATTTTGCATACTGGGCATTACGCACTATCAACCTTCCTGATAAGGGATATAGTCGCCACTTTAAATTCTTAAAAGCTTCAAAAATCCCATTACCACCCCTTAACGAACAGAAACGCATCGTAGCCAAGATAGAAGCCCTACAAACAAGAAGCACCGCAGTAAAAGAAGAACTCGAAGCAATCAAACCTCTACTAGACCAATTCCGTCAATCTGTTCTAGCTTCTGCCTTCCGTGGTGATTTAACTAAAGACTGGCGGGAACAAAACCCTGATGTTGAACCTGCTGATGTGTTGTTAGAGCGTATTAGGGTTGAACGTCGTCGCCGTTGGGAAGAAGCTGAATTGGAGAAGATGAAGGCTAAGGGCAAAGTTCCCAAGGATGACAAGTGGAAGAAGAAGTATAAAGAGCCAGTAGAGCCAGATATCAAAACTTCAAGTCTGTTACCCGATAAATGGTCTTTAGCATCATTTGCTCAAGTTAGTGACCGTGTAACTGTAGGTCATGTAGGTTCTATGAAGGATGAATATAGAGAAGATGGGATTCCTTTTCTCCGTTCTCAAAATGTTCGTGAAAATCGATTTGAGCCTAAAGGATTAACATTTATTTCAGAAGACTTCCATACAAGAATTGGCAAATCCAGTCTTCAGCCAGGAGATTTAGTAGTAGTTAGGTCTGGAGACGTTGGGGTAGCCTGTGTGATTCCTAAAACACTAGAGGAAGCTAACTGTTCCGATTTAGTAATAGTTAAGCAGCCTCAAGCTATTGTTCCTGAGTATGGAGCTTTTTATATGAACTCAGTTGCCAAATCTCATGTTAATTCACAACAAGTAGGGGTTGCACTTACTCACTTCAATACTAAGTCAATGGCAAAAATGCCTGTTTCAGTTGCACCAATTGAAGAACAAAAAGAAATAGTCTGCCGTATCGAATCTTTATTCAAACTAGCAGACAGCATAGAACAGCAATACCAACAAGCACAAGCTGACCTAGAAACCCTCAATCAATCTATTTTAGCCAAAGCATTCAGAGGTGAACTTGTCCCCCAAGACCCCAACGATGAACCAGCATCAGTGTTATTGGAAAGGATTAAGGAAGAAAGAGATAGAGCTAAACCTAAGAAATCTAAGAGTAAGAAGAAGTCCAGTAGTAAGAAGCAGGATAAGCAGTTAGGCATACCTGGAATGTAGCAAGGTGGTTGTCTATTGCTAGTTGGTTTTTCTTAGAGCAGGAACTTTGAGATGATGAATATAACCGTTTCTCCTGCGTCGCTACTCACAGGTTTCTATTAATAACCATATTGGTATTAATCAGTAGTGAGAGGGCTATTGACCTAATGCCTCGGTCATCTATACCCTCAAGTTCAGGAAACTCTTTCTTTACCGCATTCACAGTGTACTTATATAGTGCTGCTTGTTGGTCTATAAACCTAGCGATTTTCTTTTTATCCGTATTAGAAAGCATAGGGACATCTTCTATTATGTCCTCTATATCATTCACTGTATTAGAAGGAATACTACTTATTTCTGGAGAATTATTATTAGTATAATAATTACGATTAGCTCCGCCGTTATGAGAAAGTCTATTCATTTGAATTTCACTATTTCTATCACTATTGTTAGTAGGAATAGTACTTAGTAACTTCCACTTTTGGTTATCATCTTGATAGACTTCTACTACCTCACCTTTATATCTTTTAAGGACATTAGCATCATTTTCTTTACTAAAAATCACAACTTCTTCATTAGTAGAAATAAGCTCTCCCTTCTGTCGAGATAGAAGCTGTAGTTTAATCATCGAGCAAAATCCGTACTTAGCTTTAATTTGTTTAGGCTTTTGTATTACTTTAGCTTGGTGTCTTTCTAACATTATTCTTCCTCACAATCTATTAGATTAATTTCCTGTGTATGTAATAAAGTGCTAATCACTTCATCTATTAATTGATACGTAATTTCTTTGGTATCATTTGAAAGGAACTCTAAAACTTTAAAGGCATCAATATCACTAATACAGGCATCATATCTATCATTGACTGCTTGTTTTACTTCGTCTATATGCCAAACGATTTCAATTTGTTTTTTCATTGGTTTTGTATCTCCTGTAGTAATAATTAGAATGATTGTTCTGTTCCATATAAAAATACTTTTAAAAAGGTTGTTCATGAGGTGGTATTACAGTCCAAACCGACATGATTTTCCATAATCTTTTGGGATACCCCTCTGCTTCTAGTAAGTCAGCAATACTGTCATAAGATGCACCACCACAAGGAAGAAATACTATCTCTCTTGGTACTGTAAGATAAACTATGTCGTCATCTACAGGAATCTCTACATGGCGGTCATCTTGGATAAAGGAGTCAGTTTCTACTGTGATTAATGAGACACCTATAGAAACAGTCTTGGGGCGCGGGTCTTTCCACACATCATATTTAGGTCTTGGTTTTGAAGTAGTCATAGTATTGATATTTGAAGTGATAAATTAAACATGAAAAAACCGCCACCTAATTTAATAGATGACGGGAATAGTAGTCTTAATTCTTTTACCTAGTTTTATGTCATACGCTCATGACTGGATATTAGGATATTGGGATATTGAATTGTTAAGTATTGAATATTCTAGTGAGACAATGAAGTACCTCGCGAAGTGGGGTCACTTGTACCAAGCGCAATCCCTTCTGACGAAGAAAGATGGGACGAAGCGAGGTCATTATTGTTTTTCTCTTTACAAATGGGACATTTACAGGTATCTAAGTGGCGCATTGGAATTACTCTTGGGGTTTTAGAAAGTACCTTTCCTGCTGCTTCTCCTAACGTCGAAGACTTAGCATCGCCTACTCGCAGAGTAGCTGCTAAGGCTTTTTGGTGTAACATTAATCTCCAGTCTTCTGTCCACTTAAATTGTTTATTCATACAATATAAAATCTAGAATTTAATAGTTGCTCTACATCTGACTTTAATACATACGTAAAGCGTTCGTTACACTTATCTTTAACAAATCTAACCTTACCCTCATCCCTTAATTTACGAAGGTGAGTTTGACTAATATTTAATAGGTTACAAGCTTCTTTCTGAGTTATAACATCTTGGGGTTTGATTATGATGTTTTGCATTTGTTTATTAGTTTTTATATATCTGTTTGTATGCCTCTATTTTACCACAATTATTGTCTAAATAGTACAAATAAATTACAGAAAAAGACTTTACTAAATTAATAGTAAAGTCTTTTTAGTTTTTTTAGTTTTTTAGTTTTTAATAATTAGTCAGCATAAAATTTATCAAAGAATGCCACCTTATTCCTGGAGCAAATTAATGTTCCATCTTCTTTAATACCAAAAGACACTCCATTTGTTGATACAAATGGAGTGTCTTTCTCTATTTCTTGTGGAGTCCAGTTATCAAAGTTAAATATAATGAAGTCTCCTAAGTAATTTGTATACAAGGCTTTTTCTATATAATTATCTATTATGTAGGCAAATTTTTCCACTCTTTCATACGGTTCCATTTCACCGTCTTTTGTAATATATAGAATAGTATCGAAGGACTCCCCTACTCCATACCACTCATTTTTTTCTAAGCGAACCCCTGTCCAAATTTCCATATTTAATAAATTCAGAGTTTCATTACAATCCAGATATTTATTATTTAGTGGTTCTGGCGCAAATCTATAAAAGGAACAAGGTGTTGATTTATCCCTTAAAATAAGTTCACTTTCTATACGCCCGTTTTTTCCTTCGTACGTTCTGTCAAGGTAACTTACAATGAAGTTTTCTTTTCCTTTTGAAAATGTTTCAAACTCCTGACATTTATGTTCTTGATAATATTTTGTCAACGATTTATTCTCTTCGTAATCTATTTTCATAAGATTTTTAATCTCCATAATTTTCTATTTACAAATTTCCCTCTGAGCTAATTTATTAATCGCGTGGAAGCCCGCGATGTTATTACAATAAGAATACCCACGTTTATGAGTGTTCTAACATGGGTTAAATCAATTAATGAGTATTGGGTTAGGAATATAGTTTAAGGGGCGTATATGGCTCTTCTCGTGCCTCTAAGAGGTGGAGCTAGTATTGTGAGGATATATAGCCATTAGGCGAACTATTAATAGGCAGCATCATTACTTCGATAAAACACCAGCAATAATTTGGTAATTGTGGAGCGCGCTGCGCGTTACCCGTCGGGTGTAAAAAGATGGCGCGCCCCTATTGTTTTAATACTGTTCCATAGTCCGCTATCGCGTCCTATTCTATTACTCGCCTACGGCGTTATATTTAATACTTGTATTACTATTATTTACAATCAATACTATTATTAGTATTTAAACAATGAGGTTGTTCAGATATTCGGCTGCTGCCTCATATCTTAATAACTACTTATAGTTCCTCATACTTACACACCTAATAAAAAACATATATATATTACTAGTGTTTTGTGTTTTTTTCTAGGACGACCGTATATATACCTTTTCAGAGATTTATGACTGTATAATTTTATATAGTTCATGCTGGCTAATTTTATACAGTCATTACTGACATTTGAAGTATTAAAAGTTACAATTAAATAGACAACAAAAAAGAGAGTTAGCCGACCAAAACTACTCTCTTTTTCTCTAACAAAAATCTTATTTTAATATGTCTATTATAACATTTCAAAACCAAGAGTGTAAGTTTTTAAAACAAGTCCCTATGACAAAAGATATGCTAGTTAAAGATTTATTTAAAAACATATTTCAAGCTAGTCTTAAGTCTTCAATTTACACTAGACTTATCGACGAACTAAAATCTAGCTTGAGGTATCGTAGCTGCCAATCTAAACATAATCGAGTATGTGATGTTATAGAGGCTACTTTTAATAAGCAAAACTCCGCATATTCTAAAGCAATATCCTCCTTTAGAAAACTTGGAATTATATTAGAAGATAAAGGATTTCTTTACCTTAATCCTCTTGTAGAAACTAGAACTACTGCTAAATTCTATGAGCTTGTAATTGAATACTATAATTTACTTTGGTCTGATGAATTCAAATCATCTGTTTATATTAAATATAAGGATTTTAACTTTTCAATTCCTACTGTTGAAGGACTAAAACAAATTATTGTAGATGAATATAAACTCCTACTTCAGAATGATGAAAATCTACAGTGCCTTTCTACTCAAAACATTTACAACATTGCTTTTACTTTTAAAAAGTCTGAGCTAGATTCTCAATTTCCTTTTATTGAATACAAAGACTTAGTTGCTCTTAAATCTAAACTTAGTAAGCTTTATAGTAATTTTGGTCATTCTATTATGAAAGAAATTGCTGCTACCCATGCTGATATATTATTTGAACAACTCCCCATCCTACGATTAGATAATAATGAAGTAGCATTCGCTCGTCTTCCTAAAAAATGGAAATGTATTCACTTTACTGAAACACATGAATATATTAGTGCTATTAATTCTCCTACTCTAAATAATGAAGCCTCCCCACAACAACTTATTTATTTTACTCAAGACGAACTTTTCACTGTTATTCAACAACAACAATCACAATTTGAAGAAGAAGATATGTCTGATACAGCCTTATTAGACAGTATGGTTGATACTAAAAATTCTTCCTCTAAATATTATAGCTTCTCTAAACTTGATGAAGTACCAGACCCTTATTATGAAGATTTAACTTACACTTTCAACACTAAAAACCAAGTTGTAGATAGTAAAGGTGGCTTAAAAAGCTCTAGCTGTACTCTGCCTCAATATATACCAAATTTAACACCAGAAGAGATTTTAGAAGAACAATTAGATTGGTGGGCTGACCTCTCTTATGAAGATAAAGTAATCTACTTCCAAGATAATCCAAAGCTCGCCAATAAACTGCATAAAGAGTTAACAGGATTTATATTCTTCGCTGAACAACTGGCTGATTATTCTGCTTCTTTTTCTAAAGTTTAATTTTTAAATATAACATTATTATCATCATAGATTTTAACCTAGTAATATTTAGTCCCACCTACTGCGCCTATTATTTACTACTATTAAAGAAGATGATGAATTAACATTGGGAATATTTGGAATATTGATTTACATTGACATAGTTTTAATTTGTTATCCATTAAGGCAAATACTTTTAGATATATCTAGTCCTACCTTTAATATGAGAGGTAGGTCTTTTTTATCTAAAAAATATGTCATACTCTGACACAACTAACCTCCCTAGTGCCTATCTACTACAAACCACATTATATATAGGGAGTAGATGCATTAAAATGCATTAACATATTACGTTATGCATACTAAGTTAAATATATTTATGCCAGATATATTCATAGGCTCTAACGAATGTTATGGGGGCGAATATAGCCTTTGCCAACTCTTCAGGTGTAATAGGTCGTTCTTCATTAATCAAGTCATACAAGCCCATATAAATAAGACCAGCACCTTTAATATTATTTCTAAATTTACTTTGTATTTCTATTAATAATTTATCTTTACAGGTCATATTGTTGCTTGAACATTTTTACTATACTGTTTAGCTGTTTTGAGAAAGTTTTGTTATTTTTCTGTGCTTGTTGCTCTATGAACTCTATTACATAGTTTTGAAGCGTTACGTGCTTAGGACTAGTGTTAATTTTATCTTTGGTATCCATGATTAATATTATTAAGTATTTATATACTACTTTATCTAGAATAATAGTATATAAGGTGTTTAACTATTTATTGGTATCTCCCGTCGTCAATGGATTAATACTCAGCTTCATCTGCGACGAAAGAGTCAGCTACTATTAATAATCTCTACCAACTGTTTTTCTTGAGAGCTATTAATAATGTCAGAGTAGTTATTTAAAAAGTTATTTATGACATTAGTAGGATTAAAACTTTGTTCTATCTCAGCAACCAATCTATTCTTAACTAACTTAAAATCTCTAGTATTTAAACACTGACCTTTGATATTGGGGAATACAATATTAAACTTCTCGCTAAATTCAGATTTCTTGTCTTGAGTAACTTCTACTGTTAACTGTGTAGACACATTAATATTGTTATCCTCTTCTTCAACATGACAATTAATAACTCCCCCTACACAGGATGCAGAGAGAGGAGGATTATCTATCAATTGCCCTACTGCTTTTTTACTAGCCATGCAGCGATGACGGGCTTGACTTCAGTATTTCTAATAAACCAATAATCATCTACATTTGGGGTTGCAGTGGTAGGATTTAGTTCTTTCCAGTTACCTACTATTAAATCTCTTACTTGTTCTAGTGCAGCAACTACTTCTACATCATTACATATGCCAATCAATTCATTAATTCTTCTTGTGAATCCAGTTTGATGAATAGGACTACCTAGCATTTCAAAATAAGGTGAAAACTCTAGACCATTTGTTATAGGTTCACATTCTCTACTATCTTTAAGACCTAACTCAGATTCAATCTTACTTTTATAACTAAGTAATTTAGCTATATCAATACTTAATAACTTTTCCGCTACTAAACTTTTATCATTGCTAGATAAGTTAAGTTCATCTATATTTAATTCACCTATAACTTTTCTAACTTCATTTCTTCTATCTACAATTAATTCATCATATACAGAACTAAAATTAGCTGATAATCTTTTATCAATTAATTCTTTGATTTCAGAGCATACAAGTTCTTTGTATGCCCTCCTTGCTAATCCTTCTAATAATGAAGACATTTATTTACTTTCTCTCCTATACTAATCCTTGATATTTACTATTTAATTTACTTTCTGCAAGTGAGTTATCTTCTGTACTCGGTTCTAATTGAGGTGCTTCAACTACATCCGCAAAACTATAAGAACTAAAATCTAATGCTGGGAGAGAGCTTAATTCTTCTCTCGGTTTAGAACTTTCAATAAGCCTACTATTACTTTCATCTACCAGACGAGCTTGTTCTTCTACAGCCGATTCTTTGACTGCACCTAAAAACTTACCTAAATCGGAATGGAACTCTTTGATACCATCAATACGCCCGTTCATAGAAGCCATTTCAAACCTAGCCTTAGCTTCATTAGTTAAACGCGCATACTCAGCTTTTTTAGCCTCACCCTCCACAAATTTATCTGCTTGTTCAAGAGTTTGATTTGATTGAGCATTAAAATGTTCAAGTTCAGTTCTTTTGGCAGATAACAATTCGTCAATATTGACAATCGGCTTGCCATACTTATTAACATTATTAGATTTATTTTTATCTGAATTATTTCCCATTGCATTACTCCTATTACTCCTATTTATTTTCTATGTCTCATGATTAAATTACTTAGGCTATGAGTCGCCAAAATAAAACCCCACTTATTTCTAAATGAGGTTTTATAAATAAATTATTAATAAATACTAAGCTGGGAGTATCCCATCGTCACCGCGCAGAGGTGCTACACTCTTCCACCTTTTACTCAATTTAATTCTGCTAATTGTGCTGGGATGCACTTTGTATAACTTAGCTATATCTTTTTGAGAAATACTATTAGCTTTTATTTCTTTAACTTGAGTCGTAGTAAGTTTACTATATATTTCGCTTTTTATTAATCCAATTCTTGCAGCTTCTTTGCTGTTATGTTTGTAATCACACCATTCTAGATTAGATATATTATTGTTTAATTTATCACCATCAATATGATTAATAATTGGTAAGTTATTAGGATTAGGAATAAAGGCTAACATTACTAGACGATGTACAGTCTTTTTTTTACTAACACTATTTTTACAAAGCCCAACTAGTTCATATCCTTTATTCGATACGCTGCTTTTAAGAATTCTGCCTTTTATAGCTATTGCTTTATTATATGCACCCTTTCTCGTTCTATCTAAGCTTCTAACTCTACCTAAATTACTGACTTGATATAAACCTTCATACCCAGGTATATCTTTAAATATTTCTTGCATAAAGTTATATTATAATTGTAGTATTTATATTACTATTATAGCCTCTAAACCTATACGTAACAAGGCTTAGAGGCTTTTGTTAGTAGGATTTATGCGCCTACCTTTTGAGCTTCTTCTAACATCACACCCTTGATGAGATAAAGATTTAACTTATTTACCTACCAGTGCCTTTACATCACGAACTACTGGTGCTTTGCTACCGCCATTACTACTAGAAGATTTAGCTGCCAGTTGGCTTTGCATTTGCGCCATCTGTTGCTGCATCGCCATCATTTGCTTAAACATCTCCTCTCTACTGGGAAGTTCAGGAGGAGCATCGTTAGAATTAATTTCTGTGGTCGTTTTGGCTGCATCTACTTGGGGACGAAATAATCCGTTACTGCGAGCTTTAACCTTGCGGGTGTAGCTTCTAGACTTAAGAGTGTTCAAACGGCTCTTAAAGGCATCAATGCTCAAGCCACCAGTGATATCTACCCTGATGATGTTGGTTATCCAGAGCTTACTGCGGTTATCATCTGCTTCTTCAGCCTCATCTTTTATATCAAGACGGAAGCCCGACGCTACTATATTTAGATACACGCGATTGTTTAAATCATTTCTCTCTGCTCTTTTAGCAAAAATAGCCTCAGCTTCATTGATAATCTTCTCTGCTAAAGTTAGTTTATCTACTAGGATTAATGCTTCCAGTCCTTTAATATCTCCGCTATAGTCATACTCAGCACCACTATCTTCAGCGTGGATTAAACCACTAGCTTCTACTACTGAGCCTGTCATATTGGCATGGAGAAAACCATCTTGTTCGTTCTCAGTAATACTAAAGGTGATATTTTCATTATCTCTAGCTTTATTGATAAGAACTACAATATTGAATTGACGAGTTTGATTAGTCATTTGATTTAACTTCTTGATTATTATTAATTGATTGATTTATGTACCTTGAGAAAATATTTATTGACCATTAGGTGCTGGTCACTTGTACCTCGTTAAATGAGTTCACTTGTACCAAACGAAGCGAGGTCAGACATAGAAAAACCGCCTAACTGCATTGAGTGACGGTTTAATGTAATGCTCTTCATTCTTCAGAGAAGGATGCTTAATTCTTTTGTTACTACTGCTCTTTCAGTGCGTAGAAGAGAAGCTGATTATTCAATTGCCATAAATATCTGAAACAGACGAGCTAGGTTCTGTTTACCTCCGACAGTATGAGATAGCTGTGCTAAAAACTTAAGTGCTTCCTTATCACCAGCACTTATATTATTAAGTCCTAATAATACTTTGTTCTTTTTAGCTGCTTCGCCTGCTCGCAGAGCAGCTTCGTGTACTTGCTTGCTATATTCTTGATGGACTTCTTTAACAGTTTTCATAATTAGTATTTTAGTATTGATACACTACTAATTTAATGAGTAACAATGGCATAAAAATAATCAATATTTTCCGTATTCCTAATGAAAGAACATACTGATTGATTACCTTGACTGGCTATTCGTTAAAGAAATTATTAGGATAAATATAAGGGTCAAAGGTATAGGTGTTTTCTTCAGCTTTCAGTAGAGCATCCCAGTCTGTATCATCATCATTTAGATACCATTGATTCTTAATATCCTGGCGCACTCTATCATCAGATACTACTGCTCTTAAAATATCATCGGTATGCTGTATAACATTTTGAATCAACTTACTGTATTGTTCGATTAATAAAATATTCATAGGGTATAAAAATAGTTAGTTGTATATACATCCCCAATACCCTTTGGGTATAAGTTAGGCTATCAATAGGGATTCATCCTTTCTACTATCACGCCTTAAATCAATATTTCAGCTATTAATACTCTCTAACAACTAACAAAGCAGTGAAGCTTCTATTAATCAAGAGTCTAATAACTTTCGATACTTTAATATCTATTAGTAATGAAACTACATAGAAGTATCAATTGATTTAATTGGTGATTAAAAGGATTATCATGTATTAGTTTTTATACTAATGTTTTGTGCTTCTACTCATACTTCGCTACTCGCAGGCTCATAGAGCTTGGAGCGTAGAAGTTGAGCTTGAGTTATTGGTTAGAAATAGAAACTATACAGTTAGATATTACTTAACCGACAAGACCACCATTAACAAACTCTTGCCAAGCAATCATAGCTTCAGCAAAAGGATGGGCAGCATCAACTAGTCCACCACCAATTCTAGTGAAGATACCATTAATACAGCCTTCCTGGTTTAAATGACCCTTGGTTAGAGTTCTGAACAAACCATTATTCAAAGCTTCAACTTTGATGAGATTACTTTCACTTGTGTCGAACTTAAGTTGAACGTCACCAAAATGTTTGTTGAGTTCGGTCTGAGATTGAATGATAGACTGAGCGCGGAACTTGGAAGCATAGAACCAAGGATTTTTATTACCTCCTCTGTTCTTACGAGTCAACAAACCGCTAGAGCTTACTTTGTTTTTACCCAATCTCTCTAATGCTGACTTTGTTAGTTTGCCAAACTCTTCTTCATTACCAGCAGAAAATCCTGATAACCCAAATTCTTCATAGAAGACAAAGGAACTAGCTTTGATAGCAACAATCTCAGCATGAGAGAAAGCAGCGACACCTTCTTTATGGAACTTACTGGTGAAGCTATTAAAGGCATTGAACATTAAGCTATAACCTTGTCCTACACGAATTGTGTAGTGGTTAGCTACAGCTTCAGCAAGTTCAATGATGTTGGGGTTAGAATCACCAACAACAGCGTTTACATCAACACCGAAGTTATTACGGGGTTTGATGATACCAGCGAATAAATCACCAGCACTAAACTTAGCCATTGCATCTACAGCAATATCTTTACCCACAAGAGGATGATTCATCATTGAAGCAATAGATTCTCTGACTGCTTCACCACGTTCTCCTTCTGTGTCCACACTGCTAATACGGACTTGTTTGAGAGGAACTATCCAGAGAGTGTCACCATCATTATCAGTTTGGCTACTCCAAGCTAATACAGAAGGAGATACGGCACAGGTGAAGTTACCACAGGCTTTATCATTAAAGCGGATAATACCAGGGGTTAAATCTACTACAGGGTTTCTATAGAACAGAACTACATCACCATCTTTTATTTGCTTAACCTTCTTACCGTTCTTATCAACAGTTCCTTTCACTAGAGGATTATTACTGTTAATCCAGATAACAGGAACTTCCACATCATTTACTAATTCATAACCAGCTTGGGAGTTGGCTAATACCTTCATACCATGTGTGGTGAATAAAGGAGAACCCTTAACGAATGCTTTCTCACGGCTGTTTACATCGTCTTTCCAGCACTCTAAACTAGAGCCTAAGCGGAAAGCATATTCAGCAATCAGATGAGAACAAGAATTAGCATCTGCTACTAGAGATAAGAAGGCATGGACTTCTACTACTTTGTTATCAGTGGAGAACCCAGTTTTATTGAAGTGGCTCAATACAGTTAATAGACGTGCAGGAATTGTTACTTTCCAATTACGAGAACCATTGACAGAACCTTCTACCTTAAACCCATGAGGATATTTATCTCCTAGCTGCTTTAATAAATCACGACTGGAGGACTTGACTAAATTACTTAGAACATCACGCAATGCCTTAGCTTGGCACTCACTATCTAAATTAAAGTGAGCATCAACATGGTTTTTACTAGCAAGCTTGAGGGACTTAACCAGCTTGCTATTGTGTTCTTGAACTTTCTTTAATCCATCACAGGGGAAGGTTGTTAGATAGGCACTAGCATTGGCAGCTAGACGACGATTGACACTTAGGTTCTCAGGAACAGAACTTAACTCAATAGCGAATACCAGAGGAGCGATATATCCTTTAGCTTTATAGTTCAATTGAACTAAGGCGTTGTCTAACTTAGTTTCCTCAACATTATTGAAAGCATCGGGATTAGAAGTTTTGAATGCCTCTAAGTCTTGGATAGAGACAATCTGCTCTACGTCATACTCTTCAGTCATTGCTGCAATCTCTTTTCCAACTGCTGCTAGGTCAACGAGTTCACCTAGAACCCATTTACCATTATTGTCTTCTTCTACATAGCGCAGTTCGCCATTCTGACAGAAAGCAATACGTTGACCTTCATTGTTTGCCCAACCTCTGAGACTAACTGCCTTCTCATTCTTAACTGAATTGTGGTTGAGGATAAATCTAGCATCTACAGGTTCACCACTAGAGTCAAGCACTACATAATCATCATTACGAGTGGTCATGCCTTTAATCCACTGTCCACGAAGCTTACAGTTATAGTCTTCAAACTCAGCTTTAGTGTGGACTTCTACTACAAGGCTTCTGCATTCAGTGTTAATAAAAGCACCTCTACGAACGCTCTTAATCTTGTGGACTCTGACAGGGAAGGTGTTGAAGTTAGCAACTACAGCTTGTCCTTTAAACTCAATGGTTTCTCCAGGTTGCAGCACAGTCTCATTAAGTTCATGGGCTTTTAGTTCTGCACGAACATCTTCTATTACCACCTGAACTTGTGCTGCACGATTATTAGTTAGAGATAGTGATTTGATTTTCTTCTCTACTTCAGCTTGATAGGATGAGTTACTAGCAAACAATAGTTCGAGGTTAATTCCACCACGAAGAAGTTTATTAGCAACATAGTTGATGGGTTCGCGGTTAACTATGCCAGCATCACCTACAGCCAGCGATAGCAGTGGGTCATTTAATAACAGACTATAATCAGCTAATCCATAGGAAACAGCAAATTTACCATCATGAAGTTCAGATACTAGAGCATCTTCATGAACTACAGGGAGTTCCGCAGCAATGTGCTTAAGCATGGTTTCTCTGTTAAGCTGTTTCTCTGGTTTATCAGCATGGACAATAGATTTAGTTCCATCAATAGAACGTCCCGATACCACTACAGCATCGCCTACCTTGGCTCTTTTCTTGTTAGTTTTATCAGGAAGGGCAAAACCCCACTGTCTAGTTGCTGTTGATAAGCAACCCTCTACCCACATACCTTTACCCATTAAGTCATTGGACTTGACCTCAAAGCCGACTACATCATAGTCTCTAAGGACTTGTTGAGCATCACGGGTGTTATCTGTTTCTGGTTGAATGGCACTAAGGTTATAGCTAGTGGTGTCTCGCTCATCGATTTCCCAGTTACTAATAAGGACTGTGCCTACAAGTTCATTAAGGAAGTTAATTGCAGTGTTGGCTTGCTTGAAGCTGTTAACAGTCTTCATCATTAGCTTCATTGTCTCCTCTACAGAAACAACCTGAGTTTGATACTCATAGTCATTAGACTTGAAGCCTTTGTCTGAATAGACTTTACGGACAGAGATTAGTCGCTCGTTTACTTTGAATACACGATTACGCCAAGCTACAGTGTTAGCATCAAAGTCAAATGTGATTTCAATATTTCTCTCTGCATTGGGATTACCAAAGCTGGGAAATTGAAGAGTAATAATCTGAGTTTTCATAATGGTATATCTCCTATTTGATTTAATTGAATAAACTCAAAAAAAGGGTCGCCCAATTAAGGACAACCCTGCAATAAATAAATATCTAGTTGTTGTTGTTGAAAAAAGTTTTTAGTCCTATTTCTTCCATAGGGGGTAGAGGGGCTATGCGTTACCTCCCCTATAAACCCCTTTTTTATCGCAGCTAAAAAATACACTCTCTATTGGCTTTGTCTAACAAATAAATACAGTATTCGTAGATGAAGCTATGAGAAGTTGCCTATAAAACTATATGTTTTATGTGGTTATATAGAACTATATAGGCAGAACGAAAATGAATATATGGCTCAACAAAATATTATCCACAATAAAGAATAATCCTAAGTTAAGTAACTCTACCAAAGAAGAGTTTAAAAGATTCCTAACCTACAATTTCAATCGCGAACAAGATGACGAGTAAATATAAAACTAAAGAACATGACTACGAGCAAGTAGTTTCATATTTAACTACTGATGATAAAAATAGACTTCGTAATTATTGTCATAGGGAGGGATTAACTATGACTGGTCTTATACGAAGAGAACTATTACAATTAATTACTAATGAAAATATATGAATAATAATTATCAACATCCTGGGATGAAGAATGAAGGTTCTTCTGTTCCTTATGCAAATACATTAGAAGCTTCCCAAGAGTTAAATGCTTATGAATTAGAGAATTCTAGACCTGCTGTTGAAGCATTCCCTTCTATTCCTAATCACAATCACAATTATTTGTCTCCTGATTTTCTGGAGTTTTCTGATACTCAAGAAACGCTAATACAAAAAGAACTATATGCTACTAATGAACGCCCTGACTCTTCTACTTATACCAAGTTGTGTAATTTAAGAGATAAGCTTAATTCCCAACAGACTACGTTGAAGTATCAACTCAAACAAGTTGGGGAGCAACTTAAACAAGTTAATCAACAGTTGAATAAGTTTTCTTAGGCTGTAGAGGGGATGATACCCCTCTTTGTATTAATTAGAGTTCTGGTAGATTAAAGTCCTGCTTGGCTGCTAAGTAGTGCTTGATGATAGTAGCTACAGAATTACCTGACAATGTAGCCACAGTTTTAATATCCACTCCTTCTCGTACTAATCTGGTAATGAAGGAATGTCTTAAAGCATAAGGCTTTAGATACTTTGCTACCTTTTTATCTTCAACTAAACCTTTCAAAACAACACGCCAATCTCTCTTTCTAAAATTGCCATGATTGAGATAGCCACCCTCTACACCAGGAAACATTAGTTTATTTGTTCTAGGTACAGAATTAAGCACTGATACTAATTGTTTATTGCATGGGAATATACGAATTTCTTTCGTTTTAGTGTGAGGTAATAGTATTCCCTTACTATAAGCCTTGGAAAACTTGATGTATGTCTTTCCACCCTTACGTTTGATATCGTCAAAAGTCAAAGCTACAATCTCTTCTGGTCTTGCACCAGTAAGGGCTAGCATCTCGACATACTGAGCATAGAAAGAATGCTCATAGCTAGAAAACTTGTGTTTGTATTCGTCTGAGTAGAAAGCAGCGATGATTGCCTTAACTTCATTAGGCTCAAAGCATTCTATCGGTTTTTTCTGTGGCTTAGGAATGTTGATACTCTGATATGGATTAATCGTAATAAGTCCCGCATTAACAGCAGCATTGACCGCAGGGTTCAGACAAGACCGAAACAAAGTAGCAATAGTGGATACAGCGTATTTGCTCTGTAGGTAAGAAACAAATTCTTGAGCTTTATTCAATTCCAATAGTTGTTTGTCAGTCCGAGATAGGTAACGGTCGCAGTCTTTCCATAAATGGTTTTGAGTGGTCTGAGCAATCCTATCCTTATTTAAGTCTTTGTATCGCTCCCAGACTTCTACCAGAGTATAAGTCCTAGTCTTTTTCTCCTGAGCTAATTCTAGAGCCTTGGCGTGAGTGGGAGAATATCGGGCATAGGTTTCATCAAAACAACCAAGGTCTAAGTCTCTATTAATTAGTTGTGCGGTTTTTAAAGCAGTTGCCCAACCTTCAGGTGTAACCTGAGCTATTCTGAGATAATGTCTTTTCCCTTTGGGAAATGAGAATCTGATTCTATATTTACCTCGGTTGATATCTACGGATACTGCACCGATTTTTGCTTTCTTTTGTCCTTCGATATACATGGGTTAAGTAACCCAAATGTAACCCAAATTTACTTAGTCAGTAGCTCAAAAACACGGAAAATCGTTGATATTTGGTCAATTTTCTGCCTGTCACGCAGGAGGTCGCGGGTTCGAGTCCCGTCAGTCCCGTATCATACAGAGTCTGTGTTGGAGTGATTCTTGAATATTTAGTTTTACGCGGTATTTAGGATTATAGTCCCAAAATAGACCCAATTTATAAGTTCCATCAATGTTTTGTTACAGGTCGGTATTTGTACTATGATAGTGATGTTTAGTAATACTTATTTTCTGCAATCATTGCGTATACCCTTTTGATTTCTTTAGACTCGTACATCTCAAATAACCTCTTATCTTTCTTCATTAAGCGTTTTTCACGCCTTAAGTATTCTTTGATGGTGTTCACAGACATATGGGTGATGTTGTTATTTTGTGTTTAAAGGTTTAGTCCAAACTCATACTTATTAATAAATAAGCCAATTACAATATCATGCATTACGTCACGATTTGGAAAAGCAAATTGTTTTTCTCGTTAAACGTTTAATTCTGGTTC
Source organism: Cyanobacteriota bacterium (assembly GCA_942490675.1). Classification (GTDB taxonomy): domain Bacteria; phylum Cyanobacteriota; class Cyanobacteriia; order Cyanobacteriales; family Xenococcaceae; genus Waterburya. The sequence continues at coordinate 238,337 of CALNYB010000026.1, read as the reverse complement.
TCAATCGAATATGTTTTTGTTCGATCTTTTGAGTTTTCTTTTTGCCTATTTCATGTTTATCTTCAGGTAGATGCCTCCGATAAGCTCCTAATCCATCCGTACAATAATGCTTGATTCCAAATGGTTCTAAGAGTTTTTTGAGTTCTAAAAACACCTCATCTTTACGACGACCAAAGACATAAGCTAATACTTTTCCTGTCAGCCTATCTATTGCGTGCCATAGCCATCTCTGATTTTTCTTGCTTCCCACAAAACGACCCATTGAATCCAGTTCTGAATCTTCAATTCCTGATTCAGAATCCTTTTCGATTTCTGACCTTAACTTAATTTCCACTTCTACATCTTCAGCATTAATTGTTTCCAAACTTAAACACACAAAAACAACATCACCTAAAAGCTAGCAATGGTAGTATTTCTGGATTTATTTTTTAAATCAGCAGCCTCTAAAGGTTGATTGCTAAAGTTAGGATACCGAGCATTAATCTGATGAGCTTTTTTGGTTATGGTATCAAAGCGACGATTAATATTTTCTACTTCTTGATAAATATCTTGTGGATCAACGAGATGCGTTTGACGCAGCTTTTTGCCCATTTCCTTAAGCACTAAACCAATAGGAACATTAATCTCATCTTGAAGTTTGAGATAACGCGCAAATACTGGCGCAAAAGCACCAAGTACCGAGCCGATACCACTCCGAGGTTGATACCAGCCAATATAAGCAAGCCCTTTATAATCCTCTAGAAAAGAGTCGCCATAGCATTGGACTACCGAACCCTTAACTCGTTGAAGTTCGGTCGGTAAAAATGGATAAGCAACATAGTAGCCAGTAGCACATACGATCAAATCGAATTCATCTCGACTGCCATCAATAAATTCCACTAACTTGCCATTAAGGCGACTTACTCCTGGTTTAGAAACAATGCGACCATGTTTAATATAATAAGGAACTTCATTATTGATAGTGGGGTGTTTATCGTAAATGCGATGCTTCGGTTTAGGCAAACCATAGCTTTCATGCTTACCAAAAGTTAAACGAATTAAGATGTAAGTTATTAGGCGTTGATACCAAGCTGGACTTTTCCCCTTTTTTCCCAGATCTGCCACGGGAATACCCATAAAAGTTTTAGGAATAAACCAAACTGAATCTCGCATACTCAAGGTACATTTCTCCCCAACACGAGCAGCTTCCGATGCAATATCACAGGCTGAGTTTCCTCCACCAATAACTAAGACTTTTTTACCTTGGAGTTGTTGGGGTTGTTTGTAATCTTTGGAATGAATAATTTCCCCCTCAAATTCTCCCTCAAATTCAGGAAATCGTTTACACCAATGATGACCATTACACATCACCACGCCCTTATAAAGACGTTGTTCGCCATCAGCAAAGCTAACTTCCCAGAGATTATCTTCTACTGGTCGTACCTGAATTACTTTACGGTTAAGCTCAACCTGCGATCGCAAATCAAAATGTTCGGCAAAAGCATGAATATAATCCCGCATATTTTCCCTGCTAGGAAAGTCAGGATAACTCTCTGGCATCGGAAAACAACTAAATTCTGTAACCTTGCGTGAAGAGATGATATGAGCAGTTTCGTAAACTCCGTGATGCCAATTACCACCAATATCATTGCTAGCATCCACCTGGTCGTATTCGATACCAGCCTCTGTGAGAGCTTGAGCTATACCTAGCCCAACAAAACCAGCCCCAATAATTAATTGCTTGTGGGTTGTTGTAGATGTATTGTGATTGTTGCCAGAGTTACTCATGCAGATTATGTCTTAGTTTGTAGTAAAGCGATTACGGTTGCGAAGCAAGTCCGAAGGACTCAGTTAGCCGATTGGGTCGCAAGTCCTTAGGACTCAAGCATCGTTGATCAAGTCAAACAATTTTGGAAAATATTGCTTGAGAAAGTGGATACTATTTGCCATTTTATCGGGAAATACATGCAGTTTGTTATTGACAATGGCTTTGATAGTTTTTTCCATCACCTTTGCAGGATCTGTTGCCAGATGTTCGGGAAAACCCGTTCCGTTTTCAGCTAGTGTGCCAAAACGTTCTGACTGGAGAATCGGAGTTTTACTAAAAAAGGGATAAACTGCTGTTACCTTTACATCATAGGGTTTAACTTCATTAAAAAGCCCTTCGCTAAAGCCACGCAAACCAAATTTGCTACAGGAATAGTGAGCCATTCCTGCTGGGGCGATCCAACCAGCTAGAGAAGAGATATTAACAATATGTCCTTTGCGTCGTTCAATCATCTGCGGGACAAATAGAGAACTTAAGCGCATCGGTGTCATCAAATTAACCTGCATTAACCTTTCCCATTTATCGGCAGGAACTTCATCCATCCGACCAAATAAGCCTATTCCTGCGTTGTTAATCAAAATATCTATGGGTGGTGCATTTAATGCTTTTATTAGACTGTAAAGAGTCTCACAACCTTCACGACTAGAAAGATCGCTTTCAATACAAGCAACTATTTTCCCCGTCTTTATCTGACTGGTTATTTTGGCAGCATAATTATCTAAAGTAGCTTGACTAAGATCGCTCAAAATTAGCTGACTACCAGCTTGTAATAACTGACTTGTCAGTTCTTGACCAAAGCCTCCAGTTGCTCCAGTCAAAACTATTACAGCGTTGTTTAATTTGGTCATACTTAAATTAAGTAATAAGTAATGAGTAGAAAGTTGTCTAGTTCCCTAGTTTTCCAGTCAACTTTAACCATCTCACTCTAAATATAAAATCTAAATCTTGGGAGAACGCAGCATTCCCCAAAGTAAAATCAACCAGGGAAGTTTGAAATTAGGTATTGCCCAAACATATTTTCTTAATGCAGGAAAAGAAAAAGGAAGTAAAAATTTAAGAGAACGCAAGGATACAGGGCGATTTCCATCTCGATCTACTAGCTTATATTTCTCTGCTAGTTCGGCTACAATCTTCATTTTGCCAGTATATTTCATAATATTAGGATCGCCAGCCAGAGCAGCGATCGCTCTTCCCGTCAGTAGAGGAGTTTCCCAGTTATAACCATCACCCAATTTTGCACTATCCCTATCTTCGTTAATTTGCTGGGCAAAATCAATTATCTGTTCTGTACCCACAATACCTGGCCAAATCGAGATTGAAGCAATATTATCTGGTTTAAGTTCTACTGCCATATCCGCAGCCAGGCGATCGCAAGCTGATTTTCCCGCACCATAGGCAACACCAAATAGATAGGACATTCCGCCCCAAGAAGATATCGTACAAATAATCCCTTGGGATTGACCACTCATTAATCGTGCAGCATAGATACTGGAAACATAGTGGCTACGCAAACCAACATTATTTACTGCATCCCAAAGATCGGGTGAACCTTGCCAAAAAGGTTTCCCGGAGGCATCCCTAATCGCCTGTACTCCTGAAAAGACATTATTAACTAACAAGTCCAACTTTCCTTGTTCCTTCTCAATGCGCTCAAAGAGTATACCTATCTGCTCGTCGTCACTGTGGTCTACCTGAATGGGAATACATTTACCACCAGCCTCTTCAATTGCTACTTGAGTTTCTTTGAGACTACCTGATAATTTATTTGCAGAATCAGATGGCTCTAAGCTCCGTCCTGTAATATATACTGTTGCTCCAGATTCTCCCAAACCAATCGCAATTCCTTTGCCTACTCCCCTGGTTGCCCCTGTGACTAATGCTACTTTCCCCTCAAGGTTGGACATAATTGCTGGTTAATATCTACTCAATTAAGTTTACATTGAATCCCCAGTAGCTTAAATTAATCAAATTATCTGAATTTTTCCAAACTCTTAGATTTTTGTCCTGTACTTAGATAATTTATATATAATTTAATGTAACTAAATTAAAACTTTTAAACGCCGCAAACGATCCGAATAACTTCTCATTACTTCTAAAGCAAACATAGGAGTTTCTTGAACGGCAAAGAAAAAATGTTCTTGGTCTAAAGACGCAATTTGACAATCAGTTTTGGCTTTAGCAGTTGATGCCCTGAGATGGTCTGGATGAAGTAATGCTCCTTGACCAAACACATCTCCTTCCTTAATCGTTTCTACTACTTTGTCATTGACTAACATCTCTACTTCTCCGTCAATAATTCCATACATCATTTTTCCATCTGTGCCTTGATGGAAGATTGCTTCTCCAGCATGAAAAGATTTAGTATGGGAATTGTTTTGCAGAATTTTAACGGTTTCAACAGCTTTTAACATTTTCTAATAATAAAGATAGATTAAATACAGTGACATCATCCCAACGCTAAATACTCGTTAACCAGTCTTTTAATTCCCTTAGTGCATAGTTATAGCTAACCCGCCAAGTTTCCAACCACTCCGACAGTAGTTCGATTTGCTGTGCTGTGCTGTGCATCTGAGTATAATCTATAAGTATGATTTAGAATCATCTAAGTAGTTTACCATGTTTTTACTTCCTTGGTAGACTATTGCTGGAATAAATTTGTAATGATTTGCGACCCGAAGCTATATGCGAAGCGGTATCCTTTAGGAGTCCTTTAGGGTTCGACTATACTTCGTTGCGTCTGACAGGCTTTTCATCCCAACACCAAACCAAAGATTATGGTGTGGGACTTCCCACCCTAAAAGTTAAATTAATTTAACTTTTTTGGCGGAACATAAAATTTCTTTTGACCGATAATTCTCCAGAAGAAAGATGAGCGCCCCAGTAAAACCAAAGCAAATAGAGAGAGAACTAATATTACCCTTAACTTGTTATCCGAGCTTAACTGCAAGTCTCCTAAATAATGAGAACCTAACAGCACTGTATGACCCACAGCGAAAATTAAAGCAGGGACAGTTAGCAGATGAATTTTGCGCCAGCGTTTATCTAAGTTCTTTTGTAGGCGATCGCTACTCGTAACAGTTGCGGGTAACATCAGAAATAAACTCAAGATGCCTCCTGCCATACCCAGACGATATTGAGGAAACATAAAGGCGATCGCATCTAAATTCCAGTTGAGGGAATGCTCTAACATATGAGCTGTATGAGCTAGCGCCAAGAAAAAAGATCCTACACCAATTACGCGACGATATTGTAGAGGTGCTGTCCAAAAACGACTAAGAGGGCGAGCTGCCAAAGCTAACATTAATAACAGCAATGCACCATGTCCCGTATAGTCCACCATGGCATCTGTGCGTAGCAGAGTGAGGATACCAATGGCTAAAGTTACCCACCCACCCAAACGGAATAGCTGACTGCGCCGATCTGCGCTGATTTTAGAAGCGGATACTCCTACTCCCAACATCATGGGCATAGTACCCAAACCAAAACAGAGCATCGTCATGGCACCAGCGAGAGAACTTCCTGTCTCTACCGCCTTGAGTTGCGCCGTATATAAAAAACCACAGGGAATTAGACCCCAAACCCCACCTAGTAAAGCAGGTGTCCACCATTGTTGTTGAGTTGAAAGCTGATCCATTCCTGAATTTAGTCGGTTATGGATGGTTCCCTGTAGAGGGTGTAAAAAAGGTAATCGAGGCAGCCACTTCGGTTTTATTTGCCTAATACCGAACCAAATCAGTACTATTCCCGTAAAAATTGCCATAAAATGTCTGATGCTGCTACCTATACCTGCAAACTGACCGCTAGCAACTACAATTGAACCTAAACTCCCTAAAGCAGCACCAACCAAGGTATAGCTAAAAACTCTGCCAATATTTAGCAGGAGATGAAACTGGAAACCGCTTAGTCGATTAGCCTGATTGTCCTGCTGAGATAAAGCCAGGGCTACAGTCAAAGGGCCGCACATGCCCATGCAATGACCGAAACTTCCTAAAAATCCCAAGGCAATAATTAGCAGTAGTTCTAACACTAGTTCTGTTTCGCAATAACTTCTTTCTCTATTCCTAGCAGATTGTCAAGTAAATTTTGAGTAATAAAAAAAATTTTAGTGGGATGATTTGAAATTTCTTCGTTCAAGACTTCCTTATTTTAATTGTTTTAATTGACGTAGCTCGACTGTTGTGATTTCGGCGATCGCTAAATCATCAAGCAGGCACCTCCTTGTGTTGCTTAGCAAATAAACGAGAAAAGACCTCGTTAGCCGATTGACCTTGTTCAATTAACTCAACGGCTAAGGCAATTTTCGTCTGAAATTGAGAGTGTAACTCCTGAAATTCTGGGTCTTGAAGTAGGGTCTGATCTACCAACTTGTGCAGTTTTTGTCGTTCCTTTTTCTGGGTGGGAATCTCAAGATCAGGGAAATACTTGTTGACAAATTCCGACCATCGGGTGATTTCCTCGTAGGGACGATAGATTCGCAGGTCAATCGGAAAGCGGACTGCCCCTGACAAATAGTGACTGGTTACCAGAGTCTTTACAATGGGGGCGGGTTTAACTATCGGCAGTTGCATTACTACCTGCTCAGGAATAAAGAATCTTAGAGCTTATTGAACCACACTGAATACCTGATTGGGAAATGGCTCTAGCAAATCACAACAGTCGAGTAATTGTCTTAGCCTGAAGTGACGTTAAGTAGTTGAGCTTTATAATTAACCTAAAATGAAGTACAAGAATGAAGTACAAGAGATTTTAAAAAATTATTCAGGTTTATTTACTTAAGAAGAGAATCATAATTTACAATATCTCTTAATTTAATAAAAGAGTATGAAACAATCAATTCGTCCTTTGGAAAATGTTTTTTCAATAGTGTCTTTGCTGCTTTTTTCACAAGGATTCTACACCGTAATCCTGGGGGGAGCAATTGGTGGAGAAGAAGGAGAAGTTGATAGCGTATTACTTCGTCTAGCTTTTTTAGGGATTTACGCTATATCTTTTGCTCTATTGGCATTCCGCAGTCAAAGAACTTTAAGCTTCCTGAAGACTAACTTGTGGCTTCTATTTTTAATCGGACTAGCAATTTTTTCAGTATCATGGTCTTCAATTCCCGAAATTGCCTTACGCAAAGTAATTTCCATGATCGGAACGACTTTCTTTGCGGTCTATTTAGCTTCTCGTTATAGCTTTGAACAACAGCTAAAAATATACAGTTGGACTTTTGGTATTGCAGTACTTTTTAGCTTTTTATTTGCACTGGCACTTCCAGAGTATGGCATATCCAGTCTTGACGCGGTAAGTGGCGCCTGGCGGGGAATTTATCCCCACAAAAGTGGTCTGGGGCAAAGTATGTTTATCAGTTTCTTAACTTTTTATTTTTTATCGATTTCTAGTAAAAAAAATCAGCTACTGTTTAGAATATTTTGCTTGCTATCGGTAGTTTTGATTGTGTTCGCCGAGTCTGCTACTTCTTTAGTCAGCGTTGTCTTTATTTTTGCGATCGCTCAAGGACTGAACCATCTCTCTCTCAAATCCAAGAAGAGTGTACTGCTGGTGTTACTATTCATTATCTTCAGTGCTTTGTTGTTATTTATCATCGTCATTAACTTTAATGCTTTTCTCGCCGCCAATAATAAAGACATTACTTTAACAGGAAGAACCCCCTTGTGGGCAGATTTGTGGGGATTTATTGAGCAAAAGCCCTGGTTGGGTTACGGCTATGGAACTTTCTTTTCCAGCTTACATCGAGAAACTGATTTGTTGTGGAAAGTTCATCGATGGAATCCTGTCCACGCCCACAACGGATATATACAACTCTGGTTGCATTTGGGAATTGTGGGGCTGTCTGTATTTATGTTGGGATATGTGAGATGCTTATTTAATTCACTGTTCAAATATTTGATATCCAAAGATATCAAAATGCTCTGGGTATTCCTATTTTTAATCTACGCAGTCACTCTTAACCTAACTGAAGTATCTTTCTTTGCGGCTCAGGGGATTGTTTGGATTATCTCCTTAGTAGCAATTTACTCAATGAAACCCACCTCCCAAAATTCCCCACATATAAGTTAAGTTCATGCCTAAAAAAAGCTTGGCTTCAATAGCTCGTAAGTTATCTCAGAGCGAAAGGCTTAAAGGTTCCTTTACTATCTTTAAATCTTTTATGTTCCGGTTGGTTTTTCAGGGAATATATTTTGTAATTTTAGCTCGCAGTTTTGCCCCAGAAAGATACGGCGCTTATGTCGGAATAGTTGCCATAGTATCTGTCTTCATTCCTTTTTCCAGTTGGGGCAGTGAAAAAATCATCATTCAAAACGTTTCTCGTGACAGAAATGTGTTTCGAGAATATTGGGGCACTGGAATTCTCAAAACGCTGATTTTCGGCTCATTATTTATCAGTTTAATCTTAATAATTTATCGCTTTATTCCGATCTCTGGTATCTCTATTTACGCTGTCTTTTTTATCGCCTTAGCTAACTTAATTTTTCTCAGGTTAAATGATCTGGTTCGGGATAGCTTTGTGGGAATTGGACTCCTTAACTATACAGGGAGAGTCATATTCCTGGTTTCCTTAAATAGGTTTTTTGCTGTTTTATTATTAATTGCATTGTACGACCAACCGAGTATCGAAGTCTGGACAATGCTATATTGTTTGGCAACATTTTGTGCAGCAGCGACATCAACCTATTTACTGGTTAAACATGTAGAATATCCTAAATTTAATTTGTCGAAAGTGAAGCAAGATTTGCGATTAGGGTTTTCTTTCGCAGTCGGCATATCGGCACAAAGTATCTATAACGATTTGGATAAATCCATGTTAGCCAAGTTATCTACCCTAGAATCTGCGGGAATATATGGAGCTGCATATCATATCTTGAATGTATCACTGATGCCGATACTATCACTTGCCATGGCTTCTTTCAGAAACTTCTTTCAAAAAGGAGCTTCAGGAATTCAAGGAAGTTTTGCACTCTGCAAAAAGTTACTACCGATGTCGTTAGGTTACTCTTTAATTGCGATCGCTGGCATCGGAATTTTTGCACCTTTGATACCTTTAATACTGGGTTCTGGGTATACTGACTCTGCGATCGCTTTAGTATGGCTTTCTCCGACAATTTTCTTTAGGACGATGCATATTTTTGCCGCCGATACATTAACCGGGGCTAATTTTCAGAGTGCCAGAAGTACTTGTCAGGTACTGATCGCAATTATCAATGGTTTACTAAATTTATGGCTGATACCCCTCTACAGTTGGCGTGGTGCTATTGGCGCAACGATTATTTCGGAATTCCTCTTAATGGCTTTTCTGTGGGGTGCTGTTTACAGATACTCCAGGAAATCTGCCTAGTAGTCTGTCACGACTCGCGCGTTTCCTTGTGGTACGCGGGGTCGCTCGTCAATTTTGAATTGGTTGGTTGAAAGAAGACAAAGGGACAAGGAATACAAGGAACAAACTTAAATTAATCTATTCTTCAAAGCAATCTTGATGCTCTACTAGTCCAAAACAATTAATAGCGACATTTTGCTAATCTATTGAGTATTTTGAAACAGTCAAAAGTTAAAAGTTAAAAGTTAAAAGTTAAAATTTATTATTTAGTTTACACAATGTCAGAGAAAAAATTCCGAAAAAAGTTGGACGGTTTGTTTATTGTCTGGAAAAAGTATCAGCGACGACCAGAGGTTCTTGCTTCCCTGATAAATTGCGAATTGAAGTTTATTGCTCATTTATTCAGCAGCAAATATCTACGACCTCTAGATTATCTATTCAAGCTAGTAGTGAGCATCAAAGACATCTTGATCAAAAAACCTGATTTTGTAATTGCTCAGTGCCCTCCTACCTTTAGTGCGTTGCCGGCATTGATTACCAAGACTCCTTATATAATTGATGCCCACAATCCACTTTTCCAAGTAGAAATGTGGCAAACATTACCTCTTGCGCAAACTATACTGAGAAACTCTTTGGCAATAATTGTTCATAATGCAGAAATGTTTCAGTTGGTTACAAGAATGTATCCCTCAGCGCAGCTATTTACCATTTCTGATCCCCTTAAAACGATCGCTCCCTCTGTGCCTCAGAAACGTCTGGCAAAGCAAATCTTAGTCATTGCTTCTTTCGATCCTTGGGATGAGCCTGTCGCCTTATTGATCGACACCATGAAACAGTTGACCGAATATAACTTTGTTATTACCGCCGATGTCAATAAACTTGCCCCAGAAACTGCAACCAGTTTACAAAAGTTGGGCAATGTAAATTTAACTGGTTTTTTAGCCACAGAAGAATACCATCAAGTTTTATGTTCCAGCCTCGCTGCACTGGTATTAACTACTAGTGATGCTACTCAGCCAAGTGGTGCTTGTGAAGCCCTATCTTCCAATACTCAATTAGTTATTAGCCGAACTTCTCTAACCCAAAAACTATTTGGAGAATGGGCAGTCTTAGTTGACAATTCTTCAGAGGCGATCTCCCAAGCTATTCGCTCTTTATCTATTCAAGAGCTAGATCTTGCTGCTTACCGCGAGCAATGGAACATATCAGTAAAACAGGAAATTTCTCAACTATCAAAGTTTATTGAGCAGCAAAATGCCAAAAACTAAACCGTATTTTCAAATTTTAGCTAATTGAAAAAGAAGCCCAGCATTCTATGCGACAGCATGAATGTCTGGATGAATTTTTCCGCCGACAGGCGTTATTATAATACTCATAAAACTTTTAACAACAAATTGATATGTGTTAAAATGCTTCCATCCTAAAGGATATATTATGCCCTTGTGGTACCGCTCCGCATATGAGAAACGTAGTAAAGGTAAGATTATATCCGACATCAGAGCAGAGACTCTCACTGGCTAAAGCCTTTGGGAGTTGTCGTTATATTTGGAATTATTGCCTAGCGGAGAATAACCGAATATACAAAGAGACTGGTAAAGGTATATCTGCTATTGCTATGAAAAAATGGATTCCTCAACTGAAGAAAAACGAAGAGACAGAATGGTTAACAGAAACTTATTCTCAATGTCTTCAGTCTTCAGTTATCAATCTGGGCATTGCTTTTAAAAACTTCTTGGAAAAACGAGGTGGTTATCCTCGCTTTAAAAGTAGATATGGAAAGCAGTCTTTACAGTATCCACAAAACGTAAAACTAAGTAACTCTAGCCTTGTTTTCCCTAAGATTGGAGAAGTCAAAGCTAATTTGCACAGAGTCTTTGATGGTGAATTGAAGACTGTGACCGTAAGTAAAACCAAGACTGATAAATATTACGCATCTTTATTATTTGATAACGGATTACCTGAAGCCGAATCAAATAGTAATGGTAAGGTGTTGGGCATTGATCTAGGCATCTCTAGCTACTGCATTACAAGCGATGGAAGCAAATATGATAATCCACGACATCTCAAAAAACATGAGCGTAATCTAAAACGTAAGCAGCAAAAATTATCTAGAAAGCAAAAAGGTTCAAACTCTAGAAATAAAGCTAGAAGGTTAGTAGCCAGAGCGCACGAAAAGATAAGTAATGCTCGTCAAGATTTTTTACATAAACTGTCTCGTAAATTGATAGACAAAAGCCAAGTCATCGTTTGCGAGAATTTAAATATAAAAGGAATGGTTCGCAACCACAAGCTGGCAAAAGCTATCAGTGACTGCGGATGGGGAATGTTCCTTAATTTTCTTGAGTACAAGTGCAAAAAAGAAGGGAAAGTGTTTCTACAAATAGATAGATTCTTTCCTTCAAGCAAAGCTTGCAATAACTGCCTGAATGTAGTTGATAACTTGCCCCTTGATATCCGTACTTGGGATTGCCCCAGTTGCCTTACTAAAGGCATCGATAGAGATATTAACGCAGCCAAAAATTGCAGAGATGAAGGTATCAGAATATTGTCTTGCGGGACGCGAGACACTGCCAAAGGAGGCAATGTAAGACAACCCAGAGGACGTAAGTCAACTGTTGTTGCTGTTGCCGATGAATTTGGAAGCCAGCACTCTACCCGATAGGGTGAGTGTCTGGTAGTTCACTTCCAGGTGTCTTTCACATTTTGGCGCATTATCCAAAGCTTTGGCGATCGTATTCTAAGCTAATTTACGGTTTAAATGGACATAAAGAGCAAGAGATCTTACTGACGCACCATCTAATCCCAATATAAAGGGTTATAACGCACGTTGTCGAAACCCGTAATTTTTCCCTATAGAAAAAACTCCAGTTCTCAATCTGCACGAGGTATAATACATAATGTGTCATAGATTCACGATAAATAACAAGATATTGTATTGCCCACTTAAGGTGATTTCTAATAAAGAATGTACCCTGATTAGGTATTGACATAGCTAAAAATCTAAGCCATTTTTGGGTATATTAAACCGCCTCCAGATGGAAAGCTGGAGTTTAGGGTAGTTTATTTTTTCCATTTCCCCTTTGCCCTTTAACCCAAAGCAGTTATCTGAAAAACTACGAGTTTCAACAACGTGGTTGGATATACTGAGCTAAATTCAGCATCCCCCACGTTCAAAGTAGACGCGGTTTATTTTCTGGAAATCTCCCAATTAGTAGAATGAATATGATAGTTGCCGAAAATCACATCGAAACAACAAACATTGAAATAACAAACAATGCCAAACCTTTCAAGGTTGCCGTCTGTGTAATCACCTGCTTCCGTCCAGATGGACTGTTTCGATTGCTTAAAGGTATAGCAGCGCAAAAATTCACTAAGAATGCTCCACCAGATGTGAGACTTGTGATCGTAGACAATGATGCCGAAGGTTCTGCTCAAAGCATTTGTGATGAATTTGTCGCCACTCATGACGTAAAGCTCGAATACGACATAGAAAAGCAAAGAGGTATCCCTTTCGCTAGAAACCACTCAGTCGATATGGTTAAGGATGATGTCGATTTTATAGCAATTGTGGATGATGATGAAGTCCCAGCCGAAAACTGGTTAGACGAGTTGATTGCAGCCCAGCAAGAATTCGATGCAGATATCTTAACTGGTCCAGTTACCCCGCATTTTGTCGAACCCCCCGCAGAATGGCTTTATGATTTCTTCGGCAGTGGTAATCTACCTAACGGGCAAAATCTACTTGACAATTATGACTATGCTTACACCAGCAATCTTTTTGCCAGGGCTAAATTATTTCAGCATATTCGTTTTGATGAGCAGTTTCGTTCCAATGGCGCGGATGACACCCATCTATTTATGCAGGTTTATCAGAGAGGTTATAAAGCTGTTTGGGCAAATGATGCCCTTGTCAGTGAATGGCTGCCAGCCAGCCGCACGAACTCCAAGTGGCTGCTGCAAAGAGCGTACCGTCGAGGTAATGGGTTTGCATTCTGCGAGTTAGTTCAAAGCAGAACCCTGGGAACCAGAATCCAAAGATTTGCCAAAGGTAGCTTTCGTTTTCTACAAGGCATATTAACCTCAATCCTTTCTTTTGGTCGAAAATCGATATTTGTTAAAGGTGTTCAGACTGCTTGCCTGGGGTTGGGAATGATTACTGGTAGTCTTGGTAGCTTATATCAAGAGTATAAAACAATTCATCGAGTATAAGCATCATGGCAGTGTGATCCTAGTTCTTGGTTTAAAGTCAATTTGCAGTTGGCTGTGCGGGAATCAATATTACTAACTCAGAAATAATTGCGGCTCTCCTAGGAGTCTGTCGGACTTAGGAATTCTTTGACATTAAAAAGCACTGGAAGTCACCTGGATCAATACAATAGTACTGTTTTGGGGCGATCAAGTGCCATTGCGATCGCTCCAGTTCGGATTTTAGAGGCCAATTTCTGGTTATTTACACACTGATGGTGCAAAGACGCTTCAAATTGAAGGCAATACAGACAAGAGTCCACTCACCTGTCACGGCATTAATCCCCCGCAGTAGGAAACGGCGGAAACCCATCACCTCCTTAATAATGCCGAATACAGGCTCCACTGTCGATTTGCGCTTAGCATAGAATTGTTTACCGACTTCGGTTTTCAGGCGATGCTTCATCGCCGTTATCGTATCAGGGTTCTCTGGTGGGGCTGGTGCTACAGCCAAGCGTTCTTCAAGGGTTAAGTTATGGCAAGCCCTACCGCAGGCGATGTAGGGGTCAATCTCGTTTTCTGACAGTCGCTTGGCATTGTGTTCACTGAAAAACCCCGAATCCAGAGCCGCTCTCTTAACTTGGCCCAGATTTTCAGGTAGTTGATTAAGTTGCTCCAGCGCTGGGTCTACTTCCTGCTTATCGTTGGGGTTTTGACTGATATGGTTTCCTACAATCAGCATCGTGTCCATATCCACAGAAGCGTGGGCATTGTAAGCTTGCTCAAACCCGCCTCCTGAAACTGGCATAATCCGCGACTCGCCGTCCGTGAAATTCACCTGGTCTTTAGCTTTTGGACCTGCCTCAGGAGCTAAGGGTTGCTTGCCTCCCAATTTGCGACCTCGGACCTTTTCTTTAGCCTCCCGCTCTCTTAATTTGGCCTCGTATTCAGCTTTTTCCTGGTCAGCTCTGGCTTGTGCCCGTGCTTCAATCTCTCTCTTGACCTGAGCGATCTTTTCCAGGCGTTCTTGCCGCCTTTGGAGTTCTTGGGGAATGTCTATGTCCCCAAAGCTTTCTCCTGCTTCTGTTTGGGACTTGTGCAACAACGCTGACACTTCTGCAAGTAACTGAACTTCGAGTTTGTTGGCACCCTTCCCAACTCATTGCTTTGTGTTTACTGGCATTGGCCTGGATTTTGGTGCCATCGATACTGATGTCCCCCAGCTTAAATATCCCCAGACTGCAGGCATATTCCAATATCTGTACAAACAAGGGTTGTAATTGTGCTAAGAAACGCTTGCGGAATTTATTGATGCTGTCATGGTCAGGGTGAGTGCCACCAGTAATATAGAGCACTGGGATTAGCTCATAGGTTGCTTTCTCTATCTGGCGACTGGCAAATATCCCTTTGGCATAGCAGTAAAACAACAAGACCAACATCATCTTGGGGGGATAAGGGGCACTGCCACCACCTTTATAAGCCCCTTCTATTTCACTGGTATCCAACTGATCGACAATTTCTACCACAAAGCGAGCCAGGCTATTTGTATCCAGCCACCCTTCCATATTACTGGGCAGCTCGATCGCTACAGTCCTATCAATTTCGATAAATTTGTTGCTGATGAGCCTTCTCCCAGTCACTTCTGCCTAATTTACATTTAGCATAGTTTACATCAGCTTTCCATAAGCCCGACAGACTCCTAGGAGAGTCATATTTATTAAAAAAAAGGATATATTATATTTACAGTTGGCTTTTTGGAATAAGTTTACACTAATTTTGAATAAAGACTTTCTGGAGAATAACTAGCTGCTAATTCCTTAGCAGCCCTTTTTAACTGCTTTAGACGTTGAGGATCATCTACAATTTGCTGAATAATTTCGACCAGATGAGGGTAGTCATCAAAAAATAATGTACATTTATGGAATTCTGGAGAAACATTATATTCCCGAGGTAGTAATCCTGGTTTAGCAGCTCTAAGCATATTAAAGATCATGCCAGACTCTTTAGTCTTGCCATAAACTTCAGTATTATTTTTGCTGATAAATTGATTGTTTAGCAACAAATCGCAATTGGCAATAGCGCGATCAAATTCTTCTCCATAGACAAACGAGTCATGGTATTGAACTTTATAACCAGAATTTATTATAAAGTCTGAAATAACAACTCCCATTTTTTCTTTTTCTCGCTCGGTTACATATCCTAATAGATGCAGACAAATGCGATCGCGTAAGGCTTCAGCATTTTGTAGAAACGCTTGAAACAATCCCAGATAATCACGTTTAGATTGGGTAATCACACCAGGTATACAGATTCTCAAAACCTGGTTAGATTGAGATGAATCTTCCATGCCCTCATAAATAGCAAAGGGAAATACTATGATCGGCAATTTACAAGAATACTCTTCTAATGCTTCCTTTTGTCCTTCACTATGAACTATTAGCTTTAAATTATAGTTTTTATCGAACTGAGCCAGCATTTTCTTTCTCATTGGTCGATAAATTAGATAATCTACAACTGTGCGAGCAATTATGCGCAAGTACTGACGATTTTGGTCTTTGTTTTGGAGACTACGAATTAAAGTCTTGATAGCTCGGTTGAAGTTATCGTTATACCATTCATCAATCTGATGTACGTGAAAAAAAATGTCTTTGGTTTGAGGTTGGAACTGAGCGAATTCTAAATAGTTATCAAAAATAGTACAAATATGTATGCGATCAAAAGCAATACTTTCGGCATCATTGAGTAGTTTTTTTAACAACCGATCTTCCTCTAAGACCACCAAACTTGCATTTTTTGGCAACCCATTCTCCTCTAATGCCTTTTGAATTGAAGGCAAGATATAAACAATGATTTCGTTGTTGGGATTGCTAGCGTAAGTTTTGACAAGACCATTAACCGCTGAGTAATGGTTGGGTTCACTAACTTCAAATATTCCAATAAGCATGATTATAAAATTTTAATTGTATTAATATTTTGATTTTGCAACTTCTCAGAGGATGTCTAAAAAGTCAATATAGTTTAATGGAGCTATATCTTATCTTCCAGATTATACAATAATATTACTTTGATTCCCTCGCTTGTTTACCCAAAATTTCATCTCCGCATTTTTACTAATTAACTATCGACATATTCATAATTTCAATGTATTATGTCTAGGACTTCGTAGAGAATATACTTAATGATTAGTACTTACTTTTAATCTTGAATTTAGATAAATTTAAATTTTTGGTAATCAATGAGTAGTTGAAGTGAATAAACAGTTAAAAATTATAGTCCGATATGGGTGTAGCAATTATTACTGGTTCTGCTGGTTTAATAGGATCAGAAGCCGTTAGATTTTTTAGTACCTTAGGTATGGATGTTATCGGTATTGATAACGATATGCGCAAGTTTTTCTTCGGAGAAGAAGCTTCAACAAAGTGGAATCGGCAAAGACTAGAAAAAGAGATTGATAACTATCAGCATCGTGAGGTGGACATTCGAGACTACGATAAAATTAAAGAGATTTTTCAACATTTTGGCAATGATGTTTCGTTGATTATTCACACTGCAGCACAACCATCTCATGACTGGGCTGCCAGTGATCCCTTTTCCGACTTCACGGTTAATGCCAATGGTACGCTAAATCTTTTGCAAGCTACTCGTGAATATTGCCCTGACGCTGTTTTTATTTTCACATCTACCAACAAAGTATATGGAGATCTGCCCAATTCTTTACCTCTTAAAGAATTAGAGAAACGTTGGGAAATCGATTCTGCTCATGAGTATCATCAGGGTATACCAGAAACCATGAGCATTGATCAGTGTAAGCACTCTTTGTTTGGAGCTTCAAAAGTTGCTGCTGATGTACTAGTTCAGGAGTATGGACGTTATTTTGGTATTCGCACAGCTTCCTTTAGAGGAGGATGTTTAACAGGTCCCAATCATTCGGGGACTGAACTACATGGTTTTCTGGCATACTTAGTAAAGTGTACAGCTATCGGCAAGCCTTATACAATTTATGGCTATAAAGGAAAACAAGTCCGCGATAACATTCATTCTTCCGACCTAATCGCTGCTTTTTATGAGTTTTATCAAAACCCACGGGTAGCTGAAGTTTATAACATTGGTGGTGGAAGAGAAAGTAACTGTTCAATGCTAGAAGCGATTGAAGTAGCCCAAGAGCTTTCAGGTACAAAACTGGATTATTCATACACTGAAGATAACCGTAGTGGTGATCATATTTGGTATATTAGCGATCTTTCTAAGTTTAAATCTCATTATCCTAACTGGTCGCTCAAATATAACATTAACCAAATCTTGTCTGAAATTTACGAGAGTGGTGTAGAAAGATGGAATGACAAATGATTAATTTAGGAAAGTATTCAATATTAGGGATCAATGTCAATGCCGTTGATTATGACTTTGCGGTGTCGACAATTACTGATGCAGCCAAGAGCAAACAGCCTTGCTCTGTTAGTGCTTTAGCAGTGCACGGTGTAATGACGGGTTTCTTAGACAGTACTCATGCTAGACGTTTAAACGGTTTAGATTTGGTTGTTCCCGATGGACAACCCGTGCGATGGGCACTGTCTTGGCTTCATCAGCAGCAGTTGCCTGACCGAGTTTACGGACCAAACCTGACCCTCAAAGTAGCTGAGTCTCTCTCCAAGGAGGGATTAAGCATTTATTTGTATGGCAGTAAGAAAAAGACTCTGGAAAAATTTGCCCACAATTTGCAGCAGCTGTATCCTGGGTTTAAGATTGCTGGAATGGAAGAATCTAAATTCAGAAGGCTTTCTGAATCAGAGCGTTTACAATTAGTTGATAGAGTTAAGGCATCTGGAGCAAATGCTGTCTTTCTCGGACTTGGCTGTCCTAGACAAGAAACATGGGCATATGAGTATCGTAATCAACTAAACATACCAATCTTAGCTGTTGGAGCTGCTTTTGATTTTCATGCTGGCACTCTGCCTCAAGCTCCTAAATGGATGCAAAAAGCAGGTTTGGAATGGCTTTTTCGCTTAATTCAAGAGCCGAAAAGATTGTGGCAACGGTACGCAGTTTTAAACCCGCTGTATGTTTGGCATATTATCGAGCAATATTTGGGTTTGAGAAAGTTTATCCCAGCCATGCCTGATGGTAAAGAAAAAATTGAGTCTTATGGATAAGTAATTGTTAAATATGCTTAATGTGAATTAGCTATGTTCTAATTGATTAGTTTTAAATCCATAATCATCTCTTTATTAGGAGAAGGCGTATCTTCTAACCCGATAAGATTGCCTCCAGAGGATTGAGCAATTTTGTTGGCATCAGGAGAACTTTCGGCGTGGTTCAAATGAGGGTAACACTTTTCAGAATGCTCAAGGCTTAAAACTCTTGTTGCATTAGGTTTTAACAAGCTAATATAAACAAAGCTCACACATCAAGCATCTGAGAATGTCTTTAGTCCAGGGAGAAACTATTGTGGCGATAGCCACTGCCGTCATGCCACAACAGGGTAGTGTGGGAATTGTTCGCTTATCAGGAGCAAAATCTCTGGCGATCGCCAAAACCCTATTTCACTCTCCTGGTAAACAAGAATGGTCAACTCATCGCATTCTTTACGGTTATATTCGTCATCCTGAAACAAAACAGGTGGTAGACGAAGCGTTATTACTATTAATGCTAAAACCTCGTTCTTTTACCCGTGAAGACGTGGTTGAATTTCACTGTCACGGGGGAATTATTGCTGTTCAATCGGTTTTGCAGTTGTGTGTCGCTCAAGGAGCAAGATTAGCTCAGCCAGGGGAATTTAGCCTGAGAGCTTTCCTTAACGGTAGAATTGATCTGACTCAAGCCGAAAGCATTGCGGAACTAGTATCTGCTCAATCACAAGCAGCGTCACAAGTTGCTTTAGCGGGTTTACAAGGCAAACTGGCTAGTCCGATTCGCGATCTGAGAACAGTTTGTTTAGATATCTTAGCGGAAGTAGAAGCCAGAATTGATTTTGCTGACGATCTCCCGCCTTTAAATGAAGCAGAAATTGAACGGCAGTTAGAAAATGTGTTGCTTAAGGTTCAATATATTTTGGCTACGGCAGAACAAGGAGAATTATTGAGAAATGGCTTAAAAGTGGCGATTGTCGGCTGTCCTAACGTCGGTAAGTCGAGTTTGCTCAATGCCTGGAGCAAGAGCGATCGCGCGATCGTCACTGATCTTCCTGGGACAACTCGTGATGTGATTGAGTCTACCTTGGTTGTGGGAGGGATTCCCGTCAAGGTATTAGACACCGCAGGAATTAGAGAAACAGCAGATACTGTGGAAAAAATTGGGGTAGAGCGATCGCGTAACGCAGCAGTGGCAGCAGATTTAGTCTTATTAACCGTTGATGCTGAACTGGGCTGGACAACTGCCGATTCGGAAATATATGAGCAGGTAAGAAACCGCCCTCTAATTCTGGTAATCAATAAGGCTGATTTAGCCTCGCCCCAGTCGGTGAAATATCCTACAGAGATCAAGCAGGCAATATTTACTAGTGCAGCCCATAATCAGGGGATTGCTGATCTTGAAACAGAGATCCTTTTATTAGCTCGTCAGGGAGAAGTTACGGCAGCTAACTCTGAGATTGCAGTTAATCAAAGACAGGCATCAGCCTTAATCAGAGCTAGAGTTGCCCTCGAACAAGTGCAAGAAACTGTTGCTAACCAACTGCCGTTGGATTTTTGGACAATTGACCTCAGGGGAGCAATTCAGGCGCTGGGAGAAATTACGGGAGAAGAAGTCACAGAATCTGTGCTAGACAGAATTTTTAGTCGTTTCTGTATTGGAAAGTAGGAACTAACTATTAATAATTAATTATCTACCTGCCTTTACCTAAGACAACTACTCTTAAAGTTTTAAAAGCGATCGCCAAATCTAAGAATAGAGAGTAATTCTTGATGTAATAAAGGTCGTAAGCTACTTTTTGGTAAGCATCTTCAACTGAAGCACCGTAGGGATAACAAACCTGAGCCCAACCAGTGATGCCTGGCTTAACTAAGTAGCGGACATCATAATAAGGAATTTTTTCTCTCAACTGGAGATCAAATTCAGGACGTTCGGGGCGAGGACCAACTAAACTCATCTCTCCCTTAAAAACGTTCCACAATTGAGGCAGTTCATCAATTCTGGTTAAACGAATAAAAGAGCCTACAGTAGTAATTCGAGGGTCTTTCTCTTTTGCCCACTGGATTCCTTTCGATTCGGCATCTTGGTACATAGAACGGAATTTATAAACCCGAAACTTCTTCCCATTTAGCCCAGTCCTCACCTGAGAATAGAAAATTGGACCCTTGCTGCTCAACTTAATGGCGATCGCTATTGGAATAGTTATTGGCAGGGAGACAATGATCATTACTGCTGCCACAACAATATCTATCAGTTGTTTCAACTTAACGTTAATGCGATTGTGCAAGATGTTGAATCCAGAGGTAAAAGCGAACCAGTCATCTTGAACATAAGCAGGAGGGATTTTTTGCCAGAATTGTTCACAGAAGTCGGTGATGCTATATACGTATACTCCTCGTAACCTCATATCCATCAACTCACGAACCATTTGCTGCGACAGGCTCCGTTCTGCTCCGTCAATCAAGATTCCAGACCAGTACTGCTCCTTCCAAGCAGAACCTAGATTGCCCAGACTATCAAGTACCAAAGAATCCCCAGTAGCATATTTGCTCTGGGGGTATCGGTTGCTAGTTGAAAAAAAATCGGAAAAAGAGACAAATTCGGTACGAGAATTTAACTTACGGTGTTCCTTGCCAAACTCTACAACTTTTTGGTAATCACCTAACACCAAAAATCGACTGCTTTGCTGGTTTACTTTGAGCCATTGATCGACGATAGTTCTGCCAATGACTGCCCAGACAGAAAACAAAGCTACGCTAATTAGCAAAACACCTCTACCAACAATTGGCTCACTACCCCAGATTCCTGTAATGTAGACTCCAGAGGTGACGGCAGTAACCGTTGCCAGTATTCCTAATACCGCTCTTTCCGACAGGCGGACACCTGAAATTTCCCTGTTTAGTTTGTATGTATCAGTCAAGTACAAGCCAAACAAGTACATTGCAACAAGAGCATATAAAACAGGAGTTTCTAAGTTTAAAGATTGAGATAAGCGCAACTTCAAAGCTAAATTGAAGCACAGCAGTAAACCCAAAATATCTCCAATAATTAACAGCCAGACAATAATCATACGAGAAGTACGACTATATATTAACAAAGTCGATAAATATTTCGACGGACGCTTACTGTAAAACATTTTGTAATATAAATATCAAGCTCTATTAAGCTCTCGGAACTCTTATAAGTTTAGAATTTATTTTACAAGACAAAGCGTAAAAATACTGTAAAATTACTGAATAAATCCTGCTTATTTTAACTAATCTAAGCAGTAAAATTACTGTTTAGATAAATTTGATATTTTTCGGCAAAACAATAGTCAACAACTAGCTAATAAAAACACTCGAATTTAGATAGTGATTATCGACTAAGGAATGTTACGTCAACATTAAAACAATATTCCTCTATACAAAATAAAGAGATAATTACAGATTAAAGGTGAAAGCAAAAATATAAATAATTAGCGAAATAGATTTGAGCAGTTATTACTTTAACTATGGTTATTGCCTAGATTTTGTTCATGTAGATAAAAGTTAAAACAAACTCATGATCAATATTTTTGTCTTCTATCATAAGATCTATGATGCACTGCCAATCCAGGCTTTGAGACTATTGTCAATAGCTATAGTTTTTCTCAGTGGTTGTACCAGCAGTCTATTAACACAGCCAGAAATTATTCCTGGGGGTATCAATAGCAACTCAACAGAAGAATACCCCGCTTACAGTTCAGATGGACGCTATCTTACTTTTGCTTCAGATCGTCGTGGACAAAGAGATATCTTTCTTTACGATCTCCAATCAAAACGCCTAGTATCATTACCCAATCTAAATCGCCGAGACTCTACTCAAGATCAGCCTTCATTGAGTACTGATGGACGTTACATTGCCTATGTTTCTACTGAGCGAGGAAAAACAGATATTTTTGTCTATGATCGCCGAAAGCAAAAATCAGAACTTTTGACGGTAAATATCAAAGGTTCGACTAAGCAACCTACAATTAATGGCGATGGTCGTCAAGTAGCTTTTCAAGCTAGTCAATTAGGGCAGTGGAAAATTGTGATTGTCAATCGTTCTGTAGACAATAATTAGCGATTTTGCTGTTTTTTGACTGTATTTCAGGTTGAGAATTAATATCTGGGTTCACTTATCTAACTTAAAAACCATTTTTTCGCAAGCAAGATAATTAACAATTGACCCTAGACCGATACCAATTAAAGTGTTTAATATATAATGTATTCCTAGCCAATCGATAATTGGAAATAGAATAAAACTTCTGGATATTATGGTCAATAATGCTGACATATGAAATAGAGGTATCTCTCTAAGAAATATTTTCTTTAAATGCCATTTACTTTTCGACCATACCCACTTTTTATAGACAAAAAATGTGAATACTAAAGAAATTTCAATAGCAGCTAAATTAGCAACATTCTTAAGTGTAGGGGTTTTAAAGTTCCATAATTCGATCAAAAGATAAAGTATGGCTATATTGAATGCGGCTGTAATTAAACCACAGACAAGAAAGTTAAATATTTTTTTTTGCTTTCGCACTTTTTCTAACATAATTATTTTAATCTATAGCCATCTTTGATGATCTACTTGAAAATTTATACATAAGATCAATTAGGCTTATGGTAGAGGAATTTACTACCGATATTTTGATTAGCGATCATAAGTGCGATCGCATACTCCAGAAAGCAGAGAGTTAAATTCTGTTAAATATTCAGCCAATTTGCGATCGCTCCAGGAAGAGGTAACACAATCACAATTAGTAAAGCCAAGGCTAACAATCCCAGTACATCACGTTTATCATCAAGTTCAGTCACATCATTAAGAGCTGGTTGATCGATCAAAGGAATTAACCACATGATGATTGTCCAAACCCAAAAGTAGGGATGAATCAGAGCAAATAACAAAGCCAAGAGCCGAGTGACTTGTCCCACAGCGATCGCCATTTTTTGTCCAAATACGGCATGAACAATATGACCTCCATCTAGCTGTCCAATAGGCATGAGGTTGATGGCGGTAATAAACAAGCCGACACAACCTGCCATTGCCAAAGGATGTAGCTGAATCCCCATATCTGTCGTCAAGGCTGAACCAAGAGCTAACTTAGATAACAAGCTGAGGAAAAAAGATAAGCGGGGATCTTGAGCTTGGATATTGAAAACTGATGATTCTCCGAGGGGAACAACTTCGGAGAGGGATAATCCCCAAATTAAAACTGGAATAGTAACCAGTAAGCCCGATAAAGAACCAACAATTGCTGTATCAAATAAAGCTTTACGATGAGGAATGGGCGATCGCCTCTGCACAATTGCGCCTAAAGTTCCCAAGGAAAAGCTGTCTAACAAAAATGGGAAAGGAATAAAATAAGGTAGAGTTGTGCGAATTTTATAATAAGTAGCCACAAAATAATGGCTAAACTTTTGCAGCGCAATGATGAAAAGTAAGGGCAAACTATAGGCAAACCCTTGAACCAAAGATGCTGGGTTGGATAGCAATTCTGCTGAAGGAGTGCCGTCAATACTAGCTCCAGCTACGGTGGTGGTTAACAGAGTAATCAAAAACATGATTACTGCAAAGGTAATCCTGGAATCATTCTGCAACTTGCCTTGTTCGGCAGCTTTTGCTTCAGGATTAGGCACTAGAGCGAAAAATGGTTTCCCTTTAAAGCTTTCTTGGAAAATTAGAAAAAAGCGATCGCCAAAAGCCTGCTCTACATTGTCTTTAATTTCGTCATAAGCCTTCTCAGGAATAGTTTTTAGCTTACCGCGACAGAAAATTGCTTGGGGACGATAATCAATATTTTGTAGATAGTAAATATTCCAGGGGAAACAGTCACGTAAAGTTTTTTCTTCCTGGCTATTAATGGGACGAGGTGGGGGAGTATTTGCCACGGCTTCAGTTACTAATAGTTTTGCTTCTTCGTCCTTTGGGGTCGGTGTTTTAGACATTTTTTCGGTTCTCCCACGCTGTACCAGCCAGCCATATAATAAAGGAAAAACAATTAAAGGAAACAGATACACTGGCAAAGGTAAAGGCTGTTCTTCACCAAAAACATAAGACCAAGCAGTCCAAATAAAGGACGGCATCATAATTACCAACCAACATAACCACACAGGTGTATTGGTTTTGCCCTTTACACTGCGATCGACGATAAAGTAAGCAATTGGGCTTAAGATAATTAAAAACCAGAGTTTCATAAAAAAACATTCCGAATCTGTTTTGCGGATTCTGTTCCTCTAACTATTTTGGACTGTAGATTAAGTATATGAATCTAAAATAAAAGTGCAATTTAATATTTACTTAAGGTACCTCAATTTATAGAATGCCCCAAAACTCGACAGAAATTACGGCAATCCCACCTGGCAACAACAAATCTCCCCGCCCTATTTTGCCAGGAATATTTGCGTTTTCCCCTAATCGAGATACTTTAGGTGCCACCTCTTATTTAATTGTAGAGAAAAGTGGCAAGATTCTCCTCGATTGTCCAGCTTGGACTGAAGTTAATCAAGAATTTATCCAGTCTCAGGGTGGAATTGACTCTTTAATCATTAGCCATCGGGGAGGCATCGGCAAAAACTTGTTGCAAATGCAGCAGGCTTTAAACTGCCAAGTGATTGTACAAGAGCAAGAAGCATATCTAGTACCAGAGGTCAAAGTTACACCTTTTGCCGATAGCTTGAATCTTAGCCCAGACTTAGAACTGATCTGGACTCCTGGTCATTCTCCTGGTTCAGCTTGTTTATATTGGCAAGAGCAAGGGGGAATATTATTCACTGGCAGACATTTATTACCTAAATCCCAAACTGAAATTGTTCCCTTAAGAACTGCGAAGACTTTCCATTGGTGGAGGCAGTTAAATAGTATCGCTAAATTACGAGATCGCTTTACTCCCGATATCCTGAGATATATTCTTCCTGGGGCAAACACAGGCTATCTTCGAGGGACAGGTTATATTGACAACGCTTATGAGCAACTACAAACATTGGATTTAACTGCATTACGCGCTATAGATATTACATAATCTGGCTGGTCACTGGTCACTGGTCACTGGTCACTGGTCACTGGTCACTGGTCACTGGTCACTGGTCACTGGTCACTGGTCACTGGTCACTGATTCCTAAACATAACTGTTTAAAATGCTCGCCTCGTGCTTCAAAACTGAGATATTGATCGAAACTGGCACAGGCGGGGGACAGTAAAACTACTTTTGCCTGTTGTTTCTTAGCCAAGAAAATACTTTGAGTTAAGGCATTTTCCATTGTCTCGACGATTATATAATTATCAAAACCGCGATCGCAAAATCTTTGAGCAAACAGCGGTGCAGCCTCGCCTATAAGTAAGACAGTGGCAGCTTGAGCTTTAATACAATCAATCCAGCTATTATCATCTCCAGCTTTAGCTTGTCCTCCCGCAATCAGAATCAAAGGTGCTTCGACAGAATTTAAACCTACTGACGCTGCATCGTAATTTGTTGCCTTACTGTCATTAATAAATTTGATTCCTTGATGAGTGCAGACATATTCCAAGCGATGTTCCACTCCAGGGAAGGAAGTTATGGTATTGGCGATCGCTTTTTTCTCAATGCCTGCTAATTTTGCTGCTGCTACGGCTAAGAGAAGATTCTGAAGATTATGTTCTCCTGGCATTTTCAACAGAGATATGGGGGCAATCAGTTCGCCAAAAGCGACAATCCAACCATCTTCAAGATAAACTTCGACAGAG
This sequence comes from Cyanobacteriota bacterium, assembly GCA_942490675.1. Taxonomy (GTDB): domain Bacteria; phylum Cyanobacteriota; class Cyanobacteriia; order Cyanobacteriales; family Xenococcaceae; genus Waterburya. The sequence continues at coordinate 212,172 of CALNYB010000026.1, read as the reverse complement.
CGGTTATCATCAAAGCTATTTTTACCGTTAACGCTAGTCCAAATTACATCGCCCCCTAATTCTAAACCTGCTGTTTTTAAAAAGCGATCGTCTCCATTAATAATTTTCTGTTGGCAGCGACGAATCAAAGAAGCTTTGATTTGATAATAGTTCTCTAGGGTTTTATGCCGATTTAGGTGATCGGGAGTAAAAGTGGTGAAAATACCAATTCGCGGTGCTAAATTAACTGAGGATTCAATCTGATAACTGCTTAATTCAGCAATAATCCAATCAAAACTCTCTCCATCAAAATTCTTGATTGCTAATTCACAAGCAGCATTGCCAATATTGCCACAGGCAGGAGCATTTAATCCCGCGCCTTGAAATATCGCTGCGAGTAAAGCTGTAGTGGTTGTTTTACCGTTGGTTCCAGTAATGCCGAGCCAAGGAATTTTATTGAGGTAACGCCAAGCTAATTCAATTTCGCCAATGGTTTCAATACCTTGCTGTCTGGCTGTGGCTAAGACTTCAATATTCCAGGGAACACCAGGGCTGACTACTATAGAATCTGGTGAATTGGCAGATTCTATATTCACACTACTATTGAGTTTTACGGTAACTCCTTCCTGTTCTAGTTGCTGCTGTGATGCTTGTAGTTGTTTTCCGTTGCAACGAAATGCTACCTGGGATTCTGTTGCTGAATCGACTAAAGTAACTTGCCAACCGTCTTTGTTGAGTAATCTTGCAGCAGCAATTCCCGATCTTCCTAATCCAATTATTTCACCTTTAGGCATAAACCCCGTACTGTAATAATTCCCATAGAATGTTATCTCATTTTTCTGCTAGGCAACCAGCTATTTATTTGTAATGTGGCTTAATGGGGAATGTCAAGATAATTATTGATCGATCCTGCCCCAAGAGGCAGATGAACAGCTAAAATCCTGTTAATTAACCTCAGTTCGGGTTAGGATAATTAACTGGTTAGGGTAGCTATAAGCTATAAGCTATAAGCTATAAGCTCCAAGCTTTTAAAGTACTGTTCATGAATTCATTGCAGAAAATTTATCGCTCAAATAGTATTTTGTAAGCACTTGTTCAATAAGGGGTTCAGCTTATCCCGAACTCAGGTTAATTAGTAATTTGGAATTTAATCCTATGCTTCTTGCCTAGCTAAAAGAACAGGACAGGGAGCTTTAATACGGATATAGTCCGATAGAGAACTACCTAATAAACGCTCAATATCAGGTAAACTCTTCGCAACAGAGGGACGGCGTTCAGGAGAGCCTAAGACTAGTAAATCAATGTTTCGTGCTTCGGCTAACTGACAAATCTTTTGCGCAGGTCTACCACCTGCTACTAAACAACTGTACTCTAAACCCATACGTTTTACTTTGGCGATCGCTGGACCTAAGATCGGATTGTTTTCCATATCTTCTTGAGACAAATTTAAGTTAGGGTCTAAATCAGGATTAATCCGGGTTAAGAATATTTCAGCATCTTGATAACCCTGTAGTAAAGATAAAGTGAGATCCAGGGCATAGCTCGCAGCAGGAGACTTATCGAGCGCTACCATGATTCGTTTCAGCTTCTTGACATAGATATCATCCTTAACCAATAACATCGATCTCTCAGTCAATTGAAACACATACTGACTTACCGAATTACTCAAAATAGACTGTAGTTTACCCAAGCCCCGCGAACCCATAATGATTAAATCCGCATCGACTTGTTGAGCAACCTTAAGCACAGTGGTTTTAGGTTCGCCTTCTTCTACCTTGCAAATAGCTTCATTGCAACTCGTGCCAAGCTTCGCCACCAAATCGTCAATTTTGGCAGTTGCCTGTTCCTGTGCTTCCGATTCTTCCTGAGTAGTCTTAGGAGAGATTACCCTGAGGATTGATACTTGAGTATTTTTTGTAGAAGGTAGCTCTAATAATATTTTGAGCATATCTTGGGCATTTTCTGCACCAGAGTCAGCATATAGAATTTTGTTGAGCATCTGTAAACTTACATCTTGATTTAATTCCTGATGTTTCTAGATTACTGTTAATTTTGCCCCTCAAGATTATCAGGGATTATAAAACTTAATGATTAACCTTGAATTGTGTTAGAAATTTGAAAATTTAATCTACTGGATTGGTTATTGTTCAGCGATCGCCTCAATTAACAGCGATCGCCAAAACTCAACTAATTTAAATTAATTAACTAGTTAACGAATTTGCGAGGAGGCAGCATCAGATAGAGCTGGTAATTCAGCATATTCGCCTTGGATCGAGCGAACCATACAGAAGAAGCAAGCCACAACACTACCCATAAAGATTGTATTGCTTAAAGTTTCGCTGATTAAACTTTGTGCGCCAAAAGCAGGAGCCAAAATTCCCATAATTAGACTAAATAAAATCTGCAAGATATTTAGTAAGATTGCCTGCATCGCATTAAAACGCAGAAAATAGCTAATATTATCATTCCTGACTACCGCAAACCATAAGCCAAAGAAAATTATCAAACTGGCAAAAGGAAGGGTGTTGGTAATGCCATAAAGGGCGATTAAAGGCAAGAAAAATTGAGATAGCCAAGGAAACTGAGACAGTAAGATGATGCCAAAAGGGAGGGAATAAACTAGGGGGAATAAATAGATTAAAGCACCAAAGCTACGGTCTTTAATATCTGTCTGGGGAGTATTCATATTGTGGATCTGTATAAATGAAATGCAGCAAATATTATTATCTTAAATTACTTAGCTAAAGTATCAGTCCTCACTAGAGCTAATCTTGGCGGATTCTCCAGGGGTCGCCTGTTTAAGTTTGTGAATTTGCTAGATTGCGATCAAGATTAAATAGCCGAAAACTAGATGTGGCTGAAGCCCTTATCCCGCTTTATGGGATTGATTGTGATTGAATAGCTCTTGTAATTGAGTTTTGGTTAAGGAGCGAATAATCGAAAATTGAAAAGCATCGTTGCTGAGTTGATTTAAACGCAACAGTAACATAGTCATCTCGTCAGATTTATCGCTTTCTAGGTAGGTTTTGTATTCTTCCTGTTGGTTGAGATGAACCTGAAAAAAGGCAGTGCTGATGGCTTTTAAGGCAGGATGTGCGTCAGAGGGACTTGGTCCGACTACCGCATCGGGTACTGGTAAAATCCCCAAACCTTCTTGTAAAAAACTAAAGTGTGTTGCTGGCTTGACTAATACCAAATATTTATCCAGGTTATCATCTAGCCAGCTAAATGGGACAATCTGCTCGTCAACGGGAGGCATAATCAAATCATTTGTTCCTGAAATCATCATGGTAGGTATACTTTCGCAGAAATAAACCTGGAAATCGATATTCTGAGCTGAAGAGTTAAAACGAGAAAATAGAGGTTAGACAGCTAAACGGAGAATCTGGTCTAGCTCAGGAGACTTGAGCTTCAAGTCTGCCTCAGGAGCGGACTTGGGAAACAGAACACGACTGATCGCAAAATGTTGAAGACCTTGACGAAGACGAGAGAAACTGAACTCGGAATGACGGGCAGAAACGGGAGGCATCCAACTGGAATTGAGTTGTTGTCTTTGAAATAAGCCCAGGAGGCAATAAGCAAGACAAGCTAGGTGGACAAAGCGGTCAATAGCAATGCCCAAATAACACTGATAATGAGCCAGACCAAAATGCTGTTTCAAGTCTTCTTAGGCTAATTCAATAGAGAAACGAGCCGAATAAATTTCAATAATTTGGGCAGCAGTTAAGCTCAAGTCAGTTGACAAAAAGATAATCGGTTTTGTGATGCCCTGCACCACAACGACCTTGACTTTATGGACAAAACCGCGAATAAAAACTTCTCTTTCAACGGCTTCAACAAGAGTTTTGTGACCATAAATCTTGACCCATAGTTCTTGAATGGGGAATTCTTGAAGTAGATTAGCCAGTTTCCATTTACCTTCTAGTGTGACCGACTTTTTCTCGGAATTTTCAATTCGTTCATCCCAGGCAACTCCATCTTTTCTCATGCGAGTAATGACTGGAATTCCTTCAGATACTAAGGGTTCGAGAAAAGGAACTTTGCAGAAATAAGCGTCAACAACCACACGCAATAAACTGGAACCCAGTTGCTGTTTCAAGTCGAGAACTAAAGGAATCACTCCGTCCCAGAAAGTAGCTCGGCGGGCAAGGCCTTGAGAGTCAACGATCAACTGGAAAGGGTTCAATTTACCAGAAATGAGCCTCATTTTCGTCACCCAACACTCTTTTACGTTTACTGGTGGGCTCAAAACTGATTAGTCCTAAAATACTCCAATGATGTCCTTTGAGTTTGCTTCCTCGATCCGCATTACCACTGTGATCTTTCCACCCTTGAATTCCTGGCATTTTTTGCCCATTTTTCGCCACTAATAACGTATCGAGACCTGCGAGATATCCCCCATGAACTTGGAGTTGCGTTTCTAGTTTCTCCCGCAGCAGAGTGACTAAAGTTTTCCCGACTTCATTGACATCCCAGAGATTTTCCCCCAGAAATCGTTCCCAACTTGACAAAGACCGTTCGACCCAAAAACAGCAGTGAGCAATGTTGTTTGTGGTTTTGCGCCCTCTAGCTATCAACAGTCCCCATAAATAACCTTGGAAATAGATAAAATTAGGTTTTGAGAAGTGATTCTCAAAGAGCAAAAAATAGCTGAGTAATTCTAGCGGAATAAACCTTTCCATTCTCGGACCCCGCTTACTTTTATGGTTAAGATCTACTCTATCACTAGGAGCTTCCCAGAACTTCCCAAGCTGCTTTCTCTATGTATTTATACTCATCAGCTAGATACAAAAACTGCGAAAGTATAGATGGTAGGTACTTGGATCGCACTCATGCCAGCCTGACCAAAAATTTTTGCCATCGGATTAATAGCGATCGCCGCTTTAATTCTGGAATCTCGAAACATTAGGCGAGACTTATGGAGTTGATTAAGAGTACACTGAGCCAAGGAAGATAAATCTAATAAGACATCCTGATAATGTTCTGACTGACACTCTGTAGCTGCAAAGTTAGGACTTAGTTCTCCTCCAGCTAAAGCTAGTGAGGTATAACCACCAAAAGACTGACCAACTATTCCTACCTGTTGTGTATCGATGCTGGATTCCTGTTCCAATCGGTCAAGGACATATTTTACATCTAGGGGTTGATCGATTAAATTATTTGGTTCAGGAAATCTTGTTTTTCCCGAAAAAAACCGATCAAACTTATTTAAACTGATATCATCATGTTCAATTACTGCCACAGCAAAACCATGGGAGGCAAGATGTTTTGCCAAATAAGCGAAGGTTTGACGGTTAGAGGCTAAGCCATGAGAAATCACAACTAAGGGGACAGATTGCTCTGCTATTGGCTGATAAAGATCGAAATAACCTGATTTTGGTCGGCGAGGGTTTCGATATGTAATGGTTTGTTTGTTCCAAGTATATTTACCTGAAATTTTAAGATGATCTAGTTGTTGATTGAGTTCTGTCCTAGAGTTTTTAGCGCGTTGATCCTGCCGTTGATTATCTGTAAACCAAGTCTGATTAATTGTGTCTCGATTTTCCGAGAGTTTTGCTCGGCGTTCAAGGTATTGAGTCAACACCTTTAGATCCAAATGAATTGTTTCTAAAGGAAATTTATGCAAGAAGTTCATTAGCGTCAGCCCTTCATCGTCGAAAGCAGCAGCAATAATTGCCCCTCTCAAGGCATAAAAACCATTGCGTCGAACATCGACTCGAATGCCTTTGCCAAAATTCTTGATTACTGCCTCACCAATACTGGAATTACTGAACTTACTAACGGTCAAAGGATCAACTTCCAAAGGAGTAGAGAATAACTCTGGTAGTCTCTCTAGCTGCTTTGGCGGTAGGCGGTTGAGATAATAAGCAAGTTCCGTTGATATTTCTCCCTCAGAAGCGAAAGCCTCAAGATCTTCCACCATGATCTTAAATTGACCAAAAGGTGAAAAACTAAAGATAATTCTCTCGGCTGCTGTAACTGTAGAAGACAGCAGGACGGAAGAAACACCTAAAACTAAGGAAATAAGACCAGATCTGATATTTTGTACAAAAACCACCGTCTTCAATTGATCTATGTAACGGAACTATTTTCAACTTCAACGGCAACAAAGGCTTTAGCCGCATGTAGTCCCACACCTACCGCAAAGCGGAGGTGCTGTGGAGGAATTGCCGACGAGATTAAACAATACACAACCCATTACTCCTTTTTAGTAATCGTGTTTTTGAAGCTGAGAATTGCCCCAGTCTTTTCCAATTAACATCATAAATACTGACTACTTTATTAGGTTCTGAATACCCGCCAATGTAACCTTTTACTGTTTTCTTTCCTTTAGTAGCTTGAACAAAATCACCACTTCTAAAACCAAATGGTGTAACCGTTCCTCCTTTACGTTTTCTAACTCCATCCTTACCTGGGTTCTCGAAGTGTAGTTGTCTTCGATATAACTGAGGTCTAGTTATTATCTTGAACGGCGCGTTAGTTAACTGAATTGAACCTACCCAATGATGACCACGAGAATTAGAAGTATGAAAAGCTTTATATTGGACAAATCTACTAGCACTTAGTGCTATAGCATCGTTAGCATGAGTCGTTACATCTTGAATTGACTTGTCATGGTAATTCTTCTCCAACCCTAATTGTTTCCTAAGAATGCTAGTTTTCCAACCTTCTAAAGTAGATGTAGGAGCAATATTAGATAGCTGTTTTAGCATCCATTTCTGACCCAGACCATAACAGGGCTAAACCCTTTATTGCCACGAGCTTTTACGTATTCATAAACTATTTCAGTGATAGGAAATAGCTTGGCTAACTCTTCTACTATTCTTAGCTCTAAGGATCGATTTGCCCTAATACTAGGAGGTAGTTTATTCCCTCTGCGATTATCAAACCTCTTTTCTCGGTGCGCTCTTTGAGCAAAAGGAATATTACGATTAATGCGTCTACCTCGTCTAGCGCGACGCAGTATCTTTTGAGCTTGTTTTCTAGCTATAACTCGCTTGAACGGTAAAACAACATGAGCAGTAAACAATACAGCCTTTTTGCTAACTGTTGCTATGCCTGAAAACATCTTGCCTGGGTCTATCCCGATTGTTATTTCCTGAGTTTCAGTCCCAGAGGGTTCTTGAAGTAACTGAACGCAGAAAATACCTAAATCATTCCAAACTGGCTTGGCTTTATTTGCAGCTATCCATTTTCTTGCTCTTGCGCTGGTTGTGGGCATAAGCCTTTCACCCGATGGTGATAAAACTGGTACTCGTATTGTTTGTTGTTTTTTCATGAGGTATAACCCTATGTAAGTTGTGTGTCTCTTCCTACACCTAAACTAGAATGTCTTGCCATTACGCCCGACCGCTCCCAGCAGTCTTGTAGATAGTCCGAACGAGAGAAGTGTTCGGAAGTACGTACCAAGTTTAGGCTCTGTAGTAGTGCAACTCTTAATTGCTAACTGGGTTTAGCAAGCCCACGCTTACCCGTTAGGGAAGCGATGGGTAGTTGACGTTTAGAGAATTAGCTGATCTACTTGGTTAGTTGAACAGCTCGTCTTGGGCAATACTATTAAAATGGGGATCAGATTGGGCTTGTTGTCGATATTTAGAATTGAGTTTAATTGCCTGTTGTAAGTTATCGACTGCCGACTCGACTTGATTTGACATGGCATAACAGATTGCTTTGTTGTAGTAAGCTTCAGCATAATCAGAACGAACCTCCAAAGCTAGATTAAAACTAGCGATCGCTTCTTGATATCGTTGTAGTTTAATCATGATTTTACCTCGATAGTTCCAAGCCTTAGATAATTGAGGATTTAACTCTACTGCCTGGTCAAAAGAACTAAGAGCATCTTCATAGCGTTCTAACATCTCTAAAGCCATGCCTCGATTCATCCAGGCTAGCCCATTATCTGGTTGAATTTGTACGGCGCGTTCAAAAGATTGAAAAGCTGGTTCATGCTGGAGTAACATACCTAAAGCAACACCCCGATCTACCCAAGCTTGATAATAGTCTGGTTGAATCTCTACTGCTCGATCGTAACTAGCGATCGCATCTTGATATCGTTTGAGACGACTTAGAGTAATACCGCGATTGCACCAAGCTTCCTCAAAAGTGGGTTGAATTCTCACTGCCTTGTTAAAAGCCGTGATTGCACCTTCATATCTTTGTAACTCTTTTAACGCAATCCCGCGCTGATTCCAAGCCCGGGGGTTATCTGGCTGGAGTTCCAAGGCTCGATCAAAAAGTGCGATCGCCTCTTGATAATTTTCTTGAGCCAATAGCTGCTTTCCTTGTTCGATATAATCATCGGGATTGAGGAATAACTGAGGATGATTCTGTTGCAGATGTTCTATTGGTTCACTAAGGGCTTGCAGATTTTGTTGGATTTCGGTTAAAGCAGTGGCGGCAATCTCTTGGGGGGTGATCTGGGCTAAATCGGCGAGGATTTGCTCTTTCTGAGTTTGGGCAGCTTCATATAATTGCGCCAGTTGGGCAGCATTATTAGTTTGTAACTGTGACAGATTTTGTACTGTTAATTTCTGACGCTGTTGTATTTCTGATTGTGCTGCCCTAAATTGATCGGCAACTTCGGTTTGCAGTTGTGCTAACTTTCGGAGTGCTTGCTCTTTTTGAGCTTGAATTCCTGAGTTTTTTTGAGATATGCTGGCGGAAAATTCACTTTCTAGCTGCTGAAAATTCTCCAGAGTTTGCTCTATTTGTTGATCAATTTGCGATTGTGAATCCGCTAGTTGAGTAGCGAGTTCTGTCCCTAAGTTTTCTAGATTCTTAGCTGCTATCTCCTGCTGTTGCTGAACTTTTTGTTCGCCATTGGTTTGTAAGTCAGAGATTTGTCTGGCGAATTTAGATTCTAGTTTCTTAAAACTCCGCAGAATGGTGTCTTTTTGTTCTTGTGCGGTTTCTTGCAGGGTTGATAATTGATTAGTGAATTCAGCTTCTGAGGTTTGTAAGTTTTCCCGCAACCGTTGCTTGTAATCCTGTAAATCAGTACGTAATTGAGCTATCTGGGGCGCTAGTTGAGAGCTTAATTGTTGCAGTTTTTGTCCTAATTCATCTCTTTGTTGTTGTGCTTCTGCTTGCAGCTTAGATAACTGTTCTGTGAATGTAGTTTGTGCTTGTTGTAGTGATTGCAAGAGAGTATCTTGTTGTTGAGCAACTTCTGCCTGAATCTGATTAACCTCAGGAGTAAATTCAGAACTCAATTTTGCCATATTTTCGAGAATCAGATCTCGTTGCTGTTCGGTATTTGTCTCAAGTTCTCTCAGTCGGTGCTTAAATTCAGCTTCTAATTTACCTAGTGTTTGTTGATAGGTATTAATTTTACTGTCGATAGTTTTTAGTCCCTGTTGTTGGACACTACTAAGTTCTGATAGTAGCCCAGAGATAGTTTCTCGTTTTTGATTTAATTCCTGTTGGAAATCTTCTACCGCAACATCTAGCTTACTGCTCTTTTGTTGAGCGGATTGTAGCATCTGTTGTAAGTCTTGAGTAACCTTGTTGAGTTGAGATTTAGCAGTATCTAGTTCTTGAAGATTAGTACTGACAAGATGAGCAACCTCTCGAACTACAGCTCTACGTAACAGCCATAAAGAAGCGATCGCACCTGTTAATAATAATGCCAAAGTAGCCAAAATTATCAGATTAAACTGGGTTATGGTTCGGCTAAAGATGCGGTTGGCCTCAGCTTCAATCCGTGATTGAATTTGCTTGTCTGAGGGGATTTGCTTTAGTTGTGGCGACTGCGCTAGCAAATTTTGGGGCGTGGAAGTCAATTCAGCATTAGCCCAGCCTGAAGGCAATATTAGAGTTGCCAAAATTAGACTACTCTGGGATAACCAGAGGGACAACTTGAGATATTTATTGCTCATCAGAAACACCTTGGTCTATGTAATGACATTTTCTAGTACTTCTCTCTAGGTTAATCAAAATCGATCTTCTTTTTTAGCTTAATGTTCCTGATTCTATTGCCCAAAATATTATCTTTACTGTTAACCAACCTACGGAATACCTGTTTTTATTCTAAGTACAGGACAAAAATTAAAATGTCACGATCTCTAATAGTTGAGGCGTTATTAAGAAATTGTACTTTTACTGTAGCTTATCAATTTTAGAGATGAGATAAACTAACAGTAGACCATAGTGCGATCGGGAGAAATACAGATGGCTAATTTTGAAGATATTGCCAAAAAAGCTTTTTATATGGGAGTTGGTTTTGCTTCCTATGCACAGGAAAAAGCCATTGATGCCATTGATAACGTCAAAGATTTAAGAGTTCAGGCACAAAAGCTAGCAGATGAAATGGCTGAACGAGGAGAAATGACTACCGAAGAGGCTCGCAAATTTGTCGATGATTTAGTAGAACAGGCACAACAAGGAGCTGTGAGCAGTAATAATCAATCTGACGCAAGAGAACCTCGTCGCATTGAGATTGTTGATGAAGATGAACCCACAGCACAACCAACAGCCAATACTGAACCGCCAAAAGCTGATCAATCAAATACTAACAGTGAGGATTTACGCCAGCAAGTTCAATCCCTCCAGGAAGAGTTACGCCGTCTAAAGAGAGAAATGTAAGATAATAAACTATATAAGACAAGTGATATCTGTCAACAGGGTTAATATATGAATGATTGGCATGACGAATGGTGGAAACAGCTAGAAAAAACCGCAGTCGAAGTGGAGTATTTTTTGGCTGAGGTGGGAGAAGCAACAGAGCTAGCAGTAGATGAAGTAAGTGAGAACATCAGTTCTTTTTTAGAACAGTTTCAATTAGATGTTTTTGGAGAAGTTGACAACTTCATTGAGGATTTAGTAGACGTAATAATTACCACCAGCGACGAAATAGATGCTGCCTTATCAGAAGAATGGGAACATTTTGCTGATGAAGATTTCACTAACATGAGTTATCACCAACCTTCTGCCCAAAGTCATCCCGCCTGCATTAATTGTGCTAACTACCATGGACAAATCTATAATGGTAATTTGTTTGTCTGTGCTATGCATCCTTATGGTTCAGATGAAAATAATTGTCCCGACTGGGAAAAAGATCAATCATCATTTAATTGATTGAATAATTGATAGAAGCGTCTTGGTTAAAAAGCGATCGCCCGTCCCGCAGGTTTACGGATATCGTTAACACCTTCTATTCTGCCATCAGGATTCACCAAAATAGATTCTGCTGCTCCCCATTCCTTAAACGGCATGATATTGTACCCTCTCAGTTTCAAACCTCTAAAAGTCTCAGGAGTAATTGCTTGAGGTTCGCTAACAATATTATCAGGTATACCCTGATAGTGCAGACGGGGACTATTAACTGCATCCCTGAGATTCATACCGTAATCAACTACGTTGGTAATTACCTGTAGCACTGTAGTAGGAATAGTTGAACCACCTGGGCTACCTGTAACTAGATACACTTGTCCATCTTTGGTAACTAGAGTGGGAGACATGGAACTGAGGGGACGTTTTCCTGGTTCGATTAAATTAGCTTTTCCCTGGCGTAAACCAAACTGGTTAGCTTCCCCAAGTTTAGTAGTAAAGTCATCCATCTCATTGTTGAGCAAAAATCCCGTACCAGGCGCAACTACTCCCGCCCCAAAATAAGAGTTGATTGTATAGGTAACCGCAACCGCATTACCTGCCTTATCTACTACAGAATAATGGGTAGTGTTTGTTCCCTCATGTTGGATATCAGTTGTGTAAACAGATTCAGGAGCGATCGCCTCAAAAGCAATTTTTTCTCTTAAGGAGGCTGCGTATTCAGGAGAAAGTAATTTATTGATCGGGTTATCGATAAAATCAGGATCGCCTAAATAACGATTGCGATCGCTGAAAGCGAATAACATGGCAGAAAACATCTGGTGCAGACTTTGGGGAGTTCTCCAGCCCAATTTTTGCAGATTGTAACCCGATAGAATATTGAGCATTTGACAGACAGTAGTACCCCCACCAGGGGGTGGAGAAGACGTTACCTGATATCCCCGATAGTCACAGCTCACGGGTGCAGATTCTGTTACCTGATAGTTGGCAAAATCTAATAAACTAAGGATGCCGTTCTGCTCCTGACTAGCAGCAACAACTTTCTGCGCTATTTCCCCCTGATAGAAAGCATCAGTTTCCTCCTGAGCAATCAAACCGAGAGTCTTGGCTAACTCTGGCTGGAATAAAGTGTCCCCAACTTCATAAGTCTGATTGTCATCTTGTAAAAATATTTTTGCCACCTCAGGTTCTAATAATCTCTTTTTGCCTGCACGAAATATATCTATATCTCCCTGTTGCAGCACAAAACCCTGATCTGCCAGCTTGATCGCAGGATTAATCACCTTTTCTCTGGGCATCGTGCCATATTTATCCAGAGCGTAATTTAGTCCCTTCACCGTACCAGGAACGCCTACGGCTAAGTAACCATCCCTACTCAAGTCCTTGATTAAATTACCCTGTTCGTCTAGATACATATCGGCGGTAGCTTTTAAAGGTGCAGTCTCACGGAAATTAAGAAAAGTTTCTGTTCCGTCTGCCAAATGAACTAACATAAAACCGCCCCCGCCCAAATTTCCACAACAGGGATCGGTTACCGCTAGAGCATAACCCACTGCTACCGCAGCATCGATCGCATTCCCACCATCTTTAAGTACCTGCAATCCAACTTTTGAAGCCTCTTTCTGTGTCGAAACCACTACTCCATTTCTGCCCACAGCCTTAGTCGCTTCCGTCTTAGCGTTGACTGAATACCAGCTATCAACTGTTGAATAAACCAGATAGAGATTATTAACTAGATAGTTACCAACAACAACAATAAAAACAATACTGACAGCTAGGAATATAACTTTTTTGATTTTCATCTATCTAAACGTTTCAGGTGAATTAGCTTTGTTTAAATTTGTCGTCGTAATTTTTAGCCTAACGTTTGACTCCCAACTCCGAACTGTTAAATTAATTCCCCTCGCATTACTGTCACTGCTTGTCCGAGGAGAAAAACGCGATCGCCACCATCATAGTTAATTTTGACCACCCCACCGCGACTAGAAGCCTGATAAGCGAGAAACTGATCTTGGTGCAAGCGATCGCGCCAGTAGGGAGCCAGGCAACAGTGTGCCGCACCCGTGACAGGATCTTCATCAACACCCAAACCTGGAGCAAAAAATCTAGATACGAAGTCGTATTCTGAGTTCTCTTCTGCTTTGCTGGTAACGATTACGTTTGATATTGGTAGCTGCTTGAGTAAAGTAAAATTGGGCTGTAGTTGTCTCAAATGTTGCGCTGAAGCGATTTCAACTAAGTAGCCTAAAGAATTATACAAAACTGTTTTTAAAGGAACTCCTAGGGCATCTCCCAATTTGGTAATGGGAGGAATATCTTGCGATCGATTAGCGGGGAAATTTAATTCAATCCAGTCATCTTGATACCTAGCCGTTAGGATGCCACTTTTAGTCTCAAACTTAAGCTCTTGACCCGTTGAAGCGTAACCCTCTGTCCATAATACGTGGGCGCTAGCTAAGGTTGCATGACCACAGAGAGGAACTTCTGTGATGGGGGTAAACCACCGTAGGCTATAGCTCTGGTCTTGTTTAGTTAAAAACGCTGTTTCCGAAAGATTCATCTCCTGCGCCACAGATTGCATCCACCGCTCATCTTGAGGAGATGGCAGCACACATACAGCAGCGGGATTTCCTCGAAATGCTTGATTAGTAAAGGAATCTACCTGAATTATTGCTTGTCTCATAAATTTTCCATCCTAAACAAACTTGAATTAAATTTGAACAAAAGATACAGAAAATCAAGCTGATTTTTATTTTAATTAAAGAAAAGTAATATAGCTTTGCGCTGTGAAGACCTAAAGTCCATACAATAGTAGATAAAGAGTAAATAAAGAATACAAGACGATCAAATTATGAAGCCCCATAACCCATCCTACTTACTCTCATTTTTAGGATTGAGTATCGCTACAAGCCCATTTATTATTGGTATTCTGACTTTATATTTATTAGCAGAATTTATGACTGAATTGGGGAAAGCTAGCGAGGAAATATTTCGTTCAGAACGTTTGCCTATCTTGAATTTTTTTGATTTTGACCATAAATGACCTCAACATCCCAGAATGCTTAATTTCTGGCAAAAGTCCTAGTTTACTAAACTTTAAATAATATTACTGAATTTACGATTTACACAAGCCAAGCAGAGGTTTTTATGAGTTCGGTTGTCCAATCTTCAGTAGCAAATTTACAAGAAGCGAATGTGGTTGATGTATCCCAATTGCTGCTGCGCCATCGACAAAAATTGATCGAAGATCTTTGGGAGTCTGTATTGCGTTCTGAATGTGGTCAAGAAATGCTGGATCTACTTCAGAAAATGCGTTCTCTTTCTTCTGCCGAAGGACAAGTGACAGATTCATTTCCTCAGTCTTCTGTGCCACAGCTAATTGAAAAGCTTAATCTTGACGATGCTATCCAAGGAGCTAGAGCATTTGCTCTTTATTTTCAGCTGACTAATATCGTCGAACAGCACTACGAATCTAGAGAACAAAAACTGGCTCGGCGTGTCACCCACACCACACCTTCGCCCCATAATGGTAATCGTCAGACCAATGGCTCAAAATATTCTAACGGTTCATCTGTTAACAGCAATATCTCTCTTTCAGATGAATTAAATGATAATTGGATTGAACCCAGTATTTCCAGTAGCAACCAAGCTGGGCTATTTCATTGGCTATTTCCTTATCTCAAGGAAATTAACATGCCACCGTTGATGTTACAAAGATTGTTAGATCAGCTAGACATAAGACTCGTATTTACGGCTCACCCAACAGAAATTGTGCGCCAGACTATCCGTAAAAAACAGCGTCGTATATCCCATATCCTGGAACAGCTTGATATTGCTGAGGAAGCAATGCTGGAGGTGGGGTTGCCAGAATCTTGGGAAGCGAATGAAGCGATAAGTCGGCTGACGGAAGAGATTCGTCTCTGGTGGCGTACTGACGAGCTTCATCAGTTTAAACCTAAGGTTTTAGATGAAGTAGATTATTCTTTACATTATTTTCAGGAAGTTCTATTTGATGTAATTCCTCAGTTGGCTTCTCGTCTCAAGCAGTCTTTGGCAGATTCTTTTCCTCATCTTGTTGCTCCGTCACATAATTTTTGCTACTTTGGCTCTTGGGTAGGTTCAGACCGCGATGGCAACCCCTTTGTCACTCCCCAAGTAACCTGGGAAACTGCCTGTTATCAAAGAAGAATTGTCATTGAAAAGTATCTTGACTCAATCGATCAACTACGAGAGCTTTTGAGTCTTTCTTTGCACTGGAGCGATGTTAGACAAGAATTGCTAGACTCATTAGAGCAAGATCAGCAGCAAATGCCTGATGTTTATGAAGAATTAGCAATTCGCTATCGTCAAGAACCCTATCGTCTTAAGCTGGCATATATTGCTCAAAGGCTAAAGAATACTTTAGAGCGAAATTGGGCTTTATCTTCTGCGGCGGGAAGGCACTCAATTTCGGAAATTAATACCGAAAATATTTATGCTTCTGGAGATGAGTTTGTAGCTGAGTTAAAACTGATGCAGAACAGTTTAACTGCTACTAGTTTGCACTGTCGTGAGTTAGACAATTTAATCACTCAGGCAGAAGTCTTTGGCTTTAGTTTGGTAGAGTTGGATTTTCGCCAGGATTCTTCTCGTCATAGTGATGCGATCTCTGACATTACTGCCTATCTTCAAATTTTACCTAAGCCTTACGATGAACTTTCAGAAGAGGAAAAAACTGCATGGCTAATTCAGGAATTAAAAACTCGCCGTCCCCTAATCCCTGCGGAGATGCCTTTTTCGGATGCTACTTGTGAAACTATTGAAACCTTTAGAATGTTGCGTCTCCTGCAGCAGGAGTTTGGGCGTAAAATCTGCCAGACTTATATCATCAGCATGACCAACTTTGTCAGTGATGTGTTAGAGGTATTGCTGCTAGCCCAAGAGGCGGGACTATACGACCCTGCCACTTGCCATACTGCCGTCAGGATTGTACCTCTATTTGAAACGGTAGAAGATTTAAAACGCGCTCCTGCGGTAATGCGAGAATTGTTTGAACTACCTCTATATCGCGCAGCTTTAGCGGGGGGCTATCAGCATGTGGCAGCGCAACAAAATGCGATCGCCAATACTAGTTCTGTACCTTTAAAGCCTAGCGACCTACAAGAAGTAATGTTGGGCTATTCTGATAGCAATAAGGACTCTGGTTTTCTCAGCAGTAATTGGGAGATTCATAAAGCTCAAAGAGCATTACAAAAAGTAGCATCAGAATTTGGCATTTCTCTGCGAATTTTCCATGGTCGTGGTGGCTCTGTAGGACGTGGTGGAGGTCCTGCTTATTCGGCTATTTTAGCCCAGCCAACGGATACCATTCAGGGCAGAATTAAAATTACTGAGCAAGGAGAAGTACTGGCGTCTAAATATTCCCTACCCGAGTTAGCTTTATATCATCTCGAAACGATGACTACGGCAGTAATCCAGTCTAGTTTGTTGGGTAGTGGATTTGATCGGGTAGAACCCTGGAATCAGATTATGGAAGAACTATCGGCGCGATCGCGTACTGTATATCGTTCTTTGATCTATGAACAGCAAGATTTTGTTGATTTTTTCCATTCGGTTACTCCCGTAGATGTTATCAGTCAACTACAGATTGGCTCTCGTCCCTCGAAGCGTCCTGGAAAGGGTAACGCTAACAAGAAAAAAGACATGAGCAGTCTTCGGGCAATTCCCTGGGTGTTTAGCTGGACTCAAAGTCGTTTTTTGCTACCTGCTTGGTATGGTGTTGGTTCTGCTTTGCAGGGCTTTTTAGACCAAGAACCGCAGAAAAATCTCAATCTGCTGCAATACTTTTATATCAAGTGGCCTTTCTTTAGAGTACTAATTTCTAAGGTTGAAATGACTCTGGCCAAGGTAGACCTACAAATTGCCGAGCATTATGTCAAAGAATTATCTCAGCCAGAGGATCTCGAACGTTTTCAAAAGCTGTTTGCTCAGATCTCTGAAGAATATAATCTGACCAAAGACCTGATTCTTAAAATTAATGGTCAGAAAAAACTGCTGGATGGCGACCCTGAACTACAGCGATCTGTGCAGTTGCGTAACGGCACGATTGTTCCATTAGGATTCTTACAGGTAGCCTTGATTAAACGTCTACGTCAACATGATAAATCTCAGGCTTTACACTTCCGCTTTAGCAAGGAAGAGCTGTTGCGAGGTGCTATGTTAACTATTAACGGTATTGCTGCGGGAATGCGGAATACGGGCTAATTACGGGCTAATCTTGAGGCATAGGGGAAGAGGGGTTCAACTTAACTAGGAGTTGTTTCCTCTGCTTTCCCATAATCCGCTTTCAGAATCACTTGTACACCAGTAAAGTAAATTGAAAACAACTGCCTGATTCGGGGGCACTGTCAACCCAAATTTGACCATAGTGGGCGGAGACAATCTGATAGCAAGTAGATAATCCTAATCCATAACCTTCTTGCGAGCGATCGCGTTGAAGACGAAAGCTATCTTCAAAAATACGCTCTCTTTTCTCGGTCGGAATTCCTGGACCCGTGTCGGAAACACTTACCTGAACCTTTTGGTTAGTACGATGCAGAACAGATAGAGTTATTTTTCCCCTCTCTGGAGTATATTTAATGGCGTTGTCCAGCAAATTGGCAATCAGTTGACGAATTAGTTCTTCGTCTGCGTAAACTTGAGGAATATCTTGAGGAATGTCCGTCACCAAATTCATCAATTTCCGTTTCAGTCTGGCATCAAATTGGCTGATAACTTCTTGACATAAGGCTTGTAGATCTACTGCCTTCGGTTTAACTGCTAACCTGGCATTTGCACTTTGCGCATTGTGTAACAGTTCACCGATCATCTTATCCATGATGCTGAACTGATTTTTGGCTTGACGAAAAAGCCTCCTTTTAAGGGCTCTGAGCTTACTTGCTTCTAGCTCATCGTTTTTCTCAGATAGTTCGACAGTTTCTACTGCCATTGAAGCTGCTGTTAAAGGAGTCCGCAGATCGTGAGCTAACATAGCCAGAATTTTGTCTTTAAAGCTCAGTTGCGCAGTCAATTCTTCTTTTTCCTGCCGTAGTCTAAATATTTCGTCAGATAGTTTAATATCTTTGGCATAATAACATTCCTGAGCTGAGTCTGTAGAGTATGAATCCTCGGTAGGGTAAGATATATCGGTGTCAATAGCTGGAGATTTACTTGTAGTTCTCCACTTAGGCCACCACTTATCTAATTGCTTGATTAAATCACTCCCCGCCAAAATTTGTCTTGGTGCTGGAGCCATCTTGACTAAAGCAGGAGTAGCAACCAATTTAAGAAATTCAACGAGGTGAGGCTGTTTCTCAATCTCGACTATATCTAGCTTAAAAGAATGCTCAGAGCGTAAACTCTGTAAATAAGATTGGATCTCCTGAACCTGCTCATCTGAGGAAGAGCGTTTATCGACAAATAATAACAGTTGAAGCAATAGTTTATCAGTATTACTATTACCTTGATCGTAATCGGGGGATTGCTTATTGGATTGCAACACTATAACTAATAAACCCAATCAGTAAGCTTAAAGCTATCTTAACTCTTGAATATAAACTAAATGGTAATTAAATGGTAATAATGTAAATTACTCTTCAGAATTTTTGGTGCCATAGGTTGAAGCTCTCTAAGTTCACTTAAAAGTATCTCTCAACGAGTAACTACATCTATTAAACTGGTTTTGTAAGCAACTTAAACTTTCTCAGAATACAATATTAAGATATCATAAAATTTACCTAGATTGCCTCAGTTTCCTAATTTAAGTTAACGTTTCGCCGCCATGAGACGACGATATAACGTTGATAAGGAGCTGTCATCTGATTCAGGCAGTCAATATTCTAAGGAAACCTTATTATTACGCCATTAGAATTTGTTTCAGGTGCTTGAAAGCTCCGTTCCCTTCCGCCGTTACAAAATGTTTAGAGATATTACATCATCATGGCTCTTGGTTATCTTGCCCTTGTCTTACACGCTCACCTACCTTTTGTCCGACATCCAGAGAGCGATTTCGTTTTAGAAGAAGAATGGCTATTTGAAGCCATTACCGAAACCTATGTCCCTTTACTTCAGGTTTTTGAAAATTTGAAGCGAGACGGGATTGATTTCAAAATGACTATGAGTATGACCCCTCCCTTGGTGTCAATGTTGCGCGATGAACTACTGCAAGATCGTTATGAGGCCCATCTAGCTCAACTAGAAGAACTAATTGAAAAAGAGATCGAGCGACATCAGCATAATGGTCATATGCTTTATTTGGCTGAGTATTACGCCAACTCTTTTAGTCAAATTAGGAAAACTTGGGAGAGCTACAATCGTGACTTAATAGTTGCTTTTAAGCAATTTCTTGATAGTGGAAACCTCGATATTATTACCTGTGGCGCTACTCATGGTTATCTTCCTTTAATGAAGATGTATCCTCAAGCAGTTTGGTCACAAGTCAAAGTAGCTTGCGAACACTATGAAGAAAACTTTGGTCGTCCACCAAAAGGAATTTGGCTACCAGAATGTGCTTATTATGAAGGTTTAGAAAGAATGCTCGCCGATGCTGGCTTGCGTTATTTTCTCACTGATGGACACGGTATTCTTTATGCCCGTCCTCGTCCTCGTCATGGTTCTTACGCCCCGATCTTTACTGAAACAGGAGTAGCAGCTTTCGGTCGAGATCATGAATCTTCTCAACAAGTTTGGTCTTCTAAAGTGGGCTATCCTGGGGCAGTAGAATATCGTGAATTTTACAAAGATTTGGGTTGGGAGGCAGAGTATGAGTATATTAAGCCTTACATCATGCCCAATGGTCAGCGTAAAAACACGGGCATCAAATATCATAAGATTACTAGTCGTGATGGCGGATTGACAGAAAAAGGTTTGTATGACCCCTATTGGGCAAGAGAAAAAGCTGCTGAGCATGCTGGTAACTTTATGTATAATCGAGAGCGACAAATCCAAAATCTCAATGGAATGTTGCAGCGTCCGCCGATTGTAGTTTCTCCCTACGATGCTGAACTGTTTGGACACTGGTGGTATGAAGGTCCTCAATTCATAGATTTTCTCTTCCGTAAAAGTTGGTATGACCAAAATACTTACGACATGACTCACCTGTCGGAGTATTTACAGCAGCAACCAAACCAGCAAGTATGCCGTCCATCCCAATCTAGTTGGGGTTATAAAGGATTCCATGAGTATTGGTTAAATGAGACTAACGCTTGGATTTATCCTCACTTACACAAAGCAGCAGAAAGAATGATTAAGCTGGCAAATCGTGAACCTGCTGATGAACTAGAATGGCGAGCTTTAAATCAAGCTGCTCGGGAATTATTATTGGCTCAGTCCTCAGACTGGGCGTTTATTATGCGTACGGGTACTATGGTTCCCTATGCTATTCGCAGAACCCGATCGCATTTACTTCGCTTCAATAAAATTTACGAAGATATCTTAATTGGCAAGATAGATTCGGGATGGTTAGAAAAAGTAGAAGTGATCGATAATATCTTTCCCAATATTAATTATCGTACCTATAAAACGATTTAACATCTCCGTGGGGGAAGCCCCCCATACATCCCCCCCATTCCAGAAATCACCTTAATCCTCCTAATAGAACCAATTTTTAAATAGCCTAACTATCCCCCCTGAGCTTTTGTGAGGCTTCAGCGGGGGATATTCTTTTACCGTTACTCGGCTGTTGTCAACAGTAATAACTAAGCTACGCCAGGAAAACGGCGGTATTTGAGTAAAAAGCCCAGAATCATCGACAAAATAATCATAGCTGCGCCGATACCGAGGGGACTTGGTAACCAAAATATAGCTTCAATATGATTTATTTCCCCTGGATGGAGTTGCCAAACTAAGCCTTTTTTAAGGGTGTTGGTAATTGGCTGAAGATCATCGGCATTAGATACACTACGAGCAATCCAAGGGGTAGTTAACTGAAACTCTAAGTCGGCTAAAGAATCTGGATCGATGATGATTTTATCCTGTTGACTAAGCACTCCTAAAGCCCTGAGATCGATCGCCAGATCCAAACTGTTTCTCTCCACCAAGACTAAATTACTTTGATGGATGGATACCTGGGAATTAAGCTTAATTAAATCGACCTGATCCTTGGGTATAGTGGCATTAGGAACAATATTAGTTTGAAATAGCTGATTAAACTTTTGGGCTAATTCGGCACCATTACCAAAAGGAACAGTTAGCAGAAGTTCTTGAGAATCAAGCTTTTTAACCTTGCCGTTAAGTTGGCGCGATCGCTTTTCTAAACTGTTTAACCATTTCTTAGTATCTGATGGTGCAAGATTACTTAGTTTGTCGCCAACCTTAATGTGCTGTGTAATCTTTCCACTGTAGGGAGTAGAGAAATCAACCCCAACTTCATAATCAACACAACCAGTTAACAAAGTTGATATACATAAAACAATCGGCAACAAAAATCTTATAAACCTACTTTTTTTCATTGTTAACTGATGACTGATGACTGATGACTGATGACTGATGACTGATGACTGATGACTGATGACTGATGACTGATGACTGATGACTGATGACTGATGACTGATTAGTGATTACTGCCTTGCAGCCACTCCTATCTGAGCAAAAAGAATATGTGGCACATAAGCACTGCTACCTACCCATTCAGGGCGATCGCTTAAATCAACTATGTTACTGAAGGCTTCAAAAATATTGCCTGCCACCATTGTATCTTTTACCCTGCCGACAATTTTTCCCTGCTCAACTTTATAACCTAAATCTAGATTGACGGAAAATTCTCCTGCTAAGATGTTGGACTGTCCCGCACCTAATACTTGATCGACAATGATGCCTTGATCCATATTGGCAATTAAATCGTCCATGGATGTCTGACCAGGACTAATACAAATATTCGTTAAACTGGGGCTAGGGCGCGAAATACCCCCGCGAAAACCGTTGCCACTAGATTCTAATCCTTGACGGGCAGCCCAGCGTCTATCCCAATAGAATTGCTGGACAATTCCTTGGTCAATTAAGCTCTTTTTGCTGGTAGCTACACCCTCATCATCAAACTCACAGGCGGAAACTCCTAAGCTAGGATCTTCAAAGACACAAATGCGCTGATCAACAATCTTTTCACCTAATTTATCTGTTAGAGGAGAAG
Organism: Cyanobacteriota bacterium; assembly: GCA_942490675.1. Taxonomy (GTDB): domain Bacteria; phylum Cyanobacteriota; class Cyanobacteriia; order Cyanobacteriales; family Xenococcaceae; genus Waterburya. The sequence goes on along the minus strand of CALNYB010000026.1, from coordinate 190,001 downwards.
CCTTCTGGACGATAGACTGACCAGAAAAAATCGTGCCAAACATTCTGCCCATGGTGCTGCTGAGAGCGCTAGGAGTAAACAAGACGGGGTATGTCCCACTAGAAATACTGGCTTCTCCTTCAGCACGTTGATACTTGGTAATTAACTTTTGTAAGATGGCCTGATAGTCTGGTGCTTGATCGCGAGTAACCTCGTAAGCATAAGCCTGTAAAAAGTCCTCTCCTCGTACCAAATTACCTGATAAAACTGCACTAAGACTTTGATTATTCTGTTCGGTATAGACATTAGTTGTGGTCGCTAGTTTTGCCTGGCTAGAACGGCTATGGAAGCTGACATCTACCAGAATATCAGGGTTATATTGATGAATCTTACTAATGAGATCTTCTCCTACCTCAACTAATTCTTCGGTACTAGGAGGCTGATAATCGCTTTTAGGTTCAACTGAGTTGACATCTTGGGTAAAGTCAAACTCCACAGGATCGCCAATTTCCGCAGTCGCTACAGCAGCATCTACCAAATCGGCTAAACGAGTTAAGTCCGTGGAACTAGCAAATCCCAGCTTATTATCGGCAATCACTCTTAAAGCAATGCCCTCTGAAGCCTTGGTTTCTAAAGATTTTAAACGATTGTTCCCAAACTCAATCGGCGTATCCTGACTAGCAATATAAAAAACCTCTGCTTTAATCCCTTTCTGATTCGCCAGATCAATTACCTGTTCAACTATCTGATCCTTCAATGCTCTTGCTCCCTTTTTGTTGCTAACTTAAATTATTAAAAAATTATTAAAGTGTTAATAGAAGTTTTCGTAGCTCTAAGCTCTAATATTTTTTACTGGCGATTGGAGATTTGGGAAGTCAGAAAAGCAAACTTCGTACTTCCCTCCAAATCCGTCATCCCCATCCTTCAAATTTATTCCTCTTCCCAATCAGCATTTTGGGCTTCACTGCCTCCACCAACGGTAACGAGATCGATTTGCTGGCGATAATAGTCTACGCTCTTAACTTCCACCTCTACGCGATCGCCCAAACGGTATGCCGTGCGATTTTTTCGACCAACTAGACAACTATTGCGCGATCGATATTCATACCAGTCATCTTTAAGAGAACTTACATGAACTAAACCTTCCACCAGTAAGTCTTCTATTTCAACAAAGAAACCATAAGACTGTACTCCAGTAATTAAACCTTCAAAGATTTTACCCGTACGTTCCTTCATTTGTTCAGCTTTTTTCAACCCAGCCAAGTCTCTTTCTGCGTCTTCTGCCTGTTTTTCACGGTCATTTAAGAAGGGCAGCATAGTCTGGATGTCGGTGGCAATTTGCTCTTGAATATTGGGAGGTAGTACTTTCCAGTTAATTTGTCCGTGACAGCTGCTGCTGGTAAGATCAACGCCTTCTTTAGTGCGACTATGACGGCGATCGCGTCCATGCTCAAATACCGCTTTTAAGATGCGCTGAATAACTAAGTCAATATATCTTTGACCAGGAGAAATACAGTGAGTATAACCATCCTCATAAGCCAAGCCAAAATGCTTGCCAGGTTCAGTCAGATATTTAACAGGCTTGAAGGTACTTTGCAGCAGATAATTTAACACCATCACTGCTGAGGAGTTGGCAAACTGTTCCGTTAAGCGCTGGTAGTCTTGAGAAGAAACACTGCCTTCCACATCAAGATCGATATTCAAGTCTAGGTTATTCCCTAGCTTAATTAGATCTTCTAATTCCTCAACATCTGGTTCTGCCTGGGTGCAATATATTCCTGGCAACTCTAGAGCCTGTAGGTGTTCCGCAACTGCTTTACCTGCCAGAATCGTTAACTCAGTCAGCATCGAATGTACGGGTAGAGATGCCACCCCGAGGATTGTCCCTACCCTGCCCTCATCTTTATAGAGACTGTGATTTTCAGGAGCCGTAACTTCTAAGCCACCTCGTTGTAGACGCTGCGCCTTGACTAAAGGACTGATGGTAAAAAATAGATCCTTGAGTAAAGGGACTAAATTAGCTAATTTTTTGCCTGGTTTCTTCTCGTTGCTAATTAATGCCTGTGTCTCTTGATAGGTGAGCTGATGATCGACCGAAATTACAGACGGTATAATTTTGTATTCACTGGTATTGCCCTGGGAATCAAGGGTTAGTATTACTGAGATTGTGAGACGATTTCTACCTGGTATGAGAGAACATAACTTGCTCACTTTTTCGGGAAACAAAGGCAACACTTGTTTGCGTAAATTAACTGCTACACCGCGCTTTCTAGCAATACGATCCAAGATTGTATCTTGCTCTACGTAATAGGATACATCTGTAATATGGACTCCTAATTGCCAGTCTCCGGATTCAGTCTGTTCCAAGGTGAAAGCATTTTCAATCCAGGGAGTATTGTTCAGATTAAATTCTGTTTCAATGGTAAAAGTTAGTAGATCTCGCAAGTCATGACGACTTTTGATCTCTGCTGCAGAAATACGCGCACTCGGTAGCTTAGAAGTGGCAGCGATCGCTTTTTCGGGAAACTCTAGAGGAAGGTCATGTTTACAAGAGACAATATCGACATCAGCAGCTTCTTCGGCATCACTCCCTAGAACCTTGGTCACTTTACCCAAAGGAGGTTGCTGTGCCAGAGGATAGCGCAATACCGATACATGCACCAAATGTTCTAATGCTGCCTGTAAATCTTGACCATTTTCTTTCAGGTCTAATTCAAACAGTAGCCGATCATCTAAGGGAACGGCTTTGTAGTGGTCGTTGTTATTGGTAACAGTAGCCAACAGGGATGGATTAGCCCGTTCTAAAATTAGCTTGACTTCTCCTTCAGGAGAGCGCCGACGACTGCCTTCTTTGATGATTTTGACAAAGACGCGATCGCCATTCCAGGCATTACTTAAATGACTTTCTCGAATATAAATATCATCGGCATTTTCCTCCTCTTGAATTGCAAAGCAAAATCCTTTGCTGGAACATCTTAATTTGGCTTCAACTACATTATCTTCACAGACACGTCGATATTTGCCTCTTTCCTTAATCAAGACAGCTATTTTTTCTAGAGCATCCAAAGTAATTTGTAGCTTTTGCATACTCTCTTGATCTTCACAACCCAGTTTCTTTTCTAGATTTTTACCGGCAACCAGCTTATCATCAACAAAATGGGCGAGTAGTGTGGCGATTGAAAATTCCATCTAAAAATTATCCTTATCCGATTTTAATTTAGTAACGACAACAGAAGCGAAGAAAACTATACTAACCCGTATGCCCTGTTTGCACACTCAGTGCTATACCTTCCAGGGTCTTCTGAGACGGAAACTACCTGTTTCACGGTTTAATCCCTGGTGGAGAAATTTACAGTATATCTACCTCAAATGCGACTTTCAGGTCGTACCGATTCAGTATCTATTGTAAATTCTCCATGCATATTGGCAAATTTCTTTTTACTCAGCGCAATAAACAGTAGATTGGTACTAACATCTAAATTAAGAATAATTATAAAATAATGATGCTAGCTAAATTTCGCAACAGGTATCCTCAAGGAAGTTTGGTCAGTGAATTAGTCAAAATTGACCGAGGAACATATATTGTCAAAGCTTTAGTCCAGATAGATAATGTCGTCTTGGCTACTGCTCTAGCAGGTGCAGATACAGTGGAAAGTGCTGAAGATGCTGCCAGAGAAAGAGCGATCGCTACTTTATTTTTAGACAGTCATTTAACCAGCAATAACAGTAATTCAGCGACCGTAAGCACAACCAATGATTCCAACCTTGCTCCTCAAACTCAAACTGAACTAGTTGTTGAGGTTGAGCCATTAGTCAAGCAAAAACCCCTTAACGAGCCGAAAATTGTTAATTTTTCTCAACCTCAAGCCGAAGTATCTAGTCGCAAATTGCTCCCCCTGGAAACTAAGGATAGACGCGAACAAGATCTTTCTGCTGTGACCATTAGTCAGAATAGCGTCCCCGCGACAGATGCTATGCTAGACAATTCCCTAGAGGAATCTGCCGTACCCCAGACCAACCTTGAAGCGGATGAAGTTAAGGAACCGGTTCAATCGGCCCCTATTTCCAGTAACTTATTTGGAGATACCTTCACCGCCGAAATTCCTGAGGCGGTTTCTTTGTCTGACAAGAATGTTGTTGGTGCTATCTCTGAAACCGATTTACTCAACACCACCACTTCTGAAATGGAAGCAATGGATTTCAATGAAATTAAACAAAAAACCGACATAGAAATTAAAAGATTAAGCTGGACAAAAGATCAGGGAAAAGAGTTTCTGATGAGTCATTATGGAAAAAGAAGTCGCCTTCATTTGACTGATGAACAGTTACTAGAATTTCTACGTTATTTAGAAAAATTGCCAAATCCAATTAAATAATCCAATAATCCAATCGACTGTTACGAATTTAGTTAGTCATAAATAAATATCTGGAAGTTGATCAAATCAACCCTTGTATCATTGTGTCAAAATAGTAATAATAGATACACTTAGGCTCAAACACAAAGTTCTAGGAGTTACTCGCAAAGGAGAAACCCATGCTACACCGCAAGATCTATCAACTCTGTCAAGATGGTCATGAAGTTTGTATTTTCTTGCGGGATCAACAGCGCTGGATTGAAAACTGTCGCGTTGTTGATTTCGAGGGAGATATTGTCACAATCCGCTATGAAACAGAAGATGAAGATGAAATTAGTTCCTGGGAAGAAATGGTGCGTTTAGAAAGCATTGGCGCTGTCACCAAAAAGCTGGCTTCAGTATCTAAATTTAACACCGAAATCTCAGTTTCCGATGATTGTCCTGAAGCTGAACAAATTCATCCTCAATCGCCAGAGCATAATCAAGAGCATAATCAAGAGCATAATCAAGAGTAACTATGAATTGAAACCTGATCGCCTGAAAAGAGTCCACTTAATTACCACCTAATTACACCTATATTAAGCGTAAATGAAATTGATGACAAGCGATCGCCCTCCATAATCTAGGTAAGAGCGATCGCTTTGCTTTTGAGTATTTAACCTGAGAGTTCAACGAAATTAAAAAAAAAAATTAGAAAAAAAACCACTCCTTAAAGATAAATAAGTAGAATCATGTCACTGGCGAGTAAAAACTAAATTTTTATCATCTGACAACTTTAGATTATAACTATAGCCTGATTCACTGAAAGCTTTGATATTTTCAGTATTTACTATTTTATTTTTAATAATGTAGGCAGCCATCATGCCACGGGCTTTTTTAGCATAAAAGCTAATTATTTTATACTGACCGTTTTTCCAATCCTTAAATACGGGAGTAACAATATTTCCCGTCAGCAACTTAGGCTTGACTGCTTTAAAATATTCATTAGAAGCCAGATTGACGATAGTTTTCTGTTCTAACTTCTCTAATTGTTGATTAATAGCTTGAGTTAGTTTATCAGCCCAAAATTCATAGAGAGTATTTGCTGATAAATCTTTCAGCTTCCAATGAGCTAACTTTGTTCCCATTTCCAAACGATAAGGCTGAATCAGATCCAATGGTCTCAGCACCCCGTACAAACCAGATAAGATCCTTAAATGCTCTTGGGCAAAATCCAAGTCTTGCTGTTTAAAGCTATTGACATTCATTCCTTGATAAACATCACCTTGAAAAGCTAGTAAAGCCTGTTTAGCATTGGTATCGTCAAATGAGGGCTGCCAAGCTTGGTAGCGAGATGCATTCAACTCCCCTAGCTTTTCGCTAATTTTCATCAAAGCTGAGATCTCCTGTGCCGATAGCTGACGCAGTTGCTTGACCAAAATTTCAGTGTCAGATAGAAAGTCAGGTTGGCTGAAGCGATCTGTATTTGCGGGATTCTCAAAGTCTAGAGTTTTGGCAGGGGAGATTAAGATAAGCACCAGTCTCAAGTAATATTTTATATATGTAAACAGAGGCTATAACCGCATGTAGCGAGAACCATTTCCATTAGAGCCATTAGGCGATCCGTACCCTTGGGATCGCCAACGCAATAATTTAACTATTAAATAGCCAATTTAGACTCAACTTTCTTCTCGTTCTGTAAAGCAGCATAAAGACGGTTTAAGGCTTTAATATAAGCTCTAGCAGCAGCGACAATAATATCAGTATTGGCAGCACGACCAGAATATACCTTCCCGTTGTGACGCAGACGAATTGTCACTTCTCCAATAGCATCAATTCCCGCTGTTACTGACTGCACGGAAAATTCAATTAGCTCGTTAGGAATATTGGTGACGCGATTGATCGCTTTATATATGGCATCAACAGGCCCTGTCCCAATGGCTGCATCGGTTAACTCTTCACCATCAGGAGTACGGATTGTTACAGTGGCAGTAGGACGAGAGCGATCGCCACAGGATATTTGAACTAGTTCCAAACGAAATAGTTCAGGAGGTTGTCTAATCTCGTCACTAACAATTGCCTCAATGTCCCAGTCGCTAATTTCTTTTTTCTTGTCGGCAACTTCTTTAAACCGCACAAAGGCTTTGTTAAGGTCGGTTTCTGAAAGTTCAAACCCTAATTCTCCTAAACGAGTGCGGAAAGCATTACGACCAGAGTGTTTACCTAAGATAATTTGCTGATTATCGGTTAACCCAATGGAGTGAGCATCCATAATTTCATAGGTTAGCTTATTTTTAAGTATTCCATCCTGATGAATCCCCGACTCATGAGCAAAAGCATTTGCCCCGACAATGGCCTTATTTGGTTGAACCATTACCCCTGTCCGATTGGAGACTAGGCGAGAAGTTTTGTAGATCTGATGGGTATCAATATTAGTTAGGGCTTCGGTAGATTCTACTGGTCTACTTAAGAAGGGATTGAAGTATTGACGGCGAACATGAAGTGCCATTACCAATTCCTCTAGGGCAGCATTACCTGCCCGTTCGCCAATACCGTTAATCGTGCATTCAAGCTGTCTGGCACCATTTTTGATCGCTTCTAGGAAGTTAGCTACCGCCAAGCCCAGATCATTGTGACCATGAACTGAAACAACTGCCTGATCTATATTCGGCACATTCTCACAGATACCTTTGATGAGTGCGCCAAATTCACTGGGAGTAGTATAACCAACAGTGTCAGGAATATTAACTGTAGTAGCTCCAGCAGCGATCGCAGCTTCTAATACCTGATACAGATATGTTGAATCTGTCCGTACTGCGTCCATCGGCGAAAACTCGACATCATTCATAAAGGATTTGGCGTAAGCAACCATTTCCTGAGCAATATCTAAAACCTCTGAGCGGGATTTTTTTAGCTGATACTCTAAATGAATATCGGAGGTGGAAATAAAAGTATGAATCCGCCCTTTAGCAGCAGGAGCTAAAGCTTCCGCCGCCGCTTTAATATCGGCTTTGATGGCTCTTGCCAAACTACAAATTATCGGTCCACTTTCCGTACCAACCTGAGCCGCTATCTTTTGTACCGCGTCAAAATCTCCAGGACTGGCAAAAGCAAACCCCGCTTCAATTACATCAACTCCCAGTCTTGAGAGAGAATGGGCAATTTCCAGCTTTTCTTCAACGTTCAAGGTTGCGCCAGGAGATTGTTCTCCATCTCTCAAAGTGGTGTCGAAAATAATGATGCGGTCTTGTGAATTTTCCATAACCCAAAGTTTATTTTTAGATCGTTGCTGATTTTTAAATGTTGATTTCGAGGTAATACTACTGTTCGTCCAGTACCTCCATTCGTCCCATCCAGCGGGATGATATCAAGGGGAATTTTTGATCGATTGGGGATAATATAGCCATCAGTTTTAAATTGCTTGTTCGCAACCTGTAAAAATGCTTGCCTTTTAGATCCCTCTCTAGCAATATTATTTATGAATTATAAGCTATCTCTTGAAAGAGAAGAACCAGGAAAACAGTAATTAATTTTTAATCGATCTCTAAAGGTAGATCCCACTCCCTCATCTCTGATCCCTCATTCCTTTAGAAGTCACTTTTCTCAATATATGAACGAACGTCATTTAGATCTATATAGCGATCTGTGGCATTGCGTAACTCCCTAGCAATCATCCCTTCCGTGGAAACAACGGTAATGTGAGTATTTTTAGAGCGCAGTAGCTCGATCGCCCGTTCAAAATCTCCATCGCCACTAAATAGAATTACCCGGTCATACTGCTCCACAGTGTTGAACATATCCACGACAATTTCAATGTCTAAGTTAGCTTTTTGAGAATAGCGACCAGAAGCATCATCATAATATTCTTTAAGAATTTTGGTTCTCACCGTATAGCCCAAGCTGATCAAGGCATCTCGGAAACCTCTTTGATCTTGAGCATCTTTCAATCCCGTATACCAGAAGGCATTAACCAAGACTACAGTGGGATCTTTGGTGAAGTATTCTAATACTCTTCTGGGGTCAAAAAACCAGCCGTTTTTTTGTTGAGCGTAGAACATATTGTTGCCGTCTACAAATATGGACAGACGATCTCTTAAGTATTTATTATGAGACTCCATATAATTTTTCCTATAAAGGCTTAAATATATTTATATAGATAAACTTGACAGCGTAATGCACTGCTATAACCAGGATTACGCTATAACAATTTAATGAATAGACCCGTAGTGGCAGCTACGACCAAATATTATTTAATATAGTTGGAACGATAAGCACTAATTTATAACTAATTTATCTAAGGGAGAAGCCCCAATAAAATTTAGTTTAGGTATATTTCATATACATCCCAGTTTAGGACAAAAAAAACCTCTATAACAATTTAATTTGCCTAAGCAAGATTTTTTGACAAGTTCTACTGACTGTCGATTGGGGAAAAAGTAAATTTATGGTTAGGTTATAGAGATAAATTTATTAGATCTGAGAGGAAAAACTAGTCTTGACCTTCTACCAAAAGCGATCGCGTAATTATCAATAAATTATAGAAATATAATTTTTTGCCCGGGTTAATGATATTTACCCTGCCCAGGCGATCGCTTTTGAATCTGGTTCAGATTGAACTGGTTTCAGTTAAATAGATAACATTCAGCTCTCAGTAGCCTATTAATCTTAAATTGAGCAGGAGAGAGTTCCCAGAGTTGTTTTAGTCGCAACTAAATTGAGATAAATTGAAGATCTGCACTGGGTAATTTTCTCAGTTGCAACCAGACACATCTATTTTTACGATAATCTGTTCTTAAAGTTGCCAAGAATTTTTGTTGAAATTAAAATGTCCGCTTAAATTAAAATGATTATATCTCTAGTATCCATATCATCAGGAGCATTTATACAATGGTAGGTCAAGCTAATAAAGTTGAACTAGATCGGCGTTACGAAGCTAAAACTCAATTGATTGCTCAAGAATTAATTACAAGCACTAGAGAAAAGCACAATATCTTTAATCGCGTGCGCGAGCAAATGCGCTGGGATGATAAGGTTTTAGACTGGACAATGGCAAACCCAGGGCTAAGGGTACAAATGTTTCGTTTTATTGATGCTATCCCTTCTCTCCAGAGTAAAGCTGAGGTTGCTAATCATTTCCAGCAGTATATGAGTGCGGAAGTTGTAGAGTTGCCTAGCGCACTAAAAAGCATTCTCAACTTTAGCGATCCCGATTCATTTCCTGCTCAAACCGCAGCAGCTACTATTACCAAAGCGGTGGAAACTCTGGCACATAAATACATTGCCGGGGAAAATATTAGTGAAGTGATCAAGACGATTGAACGCCTGCGTAAATCAGGCATGAGCTATACAATTGATCTTCTAGGAGAAGCGGTAATCACCGAAGCCGAAGCCAAAGATTATCTGCAACGCTATTTAGATTTAATTGAACAGCTTACCCAACGAGCCCAAAACTGGAAACGTAAAGAAGGCATAGATCTAGCAGATGGCGAAGAGTTACCTCAGGTACAGGTATCAGTTAAACTCACTGCTTTCTATTCCCAGTTTGATCCCCTCAATCCTCTTGGCAGCAAGGACAAGGTATGCGATCGCTTGAGAATTTTGCTACGCAGGGCAGCGGAACTCGGTGCAGCGATTCATTTTGATATGGAGCAATATCGCTACAAAGATCTTACCCTCCAGATTCTGAAAGAATTGTTGATGGAAGAGGAATTTCGCAACAGAACAGATTTAGGGATAACTCTCCAGGCATATCTGAGAGATTCTTATCAAGATCTTGAAGACTTAATTGAGTGGGCAAAGGAAAGAGGCAACTCTTTAACAGTCAGATTAGTTAAGGGAGCATATTGGGATCAAGAAACCATTACAGCTATACAAAATAACTGGTCACAGCCTGTATACAACCAAAAAGAAGCAACAGATCTTAATTATGAGCGCATGACACAACTGCTGCTAGAAAACCACGAATATCTTTATGGTGCTATTGGTAGTCATAATGTACGCTCTCAAGCTTTGGCTTGTGCGATCGCCGACACTCTTAATATTCCGCCCCGTCGCTTTGAAATGCAAGTACTATACGGCATGGGTGATCAACTAGCTCAGGCTTTAGTTAAGCGAGGACATCGAGTACGAGTCTATTCTCCTTACGGCAAGCTGTTACCAGGAATGGCTTATTTAATTCGTCGGTTACTAGAAAATACGGCAAATAGCTCTTTTATACGGCAAAATCAGGAAAATAAGCCAGTAGAAGAGTTGATTGCTCCTCCTGTGGTTGATGATCTCGATGATCGACACATCGCTAAAAGTAGCGAATTCCAGAATGCTCCCGATACCGATTACGCTGACACAGATAAACGTATCAAAGCCGAACAGGCATTAAAACAAGTCAAACAAGAGCTGGGTAAAACTTACTTACCCTTAATCAATGGCGAATACATTGAAACTGTTAACTATCTTGATTCTCTCAATCCTTCCAAAGCAAATGAATTAGTGGGAAAAGTAGGGCAAATCTCGGTTGAAGAGGCAGAACAGGCTATGAATGCAGCGAAATCAGCTTTTAGTTCCTGGAAAAACACTTCTGCAACAGCAAGAGCTAATATCCTGCGTAAAGCTGCCGATCTAATGGAGCAGAGACGGCATGAATTAAACGCCTGGATCTGTTTAGAAGTTGGCAAAATTATTCCTCAAGCTGACGGGGAAGTCTCTGAGGCGATCGATTTTTGTCGCTATTATGCCGATGAAATAGAAAGACTAGAGACAGGTAAAAATTATGATCTTGCTGGGGAAAATAACCGTTACTTCTATCAGCCAAAAGGAATTGCCGTGGTGATCTCTCCCTGGAATTTCCCTTTTGCGATCGCCACTGGCATGACTGTTGCTGCTTTGGTTACAGGTAACTGTACTCTCTTAAAACCCGCAGCCACCTCTTCAGTGATTGCTGCCAAGCTCACAGAAATTCTGGTTGAGGCAGGCATTCCCAACGGAGTCTTGAACTATGTTCCTGGTAAGGGTTCAGAAGTAGGCACATACTTGGTTGAACATCAAGACACCCATGTGATTGCTTTTACAGGTTCACGGGAAGTTGGCTGCAAAATCTATGCATCAGCTGCCAAACTACAGCCAGGACAAAAACACCTCAAGCGAGTCATTGCGGAAATGGGTGGTAAAAACGCCATTATCGTTGACGAAAGTGCCGATCTAGATCAAGCGGTTGCGGGAGTAGTACAGTCAGCTTTTGGCTACAGTGGACAAAAATGTTCTGCCTGTTCGCGGGTAATTGTGGCATCTCCGGTGCATGATGCCTTTCTTGCCAGACTGGTTGAAGCGACCAAATCTCTCAATGTCGGTGCAACAGATGATCCTAGTATCCAGATTGGGCCAGTAATTGACTCTAATGCGCGCGATCGCATTTTAGAATACATCGCTCAGGGTAAACAAGAAAGCAAACTAGCTTTAGAAATGGCTATCCCCGACGGTGGTTATTATGTCTCTCCCACGATCTTTAGCGGAGTCGCCTCAGACCATACTATCGCCCAAGAAGAAATCTTTGGTCCTGTCTTGGCGGTAATGAAGGCAGATAATTTTGAGCAAGCTTTATCTATAGCTAACGGTACGGACTACGCCCTTACAGGTGGTTTATATTCCCGCACTCCAAGCCATATCGATCAAGCATCTCGTGAGTTGGAAGTAGGCAATCTCTATATCAACCGCAACATTACTGGAGCGATCGTCGCTCGTCAACCTTTTGGTGGTTTTAAGCTTTCTGGGGTGGGTTCTAAAGCAGGAGGAGCCGATTATCTATTACAATTCTTAGACCCTCGTGTTGTCACTGAAAATATACAGCGTCAGGGTTTTGCCCCCATAGATTGACACTCCTCAAGTTAATAAATAATTTAAACCTGAATTTTAGTTTAAATTTTGGGAATTATAGAAAGAGTATGATAGATATGTCTATTTTTAGTTAGTTACTTTTTGCTTATTCCCTCGAAAAATTTTCAGCAAAATCATGAACAACAATTTTCAGAATCCGTTGCAGGTTCTTAAAGAAAAGTCAAAAGCAGCCTGGTCTGGTTGTATCGAAATTGAAGAACCAAAAGACGCTTCTATCAGTTGGTATGTTTATTTGTTGGAGGGCAAAATACAATATATCAACAGTACATTGGGACAACAGGTACGATTAAATTACCTATGGCAAAGATTTAACTTGGGTTCAAAATGCCCTCAATTAGACAAAAAAGAAGCTTCAGAATATATTCAGCTATGTGAGAGTTTGTCTAGCAAACAGTTGTCTGATGTAGATATTAAAAAGCTGTTATATCGATTTACTAGAGAAGGCTTGGTCTATATTTTAAGTATCGAACGAGCTAACGTTAAGCTAATACCAACAAGACGAATTAACAAGGCAATTATCAGCTTTACTCTAGAACAGTTAGGAGCAAATTTAGAAGACGCAATTAAATGTTGGACGGAAATCAGAAGCTACATCACTTCTCCTTTTTGTCGTCTATATTTAGAACAAAAAAATGCTCTTAAATTTTATAAAATTTGGAAGACTAACTATGGGAGCCAGGAGCTAGAGGCGATAGCAAAAACTCATAAACTCTCATCTTTTGTCAGCTTATTTGTTGCCAAAAGTTGCCTCTATCAAATAGCAGAAAAAGCAAACGTTGATGCTTATTTTCTAGCCAAACTGCTTAAGCAGTCTATAGCAGAAGACTTAATCACTCTATTCCCTTTCAAAGAATTAACATCAGAGGAGCTGAAACAGAAACATCAGCTCACAGCAAATAACTTAGCCACGAAACAAGTAAAATCTTCCTCTGGGTCATCCTCTGGAGTAAACAACAGTTCATCCACTTTAATTGTCTGTATAGATGATAGTAAAACAGTCCAAAAGCAAGTAAAAATGACCTTGGAAGCTGGCGGGTATAGAGTTCTGGCTATTACCGATCCAACTGTGGCATTAAAGAAACTATCTCAACATCAACCTGCGGTAATTTTTCTAGATATAAATATGCCCAATCTCAATGGTTATGATCTATGCAGTCTATTAAGAAAATCGCAAAAATTTAAAGACGTTCCCATTGTTATGCTTACAGGAAGAGATGGCATGATTGATCGAGTTAGAGCCAAAATAGTTGGGGCAACAGACTATTTAACTAAACCTTGTGATCCTAATAAATTAATCACCTTAACCAAAGTATTAGAGCAATCGACAGTCACTGCTTAATATTGTTGTACAAAAGTTAACAACTAAATTAGTCATTACTCATTACTAATCAACGTTAATTTAATGGTAATTTAGGCGAAATTTTGGGAATTATAAATATAGCCAAATTATTTGTTTTTAAGATAATTGGAAAAAGTAATTAATTATTATGAAGACTATTCTTATTGTTGAAGATACCCATGCGGAAAGACAAATGAGTTCGGCTTTATTAACTCATGCTGGTTTCCAGGTAGCAGTAGCTGAAAGCGCAGAATCCGCTTGGGTATGGCTCAATGCCAATCCTGTGCCCAACTTAATCTTGCTGGACATTGTAATGCCTGGAGAAAGCGGACTAGATTTCTGTCGCAAAATTAGAGAGCATCCTAAGTGGAAGGACATTCCAATTCTTTTCTGTAGCTCTAAGGCAGAAGATTTTGACCGTTTTTGGGCAATCCGTCAAGGAGGAAATGAATATATTACTAAACCTTATGTTCCTCAAAACTTAGTTGATAAGGTGACGCAGTTTGTTAACTAGGTTTTGATCAGGCTGTGTGCATCCAATTCAAAATTTACAAAATTTAATTGTAAAAAGGAGGTCAGGGATTGCCACTGTTCCTTTTTTGTTTAGCCAGATTTAAATTTGCTCTAGGGTTATGAATCAAGAATACTTTATCGTTGAATTAGCCTCGGCGATTCACTTAGGGGTGCCTTTAGCCAATATGGGAACGGCAGTTCAGTTTGAAGTACAAAGTGTTTGTACAGTGCCAGGAGTAGCCAACTTTTGGCATGGAGTAGTTAAATTTAAGGGGTCTTTACTTTGGGTCTTAGATAGCGATCGCTTTTTTAATTTGTCAATTCCGAGAAATAATCGACCTCAGAAGCTGACTGCTGTGATTCTCAAAAGTGAAGCATCAGTTAGCCAAAAGAAAGTGGCAATAGTAACTCAACAGTTAAAGGGCATTGTGACCTTAGAACCATCTTGTCTTAAGCCTGTAGTAGATAATATCCCCCCTCAACTGCGTGAATGTTGTTCTGCCGTAGTTCAAATTGAGTCACAAACTACTTATATTATTGACTCTGCTGTCTTGTTGCAACAACTGCATCAACAATCAATTCTGGTATCGGCTTAAATTGCATATATTAAATTGCATATATTAACTATTAGGAATCAATTCTATGTCTGATAACACTGGAGATATTGTAAGTAAAATTGTCGAGGCAAACGTCTTAGAAAGCACGGGAGAAACCGAACGGGCGATCGCTCTCTATCAAGAAATTTTAGAGCTTGATCGTGGTGGCAACTATGGTAATGTGGCTCAACAAGCATTAGATAATTTGCAGCAGGCTACAGCTAACATTGTCCAAGAAACTAGGCAGCAAAAGTCTGGATTATGGTGGTCAAGATTAAGCATCAAAGCCAAAACTAGCTTGATTTTGACTGGGATAGCTTTAACTTCTAGTATCGGCATTAGTACAGTTGCTTATATTTTGGCAAATAAAACTATTATTCAACAAACTAACGGAGCAGAACAAAGTACTTTAGTAACAATTGATAATGACTTGGCTTTCACTGTTCAAAAACAACTGTTAAAGGTATTTGTTTTCGGCACTATCGTTGTTGGATTAATAGTTGCCGCTTTGTCTAGATTAATTGCAGAACGAGCCACTAGCTCCATAATAGAAGCTGCGACTGCGGTTGAGCAAATGGGACAGGGTAATTTAAGCATTAAACTGGCGGTACAGGGAGATGATGAGTTAGCCGATTTAGGTCGCAATATTAATAAAATGGCAGGACAAATTGAAGACTTGCTATTCACTAAAGAGACAGAGATTAAACAACAGCGTCGCGAAAAAGAATTGCTTCAACAAGGAGTAATGGGTTTGCTATTAGACGTAGAAGGCGCACAAAAAGGAGATTTGACTGTCAAAGCCCAAATGACTGATGGTGCAGTTGGCTCGATCGCCGATGCCTTTAACGCTACTATCGGTAAACTAAGGGAACTAGTGCAAGAGGTACAAACGGTTTCTACAGAAGTTGGTCAATTGTCGATGGCTGGAGAAGATTCGGTACGTCAGCTTTCTGAATCCGCTGTTAGTCAGACCCAAGAAATTAACCAGGCATTAAGCAGTATTGATGAAATTAATCAATCTGTGGAAACTGTAGCAAACTACGCCCAGGAAGCAGCTAAAATCGCTCGCCACGGTTCGATTCAAGCGAAAGAAGGGGATTTAGCGATGGATGCCACCGTCAATAGCATCGAGAAAATTCGGGATACGGTAGCTAATACCTCAAAAAAAGTAAAACAATTGGCGGAATCTTCTCAGGAAATCGCACAAATTGTCGAGATTATTTCTGGTATTTCGGAAAAAACTAACTTACTGGCATTTAATGCTTCGGTTGAGGCAGCACGGGCAGGAGAACACGGCGAAGGATTTAGAATTGTTGCCGAAGAGGTTCGTCGATTGGCAGATCGAATCACAGGAGCAACCAAAGATATTCAACAGCTAGTAAACACCATTCAGCAAGACACTACTTCGGTGCTTCAAGGGATGGAAACTAGTACTTCTGAGGTAGTCAACGGTAGTGAGCTAGTCCGCATGACCAAGATTAATCTCAGGAGTCTGGCAGAAACTAGTAAACAAATTGATGAGTACCTCAAATATATTTCCACCAGTACCATTGATCAAACTAACACTTCTCAGGAAGTTAATCAGAAAATCAGTGGGATTGCTACTTTGGCAAAAACTAACTCTACCGAAGCGCAAAACGTGGTGCAGTCTTTGCGAACTCTGGTATCCGAAGCCGAAAACCTCCAGTCTTCAATTTCTCAATTTAAGCTGGAAGCCTAGAGTAGTAACAGAGACAACTAGGTGAATTTGCTCCCTAATTGTCCTTACTTTTCTACCTCATGGCATCAATAACTATTCCTCTAGAAGAAATCTGATCAAAAATGAGTTCTCAGTTAGATCCTGCAATTCTCGCTGCTATTACTGCCGAGGCACGTCAATGTTTTTTAGATGAAGATGCTCCAGAGTATCTGCAAATGCTGGAATCGGGTTTTCAAGACCGAGAACATCCCGACTACACTACTTTATTGCGGGCGGCTCACTCTCTCAAGGGTGGTGCAGGATTGGCATGTTTAACTAGCTTGCAAAAGTTGGCGCATAAGCTGGAAGACGTGCTAGTAGGTTTACAGCAGGAGAAAATTCCCGAAGTAGAATTGGCATGGGCTTTAGTTGAGAAAAGTATCGATGAAGTGGGATATGTTGTCAGTCAGGCACACACCGTTGATGATGCGATCGCTAATCCAGAGTTGATTATTGCTCTGGAATCTTTAGTTGGCTCTGATTCTGAGGGAGCAGAATCTAGCGATCAGGGGTTTAGTAATAATAATAACGATCTGATCCGTACTACCCTCACGGAGGAATTAGAGAACAGTTTTATTGTGATCGAAGACTTGGAAATAGATGCTCCATCAGAGGTAATTGAGCCATTGCTATCTGGTTTTGCCGATGAATGTAGTTTTTTAGCGGAAACTTTGGATCTTGCCTGGTTAGGGGTCGCTGTTGCTCCTATAGCTGAGGTGCTAGCCACAGCGGATATAGCCGAAGCATTGCTGGTAACGAAGGAAATTATCAACCATTTACGGGCTGAGATTAGCGAATATCTGGAAAATTCTGAATTTGTCCCAGACGAAGCTCAATCGCAGCCAGAAATACCAGGAATACCAGAAATAGATCATGACTTGGTAGCCAACACCTTGAACCAAGATCTTGAGCAGATGTGTCAAGCGATCGCCGATCTGGCGATGGATACCCCAGAATCGGTAATCAATGAAGCTTTGTCCGACTTTGCCGACGAGTGTACCTTTTTGAGTGAAACCTTAGAGCTATCATGGTTAGGTGAAGCAGTGGCACCAGTGGCGGAGATTTTAGCTGAATGTGATCCTCTAGAAGCTCTACTTACGATACAAGATAAGATAAGCGAAATTCGTCAACAGAGAGATCTCTATCTGGAAAATGCCAATACTGAACCAGAAGTTGCTACAGATCTTGAAGTAGTAGCTATCTGTGAAGCGAATCAGCAAGATGAACTATTTGCCGATGATGCCGACGATGCCGACGATGCCGATGATGCCGAGGGATTCTTGGATTTTCCCGAAGACGAAGAGGATGCTGCTTTATCTACGGTAATGTTCGCTCCACCTGCATTATCCCCAGAGAAGATAATACCTAAAGTAGCTGAATCTCAAAAGCCTGCTGCTAGTAGTCAGGTGAGAATTTCTCTCGAAAGACTAGAGGACATGACCAACAATGTGGAAGAATTGATCCTTAGTCAATCCCGTATTAGCCGTCAACAAAGGCTTTTAAATCAAGCAAATCGTCGTTTGCGATCGCTTACTCGCCAGTTTGAACCAATTCGGGAACAGATTCAAAATTTATACAACCAGCTTGCAGTCAGCTCTATTGCTGGATCATCAAACGAGGAAGATAATTTTGAGGAAGATGAAAATGATCATGATTTTGATTCCTTGGAAATGGATCGCTATACAGACCTCCATACCAGTTTGCAGTCTTTTCAAGAATTAATGTTGCAGATCCAGGAAACTCGTACTGATATCGATTTTATCGACCGTGAATTAGCTGAAGATTTAGAACATACTGAGAAAAATTTAGACACACTATATTCTACAGTTACTGATTCGCGCCTAGTTCCCTTCGATGTCTTAGCTAAACGATTTATTCCACAAATTCGTGGTCTAGGTCAGCGTTTTGATAAGCCAGTTGATCTCAAGATTGAAGGCAAAAACACTCTAGTTGATCAAATCTTGCTAGAACAACTACAGACCCCTCTGACTCATTTACTCAATAATGCATTTGATCATGGAATTGAGTCTAAGTATGAGCGGATTGCAGCTAATAAACCCGGAACAGCAACGATTACTCTCCAGGCTCAACTGAAAAATAATCAGCTAATGATTAAAATTCAAGACGATGGAGGAGGTATTAATCCCGAGAAGGTGTTTCATCGGGCAGTAGAGAGAGGAATTTGCCCTCCTGAAAAATCAATCAAAGATTTTAGACCTGAAGAAATTGTCAACTGGATTTTTGAACCAGACTTCTCTACTGCTGCCAAGGTTAGTGATATTTCTGGTCGAGGAATGGGATTGGATATTGTGCTTAACTTGATTCGCCAACTGCGGGGGCAGCTATACGTCACAACCGATGTTGGATTAGGTACTACTTTTACGATTACCCTCCCTTTAAATCTCAGCCTACAATCCTTAATGTTAGTTCAGTTACAAAATAGTCTGATGGCTATTCCTCATACAAGTATTCTGGAAATAATGCCCTATCAAGAACTCTACTTTAACAACAGACGTAAAGAGTACATTAACTGGCAAAATCAATCTATTCCCCTCGCCTCGGCATCTAATTTATTTCCTTGTCCCAGAAAACCACTGCAATTAAGTCAAGGAAAAGTATGTATCGTCTTGGAAACTGCTTTTGAACCTTTGGCAATCTTGGTTGATGCCATAGCAGGAGAAGAAAAATTAATTATTAAACCTTTTGATGAAACTGTTCCCGTACCTACTTACATTGTAGGATGTACCGTATTAGGTACAGGGGAGGTGATTCCCGTGATTCTGCCTCAAGGGATTGCCCAAGACGATGTTTCATCGGTGTCGGTTACAAATAGCACGGTTACTATAGCCAGCACAGTCTCTACCGTTCTGATTGCTGAAGACTCTGTTGCCACCAGGAGAATGTTAGACAAAGTTCTAACCACTGCGGGTTATCAAGTACTTCTGTGTCGTGACGGACAGGAAGCTCTCGATCAGATTGAACAATATCAGGGACGAATCGATTTAATTCTTTCTGATGTGGAAATGCCTAAACTCAATGGTTTTGAGTTATTAGCCAAAGTTCGTGCCTTGCCAGCATTTAAAAATATACCAATTGTCATGGCAACTTCCCGTACGGGCGATCTCCATAAACAAGAAGCTGAACGTTTGGGGGCAACAGACTACCTCGGCAAACCCGTTCAGCCACAACAATTGATTGATACTGTAGCCGCTTTGTTAGCCAGAAAGTAGCAATTAAACTACGTCAAGTTTGGCAACTGGAGTTGTGGTTAAATCTAAGTATAGGATTTAGAAAGTTATGATCTTTGGATAGCTCAAATGACTCCAAAAAATTCCGCCGACAGTGCCACTAGACACAATCAACTGAGACGACTCGAAACCTTCCTTGATGTCGCTTACGCGGTCCTGTTCGTTGATTTCATCATGTATCTTCCCGAGACGGAGGATATGGCCTGGACTGACCTGACTTTTGGGCTTCTGTCGCTTCTACTGAATAACTCCCTCAACTTGATAAGATTGTTCATCGCAGTGGGCTTGACGCTAATCTCATGGAACCTTACCCAAAAGCTTCTTGGCCCGCTGGAGCAAACCAATGGGGTGCACACCCTCCTAGTTCTGCTGCAATTGATTTTCGTCTGTCTGTTTCTGTTCTTCGCCATTGCCGACCCGACACTGCAGAGCGTCTCGTCACCCGTGGGTCAAAGCCTCTGCCTCGCGCTTTCTGGCTTCATCGGTATGGCTGGCTGGTTCTACGCTCGCCAGAACGGCTTGGTAAAACCAGAACTAACCAAGGGTCAGAAGGACGACATCGGGAGAAGCATCATCATCGAACCAGTTACCGCATTGCTGAACACGGGCCTTGCTTTCGGGGGTCCGAGCCTCTGGACTCTTGGCTGGTTAGTGATTCCACTGTTGCTGGTCGGTGCCAGGGGATGGCTGGAACGAGCTAGATAGTGCGCTAGCTTCTCGATGATGAGATCCAGAACTACGAACTAGGGGAAGAGACTTAAGATCTTGGCATCAAGTTAAATTAAAAATATTATCTTGGGGTACTCTAGCTGATGCGGCAATTGTCGCCCCGCTGATTGAACTTAGCTTAGTAATAAATTCTTCGCCAACGTCTCCCGCAGCTACATTACAACCATATAAATATAGTCTGGGAGAATCAATACTGGCATCAGAAGCATCATTAAACCAGCTTTGTAGCCTTAAACTGTATTGAATTAGAGTATTTAGGCTTAGTTCGGTATTGCCAATATGTAGACAACCTGGTGAACCCTGACAAATAATATACATTTCTCGACAGCAGCTAGAGTTCAAAATACAAGAGATTTCTCTGATGCCATTAGCTTGCGGGCTAATCACAATCACTCTTATTTCGGGGATAACTTGCTGAATCAGAGAGTCACAATTAGAGAAGTTGGCATTAATAAAAACTATAGGTCTATTATCTGGATGATCTGTTATTTTTTTGCCGTTAGAAAACTGGCGAAATAAAAATGACATGATATTTACTAGGGCTTGATTTATATAGCTTGATTTATATATTTGGGACAGAAGGCAAATCAATTCAAGATGATTTTCATAAGCATTCCCATATCTTTAATTAAGTAATAACTAAGTAATCTAAAGTGAAAATTTTATCAGTAAAAAGAATATCAGCTAACGTAAAAAGTAGCCTAAGATTACATTCACCCCTATTTAGGATATTTAGGAGTCTAGAATCTGCTTTGGAATCTTCTTATTGGAAGATTACACTTTTTTGAATCGTAAAAGTTTGGACAATGCTCTTCTTGATGAAATCTTTAATAATATTGATTGAGTCTAAGCTGGTTAAGGATTTTGAGTAGCTGTCAGCTCTAAGCTTTATCCTGCAAGGTTTTATGGTATCGTATAGTTGATATGTGACAAAATATATCGAAAGTTAAATACTATATCCTAGTCAACCTGATAATGGGGGTTTCAGTTGATCCTA
The DNA here is from genome assembly GCA_942490675.1 of Cyanobacteriota bacterium. Taxonomy (GTDB): domain Bacteria; phylum Cyanobacteriota; class Cyanobacteriia; order Cyanobacteriales; family Xenococcaceae; genus Waterburya. The sequence goes on along the minus strand of CALNYB010000026.1, from coordinate 168,641 downwards.
AATTAATTTGTAATACAATTTTGTAATTTATAAAGTAGAGATAAAGTAATATCAATTTAGTTCAAAGTAATTTTTAGGTGGCTGTAGGCTATCATACTAAATCTTGTTTATGTAGATTACTTAAATGTTTTGTGAGTTACCTTGCCCTTTAATGGTACTACTACCCTTTCAGGCCAAGATAGTAAACATGCTGGACGATACCAAGAACGTGACGTAAAAAGATCAATTAAAGAGGTCAAAAATAATGAAGCTTCAATATAGAATTAATATTATTTTTTAGTAAAAATAAAAATAAAAAATAATAGCTATGACAAAAGAATATTGAATTTTAATTTAGAGCTTTATCAAAAAGCTTGGCAGATAGTCAATCAAAGTAAGTTAATTTCTCGAAAAATAATTATTAAAACGCCGATACCTTTATTTATTTTTAATTGTATTCCCTCAACTAATAATGAACTTTGGGAATTAATTGCTAGTGGAGTGGAATGTCCTCTAGGAGCGATCGCCCTACAACAAACCGCAGGTAAGGGACAATGGGGACATAGTTGGGTTTCGGCAACGGGCGGGCTGTATCTCTCTGTTGGTCTAGATTTAGACTTGAAGATAGATTGCTATCCTCATTTAGTAATGGCAACCGCTTGGGGAATTGCCTTAGTTTTAAGATATCATCAGTTACCAGTAACTATTAAGTGGTCGAATGATTTAATTCTCAATCAACGTAAGTTGGGAGGGATTAAAATTGAGACTAGAAATAATAAAAATAAGCTGATAAAAGCTGTTGTGGGCGTAGGGATTAATTGGTGTAACTCTGTTCCTGAACCTGGGATTAATCTAGAGTCTTATTATCAATCTAAAAATATTAAAGGAATTAGTTCTCTTGAAGAATTAACGGCTCTCACTACTTATGGAATTATCTTGGGATACGAGTATTATTTATCAGTTGGTATTGAAAAGTTGTTGGATGAATATCTAGAAATTCTCAATAGTTTGGGGCAACAAGTTAACGTTAATGGCTGTCCTGGGGAAGTTGTAGGAGTAACTACAGAAGGAAAATTGAGGGTTAAATTGCGATCGCCTGGAGCAACTACGGAGATTGCTTTATTACCTGGACAAATTAGTTTGGGATACTTTTTGTAACTTGAAAACCATAAATTGTTTAAAAAAGAAGCATAAGCTTTCTGTATCAGTGCATTGGTGATAAGTTAAGACCCTACGATGTATGTCAATCTGTTTTAAGCTCTAAGCCAATAACTCTAAGCTTTTGAGATATTTTTTATGAACTTTGAAAAATTGTTACTTTTTACTTATCACTCGATGCTAATCTTATTAGCTTATTTGGGTAACTTAAGAGTGGGAAGATTTCTCAAGGAATTACAATTAACAAACTTTAAATGAATTTTAATCATCAGTTGTCAGCTACAAGTAATTAAACTAAATCACCAACAACTAGATTATCTAGATTATCTATTTACTACTAAACCAATTTTCAAGATAGGCACTCTCCAATGAATAATGCTTCTAATTCTGGTAACTTCAAAACAGCAATATTTGCTGATTGTCTTGCCAATAGTAAAGAAATTTTCCAGCTAATTGATCAGGTTTTTCCGATAGATTCTTGTCGGCACTACGAAGTTTTACCATTAAAGTTAGCTGACAGCAATTTAACCTTGGGAATGTTAGATCCCGCAAACGAAGAGTCATTAAAATTTGTTAATTCAATTGCCAAAGTCTTTAGATACGATTTAAAAATTCAACTGATAGATCTACAAACTCATCAAATAATACTGGCAAACTATCCGCAAAATTCGCCCCAGTCTTCAAAAGCAGAGCAAGACCAAAACAAAACTGTTATTGATACCAACTTCAATCCTAGTGCACCTCTTAATCCTGGCAATCGCCACAGATTAGCCGATTCAGCACCAACAATTATTTCTCAGTCTGAGGATGTCTCCTCAGTCAAGTCGGAAAACGCTCCAGAATTACCTGATTTACCCCCAGACTTAGACTTTCTTAAAGACTTAGTTTTAACTCCACCAACTCAACAAAAGTCTGCTAAACCAAATGCAGATTTAGCAGCAACTCTGTTTGAAATTCCTCCAGAATTTCTCAATCAAAAAAAACCTCACAATCTTGATGATAAACCGACTATCATTGGAGGCAACCCTGCTGAACTTTTAGCCCACGGAGCAACCCAGGACAATTCAGAAATTGCTTTTGGTGAGGCACAAATATCTGAGCTAATTGCAGAAACTTTAGGTAAAGTGCCGCCAGAAGCAGCCCCATCAGAAACAGCCGACTTCTTGCCTAAGTTAACTCCGCAACTATCTTGGCAAAAACTATTAGAACAAGCTTTTTGCCATCAAACCGAATATATCAGCTTAAGTCGTTATAGTGATCGCGGTAGCATCGTTGCCAGTAAAAATGAATCAACTCAATCTTGTATTGAGCAGTTACCCCTCCCGATTTTCTGCTCTTTAATCGATGAAATCAAACGAATGGCAAGACTTCCTCAAACTACATTCTCTCATCCTAAAAGAGTAGTATTGGAAAGATTTTACGAACAGGAGCGAATCTTATTGCGCTTAGAATTTAGTCTCCAAGAAGGAATAGAAAAAGTAGGAATCCAAATCTTACGTAACAAAGCTTTGCAAACTTATGAACAACAGCAGATGGATAAGGCTAGCGAACAGGCTTTACAACTAGCAAAACAGCTAGAAAAAACCCTCAGAAGAATTCAGGCTTGCTTTGATTCTGCCGAATTAACTAATCTTAGAGAATTACAGACAGTTCACAGTCGTATCAATCATCAATTAAGACTATTAGACAAGTCATACTAAACCTTAGACAAAAAAAGCCCCAGAATAATTATTTTCCTGGGGACGTTGATAACATAAGAAAATTTGAACTATCTAGGGGTTGATTATTCTTGACCCATAACTTGATTTTTAAGGGCTTCAAACTCTTGACCTAATTCTTGACGAGAAGAATTAGTGAGCAAATAGCGATAGACAAACCAGCCAGTATAACCTAATCCTACTAGCTCAAAGGTAGGTGCAAGTAAAGGAATATCATTGATGGCTGAGATGATGGCTAAAGTTATTTTTACCGCAACAATACCAAGAAAAATTAGCAGTAAGTTAACTAATAATTTTTGATTAGTGTCAACAACCTTCTTGAGAATGTCAAAGATTTGAGTTAAAAAACTTGTACCAATGCTCAAGTATTCTTGAACCACATTGTCTGTTGGCGATGATTTGGGTTTAGATGGGGTGATTATTCCCGCAGATTCACCGTTAAAACCTGTGGCAGTTTCCTGAGTTTCAACGACTTCTGGATTAGATTCCATATTTTATGCTCTCCTGTTGTTTAAATGAGTATTAGTCTGCTATTGCTTTGTTTTACTATGAAGACTATACTTTTGCTCATAGTACCAAACACTTTTTATTGTGGATCAGATTACTTATGCAATCATTAACAGTCCTGAGTATCCTCTCACAATATAATAGTAGGTCTAGGATAGATTATGGATAGTAATCAGGATATATTCCTGGTTTTTAGCAGAATTTAATCATTATCTGGCATTAATTGACCCAAGCTGCTCTGTTAATCTTAATTTCACCTTTATATTAGGTAAGTGCTAACTCCTTAAAAGTCAACGACTCAAATTAAAAAGAGATATCCGATTCATAATATAGATAAGATATCCCAATTAATTTTGACTTTTACAGCCAACCCTAATTAGCTGTAATTATTAGTTAGCTTAACTACGAAGAAGCCATTGCAGGCTTCTGAATTGCTTCCGCAGTAGAAGATTTAGCAATACGGCAATTGATCTCACAGGAGTTGTTGGGACTCTCGATTAATTTAATTTTGCCTAACTCTGCGCCTATATCTTTAATTGGCGATCGCAATAAATCCGCAATTCTGACGGCAATATTTTCCGCGGTGGGCACGACTTCAGCGAAATAGGGAATATCTTTATTCAAAAAAGTATGGTCGAAAGGCTCTACAACGTATTCATCGATAGCGTTTTGTAACGCACCCAAATCTACCAACATCCCAGTACGAGAATCAATCTCCCCCGCCACCGTAACTTCCAAATGATAATTGTGTCCATGACCATTGGGACGAGCGCACTTGCCGTAAATTTCTTGATTTTTCTCAAAGCTGAGACTAGGTATTGCCAAACGATGAGCTGCACTAAAATGAGTTTTAACTGTTAAAGTAGCTTCCATATTATTTCCTTTATAATCCGTCCAAAGTTCGGGATGTTCAAACAATCTAACGTTGACTAAGGGTAAATGAGGGGCAAGGCGATGCCAAATGACCCGAGAAATGTTTTCTGTAGTGGGCAAGGTTGACTGAAATTCTGACCAGGTGTCGTTAAGATAGGAATAGTTTAGCTGACTAGTAACTTCTCGTTTAATTACTTCTTTGACTACGGACAGATTTTCCACCATACCGTACTGGTCTAAATCACCAGCTAAAGATGCGTACAAAACATAATTGTGTCCATGTCCAGGAAAACGACTACAGTCACCGAACAGGCGTTTATTTTCTGCCTCGTCTAATTCTGGCAGCCAGTAGCGATGACTTGCGGAAAACTGGGCACGACGATTTATAGTGCATTTCATATATTGAGTTAATACTCTAAAAGTGTAAAGTTAAGTAAACTGTTTACTTTCTATCAGGATAAACCAATTTTGCTTTTGATAGTAATTCCCTCAGCCGAGGCTCGCCAGTTATTTGTCATTTGTTAAATTATTTGGTTTCTAGCCATAACAGATTTTGTGATTAGATTAGTAATCTGGTGCTGTTGCTCTCCTACTCATGCTCAAATATAGACAGTATGTTCGCACTTGATCAGATTTCAAACGATTTGATTTGAATTAATAGAATTGTTATTCCGCTAAATCATTCTCATGCTTAAATCTAACCAGTGAGATCGTGTTATGGGCGCGCTACTAGATATATAGTCAACTCCAGTTTCCGCTACAGCACGAATAGTTTCCAACGTAATATTACCTGAAGCTTCAATTCTGACTCTAGGATTTGTCTCACGAATTACCTTTACTGCTTGAGTCATTTTCTCTGGGGACATATTATCCAACATGATAATATCTGCGCCATGTTGTAAGGCTTTTTCCACTTCTTCTATATTTGTCGTTTCTACTTCTATATTCAGAGGATAGGGAATGTTGTTTCTCAGAAGTGCGATCGCTTTTTCAATTCCCCCTGCTGCCTTTATATGGTTATCTTTAATCATTACTGCATCATCTAATCCCATCCGATGATTAATTGCACCTCCTACCCTCGTAGCATATTTCTCCAATACTCTTAACCCAGGAGTAGTTTTTCTAGTGTCTACTAACTTAGTTGGCAAATTTTTAATCTTTTCCACATAACTACGAGTTGCTGTGGCAATCCCACTTAAACGCATCGCTAAATTAAGCGCCACTCTCTCCCCAGTTAATAAAGCCTCTCTATTTCCTTGTATGCTGGCGATCTTGGTTCCTGACTTACAAAAATCTCCTTCTTCTATCTCAAGAGTGAATTTAGCTTCGTGATCTAATAATTCAAAAACTCTAGCTGCGATCGGTAATCCTGCAATTACTCCATCTTCTTTAACAACCCATATCGCCTGATTGATTTTAGATTCACTATTAAATAGTCCCTGAGTCGTAAAGTCGCCTCTGCCAATATCTTCTAATAACCAATCTTTCAGCAGACGATCAACGATTATGAAGGAAGGTAAACTAGCCATAAAAACTTTTTCGGTGTTTAGAAAAATCAAATTGAATGCCTTAACACTATACCTGGTAAAGCTTAAAAGACAATTATGGAATTCAAAAATCGAGAAACTGAAAAATAATTAAAAAAAGGGGGTTGACATGAGTTTTCAAAGTCCCTATATTGGTAAATGCGCGGTTTGAAGCAGTAAGCCTCAAGCAAAGCGCCAGAACCTAGACAATACAATAGTTTGACAGTTTTTTGAAACCACAGCTTTTAGGATAAAAACAAATAAATTCCCGAACCAAAATGAAGAAAAAATGAGAAATCATCAAATCTTCATCAGAGGTTTAAAAAGGATAAGAAAAAGAGTCGAACATCAACTTAAGAGTGAATGAATTTCGATTCATCATGGAGAGTTTGATCCTGGCTCAGGATGAACGCTGGCGGTATGCCTAACACATGCAAGTCGAACGAATCTTTCGGGATTAGTGGCGGACGGGTGAGTAACGCGTGAGAATCTGCCTTCAGGATGGGGACAACAGTGGGAAATCGCTGCTAAAACCCAATATGCCGAGAGGTGAAATATTTATAGCCTGAAGAGGAGCTCGCGTCCGATTAGTTAGTTGGTGGGGTAAAAGCCTACCAAGGCGGCGATCGGTAGCTGGTCTGAGAGGATGAGCAGCCACACTGGGACTGAGACACGGCCCAGACTCCTACGGGAGGCAGCAGTGGGGAATTTTCCGCAATGGGCGAAAGCCTGACGGAGCAATACCGCGTGAGGGAGGAAGGTTTTTGGACTGTAAACCTCTTTTTTAAAGGAAGAAGAAAGTGACGGTACTTTAAGAATAAGCATCGGCTAACTCCGTGCCAGCAGCCGCGGTAATACGGAGGATGCAAGCGTTATCCGGAATCATTGGGCGTAAAGCGTCCGCAGGTGGCTCATCAAGTCTGCTGTTAAAGACAGAAGCTCAACTTCTGATAGGCAGTGGAAACTGGTGAGCTGGAGTACGGTAGGGGTTGAGGGAATTCCCAGTGTAGCGGTGAAATGCGTAGATATTGGGAAGAACACCAGTGGCGAAGGCGCTCAACTGGGCCGTAACTGACACTCAGGGACGAAAGCTAGGGTAGCGAAAGGGATTAGATACCCCTGTAGTCCTAGCCGTAAACGATGAACACTAGGCGTTGCTTGTATCGACCCGAGCAGTGCCGTAGCCAACGCGTTAAGTGTTCCGCCTGGGGAGTACGCACGCAAGTGTGAAACTCAAAGGAATTGACGGGGGCCCGCACAAGCGGTGGAGTATGTGGTTTAATTCGATGCAACGCGAAGAACCTTACCAGGACTTGACATCTCGAGAACTTTGCCTAATAGCAGAGGTACCTTCGGGAACTCGAAGACAGGTGGTGCATGGCTGTCGTCAGCTCGTGTCGTGAGATGTTGGGTTAAGTCCCGCAACGAGCGCAACCCTCGTTCTTAGTTGCCAGCATTAAGTTGGGCACTTTAGGAAGACTGCCGGTGACAAACCGGAGGAAGGTGGGGATGACGTCAAGTCAGCATGCCCCTTACGTCCTGGGCTACACACGTACTACAATGGTTGGGACAAAGGGCAGCCAACTCGCAAGAGTAAGCGAATCTCATCAAACCCAGCCTCAGTTCAGATTGCAGGCTGCAACTCGCCTGCATGAAGGAGGAATCGCTAGTAATCGCAGGTCAGCATACTGCGGTGAATTCGTTCCCGGGCCTTGTACACACCGCCCGTCACACCATGGAAGTTGGCCACGCCCGAAGTCGTTACCCTAACCATTTTATGGAGGGGGATGCCGAAGGCAGGGCTGGTGACTAGGGTGAAGTCGTAACAAGGTAGCCGTACCGGAAGGTGTGGCTGGATCACCTCCTTAGAGGGAGACCTAACCGTGAACTAAAGACAGAATAGAAGTCTTAGTATCACAGGTCAAACCAAGGTCGGTTCAAAAGGCATTAAATGTGAGTAAAAAAGACTGTCAGACTAATTGTTCTGGTTCAAAATCTCTAACAAGGGAGATTGATTTGAAATCAAAACGAGGGCTATTAGCTCAGGTGGTTAGAGCGCACCCCTGATAAGGGTGAGGTCCCTGGTTCAAGTCCAGGATGGCCCACCACCAATCTTTAAAAGAGGTTGGAGAGAAATCATGGGGGTATAGCTCAGCTGGTAGAGCGCCTGCTTTGCAAGCAGGATGTCAGCGGTTCAAATCCGCTTACCTCCACCACCTATACTACCGATAAAAAAAAGAGAAAGGATTCAGCACTGTCATCATTGCGATGGAGCAAGAAGATGAGGATGCTGGAGTTTTCGACTCTAGTGAAGAACCTTGAAAACTGCATAATATCTAGAAGAAATAAATAATCAAGATTATCGCAAGATAAAAAAGAGAGTTTATTTGTGATAGAGCCAAGAAAAAGATGAGACCCCGCGTCGCCGAAAGGCGCAAGGGAATGCTCATCTCAGAACTAAGTAAAAAATTAGGTCAAAAAAACTAAGGCGTGAACGAAAGTTCACAAAATAGTCCAAGTAGTAGAGAAAAAAAGGTCAAGCTACAAAGGGCTAACGGTGGATACCTAGGTACACAAAGGCGAAGAAGGACGTGGTGACCGACGAAATGCCTCGGGGAGTTGGAAACAAGCATTGATCCGAGGGTGTCCGAATGGGGCAACCTGTATGAACGACCTGCTGAATATATAGGCAGGAGCGAGCGAACTCAGCGAACTGAAACATCTTAGTAGCTGAAGGAAGAGAAAGCAACAGCGATTTCCTTAGTAGCGGCGAGCGAAGCGGAAACAGCCTAAACCATGAACTTCGGTTGATGGGGTCGTGGGACAGTCAGACGGACTAGGAAAGTTAGACGAAGCAGTTGAAAGCTGCACCAGAGGAGGTGAAAGTCCTGTAGTCGAAAATGGAAGTAGCCAGACTGAATCCCGAGTAGCACGGAGCCCGTGGAATTCCGTGTGAATCAGCGAGGACCACCTCGTAAGGCTAAATACTCCTGTGTAACCGATAGCGAATAGTACCGCGAGGGAAAGGTGAAAAGAACCCCGGCGAGGGGAGTGAAACAGAACATGAAACCGTTAGCCTACAAGCAATTAGAGCACGATTAAACGTGTGATAGTGTGCCTGTTGAAGAATGAGCCGGCGACTTACAGGTTATGGCAGGTTAAGGAGAAATATCCGAAGCCAAAGTGAAAGCGAGCCTGAACCAGGGCGTGTTGTCATAATTTGTAGACCCGAACTCGGGTGATCTAACCATGTCCAGGATGAAGCTTGGGTAAAGCCAAGTGGAGGTCCGAACCGACTGGCGTTGAAAAGCCAGCGGATGAGGTGTGGTTAGGGGTGAAATGCCAATCGAACCCGGAGCTAGCTGGATCTCCTCGAAATGCGTTTAGGCGCAGCGGTAAGTTAACTCGTTAGGGGGTAAAGCACTGTTTCGCTGCGGGCTGCGAGAGCGGTACCAAAGTGAGACAAACTCAGAATACCTAATGAAATTTTACCAGTGAGACGGTGGGGGATAAGCTTCATCGTCGAAAGGGAAACAGCCCAGACCACCAGCTAAGGTCCCCAAGTACATACTAAGTGAGAAAGGAGGTGGGAGTGCATAGACAACCAGGAGGTTTGCTTAGAAGCAGCAATCCTTGAAAGAGTGCGTAATAGCTCACTGGTCTAGCGCTCCTGCGCCGAAAATGAACGGGGCTAAGTATGTCACCGAAGCTGTGGACTTTGATTTATCAAAGTGGTAGAGGAGCGTTCTGTATAGGGAGAAGCATTAGCGGCAAGCAGATGTGGACAGTACAGAAGTGAGAATGTCGGCTTAAGTAGCGAAAATATATGTGAGAATCATATACCCCGAAAGCCCAAGGATTTCTTCGGAAGGCTCGTCCGCGAAGAGTTAGTCGGGACCTAAGGCGAGGCCGAAAGGCGTAGTCGATGGACACAAGGTGAATATTCCTTGACTACTCTGTGGGAGTCATAAACGGGACGCAGGAAAAATAACCACACCCTGATTGGATTGGGAGTCTTCTAAGGAAGACGGGTGGTAAAGCTAGTGCCGAGAAAAGCGTTTATGGTGTTGAAAGCAGAGTACCCGTACCCGAAACCGACACAGGTGGGCAGGTAGAGAATACTAAGGGGCGCGAGATAACTCTCTCTAAGGAACTCGGCAAAATGACCCCGTAACTTCGGGAGAAGGGGTACCACCGAGAGGTGGTTGCAATAAAGAGGCCCAGGCGACTGTTTACCAAAAACATAGGTCTCTGCTAACTCGAAAGAGGATGTATAGGGGCTGACGCCTGCCCAGTGCCTAGGAAGGTTAAGGAAGTTGGTCAGGATTTTCGGATTTGAAGCTAACGACTGAAGCCCCGGTGAACGGCGGCCGTAACTATAACGGTCCTAAGGTAGCGAAATTCCTTGTCGGGTAAGTTCCGACCCGCACGAAAGGCGTAACGATCTGGGCGCTGTCTCGGAGAGAGGCTCGGCGAAATAGGAATGTCTGTGAAGATACGGACTACCTACACTTGGACAGAAAGACCCTATGAAGCTTTACTATAGCCTGGAATTGGGTTCGGGCTTCCCTTGCGCAGAATAGGTGGGAGACGTTGATTATAGCCTTGTGGGGTTATAGGAGTCAAAATGTGAGATACCACTCTAGGGAGGCTAGAATTCTAACTTTGTCCCGTAAGCCGGAGAAGAACAGTTTCAGGTGGGTAGTTTGACTGGGGCGGTCGCCTCCAAAAAGGTAACGGAGGCGCACAAAGGTTCCCTCAGGCTGGATGGAAATCAGCCAGAGAGTGTAAAGGCACAAGGGAGCTTGACTGCGAGAGAGACAACTCAAGCAGGTACGAAAGTAGGTCTTAGTGATCCGACGGTGCTGCGTGGAAAGGCCGTCGCTCAACGGATAAAAGTTACTCTAGGGATAACAGGCTGATCTCCCCCAAGAGTTCACATCGACGGGGAGGTTTGGCACCTCGATGTCGGCTCATCGCAACCTGGGGCTGAAGTAGGTCCCAAGGGTTGGGCTGTTCGCCCATTAAAGCGGTACGTGAGCTGGGTTCAGAACGTCGTGAGACAGTTCGGTCCATATCCGGTGTAGGCGCAAGAGTATTGAGAGGAGTCTTCCTTAGTACGAGAGGACCGGGTAGAACGCACCGCTGGTGTACCAGTTATCGTGCCAACGGTAGACGCTGGGTAGCCAAGTGCGGAGAGGATAACCGCTGAAAGCATCTAAGTGGGAAGCCCACCTCAAGATGAGTACTCTCATGGCAATTGCCAGTAAGGTCACGGGAAGAACACCCGTTAATAGGCGTTAGGTGGAAGAGCAGTAATGTTTGCAGCCGAGACGTGCTAACAGACCGAGGGCTTGACCTTCAACTTTCGATCTACAATTATGGCTCTAATTATACTTAGTTGATTCAATTTAAGGGCAATATCATCATCATCTAGATTTATGCAGTCTTGAGGGAACAAGACCCTAACTAGCATTCCTGGTGCTAGTAGTGCAGTGGGCCCACTTCGATTCCATCCCGAACTCGATTGTGAAACGCTGTCGCGGCGAAGATACTTGGGGGGTAGCTCCCTGGGAAAATAGCTCAGTGCCAGGTTCCTTTTTTCTACAAGCTCTACCCCTTTCCTCTTAATAAAATGAGCAAAGGGGTATTTGCACTGAGCATCATTGAGTATCTTATAGCCCACATTCAGTAGCCTCACAAATCAAACATAAAATAAATCAGTCAAAAGGCGAGGTTTGAGCTTGAAGAAAAAGATTAATTTAATAAATGAAGAGCATGTTATCGTACTTTTCAAGATGATATTTTAGTTTCGATTGTATCTGCTTTAAGCTCAACTCTGCTTCTGTTGCATTATCGAATGTTTTCTTAAATAATTTAGCTAGTTTCTTTTGAACTATTTCTTTTTCTTTGGTGATTTTCTTCTCCAGAGACTGACGATCAGATTCGGCTCTTGCTTCACTTTCTACTATATGCGAAGCGGTATCCTTTAGGACCAACCATCTTTGGGGAATTCCTCCATAATTACTGGTTTTTTCAACAAAGGAATAACCAGTGATTTCACTTTTACTAAATTCTGATGATGATACCTCATTAACCAAACTTTTCGCCTCTTTTATTGATAGAGGAACTCTGGTTAACCATTTCTGGATCATTGGTTACTTTTAGGAGATGCTGATGCTCATCAACTTATACTTCTTGTCTGCTTCATTTGTGGCTGGCAACCTTAATGTAACAAAAAAGATTACGAGAATGACCGAGATTAGCGATCGCTAAACAGCCGATTTTAATAATACTTAAAAACTACATTTATGTGACTGCCGAATGTGGGATTTAAGATAGGAACAATCTGGTTTTTATGCCCACCAAAGTTAGTCAACAATTTCGGTGGGCAATTATCTTTTTTCTAAAGCATCTTTCCTGTTAAAAATTTTTGCTCACCCTACAGCGCAATTAGGCTTAATGAAAAACTGAGATATGGGGATTTATAGTCCTCGATCCGCTCACTGCAATTAATTATATATAGGGGTTCTCAGTTTACTGAGATACATTTCATACATTTTACTTCTGTCTTCTGCCTTCAAACGAACAATTTTGTATTTTACCAATTCGAGAACCGCTATAACACTCAAAACACTTGAAAATCCAAGGTTAGTGAATCCTGAATAACAGTTCAATTACTTGATTCGGGTTAATTTTGTTTGCCAGACAATCATTATTTTTAATTATGGTTAAAGCAGTTTTAGATAAATTTATTTGCAGTAAAGCCATAGCCCAGAATTTGCTTAGCTTACAAGAAATTTTGCTAAATAAAAATTAATAAATGCAATCTTTTATACTAAAAAACACTTCAGAATTTATTTTTTTTTGTTAGGGTATGCAAAGTAATAAAACTACACAAAAAGAAATATTGATGACAGATCAAACTTGCCAAAAAAAATCACCCAAATTGTATCTATTTTAAATAGTTACAAATAAAAGTATTGCCTTCCCCAATGGTTAGCAATTTAATTGTTATGAGCTTGTATATAAAATGAAGCAAGTTATACATTTTTATGCTTTAAGACCTATGTTACAGTTGATTTTCGACTATGTTTTATGATAATTGATTTTCTGTACTTCATTAAAATTACTTAGTTTAAACGCAGATAAATTATTATTTGCCCCTAAAAAATCCTCAAAATTATCATGTTCTAAAAGTAAATAGTTGTACGAAATAAGCACCATTATTCACTAACATATTGAGGGTAAAATTTATGAGTATTAAAGGAAAAACAGCGTTAATTACTGGAGCTTCTCGCGGTATTGGAAAAGCGATCGCTTTTGAATTAGCTCATCAAGGTATTCAACATTTACTGTTAGTAGCCAGGGATCGACAAAAGTTAGCGGACGTAGCCAAAGAAATTACCACTATGGGAGTGAAAGTTACTACCTTATCTTTAGATCTAACCCGACCATCTTCCATAAATATTGCGATCGCTCACGCCTGGCGCATTCATCGACCAATTCATTTACTAGTAAATTGTGCAGGAGTCGCCCACCAAGCTCCTTTTCTCGAAACTCAGCTACCCAAAGTTGAAGAAGAAATTTCGATTAACTTATTAGGCATGATGACCATTACTCGTCTGATGGCAAAGCGCATGGCAAGCCAAAAAGAAGGCACTATCGTCAACGTCTCTAGTCTGATGGGAAAAGTGGCAGCTCCTACCATGTCTACCTATTCAGCGACTAAGTTTGCTATCATTGGTTTTACTCAAGCCCTACGTAGTGAATTAGCCGATCACAATATTAAAGTAGTGGCATTGCTGCCAACATTGACCGATACTGATATGACACGGAAGCTAAAGCTATTTCGCTGGGTGATGCCCATGACTCCCGAAAAAGTTGCCCAGAGCTTAGTTTCAGGACTTTACAAAAACTCAGGAGAGATTTTAGTAGGTTGGCAAAGTTATTTAGCTATCTGGTGTCAGCGTATTTTTCCTCAGTTGATGCAAAGGATTCTCCTGTTTTCCGCACCGACAGTTTAAGCATCTAACTGGAATAGAATTTCGGTGCGACTAATATTGTCTTGATTACCTTTATTTTGGATAGCGATCGCCTCAAGATGAGGAAACAAGGCTTTTATGGCTAATCTGGTTACTTCGTATCGGGGAATTTGCTCTTTAAGCAAAGATGTTGGTGCGGTTAGATCCATATATGTCTTGTTTTCCAGAGGCAGAGAGTCAATAATTTCCTCTAGTTCAGAATTGTTAATCAGGGATTTGTACGCCTCATTACTCGCTACAGAATCACTAACTCCAGTTAATCGGGTTTGAACTGCTAAATTTCTGTAGCGAATTGAGATGACAGCGCTCAACGTTTGGTTTTCACTATGTTGATCAACTATGCCTAATTTGTCTAGCCAGGCAGATGTACCAGGAACATTAATATAGGCTACTCCAATATGGGGTTGTTTAATATTAGCGATCGCGTCTTGGTAATAGTCTGATTGTTCTAAATTAAGATTGACTGCTTGGGCTTGATTGATTGCCTCCTTGAGAATTTGGGGGTAATTGGCAAACAAAACAAACCTTCCTACCACTGCATTTGCCCAGACATCAGGTTCTTTTAAGGTTTTACTCCCAGACTGAGAGATGATATTTGCGCCTTTGTATTGCTCAAGAGAAGTATTTTTCTGTTCACCGTAGAAGTTTCTGATCAATTCCTGTGCCAACTGAGTATTTTTGCTTTCCGTCACCAATAAATATCCAGGTTGGGTGCCATTATCGACATTGCGGTCAAAATCCAGGGCAGTAATCGCTAAAGTAATTTCATCTCCCAACCAGGGTTTAAGATCTGATTGATAATCTAAGCCGATTCTATTGAACAAACTTGTTGTCCACTGCAACCATTCCTGGCGATCGCTATGCCGTTGATTGAGAGGCAAATTAACTTGGCGTATACCGTAGATCTTTTCAGGATTAGCTGACAAGGAAACCATTGCTGGAGATTGTTTCGGCACAAATGCTGTTGCCTGGGGAAAAGTGTTAACTCCTCCACCCAAAAGACTGATCGAACTCTGGGTGGCGATCACGATTAAACTAACAACAGAAATCAGAAACACAGCCATTGCACCCGCTGCCAAGATCCTTAAGAAAAAACGATTCATTAAATAAATGTGCCTTAAAACGGCAATCGTAACCATTGTTAACATTATAGATACTGTCTGTCCGTAAAAAAAATAACAATCAATGAGGAGCAAACTGAGAGAAAATTAATAAATTAATTTATAGTAGTCAAATCCTTTAAAAATATCGCTTTCTCAAAAATGTATTATTCTATTCCCGAAATCGATGTCAACCAGTTAGCAGTGCTGTTAGCCGAGTCCGATTCATCCCTACAGTTGATTGATGTTAGGGAACGAGGGGAAGTAGAGATCGCCTCTATTGAAGGTTTTGAGGTATATCCCTTGAGCGAGTTTGAACAATGGTCAGATAAGATCCTAACTGAACTCAAACCAGAAGCGAAAACAATTGTTATGTGCCACCATGGAATGAGATCGGCTCAGCTCTGTCAATGGCTCTCTACGAGAGGATTTAACCAGGTTCAGAACTTAGTGGGTGGTATAGATGCTTATTCCCGCTTAGTAGACTCCACTATCAATCGTTACTAATTTGCTTTTAAAAATTGAATAGACAAGCTATACTTTACCAAAATTTTTAAAATCACCTTAACAATTACTAATGTAATTATTTTTAATGGTAAACCGATCAGATCTGACTACAAGACATCAGAATATACTGAAAGCCACTATAAAACACTATATTGCTACTGCAGAGCCAGTAGCTTCTAAAACTCTGGCGAAAGAATATGACTTTAACGTCAGTTCTGCCACCATTCGCAATGCTATGGGTCATTTAGAAGAAGTAGGACTACTTTATCAACCTCATATATCTGCGGGCAGGGTTCCTTCTGATTCTGGTTATCGTACCTACGTCGATCACCTGATTGTTCCCAACCATAAAACTAACAAAGCAATTCAAAAAATAGTGCAACAGGAATTGCAGGGAGCAAAAGCTAGTTTTGAAGCCTTACTACAGCGAGCAGCTAAAATCTTGGCTACCTTGAGTGGCTATATCGCACTTATTACCTTTCCTCAGAATCTTAATAGCACCCTGCGCCATTTGCAGTTGGTACGAGTAGGTGCTAATCAGGTAATGTTAATTGTTGTGACGGATAGTTATCAAACTCAATCAATTTTGATGGAGTCTCCCCTACAAGAAGCTGAAGTTGATGAGTCAACGATCAATCATGAACTACAGCTTTTATCTAACTTTCTCGATCAAGAATTGAGGGGACGCTCCTTGACTGAAATCCCTACTTTAGATTGGGCAGAAATAGACCGTGAGTTTTCCCAATATACTGGGTTTCTAAATATGCTCTTAGGTCAATTAAAGCTTTCTTTACAAGCCAGTAAATCCAGTCCGATGGTGATTCATGGCATAGCAGAGCTGTTACGCCAGCCTGAATTTTCTCAACTACAGCAGGTACAAAACCTTCTATCACTATTGGAAGAACAGCAAGAGCAGTTATCACCAGTTATTTTTACTGTACCTGGGTTAGAATGCTCTCTCAAACGGGTACACATCAAAATTGGGATCGAAAACCATTTAGAACCGATGCGAACCTGCGCTTTAATTTCGGCAAACTACTATCAGGATGATTTTCCAGTAGGCAGTGTCGGGATTTTAGGACCGAAAAGAATGTTATATGAAAATGCGATCGCTCTAGTGGAAAATACTGCTGATTATCTTTCTAATCCTTTTCAAGTCTTAGGTTGACTATATTTAAATTTTCAAATCTAAAGAAGTAATAAATTCAATCAGTTTGTGACAACATATCTGTATATGTCACCAATTGAGGGAAACAGAGTCTTCTGAAGAACAATCTTCCCACCTACCCTCTTCAAAGCTTTAGATAATAAAGCAAATTAGTAGTCTAACTTTACCTAATTCTGTTCCTAATAAGTTCCAGGTTATCAAAATTCTCTCAGCTAGAGATGCCCTGGGGAAACTACTGGAAACTGAAGCAAAAATTGACACTGCTATCCTGTCAGAATTAATCGAACTGGATTTAGATTTTAAAAAACAAGCTTATAAAATAAATAAAATTGATTTAACTGAATACCGCAACTCTTTACCAACTACTTCTCAAACTTGGTTATTAGATCTAGAAGCAGCACAAAAATCCCATCCTTGGAATCGCTTTGAGTGGTGGCTCAAAGGAGCAAAAATATTAATTTGGACTGTAAATTTGGCTCTTTTTAGCACTCTCTCTACTCGTTTTCTCAGTGGTGGTTCTGGTTTTTGGGAAGTAGCATTGATTGCTTTTCCAGGTGTTTTATCGTTACTGCAAACACAAAAGAGCTAACCAAAAAGTTTTTAAAGTGGAGTTAAGGATTTTCATATTAATTCTCGTTTACGGAAACAATTAGCAATTTTTTTCTCTAGTCTCATATCGCTGTTCTTATTTCCTACATCAAGTTACAAATTGTTTTTAATATTTCTGTTATTAGTGTGGATTAATCAGCCAGCGATTTCTGAGAAATACAAAAACAGTGGCAAAACTCACCAAACTAATCAAAAGTTGGTAGTAGCAGAACAAAAATATTTAAAAGCGATCGCCTTTGATTCAGAGAACTATGATGCCCATTATAAGTTAGCTACCCTCTACGAAGAGCTACAAGAGGTCGAGCTAGCTAAGAAGGAATATCTTATTGCCATCAAAGATAGTCATTTACCAGCTTATAACAATCTAGCTTATTGGTATATCAGACAAGATAAGTTTTTAGATGCGATCGCTTTACTAGAGAAAAGTCGGGATTTAGTAAGAGAACAAGAAAAACCTGAAAAATTTGAACAATTAACTAAAGAAGAAAAACTAGAATTTCCTGCACTCAAATACAACCTAGCCAAAAATCGAGGCTGGGCAATGTTGGAAACAGAACAATATGAAGATGCAAAAGATTATTTAGAAGCAGCTATCGGTTTAGCCAATAGTTCAGAAGTCAAGCCTTATGTGAGAAATCCAGGTGTTGCTCATTGTCTATATGCCAAGTTATTAGAAAAACAAGCTACAGAATCTCCAGATCTCAATCAAATCAAGGAACAATGGAATAACCAAGATTTAATTCAGCTACGACTAGTCGAAGAACAAATTAATACGGAGGAATATCAATGGCTATATGAACCAAACAAAATAAAAAATAGTAATTAAATATTTTTCCAAAGTAATAATAAAAATATATGTAACCTATCTATACTTCTCGTTCTTAGAGATTTGTCCTAAGTCGTCTAATTGTGGGCTGCGTTTCAATTTTTTCCTCCTTAAATCGTGGTTTGGAGTATAAAACTTTTTATAACTATTTACAGAAATTTTGCGATAAATCTATTCTCCACCTCGGTTAAATATTTCAAGTTTGGAGATATTTAATGAAACAAAAATAAAAAAAATCAATAAAAAATTATCCAGTTTGACTATTGTAGAATTCTGGAGTAAATCAAAGATTAAGCCAAGAAATATCAAACTGAGGGCGAATCAAATTAAAGAGAAAAGTAGAGCAAGGAGAGGCTGAATTTGAGCCTGCTAATTTTTTAGACACCCTCAATTATGAAGATGAATTGGAACTAGGTATTAATTCTTGGGTAGTCATTCGTTGTCGGAATACGTATAAGCCAAGAATAGAACAACTGGAACATATCTAGTATCGACCTATTGTCCTCAAGGTGAAGCAACTAAAAAATTAGATAATAATGATACACTTCGTCCCCCTAAAGAAGATTTAACCCAAACACCTTATATTATCAGTCCCCGCAATAGTAGGATTTTCAATGAACAAATAACAATTAAATGGAATCGGGTTGCTGAATCTACTAAATATATAGTGAAAGTAGGAGAATGGGAGACAGAAACTACAGATACAAAAGTAATTTATACAGGTAAACCACTTACGCCAGGTTTTTATTTTGTCAGTGTAGAGGCTGATAATGGCGAATTTTCAGGTAATGTGGGCTTTATAGTAATCGAGAAACGGCAAGCTCAATTGATACGAGAAGAAGCGGAAAAAATTAAGCAAGAAGGATTAGATAAAGAAGCAGAAGTCTTTATTTTAGCTCGTTTTTATCGCAGTAATGACTTGAAGATGCTAGCTATTGAAGTATTAGAAGATTTGGTTGGTTCTGGGAGTCAAACCAAAAATATCTATCTCTTATTGGCAAATATTTATGACCAAGTTGGATTGGAAATAGAAGCATACGAGCGTTCTCAACAAGCATTGGAATTAGGAAACAATTAGACCAATTTAAATTTAAAAATAGGGTACTGATGAATAAGGGTTTAGTGAAGTTTTTGATTTGTTCTACTGTGACTCTGACAGGAACAATGGGGTTATGGCTGGGTATTTCCCAAACTCTATTGGGACAAATTAGTATTGCCCAAGAAGTCGAGTCTAGTTTTTCAGGTTCTAGGATTAATGGCAGACTTGATAGTAATAGTAAAAAGATAGCAAGACAAGTATTTCAATATCCACTTTTTGAAGGGAAAAAAGGTGAGCAATTAACTGTTGATTTAATGAGTGAAGAATTCGACTCTTATCTGATTTTACGGATTCGCAAACAACAAGATAGCAGAAGACAAATAGGGTAGCCAACAAAAGCCAAAATAATTGTTACTTTACCTGAAACTGGAACTTAACAATTCAAGGACTTCTAAACAAGCTAGAGAAGGGTAAGTATGTTGTAAGTGGGGAAGCAACAGCAAAAGATTTTGACTGTTAAAGCTGAGAAATAAATCAACAGGCTTTTGAATTATATCAGCAGGGGAAGTACGCCGAAGCGATTCCCTTAGTAGAACAAGCATTAGCGATTCGCAAAAATGTACTCGGAGACAACCATCCTGATGTGGCAGACAGTCTCAACAAACTGGCAGCACTTTACTACTTCCAAGGCAGATACAATGAAGCCGAACCCCTCCTTCAACAGTCCTTAGCCATATTCAAGCAACAGTTAGGAGACGACCATCTCTATGTAGCTACCAGTCTCAATAACCTGGCAGCACTTTACGAATCCCAAGGCAGATACGCCGAAGCCGAACCCCTCTACCAACAAGCCTTAGCCATCAGGAAGCAACAGTTAGGTGAAAACCATCCTGATGTGGCAACCAGTTTCAACAACCTGGCAGCACTTTACGAATCCCAAGGCAGATACAGTGAAGCCGAACCCCTCTACCAACAAGCCTTAGCCATCAGGAAGCAACAGTTAGGAGAAACCCATCCTGATGTGGCAACCAGTCTCAATAACCTGGCAGAACTATATGAGTCCCAAGGAAGATACAGTGAAGCCGAACCCCTCTTCCAACAAGCCTTAGCCATCAGGAAGCAACAGTTAGGAGAAACCCATCCTGATGTAACCAGTCTCAACAACCTGGCAACTTAGAGCCCAAGGAAGAACAGTAAAGCCGAACCCTCTCAAATCCCTAGACATCAGGAAGCAACAGTTAGGGAACAACCACTGAGAGCAGCCATCTCAACAACCTGGCATACTTTATGAGCCAAGAAGAACAAAGCCGAACCCCTCTTCCACAACCCTAGACATCAGAAGCAACAGTTAGGGAACAACCATCCTGATGTGCACCAGTCTCAACAACGCAGACTTACCAGTCTCAAGGAAGATACGAAGCCGAAACCCTCTACCAACAATCCTTGGCTATCAGCAAGCAACAGTTAGAGAAACCCATCCTGATGTAGCAGCCAGTCTCAACAACCTGGCAGGACTATATCAGGATCAAGGAAGATACAATGAAGCGGAACCCCTCTACCAACAATCCTTGGCTATCAGGAAGCAACAGTTAGGAAAAAACCATCCCTCTGTGGCACAAAGTCTCTACAACCTGGCATTCCTTTACTACTTCCAAGAAGATACAATGAAGCTGAACCCTCACCAACAATCCTAGACATCAGAACAACAGTAAACAACATCCGATGACACCAGTCTCAACAACCTGCAGACTATATCAGCTCAAGAAATACAATGAAGGAACCCCTCTACCAAAGCCTACATCAGGAAGCAACATAGAACAACCACTGATTCAGCCAGCTCAACAACCGCATCCTTTATCAGCTCAGAAACAATGAAGAACCCCTCACCAAACCTTAGCCATATTAAACAACAGTTAGGAAAACCCACCTGATAGCACCAGCTCAACAACCGCAGCTTACTTATCAAGGAAAACAGAGAACCCTCCACCAACAATCCCTAGACATCAGGAAGCAACAGTTAGGGAACAACCATCCTGATGTAGCAGCCAGTCTCAACAACCTGGCATTACTTTATCAGGCTCAAGGAAGATACAGTGAAGCCAACCCTTCTACCAACAGTCCTTCTATCAGCAACAACAGTTAGAAACAACCATCCCTCTGTGCACAAACTCAACCAACTGGAACTTACACTCCAAGAAATACAATAACTGAACCCCTACCAACAACCTTAGCCATCAGAAGCAACAAGGAACCCATCCCTCGGCACAAAGTCTCAACAACCGAGCACTTACAATCCTAAGCAATACATGAAGCCGAACCCCTCTTCCAAAACCTAGCCATATTAAAGCAACATAGAGAAACCCACCATGTACAGCCAGTCTCAACAACCTGCATTACTTAGATCCCAAATAAACAACTCGCACCATTAATATTAACCGGACTTAAGATAGAATATACCTCTCCCAAAACTTGGTGGCAGGGGATGAACGCCAGAAACAGGATTATATGAGGACAATTTCTGGGACGACTGATGAAGCTATTTCTTTCAACCTACAATCTGCACTCAACAACCCAGATGCCACTAAACTCGCTTTAACTACTATCCTGCAACGGAAAGGACGTATTCTCGATTTCTTAACCAACTCTCTCCAAATCCTGCGTCAACAAACTGATGACCCTACAACTCAAGACTTATTAACTCAACTCATTAACCTTCGCACTCAATACAGTAACCTAGTCTTCCAAACCAAAATCAATCGACAGCGACTAACATTCCTCAACAACTATGAACTGAAACCCAAACCAAACAACTAAAACCAACTCATCGTCAGACACATTACTTATCTCAACCTATTGCTCTAAAATCAACAATTTATCCAAAAAATCACCTTATAACTATATCACCCTAATCTCAACATCAGAAAAAAATGGACCTCACTATCGCATATCTCCAACTCGTACCCAATAACAACCATCCCCAACTCTCACTACTACTAACCACAAACCAAAAACTAAAAATCTCCCCTCCAATCTCGCACAAAAACACACAAATACTCCCTCTAACTAAATTCTTCTCCAACAATATCTCACCCTTACTTTATAATACAAACAAATCTCAAACTATAATACCTATCTCAATAAAAACACTCAATCTCCTAAAATACATTACTACTAATAATCAACCTCTCTCTAATTCCTCCTCAACTCCCTTACAAATTATCATCCCACCCACAAAAAAACTCTCATCGCCTGAATACCAACTAAAAATA
Source organism: Cyanobacteriota bacterium (assembly GCA_942490675.1). Lineage (GTDB taxonomy): Bacteria > Cyanobacteriota > Cyanobacteriia > Cyanobacteriales > Xenococcaceae > Waterburya. The sequence goes on along the minus strand of CALNYB010000026.1, from coordinate 146,317 downwards.
AATTACAAAATCACTATAATCTTACTAAACAAAAAATCCTCATACTCACATCTACTCATGTTCTTTTTAATAAACCTTCTACAACTAAATCCAACAAAAACTCCCATCAAATAACAAACTTCTTCATCTGTAACTCTCCCAAACAATCAAAAATCGTATACCCTAAAAACTAAAATATATAAAGATCAACTAATTACTGGAAGGTATCAAGGGGGACAAAGGATTTATGGTGGCTTATACCAAAAATACAACAAGGAAACAAGTTTACATGGTCCAAAAGCAAATGTTGCGAGGAAGTTAAAGGAAAAACGGTCAATCCTATGAACATCCCTACTATTGGGCGAGTTTTATTCCTTCTGGGGATTGGACACCGATGGAGTTTCCCCTCTCTAGATAATCTCGTTCCTTTTAATAACTTTTTCAACCATTCTTTAAAATGCTTGTGTAACAAACTATTGAGAGACTTTAGCCAGTCAAAATAGTATCGATAATCAAGATTACACTAAAGAAACTGTCGCTAATCTTATTTATCCAAAATACTTGTAATATTTACTAATGCCCAAAGGACAAAAGAAATCTAAAGGTGTCCCAGAGCTTCATGACGAGGTAAAAAAGAGAGTAATTTTGTCCTTAACTCCTACTGCGATCGCTAGTCTTGATCGACTAGCTCAAGAAATTTATAGTTAAGTTATCTAGCCAACTGATCTTTCAGCACATCGATTAAGCTAGAGCCACCCCAAACCACTGCTATTAAGATTGAAATAGACACAGCCGCGGCCAAGGCACAAATAATTAAACCTAAGAGGCTAATTGCACCGTCGTCTTCAACTAAACCAAAACCTGTAAAAAATATACCAATTGCAGGTATTGTATTAGTTCCAGGAATCGGAATCATCATCGAAATCGACATTAGAGCGATCGCTAGACCAATAATAACTCTCCCAGGAATACTTGTACAAACGTAAGTCAGACGAGGTTTAGTCAAAGCCTCAATTCTTCGCAGCCATGGATTACCCTTTTTAAGGAATCCTTGAACTTTTTTTAAAGACATTGAGCCATTAATAATTTTCTCAGGCAGCCAAGGACGATCTCGACCCATAATTAGTTGAATCGCCAAGAAAAACATGGCAATACCAAAAGGTACCGAGTAACCAGGTGCAGGAACAGGTAAAGCGGAAGGAAAGGCTAAAATTACCAATAAAAACCCAAATATACTCTCTCCAGCTAAAGCTAGAATCTCAGACAGTGTAACTGTTTCATTTCTAGCTTCTTCAAAAAAATAACGATTTAATTCGACAGAAAGTTTTGCCATCTTGAAATTTATAAAACAATACCAATAGATTAATAAATAACCATAAAGCAAAAGGTGAGCAAATGCCCACCTTTTTCGATGTTCAAGCGATTATTTTGAAGCCAAGAGCTAAGAGCTAAAAGCTACGAACAGTATCACTATCGCTTTAGTACTTTAAATCTACAGCGATCTAATATTTATAAGCATCAGTTTTAAAGGGACCGTTAACAGGTACATTGATGTACTTAGCTTGTTTATCAGTCAACTGAGTGATTACACCGTCAAAGCCTGCAACCATGTAGCGAGCAACTTCTTCATCTAGATGCTTGGGTAGTACTTCTACTGTAATGGCATCAGCTTTTTTCGCTTCTGGCAAATCAGCAAACTTACGCTCATATAAGAACATTTGCGCTAATACTTGGTTAGCAAAAGAACCGTCCATGATTCTGGAAGGATGTCCAGTTGCATTACCCAAGTTAACTAAACGACCTTCAGATAATAAAAGCAAGAAATCTTGAGGATCGTTGCTGCGGTATACCTGATGTACCTGAGGCTTAACCTCTTCCCAACGCCATTCACGACGCATGAAGGCAGTATCAATTTCGTTATCGAAGTGACCGATATTACACACTACTGCACCTTTTTTGAGGTTGGAGAGCATGTTAGCATCACAGACGTTAAAGTTACCAGTCGCAGTTACAACCATGTCCAGAGAACCCAAAAGTTCTTTATTGATGCTGTTGACAGTACCATCGTTTACACCATTGATGTAAGGAGATACTACTTCAAAACCATCCATACAAGCCTGCATCGCACAGATAGGGTCAACTTCGGCAACTTTAACAATCATGCCTTCTTGTTGCAGAGAAGCTACTGAACCTTTACCTACGTCACCGTAACCAATCACCAAAGCTTTCTTGCCAGCCATCAAGTGATCGAGACCACGTTTAATTGCATCATTCAAACTATGACGACAACCATACTTGTTATCGTTTTTAGCTTTAGTCACGGAATCATTAACGTTGATCGCAGGAATTTTCAACTCCCCATGTTCCAACATTTCCCAGAGACGGTGAACTCCAGTGGTGGTTTCTTCCGTAACACCATGGATACTATTCAACATCTGAGGATATTTTTCATGGATATGACCAGTCAAATCACCACCATCATCCAAAATCATGTTGGCATCCCAAAGTTCACCATCCGCATTGTAGCAAGTCTGCTCAATACACCAGATATATTCTTCTTCAGTCTCTCCTTTCCAAGCATAGACAGGAATCCCCACAGCAGCGATCGCAGCAGCAGCATGGTCTTGCGTCGAAAAGATGTTACAAGAAGACCAGCGTACTTCCGCACCCAGTTCAATTAAGGTTTCAATTAAAACCGCTGTTTGAATTGTCATGTGAATGCAGCCAATGATTTTTGCCCCTTGAAGTGGCTTGCTTGCACTATATTTAGATCTAATTGCCATGAGTGCGGGCATCTCACCTTCCGCAATGGAGATTTCTTTGCGTCCCCAATCTGCTAGAGAGATGTCTGCTACTTTATAGTCTTGTGTATTGGTTTTTTCTTTTGCAATAACTTGCATATTCATAGGTTCTTGATTAGCTGAATTACTATTTGTAAAGTATTTGCCTGGTTAATTTTGCCCAAGCCTAGTTTGGTAACTTGTGCCCCAATAACTGCAATCAGACCCTTACACGGTGGCTAGGTCTTTAATTACCCAAACTTGATTTGTTCAGGTCATATGCTACATTATTCATAGTACAGTTAGTAGTAACTATAGTCACAGTTTTATTTAGGTACTTTAGCTACAAGTTAAACTCCTAAAATGGCATCAAGCCCTAGCACTTTGATTCTAGAGAAATTTCTTAAGTAATATAACACAGTTATTAAAATATATTAAGCTAGAGGAATCCCTGGGACTTAAACAAAACTCCAGTTTTTAATCTGTACTGGGTATAGTTGCTAATTATGCTTAATCCCAATCATAAATGCTCGAAAATCCCGCTCAATTCCTTTGAGTCTAAAGTTATGTCCTGGGCCCCAATTGACCTTATTGACTAAACAATTAGCTGCTGCTTCCGAAATAAGAATACTGTTAGGAGAAGTAACGCTTTGTAGACGAGCAGCAATGTTAACTACCCTTCCCACCGCAGTATAGTCTTTTCTTTGTCCGCCACCAAACATTCCCACCACTGCTTTTCCTTGATGGATACCGCAGCGCATTTTCAAAATGGGGATTTTGTTACCTATCTTTGAGGCTTTGGCTTGCCAACGTTCATTTAGTTTTTGCAGATAAAAATACATTGTTTTAGCAGTAGCGAAGGCTCTTCTTGCTTGTTCGGGACATGACAAGTCCTCTGGAGCGCCAAACATTGCCATTACCCCATCACCGATAAACTTATCTATGGTACCACCACGATCAAATACGGCTTTGGTCATAGCTTCTAAATATTCGTTAAGTATTTCTGCCAAAAGAAGTACCTCCAACTGACTCGATAGATTGGTGAAGTCTACTAAATCACAAAATAAAATCGTAATACGGCGAGGTTCAGGAGTTAAATCAAGAGAAAGCTTTCCTGCTGCTGCCTTGTTGACAATTGTCTCGGGTAAAAATCGTTTTAATACCGATTCAGTGAGATAATTATTGAGATTCCTGACTTTTTGTTCCTCAATTTTCAGCTTTTGATATAGTTTCGCCTGCTGTACAGCGATCGCTGCTTGGGAGGCAACGGCTTCTGCTAGTTCTATTTCTGAGTCACTCCAGTTACGAGAGGCATCAGACTGCCTGAGAGTGATACTGCCGATAATCTCTTGTTCCACAATTAGAGGTACGATCATTAATGCTCTGGCTTTTGAGTGCCAGGGAAGCTCATAGCGAGCCAGTTTTTTTTGTTGTTCTAAATCGGACAAATTAATGGTCTTTTTCTGAAACAACAGCGCTTGTAAAATGGGATTTTGGGAGATCGGCACACTGGAGGTAGTGGCTTGCTGCCAATCGGCAGAATCTGTAATAATCGTTTGGGTTTCATGAGGATTATATAAGCCCACGCACTTAACCAAGCGATCATTTTTAGTCCAAAGAGAAAGAGTACAGCCGTCAACTTGTAGAGCTTGACCTAACTCTTGAGCGATCGCCGTAAACATTACTGGTGGTTCTAAGCTGGAGCGAATTGTGGCAGTAATACGATTAATCGTGGTTTCTCTGTGGGCAAGTTCTTTTACCTGTTGGTGGGTTAAAACCTGATCAATGGCGATCGCTGCTTGGTCAGCAACGGCTTCTGTTAGCTCGATTTCTGAGTCACTCCAGTTACGAGAGGCATCAGATTGCCTAAGAGTGATACTGCCGATAATCTCTTCTTCCACAATTAGAGGTACGATCATTAACGCTCTGGCTTTTGAGTGCCAGGGAAGCTCATAGCGAGCCAGTTCTTTTTGTTGTTCTAAATCGGACAAATTAATGGTCTTTTTCTGAAACAACAGCGCTTGTAAAATGGGATTTTGGGAGATCGGCACGCTGGAGGTAGTGGCTTGCTGCCAATCGGCAGAATCTGTAATAATCTTTTGGGTTTCATGAGGATTATATAAGCCCACGCACTTAACCAAGCGATCATTTTTAGTCCAGAGAGAAAGAGTACAGCCGTCAACTTGTAGAGCTTGACCTAACTCTTGAGCGATCGCCGCAAACATTACTGGTGGTTCTAAGCTGGAGCGAATTGTGGCAGTAATACGATTAATCGTGGTTTCTCTATGTGCCAGCTCCAGTAACTTTTCCCGAGCTAACATTTGAGACAACATTAAATTTGCCTGAGTTGCCATCATCTTGGTGGCTGCTAGCTCTTGTTCCTGCCAACAATCCCCTGATTGAAAACGATGTATGGTTAAAGAAGCAGATAAATTTGCCTGATTAAACAATGGGATAGTTAGAGTAGAGTCTATATTGGCTTGCAAACAGGCTTTGTGGCTGGTAACTGGAAGCTCAGATTTTTTTGCTTCATCCCAATTAATAATTAAGCTGTCATCAAAGATAAATTGAGAATGAGGTATAACTGTTAATTTGAGTAAATCTTGGTCTATTTGGGAAACTTCTGCGTTAAATTTCTGGTAGAAGAAGTATTGCTCTGTCTGAGACTGTAATTTATCAAGATGTAATATGGCAATATCTATGTTGAGCAATTGACCCATTGCATCAACTATGGCTTGACCTATCTTAGACCAAGATAACTCGCTGATTAACTGACTATGTTCACCTTGAAGCATTAATTTATTAACTTTAATTCTGACTTGCGATCAAAAACAGTTGATCAATAACAGCACTTGTCAAGAAGCTATAAACTTGTAGCAGAGCAATAGCAACTCTTGATGTCTTAGATTTGAATAAATATCTAGTAACAAGAGGATTAATCTTATTATTCCCAAACCACCCAGAAAAACCCCACTGATTTTGATCTGCAACTACAATAATTAAAAAATTTGAATTTATTTCTTATTTAATGGTTTTAAAATCTCTTGATAATAATGTTAATAGCGACTTAAAGTTAACTATTCACCCTGCTACAGCAGAAGATACTAAAGCAATTAGCGCAGTTTTGGTGCAGGGTTTTTATGATTTTCCTAACTTTGCCCAATGGATCTATCCATTTCTGCAATTTACTATCAATGAGGATTTACGCTACCGTCTACGTTCGCAATCTCCACTTTATCGTTGTTTTGTTGCCAAGTTAGCCCTACCAAACAACCAAATCCCGAATCTATCAGAGTACGATTCAGGCATCGTAGTTGTTGGTACCATAGAGATAGCCCTTCGGCCTCATTTTTTGTGGTCTACAAACTCTCAGTATCCCTATATTTCCAACCTAGCGGTGGCTCAAGATTTTCGTCGTCTGGGGATTGGTAGTCAACTCTTAACTAAGTGCGAACATACTGCTTTAGATTGGGGTTATCAAGAAACTCGACTTCATGTTTTGGATAGTAATGATGCTGCCAAACAACTGTACTGTGGTAACGGATATCAAATATCCCAGATAGAGTCAAATTGGGGAAATTTATGGTTTGATTATTCACCTCGCTTACTGTTAAGAAAACAAATTCAAACATGCTAAAAATTGACTGTTTGTTTTTACTGTTCGTTTTAAAATTATGATGCTAAATTTAAAATGATCTGCCAAGGTTCTGAGCTTGGGTGATGGTACTCAAAGAGTGAATGAGAAAAACACAGACAGTAAGTTTAAAATTAACAAGTTTAAAATTAACAAGTTTAAAATTGACAAACTTGGGCGTTCAAGGTCTGGGAAAAACCTCCAGAGTCATTTTCTCATGAACACAAGCCCTATTATCTTAGAGCTGGATAATATCCAACAACTTCCAGCAAGATTAGAAGCTAAAGAATTATTGATAGTCAATCCCCGTCGCAAAAATGGTTTAATTATCTACAAAAAGTATCATGCTGAATTTGCAGGACCAGGAGCAATTGTGGGGGGACAATTTGATCTGGGAACGACTAACGTATTAGCAGTAGGAAATGTTTCTCTCGTTTATCCCCAAAACTCTCAAGAAAAAAAGCAAGCTTATAAGATGCGGAGACAATGGGTTAGATTAACTAAGCAAATTATTGATAATCCCCAGCCAACAGAAAGAGCGCAGGTTATTTTGAATCAATTTGAGCATTGGTTTGATGTCGAAACCGTAGCAGATCTTCCTGACGAAGCTTTTGCCCTATTAGTCGGGGTTTTACCCCAAACAATTCGCAAGGTCAGAAACATTGAGTTGCTCTAGAAGTCGGGTTTGTGGAGATAATAGATCAAACTGATTTTAAATCTATTTAACAAATCAAGGATGTCTGATATGTCTGAATCTATTACCCCTGTAATTAGCGATCGCATTTGTAAACACATGAACGAAGATCATAGCGACGCGATCGCTCTATATGCCAGAGTCTATGGCAATGCTCTGGAAGCAGAGACGGCAACTATGAACTCAATCGATCCCCAAGGAATGAATATCTCTGCCCAAATTGCAGGGGAAGTAATTCCCGTCAGAGTGGAGTTCGATCATACTCTTAAAGATGCCGAAGATGCCCATCATACTTTAGTTGCCATGATCAAACAGGCACGAAGCAGATAACATTACAGTATTTAGTATCAGCATGAATTCTCATTCCCTAACCCATCAGTCTATTTTGGACGCTCTACAGCGTTTACTGGAAGTAGTTGCTCAACTAAGATCTCCCGATGGAGGCTGTCCTTGGGATTTGGTGCAAACACCCCAGAGCTTAATTCCTTATGTAATTGAAGAAGCCTACGAAGTGGTAGATGCACTACAACAGGGCAATCAAGATGCGATCGCCGAGGAGCTAGGGGATTTATTGTTACAGGTAGTTCTACAAACTCAAATCGCTAGTGAACAGGAAGATTTTACTCTCGAAGATGTGGCTATAGGCATTACCGAAAAACTAATTCGCCGTCATCCCCACGTATTTGCTGACCTAGAGGTCAATAGTGCAGCAGAAGTCAACCAAAACTGGGAACAGATTAAGGCAGCGGAAAAGGGAGAAACTCCAGAACAAGCGCAGTTACTAAGCCGTAAGCTCAAACGTTATGCTCGCAGTCTACCTCCTTTAATGGCAGGGATGAAGATCTCGAAAAAAGCAGCAGCAGCAGGTTTTGAATGGGAACATATCGAGGGAGTTTGGTCAAAGTTTGAGGAAGAATTGAGGGAGTTGAAAGAAGCACTGGGTACAGAAGATAAAATACATCAGCAAGAGGAATTAGGTGATTTACTGTTTACTATTATCAATATTGCCCGCTGGTATGACCTTAATCCGTTTGATGGTTTACAAGGAACCAACCGTCGTTTTATTCAACGTTTAGAAATGATGGAGAAGTTCGCACCCCGTCCCCTGACAGATTACGATATCAATGAGCTGGAATCTCTTTGGCAACAGGCTAAGGCACAATTAAAAAGTGATAAATGATCAATGATCAATGTTTTGGCGACTTACGACTGGATAGTAATTGGTGCGGGTATAACTGGTGCTAGCCTTGCTTATGAACTGAGTCAACAGGACTTTAAAGTTCTGGTGTTAGAAAAAGATCCCGATCCAGACAATGCCACTGTATATAGTTATGGTGGTTTAGCTTATTGGTCAGGAACAGATGAATTAACTCGTAGTTTGGGACAGGAAGGTATTGAACTCCATCGCCATCTCACTGAGGAATTAGCAGGGGATACGGAATTTAGAGAACTAGACTTAGTTTTGACGATCAATCGCCAGGACGATCCTAAAACTGTTGCCCAGAACTATGAGCGCTTTGCGGTTACTCCAGAGTTACTTAGGGTTCAGGATGCCTGTGTCTTAGAGCCACTACTTAATCCTAATGCCATCTCAGGAGTTTTAAAGTTACCTCACGGTCACATTAATGCTCAAAAAACAATCCAAGCTTACCTTCAAGCTTTTGAACGCAATGGAGGACAAATTATCTACGAACAGGCAAAAGTCTTATTAAGTCAGGGGGAAAATGCGATCGGTGCAGAAACTAAAACTGGTTCTTATTATGCAGACAATATAGTTATCTGTGCAGGGGGATTATCACGATCGCTGTTGCAACAATCAAACATTGAAGTCAAAAATTATTTTACTCATGCTCAACTGATCATCACTCCTCCCGTAGATCTGAAATTAGCTACGGTGGTCATGCCCGCAGTGCAGCAGAGGTTTAGCTTGGAAGCTGAGGCACAGGACTTTGCCAGCGAAACTTCGGTAAAACTTTCCCCAGATAAACCTGCCAGATTGATTTTAGATCCTGGGGCAGTACAGTTTCTGGATGGTAGTTTATGTCTAGGTCAAATCAGTGCGATCGCTCCATACCCCAAAGCTAATTTTAATCTATTAGCTGCTGAAGCCCAAATCCGAGAGCAACTAGGTCATGTTCTGCCCCTGCTAGAAGATATTCCAGGTAAGTGCCATAGTTGTCTGGTGGCATTTAACAATCAGGGAATTGCTTTGGTGGGTAATGTGGCAGATAGAAAAGGACTTTATTTATTTTCTGGCTTTACTAGCACTTTGGTATTTGCCCCCGTACTAGCCAGACGTTTTGCTCACTGGATCAAGGGTAACGAAGACCAGGTTATGGAGCAACTACAGTCAATTTTAAATCAATCCATCAATTAAATTATTGATAATTCGGCAAAAGGCGAATTAATTTTAAGCCCAAGATAATGCCGAGGGCGATCGCGCTTAACCAAGAACCAGCCCTGACGATACTGTGAGATTTCCAGGCAGAAATCTGCCACCAACAGTAGGAAAGAATAAAAATTTCGGCTATGGCGATCGCTGTTGAGATAATTACTGCCTCTTCTATGCCCCAAATTAAACTACTGACAGCTACTAAAATAGTCGGAATAATGATACTTAAGGCTGCGCCCTGCAATCTAGCCTGTCGCTCTGAACTCACAATAGCTGCTGCGCCTAATTGAGTTACGCTGATTGCTGCCACAGCTAAAATGGCGATCGCAATATTAATGATGGTTGATTCAACTCGAATATAAGCAAAATTGATAATCCATAACGCTATAGTGGTCAGACCAGAAATAGCTAACGTTCCTACAATAATTTTGGGTTCGTCTAATAACTTTAACTGAGTGCTAATATTTAGGGTTACCCGATCTGGTGATTCGACAGGCAAATCGAGTTTAGCTAAAGCATTTTTGGCAGCTAAAGCATCAGGGAAACGCTGGCTTACTTTGGCACTAGTCATTTTTTCTAGCCACCCGAGAAACTGCCAGTCTAAATGGGGCAACAATAAGCTTAAATTCAATTGATAGGGATTATCTGCTGATGCTGAGGTACGTATTTCCTCGATATCTTTATCTGTCAACAGATAAACTAGAGTGACTCCCAAACCATAAATATCCGAGGCGACAGTTGGTTTGATAATTTGTTCTGGGGCGATAAATCCAGGAGTTCCTTTAAAAAAGCTGCTACTAGAAATTTCTTGACTTCCCAGGCTCGAAAATCCAAAATCGATCAAATAAGTATTTAAAGAGTCATCGAGCAAAATATTTTCAGGCTTGAGATCTCGATGTAATATGGGTGGGCTTTGTTGTTGCAAATAAACTAAAATATCGAGAATATTGGAGGCTATTTGTTTTACTTCTGTCATCGTTAACTGACGATAATTACTACAGTTATCCGCAGCTATATATTCTTGAATCAGACAAAAGCCATCTTCAGTTTCTATGCTATCTAAATATTGAGGAATGTGATTATGCTTTAGAGTTTGCAAAACTTTAATTTCCTGGCTATAAGCTTTATACCCTGACCAGCTTGAGTTAGCTTGGGCAAAGCAAAATTGTTTAATCACTACAGCCTCTTGTGTAGCAAGATTAACCCCTTTCCAGGTAATTCTTCCTCCCTCCCGATTGCGTCCCAATTCTGATTCAATTTGGTATCCATAGCTCAACAAGTCGGGATAAGTACTCATTTTAAACTTTATTTTAAACTTTGATCTTTAATATTTATGAACTATTTATAGCAGCTTTAAATTTACGCTCAAATTACTTGCACTTAAGTTATTTACACTATAGTTATAGTCATAGTTTTATAGTTGCAATCACATAAATATTAAGGCTAAATTAGTTGATTTTATTTATCATCTAGAAAAAGTGTGACTAATAGTTGTAATCCCAAATCTGTGTTTAAATATGCGACAAACTTGTTTAGTAAATAAAGCTATCAAGGTATTGCCTATTTTATCTCAAATATGATACAAAATACAGAACAATTAAAAAATAGTAAGCTATGAAAAACTAAATTTGAATACCACATTCATACTAGAAGGTGAAAAGAACGATCCCTAAACTAAGTAATAAATACTATTAATACGCTTTGAAGGAATTAGCAACCGTCAAAAGAACTAATACCTATCTTTTAACTATTAGTCTTTAGAATAAAATATTAAGATATCTAAATTATCTAATTTAAGCTGTAATCAGCGTCGAAAACCCAGTATTTCTAAGGTTAGAGTATAAGTTTTAAGAGAGTAGCTGTTAATTTACACCCTTGCTAGTATCCAAGTTTAAAAGCGTATAGCTTATAGCTGAAAAACGAATTACTCTTATTTTGAATTCACACTAGAAGTATTAATATCAGTCAGTAGTAGAAGCTGCCTTTCTAAATATAGACAATAACAAATATATTATCAATATATTAATATATAATGCCAACGAAAAGTATCTTATTGGTAGAAGATAACCCCGATGATCGCGAGTTGATGAAACTTGCTTTTGCTCAAGGGGAAATTACGCATAATTTAATTGTAGTATCAGATGGAATTGAAGCTTTAGATTATTTAGACAGACAAGCAAGTAATAACAATTCAGAGGTAGCAAGAGATCTCAGCTTGGCAGGGATGCCCTCATTAATTATGCTGGATTTGAACCTACCCAAAATTAACGGGATTGAAGTTTTGCGTCGGATTCGAGCCGATCCTCGAACGAGACTGCTGCCAGTTATCATAATTAGCTCCTCAACTGAGCCACAAGACATCATTAACAGTTATATTAATGGTTGCAACAGTTATATTAGAAAACCGATACACTTTACACAATTACAAATTTTTGTTAAAGAAATAAGTACGTATTGGTTAACTGTTAATCAGTTGCCACCTGTTTTTGGAGTTCTAAATGAATAAACTTCTGCGAGTCTTAATTATTGAAGATTCAGAAGATGATGGCGAATTGTTAGCTATTGCCTTAGAAAATGGTGGTTATGATGTAATCCATCAGAGAGTTGATACCAGAGCTGGCATGGAACTTGCTCTTGAAAAGCCTCAAGCTTGGGATATTATCCTCGCTGATTATTCTATGCCCCAGTTTAACGCGATCGCTGCTTTGGAAGTTCTCAAGGAATGGGAGTTAGATCTCCCCTTTGTTATTGTATCGGGCAAAATTGGCGAAGACACCGCTGTGGCAGCGATGAAAGCAGGGGCACATGATTATCTCGTCAAGGGCAATTTATCTCGTCTAATTCCTGCTGTAGAACGAGAGCTTAGGGAAGCTATTCTCAGAGAAGAATATCGTGCTGCTCAGAAAAGGTTAAGGTATCTAGCCTATTACGATAAGCTAACCGATTTACCCAACCGAACCCTGTTTTTAGAACATTTGAGCGCAGAAATAGCTCAAAATGCCAAGTTAGATCACCATTCCTCTCAAGAGTCAGCAATTTCTGACCGCGGAATGCGGGGAACACCTGACTGTTGGGCTACCAGAAATTGCTTTGCAGTACTGTTGATGAGTATTGATCGTTTTCGCAGTATCAAACATAGTTTAGGCTATGTAATCAGTGAGCAGCTGTTGGTAGCGATCGCTCGGCGTTTGGAGCAATATGTTGCCGATCTTGATTCTAAGGTAGTAGCTAGAATTGGCGAAGATGAGTTTGCGCTGTTAATTATCGGACTTCAAGATGTTAACGACGTGATTAACCAAGCAGATCGTCTTTATCGAGAGCTGATTAAGCCATTTGACATCAACAACGCCACAGTCTGCTCTACGGTAAGCATTGGGATTGCTTTAAACCAAGAAAATAATCGAGAACCCGAAAAGCTCTTGCGCTGGGCAGATACCGCCATGCAGTACGCCAAGGTTAACTTTGCCAAAACTTCGGTTTTGTTTGATGAACGAATGCAAAGCAAGGCAGTAGAAAAATTGCGCCTGGAAAATGATTTGCAACGGGCGATCGATAATCAACAGCTATATCTAAACTATCAGCCCATCGTATCTTTAGATACGGGGAAGATCAATTGCGTAGAAGCCTTAGTCAGGTGGAAACATGATTCTCTCGGATCAATTCCGCCAGACAAGTTTATTCCGATTTGTGAAGAAACGGGACAGATTATCGCTCTTGGTCAGTGGGTACTCTCAGAAGCCTGTTATCAGCTAGTAGCATGGCAGAAGTCATTTACTGCCGATTCCCCCCTAACAATGAGTATCAATTTGTCGCGGATTCAGATCTATCATCCCGAACTAATACCACAGATAGACCGACTTTTGGAGTCATTAAATTTGCCTGGAAAAGACCTCAAGCTAGAAATTACCGAGAGTACTCTGATGGAGAATACTTCAGCAGTTACTAGAGTGCTGGAACAGCTCAAAGAGCGCGAAATTAAGCTGTGTCTTGATGACTTTGGTACAGGTTATTCTTCTCTCAGTTACTTGCGTTATCTGCCTGTGGATACGGTTAAAATAGACCGTTCTTTTATTGGTCCAGAAATCAACAATACTAACTACGATATTATTAAAGCCATAGTCAATCTAGCTCATAGTCTTGGTCTGGACGTGATTGCCGAAGGTATTGAAACCAAAGCTCAATTAGATATCCTGCGAAGCTTGGGTTGCGAGTATGGACAGGGATATCTTTTTGCTTATCCTCTCCAGAGCAAAGATGTTCTAGGTGTAGTGAAGCGTTAACAGTTAGCGATCGCCATTATTGAACCAGAAAAGTTAACAGCGATCGCTCTTAATTGTCACAGCTTATTTCTCTTCCTTCAGTTATGAAATTTAACTTGCCTAAATATATTATCCATTGTCTATTTCCTCGATGATCGCAGCAGCTTTTTTACAGAGAATTTCGTGACACTGACCATTGGTAGCGACAATGCAACCCCAGCGTTTAACATCTCCCTGGTTATAGTACACAGGATCGCCGTTAACATAAGTAAACTTGCCACCAGCTTCGGTAAGGATTAATTCTGGTGCTGCAAAATCCCAATCTTTAGCGGCTGATTTACCTGATAGAGAAAGATAAACATCAGATTCTTGTTCGAGAAGGGTAGAAATTTTTCCGCCAACGCCTCCCATATATTTTTTCCCAGCAAAGGGTAGACGCTCAATTAATTCCTTAAAGCGATCGTCGCGATGGGAACGGCTGACGATTAAGTATAGGTCTTCAATTTGATTGCGATCGGAAACTTTAATTGGTGTTACTGTGCCATCTTTAGTTTCGACAAAAGTACCATTATTCTTAGAAGCAAAGTAGATTTTACCAGCTTCAGGAATAGCCACAATACCAATTACAGGACGACCTTGATATGCCAAGGCAATGTGCATCCCATATTCTCCAGTTTTATCAATAAAATCTCTAGTCCCATCAAGGGGATCGATAATCCAAACCCAATCTTTGGCTACGGGTTCAGCTTTTTTAACATCAAATGTTTCCTCAGACAAATAACCAAACTCTTCTGTTCCCAGTTCTTCTTGTAAACCGCTTAAGATATGTTTATTGGCTGCTAAGTCGGCTTGCGTAACTGGTCCATCTTTTTTATCTTGTACATCTAAATCTGATGCTTCTTGATGATAAAAAGAACTAAGGATATCTGCTGCCCCCCAGGCAACAGAACGAGCAGTTTTGAGAATTTCGGCTAATTCAGCTTGATTTTTGTCCAAAGCTATCTCCCAGCAATATTTTGTGATTTCTTGATTATTTACTCTAGATAAGTTTACCAAGGAATTAAATACACGGGATCTCTGAAATTTTTAATTCACATTAGACGTATTATTAACATTGAGATGTGGTTTTCATCTGATCCGAGTAACTCTACTTGATTAGCAACGCTAATTATTGAATACATGGCTGGAGCAAATCATACCTTCATTATTGATATTACTAGGGTTTTAGGAGCATCCGCATTAGGTGGCTTTATCGCCCACCGTTTACGTCAGCCTGTTTTGCTGGGCTATCTTATCTGTGGTTTGGTAATTGGTCCTTTTGGCTTGGGTCAAATTAGTCAAATTGAAGAGATTAAATCTTTAGCAGAGATTGGTGTGGCTTTTTTGCTTTTTGCTTTGGGAGTGGAATTTTCCCTAGCTGAACTCAAACGAGTCCAAGATATTGCCATCAAAGGTAGTATTTTACAGATTAGTTTAACGATCGCTCTGGTAGCAGTTTTCACCATCTTATGCGGCTGGGTGGAAACTCCCATTAAAGGTATTTTCATGGGTGCGGTATTGTCTCTTTCTTCGACAGCAGTTGTCTTAAAAACTCTGACTGAAAGAGGAGAAGTCAATACTATTCATGGACAGGTGATGCTGGCGATCTTGATTGCTCAAGATTTGGCTTTAGGATTGATGTTGGCGGTATTACCAGCCCTAAATCAGCCTGATAATCTGGTGCCCGCATTGATTGTGGCAGTGCTGAAAGCGGTGATCTTTTTTGCTTGTGCGATCGCAGCAGGCTATTGGATCGTTCCTCGCGTAATGTCTACCATTGCTCAAACTGAGAACAGCGAACTCTTTTTGTTGACGGTAATTGCTTTATGTTTAGGAGTCGCATTGGTTACTGCCAAGTTAGGCTTGTCGATTGAAATGGGGGCTTTTGTTGCAGGATTAATAATTTCTGAGATTGATTATGCCGATCAGGCTTTAGCGAAAATGATTCCCTTAAGGGATACTTTTGCCTGCTTGTTTTTTGCTTCCATTGGTATGCTGATCAATCCTGGTACTCTCTGGCAAAATTTTGGTGTCATTCTAGGGTTAGTCGCTTTAGTAATGTTGGGAAAAGCAGGAGTTATCTTTCCTATTATTTGGCGATTTGGCTATTCATTCAAAACTTCAGTCATCAGTAGCTTGGGATTAAATCAAATCGGTGAATTTTCCTTTGTTCTAGCGGTATTAGGCGAAAAACTAGACTTTATCAATCAAGATCAATACGATCTACTAATCGGGACAACGGCAATTACCTTGGTCTTGACTCCCATTGGCATGAAATTCTCGCCTGAAATAGCTCAACGGCTGGCAGCAGTACCTTTTATTGCCGATTATTTAAGACAGCAACAGCAAAATAGAGGTATCTCAGTTCCCGAAAACATATGTGATCATATTGTAGTAGCTGGTTACGGCAGAGTAGGGCGAGTAATAGTTAGAGTATTGCGGACTCATGGTTATCCAGTCCTAGTAATCGAAAATAGCGAGGCTGCAATCAGAAGTTTACGCCAGGAGCAAATTCCTTATATTTTTGGAGATGCTGATGCCGAATTGGTTTTAGAAAAAGCTCACTTAGATCAGGCAAAAGCGATCGCCATTGCTCTCCCCGATCCTTCTAGCACTCGCATTTTACTTCAACAAGCGATAAGTTTTGCCCCGGGAATCGATATTGTGGCTCGTTCCCACAGCGATCGCGAACTTGATCTATTGACTAAATTAGGCGCAGCAGAGGTGGTACAGCCAGAATTTGAAGCAGCATTGGAAATGGGTAGACAAATTCTCAGTACTTTAGGAGAAGATCGAGAGCAAGTAGGCTTGGCATTACAAGAGATTCGCCGCGATCGCTATCTTAGTATTAGAGACTCTGCTAAAAAGATAGATAATTGAAACGATGGAAACTTAGCGGGTGAACGAAAAAAGGTGTGGCAGTTAAACAATAGAGAAGCTTTGAGTAACGAGTAACGAGTAACGAGTAACGAGTAACGAGTAACGAGTAACGAGTAACGAGTAAATACTTATTACTCATTACTTATTACTCATTACTTAAACAACGCGAAAATTAATTGTTGCCACCGTAAATTTCGCTCACCCAAACTTAGCTTACTCCAAATCAGAATTTTAGTATTGAGAACATTTGCACTATTAAATGGAGTATTTTTCTGCCAAAGTGTAACCCTGGTTTGAACAACGCCTTTATTTTTTGCAACTCCCCTACTACTTTGCCCGTAGGGCGCTGATTACTGATTGTCTTTTGGCTTCGTATAGTAACAAAGCGGTAGCAACAGCAACATTTAGCGATTCCACCTTATTCGTCAGAGGTATCGTAACCTGCTCATCAGCGATATCAATCAACTCTGTTGATAATCCTGCTCCTTCATTTCCCAATAGGAACAGACTGGGACGAGTAAAATCGATCTCCCAGTAAGTTTTATTAGCTTTAGAAGAAGTAGCAATGATTTGTACTCCCTGCTGCTGCTGATATTTAGCCAACTGATGTAGATTCTGATTCACCATACTAGGGACACGAAACCACTGTCCTGCACTGGCTCGTAGAACTTTAGGACTATAAAAATCGACGCTGTCAGAACTTAGCCATAGACCGTCAATCCCTGTAGCAGCAGCAGTACGGATGATGGTGCCTAAATTCCCAGGATCTTGTAATCTCTCTAGGGCGATGCCCACTCCCTTGATCGCTGTCTCTGGCTTGCTAACTGAGAGCCGAGGCGCGATCGCAACTACCCCGTCGGGATTTATCGTAGTGGCGATCGCATTTAGAACATCCGAGCTTACAGGCTGAATTTTAAAGCTTTGTTCCGCTATTTTTCGGCATAATGACTGATGATTGTCGCGCCAGCGATCTGTGTAAAAAATAATATCTAGCTTATAATCGGCTTGACAAGCTGCCTCGATCAAATTTGTCCCTTCAATCAACAATAGATTTTGCTTTTCTCGTTCCTTGGGGCGATGAAGCTTACGAACTTGCTTGATTAGGGGGTTCTTAATACTAGTTAAAATTATATTTTCCATGGTTGCTATTGACGAATAGCACGGTTCAAAGTAATACTTTGGTTGCTTAATAGTGCGGAACTCGGGACTTGAACCCGAATGTTTTAAGCAAACACTAGAATCTGAATCTAGCGCGTCTACCAATTCCGCCAGTTCCGCAGCAAAACTTAAATCCACAAGTTCCTATTATGATTGACTTTTATGCTTAATGTCAAACTTTCAGACAATCTCAAATTGAATTGTCTAACATAATCTGTTCAAACGTCCAAATTAATAATATATATATTGACAAGAGGATAAAGCCATTAACTCTATCTCCAAACTAAGTAAAACTCAAGTTACGACCGAAGATCCTCAAGCTGTACTAGAAATTTGGGGAGGTACTTCTTTAACAGGAAATGTCAAGATTAGTGGAGCTAAAAATTCTGCCTTAGTACTAATGGCAGGGTCAATACTCTGTCCTGGCAACTGTACTTTACGAAATGTGCCAAATTTAGTTGATATCAAGCGTATGGGTCAGATTCTCCAGGCTTTGGGTGTCAAGTTACGACAAGATGGTGATGTCCTAGAGATCGATGCCAAAAACATTAATCCCACAGAAGCTCCCTACGACGTAGTATCTCAATTAAGAGCTAGCTTCTTTGTTATCGGACCTCTACTTACTAGACTAGGGACAGCCCATGTACCCTTACCTGGAGGCTGTGCCATCGGAGCAAGGCCAGTGGATCTTCATGTTCGAGGATTACAGGCAATGGGAGCTAATGTCTCTATTGAAGATGGTATTGTCCATGCCAACCTACTGGGGAGCAGAAAGCGTCTCCAAGGAGCAAATATTTATTTAGATTATCCTAGCGTTGGCGCAACAGAAACTATCCTGATGGCAGCAACCTTGGCAGAGGGATCAACCAAAATTGAAAATGCTGCTCAAGAACCAGAAATTGTCGATTTAGCCAATTTCTGTGGTCAAATGGGAGCAAAAATTAGTGGTGCGGGAACAAACACAATTATCATTCAGGGAGTTGCTGAACTAAGTTCAGTAGATTACAACGTAATTCCCGATCGCATTGAGGCAGGCACTTTCTTGGTTGCCGGGGCAATTACTCACTCAGAAATTACCTTGAGTTCCATTATTCCTGAACATTTAGCCCCCGTAATTGCCAAACTAAATGATATTGGCTGCCCAGTAATTATCGAAGAAGATGCAGTAGGTAAAACCTTTGGGGGGAATATCCAATCAAAACGCCTGCGAATTATTCCAGGAAAACTACAGGGGACTGATATTGAAACTCTTCCCTATCCTGGCTTCCCCACAGATATGCAGGCTCAGTTTACCGCGCTGTTAAGCATCAGCAAAGGCAATAGCGTCATTAGCGAAACCGTGTTTGAAAATCGTCTACGTCATGTAGCTGAACTACAGCGCATGGGAACCAATATTCGGGTCAAAGGTCATCATGCAATTGTTCAAGGTGTATCCTCTATCTCTGGCGCACCAGTAATGGCAACTGATCTCAGAGCCTCTGCTGCCTTGGTGTTAGCTGGTTTAGCTGCTGAAGGAAAAACTACTGTCCACGGTTTACATCATCTAGATCGGGGTTATGAAGATTTGGAACATAAGTTGCGCGGTTTAGGTGCCAGACTGAAGCGCATTGTGCCTCAAGGCATCTAGCAGCAATAGCCCCATACTCATCCAGAGCGATCGCACTTAAAGTTTTTCTGTTAAGTTGCGATCCGAAGACTATTTATCCCGTTTACACCGCTTAGTTTGGTACTTAGTTTAGGACGCGGAGCGTTTATCCTCGAATGGGGGTAATCGCTTTTTTTCTAATGAAATCAGCCTTCTCTGGGAACAGTGATCGCCTGAACCAAAATGATTTTTTGATCTACTTGAAAGTTGCTTTTTAACCAGGTGCTTTTCTAAGATGTATTCTAAAGATCGCACATAATAATCTGTTTTAATGACTCAGATAAAGGAAGAAATTACCATAGCTGTAGTTGGTGACGTTCATGATCTATGGGAAGAGGAAGATAAGATAGCTTTGCAACATCTTGGCGTAGATTTAGTTTTGTTTGTGGGCGACTTTGGTAATGAAGCAGTAGAGATCGTTCGTAACATTGCAGGGGTCAACCTGCCGAAGGCGACAATTATGGGCAATCATGATGCTTGGTATACTGCGTCTTCTTGGGGGAGGAAGAAAGCTCCTTACGATCAATCAACCGAAGATCGAGTACAGCAGCAACTAGATTTACTGGGAGAAACCCATGTCGGCTTTGATAAACTAGATTTTCCTCAATTTGCGGTGTCGGTTGTTGGCAGTCGTCCCTTTAGTTGGGGAGGTTCTACCTGGAAAAATAACCAGTTTTATCGCGATCGCTATGACATCAAAAGCTTTGAGGAATCTACCCAGCAAATAGTTGAATCGGCAAAAAATGCTGCCCATGAAACTCTGATTTTTATTGCTCATAATGGTCCTTATGGTCTAGGAGACAAAACAGAATCAATCTGTGGTCGAGATTGGAACCTAGATGGAGGAGATTATGGCGATCCTGACTTAACAGAGGCGATCGCTCAAGTGCGTAATTTAGGTAGGTCTATTCCTCTCGTGACTTTTGGACATATGCACCATGAACTAAAAAATCCTCATGGCAAACGCCGAAATATAATTGAGATGCAAGACGGCACAGTGTATCTTAATGCAGCCTGTGTTCCTCGCATTACCAAAAGTTCCCATGGTTCACAACGTAGTTTTTCTTTGGTAACTTTACGTCAAGGAATAGTACAGTCAATCTCTTTAGTTTGGTTGAATCAAGATTTTGTTATTCAATCAGATGAGGTGCTTTATCAAGCATAGTGCCAGCTGTAGAGCGATTAAAAATTTAGGCATTATAAGTAGTTGCACAAAATTAATTACCCATATATAGAATAAGATAAAAAGAGTAAAAATGATGTCTTTATGAGATTTATTCGGGAACTTACTCCAGAGAATATCAAGCTACTAAAGCGAATAAGCAAAGTAGGAATAGTCGCAGGAATAATTGATGAACTACAAATAGTAGATATCATCCTGGCTGCCTGACACATCTATGTCAAACCCATATTTTTCCTGAAAATTTAATTTTGTTAATACAGTAAATCAATGCTTTCAAGCGATCGCTTTATTAGAAAATACCTTTTTTTGATTTTTATCAAATTAATCGCCAAATTACGAGCGATCGCTAAAATTTGTGGAAGAGGAAGTTTTCAATGCTAAATTTTAGATATTCCAGTTTAATCGATGCCTCTGTAGAAACAGTCTGGCAGTTTCATGAACGTCCCGACATTCTCGATCTTTTAACTCCTCCCTGGCAACCAGTAAAAATAATTCGTCGGGAGGGAGGTTTGGGTGTGGGTGCAATTAGTGAATTTAGGCTGTCTCTAGCGGGTATTCCTGTGGGTTGGATTGCTACTCATATTGAATGTGTGCCTAACCGCCTCTTTGTGGATCAACAAACAGATGGACCAATGAAATCTTGGGTACATCGTCATGAATTTACCGCAGAAAAAGGCAAAACTCGGCTAACTGATGCGATCGCCTATGAAATTCCTGGAGGCTTATTAGCTGAATTACTTTTAGGCTGGTGGGTAGATGCCCGACTCAAAGATATGTTTCGCTATCGACATCAAGTAACTAGAACCAACTGTGAAACCTTTTGATTACTCTGAAGAAATACGAGCTGAAAGGGTTGATTTAGGATGGAAAATCTATCCTATATATATTGAGCCAGAAGACCATCTTGTTTGTAAGACATATATGACACGAATCGAAGGAGAAAATACTCGTCTGAGACATTAGTCGAGCAACTAGAGGGAGTCTTAACTTGATTCTTTCTGACTACGCCACCAGCCTCGAACCAGTCTAATTTCATCGTAGCTATAGTCTTCTTCCAAGGCATCTTTAATAGTTTTAAGGCTAATATCTCCTACCTGTTCTATAGCCTTAATAATTATTTGTTGTTTATCTGCTTTGACTAATTTATTGAGAGCGACGGGCTGATTCATTTCTATTAGTTCACTTAAATGGGTGTTAATTGTGCCGACAGCAAAGCCCCTTTGATGAGCTATTTCTGTGACGCTCAACCCTTGTTGATGCAGTTGAAGGGTAGCCATCTGACTTTTGGAAGGAATACTCACTGGTAACTTGTGCTGTTCGTTGAATTCTAAGATTGCCGAGATAAAGCGATCGCCATATTGTTGAGCTTTATACTCGTTAACTCCCGATAGATTGGCAAAATCAGTAATATTTTTCGGACGTACCTGTGCCATCAATTTAAGACTGGAATCAGCAAAAATCATATAAGGGGCAAGGGAATTGTGATCGGCAATTTGTTTACGCAGCTTACGCAGTCTTTCAAACAGCAATTCTGCTTCTGCTTTGCGGGGATTATATGCAGTTTTAGTTTTGCTGGGAGACTTATCAACTGCAATTTTAACCGTTAATTGGCCCCGAAAAACTTCCCAACTACGCTTGTTTAATTTGAGAACGGGATAACCATCAGTAGTTTGCCCAACTAATCCTTGATGCACCAAACTCCTCCCTAACATACGCCACTCGTCGGCAGTTCGACCTTTACCAATACCGTAGGTAGACAAAAGATGATGCCCATATTGATGAATTTTTTGCTTACGTGAACCAATCAGCACATCGACGATATGATTAGTGCCAAACTTCTCCTGGCAACGAGCAACGCAGGAAAGAAACTTTTGCGCTTCCTCTGTCCAGTCTTCAATTGGTTTGGGATTAATACAGTTATCGCATTTACCGCAATTCCCTGGGTATCTCTCCCCGAAATAGCGTAGAATAATCTTGCGACGGCAATCATGTCCTTCGGCATAGTCAATTACCTGCCTTAGTTGCTGCTGAGCAATCTTTTGTTCGTTAACATCAGCTTTTTGTTGAATCAGAAATTTAATTTTGTTGCGATCGCCCAAACTAAAAAACAAAATGGACTTAGAAGGTTCGCCATCTCTCCCCGCCCTGCCTGATTCTTGGTAGAAACTTTCCAGACTGCGGGGTAAATCGTAATGAAATACAAAACGAACATCAGGCTTATTAATTCCCATGCCAAAGGCGACGGTGGCAACAATTACCTGAATATCATCCCGCAAAAAACTGGTTTGATTACTGCTGCGCTCTTGGTCTGATAATCCCGCATGATAAGGTAAAGCCTCTATTCCATCATGCTTTAGTCTGGTGGCAATTTCCGCCACACGGTTACGACTTAGACAATAAACTATCCCTGCCCCTGACTCAGTTTTAATGGCACGTAGTAACTTACGATAGATATTTCGGTCTTTTGGCTCAACTTCGTAATGGATATTGCTGCGATCAAAACTAGCAACATGAACATCAGGCGATCGCAAGTTTAACTGTCCAATAATATCCTGTCGTACTCTTTTGGTAGCAGTGGCGGTAAGTGCCTGGAGGGGAATCTGCGGATAGCGTTGGCGAATTAGCTTCAAATTACTATACTCAGGGCGAAAATCATGTCCCCATTCCGAGACACAGTGCGCTTCGTCAATGGCGATCGCTGAAATGCCGACATCGTTCTGTACTCGGTCTAAAAACAAACCAAATCTTTCATTCAACAGTCTTTCGGGAGCAACGTAGAGTAGTTTAACCTGATTTTTTAAAATAGCTATCTGACGCGATCGCCTTTCTTCATATTTCAAGGTACTGTTAAGGTAAGTCGCATTAATGCCGTTATCCTGCAAAGCATCAACCTGATCCTGCATCAAGGCAATTAGAGGGGAAACCACGATTGTTATACCTTCTCTGAGTAAAGCTGGTAGCTGAAAACAAAGAGATTTACCACCCCCAGTGGGCATAATGGTCAGCAAATCTTTATTTTGTAATGCTGCTTCGATGATTTTCTTTTGCCCAGGACGAAAAGTATCATAACCAAAATAATGTTTTAAAGCATCCTCCAAAGAGGTAGAAGTTGACATAACCAAAATGCGGGATGTTTACCTATTCATGATTATTTTAAAAGTTGTTGACAAATTTCTTTCTCTTGAAAATATCTAAATTACTAAATTACTTTCTTCTCCGTTACCAAGGTGCAGCTAACCCAGTTACCTTTTTCGTTATAGCTACGCATGATTCTTTGTCTAATATTGGGTTGAAGCAACCAACCCATTTCTAGCACAAAATTCTGACCTAACTTAGTTTCTAGAGGGCAATTACAGGATGCACCATCAGGCAGCAACATAATTTGAATTGGTAATTCACTGTTTTCAAATAGTAACCTTGATCCATCTACTCTTGCCCTTGAACTAATAGTGCGATTTCCAAAAGACAAACTTTGCTCGATATGATTGCTGTCTTTTTGCTTAATCTGTAAATAGCTCGAAAATTTTCGGGGATTTCTGAGATCTGCATAGAGCGTTATTCCTTCTCCTTGCCATTCTCCTAATAAGCTATCTACTGTTAGAAATGGTTTTTCTGCTACGTTGCTATGGAGCAGTTTTTCTCTGATTAGCACAACCTTGTCTAGTTTAGAGGAGGAATTGTACAGCTCTACCATTCGCAGTCTGCGGGAACCATCTCCAAACTCGCTATCAATTAAGCCAAACTCCCCGCCAAAAGTACTGTAAGGACTCCATTGCATACTGCCCTGAGAAAAAGCCCCATTTTCAAAAAACAAAATACTGCGATTAAGAGATTCATAATCCACCACTACATCGCGGGATGGTTCATCTGGAGGTAGATAACGCACTACCTGATGAACGTTTTTGTTATCATTTAGCCCTTCAAGAGTTACCACGGTAGGAGTATCCATCGTTTCTGCACCTTGAGGGGAGAACCGAGTAAATGAACCGTGCCATTCGCCCAAGTTTTTAAGAAAACAATCCCATTGAGTAAGCATATGTATCAGTTATCAGCGCCCTGCGGGCTAAGTAGTCGGTAGTCGGTACAAATCGGTACAAATTCCCTGATCTTGTTTGATCAAGATTCAATTCTGATTTCTTGTTAGTTGCGATCGCAATCACTCCTCTAGCGTGACCTCCTCCCAACGCTAATTCAAAACTCCGCTTTTTCATAGTTCTTTCCTCCCTTCATTTTTCTTGACAGACGCTTCTGTAGCACTTCCAGCCGACTGTGGGCTGTCTTGAAAAACTTAGGTCTAGATTCGGTGAATCCGTCTGATGTTGCCACGTAGGATAACAAGCCAACATCAACACCGATTGCATGACCATGAGGTACTGGACTAGGAACTTCGAGATCTGACTCGATGGCTAATACTGCAAACCAACCTACTGCTTTTTTGACTACCCGTACCTGCTTGACCACAAACCCTTCTGGTATTGGTCGGTGCAAGTTGATTTGCACCTTCCCTAGTTTTGGCAATTGTACTGTCCAGTCGGTTAATGGATTGGTCTTGAACTGAGGAAACAAGATAGACTTCATTTGTCCATATTTCTTGAATCTCGGAAAACCGTAGCCCCTAGCTCTAAAAGAATCCCAACTATCGTGCAACCTTCTGATATTAGTCTGTAATACCTGAGACGGCACAGTCTTTAGTCTAGGAAACTTTTTCTTGGCTTTAGGTAAGTTGTTTTGCTGTTGGTGATAACTAGGAAACCGATAGTCCGCAGTCATAATGTATTCTGATTCCAAACTGCACCTATCTATAGGGCACTTACGGCTAGCTATCCAATCTTTTAGCTCTCGTAGTGCATAGTTATAGCTGACGCGACAAGTTTCCAACCACTCCGACAGCAGTTCGACTTGTTGAGCATCAGGATACAATTTATAGGTATAATTCAAAATCATTATATTAGTCTACCATGACTCTGTTTGGATGGTAAAAATGCCTCACTAGGTTGTCAGGTTCGCTTTCATGAGGCGGAAACGGCGAGGTTTCCTCGCCATGTTCCACGCCGTCCCGACGCTAAGTCCTACATACTTGGGACTATAGCGCGGGACTTCCCGCTCACAAAGTTAAAAAACACCCCGCCTAACTTTATCAGGGAGGTGTCTGTATAAAGACTAATTAAATTAATCAGACTCGATTGCTTACATTCCTTTAGCTACTAATTGAGCTAGGTCAACAACGCGTTGAGAGTAGCCCCACTCATTATCATACCAAGCAACGACTTTAACCATATCGCCATCCAGGACTAAAGTTAACTGACTATCAATAGTAGAAGAAACATCAGTACCTTTAAAGTCAGAAGATACTAGAGGGAGATCAGTGTAGCCTAAGATGCCTTTTAGTTCACCTTCAGCAGCTTTCTGGAGTACTCCGTTAACTTCTTCGGCGATGGTATTTTTCTCGACTTGAGCAACTAAATCAACTACAGAAACATTAGGGGTAGGTACACGCAAGGCGATCCCGTTTAGCTTACCCTTAACTTCAGGATAGACAAGAGCTACGGCTTTAGCCGCACCAGTGGAGGTGGGAACAATGTTTTCTGCTGCTGCTCTGGCTCTTCTAAGATCGCGGTGGCTGGCATCGAGAATACGTTGGTCACCAGTGTAACTATGAGTGGTGGTCATCGCGCCTTTGATGAGACCGAAGTTTTCGTTGATAACTTTAACAATAGGAGCTAGACAGTTAGTAGTACAGCTAGCATTACTAACGATATCAAATTCACCAGGAGTATATTTCTCGTCATTAACTCCCATTACGTAGGTTCCGATATCAGGACCACTACCAGGAGCCGTAATAACTACTTTTTTAGCACCCGCTTGCAGATGCTTCCCTGCACCAGGTGCATCGCGAAATACGCCAGTAGATTCAATAACGATATCAATATCCCATTCTTTCCAAGGCAAATTTAAAGGGTTGCGATCAGATACACATTTAATTGTTTTGCCGTTGACGATTAGAGAGTTTGTATCATAACCAATGTCTGCATCTAAAACACCAAGCATTGTGTCGTATTTCAACAGATGAGAATTAGTTTTAGGATCGGAGGTATCATTAATACCTACCAATTCTAAGTTGGTGTTTTTGCCTCTAGTCAGTAAGCATCTGACAAAATTACGTCCAATACGCCCAAAACCGTTAACTGCTACTCTAACCACTACTTTCTTGCCCTCTATGTTATTAGGTTAATAGATTAAAACATTCTTAATAAGACTCATCATATCGTAAAGTAAGCACATTTCAAGACCTTACTCAGAATCAATTTCAACATCAATTAGGCTCGCGATCTAAAGCTAATTAATTGGTCTAATCTCAAAGATATTAAAGAAATCTTGCGGTGTGGTCTTAAAAGTAAATAAATAGCCAATTCTCTAATCAGTTTTCCTGAAAATGTCAATCTTCAACATAAATTTGCTGCTTTCTCCGTACTTCTTTATCCCTAAGTCCAAAAAATTCTTGTTATCATAGCCCGTATTGTTTAGAGCAATGGGAGCATATAGAATGCTTCACTTCAAAACAAAGTAGTATTCTGTAACCCCAGATCAGGATGTTTGTGTTATGGCAGGAGTCAAAGAAATGGCAAAAGTAGATTTGAATGATAAACCATTTCATTTTATTGGTATTGGCGGAATTGGCATGTCGGCTTTAGCTCAGATTTTGGCTCAACGACAACTGCCAGTATCGGGTTCTGATCTGCATTCTAGTCATATTACCGATCGCCTCGAAGCATTAGGAGTCAAGATTTTTTATTGTCAGGAAGCAGGTAACCTTGATTTTTTTGCTCACAATCCTGGCAAAAAACGTCAGCCAATATCGGCAGGAAGCAAATCTAACATGCTGCCAGAAATGCAGTTGTTGAGGAATCGGGAAGAGTATTTACCACAGGTGGTATGTTCTACTGCGATCGCCAAAACTAATCCTGAGTACCAAGCAGCAGTTAAACTTGGTTGTTCTATATTCCATCGCTCAGATCTTTTAGCTGCCTTAATTGAACAGTACCAAAGCATAGCCATTTCAGGAACTCACGGAAAAACAACTACTAGTAGCCTCATTGGCTATATGTTATTCAAAAGTCAACTCGATCCGACAATTATTATTGGCGGAGAAGTAGATGCTTGGGATGGTAACGCCAGAAGTGGACAAGGAGAATATTTAGTAGCCGAAGCAGACGAGTCTGATGGTTCTTTGGTTAAACATCATCCTAGTATTGGAGTAATCACTAATATTGAACTAGATCATCCAGATCGTTATCAGGATATTCAAGAAGTAGTTAGCATTTTTCAAACCTTTGCCGGGCAATGTAATACTTTAATTGGTTGCATTGATGATCCGATTATCCGTGACGAGTTAGCTTTAACAATTAGCTATGGTTTAAATTCAGATTCAGGTGCAGACTATACCGCCAAAAATGTCTCTTATCATGCTCAAGGAAGCAACGCCGAAATTTGGGAGAGGGGAGTACGTTTAGGAGAATTGCAGCTACCCCTGTTGGGAGAACATAACCTAAGTAATGCTTTATCTGCGATCGCCGTTGGCAGACAAGTAGGGTTAGAATTCACTACTATTGCCCAATCTTTAGCTACTTTTTGCGGAACTAAAAGACGCTTTGAACATCGAGGAGAAGCCAATAAAATTACTTTTATCGATGACTATGCTCATCATCCCAGTGAAATTGATGTTACTTTAGCTGCTGCCAGACTCAGGGTAGACGGAAACAATTCTTTGAATAGAGTAGTCGCAATTTTCCAACCCCATCGCTACAGTCGCACTAAAATTTTCTTACAGGAATTCGCCAATGCATTCAAAGATGCGGATGTGGTGGTAATCACTGATATTTATAGTGCTGGAGAAAAGAATACCTTTGGTATTAATGGATTAGATTTAGTTCAGGCGATCAACCTTAACCATAAGAATGTACACTATCATGCTGACCTTAATTCGATTACCGACTTCCTCAAACAAAAAATATTACAGTCGGGTGACTTGGCAATGTTCTTAGGAGCAGGTAATCTTAATCAATCAATCCCTAAAACTATCGCCCTTTATCAGTGATCAGTTGTCGGGTGGGCAGGAAAAACAATCATGTTTCTAATTTGAAATGAACGACTAATGCCCACCAAAATAATCAGTCCCACCAAAGTCCCACCAAGGGAAATAACATAATTATCCAATGAACAAAGATAATTTAATTCAGTCTGGTGTATCTTTAGCTAATCAAACTTCTTATAAAGTTGGAGGAAATGCTCAATGGTATGCTGCACCAAGAAGCTGGTCTGAACTGGAAGCAAGCTTTGAATGGTATCAAGCTCAGGATGTTCCTTTAACTTTGCTGGGTGCTGGTTCAAATCTCCTAATTAGCGATCGCGGATTGCCAGGATTGGTGCTTTCGACGCGCTATTTCCGTAGTTATGAGTTTGATCCAGAGACTGGTATTTTGGTTGCTGACGCGGGAGAGGCGATCGCTAAACTGGCTTGGAAAGCTGCTAAAAGAGGCTTAAAAGGGCTGGAATGGGCGGTGGGGATTCCTG
This sequence comes from Cyanobacteriota bacterium, assembly GCA_942490675.1. GTDB lineage: Bacteria > Cyanobacteriota > Cyanobacteriia > Cyanobacteriales > Xenococcaceae > Waterburya. Next base: position 117,103 of record CALNYB010000026.1, on the reverse strand, counting down.
GTACTGTTGGTGGTGGCGTAGTGATGAATGCAGGGGCACATAACTCTTGTGTGGCAGATATTTTAGTCAGGGTTACTGTCTTGTCTCCTGATGGTAAGGTTTCCGAATTAAAGCCCGAAGAGTTGGCATATAGTTATCGCACTTCCAATTTACAGGGAGGCAATCAGATGGTAGTTAGAGCTAAGATGCAGCTTGAGCCTGGCTATAGGGCAGCCGAAATCATGGAACTCTCTAATCAAAACTGGACACAGCGCAAGACAACCCAACCATATCATCTTCCCAGTTGTGGTAGTGTTTTCCGCAACCCGCAACCCCATGCCGCAGCCAGACTAATTGAGCAACTAGGTTTGAAGGGATACAAGATTGGTGATGCCCAAATCGCTCATCGCCACGCTAATTTTATTCTTAACTGCGGTACGGCTACCGCCAAAGATATATTTGAGTTAATTCGTTATGCTCAAGAAAAAGTAGAATATCATTGGTCAGTATCTCTAGAGCCAGAAGTTAAGCTGCTCGGAGAATTCTAAATAGCTGATCTCTAGGTTATGCTAATCATTCTGATAGATTTCGTAATCACTAATAAAAAAACTAACTAAACAGATATGGCAGGAAAAGGATTTGGTCCACTAGGTAAAATGAAAGAACTTGCTGATGCTTTCAAGAAAGCTCAGGAGGTACAGGCAGGAGCCCAACAACTCCAAACTGAATTGGAGCAAATGGAAATTGAGGGAAAGAGCGAAGACGGATTAGTCAAAGTAGTCATGAGTGGTAATCAAGAACCCCGTCGCGTCGAGATTTCTCCTGATGCAATGTCCCAGGACGCAGAAGCTCTTTCTGCATCTGTCTCAGCAGCAATGCAGTCTGCCTATGAACAGTCTACCGACTTAATGCGTGAACGTATGGAAGAACTCACTAGCGGTTTGAATCTTCCTGGAATGTAATTTCAGTCAACATTTATAAGTCAACAATAGGGGTTTTTATTACCCCTATTTTTTATGGCAATTGTTATTTTTGCCAAGAAACCTTAATGCTATGGGGTTTGCCAATATTACCCTGAACGATAATACCGCGTTCGTTAGCATGGAGATGACGCACAATTTTATACACGGTTTCTATCTCATCGCTTATTTGAGCTTGATCTGCAAGTTCAGCTAAGGACAGAGGAGAATCAGTTTGTTCTAGAGTATCTACTACTTTTTTCTGAATTTCTAAAACTGCTGCTGCGGCTTTCTTTCCTGCCTCTACACCTGGCTGGTGATAGGCATTGATGTTAACTAAAGAAGCATAAATACTAACTCCACGTTCATAGAGAGCAATTAAAGCACCAACGATACGCTCATTCACTTTAGGGATGGTGATGGTAATCGAATCCCGTTGCTTATCATTGAGAGCAGTACGAGTACCTAACAAGAACCCTTTGAGATAGTCCCCAGAAGTCGTTCCAGTCTCAATTTCTACATACTCTCCTGTTCTATCTTCCAATACTTCGATCAAGGTCAGGAAGAAGTTATTAACTCCTTCTCGTAGCTGTTGAACATAGGCGTGTTGGTCTGTAGAGCCTTTGTTACCGTAAACCGCAATACCCTGATTGACTACATTACCATCGAGATCTTTTTCTTTACCCAGAGATTCCATGATGAGCTGCTGGAGATAGCGACTAAATAGCAAGAGACTATCTTTGTAGGGCAGAATTACCATATCCTTTTCCCCTCTACCGTGTCCAGCACAGTACCAAGCCATTGCCAGCAGTGCAGCGGGATTATCCTGAAGACTCTGTTTACGGGTTAGAGCATCCATTGCTTTAGCGCCCTCTAACATTGCCTTAATGTCTATTCCCTGTAGTGCAGCAGCCACTAGACCCACTGGAGATAATTCAGAGGTGCGTCCCCCAACCCAGTCCCGCATCGGGAAAATAGCTAACCAACCTTCTCGTTCAGCGATCGCTTCTAACTTACTGCTTTTTCCTGTGATCGCAAAAGCATGAGCTGCAAAATCCAGATTATGATCGGCATAAACTTTTTTGACCTCCAGCATTCCGTTGCGAGTTTCAGGCGTACCACCAGATTTAGAAATGACCGAAACCAAAGTAGTATCCAAGCGATCGCCAATACCTGCAATCACTTTATCAATCCCCGCAGGGTCAGTATTATCAATAAAATGAATCTTAAGAGGTGGGTCATTCGGTGCTAGAGCCTGAGCCACAAATTGAGGACCCAAAGCCGAGCCACCAATACCAATGGAAAGAATATCAGTAAACTTACCGCCACTGGGAGGATGAACTTCGCCACTGTGTACCTTGCGCTGAAAATCGAGCACACTGTTGTTAGTGTCGATAATGTCCTGTCTCAGTTCAGGTGTGGGTGTTAGATCGGGATCCCGCAGCCAGTAGTGACCTACCATGCGGTTTTCGTCAGGATTGGCGATCGCACCACTTTCTAAAGCTTCAATATCTTTAAATGCCTTAGCGAATTTTGGCTTAAGTTGCTCTATCTGACTGTCATTAAAGCTAATACGACTAATATCTAAATAAATTCCTAAATCTTCGTTGTAATAAAGCCAGTCTTGATAACGTTGCCAAAGTGCAAGATTGTCCATAAGTATTCCATGTCAGCGCGAACTCTATCTGTAAGTGTAGTAGAACCTCCTCACCTTTATACGGTGTTTAAGATTTTCTCTAAGATGTCTGTAGATTTTTGAGGAACGAGAATAACCATCAGGACTGCTCACCCAGTTTCTCATCTTCTTAAAAGAAAATTTCCTTTTCGGTTCCGTAGCTTCCTTCAGGAGCTGTTGACTGTTAAAAAGAGGGAGGTCAAAAATTAACAACATAATTTCTGGTAAAACCATGGAGCTAATTTAAAACTTTCCCTCTTAGATGCTAAAAAGCTAACTACTCATCCTAATTTAAAAGTTAAGTAGTTTTGCGATAAGGAACTTTGGACATGTAGTTAATATTAGACACTGATGCTGAACTAGGTGCATTGCCTCTACTAGGTAAGCTACGCGCCATATTTAGATACAAGGCTGGACTTCCTTCTTGAAGCTGTTGGTCTTGGGGAGTAAAACGACGAACTTCGCTTTGCCAAATAATTTGGGGGAAACCCAGAATGGCACGATAGTATTCGTTATAACGAGGAGAAGTGATGTTGAAAGGACGGGCACCTTGATCACGACTAGCAAGTACTCGACGACGTTGGTATGGCACGATATCGTAGCCAAAATTATCCATGTATTCGTCACTGTCTAGCAGTTCGTCAACAAAGCCTTCAATACCTTTTGTTGCCACTTTAATTGACCAAGCAATTTTTTCTCTTTCGCTATATACATCCCGTCCCAATACTCTTTGGACACATTGTTCAACAAAGCGATAATTGCTGTTTTTCTCGTAGAAACTGCTATAGAAGGTTTCTGATAGTAAAAGTCCTCGAATAAAGTCACGAATAGTAATTTGACCATTACGTAACTGGGATTCTAAAAATCTTTCCCGATCCGCGCGAAAAGCATGGAAAAAGATCTGACGATAAGCTGCTTCGATCAGATCATTCATCTCAGATAAAGAAAGTAAATTCTCTGCTGAGTAAATTCTGGGTTGGTCATCTCCCCCAATATCGTATCCTGCGACACGAACATTTTGAGATCTAGGCTTATAGCCTAATAAAGGAATAGACAAGTCAAAACCTCCGCCTATTGTAAAGTATGTTAAAAATCTTAGTCCCAATCATACGTTAGACAGGGATTGTAAATGAATAACAGTAACAAAATATTACAGAGTAATTAGTTGATTTTCCTGACTTAACTTACAAAAAGGGCGGGAGCGAGAAAGCCAACGAGCGAAGCGTCCTTTTAGGCGTTGGACGTCGTCCTAAAGGATACCCCCATTCGAGGGCGACGCGAAGCGAGTGCTTTAGTGCAAGCCGCTCCGCATATGGAACATGGTCGGGAAACCCGACCGTTTCCGCCTTATGAATCGCGACACGGGGGCTTTAGCCTAGAACACCGATTCAGTATTCAAAAAGCAGGACTGATGTACTGTTGAGCAATTTGAAGCCCCTCATAAGCAGATTCAAAGTTGATTAGCAATTACTTCATCTTCTACCATCGGGCGTTGGGTTTTCTTAGCGTGATCTCGGTTCAGTTTTCGGTTGTTACTCATGGGCAACTGCAATCGCTCAAATCTTTTTCTCTTGGTAGTTTCACACGATTTTTGACCCCTGTCTTGAAAATAGAAGCTGGAATAACGCAAATTCGTAGATTATTCCATTTACATCCCTGGGTTGTGAACGATAGTTCATGGCATCTCTTGACAAATTACTGGATTCCTTAACTTGTGACCAATGTCCTACTATTGACATAACTTCACGAGCGATTGGGTTGAGTGTGCGATCGCTACAACGCTACTTATCCCAACATAATCTTACCTATTCCCGATTATTGGAAGGACTGTAAATGTTGGATTTAGTTGACTTTTTCCACATCTTGGAGAATCCAAGTTTTCTCAAATAATGGCTGATCCGGGCCATACAAGCGGAAAAGCAGAAAGAAATCTTCACCTGTGGGAATCCAGTTAGACTCCATTCCCTGCGGTGGTTCTGGAGCGAAGTAAATATCAGCGCTACCATTTGCATTAAATTGCAGTGTATATTTGTTATGTGCTGACAAACCCACAACTGGTGCATCTTGAATGAAACCTTTAGATTCCATGCTGTAGACAATAACTGACCAGAAATCCTTAGCAGCTGTATCGACAGGTACATTTAATTTGTAGGTCGATTTGCCATCAAACAAGTTTCCCTGGCGATCGCGCAAACCAGTTAAATAAAATGTGCCACCACCCAAATATTTAGGTAAATAGGTAATCCAGAAATAAGCACCACCAGCACGCTCATCAAGCAGAATTTTCTCATCGGTTACATAGGGAAACCCCGATTCGGGTTGACCTTTAGCAAAATTCCAGATTTGCCACTGCTTATCTTGCCAATAGGGAACCATGGCTTTACCTGGAGTAGTAAAGAAAGATTGCATAGATGCCCACGCCAATTTTAAACCTTCTGTCATGGCTCGTTTTTGTTCATCGAAAAGGGCAAAAGGTTTACCCTTTTCGATGCCCAGATCCTTCTGGTGCTTTGGAACCGATATAGATATCAAAAGAACCGTCTTCATTCTTCTGGATGTCGCTCATGCTGTCTAAGGCAGGCAGTGGCTGCTCGGTCTGCAATTGAGAACGTGTCTGCGAGTCATACAAAGTTACTGACCAGAAGTTATGTTACAACTAATCAAGTAACTCAGGATCACCAGGTTTCCAACTCTTATCGTAAAAAGACTCTAGCGGTCCATAGAGGCGGAAAATGGTGTTCCAAGTTTTGCCAGGAACAGTCTGAATCCAGTTGTTCTCCCAACCGTCGGGCGGTTCAGGGCTGAAGTAGATACCGTAAGAGCCGTCGGCATTCTGCTTGAGGCCTTCCTGATTGTTATCAAGGCCGGGGAATTGCTGATCGGTCTGAAGCATGGCGCGAGTCTGGTTGTCATAAATTGTGAAGGACCAGAAATCCTTAGCTGGGATATCCTTTGGCAGATTGATTTTGTAAGTCTTGCTGCCGTCGAGGGCATTGCCTTCCTGATCAAGGTAGGCGATCGCATATTGCGACCCCTTGCCCACGTTTTTAATCGCCATTGCGGGGGTAATCCCCGTGGCGTAAAAGTGCATGTAGACCCGCGAGTCTAGCAGGGTAGCACCGTCGAGGAGGAAGTCATAATGTCCCTCAATGAAGGGATTCGTCCAGACCCGCTCACCTGGATAGAGATAGTGACGCTGATCCTTAGGACTGGAGTTTAGACTAACTCCCACCCTAGTAGCCAGACTAAACGGTACAGTTTAAATATTGGGGCGCATGAGAATCTGACTCAGTTTGTCAAAAAAGCTGAGAACAATGATGATAGTTTAAATATTTGTTTTAAGCGGCTTCTTTTTGTTCTTTTTTCCCTTTTTTCTTTCGAGTTACTGTCTTTTTAACTACTGGATAACGGGGTTTTTTATTCCTTTTTTTACCTGTTTCCCAACCAGGGGACTTTCCGCGGGGTTTTGACGATTTTGCCGGAGTGCCTATCGCGGCTAAAAGTCCGGGAAAGCTTTGGGCAACTCTTCCAGGGGTTAATTTCTCAGTCGGTAGAGGCTTTTGCCAAGGAAGGGGATTATCCTCTATAATCTCACGTGCTAACCATAATTGCCAAGTTAAAATTGGCATTAAATCGCTCCATCTTTGTCCCTTTTCTGTGGTTCCCAATTTAGCTTTTGTCCAATGCAATCTTTGCTTGACAAAACGATTCCAGTGTTCAATAGCAAAGCGTCTCAAATAAAATTCCCAGAGTTCTATTAAAGACAGCTTTTCTGACCCAATCCAAGCTAACCACATCGGTTTGGCTGCTTTTTGAGAAAGTCCTTGACCCTTGCGTTGAATCAGAATGATTTCCATGGGATGGTCAGATGAATGATAAAAATGAAACTGACTCCATCTTTGAATTTCTATTTGTCCCCAAGTTGGGTCATTAATTTCCATTGATTCAACCGAAATTCCCCAGGTTGTAGGGTCAGACAATTTCATTTTCTGACCATGTTTTTTCGGTCTTCCTTTGCCTTGATAAGTGGGAGGTTCGCCAAAAACACAACGGTTAGGGCGTAAACGCATCAATTTATCTGCATTAAGATCTGCTGTCAGGTTAACAAAATTAGCGCAGCCATACTCACTATCCCACAAACTTACTGGCCTTTTTTTAAGATGTCGGCATACTTGTTTGAGTTGAAAAACTGCTTTCGTTATGGGTGTTTCATGGGAAGTAATTCGTTCATGTCGTAATGGTAAAGCCCAATATGCGAAGCGGTATCCTTTAGGACTGCCTTTTTCTTCTGGAATCCAAACTAATGTACTATAACCGTGGCCGAGAGTAATTGGCTTACCAGAAATTACTTTGGCCCCATGTTCATAAGTTCTGTCTTTTAAAGTTGGTGCTTCTGTTCTAGGCCAAGCTGTATGATCTCCAGCGAGAATGACTCGTTGTGATGGTTGATTAATGGGGATTTCCTGAAGATATAGCTTCATCAATTTGTGTCGATGGGGGCGACAATCATCGATCGCTTCATACACACTTGGCCACTTTCGGCGAAAAACTGGTGAGAGTGATAATTCGGCAAAAGAATAGATGTTTCGGGTGACCAGAACGGCATCCATTAAATCAAAAGTAGCATCTTTTGCTCGTCCTAATAGTTGATAGGCTTTGCTTCTAAATTGTTGTAGTTTTTGGGCAGATTGACTCAAGATTATTGATAATTAACTATTTACACCTCATTATCTCGTTCTTTTGCCCACTTCCGTTTATGTGTTGCTCACTCAAAAAATCCTCTTCGCTACATTAGCATACTAAACCGTTTAGTTTGACGGTAGAGGGAGTTAGTCTAAACTCCAGTTAGGACGGGCTGTGAGGGTGCGGGCAGTCACGGAAGCAATTTTGGCGGCCTCCGTTAGAATCCCCTGCATCCGCTCATCGGGGGCAAAGGGTTTACCTTTCTCGATACCAATGGATGCCAGCAATCCTCGGATTTCGGGATCAAGACCCTCAAGGGGTTCAGCCTGGATCGCCTCGTTGAGTTCTTCCCAAAAACCGAAATCCATGCGGTGGATCGTGTTATTAAACTTTCCAGAAGCGTTCACGAAAGTCATCTCGGGGGGGTTGTCCTTCTGGGAGAGGGGATACATCCGAAATATCTTCTTGGTTGTCTCTACAGCAGGCTGGGGGGATCCATCAACCTGGAAGCCACGCCAGACGACCCAGTTCCCGTGGGTATGGGACTTGGCCACATAATAACCATCGGGAACGTCACCTTCATACCCCGGAGGCAAGATCAGGAACTTACCCCCCTGCCCTTTGTCAGGACCGGCATTGCCGAAGTCAATGACATACCTGAACCAGGCATTATTGATAAATCCCAAGACATTTGGAGGAGTTTCTAGCACCATGGGTTCGTCCCCCAGTTCCAGCCAACTCGCCATATAGACCGAGGTGGTATTGGGGGTTAGCCAGAGAGCCTTAGAATCCATCAGTTCTTCAAAGAGGACGGCAGTGATGTTGGCTGGCCCGAAGGTGAGTAAGCCCTTTTCCATCGCTGCCATGGATGAGATTTGAATCGTTGAGAGGAAGGCTTGAGTAGCTCGTTGGAGGTCCAAATTATCGTAAACCTTCTGGGTTGTTTCCGCGTCCGGAACCCCGTCAAAGGACGTGAGGGTGCCGATTGACGTCTCCAGCCGATCTGGGGTAGCGATCCCTTCTGGAATTGCGGTAGTCATCTTCATTTTTGGTGGTTGTATAGTCATAATTTTTCTTAAAATTAAGTGTGAATTTTGGGTCTAAGTATATGTGATTCAGGAACGAGATGTAATAAGTACCTAATTTGTGCGGCTACTTATCTGATTTGTCTAAAACAGGCTCAATACAAAAGGTAACGGAAGGGGGAGTACCCATCTGTATTTCAAAAGAACTGATCCGAACATCAGAACTTTCTTGTTCAAGGAGAGCATTAACTCTTTTGCGCTTTTCTGAAGCTCTCATGATCAATTTAGCCCCTACATCATCTCCAAGATCAATAGCTTTCTCTAACATGGACATAATTTTAAATCCTCTACAAATAAAGTAAGATAGGTTTTCTACGTTGCCAATTTGTTCGTAACTCAGATGGCATGAAATCACAAGAAATTAATCAGCAAACCCACGAGAATAATTGAAATATGAGGATAGGTATTCTAAATTTCTCATTCCGCACTTCAGTTTGTAGTTGTCAAAAAGTATCGGTCTGAATGCACTTCTTATCTCCCCTCGGCAACCAGTAACAGAAGCTTTTTGGGCGACAAAATACTTTGATTGCAAGTTATTTTCATTAACCGATAATTATTGAGAATGACTGAGCAAGAGAATACTATTTTTCGCTTTTTTCAGGTTTAAAATATTAAATAAAACTCTGAGAAACTAGCCAGATAAAATATAATATTTTTGACAATGTTTGGAGAAATAATTAAGAGTTTCAAGTCTTGAATCAGTGAGATTGACAATTTGTTTTACACCATTTAAAACAACTAAATGAATACCCTGAAAACATTGAAATATCCAACGAAGAGTTGGTTGATCCGTTACTTTTCCTAATTGATTTTTAACTCCTGTCTGGTTCTGTTTTAGATTCGCTCTAAGTTGTCTTTGACCAATAGTATAAACCAATAAAGATAACCTCATTAACATCGCCATAGTTTCTATTCTTGACGGATATTTTAGAAAAGTCGTTTATCTTTTGAATATCCATGAACTATTTTGATAGGTGTAGGCTCTAAATTTTCTGACTTTTCCGTTTCAGGAAGAGCATAGTCTCCTTGTAAAGAAATCGACGTAGAATCTAAATGAGAATACTTATGCTCAATTCCGTATTTTTTCAAAGCTTTTAAAGCAATTAATAGAAATATCTTGGTTAAGCCAAATTGGTAAAGTTTATCCATTACTCGACCAATTTTATCGTCATTAAAATACTCTGGATAAATTCCCTCTCCGAAGAGATGTTCCGTCGCTTTATCGTTAAAAAATTGCGGAAATAAATATAAGGGTCTGGAAACAAAGCCCATAGCATTTAAAATTATACTTTTAACAATTATTCCGCTGTTTAACTTTTCTTGAGCTTTAATCCCTAACTGTTCATTGATTATTTCTACTATTCCTATTTCATCTATTAGACCAGCTATTATTCCTAAATGATTAATTGTTTGAACTTCAATATTGGCGCTTTTGACTCATTAAAATCAAACTTTAACAATTATTTTTATTAGAGTTATTTTATCTGAGGAGCGAGCTTCCCTGGAAACTATTTAAAATACTTAAAAAATCTCGGCTTTGGTGATCCCGAGAACCGAGTGAATCTCTCTCTCTGAGATATAGCGATCGCTAGAATATTGTAGTTTTATGTGTTACGTTTAGACGTGCGTAATGAGAACTAAATGTCTATAGAATTAGACCTAAAAACAATTTTAGGAAGTTATGCCCAGTTAACTTTGTTTATTTTGATGTTGTCTATTGGGCTTTCCCAAGGGTTTAGCAATTTGTCTCTGTTCTGGCGACAACGTAGTTTGTTTATTAGGTGTATATTGGCATCGTTTTTGATTGTACCCCTTGCCGCTATCGTGATCAATCAAGTTCTTCCTCTCAGCTTTCCCATCAGAGTCGGTTTAGCCGCCATGGCGATTTGTCCAGGTGCTCCGATGATTTATAGGAAATTACTTAAAGGAAAAGCTCGTGCTGAATTAGCTGGAAGTTATCAGATAACTATGGGGATTTTGGCGGTCATATTTGTCCCGATTTGGATTAGTGTCTTAAGTAATCTTTACCCTTCTGAAGCTACCGTTGATTCAGGAACTATTTTCAAACAAGTAGCATCGGCTCAACTGATACCTATTGTTGTTGGTGTAGCTATCAGAGAGCGATTTCCTGAATTTGCTGATGATTGGGAGCAAATTATATCTAAGTTAGGAAATTTTTTACTTATCGGAGTTGTCTTGCTGATTATGGCGGTTGCCTTGCCTAAAGTTCTGACCATTGGAATAGTGCCTGTTATTGGGGCAATACTCTTTGCCACTGCTTGTTTAGTCAGCGGTCATATTTTGGGTGGTCCGGAGCCTGAAAATCGTTTAACGATCGCTGTAGCTAATTCAACTCGTAATGCTGGTTTGGCCCTAGCGATCGCCACGGTGAATTTTGAAGATCCCAGTATTCTAGGAGCGATCGCCACCTATGCAGTTTTTTCTTCTGTAGCGGGGGGGATTTACACTAATCTATACCAGAAAAAGTTGTCTCAATCAATCTGATGGATACTAAGAAAAATTAATTAATTTATTTATATTGACATGAAAATATCTAGAAGAAAAAATTTTGTTACAAGATTATTGAAAGTGCTTGAGTAGAAGTGCAAAGCCTATTTGATTACCGCCTACTTTTTTCTTCGTCAGTTCTAACTCTTGGGGTAATAGGAAAGAGAGGTGAATGGGGAGGGTGAGAAGATAAGATATGAAAGAGGGAGGATATTATGTAGATGTTATGTATAGGTTCTATAATATAAGGTAATAAATAGGGTTCTAACGCTTAATAGATATACATCCTAGCTGTTTGCAAAAACTTCGTTTTCAGGATTGATTTCCAGACCCTGAAACCCTCATGATTTCGTTGGTCATTAGAGTATTCTAGCTGGGCTGATAGAATAGACCCATCGTAATTGCCGGCTCAGTTTATGAAAATTTCTGTCATTGGCATCGGTAAAGTTGGCTCCACCGTCAGCTTTGTCCTAGCAAAAGATGGCTTGGCTTCAGAGTTAATCCTCTACAACCGTACAAGGGACATTGCCCATGCCGAAGCCATTGATATAAGCCAAGCATTAGCACTAACTCCCTACCGTCTTCAAGTTCGGGATGGGGACCTAGAGGATACTGCTGAATCTGACATAATCATTATTGCTGCTAGTACTCCCATGACCAAGCAGATGAAAAGCCGCAGTGAACTTCTTTTGAGTAACACTCAGATCATGCTGAACCTGATCCCGACCCTCGTTCAACACAGCCCTCAAGCCATTTTCATTAATGTTAGCAACCCTGTTGATGCCTTGACCTACCAGATTGGGCAAATTGCCAGTCAATACTCTGATTCCATCAACTGGCAACAAGTAATTGGAACTGGCACTTTAATTGACTCAGCAAGGTTTCGCAACCTTCTGGCAATCCAACTGGGCATACATCCTCTCGATCTCAATGCCTATATTCTGGGGGAACACGGAGACGGACAGTTTGCCGCACTCAGTTCTGCTACCTGTGGTGGTGAATTCATTGATGCTAACCCTTTACGCCAACAGATGGTGGAGGATGCCAAGCAGTCCGCTTGGACAATCTTCCAAGCCAAGGGTTATACCAATTACACAGTATCTTTAGCAGTGTCACTCATTGTTCGCAGCATTGTCGAGGACTTACGGTATACTCTACCAGTGACTGTTTCAATCGATGGTTATTGTGATTTCTACGACTGCTGTCTGAGTGTTCCTTGCGTTATTGGTCGGCATGGTGTCCATCGTCGCCTCGAAACTCAACTTAATGAACAGGAAACGCAAGCATTTCAGAACTGCGCTCGTGTGGTTCAACAACAAATCCAATATTGTCAAGCACAAACAGCTCTTACATAGGGCTTACTGAAAAAGTCTGAGTAAGGCAAAAAAGAGAGTTAAATTGAAAATTAAAGTTAAGAAGAGGAAAACTCAGGGGGTAAAAAAAGTCACGAAATTGTGTTTTTTGAGTAACCAAAGCTGACATAGACCTTCTGTGAGAGGAAAACTGGCGGTACTCGTCAAAAAAGAGAACAAAAAACTGTCTCAATAACAGTTCGAGGTTCATCACTAAAAAACTAATAGCAATGGTACTTTCAGCAGTATCAGAAAGTTTAGCCATGATCCGTCCTAAGCTAAAGCGCCTTTTAGCCTGCCCAAATTTGCCTTCAATCGCATTTCGGAATCTCTCATCTTCACGTCGTTGCTGAATCAAAGCGGGTTGAAGCGACGAGTGAGGTCTTCCCAAAGGAGGGGCACTGATTCTGATTCCCCGCTCTTTACAGAATGCTCTGTTGGCAAGGCGTGGGATAAATGCGATCGACATGAAGGGACTCAGGATAGCAACCAAATCGCTGTTTATACTGTTCTACCTGTAATTCGAGATCTTGGGACTCATTAAAACTGTCCCAACTGAGATGATCCAAAAAACAGTAGCCATCACTATAACTCACAGAAATTTTGGCTCCAAACTCGACGGGAGTTCCCGCTTTTCCTCGAACAATGGGGCGTATATGAGGCTGAGCCAGACTCACAATTCGGTCGTCTATACGACGAGAACGGCTGTCATACATCGACTGCTGTTGCCTTACTAGTTCATGGACAACTAACAACATTCGATAACTTTGTGGCTTTAGTTCTGATAAGCTTGCTCCTGTGGCTAAAAGAGTATCTATGTGACCGAGATTCCGTCGTAGATAAGCTAACTGTTTCCCAATTGCCTTTCGCCGTTTTTTGTGACGAGGGCGACGCTGTTTGCTAATTGCTAAATAGTCTTTTCTCGCTCTTTGGCGATAAGTTCTCGGTTTCCTGTCAAACTTGTCTTTGACTTGTTCATACAATCTGTCTAATATCTTTTCTGTCTGTTCTCTGGCTTGATTCAACAGTTTGATATCTGTGGGATAACTAATGTCTGCGGGAGTACAGGTGGCACCCTTGAATTAGTTTTCCTTGATTTTGTGAAGATAACCCCTCTCCTTCTTCGGTGTTGCTTGCTTCTGCTTCCTGTTTCTGTTTTTCTCTCTTGGCTTCTCTGTCTGTTGCCCGTCTTTTCAAGACTATTTGCTCGTTGATTTTACCCACCAGTTCTCGATTTAATCTTTTGCGGAAATAGACTAACATTGACGCTTCAAATGGGGCTTGATTAGTATACTCTGTCAAGCCTAAAAAGTACTGTAGGTAAGGATTTTCTCGAATTTGCTCTACTGTTTCTTCGTCACTCGTACCAAGACGCTCCTTGATGATTAATGCTCCCAACGCCATGGGAAAAGGCTTTGCTGGTGCCCCCATCTTAGAACTGAACTGACTGGCGTATTCTGCTTCAAAATCTGACCAAGGAACTAGTTTTGATAGTTTTACCCATCGATTTTCCGAAGCTAACCTTCCTCCAAATGGTAGGTCAAAATTTTCAGCCTTTTCCTGAGCTTTGTTTGTAGTTTTATACATTTCTAGCTTGAAGGTGCAAGGGTTTTGAGCAATTATCCCAGTTTTTCTTGGATTTTAATAGTCCCCAACCACCTTCAACTTTATTGATGACAACTGTTCCCAACTTTTTCAGTTAACCCTACATAATGCTACAGCTGACAATCTAACTCAGCATGATAAATCAGCAATTGCTCCTCAGAAAAATTGGGGTTAAACCAAACCAGGGTAATCTCAGACTCAAAAGTTCCTTCAGCAGTCCTGATTTTAGCAACCGCTTCACTTTCTCGAAGGAAGCCATGGTGCTCGTAGAAATCGATCGCCCGCTGATTGCTCTGGTGAGGGAGTAACTCGAACCGATAAATATGGGGCATTGTTGCTCGAACTTCCTGGAGGTAAGCCTCTAACAGCATCCCTCCTATGCCCCGATCTTGCCAGGCTGGATCAACCATCATGGAGGCTTGGGTTAATACATGGGCTAAACAGAACGCCTCTGATGTGTAAGCATTGAGATATCCAATGATGCAATCATCCAGCACTATCACTATTCCCAGACCACGATGAAAGCCATTGTGTAGCTCATTGTGGATATAGTCCAGGGTAACTTCGTCTTCCTCTCGCAACAAATGACCGGGAGCCTCGTGTGCTACTCTGATATACAAATCAAAAATTGCTCGGGCATCACTCAGCACTGCTCTCCGCACCGTAACATCAGCCCCATCAAATTCAGGGGGGTGAGATGCAGATTCGCAGAATTGGGTGATATTTTTCGATGAAAACGTTAATCCTTGATTCATTTTGTTCTCCAAGTCCCTATATTAAGTTAGATCACTGCTGGCTTGATAATAGCGTTATTAAAAATCTTAAAGATGGACATGGAGACGTAGGTAATAACAAACTTTATACTCGACTCACTGCGGCCGAAGCAATTATTCAACTGAGGGTCCAAGGCTTTAGGGAAGACCAATTACCGGCCCCCAGCACCATGGCCGAGATTTTAAACCGTATGGGCTATCGCCTCCGCAAAATAGTCAAAGCCAAGCCAACGCTCTTGGGGAGTTCTGGAGCAGCATTGGAATGGAGCCAAGCTCATCGATGTGTCAACCATGTTGGCCTGGGCCGAGAGTATGACCTGGAAGGGGCTCAAACCGATTATTAATTTGAGCAACAAAGACTATCAAAAAGGCATCTCTCTCTCCAAGAAAGCGATGAAGGTTATCGAGAAGCGACTGGAACGCAATCCTCTTTTACCGAAATGGGACATCCTTATTCGACCTGCCTAATCGGTATCTTTTTTTCCAGAAATCACCTTAGTACATTGGCTTCTCAGAGGACATTGGGAACAAGTTGCTGCGGGAAACTGCTACCAGCCTGAAATAGCAAACGCTTTAATATCAGTATTCTCTGCCATTGATTCTGATTCAGTTGTTTCGTTGACGCGGGATTCAGCACAGAAAGTTGCTGTATTAAACCCCCCAAATCTTTTAACGGTGCTGCTGCGTAAACGCAAATCAGGACTAACGAACCAAAAGCGTTCAATAATACTCATGGTTTCATATTCGGTAATTAAGATTAGTCCATCCTCTTCATCCATGTGATATTCCCCCGCTACAGGAACAATCTCCGCATAGCCTCTTTCCCTGAGAAGTTTTCCTTTGCGAGGATTTTCTGAGTCAGGAATTAGAGCAAAGACGGTTGTTCCTTTATGGTCTTCATTTTCTTTGTCCCATGCCATCGCGCCATCCCAGCTAACAAACGCACCGCCGATCGCAGTTTGTGGATCTACATCGTGCATTTCACAAATTACAGCTATTTTTTCATCATTGGCATCCAGAAATTTTACATTGATATCCGACCCTCCACTTTCTGCTCTTCTAAAGGGTAGATGGTGCGTAGTGCGTTGTGATTTCCATTTTCCAGCGCTTTGTTGAAAAAATTCTTTTGCGTCTTTTATGGAATTCATAATCATATAATCTTTATTTATCGCTTTTATAATTACTATATCGATAAATAGTGTTTATTTCTTCTGCATAGTCTATTTTTATATTTTTTCCGCATCAAAATACACCAAAATCACGACTCTTCTATAAGTATTTTATAACTTTTTGTTGCTTTAATTAATTAATACTTGACAGCGTGGACTTTTTATACAGGTCGATGCTAGATTGATTGCAAATTAAAACTTAGCCCAGTACGAAAAAAGCATTCTTACTGGCTAAGTAGTTAGTTAGAATTAGATTAAGGAGTGATGGAAATGAATTTATCAAGTCAATTGAGTATGGAGCAACAATTTAAGTTAAAAGTGCTTCAGGATCAGGTTCAGGATTTAACTAAAGAACAGGCTCAGGAATATTTATTAGAAATGTTTCGCCAAATGATGGTCAAAGATAACTTGGTCAAGCATCTACTGAAAAACGCCTAGGATTCTTACAATCGATGTAATGAGCTTGGTTACATACTTGGTTACATATTATGTAGTGTAGTGTGGAGTTTTCTATCTCAAAGCCAAAGATTGTCTAAATCAAATGATCTTTTGCTTATAGGTCGATTCAAATACTTGGGAACGACGTGAATCGAACTTGCTAAAAGCATATATTTAAACTCTAAAGCTTCGCACTTACTCCAGTACAGCCATAGTCATCAATTCACTCAATAAGTTTTTACGGTAAATCTATCTTAAAGATTCGATACATAACCCAACCTGAGTTCAGAATCAGAATAAGCTAAAATTTAAAGCGATCGCATCATCCAAAAATAGCCTTAGAGTAGAAAACAGATCATCTATACAGGAGAATCCTTTGAGGTACTTATGTCAGACAGCTAGGTTGTTAGCTGTTTTTTGCGATCTAACTTTGTATCTTTATCCTGATGGCTCTCGGGAAATCAGTTCTCTTATCTCTTAAATTCTCTTCAAAGACAGATTTTAAATAGTCACGACGATTCCTGAAGCGGTTTTGACCAGGAAAAATTGTAAGCTGAGGGGTATTTGCGATCGCAATTTTTGTTTGATGAGGAATAATAAATCTAAGAAAAGATTAAAGTTGTAAAATATAAAATTTATTTACAATAATTTACAAGTTATCCTATTACCAATTAGCTATAAATGATGCCAAGATAGAAAGTAATTTAATAATTTAGTTTATCATAAGTTATTTTTAGCTAAATTTAGCAACCGCTAGTCTAAAAATTGAATACTGAAGTTAGTCAATTGGCAAACTTCAAAGTTGAACTTAATGTTTAGATAAAACTAAGGGTAATTTTGGGGTGAGTGAGGATTTTCTATAATGTCTAAATTTTGGGTAAAAACTAATGAAGCATTATCTATTATAACTTTTTGTCTATTTTTTACTTTAAGTGCTGAGGCGAGCATAATATCAAAGCCAAAAAATATCAACCTCAATTGGCAAAATAAAATTAACTTTAAAAACGCCAAGCGTCAAGAGGACTTAATCAGGAATTTTGAGACAAAAATAGATAGGAATAAAACTTTAATCACTCAAACAAATCGCGTCGAACAGCTACAAGATATTAAACCTACAGACTGGTCTTATCAAGCCTTAAAAAATTTGATTGAACGTTACGATTGCATTGATGGATTTCCCAAACGGACAGCACAAGCCGCACAAGCTGGGGGAGAAACCTTGTCAGATATGTTCTCTCAAAGTTATCGAGGGGAGCAAAATGTTTCCCGTGCTGAATTTGCCGCAGGACTTAATGCTTGTTTTAATAAAATTGAAAATATTATTGCCAACTCCGAGAATGTCCCTCAAGGCGATGTAGATAAACTTTTGCGACTGATGCAGGAATTTCAGTCAGATTTAGCCATACTTCAAGGTAGGATAGACGGGTCTCAAGCATACTTGCAAGACTTAGAAGTAACTCAATTTTCTACCACCAGCAAACTTACAGGAGAGGCTATTTTTGGATTAAGTAGTATTTTATCGGGAAATGATCCAGATAGTACTATTTTTGGTAGTAGGCTGAGGCTAGACCTACAAACTAGCTTTAACGGCGAGGATTTATTGTTTACCAGACTGTCTCGTAGCGATTTTCCTGGCTTTGAATCAGAGATCGGAACGTTTCAAGGTAATTTATCCTTTGCCGATCCTGATGATGATGATGACTTTCGCTTGGACGCTTTGTATTATTCCTTCAGGATCGGCGATCGTTTAGACTTTATCTTAGGTGCAGCAGGATTGGCAGGGGATGATATTGCGCCGACAATCAATTTTCTGGATGGGGATGGTGGTTCAGGCTCTATTTCAGCTTTTGGTACCAGAAACCCCCTATATTATCCTCCTGGGGACGCTGGATTGGGCGTTACTCATAGTCCCATTGAGCAAATTAAGATTAGCGCTGGCTACCTTGCCTCTCCTGCCAACGAACCCAATTCAGGAAGTGGTTTATTCAACGGTCCTTATAGTGCCTTAGGACAAATCACGATCACCCCACTCGAAAGCCTTAGTGTGGCGGCTACCTATATTCACGGCTTCAATCAAAGCGACACGGAAACAGGTACAAATTTATCAAATCTTCAGTCATTAACCGCTGATCTATTTGGGACAGAAATTCCAACTGTGAGTAATTCCTATGGTCTAGAATTATCTTGGGCAATTAATGATCGCTTAGTTATAGGTGGCTGGGGTGGATTGAGTAAGGTAAGTAATCTCAGCACTTTAAATCAACCTATTGATCGAGGTACTCAGGATATCTGGAATTGGGCAGCAACCCTGGCTCTACCAGATTTAGGCAATGAGGGTAGTTTGGCAGGTTTTGTCGTGGGAAGGGAACCAACGGTAATAGATTCTTCCATTGTTGATATTGAATCAGACAGCGATCGCTCTTTGCATTTAGAAGCTTTTTATCAATATCAAGTTAACGACAATATTTCCATTACTCCTGGAGTAGTTTGGATTACTGAACCAGATGGCAACATTCAAGATTCTGATAATTTAGTGATCGGGACAGTTCGCACTACATTTAGTTTTTAAAATTATTATTTGTTAGCAGCGGAAAGAAGCCCCTCCCAAAAAAAGGTTAAAGCCTAACTTAAATAAGTCTGTCTTTAACCCCAGATTATTAATTTTTTCGGCGCTGTTCAAAAAGGGGGGATTTTGGGTAACAAACGCAGCGCAAATTAAGCCAAGTTTTGACTTCGCTTAAAGAACAACTGTATTATTATGAAAGCCTAATTATCAGGCTCTTTGAAAAAGCTCAAACCCCAATAGTTCTAGCCAATGTGGATGTTTTTCGCCAGTCATCAACTCTGTAGGACTTTTGCCAACTCGTTCAGGAATTCGACTTGACCTAAAGGTGCGATGATTCAAGAAAAACCGAAGCAGGTCAAGATAATCAGAATTCAGGTTTTTTCTCAAGAAAAAGTAATTTCTGAGGCGAGAATTGAGATTTTCCACTAAGGAGCTAGCTCTAGGAGTCGATTTCATAGCCGATTCTACCTCTTCCTTCACTGAGAGAAATTTCTCCGAAAGTTGCTTGTAAAGGTGATTCCACTTCTGCCAATAGAGGTTCGTGTGAAGGGACTTCTTCATTAGTAAACAAACTTCTCGCACCTGAGATAGAGAAATCTTAAACTTGTGGGCAATATCTGCTAGTTTATGGTCAAGAACCTCCGCAAAGGCTAATAAATCCTCTTTTTGATTCGATAAAGCGGTTCTTAAAGCTTTAATTCCTTTGTGAGCCTGGTCTTCTCTGAGTTCAAGTTCTTCAATAATAAAGTTGAGTAATTCCATTCTTTCAGCCCACTCGGGACCTGCCAAGGATAAAATATCAATTCTCAACCAATAGAGTAATATTTTGATGTCAGCGAACTTATTTAGCAGTTCTGCTTCATTTTTGCGGGCTAAGCTTAACTTAGCTGATAATTTATTTCCTTTGCCCTTTAATTTGGCTGACTCCATCTTCTCTTCTAGTTTTTCCCTTTGAGTCTTAGCTCCCTGGGCTTTTTTAGCTAAATTACGGCATAAAGTTGCACCTTGGTCAAAAATATGCCATACATCTCCATGGCAGGGGATATTTCCCCAAGCAGCTTTTTGTCCCGCTCTAATTCCTTTTCCCCCGTCGGCGATGGTGTAATCAGGACCGAGTCCTTGCTCTTCGGCTTCCAGCAAATACCATCCCCAAGTGTCCTCATCTCGATGTTCCACTAATTCTAGAAGAAAGCAGTAGGTAGAATCAGAATCCACTCCTGTCAAGACTGGTTGATTACTGTGAAATAGTTCATCTAGCAACGGAACTTTAATTGACGATAAATCTCGATCGTGGTTGATGTTTCGGGCTTTTTCCACTGCTGTCATTACCCGATTGTGGATAGTGCCAATACAAACAGAATAATCAAATAAATCTCGCAATAGCTCCTTGATTCCTCTGTAAGAACAGTGACAGATCAGAATCAACGCTAAAATGAACTGAAATATCCATTTCTGGGTGATGGGCAGGTAATATAAGACTTCCTGTTCTGGTTCTTTCTTCTCAAACGCCTGATTTAAAGCGATTTGAGCAATGGCTTGTTGTTGATAGACAAACTTACGACTGACTTGTTCTTCCTTGGCTATCTCGGTTATGGGTTCTTGTTTGGTCAGAACTTTAACCGCCATTGCTTGACGAGTTCAGAGGTTGAAGACCAGAAGCTACAGAAGAAGTTGAATTCACTCGCTTTACTCATAAATTGGGCTTATTCTCTCTAATTTAACCATATTCAATACTTCTTTGTTGTCGAGATTTTAGAGCATATGTACTATTTAAGCAAGTGATTTTTCCTCCAACTGTAACCCTCGTTTGAACAACGCCATAAATTCGATAATCTAACAAGTATTACTATTAACCGTACTAGACATCAGGCGATCGCTGTCCAGACTAATTATGAATTTTATTTAGCTAAAGATCCTGCTGTGATTGCCCACCAAATGACAGTACAGATTAGTCCAAATTTTACAGAAAAATATCTGTTAGCGACGATCCTCCACTAAATTAGGTCATGCTATAGATACTTATTACTTATTACTTATTACTTATTACTTGCCCCATATATCTCCCCCAGAGACTAGCTGCTTGATAGCTACTACCGCTGGTAGGTGAATTATCGTCATTGCCTAACCAGACTCCCGTTACCCAATCTTGCTTCGAAACATAACCAATAAACCAGAGATCGATGTTTTTGTCTGTTGTTCCAGTTTTTCCTGCTTCATCCTGATCAATGAATGCCGCTTTACCTGTCCCCTCTTCTACAGCTAACTGCAACATCTCAGTCAGTTTATCAGTAATTTCTGGCTCGATCGCATCACGAACAGTTCCGTCGTCGAAAATAGTTTTTTCGTTGTCGTCAAAGAAATAGATTACTCTACAGGTATTGCTCTTGCTTGAATCTTTACAGTCACTTCCATCTAAAATACGTCTAATGGCGTGGGGTTTATTCCAGATGCCATCATTAGCGATGGTGGCATAAGCGCCAGTCATTTCTAAAACGGTGGTTTCGCTTTGTCCAATTACTAAACCAGGGGCTTCGATTAGGGAAGAAGATACCCCAAGGCGTTGAGCGACATCGATAACTTTCTTTAAACCGACTTCTTGTGCCACTCTAAGAGCCGTTACATTTTCAGACTGAGCTAATCCGCGATACATATCAATATCGCCACTACTACGCTCACATCCACGATATTGCTGTCCTTTCCAAGATAAAGGCGTGCAGGGATATTCAGTATCTGGATCGATCCCCTGCTCAATTGCTGCTGCATAGGCAAAGATTTTGAAGGTTGAACCTGGTTGCCTTTTTGCCTGCACTACACGATTGAATTGGCTTTGTTCATAGTTAACTCCACCAACCAAGGCGAGAATATTGCCGTTTTTGCGGTCTAAAGTTACCATTGCACCTTGAGAATAGCCCAAGCGATCGCCATCGTTACTAATTGAATATTCTAGGGCTGATTCAGCCTGCTGCTGTAACTGTGGATCTAAAGTAGATTCGATGATAAAGTTGCCTTCCTGTGCCACATCTGAACCCAGTAATTCTTGGAGTTCATCTAGAACATAGCTGTAAAAATAAGGAGCAACAGTGCTAGAAAAACTTTCACGGGCTTTAGAACTAACCTCAATCCGCGATCGCCTTGCCCGATTTCCTTCTTCTTTACCTACCATGCCCAATTTAACCATGCGATCGATAATGCGGTTACGTAAACCAATAGCGGTATCGTAATCTTTGACGGGATTATATAAATTGGGCGCAGGTAAAATAGCCACCAGAGTTGCCGCTTCCGAAAGGTTCAGATCCGCAGCCGACTTTTCAAAATAGAATTGAGCAGCGTCTTCAAAGCCATAACTGCCAATACCCAAATAGACGCGATTAAGATAAGTTTTAAGAATAAAATCCTTACTATAGAAAGTTTCTAACTTAAGAGCGACTAGCATCTCACGAATTTTCCGCCCCGCAGTATTTTGTCTACCAACTTCAGGAAATAAACTTCGGGCTAGCTGTTGGGTAAGTGTACTTGCCCCTTGGCGCAATTTAGATGAAGAAAGATTGATGACTACTGCCCTGGTGACTCCAATGGGATCAACGCCAAAGTGCCAATAAAAACGACTATCTTCCGAAGCGATAACGGCATCAGGCAAGTAGGGAGAAAAATCTGAAAGTTTTTTCAACTCACGGTGGGTATTATTTTGCGCCGTAGGATTAATCAAGGTTTCTCCATCACGGGCATAAACCACAATTGGCAGAGTCGATTCTCTGGGAATGGGATATACAGGCACTTTGAGCCATTCAATACTCAATAGCAGTAACAATAAACCCAATATTCCCCCCATGGCATAGAGAGAATAACGGATAATATATAGCCACAGAGGAGGCGGATTAAAATACTCTACAGTTACCCCCGCTGCCAATTCTGGAGGACCAAGGGTAAAGCTTTCACCATGGAACAAAGAAAGGGCTTTTAAACGACGTTTGCCCCGATAGATGCCATTAGTCGATTTTTCGTCTTGAACGATGAAAGAACGAGGTTTTTTGCGGTTTCTCTTCAGAGTTAGATGAGTCTGACTGACTACAGGGTTACGAACGCTAATATCACTGCGAGAACTACGTCCTAAGGTATAGCGATCGCCCACTAAAGGATATTTTTCTTCTTTGCCGTTAGCTTCTTTGATCCTTAATTCGGGGGTTGGTTTACCCGACTGGAAATTAGCAGGATTAAAATTAACCTTAGACTGAATTTTTTGTACCGCTTGGGTAACAGCTTTGCTAATGGGTGATTTAGTATTGCCACCATTAGAGGGAGGTTTGTTAGTCATTCAATCATCTCACTCAAAGAACGCCAAAATATTTTGATGTAAATTATCCTAATTGTAAGAAAATTCACACAGGTTGATTTTGACAGTTAATCTCTTATTTGTCTGTTCTAAAAATAAATGGCGTAGCCCTACACCAATATCCTGAATCATGCCCATGAGAGTACTTTGCTTTAGGTCTTTTCCCGAATGAATAGGAACAACAACCCTGTTTCCATATTGAATGCTTACTTTGCTTCCATCCAGTTCTTACCTGCATTAATATCAACCGCTAACGGAATACTTAACTCCACCGCATCTTCCATCGTTGATTTAATAATCGGCTGTAATTCTTGCCACTCTTCGGGGGGAACTTCCAGCACTAGTTCATCATGTACCTGTAGTAGTAACCTCGCTTGATAGTCTTGCAGAATGTTTTGCAGCTTGATCATGGCAATTTTGATGATGTCTGCACTCGAACCCTGGATCGGTGAATTGGCGGCTGCACGGAGTATTTGAGCGTCGGTATAGCTGTAATTTAAGCTATCTAAGTCAATATCTTTGGGGTTGGTTCCCCGTAGCTGTTTAAGACTGTTGCTAATGAGATTAACGTAACGCCTTCTACCCATGATAGTACTGACGTATCCTAGTGCGATCGCCTGTTTTTTGACTCCTTCTAAGTAATTGAATACTTGGGCATATTTTTGGTGATATTTTTCGATAAACTGTTTGCCAATATCCACTTTAAAACCAGATTCCCGTGAGAATCTTTGCGCTCCCATACCATAGATTACGCCGAAGTTGATGATTTTGCCTAAGCGTCTTTCTTCTGAGGTAATATCTTCTTTATCAAACAATAATTGAGCCGTCACGCGATGCACATCTCTACTGTTGCGATAAGCATCGACTAACACAGGCTCTTGACTGAGATGAGCAAGGATTCTTAGTTCGATCTGGGAATAGTCTGCTGCTACTAGTAACCAACCTTCTTCAGGAATAAACGCTTTACGTATCTGGCGAGAAAACTCTGTCCGAATAGGAATATTTTGCAGGTTGGGGTTAGAAGAGGATAATCTGCCTGTGGCAACTACTGATTGATTGAAGTTTGTATGCACTCTGCCTGTAGACTCTCGCACTAGGCTTGGTAAAGCATCAACATAGGTAGATTTGAGTTTGGCTAAGGTACGATGTTCCAGCATATTGTCAATGACAGGATGATCTCCCCGCAGCTTTTCTAGCACCTGTTGATTAGTGGAATAACCTGTCTTGGTTTTACGAGATTTCTTACGATCTAACCCCAGTTTGTCAAAGAGAATCACACTTAGTTGTTTGGGAGAGCTTAAGTTAAATTCTTCTCCTGCTGCTTCATAGGTATCTTGTTCCAGCTTTTGCAAGTCTTTATTTAGCTGTTGGGAGAATTGAGCTAGACATTCCGTATCTAATCTGATTCCCGTATTTTCCATCGTCGCCAATACAGGTTCTAAAGGTTGTTCTACTTCTGATAGTAGTTTTGCCAACTCAGGAAACTCAGCTAACTTAGCTTTTAACTTGCCTACCAAATAATAAGTTGCATAGGTATCAAGTCCACAATAGTCTGCTACTACTGCAATGTCTAAATCGGCGATGGTTTTGCCTTTAGGTATACCTAAATCCTTGTAGCTTTTAGCTGTAATTTCTAATCCATAGCGTTCTGATAAATCCCCCAGGTTATGGGTCAACTCAGGATTTAACACGTAGCTTGCCAACATGGTATCAAATACCACTCCCGCTAAGTTTATGCCTTGGTGATGTAACACTAAACGATCAAACTTGGTATTTTGGAGAGCCTTGGGATATCGATCGCTTTCTAAGATAGGCTTTAGAGTAGACAGGACTAATTCTTTGTCTAGTTGTGTTCCCGAACTATGAGCCGTGGGAATATAGGCAATATCGCTGTCGAGATCGCCCCAACAACAGCCAATACCGACTAATTCGGCTAGATGGGTTTCTAAAGATGTAGTCTCGGTATCCCATGTTACGGGTTGATCGGGATTGGTATGCTGCTGTAGAGTTTTGACTAGCTGCTTTAGTTTGGCTTCAGTGTCGATAATTTGGGTATTTAATTGAGGTTGAAACAACTCCAAGGTTGCCTCAGTCTCAAGATCGGCAGGGGAATTTTCCCCAAATAAAGATAGTTGACCATTATTATGGGGCTTACTTTTTGCTTTCCCTGAAGGTGTAGCATCAATTACTTTAATTTCTCCTTCCCCACCAAGTTTTACCTGAAGTTTATTGAGATTTTCAATGACTTTTTTTAGCTCTAATTCTTTGAGTAGTGGCAACACCTCATCTTGCTCAAACCCCACTAATCCACAGTCTTTTAAATCGATTTCCACAGGAGAATCAATCTTAATCTGTGCTAAAAATTGGGAGTGTAATGCGTCTTCTCTACCTGTAGTTAATTTCTTGTTAGTTGCTCCTTTGATTTGTTCCAGATTCTCATAGATTTCTGCTAGAGTAGGATACTCTTGCAAAAGCTTAACTGCCGTTTTATCCCCAATACCTTTTACTCCAGGGATACAGTCTGACTTATCGCCACAAAGAGCCTTGTAATCTACTATTTGTTCGGGAGTGACTCCCATCTTCTCAATTACCCCAGCACGATCAAACTCTGTGTAGCTGCGAGCTGTTTTCCTAAAGGTTTGATTATGCAGATATAAAACGCTGATTCCTTGATCATCGTCTACCATTTGAAATAAATCACGATCGCCTGTGACGATTTTGACCCGATAACCCTCATTACTAGCTTTAGTAGCAATTGTCCCCAGCACGTCATCGGCTTCATATCCAGCTTTAGTAGCAATAGTTAGATTTAATGCCGTTAATAACTGTTGTAAATTTTGCAGATCGGGAATAAAATCGTCGGGAGTTTCCGCGCGATCGCTCTTATAGTTGTCGTCAGCTTGATGACGAAAAGTTGCCTCTCCTAAGTCAAATGCGATCGCCATAGATTGGGGTGATTCTGTTTCCAACACCTGCAATAAAGAATTGATAAACCCAAAACATATACTAGTGGAAATCCCTTTCGAGGTACGTAACGGCTCACGACGAGAGTTATTAAATGCATAGTAAGCGCGGAAAGCTAAGGAGTGACCATCTACTAAAATTAGCAGAGGTTTTGTATTTTTTGAAGTAGCAAGTTTTGTTACAACAGCAGAGGACATAAGATTGGGATTTAATCAGAAAAAATATAAAAATATAACAGCATAACGATTACGTATCTGCCGTAAAACAGTAAGGAGATCATTACCAAAACAAACACAATGTTTCAGTTTATTGAACAGTGTAAACATTAGTAAATAAGTCTTGTTTTGCCCAGTCAAGAGTGTTAGTTTACTTACAGGTACAGAGAAGTTCACCAAGCTTCTTTTAAAGGCGGATTCTAGCAAGTACCTCCCGCTAGAAATCTACACAATAGCTTTTTACAGATTAGGCAAAAAACAGACGATTCACTCTTAGTTATTATGCCGTATTCTCTGAGCAAATAGCATTAAGAAAATTCGTAATCTTAGCCAGATAGGCTCTTAGCCTAAGTCTTAGTATCAGAATTTCTATTGTGCGGTGTTAGTCAATATACATTTAGTTTAGATTTTTTTGAACACTATCCTATTAAATTCAATTCCAAGAAATATATCATTGGGAAGTCTGATTAAGTTTGCAAAAAGACATCAGGAGAGGAACGCTTAAAGGCTAGTTAATTATATGAATTGAGTCTTTAAAGTTTTAGAATTTAAGGAGGTTTACTTAAACTTAGCCTTATCCTCTCCACCCAATAACTCTCTTTACAATAGAATAAATCTTGAGATGCGATTCATGATATTTAGGTCATGGTCGTTTTTGGTATTTGGGGATTTAATACAGCGACAGCGACAGTATTGAAACTGTGCCTATCAGATTTTGTTGTCGCCATTTTGGTAGACAACCCGATAACTACTAACCAACAAATCGGGAAGGTCGCTGATTTACACCAAGGGATTCAAATAATTCCCCAAACATATTTAGAAAAGACCATCGAAATACTAATTCCTAAGCTCAGACCAACTAAAACCTGAAAAGGAGTATGTCCTAGTAATTCTTTTAACCTTTGTTCGTTGAGGTTATGTTCTTCCTGAAACAACTCATCAATGATTTGGTTGAGTATTTTTGCCTGTTTTCCCGCTGCCTGACGTACTCCTGCGGCATCGTACATGACAATAATGGCAAATAGACAGGCGATCGCAAATTCGGCAGAAGACCAACCTTTAGTTAAACCGACACTAGTAGCTAAAGCTCCAACCAAAGCGGAATGAGCGCTAGGCATTCCTCCTGGAGAAAATAAATAGGTAACGTTTAATTTTCCATTTCTAATTAGGTCAATTATTAGCTTCAATCCCTGAGCTGTAATACAGGCTATAAGTGCAACTAACAATATCTGATTGTGTAAGATATCAGCAACATCCTGCATGGTATTTTTGTTCTACCCCAAAAAATTTTATTGATCAATAAACTAAGGCGTGACTTTTTAGCGATCGCGGGTCACTATATAGTTAGCTATTGCTCTGAGCGGTTCAGCTTTAGCACCATAAGCAGTTAATTGGGCGATCGCATTATCTACTAGCTCTTGTGCTTTAAGCCGGGATTTTTCCAATCCCCATAGACTAGGATAAGTAGCTTTTTGCGCCTGCAAATCTTTACCCGCAGTTTTGCCTAACTGTTCGTCTGTGGAGGTAATATCTAAAATATCATCAATTATCTGAAAAGCCAGACCAATATTTTGGGCATACTGCGATAGTCGATTAATATCTGTTTCCGAAGCATCTGTTATCACTGCACCAGTCACTACCGATGCTTCTAACAATGCTCCTGTTTTGTGACTATGTATGAAGCTTAAAGTTTCAGCAGTAATATCAGACTTGCCTTCTGATTCTAGATCCAACACCTGTCCGCCGACTAATCCCTCAGCACCCACAGTACGACCGAGACGAGCGACTACTCTTATAATGTTCTCTGGAGCAACATTCTTGGTTCGGGTAGCAACATATTCAAAAGCGTAGGCGAGCAAGCCATCTCCTGCCAAGATGGCGATATCGTCACCAAAGACCTTATGGTTGGTTGGTTTACCACGACGAAAATCATCATTATCCATTGCGGGTAAATCATCGTGAATCAGAGACATGGTATGGATCATTTCCAAAGCACAGGCGGTAGGCATAGCCATTTCTGACGTGCCACCAGTCAAGTCGCAAGTCGCCAAACACAAAATAGGGCGTAACCTCTTACCTCCAGCAAGCAAAGAATAGCGCATTGCTTCGTAGATCTTTTCTGGTCTAGCGATCTCAATTGACTGCTCTAATACCTGGTCAACTAAAGCTTTTTGCTGCTTTAAATAGCCATTTAAGTCAAATATGGTAGATGTTTCTGATTCTGTTAATTTCTTGTTTGCTTGTACCATATAGCAGGAAAATAAGTTATTAATCTATCGTTTATTATCTCTTGCTTGGGTATTTTAACCAAATTTGTCGAGGCTACTATTTCTTAAAGATTGCGATTACGCGACCCGTAGCCTTTGGATCGCACTACCTTGGCTTGTTCTTGTAGCTACAAGTCATAATCTTTATCAGCATCATAATATTAATCCTATAGCGATCACCGAAATTTTATCCGACTCTACAGAGAAATATGACCGTGGTGATAAATTCAGAATGTATCGCAGTATTTCCAGTTTTCAAGAATATTTTTTAGTTAGTCGGAAAGCAATGCAGCTGGAGAAATTCACCAAAAAAGAGCATAATCAATGAGTATTGTCTGAATATACGGGTAAAGAGACTAAGATTATATTCGATTCTTTTGAGTTTGAGATTGTCTTAGATTTTTCTTTCCGCACGTCAAAATGTAATATATTGAATATTCACTTCCAATTCGGGATTGTCTCTTGTTTCTAACCATTTCTTGTTTACTGATTCGAGTTCTGGTTCTTTTTTTTAATTCTTTCATCACTGTATGAGTGCTAATTGAAAGTACCCTGGCAGTATCTCTAATTCCACTGCCATTAACCAGCATTTCAGTAATTTACACGGATCTTCAAGGTAAAGAAAGCCCCCCTAATTTCTGTGAGGAAATCTCATCAAGAATAGGATGCGCCTTTAAAAATCAGTTTTTTACCACCCAGCCAATTGATCCGTAATTCTTGTTTTGGTTCAAGAGCTGTAAGGATCAATGGCAGATGTCTTTTCTTCTTTAGCTCGACGGTAATAGAGTCCTGCTCTACTGTGATTGTGCCGCTGTTCTGTATAAACTTCCTGTAGAGAGTTTCTGCGGTACAATGCTGGTATCCCTCAAGATTTCCTGCAAAGACTTTGTACAAATTATACGCAAGAATGCTCATGGTGAGATCAAAGTCGACCTTGATGACCATAGCTGATGAGAGCCTGTTAAGGTGAAAAAACTCAATTTGTTCAGAAATGGTTTTTTCTACTATCCATCTTCTGGCGTACTTCCGCACTATGTGCTCGACGGATAAGTCAAAATCGTTAGTAATTATGAGCGCGGGTTTTATTCTTCCAGAGCCAAAGATAGCGATAGCAGCGAATAGTATCTCCATACGCTTTCAGGTATATCTTCTCATCAATTACTTTTTTCTGCGCCCTGGTTGAGGTCTTTGAAAAAACTTATACGCTGGCTCCTCATTATCCCGCACAGGGCTATTTCATTCTAAAAACGTCCATGAACAGATCTAGGGATTGTGAGCAACGCCGTTGTGCCTGAGCCATATTAGTCCAGCCAGATTCTCGATAAAGATTGAGAGCCAGATTGCGTGCTTGTACAAACAGTCCCACTAAGGGAGTCGTTCGGATTCTTGAGCTATCTTCTCCTTGAGTAACATCACGTACATAATGGACTTTATTCTCAACCCCCCAATAGCCCCGAATTCTTGGTGCCAAGGGTTTTGCATTTTCCAACAACGAGGTGATGTAATAGCGCGTTTCTCGTGTCACAACGATCATGTCGGCCCGGAAGTTCGGCACGCTCTGATTCGACTCGAATCAAGGTTTTGAGACCTTACCAATCTCTAATGTTGCTCAGGTCACGACAAATACTGACCCTGCGTTTTTCAATGCGACCATGACCTTTATCCAGACTGTCAAAGGTTTGTTGTGGCTCAAAATGTTCTTTGACATCAGCGAGTAAACCACGGTGATTTCCTTTGAGTGCTCCGAGATAGTCGTTCTCACTCTCGATGATCAGCTCGGCTGTTTTTTTTGAGTATTGATTGCATCAAAGGCAAACACAACACCCTTGAGGGCTAGCTGCTCAATCATTTCTGGCAAGGCTTTAATCTCATTGGTCTTGCTCTCAACTTCGTAGGGAGGCAAGATCAAACCTCGTTCCACTAGATAACCTGTGACCATCATGATTGCTGGATGGGTCTGACAATGGAATGGGGATTGTCAGTTTCCCTCATAAAGGAGTGCTTGAGGACTTTGCCATCTGCCGCTACGGTCTCTCCCGGCTGGGGAGTGATCTTAAAGAAGCGACTGAGACTTTGGGCGTAGCTCTTTTGCTCTGTCTGTAATAGAACACGGCGAATTGTGCTATAGGATGGTAAGGGGTTTTTCTCTGGCTTGAATAACTCCAACAATTCATTGTGATAGGACTTGAGCCAATCTCCAATAGCCAGAAAACCTCGATTCCCTGCGGCAACCGCCAGGGTAAACAGAGCCAAACATAAACTCTTGTCATGACGGCGGCCTGCTCGACGACGGAAATCTGGCAGCTCTACAAATACATCCAGAATAGCGGTTTGTGACATAGTGGGGATTAGGGTATTATGACCAGCACATTATCCCCCTTTTTAGAATGAAATAGCCCTGAGATGCTCCCTATTCCTAAATGGTTGATGGAGTTAATTTCTATTCCTGTTAACATTTCTACTCACATATAGAGTCAAATGGCGCTTACTTAAGGTTGTGATTAGGCCGCAAGCAGCTTCTGTTGTAGGGTGGCACGAGGCTCGTTCATCAGGGGAAAAGCCTTCGGTCGCCGTTTTCGCTTTCTGGGCTCATACCGATTGGGACGCAGTGGCACAGTGGTCTGAGCAATCAGATCGAGGAGCTTTTGAGAATATCTGGATAAGCGCACCCGACCAGCTTCAGCTAACAGGGAGCGAAACTGATTGAAGCTTTGCCGAGAGCCTTGTACCGAGAGGCGTAAAGCAACTTGGCCAGTTTGCGAGGCAGCCTGCCACATCAAAGAGCGCAACAGGTTGTAGGCCATCAGGTGTACATAGATTTCCTTTCGCACCATTTCTGGTCTGACTTTTCACGGCATCTCTGAAAGCCCCTTCAAATAAGGGTTTCTCTCCAAGCCTAATTCTCAATAATCTATAGTTAATGATAATGAATGACGAAAGAATTAGGCTTGGAGAATGGAAATTTGGCGATCGCCTGAGAACCGAAAAAGATCCCGTGAAAAGTCAGGGTTCTGTTGCACCCTCAACCGCCAGCCAACAGTGGATTTGCTTGACGGCATTGGCCAAGCTTTTATCAGCATCTAATACCTGATACAGAAAGGCCCAGATCGTCACTAGGGGGGTGAGCAAACGCTTGCGATACTTTACTTGGGCTGCTGTAAGCGTGGCTTCAATCACCTGCTCATTCAGGATGCCAGCAAAAGGAGCACCCGCCCGTTGGACCAGTTTACGCTTGAGAATTTCTGCCGCTTGACGCATAGTTGTAAGAGTATGTTTTTGTTGCTCTAAGGTCATTTTCCCATGTGGGAAGGGCTTTTCGCCTTTTTTTACTATGCAACACTGCTTAAGTAAGCGCCATTCCATATAGAGTCAAAGTTCTGTAGGAATTCAATTATATTTATTTGCTGCTCTTGATTCTGGATAATTAGCTACTTCTGAGCAATGCTCATTCTCCTGAATCCATGTTTCTTTCGTACTTTATCTGTGGGGCTGCTGAATGTGGGTTATATTTAATGGTGAAGCTGTCATACTTTTTAAATTTTATGAAAGCAGTTGGTATTGACTTAGGTACAACGAATTCTGAAGTAGCGATTGTCGAAAACGGACAGGTGCGGGTATTGCCAGGAGAAGATGGCGACTTGATTTTACCTTCCTGTGTAGGGTTTAGCGACACGGGGAAACTGCTGGTGGGACGCGAAGCGCTGCGGCAGTATGCAGCTGCACCTGAACGCACCGTGAAGTCAATTAAGCGCTGGATGGGAACTGAGCACCAAACCACTTTGGGAGATCAAGAATACTTACCCCATGAAGTTTCCGCTATGATTCTCCGCGCCCTCAAACAACGGGCTGAGAAGGCTTTGGGAGAAACAATTACCCACGCAGTGATTACGGTTCCAGCTTACTTTACAGACGCTCAACGGCAGGCAACTAAAACTGCTGGGGAAATCGCTGGTTTGGAAGTACTGCAAATTATCAACGAACCAACGGCGGCGGCTTTAGCTTATGATTTGCGCTCAGAAGAGACAGAACGAGTTGTCGTCTATGACTTGGGAGGTGGTACTTTTGACGTGTCGGTTGTGGAAATTACCGGAGAAGTCACAGAAGTACTAGCTAGTCATGGTAATAACCGCTTGGGTGGAGACGATTTTGACAGGCTTTTGCAACTCCATCTAGCGGATTTATTCCGCCAACAGCATGGTGTGGAGCTGCCAGATGATGCCGCCACTCAGGCGCGAATGATGCGAGCAGCAGAGCAGTTAAAATTTGACCTGAGTTCCCATGCCTTTGCCACAGTCCAGGAAGCCTTTTTGGGTAGTAAAGGTAAAACTGCCCTACATCTAGAGACAGAAATAGCACGGACTGATTTTGAAAAATTGATTCGCCCACTCTTAGCCGAAACCCTAGAAGCAATCGACCGCGCCCTCACAGATGCCCACCTAGAACCCAGCGAAATCGAGCGGATTATCCTAGTTGGTGGTTCCACACGCATTCCTCTAGTGCAGCAAATGATCGAGGAGCATCTGGGACAAGCTCCCACCGATGGCATTCAACCAGAACTTTGTGTGGCTTTAGGAGCAGCTTTGCAAGCTGGGGTGCTAGTAGGT
Organism: Cyanobacteriota bacterium; assembly: GCA_942490675.1. Classification (GTDB taxonomy): domain Bacteria; phylum Cyanobacteriota; class Cyanobacteriia; order Cyanobacteriales; family Xenococcaceae; genus Waterburya. The sequence goes on along the minus strand of CALNYB010000026.1, from coordinate 83,931 downwards.
GAATCGGTGGATGCCATTCTGGTAGATGTGATTCCCCATTCCCTGGGCATTGCTGTGGCTGTACCGACACGAATGGGTGTGATGCCAGGTTACTTTAGTGTGATTATTCCCCGCAACAGCGTTGTTCCCGTTTCTCGCTCTGATGTTTATTCTACTCTGGTTGACGAACAAGAAGCGGTGGAAATCGAAGTTTTTCAAGGTGAAAATGCGCTCGCTGAAGAAAATGTTCCTCTAGGTTCCTTTAGAGTGGAGAACTTACCACCTAAACCAGCAGGAGGCATTCAAATCGAAGTTCACTTTGACTTTGACCTCAATGGCATTCTCACGGTCACCACCACCGAGAAAGGCAAAGGGCAACAAGGGACCCTAGTAGTGAATAATGCAGGAATAGAAAAACTTTCCAGCCATGAATTGAAGCAAGCAAGGGCAGATTTAGAGGCATTGTTTGAAGACGATGAAACAATTGAAGTTTCAAGAGAAGATACAGCAGTAGCAATTGCTCCAGAAATGGCTGCACTTTTAAACCGCGCTCAACAAGCACTTCTGACAATAGACTCTGAACAAGCAGAGGAATTACAAGACTTATTAGGAGAGATGGAAAATGCGCTCGCTAACAATAGTGCCGAACTACCCCAGTTACAAGAAGAACTCGAAGATTTTCTTTACTACGCCAGTACCAATGAGTCAGAGTGAGAAATCATGAAATGTCCTGTCTGTGGTGTAGTTTATCGTCCAACAAAGGGAAGCAAAGGAGCTCAAGAGCTCTTGAGCAGGGGAACAGAGGGAGATGAAGAAGTAGTATCGATACCTCCTCCATCCCCAACTTGCAGACGCTGCCAAGCAGACTTATCTGATTTGTTCCGTCTGCATCACCAAGCCCTCTGGTATCACCAACAAGCACTACATTTATTCACACAAGGGCGTTATCCAGAAGCAGCAGCAAACAATAACAGTGCTATTGCTTTGAATTACAGCAATGCCGACTTCCATGCCTTGGCTGGTAAATTATCGGCATTGCAAGGAGAATTTCGAGAAGCGCTCTCATCTTGGCAACAAGCACTCCAGTTTGACCCACAAAATGCCATTGCTTCTAATTGTCTGCAAATGATCGAGCTCATGGTTGTCTGCAAATGATCGAGCTCATGGTTGTCTGCAAATGATCGAGCTCATGGCCAAAAGTTAGGCTCTTTACCCCAGCCCAGTCCTGACTTTTTACGGCATCTCTGAAAGCCCCTTCAAATAACAATACTTCTCGTTTAACGAATAGCAGTTGACTGTTGATGTTAGGGTACGGGTTAAAGGTAAAAGGAAAAAAGGTCTACGCATGTTGCCAGTTCTACCTTTTCCCTTTGCCCCTTTCCCTTTGACCAGACGCAACCAATCAATAAAGATGGCTTAACCGAGAAGTATTGTTCCCATTTCGCATTTCATTTTATAATATGCTAAGTAATATGCTTTAAGGGAATTTTGGCGATCGCCTATAAATTTGGCTTGAATAAAATTTTTTTAGTAATTGCCCTAGCAGCCTTTAAAAGAATAGGTCGTTGATAATAAATATTCTCATAAAGAATTCTACGTCGATTTCTTTACAAGGAGATTATGATATTTGTCAAACTGTAATGCCAGAAAATTTAGAGCCTATACCTATCAAAATAGTTCATGGATATTCAAAGGATAAACGACCAGATTTAAAGCAATTTTTAATTAATTTGATAGCAAGTGGAGATGGAGGAGTCCCTCTATTTTTACAATACGGAAATGGTAATGATAATGATAAAGCCAAATTTGCCAGGATTTTATCTAACTTTAAAAAACAAGTAGATTTCGACAGTATATTTGTCGCAGATAGAGCTCTTTATAGTGCCGAAAATCTATTATTCATCAAACATTTAAAATGGATAACTAGAGTCCCATTATCAATTAAAGTGGCTTAATTTTATGTAAGAGAAACTCCAGATTCTGAATTTAGTAAAACCGATATAGAAGGTTATAAAGCCGTCGAAAAAGCGCACCGCCCGCGCCGAGGTTTCTCGGCGTAAGGACGGAGCAAGCAGAGAGTAATTATGCTGGGATAAAACAAAAATGGATAATAATATCAAGTGAACCCAGAAAAACATCCGATTTAAAACAGTTAGCGAAAAAGATTATTAAAGATGAAGAAAAAGCTAATTCTTTACTCACTTCTTTATCTCAGAGAAAGTATGAAAATAGAACTGAAATAAAAGCCGTATTTGAGTGGAAACAAAAAAAGCTAAAATATCGTAACCGTTCAGGGGGTAACGGCAGAATGAGGGTTTCAGGCACTCAAACCGAAGAATTTAGCCCTGTTCACCCAAGTTTCTAGGCTGAGCGATGGCTCAAACCCTATTAACTTCATCACCCCCCTGAACGGTTACAAAATATCATCATTTAGTTTTAAAAGATGTTTCAAAAACAACAGATAAGAAAACCAATAAGAAAGTTTATAAAGCTACGATAATTTTAGAGAAAAAATCTGAAAAAATAGAATCAGAAAAGAAAAAAGCTGGTCGGTTTATCTTGGCCACTAATGTTTTAGAGAATTTAAGTCCATCAGAAATTTTGACTGCATATAAAGGACAACAATCTTGTGAACGAGGATTTAGGTTTCTCAAAGATCCTTTATTTTTTGCGCTCTTCGGTTTTTCTAAAATACCCGTCAAGAGTGGAAACTATGGCGATGTTAATGGGATTATCTCTATTAGTTTATACTATTGGGCAACGACAACTTAGAGCGAACCTCAAGTAGAATAAGGCAAGGCTAAAAAATCAGTTAGGAAAACTAACAGACAAACCGACTCTACGTTGGATATTTCAATGTTTTCAGGGGATTCATTTAGTTATTTTAAATGGAGTCAAACAAATTGTAAATCTGACTGATTCTCACTCTGAAACTCTTAATTATTTCTCTAAACATTGTCAAAAATATTATATTTTATCTGGTTAATTAATCCCGATTATTATTAAAAATAATAATTAGCGTCAAATTTACGCTAACTAGATATTATTATTTTTTAGCGTCAACTTATTCGCAATAAGTGATAATTAATGATAATAGTTCGTTGTTTTCATCAGATTTGAGGATTTTATTCTTCGCGGCGAACGTCTTCATCCGCGCTTTGCTCCCAAATCTAAAGTCTGAGAGTAGATACTTTTAGAAAACTACAAATTGAAGTGCGCAATGGAAATATTGCTTCAAATAAGGGTTTCCCTCCAAGTCCGATTCTCAGTAATCTATAGTTAATGATAATGAACAACGAAAGAATAAGGGAACCTTCTCAATAAGTCAGGGAGAACTGACTGAAAAAAGTCAAGCCAATGACACAGAGACTGTAAATGACACAGAGACTGTATTAGTGAAGTCACCCAAGCTTGACGACGCTTTCTGGGCAATGAGTTCTCCTAAGGTCGGAATCAAGTTTTTCCCTCCGACTCGATCAGTGAGGTAGTCCCAGAAGGAAATCCCTAACTTGCGACAACTCGAGCCAGAACAATTACTCTGACGGCTAGACTGCGATCGCTTTTACTATCGATGAGGTCTGAAAATTTAGATTTAGATCGACCTGTTTTTAGGTGATTTCCATCAAAGAAAGTACCAAGTATTGCTGTCACATCACTAGCTGCTCTGTCGATTTACTGGTATATTTATTTCTAGAAATCACCTTACTTCTCCCAAAGGTAATCCCATTGATGACCATAATTTTAGTAATAGAGCCTGGAAATCTGTCTTATCTAAAGTAGGTGTGGAATATAGAAAGCCTTATAATACTCGTCATACTCTTATTAGCCATGCGCTAAATCAGGGAATGAATCCAGTTGAAGTAGCTCAACTGACTGGACACGATGTTCAAACACTGTATGAAAATTACGCAGGAAATGTGAACAGTCGTCCCAGACTTCCAGAGATTATTTTGTAATCTGCCTTCATTTTTCAGACAGTAACCCCAAACTATAGAGTCGTGTAATCTATAATTACAGTATAAAACCTGTTAATTATAAAGAAATGACGGCTACAGTTAATATCAATAGGTTAATCGTATCAACTCCAGATGTTTGTGGGGGAAGACCAAGAATAGATGGCTCCCGTATTACGGTTCAATATATTATTAATGAAATTAAAGCTGGGAGTACTCCAGAAGAAATTGTAGAAGACAAACCTCATCTTACGCTAGCAGGTATATATTCTGCCTTGGCATACTATTACGACAATGAAGAATTCTTAGATGCCGAATTTGCTGATTACGATCGCGAGTGTGTTCGACTTGCAGCAGAATATTCGAGAAATTAACAGTGAGTCGAATTTGTCTTTACCTTGACGAAGATACAATTAAAAGTGCATTAGGAAGAATCAATCAATTACTGTCGCATTCTGAGGAATGGCCCGATAATTCCATTTCGGCAATAAATCATCAAATACGATCTTTAAGTTGCGTTTGATTTCATCAGTAGCGTTACGCCCCGTCTGATAGACGCGACGGATCACGTTAACGGTTGTTTTTAAGCCTGTAGTGGTGGTTGCTTTACGCATTAACGCGACAACTGTATCCAGGTTGTCGAACAACATGCCCGAACAAGCGCGACCAATGTGAGGAAACAAACGACGTTCAATCGGGTTGTATTTTGAGCAGTAGCTGGGGTAATGGGCGACCCGAATTTCACGACCGATGCGATTGGCCAAAATTTGCAAATCGTGCTTAAAGATATATTTGTTCGCCGAGTTGCTACCGCCACTATCGCATAACAGCAGGAGCGACGTGGCTTTGGGATAACACTGCTGGCCGATACGGTTCCAGTAACACTCTCCGGCTATCACAAGCGAATTGGGTGGTGTCATGAAATAAGCCAATGTTAATGTGACCGCGATTTCGCACTGGGTCGTATATCCCATGAGGAATAATCACCCCGTCAGCCAAGCTCGGAAAGTCATGGTCGAACGCCTTAAACGGCTCAGTGCAACGAACTCGCCCGCTTCGGTAAAGCTTTCCCAAAAATTCTTTGGCCTTGGTGTCCACAGAAAAATAAGGGTTGCCATCGGCTTGATATTGCTCGATCAATTCAGCAATTCTCTCGAACTGCGGGTTTCGGTCCTTAGCAGACCCCCCGCTGAGAACTTTGCTGATGCTTCGCAATCGCAGGTCTTGCTCCTCCATCCATTGTCGAATGGTTTCATCGCTGACGGGCGTTCCCATCACTTGGAGTTTTTGCGATAGGATCCTGGGCGAAAGGTCAGTGTAAACAATCGTTTCGTCATCTGGGTCGCCAGCCGTGCGCTGGTTGAGCAGGGAGTTCAAATTCTGCTCGATGGCTCCATTAGGGGTAATTTGTTTTTCGACCCGCGCCCAGTCGACGCACTCGACCCGAGGCCGGGTCGGAGGGCAACTTATCCAGTTCCTTGATGCCTCGTTCAATGGTTCGGCGCGAGCAGCCTAAAACTTCAGACAGATACTGGATAGCTCCATGCCCAAGCTGTTGAGACTGGAAGGCTGCAAACCGTCTTCGATCCTTCTCTGACAGCGTTTTATACAGATTGCGCATGGTCTGTTCTACCGTCGGTTCTAAACGGTTGCTAAACTCAAATGTCATCTCTCAAATCCTGTCGAAAATTACCCCATCATGCGCACAATCTATTCTCTACACAAAATGTCCAAAAAGCGACAATTATTGATTGACCGATCCTTAGTTAAAGCTTTACGAAATGCCGACCTAGATGTCATTACTGTCGTTGATGCTGGAATGTTAGGACGTTCGGATGAAGAGCAATTAAACTGGTCAACTCAACAGAAAAGGGTTATTTACAGCTTCAATATAGGCGAATGAGTGTAAATTACATCGAGACTATATGTTTGAAGGAAAGACTCATGCAGGAATTGTTCTTGCACCACAGCAGCAATACTCTATTGGTCAACAGTTAACAGGATTACTTAAACTCGTAGCTGCTAATTCTTCAGAAGATATGATAGACAAACTAATATTTTTGAACTCTTACTTAAAAAATTAGTTATCCAAAAAAGCCATCATTTCTTCATAAAAAGGTTTTCCCTTACCACGACAGTCAGCAGCAGTAGCAACTAGTGGAGCGAAGCTTAAATACAGTCACCATTAAATTGGGTGCAATTTATTTATGAATCAAGTTGGCTAATGGTATCGATATTTACGCCAATGACTACTAGTCTTAGTGTTTCAATTAGAGAGCTTTTAGTCGCTGATAAAACTAAATCTACAAGCTGACTAACATCATCACTATTGTTTTGTCCGTAGGCTATGGCATTAATATAGAAAAATAACGCTCAATCAGAAAATCTATATTAAATTCCTTGTGATGTGTGTGTCGCTCGATAAGCCTCTCCAAAAATTCATTGTACAAAGTTGCCTCACAATTAGCAGTGGCACTTTTACAAGATTCATTTTGAGAATTTTTCAATGTCATGAATTTGACTTACGCAGCTTCTTTCATCGATTGTATTTCAATTCTCATGGTAAAAAAACTGTAATGATATAATTTAACTCTAGGTATATGAGGCACTTGAGCTATGGATATTCGAGAACTCACCAAAAAGATAAAAGAGTCAGCATCTAAAATGACTCGCGAGGAGAAAATACAACTGCTGAAAGATGCCAAGATAATTGATGAGTCTGGCTACTACTGTGAAGAATTCTTTTCCAAAGAAACAGTAGCTAAAGATAGAGCAAATGGCAAACCACTAGTTATTTAATTAATATATTTGGCTAAATCGACTACATCTTGTAGTTTTAATGAATTTAGATTAGGAGAAATAACTATTTTTATACTAGGAATATTTTCTAAATGAGTAGGTGGTAAAGTTTTAACTCGACTGTTGTGATTTGCCAGAGCCCTTTCCCTATCTGATATCTAATGTGGTTAAATAACCTGAGAGAGTTTTCCGACCAAAGCAGAGCAGCATGCAACTACCGATAGTTAAACCAGCACCAATTGTCACCACTCATTCTGAAGCCTTTCGCCATCTGTTTGAGAACCAGTGCCAGTTTCGGCACTTTCAGAACGGGCGCATCCAACGGTTGGGGGAGGGTAGCAAAAGATAAGCTACAGGAGTAAGATGCATAGGTAATTATTCTCAGACTAATCCAAATTGACAAATTTGCTTAAACTTCCATGGTCACAGCTATTTGCCGACGATGAACTATTGACCAGTCATTACCTAGCCCTGGGCAAGTCTCAGTCTCTCGTCGCAATGGTGTGGGCTGCCTGGTTATTGGGAATAGCGATCGCTAATAAGTTACTGTCCCAAGAGTTAGCTGCGCGAGCCTCAGTCCCGACAGACTGGGCTCCATGTCCCAAGTGCCATTGTCGCCTACGCAGTAAAGGAATGCTGCCTAGACAAATACAAACTTTGGTAGGATTGGTTCAGTTTCACCGGCGAGTCGGGCGTTGTCGTAACCTGACTTTTCCCGTTATCTTATTAGTTGAGCGATCGCTGACTATTCCTCTATCCTAAAGTCCTATTTTCTCGTTGTTCATTGTCATAAAACTTAGCTTGTTGACAACGAAGGCCGGGCTGAAACCCTTATTCTTTTGAGGCTTTCAGACTTAACGGGAAAAGTCAGGTTGTTTAGTAGGTTTAAAAATTAGAATAGCCTGGTTGTCTCCCCATCAGATAGCAGAGTCAAGACTCCATAATTGGCTCAATTTCACCGAGATAAGTACGCCAATTATTCAACAATCGAGGATCAGAAGTTACTCCTTTTTGTAACAAAACTACTCCCTGATCAAAGCCAATAATACCGTAGTTGCCTCCTTCAAGAGCTTGATTGATTGATCTGACGATGGTCTTGAAATTGTTGCGGTAATCAGTTAGAACAACCTGATAACGTTGGCTGTGCAAAAGATCGGCAATCACGTAATCTACCTGATTGATTTCTTGTTGGTCATTCTTGATCTCTAATCCTGGCAAGCGAATTACCTCTCTGCGACTGGAAATATGGGGAATCAAAAAGGTCGTACCAGAAACGCTGGCATCATCGGGTATTTTTGCCATTAAAGCCTGAATTTTGCCACTATATTCCCACTGTTCAGGAGCAGAAACATAAACGAAAGGTTTAAGTGCAGTAGGAACTAGAAAATAGAGAGTCTCACTGGGATTTGAGGTGATCGTAAAGAAGGTTGAGAGACAGATACAAAAAATCCAGAAGCGGCGAAACTTCGGTCGCAGCTTACGGGGTTGACACTCAGAGAGGGATTTAGTAAAGTTCCCGAAACCCTGTCCTGACCACCACAAAATCGAACCATAGAATAAACCAGGGGTAACGCTCATGGCATAGCGAATCGAAATATTTAGTACTAAATCTCCTTTGCTTAAAAATAATTTTAGCAGGGGAAACAGAGATATTGCCCAAGCACCAGGAGCAAATACAGGAATAAATGCCAGGGGCAACCATTGCCCCAAGAGATATTTAAAAGTGTCCCCAAAAGGGGTGAATATCTCCTTGATTAGTAGCCCAGGATTAGTAATCATATTGGCAATAATTTCTAGGGTAGAAGCCTGATCTCCCTCGGCATATTGCCCAAAGTTTTCTAACATAAATCGTTTAGAAATATCCTCAGAAAATAGAGGCATAATCAAATTCGTCAGAGTCAGCACATAAATTACACTAGCAAGGCAGACAGCAACCCCTGTGCGGGGATATCTGCGACTCAAAATTAAATAAACTCCCACGCCAAATAAGGTGATGCCACTATCTTCTCGGACTGCTAACATACAGATCGCCAAGACCACAAAAAGCCCCCACCAGCGCTTCTCCATTGCCAGTAGCAGACTAAAAACAAATAGAGGAATTTGCGAAATATCATGAAAATTACCCAGAGTAGGACCGATGATGGCATTGGCACCATAAAAACTAATGGTAATTAAAGTTGCGATCGCTGGCTCTAGATATACTCTAGCTAGGGCATACAAAACTAGTCCCGCTGCGGTTACGAAAGCTGCCTGTAAAACAGTCAGAGTAGCAGGATAAGGAAATAGGTAATAAATTGGCAACCACAACAACAACGCAGGGGTGAAGTGTTGCCCCAATCGATGGTAGCCCACATAGGGAACCTCGCCACCATGAATTACGTTAGTTGAAAGCTGAGAAGAAAGAGTACTTTGAAACCAATTACCGTGAATACCATTCCAAAAAACCTGATTAAAAATTCCTTGATCGTAAGATGAATAAAAAGAAAAATGACGATGTAGAGTCAAACCCAGAGTACAAATAAAAAAAGCGATCGCTGAAAACACAACAGCTTTTTTCTCAGGCTCAATAATCATTTTAGATAACATTTTCACCATTGATATCGTTTCTCAGTTTACTGAAGTACATCTTACTCCTGGGTTCTGCGTTCTGCGTTCTGCCTCAAAAAGAACAACCTTGTATTTCGCTCATTCGAGAAACGGTATAGAATTCCCCAAAACATTATGTTCGATTCCACAAGGTGATTCTATCTGCGAAATCTCATTCTGCATATCTCTGACTCTAAATAATTAATATTTTCTGCCTAATCTAAAAAAAACCTTCAGTTTCGGATGACTAGAAAAGAAAATTCTGGCAATTTCAAAGTTCTATTTTAGAATAGAGAGGGCGGAGACAAAAGTTTCCGTTCACTCCTCACACCACACTCCGCTCGAAAATTTCTCGGGCGGTTTCCTTTTAATTAGTTTACAAAGAATATTATTCCTAAAAGTTATAGCAGTTTTTTTGCTTGTTAAGATTGAGTAATCTGTAACTTTAGATGTAAAGTCTAGTTGTTTTAACTAGTGTTAATCGTTGACCATGGTAAAATCCTATATTATTGAAAAGGATTTGTGGTTAATCAGGATTTAATACGTATGTCATCATCAGCCGCGCCAGTAACAGATGCCAGTTTTCCAGAACAAGTTTTAGAAAGCACTGTTCCAGTACTAGTAGATTTTTGGGCTCCTTGGTGTGGGCCCTGCCGTATGGTTGCACCAGTCGTAGACGAAATTGCCGAACAATTCGAAGGACAAATTAAAGTAGTTAAGTTGAATACAGACGAAAATCCCCAGGTTGCCAGCCAGTATGGTATTCGTAGTATTCCTACCTTAATGGTTTTTAAAGATGGTCAGCGAGTAGACATGGTGGTAGGAGCAGTACCCAAAACTACTTTGGCAACCACACTAGAAAAATATCTTTAAAATTAGTTTGTCTAGTAAGCAGTAACTATGGCTTTGGCTGATCTTATCCGAGATTTAGTTGGAGCCTAGTTTTTGTCAGCAATTTTAAGGGTTGCTCGTCTAGAGTCGTAGCTCAAAATTACCAAATCAAAGCCCAACTAATTTACCCAGAACATTTTTGAGATAATTCCCTATATATAGCTAAAATAGTTGGAGATTCAAGGTCTTTCTCTTGCTTATTATGGATTTTTCTTCTAGTAACTCCGAAACGTTAGACCTCCAGCTAAAGGAATTACTGGCAAATTTAGCTATTCATCCTCATCGCGAGTTGATTCAGAGATCTTTGGCAGTACTTTTGAGAATTGCTGAATCAGACACAGAACGTCTCAACTGGAAAATTATAACTGCATCCCTAGAAGACTTAGAACAGGGGTTTAAAAAATTCTATCCCTATCGCCACACGCGGAAAATCTCTATTTTTGGTTCCGCAAGAACTTCTCCTCAGCAAGCAGAATATAAACTGGCGGTTGATTTTGCCCGTTGTATGACTGAGTCTGGTTTTATGGTGATTACGGGGGCTGGGGGAGGAATCATGCAGGCAGGAAACGAAGGTGCCGGCAGAGATAACTCTTTTGGTCTTAATATCAGCTTGCCCTTTGAACAAGGGGCAAATTCTGCTATCGATGGGGACGACAAGCTAATTCATTTCAAGTACTTTTTCACGCGGAAACTATTTTTCCTCAAAGAAAGTGATGCGATCGCACTTTTTCCTGGCGGATTTGGCACTCAAGATGAAGCATTTGAAACTTTAACCCTTTGTCAAACAGGTAAATATGGTCCAGTCCCCTTAATATTAGTCGATCAACCTGGGGGAGATTACTGGCATTCTTGGAATGATTATATCTGTAAGCAGTTCCTCCCTAAGGGTTTGATTAGCCCTGAAGATCCTAGTCTCTACACCATTACCGATCGCCTAGACGTAGCTTGTCAAACTATCAGGGATTTTTATCGAGTCTATCATTCTAGTCGCTATGTGGGAAAGCTATTTGTGATGCGTCTTAAGTTGAAGTTGCCTAAAGTAGCAGTAGAACAGCTAAATCAGGAGTTTGCCGATCTTCTTAGTCAGGGAGAAATCAAACAGAGTAATGCTTTGGCAGAAGAACAAGAAGATTTAGCCATAATTAACCTGCCCCGCTTGATTTTTTACTTCAACCAAATTAGTCTCGGTCGTCTTTACCAGCTAATCTACAAGATCAACTCCCTGGGTGATATTTGTGATGCGACAGAACATCCTGAATTTAAATAAGATTATCCGCTATTACCGAGCTAAGTCAGAGATTACTCCGTCGCTTGCCCTTATTATCCCCATTTGAGGACATTATCCCGCGAAGACGGGATGAATGGGGGTAAAACGGGTGAGCGAAATTTACTGTGGTAAATAGGGAGATAGGGAAATAGGGAAATAGGGAAATAGGGAAATAGGGAAATAGGGAGTCTCTACTGTCTGGTACTTGCTTCATTTCTTAAACAAGAGTCGATCGAGAAACATGAGCTTTCAGTAATAAGCGCGTCCCCAAATACCCAAGTCCCCAAGTCCCCAAGTCCCCAAGTCCCCAAGTTCCCAAATCACCACGCATTTTTTCGCTCACCCGGGTAAAACGATAGATATATCTGGCTTAAGCCTTTGTGTTCTGACCGTTGGTTAACAAACAAAGACAAATATTAAGCTTTGTATGAATATTAGTCTCATATCTCAATATTTTCTTTAGATTTGCTTTAGTTGAACTAAGATTTAAATTGTTGGCTCAGTTACAATCTGGGCTGAGACAATAAAACACATTACATAAAGGTGAAGCAGCATGAATACTACACTATTACGCCAAACCTGGAATTTAATTGAGACAACTAATGCTTACGAACTCGTGGAAATTAGCGAATCAGAGTTAATTCAGCAGCTTCTAAGACGTTTAGATGCTCAACAGCCCCTTGCCGATCAAGAGCGCGCTAGCGTCAACAATTATCTTCTAGCTAAAATGAGTTTGATTAAAGATACGGCAGAATCTCGCTTGGTATCGGTATAAGTAAGCTTTAGAAGAATCAGTCTTAAGAAGCTAAAAACTAAAAGTTAAAAACTACGAACATTATTACCATCAATTTCACACCTCAAATCAGCAACGCCTAATATTAGATTCTGCTTAGATTCTGCGCCAAAGTTGAAAGCTTTGATTTATTAGCCAAATTAGCTGTTTGATCTGGGTAGTCTGTCGTTGTAATAATTGGTAACGCTGACGAACACGATAAATATTGTTTTGTCCTTGGTCAATGACTTCTGGAGCAGTTATCAACAAAATATGGAAATATCTTTCGTAATTAATCAAAATGGCGTTGATTCGAGTAATTAGTACCCGCAATTGCCAAATTCTCAAAGCTATGTAAACATTGAGCAGCGTAATTGATAAATTAACCGCAATAATCAAAAATATCATTAACTTGTTTATAGTTGAGCCAAATCAATTGGTCAAAATTAAATGAAACTGCTGGTTCTAAGCAATGGTCATGGAGAAGATATCATAGCCATCCGTATTATAGAACGACTGCAACAAGATATCTCGGAATTAGAACTAGCTGCTCTACCAATTGTCGGACAAGGTTACGCCTACAAAAACATCAATATTCCCCTTGTTGGTAGAGTACAGCAAATGCCTTCAGGTGGATTTATTTATATGGGAGGCAAACCGCTGTTGCAAGATATTCGTGGTGGTTTACTTCAATTAGCCATCGAACAATTGAAGTTAGTGCGACAGTGGAGCAAGGCTGGAGGAACTATTTTAGCAGTAGGTGATATTGTACCTTTACTATTTGCCTGGTTGAGCAAAGCTGATTATGCTTTTGTAGGTACGGCTAAATCTGAATATTATCTGCGAGATGAAACTGATTGGTTGCCTCAAACATCCTGGCTAGAACGCAAATTCAACTCGGTATATTTACCTTGGGAACGCTGGTTAATGAGCCGTGGTAGATGTAAAGCAGTTTTTCCCAGAGATAGTCTGACTACAGAAATTTTGCAACAATGGTCAATTCCTGCCTATGATCTAGGTAATCCGATGATGGATAGATTGACGACTAAAACTCAGGTTCGAGCATCAGGGCAGCTAAATATTTTACTGTTACCAGGTTCGAGAATGCCCGAAACCTTAAGAAATTGGCAGAAGATATTAGTCGCAGTACGGTCAGTAATTAAAACGTTGCCACAAGAACAATTAAAGTTTAGTACCGCGATCGCTCCTGCATTAGATTTAAAACCGTTTATTATCCATGCCGTCACTCAAGGATGGTGCGTCACAGCCAGACAGCCTCAAACCATTACCCTGAGTCAAAATAAGCGTACTTTAGTTCTGACTCAAGAGCATAATCAAGAGTTCTTTAAACTGACAGATGTAGCGATCGCCATGGCAGGGACAGCAACCGAACAATTTGTGGGTTTGGGTAAACCTGCGGTGATATTCCCTGGTGAGGGACCTCAATTTACCTATGCCTTTGCCGAAGCGCAATCCCGTTTGCTGGGTTGTTCAATTCTGATGGTACCAAGTCCCGCTGAGGTAGGAAAAGCGATCGCTGATGTGATTAATGACGAGCAATTCCTCAAGCTGATCGCACTTAATGGTCAGCGCCGTATGGGCGAAGCAGGGGCAGCCAAGAGAATTGCTGCATGTCTGCAAAAAAGTCTACTGTCAAGGGAATAGAAAATAGGGAAAAGGGCAGTTAATTCAGCTTTTTTGATTGAGGCAATTAAGAATTCGATGAGCAAGTTGTTGAGGGAAAACTGGTTTATTGACAAAATCATTAGCACCGCTAGCAAATACCGCAGCAGACATAGTGTCATCATGATGAATACTGAGAAATAAAACTGGTAGCTTACACCAGTAAGGATGAGTCCGTAGAACTTTGCACAGTTCAATTCCGCTAAGATAGGGCATTTCTATGTCTAACACCAATAGATCGGGAACAACAGCTTGAAGTACATCCCAAAATTGTCGCGGATCGTCTAGAGTAGTAAGTTTAAATTTCCAAGGTTTTAGTAAAGTTGGTAAAACCCTTAATAGTTCTATGTCGTCATCGACTATCATGATCTTTTTACCGAGAGACGAGTATTGTGCTGCTTTTTGACAAACAGCAATAATTTGGTTGGGAGTAATTGGTTGAGTAAGATAAAATTTTCCTCCATGTCGTGCTACGAGTAAACGATCCTCAAAGCGATCTCGATCAGCAATTACGATCACTGGTATTGATGGTGTCAGCAATTTGAATTCAGCAATTAGGGCTAAATACTCTTGTATAGAAGATGATTCCGCAATATTTTCCGTGAAGGATATTTTGAGTAAGACAGTATCTGGAAGTTGCTCTTTGATAGTTTGTTTTTCCGCCAACCAATCTTTAACTAATTCTGGAGTTGAGATTACTTTGGTGCGGATTCCTTGATTAGTTGCTTCGGGGATTAACTGTTGAACAAACTTGAGAGCATCACTAACAATTAATAATAAAGGTGAAGTTCTAGCTAGTTTTTGGGATATTTGACCCACAATATTTTGTTTGGTCCCTAATTCTTGCCTTAAAGTTTCTAATTTATTTGACAACAATAATAATTGTCCTGAGTTATGACTCAGATAATTTTGTAGCAATTGTTCTATTTCTTTGGCTAATTGAGAAGCTCGATCTAAACCAAATTGCCCTAAATTTCCTGCCAAACTGTGAGCTGCCACAATTGCGGAAAGGCGATCGCTAATCTCTAAATTCCCCATCTCCAAAGAGCCAATGGCTTGTTCGAGAGTTACTAGTTGTTGTTCTCTTTTAGACTGATATTTTTCCCAGATGTCAGTCAAAGCGCTCAGATGTTGTGAGCGCTTATTTAGTTCGCGATCTTGATCGATTCTGGGTTTAGTAGGCTCAATGGAATAATTATCCTCAATATCATGGTTTTGAGGGCAGGATTTTAAACAATAACCCTGTCCTCTGACAGTGCTAATTAAATCATCAGGGAAGCCAGCTTGCTTTAATTTTTGACGTAAGTGTCGCAAATGAGAGCGGACAGTGGCGATCGCAGGATATTCTGTAGATGACCATAAACGATCAATAATGTCTTCAACGGAAAAAATTTCTTGGCTATGACGCAGAAACAACTCCAGCAAGCGATATTCCTTCGCTGTAAGAGATAATGATTGTGACTGATAAATAATTTCGCTAGTACAGGGATTTAGCACTAAATCTCCCCAACGCAACACAGGCAAAAAATCACAGCTTAAGCGACGTAATAAAGCCCGAATCCGAGCAGCTAATTCTTCTACATCAACAGGTTTGCAGATATAATCATCGGCACCAGCATCAAGACCGATAATTTTATTTTGACTACCACCACGAGAGGTTAACAAAATGATGGGAGTATCATAATCGTATTGGCGAAAACGCTGACACAACTGAATTCCATCTAGCTTGGGCAAAGACCAGTCGAGGATTATCAAATCATAAGTATAGGTAGAACCATAAATCCAGCCTTGTTCCCCATCTGTCGCTACATCGATCACATAATTCTGTTGGGATAGAGTTTGGGTTAACAGTTCAACTAAAACTTGATCGTCATCAACTAATAAGATTTTCATTGCTATCAGGTTAAATTAAAATAGGCTTAAAGTTCCCATCCCAGTATTTTGGCTATTTGACTGGCAAGGGTCATAGAATTAAAAGGTTTAGTAATTACATCAACTACTCCTAAACTTTGAAACTGCTTTTTCTCGTCAGCTTGGGCTTTGGCGGTTAAAAAGATCACGGGAATCGTCCTGGTTTTGTGATTGCTCTTTAAGTGTGACAAGGTATCAATCCCATCCATGTCAGGCATCATTACGTCCAGCAAGATTGCGTCAGGCTGTTGGTTTGCAGCTAAATTGATTCCCTCTAAACCAGAAGAAGCGATCGCCACTTGCCAACCCGCTTCAATCTGAATTCCCACCTGTACTACTTCTTGAATGGTTTCTTCGTCGTCAATTAGTAAAATGTTTTTTTCAGTCATGGCGATCGCTCTCCAATTGAATGAGTTCGGGTAAGGTGAAATAAAAAGTACTACCTTTTTCTAAGCAACTTTCAGCCCAAATCTGACCACCATGCCCTTCAACAATCTGACGACATATCGCCAAACCTAGACCAGTGCCTCCTTTTTTACGGGAATCGGAAGAGTCTACCTGTTGAAAACGCTCGAAGATTGTTTCTAGACGATCTTGAGGTATACCTTGTCCTCGATCCTTAACGGCAAAGGTAATGTAAGAGATTGATTGATGCTGATTAGGTTTTGTTGACTGGGGTATCATCATTGCTGACAGCAAGACAGTACTATTTTGAGGAGAAAATTTAATCGCATTACTCACCAGATTGGTCAGGGTTTGCACGATGTAATCACGATCTGCCCAAACCACAAAATTACTGGGTTTGAAACATAGCTTGATCTTCTGTACCTGAGCCATGGTTTGCATCGCCTGGACAGCTTCCTCCATCAATTCTCTAGCTTGACAAGCCTGTTTATTCATGGTGATCTTGCCCGACTTAATTCTCTGAAGATCGAGAACATTATTGACCAGGTGTACTAGTCGCTCAGTCTGTTCGTCAGCTATTTCAAGCATCCGTTCTCCTTGAGTAGCAAGACTGCCTAGCTTCCCTGTTGCTAGGATTTTGAGAGAACTATAAATCGAAGTTAAGGGTGTCCGCAGTTCGTGACTAACCACAGAAATAAATTCGTCTTTCATGCGTTCGATGGCTTTGCGATCGCTAATATCACTGGTAAGAGCAAAGAATCCTTGAATTTTCTCTTTTTGCAGGTGAGGAATATAGGTAACGCTAAGTGAATGCACACATCCATCTTGTAATTCTAAATCTCGCTCGAAAGTGACTGTTTCTCCCCTGAGTGCTATCTCAACATAAGATTCAATCTGCTGATATTCTTCTTCTCCATGAACCTGTAGCAGATGACAGCCATCAATCTCTTGAGGAGAAAGACCCAACCATATCTGATAAGCTTGGTTATTAAAGCGATAATGCTGCTGCTTGTCCACATAGGCAATCAAAACAGGTAAACCGTTAGCAATTAAGCGCAGTTGCTCTTCACTATGGCGCAATGCTACTTCTACTCTAGTACGTTCGCTAATTTCTTGTCTTAATTTAGCAGTACGTTCGGCAACTAATCCTTCTAAATTTTCTAGTAATTCTCCTTGAGATAAAGCAATGCCAATTTGATCGGCTAACTGTTGCATCAGTTCTTGTTCAAATTCTGTCCACTCCCTTGGTGCTTGACATTGATGGGCAATTAATAAACCCCATAGGCGATCGCTCTCAGTCTCAGTTTCGGCTGAAAAATTTTGGAGGATGGGGACAACTAACTTGCTCTTAATTTGCCATTCGTCCATAAACTCAATCAAGCATTCCGCTAAACCTGCATCTTGAGCATGAACATCGGCGATCGCTCTAACTCTGCCTCTGGTATATAGTTGGCGATAGTCTTCAGGGAATACTTCTTCAGGAAACTCTACGCCGAGAATTGCCTTAAACTCATCTAGCACCGCTTCTTTAATGGGCATTCCTGTGCCATTGGCAAAAACCTGATAAATCAATACCCGATCAGCTTGTAAAATTCTTTGTACTTCAGTAACGGCACTTTGGAGAATTTCTTTTAGCTGTAAGGATTGACGAATTTTGAGGGTAACTTCGGCAAATAACTCGGCTGCTGCCTGTAACTGAATATCTGTAACGTCCCTTAAAAACAGCAGATTGTGATTGGGCAAGAAATCTTTGACCTGATTATATTCAACAGTCTTAATTCTTCCTTTTAATTGTTTGATTTGAATTTCCGATCGCTCTTTAAGCTTCTTCCCCTCTAGGTTAGGCAGTAGAAAATCATCCAGAGAATTACTAATAAGCTTCTTCTTAGTTGCACCAAATAATTTACAAGCAGCAGGATTAACTTCCACTATGCGACCTTGATTATCAAGAATGGCGATCGCTTCTAAGGAATGCTCAAATACTGCTTTAAAAAATGACTTTTTGGTTGGAGATTTTTTTACTCCCGCCATGATTAAAATTATGACTATTTTTGTTAACCTAGTTTATCTTGAATTAAAGTTTCTTAAATCAACGTGACATTAAAATTAACTAACTTAACCAGGGAAGATCAGAGAATTAATTTGGATTTAATGAAAGTTATTGATAAACCTCAAGACGAAATTCTTACACCACCACTCAAATGGGCGGGAGGTAAAAGATGGCTTACCCCAATTATTGAAGAAATATGGGACAAAAGAGAGTATAACAGACTTATTGAACCTTTTGTTGGGGGAATGGCTATATCGCTAGGTCTTATGCCCCCAAAAGCCTTACTAAATGATATTAATTCACATTTAATCAACTTTTATATATGGTTACAAAAAGGTTTAACAATTGAAATACAATTAAAGAATGAATCTGATTATTATTACGAATGCCGTAGACGTTTCAATAGCCTCATAAAGAATGGTTCAGCTGATAGTAAAGAAGCTGCTGAATTATTTTATTACATGAATAAACAAGGCTATAATGGGCTATGCCGCTTTAATAATAAGGGTGAGTTTAACGTACCCTTTGGAAGCTACAAAAGAGTTAACGCTAAAAAAGAATTATCTTACTATTCTCCTAGTATTAGAAACTGGGATTTTTTATGTGGAGATTTTGCAGCAATACCTATTAAAATAGGAGATTTTATCTATGCAGATCCTCCCTACGATGTTGAATTTACTAAGTATAGTAACCAGGATTTTCTCTGGAATGACCAAGTAAGACTAGCACACTGGTTATCGTCTATCCCTGCTACTGTTGTCGCTTCTAATCAGGCAACAGAAAGAATAATTGATTTATATAAAGGGTTGGGATTTAAGATAGAACTTTTAGATGCACCAAGGAGAATTTCTTGCAATGGGGATAGAACCCCAGCTAAAGAAATATTGGCATATAAAGACCCCACGTCCCATACCTCACAAGGATAGACTTTTTACATTGAGAGAAGGAAAATCAATAGGAATCAGATTGAAAATGTAATTTACCCCCCTGATTTACCAGGCTTTGCTCCATGAATTCTAAACAGCGGTTATCCTCATCGGCGACAATAACTTTTGCCTGATGTCCGTCTCCCATCACCTTAGAGCGATCGCGATATTCGTAGGCAATAATAATTAAAAGATCTCCTGGTTTACAGAGTAAGGCTGCGCCACCATTAGGACAGATACCCCCCTCTCCTGCTGCCCCAGCGATCGCATAGGTAGACCAGCGTTTGCCGTTGTCGAGGTTAATTACATCTACTTCTTCTAGGGGTAAAATTCCCACTTTATCCATTAAGTCTTGGTCGATAGTGATACTACCTACATAGTTGACATTAGCTTCTGTAACTTTGACGCGATGAAGCTTGGCGTGCATTAACTTGATCTGGGTCATCGATTTTTTCTAAACCTGATATTCTCATCATAAACTGCGGAGCAAACTAAGAGTTATGGCAAATAGCTCTTAGACCTTTGATCAACCGTTCAATTCCTGCTTGAGCAGTAGCTAATTGCAGGCTACCATAAGCCACCCGCAGATAGCAGTCATTTTCCATACCAAAGGTGCTACCAGGAATTACTGCCACTCGATAGTTTTCGATTAACTGTTTAACTAGTTCAAGATCATTGAGATTAGTATCTATTTTTAAAAAGAAATAAAATGCCCCAGTTGCGGGGGCAATAGTACAAATATCGCTCATAGATCGCAATTGCTCGATCACAATAGCTCGTACTTTGGCAATCTCTTCTAGGTGTTGCTGACAGTAGCTAATTCCTGTTTTTAATGCTCCTATGGCTGCATACTGAGACACGACAGGAGGACAGATCAGATTAGTATCTTGTACTTTTTTGATTGGCAGCAAGAGATGTTGGGGGATTACCATATAGCCAACCCGCCAACTAGCAAAACCGTAGGCTTTAGAAAGACTAAACAGAGAAATAGTGTGAGCTTCCCTATCAGGGAAAGCAGCAGGAGAAGTATGCTTTACTCCGTCGTAAATAAAATATTCGTAAGCCTCATCACTGATATGATAGATACCGCGATCGCTACAAAGATCATTAACTGCTTTTAAGCTGGCTTCAGGATACACTGCACCCGTCGGATTATTAGGAGAAATTGTGACAATCGCTTTAGTTTTGGGACTGATGGCTTGTGCGATCGCTTCTAAGTCTAGTTGATAATTAAGATCGGTACTAACTAATATGGGACGACAGCTAGCCATGGTAATTGCCATCTCATGATTAAAGTAATAGGGAGTGTTGAGAATAATCTCATCTTCTGCTTGAGTAATGGCGAGAATAGCATTGAAAAATGCCATATTGCTCCCAGCAGTCACCACAACACAGTTTTTATCATTAATATCTATACTATTATCCTGAGATAGTTTAGCTGTAATTGCAGCAACTAAGGGTTCAATTCCTGTAACGGCTTGATATAGATGATTAGTTGGTTGAGCTAAGAAAGTTTGTAAAGATGCGATCGCTTTTTCTGGTGGCGGATAATTTACCACTCCCTGTCCTAAAGATATTGTCCCTGGATTATTCCGAATCAGTTCACCAATTACAGGAATTAACGGCGACTGTACCTGATTCATCCGAGAGTTCAAATTATAGATCATTCTGCCTTCTGCCTACATGGGGCGAACTATGCACCTTTGCGCCTCCTGACTTCTGAAACACACATGGGCTAATTTTAGGCGTTTTTTTGGGCAATATAACAATATTCTCACAATCTATAAGTAACATTATGTTAGCAGCCTTTAAAGATTTAAAATTAGGCACTAAGCTCAACCTAATTTTAATCAGTATCTTAATTAGTGCGATCGCCACTTGTAGTTTTTTTCTGTCAAGGATTCTCGAAAATAAAATAGAACAGGAAGTAGCAGATCAAGCTTTTTTAATGATCGAAACAATGAACTCGGTGCGCAATTATACTAGTACTCAGGTTAAGCCAGAGTTGGCTGATCGCTTAACTACCGAAGCTTATTTTATCCCTGAAACTGTACCTGCTTATTCTGCCAGAGAAGTTTTTGAAGGGTTAAGAAAACAACCAGAATATGAAAACTTTTTCTATAAGGAAGCAACCTTAAATCCCACCAATCCCAGAGATCAAGCGGATCAGTTTGAAACTGAAATTACTCAACAATTTCGTCAAAATAAACAACTCAAGGAAAAAACGGGTTTTCGTACTTATGACAGTGGTAAATTCTACTATATTGCTAGACCTTTAGAAATCAAAAAAGCTAGTTGTCTGGAGTGTCATGATACTGCCGCCAAAGCCCCTGCCAACTTAGTTAGTACCTATGGTACAGAACATGGTTTTGGTTGGAAATTAAACGAAATTGTTGCTTCTCAGATTGTTTCTGTCCCAGCGAGCAAAGTATACCAAGCAGCTAATCAATTAAAATTATCAGTACTAGGGATTGTCGGAATTATCTTACTAATTGCGATCGCTTTAATCAATTTGTTCTTGAAAAAGTCGATTATTAAACCCATAAAAAACATGGCAATTTTATCTAATGAAATCAGCACAGGAAATCTCGAAAAGCAATTTAAACACAATAGTAAGGATGAAATTGGTATTCTAGCCAAATCTCTCAATCGTATGGTTCAGAGTCTCAAAATGGCTTTTGAGATGATTGATGATGTTGATGATGATTAAAAACTAATTAGATAAACTTTGATCTATCTGATTTCAATCCAAGACTGCTTGCTGAAATTCTTGCGCTTGGTTGGGGTCAGATATTTTTTTAGCTAAAATTCCCACGAATTCTGTACGGCTTAAGTTAGGCTTGTTAGCTAAAGTTTTTTTACAAATCATTTGAGCAATAGGACCAATATAATTTGCTAGGGTTTTTTGACAAAAATCAGCAAAGTCAGCTTGCACAGGCAAAGAATTAGGGGAAATTTCTGTTTCATTTTCAGACAATGAAACATCATTAGTGGCATTTAGCGAAATTTCTGGCGAAATTTCAAAATTCTCACTCCAGATTCGTAAAAAGCTTTTCTCTTTAACTATGATGCAGATTGACCCAGCTTGTTTTCTGCTAAATTTCTCGCAATATAATTCAGCAGTTTGGAGATGCCCTAGAGAAAATACTGGACCTCCTTTTATAGATCTTCCTTGATATATTTTTTCTAAAGAATTAGCTCCCGGACTCGATTTTTGCTTAAATTCTTCTTGGGACAGTATGGTCATAACTTTTACAATAGACTTTAGATCAATAGAAAATAAATCTGTTGTAACCTGATTTTTTTGAATAGCACAGAGCAAAAATATTTTGAGCGCTGCAACTAAAACTGTCACTAAATTTGCCACCTATCCCGTCGTCGAAACTTTTCATTCTGTTCAAGGAGAAGGTTATTGGATGGGGGTAAATGCCTTTTTTATTCGCCTGGGAGGCTGCGATGTTCACTGTCCCTGGTGCGACACTAAACAATCATGGAACCCCAAAAGCCATCCTCAGCAGTCTATAGAGGAGTTAGCTACAAAAGCAAAAGCCGTTAATCCTGCGATCGTAATTATTACAGGAGGGGAGCCATTGATGCACGATTTATTTCCTCTGACTCACTCACTCAAGCATGAAGGAATGCAGGTGCATTTAGAAACTTCTGGCGCACATCCATTCAGCGGCGATTTTGATTGGGTAACATTCTCGCCGAAACAGTTTAAAGCACCCCATAGCACCATTTACAATCATGTTAGTGAACTGAAGGTAGTAGTTACTAAGCAATACGACTTAAAGTGGGCAGAACAACAAGCTGCATTATTACCAGAATCAACTTTGCGCTATCTACAGCCAGAATGGAACTCTCCTGATAGTAAAAATTTGATTTTCAACTATATTCTGCAAAATCCCCAATGGCGTATTAGCCTGCAAACTCATAAATTATTACAAATTCAGTAAATGGCGTTAGTGATTTGATGCACGACACACAAAGTATTTCTGTTGGTAACTCTTAGTTATTAGCTCTTAGCTTTTAGCTTTTAGCTTTTTTGATTCAAGTCAGATATTTTCAGTTATTATCTGCCTCCCTGTGTTCTGGCTGCTCCAAACTATACAATTAATTTTGCATCAGTACTTAAGGGAACTAAAGAATATTATTCTATACTAGTAAAGCCAATAGCTAGCCTCAATTATTTAGTCACATGGAAGGCGGATGAACCAGTACCCTAAAGCAGACGCTTCAACCGCAGTGGATCTTGCCCTTGCTCATGCCCTACTTCAGCGCACAGAGACGGGGGAATTGACACATTGCCCTTTAATGCTATTGCCCACCCCCATCTCTAACTTGTTGGTTACGCAACTAGACTCCCTGGCTCAACCTTTAGCTCTTCTAATGCATCGAGTTGCCAACAATCTAGAATTTTTGGCAGAAAAGTTGCAATCCACTGCCGAAAGTGATCAGTATACTGGCTTTCTTCTGTCCTTAGCCCTTGAAGAGAAAATTCGCCAAGATACCTTGCGATTTTCCATTACCCGCAGTGACTATTTCATGACGCAGCAGAGAAAAGGCTTACGTCAAGTTGAATTTAACACCATTGCAGCCAGTTACATCGGTCTTTCTGAGAAAATCACAGAATTTCATCAAACGTGGAGTAGTTTCTGCAATGAAACCTGGGATTTATTGCCAAATAAGCCTTTAGATATAACTGCGGATGCTTTTTTGGAGGTAATGAAGGAGTACGGTGTCTCAGATGCCTGTGTGCTCTTTGTCGTACAAGCCAATGAACGTAATGTTTTTGACCAACGCCTACTAGAAATCGCCCTCGCTGAACGGGGTATCCGAGTGATTCGCACCAGCCTTGAAGCTGTCGGTGAACAGGGAGAACTGCGTAATGGGCATCTTGTGTTTAAAGGCGAAATTGTAGCTATCACTTATTTCCGAGCGGGTTATCGTCCTGATGAACTAGCAAGTAAAACAGCCCGTCAAGGTCGCCAGTTAATTTCCCGTTCGACGACAATCTCTGTGCCAGATCTCCCGACTCATTTAGCAGGCACGAAGAAAATTCAACAAGTTTTGACGAATCCCGAATTGCTAAGGTTGTTCTTAGATGAAAAGGATACAGCTTTGGTTAGGAATGCCTTTGCCCAAATTTATACCCTTGATGATCCGATTGAGTTCGAGGGCAAAACGATGTTGGCCAGAGAAGCAGCAATTTCGCAACCTGAGCAATTTGTCCTCAAGCCCCAGCGCGAAGGAGGCGGTTTCAATCTCTACGATGAAGATATCCGTCAATGTCTGAACAATATCTCCGCAGAAGAGAGTAACGCCTATATTCTCATGGAGCGACTATATCCACCGATATCTCCTGGTTGGGGTCTGCGTAACGGGAAAATCTGGCAGGGACAAGTGGTTCATGAAATTGGTCAATATGGTGTATTGGTAGCCCGTGGCAATCGCATTTTAACTAATCGAGCAACGGGTTATCTCGTTCGCACTAAGCTTAGTGATGCGAACGAGGGGGGCATTTCTGCTGGATATGGACATCTCAACAGTCTGTTCAAAACTAATGCTATTACTTAGTCAAAATCTCTTACGCTCAATTTTTCGTAATTAACGGAGCCTAAGTGAAAATATTGTCAGAAAAAATACTTAGGTGACATTTAAATCAAATCGAATTAAGTAAGATCACGGTTGATTTTAACTTAAATAAAAAGCTTAATATAAGTCATAGCTAAAAAATAATTAAAGTTATTGCAGTTCAAAATGGACGGAAAACAAGTTATTGGCTATTGAAAAGTTATTGCTTGGCCGTGAAACAGTATAAATAGTAACCTTTCTTGGAATAATAATTTCTCCGTTGTTACTATTTGGTAAATATTTACAAACTGCATAACTGGAGCTTTTAATCCGTATTTACTAGTAGCTGAAATTAAAACCAAGAGTCTTGACTAATTACTTCCATACAGGAGTCCGCAATGAAAATTCAAAATGTAATCGGCATTGATGGCTATACTCTACTAATTTATCGTTCTTTAGATCAGCTCTATCGTTTTAGTATTATTGACTTCTCAGGTATCGCATTTAGCTTTGACAGCATCTTTTTGACCCCCGAAGAAGCAAAAGACAAAGGACTTGCAGCAGTTGAAATTGCCTGTGATTTTGATCAACACCCTCAGTAAACTCTCAGGCTTTTAATTCGGTGCAAAATGGTGAGTGCCTGGGCTAGTCAGAATCGATTGGTCTTAGATCAACCAAAGGTTGATGACAAATCTAATGAAATCACTGCCATATGAAACGCAACCCGTGCGGCAATGAATAATGATTACGCCTTGACCTTGCTCGGGGTTAAAAACTCTGAATCTTAACAGCTATTTCTGTCCATTAACTGTCAGACGATTCTGAGATTGCATCATCACCTGTCATCTATCTTGTTGAGATTCCATCTACTATGAACTAATTGGAATCCATTTGGGTGCGGCTCTTTTGAGACGACAACTTTAAGCCGGTATGAGAATTTCTGGGGTGAGAAACTTATCGGCATGATTGCGAGTAAATTCCTTGAGTTTGTGGAATTTCCAGTATTGGTCAAAGTCACCACTACTTCTAAGGGCGCGGATCTTAAGGACTGCCTCGCCTCGGTCAAGTCGCCATCGTGCGCCAGTAATATCCATGCGGTCATTAACCAGATGCCGGCACGCTCCCTCAATCACCCCTGAAGCAATAGGGTAGCCTTGGTGCAAAAACTGATCATAGCAGCACATACAGATAACAGATTAGATAGTCGCCGATCACACTCTCTGAATTATTTTATCGTGAAATGGCGATCGCCCGTTCTGATACCATCTGTTTTCTTGACAGCAAAAAGATACCAAAACGTAATATTTTTGAGCTATGTATCTACGTAAGATTATAACTATCGGCAAATAGAATCCGATGTTTTAGATCAGATCGGTAATGCTCTAATTCTTAGCTCACTTAGGAAATTAAACCATGTTCTACTTAAGATGGTTCAAAGATGAAGACAATAATTTGGTTACTTTACGAGGCATAAGCTTTTGTGGTTTTAACAATATTTGGCTGGCAGGCTGATTCCGAGTGGGAATTTGGTACAATCGATAAGCCCAGAAGTGCCTTACACTTAACCCGTTTCGCTATTATTACACAAACAAGATAACAAGCAATAGAAAACTAAAGAGGGATATGCCTGTTTGCATAAAAATTGGGAATATTAACGATTTCATCCTTTTTACTCCTTAATATATCTGAATTTAACTAATCATTCTTTAAATAGTTTTTAATTTCTTAATTGTTTAATAGGTCAGCAAAAGATAATTTATGCGTATCATAATATTGATCTTGGCTGTTGATAATAAAAAACCCAGTCGCCACCATAGCAACTGGGTTTTTTATTAATCTATGTGACTAGATTCGTTACCCTTGGATGACTAGGCAGTAGATTCTTCTAAAAGATTTACTTTCACTACTTTATTTTTTTCTGCTTCAGACTTGGGTAGAGTTAGATTGAGGATACCGTCTTTGTAGTCTGCGGTAACATTGGTGTTTTGAATTTTCACTGGTAGGGGGATTACTCTAGAGAATTTGCCGTAACTGAATTCAGAACGAGTTACGCCATTATCTTCAGATTTAGTTTCAGATTTTCTTTCTCCTGCGATCGCCACACGATCAGCCATAACTTGAATGTCTAAGTCTTTGGCTTCCATGCCAGGAACTTCTAGTTTTAGATGTAAAGCATCATCGGTTTCAGTTAGTTCAGCAGCAGGAACTTTCGATAAATTGCTCCATTCGCCTAAGCTTTCCGAAGTAAAGGCATCATCAAATAGATGATTTAATTGGCTTTGTAAGGAACTCATTTCGTGCCAAGGATTGTAACGTATTAATGACATAATTGTATCTCCCTTGATTAATAGTTGCTTAATTGGTTAATTTAAACTTTTGGTTTATTTGGTTCTTTAATTCTTATATTAGTTAGTCAATAAAAAATATGTAAGTAGTGGTTACATCCCATTTAGAGTAGTGTTTTTCTGAGGGAATGAATAATATCTTTTTAGGTAGGGTTAACTGTACTTAAAACTGTTCGGTTCTACTTGTTTTACTATCAGTTGAAATTGGGTCGCTCGTCGTCGCCAGTTAGGTTATCTGTTTCGTGGAAAGGCGATCGCTGATTAACTAAAGCTACACTCTCCAACTTCTTCAAATTGAGTTTAGTTTGGATTGCAAAGCAGCAATCTGCGCCTCGGCTTTGTTTAAAGATTCATACCATTCCCGTTCGGGATCGCTATCGGCAACAATCCCAGCACCAACTTGTCCGTACACTTGAGCCAGATCAGAATCAGCAGCTTTAACATAGAGTAAAGTCCGAATCAGGATATTGAGATCTAAATTGCCCCGCTGATCGAGATAACCACAAGAACCATAAAACAGACTACGACGGAAGGGTTCTAATTCTTCAATAATCTCCATACAGCGCACCTTCGGACAGCCTGTAATGGTTCCTCCAGGAAAGACACCCCGAATCAAATCTACAGCATCGCAATCGGGCTGCAATATTCCTTTAACGTTGCTAACCAAATGCATGACATGACTATAGCGTTCAATCACGAGCAACTCATCCACCTTGACCGAACCCCACTGACAGACTCGACCTAGATCATTACGCTCTAAGTCTACCAGCATAATATGCTCCGCCCGTTCCTTCGTATTTGCCAGTAACTCTGCTGCCAAAGCGCGATCGCTTTCTTCATTCTCGCCCCTTCTTCTTGTTCCTGCAATGGGTCTAGTTTGCGCCTGATTCCCCTCTAACTGCACTAACCGCTCAGGAGAACAACTGATAACATCTCCCCAGGGCGATCGCCAATAACTGGCAAAGGGAGACGGATTTATGGTTTGTAGCTGTTGATATATCGACCAGCTATCCGCAGTGGTATTGGTTTTAAATCTTAATGATAAATTGGTTTGAAAAATATCTCCCGCCTGGATATGTTTTTTTGCCTGTTTAACGGCATTTTGGTATTGCTCCTGGTTGGTTAGGAAAGTAATTGGGGAAGCGGTAGGGGCGAAAGGCTGTTCGCCCTGAAAGGACTGTTTAACCTCTAAATAATTTAACTGTTCAGAATCATTAGCAGCTAGCCACAGAGTTTGTTCTGCATGATCGAGAACAGCAAAACATTCTGGTTCATACCAGTAGGCTACGGGAAAAGGCAGGGGATCTTGGTTGAGTTCGGGTAATTGTTCTATTTCCCAGGCAAGATCATAGCCAAGCCAGCCAAGCCAGCCACCAGTAAAAGGTAAGTGAGCTACTTGAGGACGATTAACGATAAATTGCTGTAATAACGAGCGTAAGAAAGGTAAAATTTCCCCTGTTGTGGGAGTCCATAACTGCCGTTGACCATTAACAGTTCGAGGCGAGCCTGCACATAGGGAATAGCGTGACAGATGTGGTTGTTCTAAATCAACTACAGTAGGACTTTCTAATAGAGTGGCAATTGATTCATTAATAAACAGAGCAGCAAATACTTCTGAAGCAGTACGATTATCTAAGGAAAGCGATCGCCAATGCCACGATTTTAAAGGATGATTTACTTCTTTGGTAGACATGGCATACTTGCGAGATGATAACTAA
This sequence comes from Cyanobacteriota bacterium, assembly GCA_942490675.1. Taxonomy (GTDB): domain Bacteria; phylum Cyanobacteriota; class Cyanobacteriia; order Cyanobacteriales; family Xenococcaceae; genus Waterburya. The sequence goes on along the minus strand of CALNYB010000026.1, from coordinate 55,072 downwards.
TTATTTTTAATAAGTCCCGCCGACAAACCAACGGGCACACCAAAAGGGAATTAAAATTCCTAAAACCATCCAGTCAAGCCATCTAAGCCTTAGTTGATGCCACTGAACCTGGTGTTCATTGGGACTAGTAAAACCCCGAACATCCATCGCTGTAGCAATCTGTTCGGCTCTCAGTAATAGGTTCTCTAATAGTTTCTCAGAGACAATTAACCATAATTGAGCGCTGCGGCGTAAGCCTAGTTTTTTCCAATTGATGGCTCTAGTGCGAATTGAGCGAACAAGATTTTGCACTTCTTCCAAGACTAAAGGAATAAAACGTAAAGCAAGAGTCAAGGTAAGAGTAATTTCTCCAATTGGTATATTTAAACGGCGTAGAGGACTCATGACATCCTCTAAACCTGCGGTAATTTCTTCAGGAGCAGTAGTTAATAGATATAAACTGGTGCTGTAAATCAGGGTAAAGATTAAAGTGGAAATTCTGACTGCCACATCCAAGGAACGACGGGTAACCACTAAACGAGGTAGAAAGGCAAACTTTGGCTGATCAAAATAGACGTATCGATAGTCTGTCGGCTGGGGTAGGTTTTTTTGCATGGCGTTGACGGTTGAGCTGGATTATCTGGTGTAATAGTGGCGACAACATCAGGACAAAACTGGGGCACTCTAGGTTGATGTTGGACTGCCAACGTGTCAGGAGCAACGCTAGTGAACAAGAACATAAAAGTACATAGCAGGAGCAACCATCCTATTTGCTTACGCCACACCCGAAAGGGAATCCCCGCAACGATGGTCAAGAGAATTAAAGATGCTGCTAAACCAATTCGCCACCAGGGATTGCTTAAAATTGGCGCCAGTAAAAAAGTCATTAGCCAGGCTAACTTGACTCGCGGATCTACTCTATGTAAGCAAGTTACAGGTTGTTCTAAATATGAACCAATAGGAAGCGATCGCAATAAATCCATGTTATTTAAAAGATGAAGAAGGATTTAAAGCTAGAAGCCAAGAGCCAGAAGCTAACAGCTAACAGCTGACATTGTGCCCTTGTGGTATAGCTAATAGCTTATTAAATTATTGGTTTCTTTGACGACGGATTTCTCTGGTGGCTGCTTGATGTTGACTCAAAGTCTCACTAAAAACGTGAGTACCATCATAACGAGCCACAAAGAATAGATAATTGGTGCTTTCTGGATTCAAAGTAGCTTTAAGGCTAGCAATACCAGGAGCAGCTATGGGAGTGGGAGTTAAACCACCATTCATATAGGTATTATAAGGTGATGGAGTTCCCACTTGGGCATAGGTGAGTGGTTGGTCTGCTGTTTGTCTAATACCTAAGCCATATTCCACTGTGGGATCGGATTCTAATCTCATGCCTTGATTGAGTCTAGCTGTAAATACTCCCGCAATTAAAGGACGTTCATCGCCAACTACCGCCTCTTTTTCCACGATGCTGCTTAAAGTCACCCAATCTAACAAGCTCATGTCTGGTTTTGCTGCTTGGTAAACGGGCAAAGCAACCTGTTCAAAACGAGCCAGCATGGTATTGATTATTACTTGAGGATTGCTCATCAGATCACTAGATATCCGATAAGTATCAGGATACAAAAATCCTTCTAAAATTGGAATATCTTGGGGTAACCAAGGAAATTTATCGTCGGGTATGGTCATCACTGCGCTTTCAAATTCTTCGGCACTGAAATAGCCCTGGGACTCAAAATATTCTCCCATTTGCATGGTTGACCAACCTTCAGGAATCGTAAAATTGGTCTGCATTATTTCTCCATCCCAGATTTTACTGGCGATTTCGGGTAAAGATTCGGTGGGAGATACTTGATATGTACCAGCCTTAAATCCACCTGCGGAGTCCGTTGTCTGCTTGAGCTTTGTCCAAATTTTCCAACCACTAGTAGACTTGATTAAACCAGCCTGAGCTAATTCGCCCCCCAGCTCATTACCTGATACTCCTGGCTTGACTACAAACTGGACTTGTTTAGGCTGCTCTTGGTTACTTTTCCCTGCTACAGGAGCAGTTAGCCCCCGCCAACCAGCCCACCCCAGGATGGCGAGAACTCCGACGACTGCTGAAACAGCAAACAGAGGAACATTTGTTTTTTTGTTGCGAGAATTTTGTTTATGTTTAGGCTTTTTCTTAGTAGTCATCCTAGATTTATTTATTTAGTTATTATAGGTCGAATTGTTGATAAATCAGCTTGATATTTAAATTTAAAACTGGGTCTAATCTTACCCTGGTTTTTTGCCAAAGGTTACTCCTGAACAATATCCACATCTAAAATCTATTAAAATCTAGAGAATTAACTTGTTTGCCTTAGCAACTATTCTTCTGATAACAATTCTTCAAGAATCGGTATTAAGTTTTCTTGATCGGGAGAAACTAACTCTAAGCGATTTTCCCCATCATATCTAGCAAAAAACAATAAAGGAGTCAAAGGAGTGTAAATCCCGTATTTCTGATCGGCATGGAAAAAGTAGCACAAAGACTGTAATTCCTCTTCTTCTAGATCATTTTCACCATCACCATTATCTAAGGTTAAAATCTGCTCCTCTTCAATGGGAGGAAGTTCCCCTGTCGCAGTCAAAGTATAGGCAGTATGATGCAGATAGAGATTTTGTTCTGCCAAAACGGCTTTGGCATTGTCAAAAATTTGCGCGATCGCTTGATCATCATCCAGTATTGCTGCTTCTAATTCTTCATCGCTGTCTTGATTAATGCTCATAACAATTACAGGAATATCTACTGGCACTAGCAGCAGATAGGTCATATTATCCACTTCAATAGACTGTTCAATGTAACAAGGAAGCGATCGCCCATCCTCATCAACAATCGTCAAAGTTTCCTCATCATATTGTTCGTTTTGGTCAAACCCAGATGATGGCATAATTTCTCATCTAAAAAAAAACTGTTAGCTGGCTAATAATTATTTAATATGCTTTAAGCCTGCCTAAAATAGGCTGTTTAATACGTTTATATTAGTTCTCAGGATACCATTTTCTGGAGGATGAGGGATTAAGTATGGAGTATAAATAAATACGAAGTTACTAATTCTCGATTACCGATCCCTCATCCCAGAGAAAGACTAAGTTAATAAGTTTTCCTTACTCTTTTTTAGGCTTATGAGTTGAAACTATTGACAATTCTTTGAGTTGCTTACTATCTACCGCAGCAGGAGCGTCTGTTAATAAACAACTAGCCTGTTGTGTTTTGGGAAAAGCAATCACATTACGAATTGAGTCCTCCCCCGCTAATAGCATTACTAAGCGATCTAAACCAAAAGCAATTCCTCCATGGGGAGGTGTTCCATATTCAAAGGCTTCTAATAAGAAACCAAATTTGTTGTCGGCTTCTTCGGTAGACAACCCAATTGCTTTAAACACTTGCTGTTGAATATCTTTTTTATAGATTCTTAAACTACCTCCGCCAATTTCAATCCCGTTATACACCAGATCGTACGCTTGCGCTCTAGCAGTGGTTAAATCATCAATATCTTCGGGGTAGGGTGCAGTGAAAGGATGATGTAGCGCCTCATAACGTTTCTCGTCGGGATTCCACTCAAACATCGGAAATTCAGTTACCCAGAGTAGATTGACCTGCTCGTTATCAATTAATCCCATCTCTTGAGCAATGAACAAGCGTAGGCGATCTAAAGATTTGTTAACTGTAGTAGTATCTCCTGCGCCAAAGAGAAGTAAATGTCCAGGTTTTGCCCCAGTGCGACTCAGTAACTCTTGCTTTTGTGACTCATTGAGATTGTCTTTAATTGCGCCAATGGTATCGATTTCATTGTTTTCTCTGACTCGAATGTAAGCAATACCTTTTGCTCCTGCGGTAACAGCTTCATTAAAAATATCTCCCTTGGGTTTAATGCGAACATTAGAAATAGCATCGTTACCTCCAGGAATCGGCAATACTTTGACCTGTCCGCCACTCTTCACTGCTCCAGAAAACACTTTGAACCCAGAATCTTTCACGATGTCTGAGACATCGACTAATTCCATGGCAAAGCGTGTGTCTGGGCGATCTGTGCCATAACGTGCCATCGACTCAGCATAGGTAATGCGGGGAAAAGGACGTTCCAACTCAATATTTTGAACCGTTTTAAAGATGTGACAGATCAAAGCCTCGTTGAGTTCAATAATCTCATCTTGGGACAGGAAACTCATTTCCATGTCTAGCTGAGTAAATTCTGGCTGCCTATCGGCACGTAAATCTTCATCACGGAAGCAGCGGGCAATTTGATAATAGCGATCGCACCCCGACACCATCAATAGCTGTTTAAACAACTGAGGGGATTGAGGCAAGGCATACCAATCACCAGGATTAACCCGCGAAGGCACTAAGTAATCCCGCGCTCCTTCAGGGGTAGAGCGAGTCAAGATTGGAGTCTCGATTTCCATAAAGTTTTCTTCGTCTTCCAGGAAACGGCGCATCGCTTTCACTACTTGGTGCCGTAGCTGAAGATTTTTCGCCATGCGATCGCGTCTTAAATCTAGATAACGATGCTTGAGACGCAGCTTTTCTCCCACATTTTCGGTATCCGCAGTGGAAACCTGGAATGGAAGTTGTTTACTTACAGCATTGAGGACTTCAATTGATTCGGCGTAAATTTCTACTTGTCCTGTGGCTAATTTATCGTTGAGAGATTCCGTCGGACGTTGGCTGACTTTCCCTACCGCTTGGACAACATATTCACTGCGGAGAGATTCTCCGTCAGCATAAGATTGGGGTGTCCGTTGGGGATCGCTGACAATTTGTACTGTACCCGTGCGATCGCGCAAGTCGATAAAGATTACGCCTCCATGATCACGGCGACGATCAACCCAGCCAAAGATAGTAACGGTTTGGTCTATATGTTCGGCTCGCAATTCGCCACAGTAATTTGTTCTCATGCCTGGTAGCTAAGTAATTAAGAAAGATACAGCGTATTCAAGAGTAGCAAAATCTGCCCCCCTATTGTCTACTATTTATTACCGTAGTATAGAGACATCTTAAATAAAGGTATCTACAATAGATTAAGTTTTCTCAAAAAAAATATATCTTTGCGATCGCGAAGCTTCCCCGAAGGGCTTGCACTTATTATCCCCCATGACGGGACAAATGGGTGTAATCACATCCCTGAGTAAAACTAGCCCACATAACTATAATTTTTGGGCATCGTTTACTGCAATGGATCAGAGCTTATTCCTCTTTTGCGCTTATGTTTTTCCATTTTCCCTCTAGAGCAGAATCCGATTTAATTAACGTCAATTCCGCCAACAAATTTAGATACTTGTTATTGTTATCAGTGGTGGCAACATCTCTATCTCTCTGTGTTGGATTTAAACCATCCCACCATGTCACATCCTCTCCCGAAGCCTTGTTGGTCTTAGGTGGACATGAAGAGCGAGAGCGATTTGCTGCACAGTTGGCACAGCAACATCCACAATTACCAATTTGGATCTCTTCTGGTAGTCCTCAAGAATATGCGCAAAAGATTTTTGCTAAGGCTGGGGTCAAAAGCGATCGCCTTAATTTTGACTACCGTGCTAGCGATACAGTAACTAACTTTACTACTTTAGTGGATGAACTCCAGGCTAAAGGTATAGATAGCGTATATCTCATTACCTCGGAAAATCACATGAAACGGGCAAAGATAATTGGTGATATAGTCTTGGGTAGTCGAAGAATTAACTTTAAACCAATCTACGTACCTTCAAGTAATCCCCCTGAACCAATAGAAAAATGCTGGCGAGATGGTGCAAGATCAATCTTTTGGCTAGTAACTGGGCAGACTGGAGCAGTGTTGGTACAGTACGGTGGAAAAGGCTTTAAACTTCTTTAGAACAACCTCCAAGAGTCTGAAACAAGAATGAATACTCCTGGTCACTATATTCTCAATCTGGCATTACTAGGAAAAACAATAAGCCCGACGACATGGCTTCCCTACTCGCCAAAAAGTAATATTACGATGTCGACCGCTAGCTTCGTAATCGCCGTTGGTGCGATTCTTCCCGATTTACCGATATTCATCTTTTACTTTGTTGCCAAGTTTATTTATAAAATGCCTGAAGGTAAAATTTGGTCTGAAGCCTATTACGAACCTTTCTGGCAGAATACTGTTGCTCTGTTTCATTCTTTTCCCCTGGCGTTAATCGGCGCAGCTATTTGTTATCGTCTAAATTGGCAGCCAGGAATAATTCTATGCATCAGTATGGTTTGCCATTCTTTACTAGATTTGCCTGTACACCATGATGACGCTCATCGTCACTTCTTTCCTCTCAGCAACTATCGCTTTATTAGTCCTTTTTCCTATTGGGACACTAATCACTACGGCAGAATTGTGGCATTTGTGGAAATGGCTTTAGTGCTTGGGGTTAATCCGATAGTACTTGGTCTGCTCAATTCACCCTGGACAAAGGGAATTATTGTGGCAATTGATATGTTCTATTTATTTGGCTATTACCGCTTTTATTTATCCTTAGGTTAAACTGATTGCTGATAACTGGGGGGCATTATCGGGTGAACGAAAAAAGGTGTGGCAGTTAAACAATAGAGAAGCTTTGAGTAACGAGTAACGAGTAACGAGTAAATACTTATTACTCATTACTTATTACTCATTACTTATTACTCATTACTTATTACTCATTACTTTAAAATGCGAAAATTAATTGTTGCCACCGTAAATTTCGCTCACTCGGCATTATCTAAATAGTCTGTATTTGCTATTGTTATTTACGATGCCCACCCTACAAGGTGCTGATATTTATGCTTGCTCCCTGGCGATCGCCTTTATCTCGTGCCATACACCGCAATCGTTCTGAACCTCATTCCCGCTATTTTCAATTAGCTACTGTTACTCCCGCAGGTTATCCTGCTAACCGCACAGTAGTTTTTCGCGGATTTCTCAACGAGCAAGATAATCGGCTCAAAATTATTACCGATTCTCGCAGTGGCAAAATTCAGGATCTTGAGCATCAAACCATAGCTGAAATCTGCTGGTATTTTACAAAAACTCGGGAACAGTTTCGGCTCACGGGAAACCTTCAATTAGTTACCGCCACAGAAGAAGATCACCATCTGCAACAATGTCGCCAAAATACTTGGCACAATCTCTCTGATGCTGCGCGATCGCAATTTGCTTGGCCAGATCCCGCTCAACCAGTAGGGGAAAAGTCTGTCTTTGAAGTAGATTCCCTAGATATAAACTCTCCTTTAAACAATTTCTGTCTACTTTTACTGACTCCCCAGAAAATTGATCACCTGCAATTACGAGGCGATCCTCAACGGCGCTGCTTATATCTTCTCCAAGAGGATCAAACATGGTCAACTCAGCAAGTAAACCCTTAATTACAGTAATCAGTAATCAGTAATCAGTAATCAGTAATCAGTAATCAGTAATCAGTAATCAGTAATCAGTAATCAGTAATCAGTAATCAGCAGCAATTCTCATTTTGGAAAAAATAGAAAATTAGTTCTATGTCAGAAATAGAGAACTAGCCTAAATTAGTCAGAATTTTGGGTGAAATTATGAAATTATAGATGGGTCGCGTGGATAAAATCCTCATTTTGCACTCTTGACTCTGTACTACATGAAAAAAAAGCTGCTACCCTCGAACCATCACAGTTAATCGGATTTTTAGAGCAAGAATTAAATGAATTACCAGATAAAAGAAAAGGAAATAACAAGAAATATAAGGTAAAAAATGCACTTTTAGCAGGTTTTTCTGTTTTTTTCACCCAATCACCTTCTTTTTTACAACATCAAGATTTGATGAAACAGAAAAAAGGTCAAGATAATGCTCCAAGCTTATTTAATTTATCAGAAATACCTTGTGACAATCAAATCAGAAAATTATTAGATCCGATTGCAGCAAAAACAGTATTTGGCACATTTACAACTGTTTATCAATGGTTAGAAAAACATAGAATAATTAATCAATTCAAGTACTTAGATGATCGAGTATTGATAGCATTAGTTAGCAATAAAACAAGGATACAATTTTATTTTTGTAGCCAAACCATCATCTCATAAAACTTTATATGAATGGTTAGAATTTTTAGATAAAAATAGAGAAGTAGTTAGAGGGGAACAGAAAAAGTATGAGAAAGAAAAATCAAGAATTTATCGCTATAAGTATTTAAATAATGTACCTCTTCGAGAAAGTGAACCAAGTTTAATGGTGAACTGGTATGAAGTAGAAATATTTGATCCAGCTAAAAATAAAGTAATTTACCAGAATAGTTTTATCACTAATCATGAGTTAAATGATGAGAAAATATTCAAAATGATTATCAGTGGGAGAACTAGATGGAAGGTGGAAAATGAAAGCAATAATATTCTGAAAAATCAAGGCTATAACTTAGAACATAATTTCGGTCATGGGCAAGAAAATTTGGCAGAGACCTTATTATCTTTAAACCTTTTGGCTTTTTTATTTCATAATGTTTTGGATTTAGTCAATGGTTTGTATCAAAAAGTCAGAGAAATTTTAAGAACAAGAAAGACATTTTTCAATGATATTCGAGCTTTGTTAAGGTATGTATGGTTTGAGAGTTGGTCTGATTTATTGGTTTTTATCTTAACCGAAGGAGAATCAAAAAAGCTAGTTAATACAAGTTAAAAAAGAACGAAAAAAAGTTAAGAATAGCTAGAACAAATCGACAATTAATCTCCAAAAAAAACCTAATTTTAATCAATCGCGATAATTGGGCTAGTTTTGATTGCTTGTTTTTTAGAAATCTTTTTGTAACACAAGATTGGAAGAGCTTAAATCAGAAATTTCAAAGCAAAAATCGAATGTATTTTTGCTGTTTACAAGCAAATATATGTTAATTCTTCTTCAAAATGAGAATTGCTGTGAGATACCAGCTTACCTTGTCAAACTGACGGCTTTTACTCAGGAGCGAGCAATTCTTGGTAGCCTGGGAACTCAGTTTACTCTGTTGATGCAAACTGCTATCGGAATTAACAGTAATCTCAACGATACTGAGATTGCTAAGTTTGCCCAAATCGGCAATCTCAAACGACTGTACTTTCTGCGTCGCGAACTACAGCATATTTCAGTTGAGCAGTTAGTTTGGCTCAATAACCAAATTAAAACTACCAAACACGAACTAACCTACAACACCTGTAATGTAACGGCTAAACTAATGCTGATGTGCTGCTACTAAGCCTCAATAGACTTTAACCTTCCGATCTGATACTTAGTAATAATTTCGCGATTTGAATTAACCTGAAACTTGCTCCTAATCGATTCCATGTGAGTATTGATGGTAGATTTAGAGATCTCTAACTTTTTCATAATGTCAGTTAGAGATAGTCCTTCTGTATAAAACTCGGCAATTTCTCTTTCTTTAGGCGTAAGCTTCTGCTTGGTTGAATCTAATTCTTTAAATAGTTCGATTAAAGGTATCGGCTCAATATTTCGGGGTGGCCGAGAAAAAGAAAAAGACTTCAAGAATGCACATGGGGTCATAGAATATGAAACATGAGGGTAAAGCAATCGAAAGAGAAGTTAGTATCGCCATTACTGCAAACTATTGACCCGAAGTTGATTGCAGACGAGTCTTTGCGTCAAACTGTAGAGAGCCTGCTGAACCTAATAGAGCAACTCAACTCGAAAGTAATTGAACTAGAAGCAGAAAATCAACGCTTAAAAGACGAAAATAACCGTCTTAAGGGAGAACAGGGTTCGCCAGATATCAAAGCCAAAAAACCCAGAGAGTTATCAAAAAATTACTCATCAGAGAAAGGCTGAGGAATTAGTTTATCTCGATCTTGCGCTAGATAGATGACCTGGGTTTTATTCTCCAGTATAGATTTAATCAAATCCGTTGTCTTTTCAGGTAAAGCCAGCTCACTACTTACCAAAACCAGATCGAAATCGCTGAAAAGCCGTTCGAGAGATTTGTTTTCGAGCTGTTGGGATGAGATATTTTTCAATTCGTAATCGGGGATATATTTTTGCAGTCCCAGACCATAGAAAATATTGTTGCTGACTAAAGCAATAGTCTCTGACATTGGCTGAACCAAAATTAAAGAGTGTCTCTACTATTTTAATCGGCAAAATTTAGATTTGAAGTTTGGCAACTGCAAAAAGGTGTACTTTTTCCTTTTTGTTACCTTGAATTATTTTTCAGTTTATAGCCTTGTTCCTAATAAAGATGAGATTGCCAAAGAAGAACACGCTCGCCCTTTAAAAACCAAATATATTCCCAATCTCAAGCGAGATTTGAAACCTGGTTGGCTATTTCCTCACCTTTATAATCACGATGCCTTGCTCCACGGCAGATGGGAATACTGGCATCGACTTCAGCTCGTACCAGCAGAAAAGTTTTATTTGCTTCAAGAACCAGAACCAGAAATCAGACTGGCGAGTATTCGAGAACATATATTGCCAAAAGAACCAATTCCTCAGATTATCTTCGGCAAGAGTAGCTTTTCCGATCGCAATAAAGGTCAAAAGATGCTGGAGATTTGTCTAGATAAGATGCTGACCAAAGGTAAATATACTAGCATGTTGGCCAGAATAGAATATTTTCTGGACTGGTTGCTTTATGGCTTTGGGCATCCCCATCCTTGGTTTGGGCAATTACCTACTGAACCAAGTGGTTGTGAAGGATGTGGCATGGTTCTTTATCAGTTGTTCAACCTATTTCATTTACTTTATCAACCCCAAGACTATTGGGGAAACTTAATCGTCGAAGCCAAAGGAAAGGGTTCGCAAAAGCACACAGGATATTTTCCTACTCCCAGTACAGTGGCAGTCATGATGGCAAAAATGCTTTTTAGCGATGGCAAAGATACTCGCCTGGAAATTGGCTACGAACCTGCGATTGGTTATTTAATACAAGAAATTAATAATAAACAACAACAACAAAAAGTTCTTGACTTTTTATAGTGTAATTATAACTTGTTACATAAATTTATTTCTTTAACGTATATTGTACTATAAAATTAGTACATGAAATTAACACTACAGAAAGGGACTGACCCGATAACTAACCAGACTGTATGGGTAATGCTTAATGAAAACTATGAAGTAGTCGCACCCATCCAGCAATACCTAACCTTTTTGACCACAACTAAATCCCCTAACACGGTGAAATCATACGGGTTCGACTTGAAATACTGGTGGGAATTTCTAGCTCATAAATGCATGGATTGGCGTGAAGTAAATGTGTCTGACTTAGAAGACTTCGCTTACTGGTTGAGAGTTGGTGACACTTCCAAAGTTGTTTCTCTGCAACCATTAGAAGCGATTAGATCTGAAAGAACTGTCAATCATGCCATTACTGCTGTCACTAATTTCTATGACTATCACATAGCCAATAAGACAGTAGATTTTAAGCAGTTTGAGAAGTTCTATATGCCTCATGGCATCAGTCGTGCAGGTAGCAAAGGTTTACTTACTGGCATTGCTAAAACCAAACCAGTCAGGCAAAAGCTAGTCAAACTCAAGGAGAAAAAGAAATTTCCAGGTTGTTTGACAGACGAACAAGTATCCACTCTGGTTAACGCCTGTAATCGTCTCAGAGATAAGTTAATCATTTTGATGCTTAACGGTACTGGATTACGCAAAGGTGAACTTCTATCCTTAATGCACGACGACGTAGGAGATTTTGACCAGCACTATGTCCGAGTAGTGCAAAGAGATAATCATCCCAATGGAGCAAGAGCTAAAGGACAGGAAAGAACAATTCCTGTAATTCCCGAATTGCTCAAGATGTATAACGACTACCTTATCTACGAATATCCAAATACGGATTCAGGATATGTCTTTGTCAACATCTGGTCAGGAGAAATCGGTCAACCAATGAATCCTTATGTGGTCAATACTATGTTTAGAAGATTATCTGAAAAAACAGGTATTCATGTCTATCCTCACTTATTTAGACACACCTACGCCACAAGGTTATTAAAGTCTGGTTATGCACCCCCTAGAGTCAAGTATCTGTTAGGCCATTCCAGTATCCAAACAACATTAGATGTTTATTCTCACATAATCAATGAAACAAATCTTAAAGAAGTAATTGAAAAAAATGAGTACTTTACCTAATTGGAATGAAAAACCTGATAAATGGTTAATTGCTAGGAACAAAAAAGCTAAAAAGTTAATTGATAATCCTTTGTTGCAAAAAGATGTATGGCTAACTGTTGAAGATTTAGGATTGACAATTAAACAACACAAAAAAGTATTAACTATAAACTTTGAGTCAATAGAGCAAGATTGGTTAAAGTTATTGGCTAAATTATATATTTTAATTAGAAGTCAACGAAGATATACACCAAATTGGTTAGCCGATAATGTTAGTCATCTAAGAAGATTTTCCAAATTTATTCAGGGAAAATCTATTTTTAATACCGAACAAATTAACGAACAACTTTTTGAAGAGTTTGATTACTATTTACGATCATTAAAATTATCTGAACAAACAATATCCAATTATTACAAAACTATAGTTAGCTTTTTTGATATTTGTCGTCAAGAAGGATGGCTAGAAATTACAACTTATTGGTTTAAAGATAAATTTAAAAATACTACTCCTAAAAATAACAAAGTTGAGTATATTCCAGAAGAAGTTTGGCAACAATTAGATGAGCATATTCATTATCTTCCAGAACCCATACAACGAATGGTATTGGTAATTAGATGTACTGGTCTACGGATTGGAGAATTACTTAATCTACCTTTAGATTGTCTGCGTCAAAGAGATAAACAATGGCGATTACGATTTTTGACAGAGAAGTATCAAGTAGAAGATGAATTACCTATTTGTGAAGAATTGATGCTAGTAATTCGAGAGCAACAAAAATATATTAAACAGCACTTTAACGATGAATATCATAATTTGTTCAATAGTAATGATGGAAGTTGCTATTACAAGCCAGCACCTAGAATAATGAGAGCAGATATATTTCACACTTGGTTGAATAGACTGGCAATTCAACATAATATTTGTACAAAAGATGGTCAGATTTGGCATTTCAAGTCACATCAATTTAGAAAAACTGTTGCTACAGTATTGACTAACGTGGGAGTCAGAGATTTAATTATTCAAAAATATCTTCGACATCGTTCTCCTGATATGCAGAACTACTATAAACATCTTCTCAAGCAAGTAATAGGAGAGGAATATCAGGAGTTAATGAAAGAAACAAAATATGTTGATAGTACAGGAACGATAGTAGCAACCCATAAACCAAATAATCCTATTACTGAGTTAATGCGACGCAAAATGTATCAAATTACAACTCAGTATGGGGAATGTCATCGACCAGTATTAAAATCTCCCTGTCAAACAGTTAATGCTTGTTGGCGTTGTGAACACTGGCGCACGTCTACTAATGATTTAAACAATCTTAAAAATGACCTTAAACAAGTAGAAGCAGAACTAGAAATTATCAATAAATTAGGGATGGTAAGACAAGAAAAAGGACTGGCTAATGACAGGGAAAATTTACTGATTCGGATTCAAGCATTGGAACAAAGATAATTATGGAAATTGATTGGGATAAAGATTATAAACGTGAATTCATTTGCCCGAAATGTCTGACTACAGGCATGGTTGCAATGGGAATAAAAAAACCTAATAATAAAAGAGTTTTCTGGTGTTCTACTTGCAAAAAACAACAACTAGAATCATGGAATATTAATATTCGTTCAGTAAATAACCCTATCTATCCCAGGGTTACTTGGTATACAAATCATAGAATCAAACATTTTATCTGTCCTGAGTGTCAAGCAGAAAATATTTATTTTTCTCAAATTTATCAAGGAGGAAAAACTTTATTAAAGTGTAGGACTTGTAAGAAATATCAATATAATTCTAATGAAATTTATAAATATAAACACAGAGCTTTAAAATATAATGAAGAAGTCATCAAACCATTTAAATGGGAAGAAGATAAATGGGATTTAAGAGCTATTAATCCTAACTTTGACCTCCAAGATGTTCAAAGTTCGATACTTAATTTTACTTCTATAAAAATAAATTTATTTAAAGAAAAAGCTAAAAAATATATTCATCATTTATGCAAGGCCGGTAATTCTTTTTCCACTATTGAAACTCGATTATCTGTACTAAGAAAATTTTCAAAATACTTAGAAAGCATAAATATAGTCGGTTTTCATCAAATAAATCGTTGCGTAATTCTTGATTATTTATCTAAAGCAGAAAAAATTAATCGAAAAAACACTTTGGTAACGTTGCGTAGTTTTTTCTTAACAGGCACGTTAAAAGGCTGGTTTGATATTGACCAAGATATTATTCGTGATGAAGACTACCCTAAAAAACCTAGAAGTAATCCTGACCCATTGTCAGATACAGTACGCCAACAAATTGAGCAAAATTTACACAGATTACCCGAACCAATTGCTCGAATGTGGATCGTTTGTTATTTTACTGCGATGCGTCCTTCAGAGTTAGCTTTACTTAAGAAAGATTGTCTGGTGCAAGAAGGAGAGTATTGGAAGTTAATCTGGAAACGCAAAAAGACTAATGACTATCACGAAGTTCCAATTAGCAGAACTATAGCCAAGGTAGTTCAGGAGCAACAAGAATATATTCAGAGGCTATGGGGAGATGACTGGAATTATTTATTTTGTCATTATCAAGGATTCTCAAACACGAAACCTTTACAACCATATCTAACACCAATCAAAAAGATTATTTCACGACAAAAGAGTCCACTGCAACTTGGTATTCGCACTTTAATCAAACACCTTGATATCCGAGACGAAAACGGTCAACAAGCTAAATTTAAAACCAAACTCCTCAGACCAACACGCTTAACTCAATTATTCGAGCAAGGACATGATTTGGCTGTCGTTAGTGCTTGGGCTGGTCATAAACATTTTGCTACTACCAGCACCTATTACACCAAAGTTAGTTGTGACCTAATAGAACAGGAAGCAGGTCACATTCAAAAAGCATTGGTTAATAGTGAAGGACATCGCGTACTCTATGAATCCTTCCCTAAATCATTCTGGGAAAAGCCTCAAGCTCATAAATTAGAACTATCTGGTACTCATATCAACACTCCTATTTACGGCTATTGCGGATTGGATTTAGACCAGGACTGCCATAAGTTTAGAGCCTGCTATACCTGCGGTAATTTTGTTGCTACACCAGAAAAATTACCTCAATACATCAAAACCTGTGATGAGTTAAGAGGGAAGCAATCAAAAGCTTTAGCTAACGGTCAAGATGTTTTAGTCGAACAATTTGGCTCACAAGCTGACCAGCTAGACAAGATTATCGCATCTTTACAGGAGGCAGCATGAGTAATAAAGATACTAAAAAATCCAGAATTAAGACTCTTAAGCAAACCCAGAAACAAAGACAAGAAGATGCTAGAAATCGAGTCTATCAAGCCATTGAAAGGTTACAGAAACTTAACGCTCAAATTAACTTTCACACCATCTCTCGTGAAGCAAAGGTTAGTGTTAGTTATCTCTACAAATATCCAGAGCTAAAACAACATATAGCAGAGTTAAGAAGCAAACAAAACTCCCTACCAGTAAAACCTGTAGCTAAGCCTAATTCTACTTCTCAAGGAAAAGTAATTACTCGTCTTCAGTCGAAAATCAAGAAGATAGAGTCAGAGAATAAAGAACTCAAACGTAAGTGTGAAGCTCTAGCTGGTCAAGTATATCGCGCTCATAATCTCCAGGCACAAGTAGAAAGATTACGTGCCGAAAATGAAGACTTGAGAGCTAAGTTAGGTGAACAAGAAATAGCCAAAAAAGTAACTCCCATTGATAAGAAAAGAAAATCTAAATCTTCCATTTCAGACAAGATTCAATCAGATTTAGATGAGTTGGGAATTAATCTCAATCCAACCCTCACTAAAACCATTAAAGCAGCAACAGAAGAAACGGTTTTAGCTGCCATTGAAGCTCTCAAAGACCAGTTAGCAAGAAAAAATATTCCCAACCCTGGAGGCTGGTTAAATATGGCAATATCTGAAGGTTGGACGAAACCAGAATTAATTTCAACTAAACCAAATTCACCAAGCTCTAAAGTTGTCACTGCTACAGACAAACCAAATAAAAAACTAATGTCTCCCGACAAGCTCAAGCAATTAAGTAACTTATTCCATAACAAAAATGACTTATAATATCCCTCCAGCCAACATTGAAGCCGAAGAAGAAATACTGGGTGGCATTCTACTCGACCCTGCTGCTATGAATACCGTTGCCGATATTCTTCCTACCGATGCCTTATATGTTGTGGCACACCAACAAATATACAATGCCGCATTGGAACTTTATCACAAAGATAAGCCAACAGATTTAATGGCTGTTTCTACTTGGCTATCTGACCGCAAACTACTAAAGAAAGTGGGAGGTACAGCTAAATTAGCTCAACTACTCAATCGTACTGTTTCGGCAGTTAATATCGACCGCTATACAAATTTAGTTTTAGAAAAATACCAACGCCGTCAACTGATAGCAGCAGCTAATGATATTGCTACCTTGGGATATGATAATGCCACCGAATTAGAAACAATCCTCAATACTTCAGAAGAAAAGATATTTAATCTTACGGTTAACAAGCAAGAGAAATTTCAACCTTTACCTATCAGTGATTGTTTGGCTTCAGTCTTTAACAAAATCGAACAAGGCTCATCCCCTGCCTATCCTACAGGATTAGAAAATTTAGATGCTCTCATTGGTGGCTTAATCAAACAGGATTTAATTATCATCGCGGCGAGGGCTTCTATGGGAAAAACATGGCTGGCTTGTCATTTAGCCAATCATATAGCTACATCTGTCCAAAAATCTGTAGTTTTCTTTTCTGCGGAAATGTCTGTCGAACAATTAACCAAAAGATTTTTATCAATGCACTCTGGTATTGATTCCCATCGACTGATGCACAATCAGGTGTATGAAGAAGAGTACGATTCTTTGGTTAATGGCTTAACTCAATTGGCAGAATTACCCATCATTATTGATGATACTCCCGCTGCCCAACTAACCCCTTCTAAAGTTCGTTCTGTACTGCGTAGAATTCTTTCTGACAGGGGTGAATTGGGTTTAGTGGTATTAGACTATATCCAAAAGTTAGGAGACAGAGCCGCAGGAAATAGAGCGCAAACTGTAGGTAAGTTTTCAGGGGCATTTAAGGATATTGCCAAGGAGTTTGATGTTCCATTTGTTGCTTTGGCTCAAATTAACAGAGGTGTTGAATCTCAAGCTAATAAACGTCCTTTGATGTCTGATATTAAAGACAGTGGTGACATCGAGCAGGATATGGATTTAGGATTACTGCTTTATCGGGATGATTATTACAACCAAGACACTGAGACTCCACGCGTGATGGAGATAATTGTGGGTAAGAACAGGAATGGTTCGACTGGAACTTGTCGAGTGGAGTTCGATCCTAGTGTTGGTAAATTTGATAACTTTGGTGAATCAAAAGTACGCTCTTAATTTATGGAGGTTACAATAAAAATGAAGCTAAAAACTCATCGTA
Source organism: Cyanobacteriota bacterium (assembly GCA_942490675.1). Taxonomy (GTDB): domain Bacteria; phylum Cyanobacteriota; class Cyanobacteriia; order Cyanobacteriales; family Xenococcaceae; genus Waterburya. The sequence continues at coordinate 37,599 of CALNYB010000026.1, read as the reverse complement.
GAAAATATATACTTTTTAAAAAGCCTGTTAATCATACGTTATGCATATTGTGTATCACATAACATTGGGACTGGGGTGATGACATTAGAGCCGAGTAATAGGATTTTGAGCATGGTTGCCACGGATATAGATAAAGTTTTACTTAAGGCTACATTAGTAAATTGGTATTGGTATTGTCCGTGGTTTGCTTATATTGATTACACAACGTACATTGCTTTATAAATAAGTAAACTTACTTTTAGGTTCTACATAGTAAGTAGACCAATTAGTATTTTATATTTTCTTAATTAACTAAACTAACTATTACAGAATTGATTTTGTAAAAATACCAATGCTGGAGTCAAAGTAAACATGGCAAGTGCCAGTAGAACCATTACGATTTTTACCAACAATTATCTCCATGACCCCAGGCTCGCCAGTGTCTTGGTTGTAATAATCCTCTCGATAAAGCAACAGTCCTAAGTCCATATCCTGCTCGATATCGCCACTGTCTTTAATGTCTGACATCAAGGGGCGTTTATTTGCTTGAGATTCAACACCACGATTGATTTGAGCCAAAGCAACAAAGGGAAGATCAAAGTCTTTAGCAATGTCTTTAAATGCACCTGAGAACTTACCTACTGTTTGCGCCCTATTACGGCACGCTCTGTCACCAAGCTTTTGAATATAGTCTAAGACTACCAAGCCTAATTCGCCTTTTTCAGAGCGGATTCTACGTAGGACAGAACGAACTTTAGCAGGGGTTAATTGAATGGCGGGAGTATCATCGATAATGATAGGTAATTCGGCTAATTTGGTTAATCCACTTACCAAGACATCATATTCATCTTCGTAAATTTGATTGTGCATCAGCCGATGAGAATCAATGCCAGTGTGCATCGAAAGAAATCTTTTAGTTAATTGTTCGCCCGACATCTCAGCCGAAAAGAAAACCACAGGCTTTTGTTCCTCTGTGGCAATGTAATTAGCTAGATGGCAGGCAAGCCAAGTTTTGCCCATAGAAGCTCTGGCAGCAACTACAATCAAATCCTGTTTAATTAACCCACCAATAAGAGCATCTAAGTCATCTAACCCAGTTGGATAGGCAGGAGAAGAACCCTGCTCTATTTTCTCAAACACAGATGCCAAACAGTCACCGATTGGCAGGGGCTTAAACTTATCTTGCTTTTTGGTAGTGAGATTAAATATCTTTTCCTCTGAGATATTTAAGACTGTTTCTAGTTCGGTGGCATTGTTGTATCCCAACGCCTCAATTTCATTAGCTGCTGCTATAAGCTGACGACGTTGATATTTTTCTAAAACTAATGAAATGTAGCGGTCGATGTTGGTCGCAGAAATAGTACGATTAAGCAGTTGAGATAATTTAGCTGTGCCTCCTGCGCCCTTTAATGATTTGTGGTCTTTTAACCAAGTGGAAACGCCTATCAGGTCGGTCAGCTTGTCCTTATGGTTAAGCTCTAATGCTGCATTGTAAATCTGGTGCTATTAGCACCAGGGTCAAACAAAATGCTTCCTAGTATGGCTTCTTCAGCTTCAATATTGGTAGGAGGTAGATTGTTGTCAGTCATCTTGATTGGCTTCGCCAATCCGACGTTGCTTTTGGCAACGGCGAATCAACGGAGTTGATTGTTGAATAAATTACTTAATTGCTTGAGTGAGTCTGCCGACATTAGTTTTTTAGAGGATTTTTTGGGAGTAGAGGTCACGCCAGTCCCCTCGGTTGAACCGAGGGGCTTGTGGCGTGACGCATTCCGCGTAATCTGTTGTTGAGATTTTTTAGCTTTGAGTTTGCTTGGAGTATTTGGTTCTGCTTCTTCACGAATCATCGACAACAAACAAGCTTCTTGTCTTTTAAGGTCGTGGCTATCTCGATACTGTTCAAACGCCTCAATTGACAACCTAACTTGTTCGGGTTCGCGATCGGTTATTTCTTCCTTGAGCTTATTTCCTACCTTGATTCCCATATTTTTGATGGATTCGATAATTGAATCTATAGGGTCTGTTACTCCAGATAAAAGAGGTGAAGTATTTTTCTTGGTAGAAGTTTGAATAGGTATGACTTTACTGGATGAAGCAGGACTCATCAACTCTCCTCACTTTTGGTGGTTGAGGTAATGCCCTAATGTTGGCAAAATCTGGATAAGCAGTTTCTTGAAAACTTCTAAAATGACAAAACAAGTATGGATAATCTGAGCCAAAAGTTTGTCGTATCCATTTTTGCTGTTCTTCAATTACTCTTCTTATTTCACGAGTAGCCAAAATTTTATGCCATCGCTCTACTTTGCTCTGATAAAATTTAATATACCAATTCCCATTTTCTTCTACTAAACAGTCAAAAGCTATTTGAGATAAATCTCCTGGTCTTGCAGCAGTATATTCAAGAACCAAGTAATGATGGGCAATAGGAGCAGGAATCTTGCTTAGGTTTTGTTTGATAGCTTCACGAGTTACTTTATCTAACCAATCGGCATTACTTTTACTCTCCTTAAGAAAATCACGATTCCGAATTAAATACTGAACATCTAGTTCTAACCATTCTAAGAATTGCTTAATATTGCGTAATTTATTATTAATTGTCCCGTTTTGGTTCGTGTTGCAGGCATCTAAAAAGCTGAGTATTACTTGACGACTAATATCCCCTTTTCGTTGTAGTTGATACTGCTGTATAACTTCTCCTAATTGCTTTAGAGCGTAATTTTGGTCTTGAATATAATTTGGAGAATATGTTCTCGATTTAATTAAGTAATGTAGGTATTTTTTGACCTTCAATCGATACCATTGAGGATAGATATTTGTAAAATTTAGTGATTTTCCTTTGGGGTGGTCAAAAAAATACTGTAGATTCCAAACATCGTCTTCAAAACAAAAAGATGATAATTTATTTTCTGATTGACTACCAACCCAGCTATGGGCATTAGTTGAATTAAATTTAAAGCGAATGCCACAAAAATGACATCTACATCTATCTGTCGCTTTTCCATCTTTATAGATCCATCCTTTTTGTTGGTTATGCCCAATTTGAGTACAGAGAGGATTAGGGCATTCTACAGTAGGGAGATAATTGTAAATATAGTTTGCCACCCTACAATTGAGTAAAGTTTTTGATTGGCAAGATTCACAATATATTCTGAATTTACATACAGATTTATTATTACAATGACAATATCTCAGCACTCCATGATTGCATTCAGGACAATTATATTCTTCCTTATAATCTTTGTCCCAGTTGATTTTCAAGATCCCATTTAAAGTTGGATGATGAGAAATAGGTGGGTTTTTTCTATTTCCCATACCTATAATCTTGTTAGTTAAATGTATTCTTTTACCACAGGAATTACAGCCCAGTCGAAACTTACAGGTGGTTCTCTTTTGATAAGCAAACCTAGTCATTTTACCTACCTGACAATCAGGACAATTAAACTCATTACTGTATTCTTGTTTCCAATTAACCTCTAATTGACCATATAAAGTTGGATGGATAGAAATAGGTGGATACTTACGCTTTTGTGTCATTAACCTTATCCCTATTAAGATTTTCTAGTTCTTCTAATCCTTCTAACCGAGCCTTCAATAACCCCAATAAACGATTAATCTCAGTTACTCTTCTTTCTTGTCCTGCTTTTCGAGATTTTTCTAAATCCTGCTGCAAGAGCTGATAGTCAGCTAACAACTTCGGTTTATCCTCTTTAGTGACTCGATGATGGCGACAACTCAAACAGGCATAGCGATACTGGCAATCACCTAACATTACTGGTCGATGGCATTCCCCCAAGGTCGTATTAACCTTGAGCAATTGAGCTAATTTCTCATATCTACGCTTTCTTGGTTTGAAGCTAGTTACTCGACCGTACATATCGACATAGCCTTTAGATTTAGCTTCTTTTTCTAGTCTCTCTAAAGATCGCTGACGATAGTGGGGTAGCATATCTAGAGAACTATGACCTAAAACCGCAGCAATATATTCATCTTCTGTCTCACAGTAAGCCATGATACTGGCTTTTGTACGACGAAACATATGGCTAGTTAGATTGAATCTCTTACCGTATTTATCTCTCAGGTCAGATTCTTCTCTAAAATCTTTAAGCCAATTTTGAACTATGCTTTCACTTAAAAGATCTGGTGTATATATTTGCTTTCTATTAAATCTTCTGCCTAAATTTTTAGTTTGATTTTGAGAATTTGTTGATACTTTACAAAACAATTTATCAAAATTAGAATTACTACCAAATTGAAGATCTATGAATCGTTGCTGTTCTTGGATTAATTCAGCAACGCCATGATAAATTTGATAATATTTCCAATGTTTTTGCTTTTCTATCCACCGTAGTAAAAACCATTGACTGTCTTCTTGTTTTAAACATCGACGAGGCATTCTAAGCATTTCCCCTATGCGACATCCTAAGACAAGCTGTAATCTAAATAGTCTCTCTAAAGGAGCTGGAAATAGTTCTAAACGAATGCTTTTCTCTTACACTTGCTAAAACTGTTAATTTGGTCAACAGCTTTAACCAAGACAGTCTCAAGCCATTGAAATAAATATATTGTCTACCTAAGATCGCTAATTCTTCTTTTGTATAACCCAAATCAATTAGAGCCCAAACATCCTTATTTATTAAAGGATGCATAATCCATTGCTGTCCTAATTCGGAATTAGCTATTCTTGACTGTAACGCTTCAATTGGTAACATTAATTTCTTTTTTTTCCTCAAGCAAATAAGCGTCCAAACTCATCTCATCAAGGACATGAGAGTAAATATCTTTGGTGGTAGCAATGGATTTATGTCCTAATAGCTGTTGTACATATTGATCTAGATAGCCAGCTTGAAACATACGGGTAGCGAAAGTATGGCGAAATAAGTGAGGATGAGCTTCAATCCCTGTTCTATCTTTGAGTTGGTAAAATAGATTATTCAACCGCTCACTGGTCATGGGTTTACCCGCATATTTGCTATCTAAGTTAACGAATAACATTCCGTGTTCTTGTTGTTCGGCTTGTATCGGATATTCTTCTAATAAGTAAGCCTGGAAAGTCTCCTGTAAGGCTTCACGGTTATGTAAGATAGGTATTTCTCTCTCTGTACCTTTTGCTTTGGCCCCATTGGGATTATCATCTCTGCGGATAATCCTAATTCGTCCTCTACTATCAAAGTCTTGGACATCAACTAAATGTAAGCCTAGTAATTCACCCCGTCTGATTCCTGTTTCTCTCAGCAGCATCACTATTAGCCTGTCTCGATAGGTATAACAAGCATCAGCTAGTTGAGCTACTTGTTCGTCCGTGAGACAACCAGGGAAGTTTTTTGGTTCTTTTATTTTGATTCGTTTTCGTTTCTCTGGGGTGCTTTTAACAATACCTCGTAAAAATCCTCCACGTTTACCCCATCCATGAACCAATCTAGTAAATTGCTTTTCGCTAATTCTACCTTCTACAGTGTGGAATTCATACATCCCTTGAATGGCTGTAACTGCTTGATTAACTGTACGTGGACTGCGTTTGGATACGGCTTCTCTTACGGATTCTGAGATGACTTCGATGTCCCCACCGAGAAGATACCAGTTAACAAAATCTGCTAATTCGTTTAAGCATAAATCTTGCCAGTCCAGAGATTTGTACTCTAGCCAATGCCAAAAATCGACTAATCGGCAGGCATATGTATTTACTGTGTTAGCTGCTAGTTGTCGTTTACGGCAGTAGTTTAAGTACCTTTGCAGAGGTTCTATAGGTAAGCAAGTTTGAGTGTCGAATATGCAGCAAAATCTCGACTCTGTTTGAGGGTCGATTGCTCTTTCTATACTTATCACTGTTACTTTGTGGAAAATAGAGAGTGGATTTACTCTACCACGGAAGCAAATGCCGTTGTTGTTGTTTTTTCTAAATTATTGAAGATAAATTTGCTGTTGTTATATGTTTGCCATGCCAGTATTCTATTTAGTCGATCGCGTCGATCTTCTCTGGGGTAATTCATTGGTAGGGTCAGACCATCCTAATGCCCCCCAATCTATTCATCAAAAGTATTGGTGCGAAAAGTATCGAGATATTTATCCAGTAAATTTGGTGGAAAGAGATTGGTCGAGTGAAGTGCAGAAGATTATCGATCTACAGCCTGCCCAAGCAAAGGCTTCTAAGATTGCTAAACACGAAAGCGATTCAGAATCGATAAAAAATCCAAAGCTAAAAGGTTTTAAACGACCTCCAGGCAAGAGAAAATCAAAATCATTGTTTTAACTGTTTGTTCCCAAAGCACTCTTCTTTGATGCACGGCTCGACTAGTTGGCTACGAGTTCCACCACATCCAGATTCAATAAAACTTATAATGAGTATGATGGACATGGCGTGAGGAATAGAGTATTTATGAGACATATGAGTAAATGCGATTGATGGTTCAGAAGTTTAATTGAGGCGTTTGAACAAGATCCCAGTTGGGAAATAGAACTCAAAGAAACTGCTTCTGAACCGATCGCTGTTAGGGCAAAATCAACTAAATCTAAAGTAAAAAAATAGAGACTATTTGATTCACTATTGTTGTAGATCGGCTAAACTTCTTTCCAGAATATCAATCAAGTTCTGCCGATTAAATTCATCTAGATTCGATATTTTGATGCTTTCTAGCGATTTTATACATTTTTTGACTTCTTTAGTTAATCCTGATGATTGAGCAGTACTCGGTTGAAATTGAGCAATAATCTCATTGATTTTCTTATTGGTCTGAGTTAAAGAAAGCTCTTGTTCAATTACTTCGTCAATTAATTTGCATCGTACCTTTCGCGCCTTTTGTTCTGATATATTTAGCTTTTGACTTTTGATTTTATTAATTGCTTTTGCAAAGGCATCTTTTAGACCCCGATTTCGGATAGCCTCCTTAACATCCTCTGCTATCTTAAGCATAGGAAAATAATTTTGATTGACAGAAAGAGGGTTAAATCCGTAATCTAAGACAATTTGGCAAGTCAGTCTTTCTAACTCTGATAAATCTAGTTCTTCAAGCTGCTGTTGTATATCCTGTTCATTTTTGAGTATCGTTCCCCAGACTTTTTGCTTACCCTGGCGTTTAAGTCTAGTAATAGCAGTATTAAGAATAGTAGGAACTTTTTCTCTTGTTAAACTCTCAGTTCTAGCTTCAATTCTTTCTATTAGGGAGTTAGCTAAATCAAGGGTATTAATGTTCGATTTACTGATAGCAGCAATAAAAACATCATTATCAAAAGTTGCTTCATCATAATCAATGATGATTGCCTTAATTGTAGACCAGCCCAACTGTTTAGCTGCTTGCCAACGACACTCTCCATCAAAGATCAAATAGCCTTCAATATCTGGCGGAGAGACTAGCACTATAGGCTCTTTTTGCCCTACTTTAGCCAAACTTATTTTACGTTCTTCGACTACATAAAAGGAACTTCGGGGCTGTCTGGGATTGGGACTTATTTTAGTCAGAGGAATATCTTCAATTCCCTTTTGCTGAAAAGATTGTTCTAACTGTTGTTTGAGATTTTCATTTTCCTGTTGGAGAAGTGGAATTTCTTTAGCTTGTAATGCACTTCCAAAAGACTCTTCCAAATTGATTTGTCGTTTAACCATGTTTTTTCTCTACTATTTTTTTATTGCATCAATAATATAAGGCGCGATCGCTGGTAGCTTTTGTAGCATTTTTTCGTCCAGCCCCTTTAGTTTGGATTTATTCATCTTTTTGAACAAGTGACCATTTTCGGTGAAGTCATAGCAGGGTGTCGAGCCTGGTGAATCAAGAAAAATAGGCAGCCCCATGGCATAGGCATTAAAAAATCTGGAAGATTGGCGAATAGGGCTAAAACATAGGGTATTGAATTTTTGAGCAAATGCGGGAAACTGATTTAGTGTATTACGTTGAATTGCTGCATTGTGATCGTATCTACTCGGTAAGATACCGAGAATTTCTGGTGTGGATTTGAGATAGGTTTTGTATTTATACAACCATTCAAAAAGAGCGTTGATGTCGGAAATGCATTTCTGGGTCATTTCAGCACAAATGATTAGATGCGTTGCCGCGCATAATGCCATTAAGGATAATTGACCCTGTTGACCTGGAGCATCAATTAAGACGACATCATGAGATAGAGAAAATCGATCTAAACATTCTCGTAAACGAAACATTCCGAAGGGATCTCGTGTCAACTGTCTAGATACTGACTCTAAAGAATTTCTTTCAGCCTGACATACGACTGCTTTATTCTTCAAAGTGTCTGACCATAATGGAAAAAATGGATAGTTCCCATCAAAGTCATCGGTAAGAATTGAAGCTGTACTAAATTCGGCAGTTGGTTTCGGCAAACCACAACAATCATGTAAAGAACTTCTGTTATCAAGTTCAATTAAAGCGACAGACAAACCACTTTGCGCTAGCAAATATGCTAAATGCACCATAAGTGTAGTCTTTCCTGTTCCCGTTGAAGATAGACTAGTGATTACAAATTTCTCTTTCATTAAGCCTAACTATATAGTTACCTTTCTTAAATTATTTTGTACCCTAACGTTAGGGTATACTCCTGAAAAATAAAAGGAATAATTTGGAATTTGTTATCTGCTACAAAAGTTACAGGTCGAACTTAGAGTATGTTTAAGAGCATTTCGCATTGATTTTGCCATAAAAATTGAAACAGTCTCAACTATACTCTCTATTTCTAAAAATTGTCTCCACCGCTTACTCTACACTGAAGTTATTATCGATTACTTATTACTATCAGGAGGCATGGGTAACAATTCTTCCGCAGCAACTAACCTGAGATTTAATTGTTCGGTCGTCCAGTCTTGCTTTTGAGTATCATCTAATTTGCTTAGATCGACATAGTTCTGCTCGCGAGACTTAACTAATTGAGCTTTTCTACTGGCTAAGACTGGACGAATTTTTTCTTTCCAAATTACGGTTTCTGCCTCAATTGCTCGATCGATATCTTCCTTGGGAACACCAATTTTGCCCATGACTGGTCTTTTGACATCATTCTTATCGCCATAACCAGGGTTTAGAATAATTGCCTTTCCTTGAGGAAAACGTTCGATTGTATCTACGCTTATCAGAGGAATTTGGTGAGTTTGCTGATTGACAGAGGTAGATGCTCCTGAATGCGATCGCGAACGAGATACAGAAGTAGTTACTACAGTTTTGTTGCCAATTTTCTTTGAGTATTCTTCGGCTGTAACCGAGTCATTTGGCCCAAATAGGACGTGAGTATATAAACCTGAGACTAATGCTTTGCCACGTTCTATGCCGTAAAGTTCAAAGAACTGATTTAAACTTTGCGCTCCCAGTATAGGAATACCGCCGTTGGAACGATACTCGTTGATAAATTCACTCAGTTTTGCAAACACTCCTAGACTAGTAACCTCATCGAGACAATAGCAGAAGGGGTTAGTTCTCTTCTCACTCAGGTTTTCTACAATAGTCAGATGCATACACATCGTAATCAGAGGAGCAATGACGCTACGCCTGCGGTCGTCTAACTTCATCACCAGTAATTGTTTTGGTTTGAGATATAGGGGAATGGTGCTTTTGCCGATCATGCAGGGTAAAAGGTCATTTTGAATAAAGCCCGTGAAGGTGATTTCGGCTGTAGTCTTGATCGAAGCTGCGGTTTTTTCCGATTCTTTGGAAGAGAGAAAGTTGGAAACAGTAGCAGCAATCCAAGGGTCTAGCTTTTTGTCATCGTCCCGCCGTACTGCCCAGTCGAGTCGTTCGACTAAGTTTGGCAGTTGAGTAATAGCGTAAACCATTGGCAGATCGGGATATTTACTGGATTTGGCAAGCTGCATTAATCCTGTAGCAAATATGCCTCCAGTTTGGGAGAAAAAGTCTTTTTTACCATCACCTTTTCCCTGTGAGTCGATTAAGATTTTGCCCAATTCTCCTGCGGTAGTAGCATCGCGGGGGTCTTTCATAAAGTCTAAGACATTGATAACGCAGGTATAGTCTGCTCCTGGCGTATTTGGAGCTTCACCCGTTTCTAATCTAACTCCTCCAGGGGCAAAGACATCTACGGTATAACCGTAACGAGATGCCAAAGAGGTGTGAAGCTTCATCTGATCGCCCTTTTTATCGTAGAGCAATACGCTGATACCTTGGGCAAACAACGATTCGATAACGCGATCGATAAAGGAGAAGGTTTTACCCGATCCAGGCGAACCCAAAACTAATACTCCCCTACCAATATCGGGAATCCAGGTAGTGGGCATGGTGTTATGCAAAATCGCCTGTAGTCGAGATGCCCATCTTAGTCCCAAAAATTTATATGAGTATTTAGGCGTACCGCACCAAGCTGCACTAGGGCTGCACTTATTTTTAGCCGTAGCGTTCATGTGTTCAAAAGCTCGATCTGTAGCGTTGAGCTTGTCCCAGCGATTCGCCATTCTAGCTGAAGTTAGCTGGGGCTTTTTCTGATTGAGAGATGCCCAAATCATCAGTAGGGCAAGGATACCTCCCATAGCGGAGAGTTGGAAGAGTTCTGTCTCCCACAGCTTTGGTTCAGATTTAGGAATGCTAACTTCTGCGTGAGTATTGGTAGCTTGAGCCGTCGTGAAGAAATAATTATCAATCATGGGTCTAAAAGAACATTGCCCTTAAGAATCCGAATTGCCATAACCAACAAGGTAAGACCCAGCTAGATAATAAGGTGGCTGTCGCCAGCAGTAGCAAAAAGATTTTGGGAGTAACTAGATTTCGAGACATGGATTGGACAAAATTCCTGCGATCTACTCAACCAAAATAACAATGTGAAAGCCTCGATCGCCCTGGGATTTAATCGATTGTGAATCGGTCTTGAGCAGGTCATATTGCTTAATTTCTTCAAAAATGCCTGACCAAAAGTACTAGTTAATTGCCATCTGCGCGATGGGAAAGCCTCCGCGCTAGTCCTTCAGGGCAAAATATACAACATAAAAATGAACCATAGATTTAGCTTTTATAGCAAACAGCAGAGCCAAGAATTACTCGAACGATTAGATACCAGGCGATCGCCGAATTTTCCTTATTTAATTATCGATCGCGATCGCGACTTAGATGAATGGATTACGAAAATAGAGACAGAAAGTTGTTTTATTGCTTTAGATACGGAGACAAAAGGATTAACTCCTGCCCCTAACATGGTTAAGACTTTACAAATTGCCTATCGTCAAGACATTCCTGTTTTGATTATCAAACTACCCGAAATAAAGGATCGAACCCGTCTGCAAAGATTGATGGCTAGTCCTAAATTACTGAAAGTAGGACATAGCCTAAAATTCGATATTTTGATGCTCGCAGCAGAAGGAATAAAAGTTTTAGGTCCTGTTATGTGTACTATGCTGGGCATCGGAGTTCTCAAGGCAGGGGCTACTAGACAAGCAAGTTTGCAGTTTACTGCTCAAGACCTACTTAATATAGAACTAGATAAAGCCGAGCAGAATTCTGATTGGGGAGGCAAGTTATCGACTGCTCAATTACAGTATGCTGCCAATGATGCGGGGATACTAATTGAAATTATGACTCAGCTTCAACAGAAGCTAGATGAGGCGGGTTTGACTAATATAGCTATTCTAGAATACTGTTGCTTGCTACCCATTGTTGAGATGCAGAGTCGGGGAATTTATTTAGATTGCGATCGCTGGCAACGTGTCAGGCAAGGATACGAACAACAGCGGGATAGGTTAGCAGAAAAAATTTATCAAGAACTAGAGCGAGAATTTAATATCGCTTCTTCGACTCAGCTATTGAAGGCTTTACAAAGCTATGGCATAAATATCAAGTCTACAAACAGCAATGTGCTGATCGAACAGGTCAAAAACTATCCTATAGTAGCTGAGATAATTAAGTATCGTAGTCTCAATACAATTATCAATACCTTTCTTAAAGGATTTGAGTCACATATTTACTCGGACAATCGGTTGAGGGGCAACTGGTGGCAGATTGGCACGAGAACGGGCAGAACTAGCTGTCAAGAACCCAACTTGAGCAACATACCAAAAATATCCAAGATTAGAAACTGTTTTTCTGCCACCGACGGCTATTTATTAGTCGATGCCGACTATTCTCAAATAGAGTTAAGGTTAGCTGCCACTAGAATTAATGTACCTACTTTGATCGGGGCATTTATCAAAGGACAGGATATTCATGCTCTAACCGCTTCCTATATCTACGATTGCGAGGTAGAGAATTTGACACCACAGCAGCGTAAACTAGGAAAAATACTTAACTTAGGTTTGATTTATGGCATGGGGGCAGAAAAGTTTAGACTTAATGCTGCTAAGAAATTCAGCGTTTATCTGACAGCAGCAAGATCCAAAGAATTGCGCGAGATGTTTTTGGCTCTCTATCCAGAAATCGATGAGTATCATCAATCATGCCGTCGTAGCTGGCAACAGGGACAGCAAAAAGCAAGCTCAACATTGGGTAGGGTGAATATTTGGTCTAGTAAAAGTCCTAAGCTCAATCAGATTATCAACTATCCGATTCAAGCTGACTGCGCGGACATCTTAAAACAGGCAGTATCTAGCTGGTATTTGGAATGTTTGCATCAAAAGCTCGATGCTTACTTAGTTCTGACGGCATACGACCAGTTAGTCATTGAGGCTAGAGAAGAAAAGGCACATTACGCTGCTCAGATTTTAAAAAAGGTAATGATTGAAGCGGGGCAGGATTTGCTAGATCCCGTTCCAGTTGTTGTCGATATCAAGATTGGCAAGCATTGGAATTAGTTTGTGTGTTGCGATCGCTTTGTACCTCATCCACCACCTAACAAAACTTCTTCTGGTAATTTAAAGGGGCTGGTATCTGGTTTAGATGCGGGTTTGGCAAACCAAGCATTGTTACGCATCGCCTGAATCGATTCGGAGGCGCGAACGGAAGCTTTATTTATCTGACTGACTTTAGCTAGTAAATAATCAAAATCAATTATGGGAGAATTGCGATCAGCTTTGCTGGTACGCGGAGCGTAATCGCTCTTTCGTTCTTCAGATGAAAGACTACAGTACCAATCGGTTAAACAAGTCTTAACTACGTTGAAAACGGGTGAACGAAAAAAGGTGTGGCAGTTAAACAATAGAGAAGCTTTGAGTAACGAGTAACGAGTAACGAGTAACGAGTAAATACTTATTACTCATTACTTATTACTCATTACTTTAAAATGCGAAAATTAATTGTTGCCACCGTAAATTTCGCTCACCCGTTGAAAACAGCATATATTTCTCCTCGATTGGGTAAATCGATCATCCAAATCCCACCATCATCAAAACGACGTAATAGCTCTACTGGTAACAGTTCGATCCGATTGACTGTAGCAATAGTAATCACGGGAGAATTGTGTTCCTGCATCCAGGTTAAAAATTTCTGTACTATTCTTCTAGCTGCACCACCCGATTCCCAATCAGCAAGTCCTTTATCCCAATCATCAAGAAAGAGAATCGCATTGCCAATACTTTCTGCTAATTCTAATAGCTGGGATACTGCCCGATCTGGATTGCTCGACCCCAAAATATCGCCAAAAGAAATACCCAAAAGGGTATAGCCTAAATCGCGAGCAATCATTTTGGCTCGCAAACTTTTACCCGTACCTGGAGGACCAACAAACAGCATAGCTCTGGGAGGCTTAATGCCATAACGTATGGCAGTAGGCTCATTGAGCTTCGCAAGTTTCTGTAAAAAATCGCTGAGATTCTCATTCCCTCCCGCAGAAGGTATTTCGGGTTTGCTGAAATACTCAAGATTGAGTTCGCTGTTGCTGAGTTTTGCTTCTTTTACTCTGAGAAATTTGTCGGTCAGTTCGGCGATCGAGCTATTGTCTGAGAATTGTTCGAGTTCGTGATGAATATCGCCCCATGCTAGTCCTTGACAGGCAGAAATAAGCTTAGTGTCAGGTTGAGAACCAAGCCTAGTTTGTAAAGCCTGTTCTATTTCCGATGCTTTGGGCAAACCGAGCTTAATTTGCTTGAGTTTGAGACGTAGTTTTGGACTGAGTTGAATCCATTCTCCGAGCAAAATGACTTTGACTCCTGGTTTATGCTCCAATCGGCTAGCACAATTGTAAATTTGCGATTCTCTAATAGACTTTTCTCTGGCTGCGAGAAGATTGAAATCTAGCAGATTGTCGAATATGTATAATCCTGGGGACAATTTGTTTTGCTGAATTAAAGATAAAGGTGTATCGAAATGCTCTTCATTTTCCGCAATACCATACTCAAGTTTTTCTTTAGTTAGACTGAGCCGAACCAAGTTTTGATAACCATTGTTCCAGTAGTAGACAGGACTATCTTTATGGCGATCGCTGTCGCTATAGATAGCCAGTAATTGTTTGAGAACCAGTTCGTAGTCACTGGCGTGAAGTTGGATAGTGCTTATATCTGTATTTTGAAGTAGATCTTTTAGATCGGTAAACATCGTCTGTTGCTAGGTGGGGCTTAGTCTTAGGTTTCCCTATTTACTGAAGAAAAGGCTCTTAGTTTGGAAGATTAGTAGTTAATAAATGGCAGTTTTTAAGTTTCAGCCCTGTCGGGCGGCTGACTTTTCACGGCATCTCTGAAAGCCCCTTCAAATAAGGGTTTCTCTCCAAGCCTAATTCTCAATAATCTATAGTTAATGATAATGAATGACGAAAGAATTAGGCTTGGAGAATGGAAATTTGGCGATCGCCTGAGAACCGAAAAAGATCCCGTGAAAAGTCAGGTCGGGCGGGAGTAGGTGAATAGATTAGAGAGTTCTCTGGCTTATTCAACTAACGTTTAGTTCAAAATCAAATTAGAGCACTACAATACATGAATTATGTACAGCCTCAAGGCGCGAGCGCACCAATGCCCCAGCAGTTGAACCAACCTCAACAGGGATATGCGCCAATGCCTCAGCCCCAACAGGCGAACCAACCTCAGCAGGGATATGCACCAATGCCACAGCAGGTTCAGCAACCTCAAGTCCAACAGCCACAGGTTCAACAATCTCAAGGCACTGAATTTTATGGTGCGACTATAGATCCGCAAACTATGGCTGTAGTTCAGCAATGTTATGGCGCAAGTAATACTGCTCTCAATACAACCTTAAATGACAATTCTACAGTAGCCAAATCCTTGTATTTCGGTGCAAGAGATATGTTCAAAACTCTTTACGTTAATCAAATTAGCTCTCATCGTGGTTCAAAACCTACGACCCCTGACTATGAGTTGGCTTCAAATGTATTTGAACAAACTTTTGGCACTGTAGGTCAACCGAGAGTCGATCAGATGCAGTTGTGTCTGACTATGAAGACCTTTGCCCCCAATATGCTACCCGACTGTGTACCAGGAAATAGACCTCACGAGGCTATCTTGAGCTATATCCTGAATCAAAATTGGCATTCCCAAAATGTTCGTACCAACAATGGTGTGAGCCGTAACAACAACGGCAACGGCAATGGTAATAGTATGAACGGCGCAAATCCCTTTAATAATAATGGCGGAGCGCAATCAAAGGCTGCCGCTGCCCCTGGATTTGTTCCTCAACAGCAAGTCGGATTTATAGCGCAACCACAAGCTATGTAAAATCCTCAGCAATCAGCACAAGCTGTAATGGGGGCTATGCCTAATTACGGAGGCTAGTTAGTTAGTCTAAAAGTTGAGACTGATATTCTTATCAGTCTCGATCGGGACTAAAAGAAAAAATATTCTCAATATGGAAGGTTGAACGAGGAAACTAAGTAGTGTTCCGTTGTCAATTGCCATTTTGTAATATAGCCACTTTGCCCTTCTATACATAGCATAATGGACTTAGTACACAAACAACTTCTATTGATAACTGAAAAAAGAGGTTTTCGATGAATAAAAAGGAATTAAAAACCTACCGTTCTCAAATTATTGCTCTAGCTGAACGTTATCATGCTCCCAACATCAGGGTGTTTGGTTCTACAGTAAGGGGAGACAATACAAAGGAAAGCGATGTGGATTTTCTGATTGATGTCTCCCCCAAGCAATCACTTCTCGACCTAATTGCCTTTACCCGCGAGTTAAGAGAGCTTCTAGGTTGTGAAGTTGACGTTGCTCAAAGCACAGTACTTCATCCAGTAATCCGTAATGAAGTATTGCGCGAGGCTATTTCTTTGGATAACTTGTAAGGAAAGAATTTTAATGTCGCAAAAAAGAAACCCTTTACTATTCCTTACTGATATTGTTTCGGCAATCGAAAGAATAGAGTCCTACACAAAATCGGGAAAACAAGAATTTTTGGAAAATACGGCATTTCAAGACGCAACTTTTTTCAGGCTGCAAACTATTGGTGAAGCAGTAAATCAGTTGCCTCAAGAGCTTAAAGATAAATATCCTGAAATTCGCTGGAAAGATATTGTTGGATTTCGCAATATTTTGGCTCATCGATACTGGAGAATCGATCTCAATCTAGTATGGGCTTTGTTTGAACCGAATGGCGATTTAGAAAGGCTTAAACTTGTAGCACAAGAGCTAATTGATGAGCTTTCATAATAATTTTTTTTGAAGACGTTCTGATTTTGCAATTATAGAGAAACAAGTAAGTATCGATCGCCACTTAAAATCCTGGTCCTAGAATAATCCAATTTTCTCGGTTAGCAGGAAGAAAGGGAATCGGACCGATAAAGTAGGGGGTGCAGCCAAGATCGGGAATACCACGTTTGCAGATACGAAAGAATATAGCCGTACTTGCCTCATCCTTTGTTTCATCAACGCTCCAAAGAGCCACCTTAAAGCCAGGGCCAAAAGGATTGCGACCAGTAGGTTCTTTACCACAGTTAAAAACGCCTAGGAGCCTGTCGGGCTTAAGAATTATGCAGTTTCAATAGAAGCTTAAAACCTACAAAAATTAGACAGGATTCTCGTTATGAGAGGTCATAAAGTAGCATTATCATCGCTCAGGAGCTGATTGAGCACGGATATTGCCTGTTTTTTGTTTTTTAGGCACTTAGGCGGCAAAGACGCTTCAAATTGAAGGCAATACACACCAGAGTCCACTCTCCTGTCACGGCATTAAGACCACGCAGCAGGAAACGGCGGAAACCCATCACCTCTTTAATAATGCCGAATACTGGTTCAACTGTAGATTTGCGCTTAGCATAGAATTGTTTACCTACTTCAGTTTTCAGGCGATACTTCATCGCCGTGAGGACATCAGGGTTCTCTGGTGGTGCTGGAGTTGCAGCCAAGCGTTCTTCAAGGGTTAAATTATGGCAAGTCCTACCGAAGGCGATGTAGGCTTCAATCTCGTTTTCTGACAGTCGCTGGGCATTGTCTTCACTCTCTAAAACCCGAATCGAGAGCTGCTCTGTTAACTTGACCCAGAGTTTCAGGCAGATGGTTGAGTTGGGTCAACGCCGGTTCTACTTCTTGCTTGTCGTTAGGATTTTGACTGATATGGTTGCCCACAATCAGCATCGTGTCCATATCCACCGAAGCGTGAGCATCTATTTGCTTGCTCAAACCCGCCACCTGAAACTGGCATGATCCGAGAATCCTCATCCGTAAAATTTACTTGGTCTTTGGCTTTTGGTCCAGCCTCAGGGGCTTGAGGTTTCTTGCCTCCCAATTTACGACCTCGGACCTTTTCTTTGGCGGCCCGTTCTTTTAATTTGGCCTCGTATTCAGCTTTTGACCGATCATATTTTGCTTGGGCCCTGGCTTCAATCTCCCTCTTGACCTGAGCAATTTTTTCGAGCCGACTGAAGCCGTCTTTGCAGTTCTTGAGGAATGTCTATGTCGCGAAAGCTTTCTCCTGCCTCTGTCTGCGACTTGTGCAACAACGCTGACACTTCGGCTTGTAACTGAACTTCTAGTTTGTTGGCACCCATCCCAACTCATTGCTTTGTGTTTACTGGCATTGGCCTGGATTTTGCTGCCATCGATACTGATGTCCCCCAGCTTAAATATCCCCAGACTCCAGGCATATTCCAATATCTGTACAAACAACGGTTGTAACTGCTCTAAAAAACCTTTGCGGAATGTATTGATGCTGTCGTGGTCAGGGTGGGTGCCACCAGTAATGTAGAGAACTGGGATTAACTCATAGGTCGCTTTCTCTATCTGGCGACTGGCAAAGATGCCCAAGGCAATTGCAGTAAAACAACAAGGCCAACATCATTTTGGGAGCATAGGGAGCACTGCCACCACCTTTGTATTTCCCTTCTATTTCGCTGGTATCCAACTGCTCGACAATTTCTACCACAAAGCGTGCCAGGCTATTTCTATCCAGCCATCCTTCCATATTACTCGGCAGTTTGAGCGTCCCAGTTCTATCAATTTTGATAAATTTGTTGCTGATGAGCCTTCTCCCAGTCAATTCTGAATAAGGGAAATTTAGCATAATTTACATCAGCTTTCCATAAGCCCGACAGACTCCTAGAACAAGAACAATTAGTAACTTCGATGTTAATTGCCCCAAAACTGATCCAACATTGGTTTATTGAGGGTGAGACAGAACTAATTCGCTCAAGCTATCGATCGCATTTGAAGAAGATACTTTTAGATCGTGAGATTGATTGTGTAAGAGCAGTTTTTGAACAAAAATTGTGTCATCAGACTGTTGAGTGGTCTAGTACCGTGGCATATTTCACCATCAAAGTGAACAGTAAAATTTAGTCTCTATTTTTTACTGCACTCAGGACAATCATCGGGATTAAGCCAATAAATTAACCCGAAGCAATCACAGCTAAACTCGATTTCTAAATGTGTTAATAGCTTCTGAATATATGCCTGTATCTCTTGCTGCCTTAATCCTTGAGTATGCTGGGGCTGCATTTGGTGAGAGAGTTTGTTACCTTGATAAATTTTGAGAGCGATCGCATGAACAAATTGATTTTCTTTGCCGTAAATTTCAAGTTCGGCACGATATGCTTCTGGTAATATCGGCTCGATGGTAGCAATACCTTTTTTCCTGGCAGCATAGGCGCGGCGCTTGGCGTTTACCTTACCAGGATTTCTTAAACGACCTCGCTTAATTCGACAGTTATGACCAACATAGCATTCAGGATGTTTTTCTTTAGCCTCAGCTTCGCTGCGATAGTTCCTGGCGCAGTAAAGACAAGTTGGATTAGGTTTTCTACCCATCACTTAGATTCAGGAGATATGATTCACTTTAAAGACAAAACTATTTTTAGAGCAGCATCTACCTTTGCTAAATCCTCTTCACTCAAACTACCCCATTTGCACGATAGACGAGATTTGGCGAGCGCACGAATTTGTTCGCACTTGATAATACTGTCTTGAGTCAAACCATTGCCACTAGTTGCTTTGACTAAATGGTGGCTGGGATAAATCTTTTTGTTCGGAGTAAATTTAGTAATTGGCACAATAACAACAACAGGAGAGCTGCGGTTGATTCCATCTCGACTAACAATTACTATCGGTCGCCTACCTGCTTGTTCGGAATCTTGAGTAGGATCTAAATTTGCCTGATAAATATCTCCTCTAATCATCGTTCAAGGTGGCTACTTCTAAGTCGCTTTGGGCAAACTCCGATTCAATCGCCAACGTCTCGGCTACATAATCAGAGTCATTAGCCATCATTGCAAACTCATCATCAATTGATTCTTCCTTTTTTAGTTCAACCCAATTTTCAATAGCCTCAACTATGAGCTGATTACGGGTAGTAATTCCGTGGCTACCAACTAGAGCGTCAGCTTCAACCACCAGGTCATCTGGAATAGTAATAGTAGTACGCATCGATTTAGAATGATGTATATTTTGATATCAATAATTATAGCAAAATAGTTTTCTCAGATACGGTTTTAAATAATAGCGTATCAATTGCATATCAATTTATTATTGCAAGAATATTAATTGACTTTAAATTATATTCAGCAGAGATTACAGCAATTATAATGCCAATTTCTAAATCCGATTAGGACACTTCTCGGTGGTAAGTAATTATAGTATCTATGCTGTATAATTTAAATATACATCGTATATATCGTGCCATGAAAACTAAACAATTAACTCCTAGTTTGGGTAGAGAAGAGGCTACTAAACAAGTCACGGACTTAGTAGAGTCGTTAATTGCGGTCGCGGATACAGAACACCTAGAGAAATTAGCTGCTTCCTTGCAACCCCAGAAAGTTAGTGAAGCTGAGGTCGAACTGGCAAAAGAGATTGCTGGAGATGATTATACTGACGAACCATCATGGCCCTTGGAATTAGCTAATCTACATCGTTTATATCAACGTCGTCAAAGACTGTTAGAAAAAAGCTTAACTTCAACTGAGGTAGCCAATCTATTAGACTGGAAAACTAGAAAGACCATACATGATAAGCTCAAAGCCAACAATATTTTGGGTATTAAAGACAAAGGTATTTATCGGTTTCCCGTTTGGCAGTTCGATCCTCAAGGAGATGATGGGATCTTGGATGGTTTACCCCAGGTGTTAAAAGCCTTAGAAGTGTCAGATTTTACCAAGCTAAATTGGCTTTCTAAGCCTCATCCAGCATTTGACAACCAAACTCCAGTTGAAATGCTAAAAGGTGGAAATATCCATGATGTGCTAGTTGAAGCCAGAGCTGTAAATACTTTTTGATGGTTAAAGTTAATTTACCTCCACCCCAACGTAATGTAAATCCTCAAACAATCACGCTGCCAGCTGATACTAAGCTCAGAAGAATATTTGACCCGACAAGATTTGATGCTACGGCAATTGGTTTTCGTAGTTATGGCCCAGTAAGTAGATTCGATCATCATAGTAGTAACGAACCGACAGAAAATCCTGATCGGAGAATTATTTATGCAGGGTTTTCTCTTGACTGCTGTATTGCCGAGTATTTTGGCGATGGTGAAATCATTAATGTAGAAAACATTAAATTAGCAATTATTTATCCAAACAAGGAAATTAAATTATTAGATTTAAGGGGCAAAGCAGCAATGGCAGCAGGGACTGTAACTGCCATATCAGCTATTACTCAGAGAGAAATCACTCAGGCCTGGGGGCGTTATTTTTACGAACACATAGAATTGTATGACCGAGTAGATGGTCTAATCTTCAGTGGGGCGCATAATGGTGAAGATGCGATCGCTCTCTACGAACGAGTAGAAGAAACTATTAATTCTTCCAAAGTAAAGGTAATAGATCTTGGGAGCGAAACACTCAAAAGTACTATTTTAAGAATTGCTGACGAACATGGTTTTGACGTTGAGACTTAATATTCTATGAAAATCGAAATTGTACCAGTTGTAGAAACGATACCAGTTTGTACGCTCAAGAACGAATCAACTAAACTCAGTAGATCACAAAGTCAGTTTCAGGGAGAGAATTTTTGGGATAGCGATCGCTAATTGAAGTGGAAACAGCCCAAAAAACTCGCATAACATAAGTTTACCTTATATACTAAGAAGGCTGCCCTTTAAAACAAAATGTAAGACAAAATTGACAGACTTATTTAGCCAACTAGCCTTAACATCTCAAGAAACTTTAGAAAACACGATTAACTGTTTAGCCACTCATATTTCTCTGGACACAAGAGAAGCCAATAATGTTCAATCATTGTTCCAAATTTTAGTCAGAGCAGCTAGTTGTGGAGCCACTATTGAGCAAACAAGCAAAGAATTAAAAAACTCTCCTTCAAGTAACACTATTAGATATCATTTGAATAAGATTGAGGATTTTAAACAATTAGAAACTGAAATCAATCTGGCATTAAAAAGTCAGATACCTAAAGGGTTAAAAAAGAAAAAACAAACCTTAGCTTTAGACATAAATTTAATTCCCTATTATGGGCAACCCAGTCCTGAAGAACGGCCTTATATCTATCGAAGTCAAGCTAAAAATGGCACTTGTTCTTTCTATGCTTACGCTACTCTCTATGTTATTAAAAATGGGAAAAGAGTTACTTTAGCCATTAGAGGGGTAAGATGGTTCGATACCAAAGCAGCTATTATTACTTATTTATTGGCTGAGTTATCTGACCTAAATATTAAAATCAAAAAACTTTATTTAGATCGAGAATTTTTCAGTGTAGCTGTTATCGGATGGTTAATTGCTTTAGACGTTCCTTTTATTATGCCAGCCATTAAAAGAGGAAAAACGGGGGGAATTAATCAATTTCTCAAGGGAAAGAAAAGCTATAAAACTCATTATACGATGTCCAGTCAAAAAGGTAAATCTGTTACTTTTGAACTCTGGATAGTCTGTCGATATAGAAAAGGAAAAAGGGGCAAAAATGGGGTAGAATATTTAGTCTATGTCGTTCATAAAGTCAAAACAAGTTTATCTCATATTCGAGAAAGCTATCGTCAACGTTTTGGGATTGAAAGTAGCTATCGACTGAAAAATAGTTGTCGGATTAGAACTACTACTAAAAAGCCTGTTTTGCGACTTCTATTGGTTGGAATTTCTTTTCTTCTTGTCAATATTTGGGTCAATTTTCTTTGGCGGAAAATCAGCCAACCTCGACGTGGGGGAAGGTTAATTTACGGTAATAAGTTTCCTTTAAAACAGATGCTTTCTTTTTTACGGCAAGCCGTTGACCAAATTTTTGACACAGTAAAAGATCTGTATATTCCCATCAAAGATATTTCACCTCTTCCTTCTCCTGAAACATAACTAAAACTTATTTGTTTTGGCGGTGATCGCTTGTCTGAAACTGACTTTGTGATCTACTGAAACTAACTTCAATTACATCTCTATCTACAATTGTTGACCTAGATAGAATATTTGCTAAATTTTTAGATATGGAAGTAGGAGATGGAGCAGCTTCAGCCGATACTATTCGCAACTATCTATCTCAAACTAAGCAATATCTGGATTGGTGTAGAGATAACTTATTGCTTCCATTAGATGCAGAAGTTGAAGATATCAAACTCTACCGACAGTATCTAGTTCAATCTGGCTACCAAAACAGTACGATCGCCACTAAGCTCAATATTGTCAGAATCTTCTACAAAGCAGCTCTGACTCATGGATTAATTAAAAGTAATCCCGCAGCCAAAGTTAAAGCACTCAAAGACAGAAAAGATCCTGCTGCTCGGATTACCTTTATGGAAGTGGAAGAATTGAAGTTTTTGCTCGGCCACATTCAATCACAATTAAACGAAGCTAAAACCAATAAGCAAAGATTAGTGTTCATGCGCGATCGCATTTTGGTCGGCATCATGAGTTTGGAAGGATGCAGAACAGTAGAAATGCACCAGCTTAAAGTGTCAGATCTAGTCAGGCAGGGGATTAAAACTGGATTACAGGTATCGGCAAAACGAGCCAGTAGAATCGTGCCGTTGACGGAGAACTTAGCCCTGTGGCTGGATGAATATCTTCAGATGAGAAGAAAAGTTCTGAGACGAAAAATCAAGCCTGAAAGTTATGTCTTCGTCTCCTTGAGTAATAACAGTAAGAACCAACAGCTATCAAGGCGCAGCATTAGAACAATTATCGATCGCGCTCTGGTTGAATGTAATTTAAAGCATACAGATGGACGGACTCTCTCAGCACACAGCTTGAGACACACTGCTGGTACCTTGGCGTTGAGAACTGGTTCTGATTTGAGACAAGTGCAGGATTTACTACCCACCTTCCGCACGTCAAAATGTATTATTTAGTAAATCGGCAAAAATGAGCAGTTAATCCTCACTCATATTGGAGCAAAATACTTAATTAGCAAATAGTTCGCGAATATTGTTCGCGAACTATTTGCTAAAAGGGCGAGGAATTATCATTAGTTATTGCTTATTGACAATAATTGACCGTTAACAATTTTGTCTTTGAGATTTTTTCCAACCAGAAGTTAATTTATTTGAGATCAGTTAAAAACTTATCAACTACCCAGATAAAATATAATATTTTTGACAGGATAAAGGAAAAAAGTTTAACGTAAACTGACGTTGCTCAGTGACACCCGCAATCTGTTTAATTCCTTGATAGGAGACCCAATGAATCCCTTGAAAACATTGAAATATCCAACGTAATGTTGGTCTTTCAGTAAGCTTACCTAATTGATTTTTAATACCTGTTTTTGCTGTTTGTAACGCTTTACGTATCTGTCTTTGTCCCAAAGAATAAACCAGAAGGCATAATCCCATTAGCATCGCCATTGTCTCAACTCTTTGAGTCGTTTTTAGAAAAACACTATCGGCAAAAAATAAAGGGTCTTTTAAAAAGCCCTAAAGGATTAGCTTCGCGTCGCAAAACCTCTTTCTGGGGCTTGTTGTTCTTTATATTTTTTGAGCATATCATCAGAAGTAAAGGAGTTATTATCTAACTTGTTGGTGGCAATTACAAATCTTCCTGCTTTTCTTTTTAAGGAAGTTATTTTGGTCTCATCTGGTTCAGGGCTATTTCATTCTCAACCGTGTCATTTTGTGCATTCACGAAAATAGGTGATTTTAACTGTAAGGTAGTTTAACTATCGCTATCTGAAAGCTAGTGAAATCATTAATGAAATTTAGAATGAAATGACCCTGAGTTTTACCCCACCTATCAGTAGAGGAGGTGCAGCAAAAGATTAAAAATGCTACCAACTTTCGCCGACAACAGAAGTGGCTGATTGTCTACAATGCTTTGGTTGACCCGAGGACGGCAGCCGAAATCGCTTTACATACAGGGACAACCAAGCGCACTGTACATCAAGTTATCTCGGACTATAATCGTCAGGGAGTGGAAGCGATCGAGACTGAAGGAAAGGGAGGAAGACGACGTGGTTATCTGTCTTTAACTGAAGAAAAAAAGTTTCTGACTCAATTTATGGATTCAGCTCTGACAGGACTAATCACAACTGTGACGAAGATTAAACGCGCCTATGAAGCTCAAATAGGTCGTCCCTGTCGATCAAACTACGATTTATCGTCTGCTCAAACGTCACGAATGGCGCAAGGTGATGCCTCGCTCTCATCATCCTGATACTGATTTTGAGAAGCAGGAAAAGTTTAAACAAGAGTTTCCCAGCTTAGTAGACGAAGCCTTGAACACCAAAGACCCTCAAGACAAGCGACCTGTATTGCTGATGGCTCAAGATGAGGGGCGTTTTGGGCGTTTGGTAAGAGTGATGAAGGCTTGGTGTCCCTCTGGTCATCGTCCTCTAGTAGCGAAACAGGGAGTAAGGGACTATGTTTATGCTTATGCTGCGATCGCTCCTGCTGTTGGAAGAATGACTGCCTTAGTACTTCATGAATGTGAATATTAAGATGATGGAATTGTTTCTGCAAGAGGTTTCTCAAGATTTTGCCGATTATTTTATTCTAATGCAGGTTGATCAAGCCTCTTGGCATATTTCCGATAAGTTAAACATTCCCGAAAATATTCGTTTAATTCCCCAAACCTCTCGTAGCCCTGAACTAAACCCTGTTGAACATCTTTGGGAAGCGATTCGTGAAAACTATTTCTACAACGAGGTATTTGATTCCCTGGAGAAAGTCATCGATACCCTCTGCGAAGGTCTTAACTTTTTCAATTCCGTTCCCGAACAGCTTAAATCCATGACTTACTTTCCCCATCTGAGAATTACGTTTTAGAACGCAAATTGGTATGACGAGGTGAGTATAGAATCCATTTATCTGAATTATTTATCATATTGACTAAGCTTCATCCTCGTGGATTCTAATTTTCATCTGCTCTTCCTCTTATAAATTCCCAAGTCCCCAAGTCCCCAAGCCAGTCAATAATGATGCAACGCCCACTGGTTTCTTATTATTCATCCCGTCATTAGCACCACAGAGGAACGCGCCTCGACTTTATATATTCCCTCTTCGATCGGTGATGCAGCTTCAAGAGGACAAAAATCTTCTGGTGCGAGTAATGCCGTATCAACAATTCGATGCCAACAGTTTCCTGGTTGTCGCGGGGGTGGTAAATCGAAAATGAGCGGTTGCCAATAGGCATTGAGCATAACGTGCAGATGTTCACCGCACTCAGGATGGTTTAAGGAGAAAGCAAGGCTATGGGAATCATCTCTCCAATCTGGGTGTCCCAAGCGAGTACCGTGCCAGATAATTTGCGGTGCTTTGGTTGTCGTTGTGGTGGCTAAGATTTTCTTCTGGCGAAAAATGGCTTTTGCTTGAGTAAAGTCAATCAGATACTTAGTAAAACGCCGTAAATCTGCATACTTATCTAAACCACTCCAGTCAAACCAACTGATTTCGTTATCTTGACAATAGGCGTTATTGTTACCCAGTTGCGATCGCCTTACTTCATCTCCCATCAGTAACATGGGCGTACCTTGAGCTAGAAACAAGATAGTTGAAAAGTTTTTAATCTGCCGTTCGCGGAGTGCTTCTATGGCTAGATCGTCTGTCTTTCCTTCTTCACCACAGTTCCAGCTATAGTTGTCCTTCGCACCATCGCGATTATCTTCACCGTTAGCCTCGTTGTGTTTGTCGTTATAAGTACAGTACCTACTAGCTCATTGAGGAAGTTGATAGCTTGATTGGGTTGTTTATAACTTTGAACTGTTTTCATCATTAGCTTAATTGTCTCCTCTACAGAGATAACTGAAGTTTGATACTCATAGTCAAAGTTACCAAACCCTTTATCGTCATAAACTTTACTCACAGCAATTAGTCTTTCGTTTACTTTGAATACACGGTTACGCCATGTAACAATGCCAGCTTCAAATTTAAATGTGATTTCAATTTCTCGTTCGGCATTGGGATTACCAAAGCTAGGAAATTGAAGAGTAATAATCTGAGTTTTCATTATTGTTTGTCTCCTTTGATTTAAGTGAATAAACTCAAAAAAAGGGTCAGGATATACCTGACCCAAGAAACAATGATTAATTTGATTAGTTGATTAGTTGATTATTTGATTGGTTGTTGCTGACTCTGTTAACCAAGAGCCGTAGTTTTATGGTTGATATAATTTTTCAATCGTCGATAATTTCAAGCTGACCTGGGGGGGGTAGGTCGTTAATCAGATATTGGCTCTTTATCCCTAGCAAAAATTGGCCGTATCTTAAGATTTTTTAGCTCTCGACTTTTCTTGTTTAGCATCACCGATTTTTATTTAGGTTCAGTATGTGAGATATGTTTAAATTAATTCTTCATCACAATTATCAGGGGGAGAAAATTATAGATCTTTCTGGAAACGGTAATCATGGACATCATAGTCCCTTAAGATTAGTAGAGGGAAGGAGTTTAGTAACAAAGGCATTTTATTTTAATGGGATCGACGATCGAATCGTAGTATTTCCCTCTGAAAGTTTAATTAATCTCTATGCTATCCGAGCAACTATCTGGATATGGGTCGAAGAGTTAGGACATAGGAGGAACATAATGGAAGGTTTTCTTTCTTTTTCTTTTTCCATCGAAGCTGATGGAAGTTTGCGAGGCTCAATATATGATGGTTCGATTTGGAAGCCGATATGGAAAAGCGATCCAAACGCAATTCCTTTACAAGAGTGGGTTCACATAAAATATATCTATGATGGTATCGATACTTCGGTCCTTTATGTGAATGATAAACTGGTTGCGAGCAAATATGGTTATTTTGGAAAGGTTCGACGTATTCAGTGGCCATTTGGTCTTAATATTGGGGCTTGGCCTGATGCGGACAAATTCATTTTCAAAGGGGTAAGATTGATGAAGTAAAGCTATGGTGTTATGACTCAGATGTTTAGTAATGGCTTATATTTAATAGCGACACAACTGTAAGTTCTGGTGGAATTGCTTACAGAACGAGTTCGGTGGGAAATGCTCGGCCTTAAGAAGTTGTTCGTAAACTAATGTAAAGTCATTGATTTATATATATTTTATATTTTAGTTGGTTATCTATGAAGGATTATGCAATTGTCATTCCGACAATTTTACCAGAGCGCCAAAAGGAACTTGGAATGCTGCTTACACAAATCGCTGAGTTGTGCCCTGGCGTTCCTATTGTCATCTCACCTCATATTAAAGATGAGCCAGCCAAAAATGACTGCGCACGTGCACTACAGTTAGGAGCATCCTTCGGGTGCGAATGGACTATCTATCTTGAGGATGATGCTTTCTTGGCTCCGGTATTTGCTCAAGAAGTTGAACGTGTATTAAAGGAATCTATCCAAAAAGAGTTTTTACTAGTCACATTTTACAGTGATTCGAGGCGGGTTCTGAACGCTATGAAACAAGGTAAGAGATCGTGCCTAATCCCCCCACGATGGTTTTGGAGTACGGTATGCGTCGCCGTAAGAACAGAGGAGATCCCCGCAATCATTGTCTTTGCGCCTGGATGGTATGAGAGGCATCCGGAACATTGGCATGCCTCTGACCTTTTACTTGGTGCGTTCTGTTCTTCTCGTAAAGGCAAGATTCTCGCATGTGTTCCATCCCCAGTACAACATAAAGATTCTTCTAGCTCTTTAGGGCATAAAGTTGTCCGAAAAAGATTTTCACGCACTTTTAAAGCAGCTTATAGATCGATCCCCAAGGATGCTTGAGATTAACCGTCAATTTTTTGAAATATGCTAAGCTTTATCGCCACCATTGTCCTACATTTAGAGTGGTGCAAGCAATTTGCACTCCTACCTCAGCATCTGCTAGAGCTATTGGAATAGGCAAGAGATTTTGCAGAGCTGTCAGCAGTTTTTGGCGGGAGCCAAGACTCAGAAGTCTTAGCATTTTGCGCCAACAGAGATAGAGATGGAGGAGTAATCCCGCAGTTTGAGGAGTATCTAAAAATGGAGCTAGCTTTGTCATTACTTCCGCTAGCTTATCTCTATCGGCAACTCCTTGCGTCTCCACTAAAACCTTTTGTAGCACGTTACCTTTTATGTCGTTAGGCAGATGAAAAACCAAGTTTGCCAATGCAATGGCTTTCCAGTACCCATCTGTAAATTCTTGCTCTACCAACTTTTGCGCTTCCCATGAATCGCCTAATTTAGCAAGATGTGGAATCAGTTCTACCAGTTTTAATTTTCGGCTATCCTCATTTTTTATTGCCTGTGCTGTTAAAACTGCTTCTTGCATCAGTAATTTTGGAAGGTAAGGAGCCAGTGTTTCTAGCACTCGCGCTTGGTTATTTCGCTCCACAATTGCCTGCGCCTTTGCTAGTAATTCTCGCAACAACTTGTTTCTCATAGTAACAGGCAGGTAGGGGGTTAATCTCGCCAAAGTTTTCACCTGCAAATGCTCATATGTGATTGCCTGCGCTGTCTCAAATGCATCTCTTAAATGCCCTAATTCGGCCAAATCCACGGATATTTCTGCTAATGCTTCTGTGTACCAATACTCATCTGTAATTCCTTGCACTATCTCAATAGCTTTTAAGGGATGATTTAACTTAGCAAAACATGATGCCAACCTTGCCAAAAGCTGTGCTCGGTCATCTTCATCTGAAATCGCTTTCGTGACTTGCAGTGCTTTTTGCAACAAAGGTTCCGATAGTTGAGGAGACAACCTCACTAATGCTGCTACTTGCCTATGCTCATTCTTAATTTTTTTCGCACTCATCAGTGCCTCTCGGAGTAGGTTCTCCTTCAGTGGCTCAGAAAATTGGAGAGCCAACCATATCATTACTCTCGTCCGCCAGAATTCATCAGTAATTTGCCGTGTCAAAACCTCTGCCTCTCTTAGCAGTGGTTCTGGCAAACGGGGAAACTTTACCAAAGTTTCTGCCCGCCAACGCTCATCTTCAATCTTACTTACAGCGATGATTGCTTCTTTGAGTGCTTTTGCCTGTGATTCCGCAGGTAAGTAGGGGGCGAGCTTGGTCAGTGCTTCGACTTGCCAACGCTTATCTTCAATCATCCGCACTGCATCAAGTATATTCTTTAGGGAACTAGACTGAGCCATGCATATTGCTAATGCTGCTAACATATGAGCTTGCGAACGCTCATCTCCAATCGTCTGAGCTGCTGCAAGTGCTTCTCGGAGAACTTTTTCCTGTGATTCTCTAGGGAAGTATAAAGCTAGATCGGTCAGTGCCTCGGCTCGCCAATGCAGATCTTCAATTAGTTGCACAGTCGACAGATTATGTTCGAGTACGGTGTTTTCCACATGCTCTGACAAGCGAGGAACAAGCCTTGACAAGGCTACCGTTCTTCGATGTGTATAGGCAATTGTCTGTGCTGCCGACAGTATTTCTTGTGTCAAGTCTAATTTGGCCAGGTGTGGTGCTAGTCTTGCCAATGCTAGTGTGCGCTGTAACTCTCCCTGAATTGCTGTAGCTACTCCCAATGCTTTTTGTAACAATGGCTTAGGTAGGTGAGGTATTAACTTCGTCAATTCTTCTACTTTCTCTGCATCGTTTTTCATTAAACTTATTGCTGCTAATGATTTTTGAAGTTGATCTTCCCTCAGGGATTTTGATTGGTAAGATTTGACTTCAGCATAAGTTGTTCCCTTGGAATACATATCTTCTATTGCCTGCGCTGTTGGCAAGGATTCTTGCAGCAATTTTTGTAGTAAAGACTTAGGTAGTTGAGAGGTCAGCTTCACGATTGCTCCTGCTCGCCAGTATGGATCTTTGATTGTCTGTACTGCTGCAAGTGCCTCCGACAAAACTTCGTCCTTCATAGACTTGGACAGATAGGGTATTAACCCGACTAGGGCTTCTGCCCGCTGCTCTGGATCGGTTATTTGACGAGCATAAGCTAACCCTTGAGATGACTCTTTCCAGATTTTCGTCTTCAGTAACATTCCAGGTAGCTTCGGTGGAATTTTATCAGCTAAGCTATTGATAGAGGAAGTTATCAAAGCGTATTGGCATTGCAGTCCTAGAATCCATCCTAACCGAACTTTTTCACATGCCTCTACAGATCCTTTCCAGTTTTCTTCAAACTCATCCTCAGCCAACTTCCAGGCAAGCGCAACATCTTTCAGAAAGCCAGATGCATCCCCAATACGATCTTTGACTTCAAACCAGGCATTACGTCGAATCGTTGTTTCTACGGCAAGTAACTCATGCAGCTCATTACCACGAACTGCTTTCTCCAAATGCTGAGCTAGATACCGCAGACCATAAATATCTATTTCTCTAAAATTGACTTGAGACCAAGATTTTGCCCCTGCCTTATAGTAGTCAACGATCTTTGTATGCTGTTTTTGAGCATCCACATAGCAATAATAATAATGCGTTCGTTCTTGGGTCTTGGGTGATGTAAAAAACTCTGGTAAGGTGCTGTGGTAAAGGCGGTAACAGTTATCGAGCTTATCTAGTAGGGCAAACGCATCTAAATTCTGTAAACCTTACGTAGCAAGACTTTTAAATTTTAGTTACAAAACTAAATAATGGTTCAAACCTTTATCCCGTAAGCATTGTAAAAATAAGGTGCGTTTGCCCTGGCTTATCTAGAAATTGACGTAAACGCTCAATTGCATTATTCAAGTACTTTTCAGAAACTGAGCTTAACTTTTGAATTTGCAGAGCAGTTAATGGCTCATGAGCAACTGTGAGAATCCCGAGAATTGGTTGATAGAGATCTTCCCAAATCGTCTCCCAAATGAAAAAATCACCAGCATTTGGATTCCATATTTGGGTTTTACTCACAGCATCTTTGATTTTTCCCAAGAAAAAGGCATACAAGTCTTGCAAAGTATTTGGTAAATCAGACAGTTTCAAAATCTCTTTCAGTAAATCCTGTTGATTCTGGAGGATGGCTGTATCGACAGCACGACCGATCGCATCCAGATAGCCAAAATTGCCATTTGCTTTGTTAACGATTTGTTCAACAAAGCTATCAACCGCTTGGTGATTTTCCTCGAGAGCTACCTCGACTTCGGGCATTTGAACCAATAAATCAGCATAAGCGGTTAAATCTTCTCGAACTTTAAGATCCTCTTCTTCGATTGTCATCTGCTGGAGCCAAGGCTGTTGACTACCTCGGAAGTTATTCAACAGGGCATCATCAGGTCGGGAAGTCAGGATAAACCAGAGGTTGGCAGGTAGCTCGGGACAGTCAGCCAGCCATTTGAGCAGAGATTGCTCAGCATCGCGATACCGCAGTTCATCCAGGGCATCTACCAGAACGACTACTCTCTGATTTGGAGCGCTGTGGCTGAGAGCGATCGCCGGATCAATCAGTGCCCAATATTGCAGGTTCTCGATAGGGAGCGATCGATTGTCGGCATACCACTCTCCAATCCGAATGCCTGTAAGGTTGCCCTGGTTGTGATCGACCTCCTGTTGAATTTGAATCACCTTTTGATAGAAGGGAGAGGCAAATAGCTTGTCAATTTCTGCTCCTACCGCCTTGCTGGCGGCATCCATTGTGCCAATTCGTTGCTGAACTGAAATCTTGAGTTGATCCTGTTGAAATAAATCAGGGTGGATCGCAGCCAGTTGAAAGCCAACCTGCAACAGGAATGAGTGAGCACCCACATCTCCCAGCGGTGTGCGTTGATCTCGACGGATGAAATAGCGGCACCAGTTAGGATGCTGATGCGCCAGCCATGCCATGAATGCAGTTTTTCCTGCACCAGGTTCAGCAGTTAGCAGCAGGAACCGACAGTTCGGCTCAGCCAGCATTGCCTCAATTCGTTCTGCCAGCCAGGGGCGTCCAATAAAGCGAGGCGCATTGACGTAGGACTGAATCAGACTTTCGTAAAATAGATCCCCATTGGATGACATAGTTTCAGTCGTCTTATATTCTGTCCAACTTCTCTATCATCATTATGACTATCAGAAAAGCAGGCAATCGTTAAGAATTGCAACTGTAGTGTAATATTATTTCAGCAAAGTTATCTGCTTTGCGACATGATATCAGGTCGGTAGGCTAGGCAGGGTAAGCGCAAGAAAAAGTTGACCTTGATATGGTATGAAAGAAAACGCTATTTTCCTCTCTTCTGCCATGTCTAAAGGGTTTGCATCTGTTTCAGCTACCACTCAACATCCTATTCCTCCTACTGCAGAGAGCGGTTGATGCTCAAGAGATTCAATCAAAATGGCTATCCTACTTTGAAGACTTAGACGATCCTCGTGGCGCAAAAGGTCGGCTTCATCCCTTTTTGAGTGTGGTCATGATTGCCATCTTAGCTACCATTGGCGGGGCTAGAGGATGGGACGACATTGAACTGTATGCCGAAGGGCATGCTCAATGGCTGGAGAAATTTCTCGATCTACCATGGGGAATTCCCCACGCGGATTGCTATCGTCGTGTCTTTGCCCAGATTGAACCGGATGCCTTACACCGTTGCTTCCGACGTTGGGTTACAGAGATCGTGAAAGACACCGTAGGGGGCAAGTGATTCCGATTGATGGCAAAACCATGCGCGGCTCCTATGACAGGACATCGAAGCAATCGGCTTTACATGTGGTGAGTGCCTGGGCCAGTAACCATCGTCTGATGTTAGGGCAGATGAAGGTGGACAGTAAGAGCAATGAAATTAAGGCGATTCCGGCGTTACTGGAATTACTCGATATCAGTGGCTGTATTATCACCATTGATGCCATGGGCACTCAAACTGATATTGCGGCTCAGATTATCACCCAGGGAGCCGAATACGTCCTGTGCCTCAAAGGGAATCATCCCACACTCAAAGAGCAGGTGAAAGAGCACTTTGAACAGGCGATCCAAAGCGACTTCGAGGGGCTTGAATTTGACTATGATCAACGAGTTGAGGCGGGTCATCATCGGCGGGAACATCGCCAAGTTTGGGTGATGCCTGTGAGTCAGCTAGGCGGATTATATCGGCAGGACCAGTGGGCTGGATTGCAATCGGTGGTAATGGTCTATCGCCAACGCTATCTCTCTCTATGGGCTAACCGAAGAAACCCAGTTGTTCTTGACTTCCCTGCCTTGTGATGCTCAACACATTGGTCGAGCGATTCGATTGCATTGGGGGATTGAAAATCAACTCCATTGGGTTCTGGATGTGACCTTCGGTGAAGACGATTCCCGCATTCGCCAAGGGCACGCTCCTGAAAATTTTACCCTCCTAAGGCGACTGGCCATAAGTGCTTTGAATCAGGAAAGCTCATCGAAACGCAGTGTACGTCAAAAGTCCAAATTAGCGGCGATGAACCCAGACTACATGATGAAAGTGCTTGCCAGTGTGGCCGCTTAGCAGCAATTCTCCTTGGGAAAAGAAAAGAGAATAAGTTCTCTAGTAATACTAGAGAACTTATTCTCTAAAATTTGACTTGACCCCTGGATTTTATGTTTTCTCTAACTGCAATGAGGACAATGGATTTTCAGCGATGAAAAATACTCTGTTCCCTCAAAAGCTATTAATTCTTCTCCATCTAAGTCTTGATGTAATGGTCTTAGTTCTCTTGTTTACATAGAGAACTAAAACTCTATTTTTTCAAACAGGAGAATTGCTGGCTTCTTAGCATATTATGGCTCTTTTTTTCTTGCGCTTACCCTGGGTGTTTTTGAACTTGCTGCAAACACTCTTAATCAAGATAAAACACAATTTTCTGGACAACTTTTAGGGCGTCTTACACATTGCTCTCCTCGAATTCAGAAGCTCTTAGAAGATGCTCAGGCTTGGCGAGTTGTTCCTTGGTTACGCCCTCTAACCGCGAGTCTTAGAAAACCTGGCGGACGATTACTTCGTACCATCAGTAGACACAGTAGTTATGTTAATGCAATCGTACTCATTCCTGAGACTTCCTATGCTATTTCTGCATCAACAGATCAAACCCTAAAAATATGGAACTTAAATGATTGGAGTGAAATCGTGACTTTGAGAGGGCATAAGGGAGCTGTTCGAGGACTGGCTGTTACACCGGATGGGCGGCGAGCGGTTTCCGCGTCGGAAGATCATACCCTCAAGGTGTGGGACTTAGAAAATTTGACTGAGTTAAACCTATTACAAACACTCAAGGGGCATAGCGATTTGGTCAATGCAGTATTAGAAAATTTGACTGAGTTAAACCCATTACAAACACTCAAGGGGCATAGCGATTTGGTCAATGCAGTAGCAGTAATATCAGACAAACTGACTATATCTGCCTCTTCCGATTGCACCTTAAAAGTATGGGACTTGGATAGGGGAGAGGTATTGAAAACCTTAGAGGGACATACTAAGCCCGTCCGAGGGGTTGCTGTAACACCAGATGGACAACGAGCAATCTCTGCTTCAGAAGATCACAACCTGAAAGTTTGGGATCTAAAGAGTAGTAGCGAGTTGAGTACTTTGAAAGGTCATTGGGCTGAAGTTATTGGGGTGACAATCACACCAGATGGAAAACGGGCAATTTCTGCATCCCATGACCAAACTCTTATTTTGTGGGATTTGGATAGAGGAGTTGAGCTAATTCGACTGGGGGGATATGGTTACACTACTGTGTGGGATTTGAAGGGAGGGGGTAAGCTAATTCGAGACACATCTGGGTTCGGTGTCTCAAGGGGTCATAATGCCCCTGTCGCAATTGGAATGATGACACCAGATTGCAGACGAATTGTTTCAGCCTCTTTCGATGCTTCCCTTAAGGTCTGGGATGCATCGAATGGTGAAGAGCTATACACATTACGAGGTCATAGTGGTTGGGTTACTGCTATAGCAGTGTCGCCTGACAACAAATATGTCTACTCAGGCGCTGACGATGCCACGATCAAAGTTTGGAAACTTGAGGATGGCGCTGAAATCAAGTCTAAAGTGGCTATAACGCCTGATGGGAAGGGAGGCATTTCTACCTCTGACGGTTCAAATCTCAAAATATGGGATTTGGAGCGCGGTGCCGAGCTAATGAATTTTGTAAGTCCTAGCAATCAGATAACTTCAGTAGCTTTAACATCTGATGCTCAGAAAGCTATCTTGGGCTTAGAAGATTCTACAATTATGGTTTTGGAAGTAACCAACAATAGAGAACTTCATCATCTGCATGGGCATCAGGGTGCAATTACAACCCTAGCACTGTTACCAGATGGAAAACAACTCATCTCAAGCTCAACTGATATGACGCTAAAGGTTTGGGATTTAGAGACAGGACAGGAACTCCAAAGTCTATCCTCTGGACATCAAGGTGCAATCACAGCAGTAACAGTAACTGCAGACGGTGAAAAAATTATCTCGGCCTCAACTGCTCCCAAGACAGAACTGATAATTTGGAATTTGGATGCTGCTGGTCAACAAGATTCACTCACAGAATTAAAGATTCAAGGCACTCCTGTGGCAGTAACTGCGAATGGACGTTACCTCCTCTCAATTACATCCAAGACAAATCTTAATGTATGGGATCTCAACAAACCGACTGACGAAAAATTGATACTTCAGCTACAGCAAAGTCAAAGTGGGGGAGGATGGGAGAAAAAACATACCCCTACTGGTTCAATAACTTTCATTAGGGAAAATGGAGATGGAATCGCTGCTGCCGACATAACACCTGATGGACAGCGTGCAATTCTCCTTAGTCGGGATGGAACTCTTACTGTATGGGATATTAGGTCGAAGCACTCCTGGCACAGGCTGTACTCATTGCCTGGACATACACAGGTAATTACAGCACTGATGATCATGCCAGATGGTCGGAGTATTCTAACGTCATCTGGTGATAGAACTTTAAAACTGTGGGATTTAGGTAGCAGGACAGTGCGTTTAACGATAGATAACTGGGTGTGGATTCATGGAATGGCTGTAGCGCCCGATGGACAGTGGATAATTACTAATGGAGATTTGGCAAATTTACGGGGGTGGGATCTTGCGAACAAAAAAAGAGCTGTTCACTTTTAAAGCTGGTCATATCAGTTATCAGCCCGAGTATATTGAGAGAGTAAGAGCAGTACAGGCGATTTCAAAGCAAAGAGTTATCGTTGGTTTAGACAATGGAATTTTGAGAATTTGGGAAATAGAGAGCAAGCAAGAGGTAGCACTACCTTTACTTGGTCACTCTAAAGCAATTACGTCTTTAGTATTAACACTGGATGGTAAACGAGCTATTTCTGCTTCAGAAGATACAACGCTCAAGGTTTGGGATCTCGAAAACAACTTGGAAGTAATGACTCTCAGGGGACACGAGCATGGGTTTTGTGATGGGCAGTTTTCCCAGATGGTCAACAAGCTGTTTACTCTACTTGGCATTCGACCATACCGTTAGATTCTGGGATCTGGGGACTGGGTAAAGAATTAGAAACAGATCGACTAACTGATCCAAGTGCTTTGATTAGTGCGGTAGAGATTACTCAAGAGCGGACAATGGGCTATTGGGGCTTGTTCAGATAACTACACTTTAAAAATTTGGGATTTGCAAAGCCGAAAAGTTATAGCTTGTATTCAGCGGAGAGTCATTCATTTAAAGCTTGTACTATTATGCGAGATAGAGAGACGATTATTGTAGGAGATCAGTCTGGAAAAATTCATTTCCTTCACCTTGAGGGAATGGAAGATTTCAAGAATTAAACTCAGGAAATATCATTTGTCACATACATTCAGCAGGTTTTTTAACAAAAGGAAATAATATTTGTGGTGGGCTGAACCGAGGAAGCGCAAAATATGTCTTTGTAATCATTCAATTGGCATCCACTTCAGTTTGTAGTTGTCAAAAAGTATCGGTCTTAATGCACTTCTTATCTCCCTCATGCAATCAGTAACAGAAGCTTTTGGACGACAAAATACTTTGATTGCAAGTTATTTTCATTAACCCATAATTATTGAGAATGACTGAGCAAGAGAGGGAATACTATTTTTCGCTTTTTCAGGTTTAAAATATTAAATAAAACTCTGAGAAACTAGCCAGATAAAATATAATATTTTTTGAGAGTGTTTGGAGAAATAATTAAGAGTTTCAAGTCTTGAATCAGTGAGATTGACAATTTGTTTTACACCATTTAAAACAACTAAATGAATA